>NZ_AJWX01000004.1 GCF_000263855.1 Pseudomonas sp. M47T1
CTGCCACTTAACCGGCAACAGCACGCAGCAGGTTTGGCTTCGCCCGCCCATGTAAGGCCCAAAATTGGAGCCTCCATTGCGGTTGACCATGAACCAGTTGATCGCCGCCCCCGTATGGTTCCACCCCTCGATCGGCGCACCCAGCTTGCTCGGCGGCTTCGGCGTGCAACCCACCAAAAACACCACACCCAACAGCGCAAGCAGCTGGATGACGCGGATAAATGCATCAGTCATGGCGCGGGGCATGTGGCGGGCTCCTGCATGTTTGAAGGGAAGTCGAAGGGATAGCCCTTCATGCCAGGCAGTTCGGCCACCGCAGACACCGCGATCTTGTCGCAAGGCAGGAAATGCACATCGACAACACCCAGCTTGTCGTAGGGCGCTACCTCGACCCAGGCGCTGTGGTGGGTGTATTTGGCTCGGTGATCAGCCATTCGCTCATGCCAAGCCTCCGAAAACATTCGCTCTTTCCAATATCGCGACGCCCCGACATTCGGATCCTTCTCCCACTCCACCAACACCTTCAACCCCGGCTGCCACCTAACCGGCAACAGCACGCAGCAGTTCTGCTTGCCTCCCCCACCGTAGGGCCCAACGTTCGGCCCCCCATTGCGGTTCACCATGAACCAGTTGATCGCCGCCCCCGTATGGTTACGCCCCTCGATCGGCGCACCCAGCTTGCTCGGTGGCTTCGGCGTGCAGCCCGCCAGCACCATCACCACTGCCGCAAGCCATCGGTAGGAAACGTTCATCAAACCTGCCAGGTGCGGGCGCTGTATTCGCTGTGCTGTGCCAGCCACTCGTCGACATAAGCATCCAGTTCCAACGCCACGGCTTTGTTACGTTGGGCAGCCATATGGGCCATCCATACGTGATGCGCCAGTGCTTCGCGCAAGGTGATGCCGTAATCACCCGAGCGCAGCAGGCGCTGCCGACACCAACGCTCCGCCTGGCTCCAGGCAGCGAAAGCATCCATCTGGTACGCATTCAGGGTCAGGGGTGCGTCGGGCAGCACGTTGTTGGCCAGCGGCTGGTCCAGCCCATACACTTGGCAAGCTACCCCGTCACGGTCACGCCACTGCCAATGGACAATGCCGGCGTGCAGCAGGCTGGTTTGCCCAGGGTGGAGCTGCTCCAGCACCGCACCGAACAGCACAGGGTCGTAAAAACGAAAGATGCCGCTTTTCTGGCCACCGTCCCACACGCCCTGAGTGAAGTACATGAGCTGCGCAGCCAGGTTTTCCAGCGGCCAGCGGCTGGCGATGACCAGGTAGCAGGGGTTGCGGTGGTGGGCGATGAGCAGTTGGGCCATCCAGGCGCAGTGGCTGGGCTCGGCCCACTTCAGGCGCAGCAGGATCGGGCCCTGGGTGGCCAGCGCGCGCTCCGGGGTGGCGGCCAGCAGTGGGCATTCGACGAGGGGCTGCGGCAGCGCCAGGCGGCTAGCCCATACAGGGCAATCCAGCGCGGTAGCGTCCACCAGCAAGTCGAGGTGGCTGCGGCCTTCCTGCTGGCTTTGCAGGCTCAGGTGTTCAATCCATTGCTGGGCGGTGGGTTGCATACAGGCTCCAGAGGGTCAGCGGGCGATGGACAGTTCAGCGTGCGCCTTGGCTCGCTGCAGGCAGGCTTCGCACACCACCGGGGTGCGCTCTTCAGGCGAGGGAGCAACCGAAACGACAGGGGGGCGAAGGGCCATCAGCCGACCTGCTGCCTCCTGGGCAGTTTCGCCAGGGCGCTGCGGCAACCCTTGCAGCAGAGCTGCGCCTGCCGTAGGCGCGCCGCCCTGGTCGATGGGCACGCTGCTGGTAATCCCGGCGTCGGTGATCATCAGAAACTGGCCGCCCACCCGCAGGGTCAGCGAGCTTGATGCACTGAGCACCAGGTGGCTGCCCGCCTGCAGGCTCAGGTCCTGGTCGCTGTGCAATACGCCGTGGCCGCCGAGGTGGATATGCTGGCTGCCTGTGACACGCAAGTAGTCGTCGGCCTGCAATTCGGTCTTCCGGGCCCCGACCACACTGACGTGCAGCTCGCCCTGCACTTGCTGGTAACGGTTACCACCGATCAGCACCCGATCGTCGCGGCCCACTTGACGTGCCTGATCATTGCCCACCACTTGTTCCAGGTTGCGCTGGGCATGGATATAGATGCGCTCCGCGCCCTTGCGGTCTTCGATCTGCAGTTCGTTGCTGCCACCGCCACCCGGGGAGCTGAGGCTCTTGAACACGCTGCGGGTCTTGTTCGCCGGCAGCTCGTAGGGCACGTGATTCTTGCCGTTGGGCAGGCAACCGGTGATCAGGGGTTGGTCCGGGTCGCCATGCAGGAAGGTGACCAGCACTTCCATGCCGATGCGCGGGATGACCATGGCGCCATACCGGTTGCCGGCCCAGGCGCTGGCCACCCGAATCCAGCAACTGCTGTGCTCGTCGGGGCTGGCGCTGCGGTCCCAACAAAAGCGCACGCGCACCCGACCATGGGCGTCGCAGTGGATTTCTTCCGTGGCGGGGCCGCATACCTGTGCGGTCTGAGTCAGGGGCACCACCGGTTTGGGGTGGGCCAACGCGGGGCGGAAGAATACGTCCCAGGGGCTCACCTTGAAGCGGTTGCGGTAGCCTTGGGTGAGCGCCCCATCCTGCTCGACGGCAACGCTGCCGTGCTCCTCGAGCGCTTGTGGCTGGCGGCCCTCATGCACGACTTCGTACAACAGCCACTGGCCATTGAAATCACCACGCGGGTGGTCATGCAAGGTCATCAGGCAGCCGCTGAGCAAGCGCGAGACATCGCTGCTGCCCTCGGCACGGTATGCCTCGAAACGTTGACGCTCCAAAGCCCTGGCCACATGGCGCTTGCCTGCCTGGGCCGTGGGCAACGGCTGGGGAAAACTGAACACTTCCAATTCGTTGAGCGGTATCGCGCTTCCAGTGGGCGCGGGACGGGCCTCGTATTCGGGAATGAAGCTTGGGTGTTCGAAATCGTAACCGCGCTGGGTCACCCGCACCGGCAAGGTTTGCGCCAGGGCGGTGAAACGCGATACCACAACCTCTTCAGCCGCCATGCCCGAATCGGCGACAAAACGCACCGGCTGCTCGAGCCGGGGGAAAAAGCTCTGGCTGTCCCCGAACACCAGCACATGCTGGCCGGGGGAATGCTGGAAGCGAAAATGCCACCCCTCCTCCTCGCACAGGCGCTGGATGAAGTACAGGTCGCTTTCGCCGTATTGGGTGCAGTAGTCACGCGGGGCATAGGCCACGGGACTGAGTTCGAAGCCCACGCGGTCAGCCAGCAGGCCATGCTCCTTGAGCACCTGGGTAATGATTTGCTGGACGCTCTGGCCCTGGAAGATTCGCTGGTTGACGCGATGGCGCAGGTTATCCAGTTGCGGCACCAGGGTCAGGTGGTAATGGTGCAGACGCGTGCCACGCTCGCCCGCCTTGAACGCCCTGATCACGCCGTGGAAGCCACCGCCATCGATATCGAGGTACGCCGGACACTGAAGGAACTCGGCCGGGTTGAGATCGGGGCGGTCGCTGACCACCTCAACCTCAAAATGATAAAGCTGGCTGACACCCTCGGTGCCACTGAAGCCCAGCACCCTGAAGTCCTGATCAACGCCTTGGAGGGTGAGGTGGAAGCGGCTGGGGTGCGTGGCAGTGTCGAGCATCCGGGATCCTTGAACGCTTGGGTGCGCAAAGGATCCAGTGTCCGGGAGCCGTCAGGGGTTAAATGCCGGACCATTCCCAAGACCATGTAGGAAGTTTCTCCTTCTTGGATTTCCTCGGGTTTTGCGGTTGTGGCCGCCAAAAACCAGGCCTATTGTGGGCCTGTCCCGTCTGATGCGGGATGAGGTTTGACGGCCTCCGACCAAAGAACCGCACAACTGCCAATGCTGTGTTCGTGCATACTCATGCCCGAAACACAGCTCCATGGTGACTGTGCGAGGGGCACCCACGGGTGCGCCGGGTTTTTCCTTTGGACCGGTCCGTCAACCCCCGCGCAGTTGCCACCCATTTGTTTGACGGCGAATGGCTGGCACCCCACTTTCAAAGGAAATATATCGATGAATACTCTATCTCAAGTTTTTACTCAGCCCTCGACCTTCGGCCAAACCACTTCCGGAGCCCCCCTATATAGCGTCCAGGCAGGGCTCCCCCTATCCGAGGTACTGGAACAGGTTGCTATCAATTTGGACAACGCTGCCGTTCTCTGTGCAGAGACGGTGGATGCCGACCTGCAAACCGGCCGCTCGATGAACCAAATCATTGCGCAGTTGGTTGAGGCGAGCCGTGGCTTGATAGATGCGGCGCTGGACGGATGCAATCATCCAGGCCACCTGTTGGATGAGGTGCTGTAAACGCTGAACTGGCCAGACACGCCGCGTAGCCTGGCAGCAGCTACAGGACGGCGTCGACTGCATCGCGGCCAAGGCCGGCTCCTACCACGGACGGCGTAGGAGCCGACTTCAGTCGCGATGCAGACGACGCGGTTTCAAGACAGTTGCTGCTACGGGTCAGACTGGCGCGCGGCGCAAGGTGGCCAGCAAGGTGGCAGCGGCGATGAACAGACCGGCAAAGGTACGGTTCACGCGCTGTTGCTGCCGTGGCGTGCGCAGCAGGCGCAAAACCTTGGACGCCAGCCCGGTATAACCCGCCATCACCAGCAGATCAACGGTGATCATGGTCAGGGTAATGGTGACATATTGGGGCAGTAGCGGCTCATGCGGGTTGATGAACTGCGGCAGCACCGCCAGCATGAACACCAGGGCCTTGGGGTTGCTGACGTTGACCAGGAAGCCACGGAATACGAGGCTCATCGGCTTGCCGATAGGGCGTATGGCCGAGTCGGACGACATGTCCATGGGCAAGGCACGCCATTGCTTCACGGCCAGGTAGACGAGATAGAACACGCCAAACCATTTGATCAGGGTGAAGGCCGTGGCAGAGGCCGCCAGTACCGCGCCCAGGCCAGCGGCGATAATGGCGATCTGCAGGATCAGGCCCAGCTGCAAGCCCAGGGCATTCCAGTAGCCACGCACGAAACCGTACTGCAGGCCGCAGGACATAGAAGCTATTGCGCCAGCACCGGGGGAAAGACTGATGATCCAGCAGGCGGCAAAGAATGCCAGCCAGGTTTGCAGCGCCATGACGCACCTCGTAACAAAATCTGTAGATCGGTAAACCTACTGCTTGTGCACGAAAAACGCCACGACAATATACGTATGCGTGGAGGCCGCGAAGGCCCGCACAGCGGGCCCGCGATTGGCATGACCGATTAAGGTCCTGCGGACCTTTTCGCAGCCTATCGGCAGCTCCGACATCCAACGCATACAAGACAGTTGCTGCTACAAGGGCATGACCGCGCCATGACCACCTAAGACAGCGATTCGAGCTCGGCCTGCAGGGTTTCCAGGGCTTCCAGTGCCATCATCCAGGCCTCTTCAAGCTCCGCTTCACGGACCTTGAGCTTGGCCTGCTGGGCAAGCTGGTCGCGCAATTCATCCTTGCGCGCTGCTTCATAGATGGAGCTGTCACCCAGCGCCGCCTCGACCTTGGCCAGCTGCTCATGCACCTTGCCCAACTCGGCTTCCAGCTTGTCGGCTTCGCGCTTGTGCGGGGCCAGTTGCTGGCGCAGGGCCGCAGCGGCCTGGCGCTGGGCTTTCTTGTCAGTCTTGTCGGCGTTTACCGGGGTGTTGCTGACCGGTGCGTTGCGCAGGCGGTAATCCGCCAGCCAACGGGTGTAGTCGTCAAGGTCGCCGTCAAAGGCCTCGACCTTGCCATCCGCCACCAGCAGGAAGTCGTCGGTGGTGCTTTTGAGCAGGTGCCGGTCGTGGGAAACCACCAGTACCGCGCCGCTGAACTCCTGCAAGGCCATGGTCAACGCCAGGCGCATTTCCAGGTCCAGGTGGTTGGTGGGTTCGTCGAGCAACAACAGGTTGGGCTTTTCCCAGGCGATAAGCGCCAGGGCCAGCCGGGCCTTTTCACCACCCGAGAAGTTCAGTACGGGCTCGTCAATGCGCGCACCTCGGAAGTCGAAACCGCCGAGGAAATCGCGCAGGGTCTGCTCGCGTTCGGTGGGCGCCAGGCGCTGCAGGTGCAACAGCGGGCTGGCCTTGCTGTCCAGCGAATCCAGCTGATGCTGAGCGAAGTAACCCACGGTGAGGTTCTCGCCTCGCACCAGGCGCCCGCCGATGGGCGACAGCTCGCCGGCGAGGTTCTTGATCAGGGTGGACTTGCCCGCGCCGTTAGGGCCCAGCAGACCAATGCGTGCGCCCGGGGTCAGTTGCAGCTTGACCTTTTCCAGGATGACTTTGTCGCCATAACCCAAGCGGCCTTCGGACAGGTCCAGCAATGGGCTGGAGATCTTGTTGGACTCGCGAAACACGAAGTCGAACGGCGAATCCACATGGGCGGCAGACAGCTCTTCCATCCGCTCCAGCGCTTTGATGCGGCTCTGGGCCTGGCGGGCCTTGGTGGCCTGGGCCTTGAAGCGGGCGATGTACTTTTCCATGTGCGCGCGCTGGGCCTGCTGCTTCTCGTAGGCTTGCTGCTGCTGAGCCAGGCGCTCGGCGCGAGCGCGCTCGAAGGCCGAGTAGCCACCCCGGTAAAGGGTGAGCTTGCACTGTTCGACGTGGGCCACATGGTCCACCACCGCATCCAGGAAGTCGCGGTCGTGGGAAATCAGCATCAAGGTGCCGGGGTAGCTCTTGAGCCACTCCTCAAGCCACAGGATGGCGTCCAGGTCCAAGTGGTTGGTGGGTTCGTCGAGCAGCAACAGGTCGGAGGGGCACATCAGTGCCTGCGCCAGGTTCAGACGCATCCGCCAACCACCCGAGAAACTGCCTACCGGCCGGTCCATCTGCTCGTTGGTAAAGCCCAGCCCGGCCAGCAACTTGCGCGCCCGCGCGTCGGCGGTATAGCCGTCGGCGCTGTCGAGTTCGGCGTGCAGGCGCGCCTGCGCGGCGCCGTCGTGTGCGGCCTCGGCGGCGGCCAACTGCTGCTGGACCTCGCGCAAACGCAAATCCCCGTCGAGAACGTAGTCTACGGCTATTCTCTCGAGGGTATCAATTTCCTGCCGCATGTGAGCAATGCGCCAATCGGCCGGTAACTGGCAGTCACCGGAATCGGGCACGATCTCGCCGCGCAGCAAGGCGAACAAGGTGGATTTGCCGGCGCCGTTGGCGCCAATCAGGCCGGCTTTCTGACCGGCGTGCAGGGTCAGCTCGGCGTCTTCTAGCAGACGCTGCGGGCCACGCTGTAAAGTAAGGCTTTGAAGTCGAATCATAATGGCGGCGGAGTCTACCAGCTTCGGCGGCAACTGGCGCGAGAAGGACTATGCACTCTGACCTGTGGAGCTTTTCCCTGGATCTTTACACTCGCCTTGGCATTGAGCAGGCCTGCCTTGAACTGCAGGCCGAAGGCGCCAACGTCTGCCTGCTGCTGGGCGCCGCATGGCTGGGCCAACTGGGCGTGGCGTGCAATGGCGACCGCCTGGCGCGCCTGCGCGACTTGGCCCAGCCGTGGCACGACGAAGTCATACGCCCGCTGCGCCATCTGCGCCAGAGCTGGCGCGAGGCCGCCGCCCACGATCCGGAGCTGGACGCGTTGCGAGATCAGGTAAAGGCGTTGGAGCTGGAAGCCGAACGGCAACTGCTTGAGCGTATTGAAACGCTTGCCCAGGACTGGCAGGCAGAAGGCGCCAACGATTTGTCAGCGTGGCTGGACGGCGTGGCGCCGCCCGTTGCCCGGGAAAAACAACGCGGCGCGCTGCAAAGGCTGCACGCCGCGAGTGCCGCCGGTTAAGAAGCGCTGGGTGCCGGTGCGCTGCTGTTGGCCGGGCTGGAAGGCGCTGCCGCAGCCGGTGCTGGTGCACTGGCAGGCGTGGGAGTGGCCGCCGGCTTGGCTGCAGGGGTTGCGGGCTTTTTCGCCGCCGGGCGCGGTGCGGCCTTGGTGGCCGGTTTCGCCGCTGCTGGCTTGGCGGCAGCAGCAGGTTTGGCCGCGACCGGCTTGGCGGCAGCAGGTTTAGCGGCCGCCTTGGCGGCAACTGGCTTGGCCCTGGTGGCCTTGGCGGCTGGTTTTGCGGCTACAGCCTTGGTAGCGGCAGGCTTGGCAGCCGGTTTGGCAGCCGGTTTGGCAGCCGCAGTGCGGGTAGCGGGCTTGGCGGCGGCCTTGGTGGCCGGTTTGGCCGCAGGCTTGGCAGCAGCAGTTTTGGCCGCTGGTTTAGCTGCTGGCTTAGCTGCCGCAGGCTTGCTTGCGGCCGGCTTGGTCGCAGCACGCGCCGGTGCCTTGCGGGCCGCAACCGGGGTGGCAGTAGGCTTGGCTGTACGCGCGGTCAACGCCTTGCCGGCTGCTTCATGTACTCGCCCAACACCTTGGGCCAGTTTCAAACTTTCCTGGGCATCACGCTTGAGTTGCACAATGTAATTACGTGTTTCAGCCTGCCGATCTTTCAAGGCGTCGAGCAGTTCCTCAAGTTCAGCGCCAGCGGCTTTTGCCTTGGCCTGGGCCTTGGCTTTGCCAGCGGTGGCGGATTCCTGAAGTTTGGTACGCGATTTGTGCAGTTTTTCCTGCGCCTTGCCACGTTGTTTTTCCAACTTGGCAAGCAGTTTCTCGGCATCAGCCAGGGCTTGGGAACAGGCACCTTCCAAATGCTCGAGCAGGCTGCTCGAAAGCTGTTGGAGCAAATGCAACGGGGTATTGACTGGCTTCTTGTTAGCCGACATGGGTTACCTCCTGGCTGACGTGATTGCGGCTCATACTAGACCTGTGCAACTGTTGCCGCTAGGCATAGTTGACAGTATCCAACGGGCCGCGTTGCATGCCTGGGCAAAGTTGTTTTGGCAGTTCGAGACAAGTGTAGAAGTTGTGGAAAAGTCTGCTGTCATCGGCCTGAAATCTCTTCGCTTGGCAACTTGCGAGACTGGCATAATCCCCCGCATTCGAACAGGTATATTCTCCATGCCGCGTCACCTGCTGTTGTCACTTTGGCTACTGCTGCCGCTTGCTCACGCAGCCGAGCCGGCTTCGCCCACAAGCCCGCACGACCTGGCCTACAGCCTGGGTGCCAGCTTGGGCGAACGCCTGCGCGAAGAGGCCCCTGGCGTGGATATCCAGGCGCTGGTGCAAGGCCTGCAGCAGTCCTACGAAAACAAGCCCCTGGCATTGCCACCTGAACGCATTGAACAGATCCTGCGCGAACATGACGCCCAGGCCAGCGAGGCGCCAGCGCCCTCCCCGACGGAAAAGGCGCTGATGGCCGAACAGCGCTTCATGGCGGGCGAGCGCACAAAGGCCGGCGTGCATGAATTGGCCGACGGCATTCTGATGAGCGAGTTGACCGCAGGCGACGGTCCGCATCCCACGGCCGATGGCAGGGTGCAGGTAACCTACGTGGGGATGCTGCCTGATGGCACAGTGTTCGACCAAAACCAGCAAGCACAGTGGTTCCGGCTGGACAGCGTGATAAGCGGTTGGCGCGTTACCCTGCAGCAGATGCCGAAGGGCGCGAAATGGCGGGTAGTGATTCCGTCAGACCAGGCCTACGGCGCCGACGGTGCGGGTGACCTGATTCCACCCTACACGCCTCTGGTCTTCGAAATCAGCCTACTGGACGTTGGCGCCTGACGCCTGCCGCCCAGGGGGGTTGAAGGCAGCCGTCATGCCTGGACGGCGGCGTCTTCCTTGTGTGCGTTGTGCAGCACTTCGATCAGGCAGTCTTCAAGTTCGAAACGCTCGTGCAAGTGGCTGCCCAACTCCTTGAACTTGGTTGTCAGCGTGGTGGCGCAGGAGCAATCGCCCTTGTCGCAGTGGTCATTGAACGCCAGCGCAAACTGGGTAATAGCTTCTATGCGCGGGAACAGTGTGTCCTCCGCCAGCTCCAGACCACGCTTGTCATCAAATGCATTGGCCTCGGCGATCAATTGTTCGTAGACCTCGAAGTGACCCGCCGACACGTAGTCGACCAGCACGCCACAGAATTCCTTGAGCTTCTTGCGATTGCCGGCCAGTGCCTCGGGCGTTTCAACGAGTACATCAAACGCCTCCACCAGCGTCTGGCGCTCTTGCAGCCACCGATCAATCAGCTTGTGAACCCCGCCCCAACGTTCCTGAGCATTCTGACAACTTTCCAACATGGTCTTTTCTTCCCTTTTGGGTCATGCCGCTATCGGCCCATTCCAAGACAACGCAGAACCGGGACCGTTCGAAAGGCGGCAATCAAAGCAGCCTGATTTCTATGGTGCGTGCTGGGAGATTATGCCCGTGCGCCTACAGCTTCAAGGTGCCCCATCGATAAAGTTCATACAAGTGTTTAATCCGCAGCCCGGCTTTTCGGCCCCGTAGATTCGGGCCCAAACCCGCCTATGAAAGGTTGCCCGCCCGTGGGCGCAGGGCGTGCAGCCATCCCAGAAGGGTCAGCAGCAGCAACCCGGCCAGTGCCAACAGGCTCCATTCCGGGACGCTCATGTCCAGTAGCGTCCAATTGACGCGGGCGCATTCAGGGGTACCCAGCAGCAAGGTCTTGAGTGCCTCGGGAAACGGCAGGGTCGCCAACAGGTAATCCAGGCCTGGCTGGCAGGCCACCTTGGGCTGCTCGCCATTGGCCTGCAACCACAATTGGCGCAAGGCGGCGGCAACCGCCCCGGCGATGAACAAGGTGTTGGCCATCAGGTAACCATACACGCCCCGCAAAGCCGGCCGATGAAGGAAGCCGGCCAGGCAGGATACCGCCAGCGCAGCGATGAAGAAGCGCTGCACCAGGCACAACGAACAGGGCACCAGGCCCACCCGGTATTGAAGGAAATAGGCGGCGCCCAATACGCCCGCCGACGCAAGGAAACCTAGCAGAAACAAGGAACGCGAGCGAGCCAGTACCATGACCAATCCAGTAACGCGATAGTTGGAAACCACGTTAGAGGAAAGATGGGAATGCTTTCAAGGCGACTCCCGACGGACATTTCCCTAATTCTGTAGGGAAAGTCCGACGGACAGGAGAGGATGTTGTGCAGATGCTCGTAGGAGCTTGCCTTCAGGCCCGCGCAGCATCTGGCAGGGGCAGTGCCAGCAGGCGCTCGTCCAGCAACCCCAGCCCTTCTTGGAACAGTTGGTTGCTGCGTTCAGTATCACCCAGACGGGCCAGCAAACGCGCCAGTTCGGCACAGGCCTCGGGGTTTCGCTGCAAACGCAGGCTGCTTTCCAGGTAATCGCGCGCCTTGCCCCACAGGCTGTTTTGCAAACTGAGACGGCCCAGCGTCAACAGCAGGCTGGAGTCATCGGCATGCTGCTTGAGCCAGCCTTCCGCGGTATGCAGCTGTTTGGCCGGGTCACTGCCCACTACCAGCCCGTAAAGACGCGCCAGATGACTGTCGTAGTCGCGCTTGAGTGCCCCACGCAAAACAGCTTCGGCTTCGGCCTGGGCGGCCAGCTGACGCAGTTGGTCGGCGTAGGCCAGTACCAGCGTCGGTTCCTGGCGCTGCTCGGCACTAAGTTGCTCCCAAGCGAGTTTGAGCGCTTGCAGGGCGGCTTCGCCTTGCTCATGAGCCGACACCAAGGTGAGGTTCTCGCCCCACGCACGATGCTCGAGCGCCGTGAGTTCGGCAGCGGTGACGGCCTTGCTCTTGCGCAACTGCGGCAACAACTGGATGACGGCCATCCAGTCACCGCGCTGCTGGTGCAGGCGTTGCAACTGGCGCAATACCTGGACATTGCCAGGGTGGCGTTCGCGCATGGCCTCAAGGGCGCTGCGGGCGCCCTCGGTGTCGCCGACATCGGTCAGCAATTGGGCATGGGTAAGCGCCACGGCCAGTTCGGCCTGGGGCTGGCGCTGCAGGGCGCGCTCCAGCAGGTTGTCACGGTCCTCCGGACGGCCCAGTTCATTGGCAGCGCGTGCAGCGCCCAGGTAGTACAGCAGAGGCTGGCGCTCGCTTTCCGCAGCCCGATGGAGGTTGCGCTGGGCACTGGCCCAGCGGCCCTCTGCCAAATCCAGCTGGCCTTGCTCGATGGCGATCTGCACACGGCGCTGGCGATTGCGGCCGGACCAGGGGTTGACTACCCCCGCCGATACCAGCATCAGGTGCAGCAGCACCCAGACGATGAACACGGCGACCACGATGGCGACCAGGGCAGCCAGGGTTGACCACAACCCCGACTCGTAGCGGAACACATGGGGATAGTCGATCAGCACATAGCCCGGGTGCTTGGCGATACCCAGCCCCAGCCCGACGGCTGCGGCAATGGCGACAAAAATAATCACATAGACGCGCTTCATGGGCGCGCCTCCGGCTGTACCTGGGCTCCCGGCTGGGTCATCAGCGCTTCGGCAGGCATGTGCCGATGCTCCAGGTAGTTCTGCACGGCCTCAAGGCTGGCATTCAGGTCGGGGGTCAGCACCGACACCGGCTGGCTCTTGAGTTCGTCGATACGCGCCAGCATCGAACGGCTTTCGGTGTTGTCCTGGTTGAAGCTGACGAGCAGGATACTGCGCGCCTCGTCCAGCGCCTGGCCATACACCTTGGGCTCGCCATTGAGCGCGGCCCACTGGGCCTGCTCCAGCGCCAGGCTCAAGGCCAGGCGTACCTGGTTCAGGCTTTGCCCGGCCAGCAGCGGTCGAATGTTCTCGTCTGGCCGGAAGTCGACGCGGAAGTAGCTGGATATCTTGTCCCACCAACGCTCCCAGCGGTTGTCATCGCTGGCCAGGCGCACGCGCTCGGCGTCACCCTGGGCCTGGAATTCCGGCGCCAGGGCTGACAGCCCCACGGTCTGGTCGCGCAGGGCACCCAACTGCAGGAACAGGCCGGTACGATCTGGCTGCTGCACGCTGCTCAACGATGCCAGGGACTTGGCCAATTGCTCGCGAGCGGCGAACGCCGACGGGTCGTCCTGTTCACGCAGAATCTCGTCCGCCCCTTGCACCAGCGCCTTGGCGCTGGCGATGTCCTGCAACGCCGACAGGCGCAAGCTGGCCAGGCGCAACAGGTGCTCGGCCTCGGCCAGCCGCCAGTCCTTGCGGCTGGCGCCCAGCACGCTTTCCAGGCGCTGGCTGAGGCGTTGCTGATCACCCTGCAACTGGGCCACCAGGCGACGGCGCTCTTCGAGCTCATCGGCGCTGGGCAATTGCCCCAGGCGCGCGGTGAGCGCCTGCTCACCCTGACTCAAGGCACTGGCCTGGCTATCGAGGGCCTGCAACTGGCCAGACTGGGCCTGGTGCCCCGCCTGCAGCTGGCGCAACTGCCAGACACTCCAGCCACCGACCGCGACGCCTGCGGCACCCAGCAGCAATGCCACGACCGCGATACCGGCCGCACCGCGACCGGGCTTTTTCACCGCAGGGGGGACAGCCGCCTCGGGCGTCGACTGCAGATCATCTTGGGGCAAGACTGTTTCGCTCACGTATCCATCCTTTGCATTGGGCAGGTTTCACCCGGGTAGGCGGTATTCTTGCAAGGCCGCCAGCAAGGCCGTGGTACTGGCACCACGGCAATCCACGACATGACGAGCACCGGCGGCCTGGGCCTGGGCGGCAACTCGCGGGCTGGGCACGAACAACGGTAGCCCGGCCAATTGTGGCCAGTGTTCACCAGCCAGCTGCTTCAAATGCTCAAAACCCTGCCCACTGCTGACCACCAGCGCGTTCAGGCGTTCCGCCGTCACCCGCTCGTACAGCGCCTGGGCCGGGTAATCGGGCAGGCTGCGTTGGTAGAGTTGCAGATAATCGACAGTAGCACCCTGCTCGCGCAAGTGCTCAGCCAACAATTGCCGACCGCCCTCGCCTTTCAGGATCAGCACCTTGGGATAGGGCTGGGCCAAGGCCTCGGCCAAGGCCGGCAACGCCATCAGGGCTTCGCTGTCATCGCCCTGAGGGGGCGTGTGCACGCGCAAGCCGTAGCCTTCAACGATGGCGGCCGTCGCTGCGCCCACGCTGAACCAGCTCTGGCTAGGCAACTGTGGCCAGTACTGATCAATCAGGTCCAGCCCCAGACGCGCCGCCGGCTTGCTAATCACGATCACTGCACAGTAATGCGCCAGGTTCAGTACCTGAGTGACCATGGCCGGGGTAACCGGCAGGGGTTCGATGTGCAGCAACGGCAGGCTGGCACTGTAGATTCCGGCAGCCGCCAGCTCTTGCGCCACCGTGACGGACTCCTCGGCCGGCCGGGTCAACAGCAGGCGCCAGTCATTCACGGATGGCCTTCCTCGCCATACACTGCCTTGAGGATCTGATCGGCACCCTGGCGCAGCAGCGCTTCGGCCACATCGATGCCCAATTGCTCGGCTGCGGAGCGCGGCGCCCGAGCATCGGCAGTGAGCAGGCGGGCACCATCAGGCTCGCCCACCAGGCCGCGCAACCACAACTGATCGCCTTCCAGTACCGCGTAGCATGCAATCGGTACCTGGCAGCCGCCATTGAGGTGCTTGTTCAAGGCACGCTCGGCGCTGACCCGCGCGGCGGTGTCGGCATGATGCAGGGGCGCCAGCAGCGCGTGGATCTCGGTATCGGCGGTACGGCATTCGATGCCCACGGCGCCCTGGCCACCGGCCGGCAGGCTGTGTTCGATACTGATGCTGTCGGTGATGCGGTCTTCAAACCCCAGGCGGATCAGGCCGGCGGCAGCCAGAATGATCGCGTCATATTCGCCGGCATCCAGCTTGGCCAGCCGCGTGTTGACGTTGCCGCGCAGGAAACGGATTTGCAGGTCGGGGCGGCGCGCCAGCAACTGGGTCTGGCGACGCAGGCTGGAGGTGCCGACGACGCTGCCGGCTGGCAGCGCATCAAGGCTGTTGAAAGTGTTGGAAACAAACGCGTCACGCGGGTCTTCGCGCTCGCAGATGCAGAACAGCCCCAGGCCCTCGGGGAAGTCCATGGGCACGTCTTTCATGGAGTGCACGGCAATGTCGGCTTCGTTGTCGAGCAGGGCATTTTCCAGCTCTTTGACGAACAGGCCTTTGCCGCCGATTTTCGACAGGGGCGAGTCGAGCAGCTTGTCGCCGCGGCTTGCCATCGGCACCAGGGTCACGGTCAGGCCGGGATGCGCCTGTTCCAGGCGGGCCTTGACGTAGTCGGCCTGCCACAGGGCCAGGGCGCTTTTACGGGTGGCGATGCGGATCTCGCGAGTAGGCATGAATCAATCCGTGCTGGGTAGAGGGGCCGATCATACCAGCATCGCAGGAACAGCATGACGGCTGGAGCGGGCTGCCCCGCCCCGGCCGCGCTACAACTGTTGCATCATTTTGCGCACACCCGCCACGTGCCTACGGCTGACTATCAGCGCATCGCCATTGAGGCCTTTCAAAAATAATTGGAAGTGGCCAAGCGGCGTTCGCTGCAAGCGCTCGATGCGGTCACGGGCCACCAGCGCGTTACGGTGGATGCGCACAAAGCGGTCACCGAACTCGTCTTCCAATGCTTTGAGGGGCTCGTCGAGCAGCACCTCGCCGCCTTCATGGCGAAGCGTCACGTACTTGTGGTCGGCAATGAAGTAGATAACCTGGTCCAGCGGGATAAGCTCGATGCCCTTGCGGGTCCGGGCACTGATGTGGGTCCGGGGGCCGCTGCCGCTCTCGGCAGCCGGACGGGTCAGGGCGGCCAATTGCGCGCGGTTGGGACGCTCGGCCTTTTTCAGCGCCTCAAGCAGGTGCTCGGCGCGAACCGGCTTTACCAGATAACCCAGCGCGCTGGTCTGGAATGCATCCAGGGCGAACTCGTCATGGGCAGTACAAAACACAACCGCCGGCGGCGCTTCGCGCTCGCACAGCTTGGCTGCGACCTGCAGTCCGTCAAGGCCGGGCATACGGATGTCGAGCAACACCACATCCGGCTTGAGGCTGTCGATAAGGGCCAGGGCCTCCTCGCCATTGGTGGCGCTGGGCTCAAGCACACTGTAACCCTCGAGATCGCTGACCAATCGGCTCAAGCGCTCGCGGGCTAGGGGTTCGTCATCAACGATCAGGACATTCATATTGCACTGGATTCCTGCGTGAGTCTCGCACAAGGATAGCGTAGACAGGTGAAGTGACGACCGTCACGGCGATCCACGCTCAGACTCGCGCGCGGGCCAAAAAGTGCCGCAAGTCGAGCACCAATATTCGACAATGCCTGATGGGTACCGCCCGAAACCTGCGGGTGGGCGGCTTCGTCGTAGGGATTGCTTACACACAATATGAACTCTCCCCCTTTATAGTCGGCTTCTACCCGGATCACACCCCCTTCTACTCGAGGGGCCACTCCATGGACCAGGGCATTTTCCAACAACGGTTGTAAGGTTAGCTGCGGGATCGGCAAATCATCGGGAATTGTGTTGATCCTCCAGTCCAACTGTAGACGCTCGCCAAGACGATATTGCTCAATCCGTAAATATCGTTTCGACAAAGCCAACTCCTCCTCCCAGGTCACCAGGGTGCCGACCTTGCCCAGAGTGGCACGAAACAGGTCGGAGAGATCCAGCACCGCCTGCTCGGCGCGTACGGCGTCCACCGCCACAAGGCTGGCGATGCTGTTGAGCGTATTGAACAGGAAGTGCGGCTTGATGCGCGCCTGCAGGGCTTCCAGCCGTGCCTGAAGTTCGGCCTGCTGCTGGAGGCGCCACTGGCTCTGCAGGTAAAAATAGCGCAACAGCAACGCCGACATGATCAGCGCGATCAGCGCATGCCGCAGGTAGCGGGTGAATTCGCTGAAGGAAAAATCCACCGCCTCGGTCAGCCGCGGCACCAAGTGAAAATAGTCGGTCAGGGCCGTGGCGAGCAGCGTCAGCCCCACCACGATAGCGCAGCACAAACCGCCGGCAACCCCGGCATGCAGGCCCGAAAGCCAGGGCCGCAGGCCGCACAGCACCGCGGCGGACAGCAGCACGATCCACTGCACGAACAGCGAAGTCAGCGCCAGCCGCGACCAGTCGAAGCCTGGCGCCATGGGCTCGGCCAGCACCAGCACCATCACCAGCAGCTCGGCCAGCATCACCAGCACCAGCAAAGCCTGGGCTTCACACAGTACCGGCAGAAAAAACTCCTGTTGCGCCCGCTCATGGCGGGCGGCCTTGCGTCCATCTGTGGGCATTATGCGTATTCCGCTGGGCGTTCGATCCCCGACGGGATTGAACCCCTGTTATTATTGCAGGCAATTTCCCGTTCACGCCTTCAACGAGCGAATTCATGAGTACTGACAAGACCAACCAGTCCTGGGGCGGCCGCTTCAGTGAGCCCGTCGACGCCTTTGTCGCCCGCTTCACCGCATCCGTCAACTTCGACCAGCGCCTCTACCGTCACGACATCATGGGCTCGATCGCCCACGCGACCATGCTGGCCAAGGTCGGCGTGCTCACCGATGCCGAGCGCGACACCATCGTCGACGGCCTGAACACCATCCAGGGCGAAATCGAGGCCGGCACGTTCCAATGGCGTGTGGACCTTGAAGACGTGCACATGAACATCGAGGCACGCCTCACCGACCGCATTGGCATCACCGGTAAAAAGCTGCACACCGGCCGCAGCCGCAACGATCAGGTGGCCACCGATATCCGCTTGTGGCTACGTGACGAGATCGACCTGATCCTGAGCGAGATCACCCGCCTGCAAAAAGGCCTGCTGGAGCAGGCAGAGCGTGAAGCCGACACCATCATGCCCGGCTTCACCCACCTGCAGACCGCGCAACCCGTGACCTTCGGCCACCACCTGCTGGCGTGGTTCGAAATGCTCAGCCGTGACTACGAGCGCCTGGTGGACTGCCGCAAGCGCGCCAACCGCATGCCCCTGGGCAGCGCCGCGCTGGCCGGCACCACCTACCCCATAGACCGCGAGCTGACCTGCCAGCTGCTGGGCTTCGAAGCCGTGGGCGGCAACTCGCTGGACGGGGTGTCGGACCGTGACTTCGCCATCGAATTCTGCGCCGCGGCCAGCATTGCCATGATGCACCTGTCGCGCTTCTCCGAAGAACTGGTGCTGTGGACCAGTGCCCAGTTCCAGTTCATCGACCTGCCCGATCGCTTCTGCACCGGCAGCTCGATCATGCCGCAAAAGAAAAACCCTGACGTGCCAGAGTTGGTACGTGGCAAGAGCGGCCGTGTGTTCGGCGCGCTGATGGGCCTGCTGACCCTGATGAAAGGCCAGCCCCTGGCCTACAATAAAGACAACCAGGAAGACAAGGAGCCGCTGTTCGACGCCGCCGACACCCTGCGCGACTCCCTGCGAGCCTTCGCCGACATGATCCCGGCCATCAAGCCCAAGCACGCCATCATGCGCGAAGCAGCCCTGCGCGGCTTCTCCACCGCCACGGACCTGGCCGACTACCTGGTACGCCGCGGCCTGCCGTTCCGCGACTGTCACGAAATCGTTGGCCATGCCGTGAAGTACGGCGTGGACAGTGGCAAGGACCTGGCCGAGATGAGCCTGGAAGAACTGCGCCGCTTCAGCGACCAGATCGACCAGGACGTCTTCGAGGTGCTGACCCTGGAAGGCTCGGTCAACGCCCGTGACCATGTCGGCGGCACTGCCCCGGCACAGGTTCGCGCAGCCGTCATCCGCGGCCAGTCGCTGCTGGCCCAGCGCTGATACGCCCGACCCTGTAGGAGCGGACTGCGTCCGCGAAGGATGCATGGCGCAATGCCTGATACGACGCGGCGCATTCTTCGCGGGCACAGCACGCCTTCCCTGGCCATGCCCACGCTGCAGAGAAAGTAGATATCGGCAAGGCTGGGCTCTGCGGCGAGGGGCCAGCCTATATTTCAACACGCGTCCGAGGTGCAAAGCGTCCCAATACCGTTAAACTGGCGACCTAACGTGAGGAATCCCGCAATGACCGACGCCACCCAACGCGACGACGAAGACGAACAGTTCGCCGAAGACACCCTGATTCAGGCCATCGAGAACCAGATCGAGTCCGACAACCCGCCGGCGGCCAAGGCCACGCTCAACAAGCTGACGCTGGTGGGCTACGAGCGTGACGACATACTGGAAATGATGGCCCACGTATTAGCCGTTGAAATCGACAAGATCCTCGAAGAAGATCGCGCGTTCGACACCGTTTGGTACGAAGCTGCCCTGCGCGCCCTGCCAGAGCTGCCGCCCGAGGCAAAGCCTGAACAAGACTGACTTTCCCGGCAAAACCGCTGCGGCCTTACTACACTGGAAATGCCCCGCTGCCCCGCACGCAAACCGGGGCCGCCACGGCCCTGCCCCTGAGGCGGTCGTCTATTCCTAGAAAAGTCCGGAGTACCTATGTCGTATACCCCTGAGCTGGTCGCCGAACTGGAAATCCTCGTACTGTTCAACCTGGACAACACGCAGGAAGGCCTGAAAGTCCATCATCACACTGCGACGCCGCTAGCGATCGCGGCTGCGCAACGGCTGTACGACAAGGAACTGATCACCCAGCCCGACGGCGGTTACCTGACCAGCGGCGGGCTGCAGGCAGCCCAGCACGCCCAGGCCTTGCTGACCGTGCTGGCAGTGACTGCGGCCGAGCCGGCCTGACTCGGGCGATGTGCCGGTGCCCGCCTTGCGGTACCGGCGTACCATCTTTTTTTGAATTCTGGCTCAAATTCCTCTCAAAGTCGCCGATAACAGACTGAGGGCGACTATCTCGTGCGCCCCTGTCACGTCGCCCAGCAGTCGATTCGAGCCGCAAATGCCGCGCAACCAGGAAATTCGCCCCGATCTGGACGAGGGAATCGATCGCAAGGTTCTCGGGGTTTTGCGCGCCCGCTTTCTGACCCTGAACCAGGGCCGGCTGCACCGTGCCATGGACGGGCTATCGACGCGCCAACAGCAAGTGCTAAGGCTGTTGCCGCTGTTTTTCCACGTCAACCACCCCTTGCTGCCTGGCTACGTATCCGGCAACACGCCGGCCGGCCTGTCAAACTATGAGCCTGACGCCGAGGTATTGGCCGAGGCCCAGCGCCTGACCCGCTCGTTCTCCTACAAGGCGCGCCACGGCAACCCGCCACGGCCGTTGCACGGCCTGTTCCTGATGGGCAGCCTCGGCACCCTGGCCCAGGCCGAGCAGAGCGACATGGATTTCTGGGTGTGCCACGACACCGAACTGGCTGCCGACGAGGTGGCTGAGCTGCGCAAGAAATGCCAGCTCCTGGAAACCTGGGCCGCCAGCCAGGGCGCCGAGGCGCACTTTTTCCTCATCGACCCACCGCGATTCATGCGCGGGCAACGCGATAACCAGCTCAGCTCTGAAGACAGCGGCACCGCGCAGCATTACCTGCTGCTGGACGAGTTCTACCGCACCGCCATCTGGCTGGCCGGACGTACCCCCTTGTGGTGGCTGGTACCGGTATACGAAGAAGGGCGTTATGCGCAGTACACCGCCACCTTGCTGGGCAAGCGTTTCATTCGCGCCGAAGATGTACTGGACCTTGGCCACATGGCCCACATACCCGCCGGCGAATTTATCGGCGCCGGCCTGTGGCAGTTGTTCAAGGGCATCGACTCGCCCTACAAGTCTGTGCTCAAGCTGTTACTGACCGAGGTCTATGCCAGCGAACACCCCAACGTCCAGTGCCTGAGCCTGCGATTCAAGCAAGCGGTGTTCGCCAACCAGCTGGACCTGGACGAGCTGGACCCCTACATGGTGGTCTACCGGCGGATCGAGGAGTACCTGCTGGCGCGCGGCGACGTCGACCGCCTGGAACTGGTGCGTCGCAGCCTATACCTGAAGGTGAACAAGAAGCTCAGCGTCAGCACTCGCGTGCGCCCCGCCAGCTGGCAACGCCAACTCATGGCGCGTCTGGCGCAAGATTGGAGTTGGGACGCCAGGCAGCTGGCACTGCTGGACAGCCGCAGCCAGTGGAAGGTACGCCAGGTCACCAGTGAACGCCGCGCCCTGGTAAGCGAGCTCAATTACAGCTACCGCTTCCTGACGCAGTTCGCCCGCACCCAGCAAGCGGTAAACCTGATCAACAAGCGCGACCTCAGCATTCTTGGCCGCCGCTTGTACGCAGCCTTCGAGCGCAAGGCCGGCAAGATCGAATTCATTAACCCCGGCATTTCCCCGGACTTGGCCGAAGACACGCTCACGCTGGTGCAGTCGCCCAACCGCAAGGAGCCGGGCCAAACGCTGTGGGGCCTGTATAACGGCAACCTGGGCGCTTACGAGTGGGAGCACTTCGCGCCCTTCAAACGCAGCCGACATTTGCTGGAATTGCTGACCTGGTGCCACCGCAATGGCGTGATCGACAGCAGCACCCGCCTGGCCCTGCACCCCGGCGAAAGCGACCTGACCGAGTTCGAACTGTTCAACCTGATCGCCAGCCTGCAACACAGCATTCCCCTGCCCTTGCCCAGCGTTGCCGATGAGCAGTTGCTCAAACTCAGCGTGCCGGTGGAAATCCTGTTCCTGGTGAACGTGGGCGTCGACCCGCTCAAACATCATCGCGACCTGAACATCCTGATGACCACCGAGCGCACCGATTCCCTGAGCTACGCCGGGGTGAAGGAAAACCTGGTGCTGACACTGGACCAGGTCACGTTGAACAGCTGGCATGAAACATCAGTGAACCGCTTCGACGGGCCCACCGCGCTGCTCGACTGCTTGCGCGACTACCTCAATTGCCTGCCGCACGGCACGCCGCCACGGGTCAGGGTGCGCTGCTTCTGCCACAACCGCGCGCAGGCCATCGCCCAGCGCGTGGAAACCCTGCTGGTCACAGCCCAGCAATTGCTGGTCAGCAAACTGAACTATCGCTACGTCATCCAGATAGAAAAACAGTACCACGTGCTTGAACTGGTACCGGGCAAGGTCCGCCACGTGGCACTGCCCACGGTGACGGGGCTGGTACAGTACCTGGGTGAGGATTTGTCCAGCTACAGCCCGGTGCACCTGGACGGCCAGGCCTTGGCGGAACATGACCTGGGGCTGTTGCTACCCCAAGGGCAGCCAGATTGCATCCAGCTGTTCTACCGTTTGCAGGACAGCTGGGCTGATATTTATGTGCTCGATGAGAACAACGCCCTGTGGCACCAGCGCCTGCCCTTCCATGACGAGGCCAGCCTGCTGCTGCCCTTGCAGCGTTTTCTGGAAGCGGTTGTCTATCGACGCAACGCATTGCTTCCCATCGAGAACAAACTGCAGGGCCAGGCGGGCGAGGTGCTGTATTACCAACTGCTGCCCAACGGCAATGGCCGTGCACGCAGCGTTGAACCACGGCCGGGGCCGCCGACCGCAGCCGACCAGCGTTATTTCGAGGTGCAGGCGATTGTCGAGCGCTCGTTGCCGGGCCACACGCATGTGACCCTGTATTGCAACCAGCGGGAATTTTCAGAAGTGGAGCACGGCGGCCAACTGTACGCCGTTGTGGCCAGGCAAATCCTGGAACAGCGTACGCCAGGCATGGCCTACCGCTGCTACATCACCGACCTGGACCTCTCCGGCCTGCTCGGTGATGTGCCCGGCGCCACCCATCTGTACCTGCGCTACAAGGCCGACCTGGAACGGTCATTGAACAACGCCTTGAGCCAGTTGTAGGGAGCCAGCTGCAGGGCTAGAGGAGCGCCCGGCGCGACGCCGCTTCGCGATTGATCTGCCGACGACGATCGTCATCGGCCGAGCGCCATTCGCGGATGTCTTCCACGTGGCGGTAACAGCCCTTGCATACTTTTTGCTCATCCAGCCGGCACAGGCTGATGCACGGTGACGGCACCGCCGGGCTGACGTTGCTGTACAGGGGCTTGGGCGGGCGGGCCGCCGGGGCTTGGCTGCTCACACTCAGATATCTTCGAATTCCAGGTGGATGCCAGCCTGTTCCCAGGTGGCGCGGGTCAGGATTTCACCCAGCAGCTCCTCGGATTTCTCGCAGGCCCACTTTTCGGAGGTTTCGTCGTAATCAAAGTGATAGCCGCCGGAGCGCGCGGCCAGCCAGAGCTGCTGCACAGGTTCCTGGCGGCTGATGATCATCTGGCTGCCGTTTTTGAACGTGATGGTCATCAGGCCGGACGAAATCTCGACGTCATCGGCGTGGTCTTCAAACAATACTTCCAATGCCTGCTGGGTGGCATCGACCAGGTCGTGAAAGCGCGCTTCGGTCAAACTCATTGCGGGAACCTCGATAAGTGTCTACTCACACTGCAAGCGCGGGAAGATACGAGCAGCGGCCGCCGATTGCAAAGTTATTACGACCTGCGGGGTACATCGCCCGGGCCAATGCTGCATCACTTCGTGGGAGCGGGCTCTGCCCGCGAAGCAGGCAATGGGGCGTTTCAGGCACAACAGGTCGGTCTTGTTCGCGGGCAGAGCCCGTTCCCACAGAAATAAAGTGGCGGCCAATGACCTCGAATCGGGTTGCATAGGCAAGCCGCCGGGTGGCCGGTATACTCGGGCGCAATTAATGCTTTTACAAAGGATTTCGTCATGAAGCGCCTGATTTCCGCCATTGCTGCGCTGGTCGCGGTTGCCTGCCTGGTTTCTGCCTGCGGTCAGAAAGGCCCGCTGTACCTGCCCGATGGCGAAAAATCCACCGTGCAACAGGACAACCCGACGAAGTCGCACAAACACATGCTGTAAGGGAAGACCATGGACGCTTTCAACTACCGCGGCAGTGAGCTGTTCGCGGAAGGCGTATCGTTGGCCTCCATCGCCGAACGCTTCGGCACGCCGACCTATGTCTATTCCCGCGCGCACATCGAGCAGCAGTACCGTGCCTATGCCGACGCACTCAGCGGTATTTCGCACCTGGTCTGCTTCGCGGTCAAGGCCAACTCCAACCTCGGCGTGCTGAATGTGCTGGCACGCCTGGGCGCCGGTTTTGACATCGTCTCTGGTGGTGAGCTGGAACGCGTCCTGGCCGCGGGCGGCCGCGCCGACCGCGTGGTGTTCTCGGGGGTCGGCAAGACTCGCGAGGACATGCGTCGCGCCCTGGAAGTGGGCGTGCACTGCTTTAACGTAGAGTCGGCCGAGGAGCTTGAGCGCCTGCAGGCTGTGGCCGCCGAGATGGGCGTACGTGCCCCGGTGTCGCTGCGGGTCAACCCCGACGTCGATGCAGGCACCCACCCCTACATCTCCACCGGCCTCGCCGAGAACAAGTTCGGCATCGACATTGTTGCCGCCGAGGATGTCTACCTCCGCGCGGCGCAATTGCCAAACCTGGAAGTGATCGGCGTGGACTGCCACATCGGCTCGCAGCTGACCAGCCTGGCGCCATTCCTCGATGCGCTGGACCGCCTGCTGGACCTGGTGGACCGCCTGAGCGACTGCGGCATCTTCCTGCAGCATATCGACCTGGGCGGTGGCCTGGGCGTGCAGTACCGCGATGAAGAACCGCCCCTGGCCAGCGACTATATCAAGGCCGTGCGCGAACGCTTGCAAGGCCGCGAGCTGGCGCTGGTATTCGAACCCGGCCGCTACATCGTTGCCAATGCCGGGGCGCTGCTGACCCGGGTCGAATACCTCAAGCATACCGCCCACAAGGATTTCGCCATCGTCGACGCCGCCATGAATGACCTGATCCGCCCAGCCCTGTACCAGGCCTGGATGGACGTCAGCGCCGTGCAGCCTCGCCAAGGCGAAGGCCGCAGCTACGATATCGTAGGGCCGATCTGCGAAACCGGTGATTTCCTCGCCAAGGCGCGCCAACTGGCCCTTGAGGAAGGTGATTTGCTGGCTGTGCGCTCCGCCGGGGCCTATGGTTTTGTCATGAGTTCGAACTACAACACCCGCGGGCGAGCCGCCGAAGTGCTGGTCGATGGTGACCAGGCCTTCGAAGTGCGCCGCCGTGAAACGGTCGCCGAACTGTTCGCGGGCGAAAGCCTGTTGCCGGAGTAACCCCATGCTGCTGCGCTTTACCAAAATGCATGGGTTGGGCAATGACTTCATGGTCCTGGACCTGGTCAGCCAACACGCGCACATCCTGCCCAAACATGCCAAACAATGGGGCGACCGCCATACCGGCATCGGTTTCGACCAACTGCTGCTGGTCGAAGCTCCCAGCAACCCTGACGTGGATTTCCGCTACCGCATCTTCAACTCCGACGGTTCGGAAGTGGAGCAATGCGGCAACGGCGCGCGCTGCTTCGCCCGCTTCGTGCTGGACAAGCGGCTGACGGCGAAGAAGCGCATCCGCGTCGAGACCAAGAGCGGCGTCATCGAACTGGACATCCGCAACGACGGCCAGATCAGCGTCGACATGGGGCCGCCGCGCCTTGTGCCCGCCGATATCCCGTTCGTGGCCCCGGCCCAGGCGAAGAACTATGACATCGAGGTCGACGGCCAGGTGGTGAACCTGGCGGCAGTATCCATGGGCAACCCCCATGCGGTGCTCAAGGTCGATGACATCAATGCCGCGCCGGTTCATCAGTTGGGTCCCAAGATCGAACACCACCCGCGCTTCCCGGCACGGGTAAACGTCGGCTTTCTGCACGTGGTCGACCGCCAGCGCGCACAATTGCGCGTATGGGAACGTGGTGCCGGGGAAACCCAGGCCTGCGGTACCGGCGCCTGCGCGGCAGCCGTCGCTGCCATCAGCCAGGGCTGGATGGATTCGCCGCTGTTGATCGACCTGCCAGGCGGCCGCCTGTCCATTGAGTGGGCCGGCCCAGGCCAGCCCGTGCTGATGACAGGCCCGGCGGTGCGGGTTTACGAAGGACAAGTGCGTCTATGAGCGAGCAACGACCATGACCGACAAGCCCCAGGCACCAGCCCCACAGCCCCTTGATACCGTTGAGGACAGCGCGGCACCGGTCCTTGGGGCCGATGCGGTCGCGGCGTACCTGCGCAGCCACCCGGATTTCTTCGTCGACAACGACGATTTGCTGGTCAGCCTGCGCCTGCCCCACCAGCGCGGCGACACCGTGTCGCTGGTGGAACGGCAGATGAAAGTGCTGCGCGAGCGCAACATCGAGATGCGCCACCGCCTGTCGCAACTGATGGACGTGGCCCGCGACAACGACCGGCTGTTTGAAAAGACTCGCCGGCTGATGCTCGACATCCTTGATGCCGGCAGTCTGGAAGAAGTGGTCATTGCCGTCGAAGACAGCCTGCGCCAGGAGTTTCAGGTGCCCTTCGTCAGCCTTATCCTGTTCAGCGAAGTCGCCACGCCAGTGGGCCGCTGGGTCAGCAGCAGCGAGGCGCACCACGCCATCGGTGCGCTGTTGTCGGGCGGCAAAACCGTCAGCGGCAGCCTGCGCGACCATGAACTGGATTTCCTGTTCGGTGAAGACCAGCGCAAGCAAGTCGGCTCCACGGCCGTGGTTGCCCTCACCCACCAGGGCCTGCATGGCGTGCTGGCCATCGGCAGCCGTGACCCGCAGCACTACAAGAGCTCGGTGGGCACGCTGTTCCTCAGCTACATCGCCGAAGTGCTGGGCCGCGTGCTGCCACGTCACACCAGCAGCCTGCGCTCGGTACGCTGACCGTGCAAACGCACCTGGACGCCTACTGCGCGCACCTGCGCAGTGAGCGACAAGTGTCGGACCACACCTTGCTGGCCTACCGCCGCGACCTGGACAAGGTGCTGGCCTTCTGCGAAAAGGAACAACTGGCCAGCTGGAATGCCCTGGACATCCAGCAACTGCGCCGCCTGATTGCTCGCCAGCACCAGCAAGGGCAAGCGTCGCGCAGCCTGGCTCGCCTACTGTCGGCAGTGCGCGGCCTGTATCGTTACCTGAATCGCGAAGGTATTTGCAGCCACGACCCGGCCAACGGCCTTTCCCCGCCCAAGGGCGAGCGCCGCCTGCCGCGCACTTTGGACACCGACCGCGCCCTGCAACTGCTGGAAGGCGCCGTGGAAGACGACTTTCTCGCCCACCGCGACCAGGCCATGCTGGAGCTGTTCTACTCCTCCGGCCTGCGCCTATCGGAGCTGACCAGCCTGAACCTTGAGCAATTGGACTTGGCCGACGGGCTGGTGCAAGTGCATGGCAAGGGCAGCAAGACCCGCGTGCTGCCGGTTGGCCGCAAGGCCCGCGAGGCATTGCAGCAGTGGCTGTCATTGCGAGGCTTGAGCAACCCGGCCGACGACGCCGTATTCGTCAGCCAGCAGGGCCGCCGCCTAGGCCCACGGGCCATTCAACTGCGGGTCAAGGCCGCTGGCGAGCGCGAGCTGGGCCAGAACCTGCACCCGCACATGCTGCGGCACTCTTTCGCCAGCCATTTGCTGGAGTCTTCCCAGGACCTGCGCGCCGTGCAAGAGATGCTCGGCCATGCCGATATCGCCACCACGCAGATCTACACCCACCTGGACTTCCAGCACCTGGCCACCGTCTACGACAGCGCCCACCCCCGGGCCAAACGCAGCAAGGACAGTGACACATGAGCATCAAGCTGATCACCTTCGACCTGGACGACACGCTGTGGGATACCGCGCCGGTGATCATCAGCGCCGAAGCCGTGTTGCGCGATTGGCTGGCCGCCCACGCACCAAAGCTGGGCGCAGTGGAAGTCGAGCAGCTTTTCGCCATTCGCAAACGGCTGGTCGACGCTGAGCCTGGCTTGAAGCACCGTATCAGTGCATTGCGCCGCCTGGTGCTGTGGCATGCACTGTGTGAGGCTGGCTATACACAGCCTGAAGCCCACCCCCTGGCCGACAAGAGCTTCGAGGTGTTCCTGCATGCCCGCCACCAGATCGAGATCTTTCCCGAAGTGCAACCCGTGCTGGAACAGCTGAGCCAGGGCTACACCCTGGGCGTAGTCACCAACGGCAATGCCGACGTGCGTCGCCTGGGCCTGGCCGATCATTTCGCCTTTGCCCTGTGCGCCGAAGACCTGGGCATAGGCAAACCCGACCCCGCGCCTTTCATGGAAGCCCTGAAACGCGCTGGCAACGTGGCGGCGAGTGCCGCCGTGCATGTGGGCGACCACCCCGGCGATGACATCCTTGGCGCGCAACAGGTGGGCTTCAAGGCCATCTGGTACAACCCGCAGGGTAAACCCTGGGAAGCCGACCACGCGCCGGATGCCGAAGTACGCAGCCTGCTGGAAATCCCTCACGTCATTGCCCGCTGGTAACCCTGACGGCAGCGGGTACAAAATCCCAGGCATGAAAAAGCCCGCAGCGACGGCGGGCTTTTTCAGGCAAGCAGGGGCTCAGATAGGGCGGCTGCCATATTTGTTGTCCGGCTTCTTGGGCGGGTCGGCGACCACATTGGCCTCGACTTCCTGCACCTTGCCACCACGCGCCAGGAATTCATCCATGGCACGGGCAAGGGCATCACGCTCCTTGTTCTTGGCTTCAATGCTCGGCAGTTCGTCTACCGACACAGCAGCCTTGGACTTGCCTTTGGCCGAGGGCGCGGG
Organism: Pseudomonas sp. M47T1; assembly: GCF_000263855.1. Lineage (GTDB taxonomy): Bacteria > Pseudomonadota > Gammaproteobacteria > Pseudomonadales > Pseudomonadaceae > Aquipseudomonas. The sequence continues at coordinate 28,207 of NZ_AJWX01000004.1, forward strand.
GGTATCGTCGCCGCTGTCGTCAGCAACGTCTTCGGCTGCCGCCTCCAGGCCTTCCTCGGTATCGTCCTCGTCACCTACTTCGAGTTCGTCGTTTTCCAGATCATCGTCGCTCATGTTCTACCTCATGACTTGCGAAAAGCAGATTATTTATAGCGCAGCCTGACCGTCTGTCGATGGCTGCCAGGAAAAATTCATGGTCGTCGTTTTATCGACGCTCATGGGGTCTCGCCCTGCAACGTGGCGATCACCCTGCGAGCACCGCCGTGATCGCGGTGTTCGCCCAAATACACACCTTGCCAGGTACCCAGCGCCAACCGCCCGTCCCTCACTGGCAACGTAAGCTGACAGCCTAGCAAACTGGCCTTGAAGTGTGCCGGCAGGTCATCAGCGCCTTCGTCGTCATGTTCGAAACCGCTGTCACCCTGGGGTACCAGGCGGTTGAAGAAACGCTCGAAATCACGACGAACCGCCGGGTCGGCGTTTTCGTTAATGGTCAACGACGCCGACGTATGTTGCAGCATCAGGTGCAGCAAGCCGATTCGACATGCACGCAACTCGGGCCAGTCGGCCAGCAGTTCATCCGTCACCAGATGAAAGCCGCGCGGCCTTGGCTTCAAGGTGATCAACCGTTGCTGCCACATACCATTCTCCACACGTTCGGGGCGCATTCTAGCGCGCTCTGGGAAAAAGCAAAGGGGCTAAATTCATCATTATCTGTAAGCCAAACGCCTACTGGACAAGGATGCTGGAACTTGGCTAGCAGAAACCGTTTGCGTCTCCAGCAAATGACAAATTGCAGGCGAAAAAATGCCCGGCGAGCCGGGCATTTTTTCGCAAGCGGCGGTTACAGGTTGTAGCCGCGCTCGTTGTGTTGCGCCAGGTCGAGGCCGACCGACTCTTCTTCTTCATTGACCCGCAGGCCCATGACCACATCCAGCACCTTGAGGATGACGAAGGTCACCACGGCGGTGTAGACGATGGTGAAGGCGACGCCTTTGCACTGAATCCACACTTGTGCGGCAATGTCGGTCACGGTGCCGAAGCCGCCCAGCGAAGGCGCTGCGAACACACCGGTGAGGATCGCGCCGAGGATACCGCCGATACCGTGCACGCCGAAGGCGTCCAGGGAGTCGTCGTAGCCCAGTTTGCGTTTCAGGGTAGTGGCGCAGAAGAAACACACTACGCCTGCGGCCAGGCCGATGACCAGCGAGCCCATCGGGCCGACGGTACCAGCTGCCGGAGTAATGGCTACCAGGCCCGCAACCACGCCCGAGGCGATGCCCAGTGCGCTAGGTTTGCCGTGGGTGATCCACTCGGCGAACATCCAGCCCAGTGCGGCGGCGGCGGTGGCGATCTGGGTAACCAGCATGGCCATGCCGGCGGTGCCGTTGGCAGCAGTGGCGGAACCGGCGTTGAAGCCGAACCAGCCTACCCACAGCATGGCGGCGCCCATCAGGGTGTAACCCAAGTTGTGCGGGGCCATCGGAGTGGTAGGGAAGCCCTTGCGCTTGCCCAGCACCAGGCAGGCAACCAGGCCGGCAACACCGGCGTTGATGTGCACCACGGTACCACCGGCGAAGTCCAGCACGCCCCAGTCGCCCAGCAACGAGCCAGGCCCCGACCAGACCATGTGCGCGATCGGTGCATAGACCAGGGTGAACCAGATGCCCATGAACACCAGCATGGCCGAGAACTTCATGCGTTCAGCGAACGCACCGACGATCAGCGCTGGGGTGATGATGGCAAAGGTCATCTGGAAGGCCACGAACACTGCCTCAGGGATCAGCGCCGAAGGGCCAGTGATGCTGGCTGGCGTGATACCGGCCAGGAAGGCCTTGGCAAAACTGCCGACAAACGAGTTGTAGTTGACGACGCCAGCTTCCATACCAGTGGTATCGAAGGCCATGCTGTAGCCATAAATGGTCCACAGAATGCTGACCAGGCCGGTAATGGCGAAGCACTGCATCATCACGGAAAGAATGTTTTTGGAACGAACCATGCCACCGTAGAACAGGGCAAGGCCCGGGATGGTCATGAACAGCACCAGCGCCGTGGACGTCAGCATCCAGGACGTGTCGCCTGAGTTGAGGACCAGTGCCGGAGCAGGGACCGGATCAGCCGCCAGGGCCATGCCGGGTATTACGAGGGACAACAGGGCTCCTAGCCCTGCGAATTGACGCAGAGTCATATTGTTTTCTCCTGGGGCGTTGGGGTTTGGTCGGCTTAGATCGCGTCGGTATCGGTTTCGCCGGTACGGATGCGAATCGCCTGTTCCAGATTGACCACGAAAATCTTGCCGTCGCCGATCTTGCCGGTGTTGGCCGCCTTGGTGATCGCCTCGATCACACGGTCCAGATCCTTGTCGTCAATGGCGACATCGATCTTCACCTTGGGCAGAAAGTCGACCACGTATTCCGCGCCGCGATACAGCTCGGTATGACCCTTCTGGCGCCCGAAGCCTTTCACCTCGGTAACGGTAATGCCCTGCACGCCGATTTCGGACAGCGACTCGCGTACGTCGTCCAGTTTGAACGGCTTGATGATGGCAGTGACTAGCTTCATGAAACTCTCTCCCGAATTAGTGGACTTGCCCCAGGAAAACAAACCCAGCTCAAGTCTAAGCGCAGTGTCTGGCTTTGTAACGCGTCGTCGGTCCTGCATCCCCTGACCGACCACCAGTACCGCTCCTGACGAAACACGTCCCGCTCCGCCTGCGCACTGCATTCGTCACATCGACTGCATCAGTGCATGGGTCAATTGTGTCTAAGCAGAAAGCTTGCCATGTCCGTGCAACTCAACAAATTCGGCCTGTTTGCCACTATTGCCCAGGTTTGACTCACGCCTGATCAATGGTTGCGCCCCATCCTGGTGCGCAGCGAATCGCGACGATGCGCAAAAAGCGTGCGCCCGCCACGCCACTGACTATAGACGGCTGCGTGTTACACTCCAGGCCATCAGATTCAGGAATTTGCCCATGCTTGCGCCCAAAGCCTTTCTCGACGCCCTTGGCGACCACGCCTCGCGCCTGTTCAGCGGCGACACTGGGCAGCCTCGCGCCGAACTGGAAAGCCAGTTCAAGGTGCTGCTGCAAAGCGGTTTCAGCAAGCTGGACTTGGTGAGCCGCGACGAATTCGACACCCAGATGGTGGTGCTGGCCCGCACCCGCGCGCGGCTGGAAGCACTGGAAGCCAAGATGGCCGAGCTCGAAGCGCGCCTGGCTCCGCCAGCAGAGTAATCGCGCACGCATCTGACTTCTCGTGGGAGCGGGCTCTGCCCGCGAAACATACGCCGCGGGGGGCCAGACACTGCGCGGTGCGGCTTTCGCGGGCAAAGCCCGCTCCCACAGGCATTACCACCAGCAGTTTGTAGCATTGCGCCATACAAAGCTGGCCCTCTACACTCCAGCCATAATGCAAAATGGACCGGGGGCAAGCGCCAATGAATCGCAATGAATTGCGCAAGGCCGACATCAACCTGATGGTGGTGTTCGAAACCTTGATGCTGGAACGCAACGTCACCCGCGTCGCGGAAAAGCTGTTCCTTGGCCAACCCACCATCAGCTCGGCGCTCAACCGCCTGCGCAGCATGTTCAACGACCCATTGTTCGTGCGCGTCGGCCACCGCATGGAGCCCACCGCCCGCGCCGAAGAGCTGGCGCGGCACCTGTCGCCGGCCCTGGACGCCCTGTCCATCGCCATCAGCCTGAGCCACGACTTCAACCCGGCCAGCAGCACCTCAACGTTCCGCATCGGCCTGTCCGATGACGTCGAGTTCGGCCTGCTGCCGCCCTTGCTGCGCGCCCTGCGCCTGGAAGCACCGAAAGTGGTGTTTGTGGTTCAACACGTAGACTACTGGCGCGTGCCGGACCTGCTGGCCTCCGGTGAAATCACCGTGGGCATCAGCCAGACCCGCGGCCTGCCGGCCAACGCCAAGCGCAAGCTGCTGCGACGCATCCAGCCGCGCATCCTGCGCGCCGACAAGTCCGACCACCCGCTCACCCTGGATGAATACTGCGAGCGCCCCCACGTGATCGTCTCGCACATGGCCAACACCAGCGGCGTGGTGGACGAATGGCTGGAAGAAATCGGCCGCAAGCGCAACGTCGTCCTCTCGGTCCCCCAATACAGCGCCCTGCCCGCCCTGCTGGCCGGCACCGACCTGCTCGCCGGCGCCCCGGACTACACCGCCAATGCCATGGTCACCTACGGCAACCTGTACACCGAGCCACTGCCGTTCGACACCCCCACACTGGACCTGTCGATGGTGTGGTTGAGCGTGATGGATACAGATCCGGGGGAAAGGTGGTTGCGTTCGCGGCTAGAGGCGTTCATGAGCGATTTGCCGCGCTAATCGACAAACCGCATTGAGCGTAGTGCCGTCGTCCTGACAGTGGGACCGGGAAACACCCTGACCCAATGTCCCCATGGCATTCCCGCCCCCGCCCACTACCCTTCAAAAACCGCAGGACGCGGCCCCCCCTTCAACGCACGGAGCAACCATGTCCCTAGCCATCGTCCACAGCCGCGCTCAGGTCGGGGTCGGCGCGCCGGCCGTCACGGTGGAGACTCATCTGGCCAATGGCTTGCCGTCGCTGACCCTGGTCGGCCTGCCGGAAGCCTCGGTGAAGGAGAGCAAGGACCGGGTGCGCAGTGCCATCGTCAATTCGCAGCTGAATTTCCCGGCGCGGCGCATTACGCAGAACCTGGCGCCTGCCGACCTGCCCAAGGATGGCGGTCGCTATGACCTGGCCATCGCCCTTGGCATTCTCGCGGCCAGCGGGCAATTTCCGTGCGAGGCTTTGCGGGATGTGGAGTGCCTGGGCGAGTTGGCGCTATCGGGTGAAATTCGCCCGGTGCAAGGCGTGCTACCCGCCGCGCTGGCGGCGCGCGAAGCCGGGCGAGCGCTGGTGGTGCCTTGCGAGAACGCCGAGGAAGCCAGCCTGGCAACGGGGCTTGTGGTGATCGCAGCACGCAATCTGCTGGAGTTGGTGTATCACTTCAATGAGCAGCAACGCATCAGCCCTTTCAGTTCCAATGGGCTGGTACTGCTGGACCGGCCCTACCCCGACCTCAGCGAAGTGCAGGGCCAGCAAGGTGCCAAGCGTGCGTTGCTGGTTGCTGCGGCAGGCGCCCACAACCTGTTGTTCAACGGGCCGCCCGGTACCGGCAAGACGCTGCTCGCCAGCCGCCTGCCCGGCCTGCTGCCACCACTGGATGAGCGCGAGGCGCTGGAAGTGGCGGCCATTCAATCCGTCGCCAGCCTCACGCCACTCAAGCATTGGCCCCAGCGGCCATTCAGACACCCTCACCACTCGGCTTCCGGCGCGGCGCTGGTGGGCGGAGGCAGCCGCCCGCAGCCCGGGGAGATCACCTTGGCGCATCACGGCGTGCTGTTTCTGGACGAGTTGCCCGAGTTTGATCGCAAGGTGCTTGAAGTGCTGCGCGAACCGCTGGAATCGGGCGAAATCGTTATCGCCCGGGCCCGCGATAAGGTCCGCTTCCCGGCGCGCTTTCAACTGGTTGCCGCCATGAACCCCTGCCCCTGTGGATATCTCGGCGACCCCAGCAGCCGTTGCAGTTGCAGCACTGACCAGATCGCCCGCTACCGCAACAAACTGTCCGGCCCGCTGCTGGACCGCATCGACCTGCACCTGACCGTCGCCCGGGAAACCACCGCACTGAACCCCACCCCGCAACCCGGCGACGACACGGCCCACGCGGCCGCTCGCGTGGCCAGCGCGCGGGAGCGACAACTCAAGCGTCAAGGCTGCGCCAATGCCTTCCTCGACTTGCCGGGATTGAAGCTGCACTGCACGTTATCCACAGACGACGAGCAATGGCTGGAAACCGCCTGTGAGCGGTTGACCCTGTCATTACGGGCGGCGCATCGGCTGCTGAAAGTGGCGCGCACGTTGGCGGATCTGGAAGAGGTGGAGCAGATCGGGCGCGGGCATATCGCGGAGGCGCTGCAGTATCGGCCAACGAGTCCGTAACAAATGGTCTCGTTTCGTTTAGCCAATTACCCAGGAAGCCGCCGACCTGCTCAGCGTATCGCGCCCCCATTTAGTCAAGCTATTGGAGCAAGGCGCTTTGCCATTTACCAAAACGGGGCGACACCGAGCAAGAGCCCAGTCACTGAGCTCGGTTCATTGCGCCCGAGTACACCAGCCGCGCCAGACGAATCGCAACTGCATCACCGCTGCCCGCGCAAGCTCCTGCCTGCGCGCGGTCAACGAATCATCAGCATCCAGTACCGCCAGCAACCGCTCACTCGGTTCGTCCAACAGCGCACTTTGCTCCGGTGCCGGCGGCCCTTGCTTGAGCAGCCGTGCCACATCGCGAAGGTAGCGGTCACGTTCACTGGCCATAACGCCGCTGGCGTCGATGAGGCAACCACGCAAATGCAACAGTTCGCCGCCCAGGTCCAGGCCATAAAGGCCGTTGTGCCACTGCAGGTTGGGTTCGTCAGGGTGCTGGGTGCGGTAGCGCGCCAGGCGCATCAAGCGGTCTGCCATGCGTCCGCCGAACCAGCCTTCGGCGTGGCTGAGCGGGCGCCGGGTAAGCTGCGAAAGGTCGGCCAGCGAGGCTTCCACCAGGCGCCGATAGTGGCGCACGCCGGGCCCCAGGGATACCAGGCGGAACACCACGACGGATATACCGACCCCGAACATCGTCGCCAAGGCCTTGTTGATGAACTGTTCAAGGTCATAGGACATGACGTTGGCAGGGGCGACGTTGTTGACGAAGAAGATGCAGAACGACGAGGCGATGGGCGCGATGCTCGGCTGGCTCAGGCACAGCGAGGCCATGAACAACGGCACCCCCAGGCCCAGGCAGAGCATGGGGAAGCCTTCCCAGCCCGGCAGCAGGCCGTAGGCAACCAGCGCCGCCACCGGTACCGACACAGCAATGCCCTTGAGGAAGTTCAAAGCCGCGCCAGCCGGTGCCTCGCGGCCCGCGAACAGGCTCAGTACCACGCCGCAGATGGAGACGGCGCCCAACCCTGCCGGCCAGGCGGTAAACACCCAAAGGCCCGCCACGGCCAGGAATGCCAAGGCGCTGCGCAGGCCGGACATGGCCCCCTGCTCCATATCGCGGTGCCAGGCCAACGGGCCGGGCGCGTTGGTCACGGGCTTGCCCTGCTCCAAGGCCTTGAGTGTCTGCACAGCAACGGTGGCCAGCCTTACCACCACCGTCAGGCGCATGAGGCAGGCGTGCGCCTGAGGATCCAGGCCGGTCACCAGCAGGCTTTCGTCAAGCACCACGGCCTGCTGGTCAAGGGCGGTTTCGCCGCCGTCGGCCAGCGCCTTGGCGACACTCTGGATCAGCGGATCGACATATTCACCCCCCGCCTGGTCGAGCATCAGGCGCAGCCGCGCAACGCCACGCGCCACCCGCAGCAGGCTGAGCAAATCACGGCTCATTACCCGCAGCGCTTGCTCACGCAGGCGCCCCTGCGAGCCTTCGAACGCGGCGTGGTCACGCTGTGCATCTACCGAGACAATGCGCCCCAAGGCATCCAGCAGGCCCTTGCGCTGGTCTACGCCCAGCAACTCCGAAGCCGCCGCAGCCATCCCCGCCTGCCAGGCGCCACGGGCCTGCACAGCGAGTTGCTGTTCGACACGTCGCGGCCACAGCACGGTGCTGACCAGTGAAGCGCAAACGATACCAAGGGTGATTTCGAAGAACCGCGCCTGGGCCTGGTCGAACACGTTCAGCGGCGCTGCGGTGGACGGCAAGGCGATAATCGCGGTGGTGTAGCCGGCCAGCACGAAGCCGTAGGAAGCATTATTGCGGTACAGCGACGCACCCGCCGTGCAGAAGCCCAACCATAAGGCCATACACAGCACAAACAGCAGCGACGCCTGGCTGAACACCGCGATCATGCCCAGGGAAACCACCGCACCGACAAAAGTGCCCAGCAACCGATACGCCCCCTTGGACAGCACCATGCCGCTCAATGGCTGGTTGACGATGAATACCGTGGTGAGTGCCCACTGCGGCTGCTGCATGTCGAGGATGAACGCCAGGTACAGCGCCAGGCCACCGCCCAGCATGTTCTTGATGGCAAATTGCAGCGCCGGGGCCGACGGGTTGAAGACCGCCTGGAAGAAATCGCTCAGCGCGCGAGGGAATGTCGGCATTCTATGCAGATCTACATAGCAAGCTAATGATTAGCATCGTATCCATATCCCTGCGCAAGAACCAGCCCATTCATTCAATAACCGCGGTGGCGGTGCAGGCGATACTCGAACACACTGTGTCCTGTCTTCGAAATACGTTCTCTTTTGACGAGTGGCTGTTGTTGCCAGGCTAGGCGCGGCGACGAGTCATAGCAGGGCTATGGCGAGGAGTCGCAACGCCGCCTGGTAACGGCAGACGCCGTCAAAAGTGAACAGCTTATTTCGGAGCCAGGACACTAGACCAGCCGATCTAACTTGGGGCCACCATGTTCGCACTCATCAGCAATCATCCGTTGGCCATCGGCAGCGTGCTGCTGTTGGTCGATCTTGCCGTGTGGCATTCGATCGCGGCACAGCACCGCATCGCTCGGCTGGCGACCCGCGCCACGGCGTTCGTGCTGTTCAGCTGGGTGCTCAACTCCACGGGCATGAGCCCACTGACACCGGCGCCGTGGCCCGACGATGCCACCCTGAACATGGTCGCCACCTTGCTGGAAATCGTCTGGTGGCTGTTCGCCGCACGCCTGCTCACGGTGATCCTCGGCGCGGTGCTGTTCCAGCGCGGCCACACCGGGCGGCTGCTGCAGGACGTGATGGGCGCGGTGATCTTCCTCATCGCCATTGTCGCCGCCGCGGCGTACGTGATGCAGTTGCCGGTCAAGGGCTTGCTGGCCACTTCGGGCGCCATGGCGATCATTGTCGGCCTGGCCTTGCAGAGTACCCTCAGTGACGTGTTCTCCGGCATCGTGCTGAACACCACCAAGCCCTACCAGCTTGATGACTGGATCTCCATTGACGGCACCGAAGGCAAGGTGGTCGACATCGACTGGCGCGCCACCCACCTGATGACCAGCAATGGCGCCATGGCGGTGATCCCAAACTCGGTGGCGGCCAAGGCCAAGATTCTGAATTTTAGCCGCCCCAGCAATATCCACGGCGTTTCCATCAGTATCGCGGTGCCCTCGGACGTGCGCCCGCGCAAGGTACTCGACGCATTGGAAAAGGCCCTGCAAGGCACCACGGCGTTGCTGATTTCGCCCAAGCCCAAGGTGGCGGTGAAGGCCTCGACCCTGGAGTACATGGAATACGAGGCCACCGGCTTCATCCGTTCCATGGACCAGAAAACCGATGCGCAGAACCTGCTGTTCGACTTGGCGCACCGGCACCTGCAAGCCTCGGGCGTCAGCTGGGCAGCCGAGGACTCGGCGCGCCCATGGACGCGCCAGCGCGCGGTACTGGAAGATGTGCGTGTATTCCGCTCACTGAACAGCGACGAAAAGGACCGCCTGGCCGAACACATGACCCCGGTGGAGTACCCGGAAGACCAATTGATCCTGGCCTATGGCGCCGCGTCCGAAGACTTGCTGGTGATTGGCACGGGGGTTGTCTCGGCGAGCATCAAGGACGGCGAAAAAATGATCGAGGCCGGCCGCCTGGGGCCCGGCGAAATTCTGGGCGAGGACAATCTGGTGTCCGAAGGCAACTCACTGGCCCAGTTTCGCGCGCTGACCACCTGCATGCTGTACCGCATCGACAAGCAGGAACTGAAGGCCTGCATGGCGGAGCGCAGCGAGGTACTGGCTGCATTCACCAAACTGCAGCACTATCGCCAGCACAAGAGCCAGTCCTTGCTGATGCAAAAACCAGCGGAAATTCGCAAGGGCGGCTTCCTCAACTGGTTGCACATCAAACCGTAGCTGCTTGTCGCTACGCGTGTAGCCGCAGCCTGACGGCAGCGGCAACAAGTCAGCGATCAGGGGGCAAGGCTCAGAGCACCACCCGCAGGCACTGCCCGGCGTGGTACAGGGAAAAGCCGGTTTCGTAGAAGCCGGTACGCAGCGCCGGCCGTGTTACAGGCTTGTCCAGCGAGAACGGCAGCGGCAACCCCTCCGGGTCGTCACTGAGCAGGTAATCCGCCAATGCCTTGCCCACCACGGTACCCGTGGTATTGCCGCGACCGTTGTAGCCCGTCACCGACACAACCCCTGGCGCCGGCTCGAACAGGCGCATCAAATGGTCAGGGGTAAAGTCGATGATGCCGGTCCAGTGCATTTCCCAGTCGACTCTACCCAATGCCGGGAAATAATGGCCCTGGATACGGTCGGCCCAGCGTCGTACAAACCAGGCCGGCTTGTTGTCGACGCGGCCCATGCTGCCCAGCAGCAGGCGGCCATCGGCGTCACGGCGAATGCTGCTCAGCACGGTACGCGTGTCCCATGACCCTTGCCCATGGCGCAATACCGCGTCCGCCGCAGGGCCGGTCAAAGGCCTGGATGCCACCTGGTAGTAATAGCCACGGAAATAGCGACGCTTGAGGTCAGTCCAGTCGCCTTCGGTGTAGGCACCGGTGGAAATCACCACCTTGGCGGCGCTGACCTCACCCTGGGCGGTCTTGATCAACCAGCCATCGCCCTGGCGTTGCAGTTGCTCCACGGGCGACTGCTGGTAAAGCTCGCCGCCCAGGCGTTTCACCGCCGCAGCTAACCCTTGCGTATAGGCCATAGGGTTGATGGTGCCAGCGCGGCGATCCAGCAGCGCGGCGGAAATTTTCGTGGTACCGCAATATTCCTCGCAGCGGGCACCCGTCAGCAATTCGACATCGGCACCACGCCGGCGCCATTGTTCATGGCGGCTTTCAAGGTCGGCGACACCCGTGGCGTTGTGGGCCATGTGCAAGGTGCCGGTGTTGCGCGCCTGGCAGTCGATACCCAGGCGCTCAATGGTAGCGAACACGGCCGCGGGCGCTTCGCCCAACACCTTGTTCAGGCGTGCGCCTTGCTCGCGGCCCAGGGTGGCTTCAACGTCATCGGGGCGAATCCAGGTACCTGCGTTGACCAGGCCGACGTTGCGGCCCGAGCCGCCGTGCCCGACCTGATGGGCTTCCAGCAGTACCACGCGTTGGCCTCTCTCCAGCAACGCAATGGCCGCATTGAGGCCGGTGATGCCGCCACCGATCACGCACACGTCGGCCTTGACCGCACCGCCAAGGCCGCCAGTGGCCGCGGGCGAAGGTGTTAGGTGTTCCCAAAGACATTCCTGACGCAATTGAGTCATGACTCGAACCCGGCCAAATCAAAGGAAAAAACGCCCAATAAACCACCCTGTAGCCACTGCCGCAGGCCGCATCAGAAGCCGACACCGATGTGCCGGCTGACGCGGCCTGGCGGCAGTTGCTACGCCACCTCAATCGAACACGATGCCCTGGGCCAGCGGCAGCTCGCGCGAGTAGTTCACGGTATTGGTCTGGCGGCGCATGTAGGCTTTCCAGGCGTCGGAACCCGATTCGCGACCACCGCCGGTTTCTTTCTCGCCGCCAAAGGCACCGCCGATTTCCGCACCACTGGTACCGATGTTGACGTTGGCAATACCGCAGTCGCTGCCCGATGCGCTCTGGAAGCGTTCGGCTTCACGCAGGTCGGTGGTGAAAATGCACGACGACAGGCCTTGGGGCACTTCGTTGTTCAAGCGCAGCGCATCTTCGAACTCATCGTAGGTGAGCACATAGAGGATCGGCGCGAAGGTTTCATGGCGCACCACTTCACTCTGGCCAGGCATTTGAGCAATAGCCGGGCTCACGTAGTAAGCCTGCGGATATTGCTCAGCCAACTGACGCTCGCCACCAAACACCTGGCCGCCTTCGTCCCGGGCCTTGGCCAGCGCGCCTTGCATGGCGTCAAACGAGGCCTTGTCGATAAGCGGGCCGACCAGGTTGTCCTTGCGCGGGTCACCGATGCGCACTTTGCCGTAGGCCGCTTTCACACGTGCTACCACTTCGTCCTTGATAGACGAGTGCACAATCACTCGGCGCAAGGTAGTGCAGCGCTGGCCAGCGGTACCGACCGCCGAAAACAGGATGCCGCGCACGGCCAGGTCCAGGTCGGCACTGGGCGCCACGATCATGGCGTTGTTGCCACCCAATTCCAGAATGGTGCGGCCGAAACGGGCTGCCACACGCGGGCCCACTTCACGGCCCATGCGGGTGCTGCCGGTGGCGCTGACCAGGGCCACGCGCGAATCGTCCACCAACGCCTCGCCAGCGTCGCGATCACCTATCACCAGCTGGCACAGGCCTTGGGGTGCCTCGCCGAACTGCTTCAAGGCCTTTTCGAACAGGGCCTGGCAGGCCAAGGCTGTCAGCGGGGTCTTTTCCGACGGCTTCCACACCACCGAGTCGCCGCACACCAGCGCCAGGGCGGTGTTCCACGACCATACCGCCACCGGGAAGTTGAACGCACTGATCACGCCGACCACACCCAGCGGCTGCCAGGTTTCGCGCATGTGGTGGCCTGGGCGCTCGGAGGCGATGGTCAGGCCGTACAGCTGGCGAGAAAGGCCGACGGCGAAGTCGCAGATGTCGATCATTTCCTGCACCTCACCCAGGCCTTCCTGGGTGATTTTGCCGGCCTCGATGGACACCAGTTCACCCAATTGCGCCTTGTGCTGGCGCAGTACCTCGCCAAACAAGCGAACCAGCTCACCACGACGTGGCGCCGGCACATCGCGCCAGGCCAGGAAGGCTTTTTGCGCAACCTCGATCTTGCCCAGCACCTGGGCCTTGCTTTCCAGGGTGACCGAGGCGATCTGGCTGCCATCGATGGGGGTGTGAACGGGATGGTTGCCGTGGGTGTAGGCAGTGGTGGCGACACCTAGGCTCTGAAGCAGTCCATCAACCATTGTCTTCTCCTGCAGGCGATGAGTTGTTGAAATCCAGCGATGGGATCAGTATTAATCCGAATAGTGACGCGCAACAAACGACCTTTATTCAGCACATCATTCCACTGCGGCATGATGTTTTCTTCTTACCACCCGAGACCGACATGTCCAAACGCCTGGTGCCTTCCATGGCCGCCCTGCAGTGCTTCGAAGCCGCCGCGCGCCACCTGAGTTTTACCCGCGCTGCCGAAGAGTTGCACCTGACCCAAAGCGCGGTCAGCAAACAGGTAGCGCAATTGGAGGAAATGCTGCGTCACCATTTGTTCCTGCGCATCCGCCGGCGGCTGCAACTGACCCCGGCTGGCAGCCTGTACCTGACCGAGGTGAACAAGATCCTGGTGCAGGTGGACATGTCCAGCCGCTACATCCTGTCCTACGGGCAGGAAACCGAGGTACTGACGGTGGCTACGCAACCGAGTTTCGGCGTGGGCTGGTTGATTCCGCACCTGAAGGGCTTCGGCAAGCGCCATCCGAATATTCACCTGGACATTCGCAACGAACTGGAACCCTTCAACCTGTTGCAGGCCAAGGCCGACGTGGTGTTCTTCTTCGGCCAGGGCACGTGGCCCGGGGCAACCTGCATGGAATTGTTCCGCGAGGAGGTGATCCCGGTGTGTGCCCCGGACCTGCTGGGCGGCCGGGTGCTGAGCAGCGCCGAGGCGTTGGCCCAGCAGGTGTTGCTGCAAAGTACCTCGCGCCCGGAAACCTGGCATGAGTGGTTCCTTGAACAAGGCCTGCACTCGGCCAACAGCTACCACGGGCCACGTTTCGACACGTTCTACATGTGCATCAGCGCGGCGCTGTCTGGCTGCGGCGTGGCACTGGTACCACGCTACCTGGTGGCACGCGAACTGGCCGAAGGCAAGCTGGTGGTGCCATGGGACCATGCGATGCCCAGCAACGGCGCGCACTTCCTGGCCTACCAGGAACACTCGGCCGAGGTACCAAAGGTGCGGGCGTTGGTGGATTGGGTATCCGGGCAATTGGCGCTCACGCGCTGACGCAGCCCCCCGGGGCTGCCGCCAGGCTGCGGAGGCACGCGCAGCGGGCCCGCGATCGGCATGACACCGCCGAAGGTCCTAAGGACCTTCAGCAGGGGCCGGGATCACGTGGTAGCAGCAAGAATTCAAGGAATGACCCAACTACTTTTTTTCGCTTGCAGCATCAGGTCATTCCCCGCTTTCATACGCACAGCCCCCTCTTTCGGAGTTTCGCCATGCCCAGCTTCGTCAGCCCCGACGAGATCCGCGCCCGGTTTTCCCGTGCCATGTCCGACATGTACAAGCAGGAAGTGCCGCTGTACGGCGCACTACTGGAGCTCGTCGGCGAGGTCAACCAGAGCGTCATGGCGCAGCAACCCGATATTGCTCGCGCCCTGCAATGGACCGGCGAAGCCCAGCGCCTGGACATGGAGCGCCATGGCGCGATTCGCGTGGGCACGGCTGCCGAGTTGGGGACTCTCGCCCGCCTGTTCGCGGTCATGGGCATGCAGCCGGTAGGCTACTACGACCTGACGCCGGCGGGCGTACCGGTACACTCCACGGCCTTTCGCGCGGTGCACGAGCAGTCTCTGCAAGTCAGCCCCTTTCGCGTATTCACCTCGCTGCTACGCCTGGAACTGATCGACAACGCCGCCCTGCGCGAACTGGCCGAGGAACTGCTGGCCCAGCGGCAGATCTTCACGCCCCGCGCCCTGCACCTGATCGAGCAATGCGAGCGCGACGGCGGCCTGAACGAAACTGATGCGCAGGATTTCGTCACCCAGGCACTGGAAACCTTCCGCTGGCACCACGACGCCACGGTCAGCAGCGCGCAGTATCAGCGGCTGCACGACCAGCATCGCCTGGTAGCCGATGTGGTGGCCTTCAAGGGCCCGCACATCAACCACCTGACGCCACGCACTCTGGACATCGATGCCGTACAGGCCGCCATGCCGGGCAGGGGCATCACGCCCAAGGCTGTGATTGAAGGGCCACCCACGCGCAAGCATCCGATACTGCTGCGCCAGACCAGCTTCAAGGCACTGCAGGAAGAAGTCGCTTTCACTGATCAGCATGCCGCCAGCGGCAGCCACACAGCCCGTTTTGGCGAGGTAGAGCAGCGCGGCGCCGCCCTTACGCCCAAGGGCCGCGAGCTTTACGACCGCCTGCTGAACACTGCCCGCGATGCACTGGCCAGCTTTCCCAGCGAAAGCAACGCAGGCGAGTACCTGCGCCAATTGGGCGAGCATTTCGCGGAGTTTCCCGATGACCTGGCGCAGATGCGTGAGCAGGGCCTGGCTTATTTTCGCTATTTCGTCACTGAAAAGGGCGTTGCCGCCAGTGAGCTCCCCGCCACCCTGCAAGGGCTGATCGACGCCGGGCACTTACACTTCCAACCTTTGGTATACGAGGATTTCCTGCCGGTGAGCGCCGCCGGGATCTTTCAATCCAACCTGGGCGACGACGCCCAGAGCCATTACGCGGGCGGCTCGACCCAGGATTCTTTTCACCAGGCATTGGGCCGCGAAGTGCTCGATGAGCTTGAGCTGTACGCCCAGACTCAACAGCGCTCGCTGCACGACTGCGCCGCGCAGTTGGGGCTGCCAAGCCTGGCGTAACCTCAGCGGCCGACGCGGAAGCGGTTCACTTCCTGGCGCAGGTCAGCCGCCAGCGCTTCCAATTCGCGGGCGGTGATGGCCAGGTTGGAGACCACTTCGCGCTGCTCGCTGTTGGCCAGCGCGATGCTTTGCAGGTTACTGCTCAGCAATGTCGCGGTGCTGCTCTGTTCCTGGGTGGCCGTGGTAATGGCCGAGAACTGCTGGCCGGCGGAACGACTCTGCTCATCGATGTGCGACAACGCGGCCGCCACCTTGGCATTGCGCGACAGGCCCTCCTCCATCAGCTCCTTGCCTTGCTCCATGGTGCTGATGGCGTTGTTGGTCTCGTGCTGGATACTGCTGATCATCACCGAGATCTCGTCGGTGGCCTGACGGGTGCGCGACGCCAGGCTGCGCACCTCATCGGCCACCACCGCAAAGCCACGGCCCTGCTCGCCCGCACGGGCAGCCTCGATGGCCGCGTTTAGCGCCAGCAAGTTGGTCTGGTCGGCGATGGAGGTGATCACGCCAACAATACCGCCAATTTCCTGCGAGCGCTGGCCCAGGTTGTTGATCACCGTGGCGGTGCTGTTCAACGCACCGGAGATCTGCTCCAGCGAGGAAGACGCTTCGTCCATGGAGCTGCGACCAATGCGCGTCTGCTCGGCGTTTTCCTGGGCCATGCGCTGGGTGCTGCCCATGTTGTCGGCGATGTTCAGCGACGTGGCGCTGAACTCTTCGACCGCGCCGGCCATGCTGGTAATTTCGCCAGACTGCTGTTCCATGCCTTCGTAGGCACCGTTGGACATGCCCGACAGCGCCTGGGCGCGGCCACTGACTTCGTGGGCGGCGTTGCGGATGTGGGTCACCATGGTGGCCAGCGCTTCGCCCATGTGGTTGAAACTGCGGGCCAACTGGCCGATTTCGTCATGGCTGGACACGTTCAGGCGCGCATCCAGATCGCCGGCGCCCAAGGCTTCGGCCTGACGCACCAGGTCGCCCAGCGGCTTGAGCTTGGAGCGAAGCAGCCACATCGACACGCCTACCGCCAGCAGCATCGCCAACAGGCTGCCAATGGCCAGGCGCAGGCCCACGCTCCAGGTTACGGCGCGAATCTCGGCCTTGGGCATGGTTGCCAGAACGCTCCACGGGCCGCCGTCGAAGCGCACGGCAACGCTGTAGAAGTCTTCGTCGGTATCACTCCAGAATTCCCCTGTGCCTGGGTGCTTGATGAAGTCATCCAGCACGTCGGTGGCCTTGTCCAGGGCCTTGACGCCCGCCGGGGCCACCAGCCATTTGCTGTTTTCGTCCAGCAGGGCCAGGGAGCCGGTGTGGCCAATGCGGAAGCGACGCAGGTTATCGAACTGGGCGTTCTGCGCATCGGTGTAGTCGAAGCCCACGAACAGCACGGCGATGACTCTGCCGCTGCTGTCGCTGACCGGCGTGTACTGGGTCATGTAGTAACGGTCGAACAGCAACGCTCGGCCCACGTAATTCTGCCCTGCCAGCAGGTGCGAATAGGCCGGGTGCTGGTGATCCAGCAGCGTACCGATGGCGCGGCTGCCGTCCTGCTTGGTCAGCGATGTGCTGACACGCACGAAGTCGTCGCCTTTGCGCACGAATACCGTGGCAACGCCAGCAGTCATCTGGCGGAAGTCGTCCACTTCGCGGAAATCGTTGTTCAACGGCTTGCCGTTAAGCAGCAGTGCAGGTGTGACCACACCACCCACCGTGATCGATTCTTCACTGTTGAGGCTCACGCCACTGCTGAAGCGCTTTTCAAACAGCCCGCTCAAGCGCTGGGTGCTGTCGCGCAAGGTGCCGTGGAAAGTACTCAGTTGATCGGCGAGCAGGCGTGCCTCGCTGGCCAGGTGTTGTTCACGGGTGGCCAGGTTGGCGCTGTCCAGCGAACGCAGGGCAAAGACAGTACTGCCAGTAATGACGACCGCAAGAATGGCCGCAAGGGCGATACCGAGCTGCGAGGCAATTCGGGCACGGGGTTGAGACATGATGGCTCCTGACCGCAGGGCACGCCCGAAAAGCTCGGGGCCAGGCGGCGTGATGTTCGATTCGGTTTTAACGGACCTTTCTGGGGAGGTCCTGCACCAGTAGATTCGGCTGCGAAAGCCAATACTTGAGTGCCGAGAGGGGTGATACGCAAACGTTAAACTAGTGGCATTTTAATCTCTTTTAGCCACTAATCCCAACATTTCGACGACCGGCAGCTCCATCGCCTCCACCTCTGCCTGAAGGAAGCCGCTCAAGCGCTTCAAACGTTCACCGCCCGGGCGGGTGCGCGGCCATACCAGATAGTAGTTCAGCCCGCTGGCCACTGCCGTCGGCCACGGTAGGCTCAGCCGGCCTTGAGCAACGTCTTCGGCCACCATCAGCAGATCGCCAATGGACACGCCGTAGCCGCGGGCCGCGGCGATCATGCCCAGTTCCAGCGTATCGAAGGCCTGGCCGCCCTTGAGCGAGATCTGCCCCGCCAGGCCCATGCGCTCCAGCCAGTCGCGCCAGTCACGGCGGTCGGGCGTGGGGTGCAGCAGTTCAACACTGGCCAACTGCTCGGCGGTCCAGGGCGCGTCATTGATCAGCGCGGGGGAGCCGACCGGGATCAGCAATTCGGGAAACAGGAAGGTGGCCTCCCAATCTGGCGGAAAGCTGCCATCGCCAAGCAGCACGGCGCAATCGAAGGGCTCGTGGTTGAAGTCCACATGGTCCACGTCCATCCAGGCGCTGGTTAGCTGCACTTCGTTGCCCGCCTGCAAGTGGCGAAACCGGCTCAGGCGCGCCAGCAGCCAGCGCATGGTCAGCGTGGATGGCGCCTTCATGCGTAGCACATCGTCTTCGCTCTGCAACGTGGCGCACGCCCGCTCCAGCGCGGCAAAGCCTTCGCGAACGCCGGGCAACAGCAGGCGCGCCGATTCACTGAGCTGCAGGTTGCGGCCATTGCGCTGAAACAGCCGGCAGGCAAAATGGTCTTCCAGCGTGCGGATATGCCGGCTGACCGCGCTTTGAGTAATCGATAACTCATCCGCCGCGCGGGTGAACGAACTGTGACGCGCCGCCGCCTCAAAGGCACGCAACGCATACAAGGGCGGCAGACGACGGGACATTGGGAAATTTCCTACTCGGGCTATTGGCTTTGCATGGCCATACTATGCGCATGATTAAAACTCATGCGAGCCATCGTTTTTATCCTTTTGTGCAGACGTGAGCAACCGCACAGAATCGACGCTCTCCTGCTACCGGTGAAACGAGCCTGCCCATGCCTTCTGCCATCCGTATCGAACTCGGTGCCCTGCTCCGCCTGGCAGGCCCGTTGATTGCCTCACAACTGGCGCACATGCTGATGGTGCTCACAGACACCCTGATGATGGCGCGCATCAGCCCCCAGGCACTGGCCGGCGGCGGGCTGGGCGCGGCCAGCTACACATTCGTGTCTATTTTCTGCATCGGCGTGATTGCCGCGGTGGGTACCCTGGCCTCGATTCGCCAAGGCGCCGGCGACACCTTGGGCGTAACCCGCCTGACCCAGGCCGGCCTGTGGCTGGCCTGGGGCATGGCGCTGGTGGCCGCCCTGGTACTGTGGAACCTGGCCCCGGTGCTGCTGATGCTTGGCCAGACGCCCGAAAACGTCGAGAGCGCCCGCCAGTTCCTGTTGCTGCTGCCCTTCGCCCTGCCCGGCTACCTCAGCTTCATGGCCCTGCGCGGCTTCACCAGCGCCCTGGGCAAGGCCGGGCCGGTGATGATGATCAGCATCGTTGCCACGGTGGCCAACTTTGCCCTCAACTACGCGCTGATCGAAGGCCTGTTCGGCCTGCCCAAACTGGGCCTGACCGGCATCGGCCTGGTCACCGCCATCGTCGCCACGGGCATGGCCCTGGCATTGGCGTTGTACATCCGCCTCAACCGCGCCTACCTGGCCTACCCCCTGCGCCAGGGCCTGGCGCGGCCATGGCTGCCGGCGTTGCGCGAACTGTGGCGGCTGGGCCTGCCGATTGGCGGCACCTATTCGGTGGAGGTCGGGTTGTTTGCCTTCGCGGCGCTGTGCATGGGCACCATGGGCAGCACGCAACTGGCCGCGCACCAGATAGCCCTGCAGATCGTCTCGGTGGCGTTCATGGTGCCCGCCGGGTTGTCTTACGCGGTGACCATGCGTGTCGGCCAGCACTACGGGGCCGGCAACCTGCAGGCGGTGCACCTGGCAGGCCGCGTGGGCATCGGTTTCGGCACCTTTGCCATGCTGGGCTTCGCATTGCTGTTCTGGCTGGCCCCGCAGGCGCTGGTAGAGCTGTTCCTGGACCGCAACAATCCCGGCTTCACCGGCGTTATCCAGCTGGCGGTGATGCTGTTGAGCGTGGCGGCCTGGTTCGAGCTGTTCGACGGCATGCAAACCATCGCCATGGGCGCCATTCGCGGCCTGAAAGACGCCAAGACCACGTTCCTGGTGGGCCTGGGCTGCTACTGGCTGATTGGTGCACCGGCGGCGTGGGTTCTGGCCTTTCCCCTGGGCTGGGGGCCTCAGGGCGTGTGGTGGGGCCTGGCGCTGGGGCTGGCGTGCGCGGCCATCAGCCTGACCCTGGCGTTCGACTGGCGCGTACGGCGGCTCAAGGCCGCCGCCGCGCTCAGCCCTGCACCGCGCGCTGCGACAGGCCGAACATCAGGTACTCCTGAAGCTCGGCAAGCGGCAGAGGCTTGCTGATCAGGTAGCCCTGCACCTGGTCGCAGCCAAAGCCACGCAACATGGCCAGCTGCTCGGGCGTTTCGACACCCTCGGCCACCACTTCCAGGCTCAGGTTGTGCGCCAGGTTGATCATGGCGTGCACCAGCTTGCGGTTCTCTTCGCGCGTTTCCATGCCGCCGACAAAGCTCTTGTCCACCTTGAGCAGGGCAATGGGCAGGCTGTTGAGGTGCACGAAGGATGAGAAGCCAGTGCCGAAGTCATCCAGGGAAAAGCGCACGCCCAGGCGCCCCAAGGCATCCATGGTGTGCTTGACCAGGTCATTGCGGCGCATCACTGCGGTCTCGGTCAGTTCGAACTCCAGCCAGCGGGCATCAATGCCGCGCTCGGCAATCAGCCGGCTCAGGGTGGCGAGCAACTGGCTGTCCTGGAACTGACGGAACGACAGGTTCACCGCCATGTGCAGCTCGGGCAGGCCGCTCTCGCGCAATGCCTGCATGTCACGCAGCGCCCGGGAAATGACCCAGTAGCCCAACGGCACGATCAAGCCGCTCTGCTCGGCCAGCGGCACGAACTCACTGGGCGGCAGCAGCCCCCGTTCGGCATGGCGCCAGCGCACCAGGGCCTCCAGGCCAACGATTGCGCCGCTTTGCAGGTCCATGCGCGGCTGGTAGTGCAGCTCCAGCTCATCGCGGCGCAGGGCGCGGCGCAATTCGCTCTCCAGGTCGGCGAGGCTGCGCGCGTTGCGGTTGATGCGTTCGTTGAAGATATGGAAAGTGCAGCCCTGAGTGCTCTTGGCCTGCTGCATGGCAATATGCGCATGCCACATCAGCGGGTCTGCCCCGGCCTGGGCGCGTGAATGGGCAATACCCAGGCTGCAGCCGATCAGCAGGCTCTCGCCGTCCACCCAGTAGGGCTCGGCCATGGCCTCGACAATGTTCTCGGCCAGGCGCTCGGCCCTTTCGGCGTCGCGTCGGGTATCGATCAGCAGGGCAAACTCGTCGCTGCCCAGCCGCGCCAGCTGATCGCCGGCTTCCAGCTGGCCGCGCAGCCGCGACACCACTTGCAGAATGAGCCGGTCACCGGCCTGGTGGCCAAGGGCATCGTTGGCGTGGCGAAAGTTGTCCAGGTCAATATGCCCTAGTGCCAGGCCGCGGCCCTCGAACTCGGCCAGGCGGGCATTGAGCAGGGTCTGGAACCCCTGGCGGTTGGCAATGCCAGTCAAGGGATCCTGCTCGGCCAGGCGCTGAAGGGTATTTTCCAGCACCCCGCGCTCGCGCACATGGCGCAGGCAGCGGCGCAGGGCATCCGCGCTGAGGCCGTCTTTCACCAGCCAGTCGCTGGCCCCCATGGGGGCCGTTTCCGGCTCGTGGTCCAACAGAAGCACTACCGGCAGGCCACAGCGCCCGGGCGCTGGCTGCAGTTGGGGCGTGGCCAGGACCACAGCGGCTCGATCATCCTGAAAAAGGTCGTCAACAGCCTCGAAAGACTGCGCCACTACCAGCACCGCGGCCGCCCCCAGGGGTGCCAGGCACTCGCGCAGCGATGCCGCCCACGCTGGGTCTTGGGCCAGAAGCAGCAGGCGCACAGGTTCGACGGGCGTAGACAAGCGGGCTCCTCAGGAAAATCCACAGGCAGTGACGGCTGGAAAGGCACAGCATCGACGGTCAAAGGGTGCCCGCATATTATTCGGGATCATCCCTAACCGCTATTTTCGACTATCTGCGGTAATTTTGTTACGTATCCTGCTGCAAAGTATCAAAACCGGCAAATTTAGATAGAGGGGCACGTCACAGTGTCGGATGGTCGCGGCATAATCCTGCGACCCTGTTAAAATGCCCGGCCATTTCCGCTAGCGACCCTATTTTCGCATGTCCCGACTCAACCCCCGGCAGCAAGAAGCCGTGAACTACGTCGGCGGCCCACTTCTGGTGCTCGCCGGTGCCGGTTCCGGCAAGACCAGCGTGATCACCCGCAAGATCGCGCACCTGGTACAGAACTGCGGCATCCGCGCCCAGTACATCGTCGCCATGACCTTTACCAACAAGGCCGCGCGCGAGATGAAGGAGCGCGTGGGCACCCTGCTGCGCGGCGGTGAAGGCCGCGGCCTGACCGTGTCGACGTTCCACAACCTGGGCCTGAACATCATCCGCAAGGAGCATGTGCGCCTGGGCTACAAGCCTGGTTTCTCGATCTTTGACGAAACAGACGTCAAGGCGCTGATGACCGACATCATGCAGAAGGAATACTCGGGCGAAGACGGCGTGGACGAGATCAAGAACATGATCGGCGCCTGGAAGAACGACCTGATCCTGCCGCCTGAGGCCCTGGAAAACGCCCGCAACCCCAAGGAGCAGACCGCCGCCATCGTCTACACCCACTACCAGCGCACGCTGAAGGCGTTCAACGCCGTGGACTTCGACGACCTGATCCTGCTGCCGGTCAAGCTGTTCCAGGAACACGCCGACATTCTGGAAAAATGGCAGAACAAGGTGCGTTACCTGCTGGTGGACGAATACCAGGACACCAACGCCAGCCAGTACCTGCTGGTGAAACTATTGATCGGCACCCGCTGCCAGTTCACCGTGGTAGGCGACGACGATCAGTCGATCTACGCCTGGCGCGGCGCGCGCCCGGAAAACCTGATGCTGCTCAAGGATGACTACCCCTCCTTGAAGGTGGTGATGCTGGAGCAGAACTACCGCTCCACCAGCCGTATCCTGCGCTGCGCCAACGTGCTGATCTCCAACAACCCCCACGCGTTCGAAAAACAACTGTGGAGCGAGATGGGCCACGGTGACGAGATTCGCGTGCTGCGGTGCAAGAACGAGGATGCCGAGGCCGAACGCGTGGCCATGGAGATCCTCACCTTGCACCTGCGTACCGACCGCCCCTACAGCGATTTCGCCATCCTGTACCGTGGTAACTACCAGGCCAAGCTGATCGAACTGAAGTTGCAGCACCACCAGGTGCCCTACCGCCTGAGCGGCGGCAACAGCTTTTTCGGCCGCCAGGAAGTGAAGGACCTGATGGCCTACTTCCGCCTGATCGTGAACCCGGACGACGACAACGCCTTCCTGCGGGTGATCAACGTGCCGCGCCGGGAAATCGGCTCCACCACGCTGGAGAAGCTGGGCAACTACGCCACCGAACGCAAGGTGTCGATGTATCAGGCAACCGACGAGCTGGGCCTGACCGAGCACCTGGATGCGCGCTTCACCGACCGCCTGTCACGCTTCAAGCGCTACATGGACAAAGTGCGCGAGAACTGTGCCGGCGAAGACCCGATCGCGGCGCTGCGCAGCATGATCATGGACATCGACTACGAAACCTGGATTCGCACTAACAGTTCCAGCGACAAAGCCGCCGATTACCGCATGAGCAACGTGTGGTTCCTGGTGGAGGCGTTGAAAAATACCCTGGAAAAAGACGAAGAAGGCGGCATGACCATCGAGGAAGCCATCGGTAAACTGGTGCTTCGCGATATGCTTGAACGTCAGCAGGAAGAAGAAGACGGTGCCGAGGGCGTGCAGATGATGACCCTGCATGCCTCCAAGGGCCTGGAATTCCCCTACGTGTTCATCATGGGCATGGAAGAGGAAATCCTTCCGCACCGCTCCAGTATCGAGGCCGACACCATCGAGGAAGAGCGCCGCCTGGCCTACGTGGGCATTACCCGCGCCCGCCAGACCCTGGCGTTCACCTTCGCGGCCAAGCGCAAGCAATACGGCGAAATCATCGATTGCGCGCCCAGCCGCTTTCTCGATGAGCTGCCGCCGGATGACCTGGCCTGGGAAGGCAATGATGACACCCCCACGGAAGTCAAAGCCGTAAGAGGCAACAGTGCATTGGCCGATATTCGCGCCATGCTCAAACGATAATTCAACAACGCCTCGGCCCCGTAGCCGGGGCCAATACGTATATTGAGGAACTGCCGTGGAAGCACTGCACAAGAAGATTCGCGACGAAGGCATCGTGCTTTCCGATCAGGTACTGAAGGTCGACGCCTTCCTGAACCACCAGATCGACCCGGTGTTGATGCAGCAGATCGGCGACGAGTTCGCCCGCCTGTTCGCGGATTCCGGCGTGACCAAGATCGTCACCATCGAAGCCTCGGGCATTGCCCCGGCGGTGATGACCGGCCTGAAGCTGGGCGTGCCGGTGATTTTCGCGCGCAAGCACCAGTCGCTGACCCTGACCGAGAACCTGTTGTCGGCCACCGTCTACTCGTTCACCAAGCAGACCGAAAGCACCGTGGCCATCTCCCCGCGCCACCTCAACAGCAGCGACCGCGTGCTGGTGATCGACGACTTCCTGGCCAATGGCAAAGCCTCCCAGGCGCTGATTTCCATCATCAAGCAGGCTGGCGCCAGCGTTGCCGGCCTGGGCATCGTGATCGAGAAGTCGTTTCAGGGCGGCCGCGCCGAACTGGACGCCCAGGGTTACCACGTGGAATCCCTGGCGCGCGTGAAGTCGCTGAAAGACGGCGTGGTTACCTTCATCGAGTAACCCCTCAAGACTTGTGGGGGCTGGCTTGCCAGCGAGCTGTTCAGGGCCCTCAAAGCTCGCTGGCAAGCCAGCTCCCACAAAGATCTTGCTGGCTACCCCCGCAGGTAGCTCAAGGGCTCCGGCTGCGCAGTGGCCTGCAACCCCGCCAACAGCAGCCGTTGCAACAGATCCTCGCGCAAGCCGTCCGGCTGCGCCAATTGCATGCGCATCAGGTGCACGGGAAACGCCGAGGCAGCGGGCGCGTCCAGTGCCGCCTTGCCCAGGTCCAGTAACTCGGTGAGCTTGAACTTGCTCTTGAGCCAGTTCAACGCACGTAACAAGTCACGCTCTTCAGCGGTGAAATCACAGCCAAGCGGGTATTCGGGGAACAGTGACGCGTGCTTGTTCGCCAGCGCCTGCAACCGTTCGGGGCTGTTATGAGTGAAGCGCGGGTGCAGCCGGAAGTCGTTGGGCAGCTTGCCGGCTATCTGCGCCTGCTCGATCAAGGCCGTCTGGAAGCGCGAATCGGTGATGGTCAGCATCGCCTCGATGACCTGGGCATCAGTACGCCCGCGCAGGTCGGCGATGCCGTACTCGGTGACCACAATGTCGCGCAGGTGGCGAGGAATGGTGCAGTGACCGTACTCCCAAAGAATATTGGAACTGACCTCACCACCTGCCTCGCGCCAACTGCGCAACACCAGAATCGAGCGTGCGTCGTGCAGCGCATGGCCCTGCACCACGAAGTTGTACTGCCCACCCACTCCGCTCAACACCCGCCCATCCTCCAACTGGTCGGACACGGCCGCCCCCAGCAGGGTCACGGTGAACACCGTGTTGATGAAGCGTGCATCGCGACGCTGCAAGCGCTTGAGCTGTTCCTGGCCATACAGCTCGTTGATGTAGCTGATGGCCGTCATGTTGAAGTTTTTCAGGCTGTGCGGCGGCAATTCCCGCAGCCGCTGATAGAAACTGCGCGGGCCCAGGAAAAACCCGCCATGCACGCTCACCCCGTCAGGCTCGCCGCCGTCCAGCCGGCCAGCATTGGCCAGCGCCTGGGTGGCCAGGTCGGGGTAGACCTTGCGCCGTACGATGCCGGCATCTGCCAGCACCATCAGGCCGTTGACGAACATCTCGCTGCAGCCATAAAGGCCTTCGGCAAAGGCTTCCAGCCCCCCTTCGCGCTCGATCAATGGCCGCCAGGGCGCCAGGTCAATGTCTTCCAGCAGCGCGCGGTAGCCCGTGTTATCAGCCTGCCGCGCCAACAGCGCGGCGGTCAAGGCATCGCCCATGGAGCCGATACCAATCTGCAAGGTGCCCCCATCGCGCACCAGGGCGCTGGCATGCAGGCCGATGAAATGGTCCTGCAACCCCACGGGCATGTTTGGTGTGGAAAACAGCGTGGTGGTGTCGGACTCGTCGATCATCAGGTCGAACAGGCTGCGGTCCACCTCGGCATCGCCCGCCATGAACGGCAACTCGGCGTGCACCTGGCCCAGCATCAGGATGGTCTCGCCGGCCTCGCGGCGCCGCGCAATCATGGGCAGCAGGTCCAGGGTGATATCGGGGTTGCAGCTAAGGCTCAGCTTGGCTGGCTGATACGGGTCCTGGGCAACCAGCTGGGCCACCAGGTTCAGGCCCTGGGCATTGATATCGCGGGCCGCGTGGCTGTAGTTGCTGCTGACGTAGGATTGCTGCGCCGTATGGCTGTGCAGCAGGTTGCCTGGCTGCATGAAGAACTGCTCGACCCGGATATTGGCCGGCAGTCTGTCAGCGTGCAGGTCGCTCAGGAAATCAAGCTCGGGGTAGTCGCCATACACCCGCGCCACGAACGGCTCCAGGAATCGCTTCTGCAAGCCATCCCCCAGCTTCGGCCTGCCCAGGCTCAGCGCGGTGTAGATCGTCAGCCGCCGCTGGGGCAACTGGCGCATGCGCGCATACAGCGCATTTACGAACAGATTGGGTTTGCCCAGCCCCAACGGCAAGCCCATGTGGATATGGGCTGGCAGACGCGCCAGTACCTCATCCACGGCTCGATCGATCGAACAGACTTGCGTCATCGGCACCTCCGCTTGCGTCCAGTTGGGGTTTGACCGTTTATTACACAGAATCAATCCATGGAATATGTTTCCAGACAAAACATACCGGTAGCCGCAGCCTGGCGGCAGCGGCTACGGCGTTAATGGGGGCGGTTACAGGCCGGACATTTTCTTGATGGCGCCCTTCAGCTCGTCGTCGGTGCAGTCGGAGCAGGTGCCCTTGGGCGGCATGGAGTTGATGCCGGTGATGGCCTTGGCCAGCAGGCCGTCGACGCCGCCCTGCTCTTTGGCGCGCTTGCCCCAGTCGGCGGCGTCGCCGATTTTCGGCGAGCCCAGCAGGCCGGTGCCATGGCAGGCGTTGCAGTGTTTGGCGATAACGTCGTCGGGGGTTTTCGCGGCGCCGCCGGCTGCCACAGCGGTCACCTCCATGCCAGGGCATTGCTTGCCCTGCACGCAAACCTGCCCTACAGGTTCCAGGCGCTTGGCAATATCGTCAGTGGTGGTTGCCTGGGCAGTCAGGGCCCAGAGGGCCAGTACGGTTGCTGGTGCGGCCAGCATCTTGTTGATTTTAAAGTTCACGCGTACACCCTCATGGTGGCTAATCGCGCCCGCGGCCACGGTTTCGCGGGCAGCGTCCAGTATAGCGACAAAGCCTGCCGCCCCGGAACGACCCTATTATTCTAGTGGGTATTGCCGTGAATCACGTTGGTCACGGCTCCCCTGATAACTGAGTGTAGCGGTGTATGGGCGATCAGAAGTTCGCTGGCGTGGCGGCGCTGATCAGCCGCGCAGGCTGGTCATAGGGGTTGCGAAAACGATGGGGCTTGGTGCTTTCGAAGTAGTAGCTGTCGCCTACTTCCAGAATGAAAGTTTCCGCACCCACCACCAGCTCCAGTTTGCCTTCGACCAGGATGCCGGTCTCCTCGCCCTCGTGGGTGAGCATTTCCTCACCGGTATCGGCGCCCGGCGGGTAAATTTCGTTGAGAAACGCGATAGCGCGGCTCGGATGGGCCTTGCCGACCAGCTTCATGGTCACGGCGCCGTCGGAGATGTCGATCAGCTCGTTGGCCTTATAGACGATCTGGGTCGGGTTTTCGGGCTGCAGCTCTTCGGAGAAGAATTCCACCATGGACATGGGAATGCCCCCCAGCACTTTGCGCAGGGAGCTGATCGAGGGACTGACGCTATTCTTCTCGATCATCGAAATGGTGCTGTTGGTGACGCCCGCACGCTTGGCGAGTTCACGCTGGGACAGACCTTTGAGTTTGCGAATGGCTTGCAGTCGTTCACCGACGTCCAATGCGGGAGCCTCCAGGGGGTATTCACGGTCAAGGGGTGTTTTTTGAACGTTATCATGGCAACAGCGTTCAGTATTTACAACACTTTGACCCGTGAGGTACTACACCCCGGCGGCGTGCGATGCGGCCTTCTGCCTCTCAACCCCCGGAATAGACGAGTGGCACCCGGCGCAAGTTGCAGAATATCTGGTAAGGAATGGTCTGCGCGCAGGCCGCCACGTCGCTGGCCAGGATGTTGCGCCCCCACAATTCGACGGTGCTGCCCAGGTCGGCTTCCGGCACATCGGTGAGGTCAATGCACAGCATGTCCATGGACACCCGGCCCAACAGACGGGTGCGCTTGCCCGCCACCAGCACCGGCGTGCCGGTACCCGCATGGCGCGGATAGCCGTCGGCGTAGCCCAAGGCAACCACGCCAATGCGCATGGGTTTGTCGGTGATGAATTTGGCGCCGTAGCCAATAGGCTCGCCAGCGGGCAGTTCACGCACGCAAATGACCTTGGACTCCAGGGTCATCACCGGCTGCAGACGCGCAGCTTCGGCCTGTGGTTCTTCAAACGGCGTGGCGCCATACAGCATGATGCCAGGACGCACCCAGTCGCTGGGCACCTGCGGCAAGCCCAGCACCGCTGGCGAGTTGCGCAGGCTCACTTCGGCCGCCATGCCGGCGCGCGCAGCCTCGAACACCGCTACCTGGTCGCCACTGCTGGGGCAATCCAGTTCGTCGGCACGGGCGAAGTGGCTCATCAGCACGATTCGGGCGACCTTGCCGCTGGCCAGCAGGCGCTGGTAGCCGCTGGCGTAATCCTTGGGGTGCAGGCCCACGCGATGCATGCCCGAGTCCAGTTTCAGCCACACCACGATGGGCTTGGTCAACTGCGCCTGTTCGATGGCTTCCAGCTGCCACAGCGAGTGCACCACGCACCAGAAGTCGTGCTCCACGATCAGTTGCAGTTCGTCCGCCTCGAAAATACCTTCCAGCAACAGCACGGGGGCCTTGATACCCGCCGCGCGCAACTCCAGTGCCTCCTCGATGCACGCCACGGCAAAGCCGTCGGCCTCTGCTTCCAGCGCCAGCGCGCAGCGCACGGCGCCATGGCCATAGGCATCTGCCTTGATCACGGCAAGGGCCTTGGCGCCATTGGCCAATTCACGGGCCAGGCGGTAGTTGTGACGCAGAGCATCGAGGTCGATCAGGGCACGGGCAGGACGCATGACGGCTGTCTTCTTCTGGGCAGACTAGGGGCGTGAAAAGCCCGGCAAAGTGCCGGGCCCGGGTATTGCTCAAGGCAAGGCGGCGACGACGGACAGCTCGACGAGAATTTCCGGCTCGCACAATTTCGACTCGACGGTGGCGCGGGCCGGAGCCACGCCTTTTGGCAGCCATTTGTCCCACACGCTGTTCATGCCGGCGAAATGCGCGTCGATGTCCTTCAGGTAAATGGTCACCGAGAGCAGACGAGTCTTATCGGTACCGGCCAGGTCGAGCAGACGCTCGATGTTGGCGAGCACTTCGCGAGTCTGCTGTTCAATGCCGGCGGTCATGTCATCGCCCACCTGACCGGCAAGATAGACGGTGCCGTTATGGGTGACGATCTGACTCATGCGCTCATTGGTGAGCTGGCGCTGGATTGACATGTCTTGCAGTCTCCTGGTGTTTGCCGTAACGGGAAATATCGAGGCCTTCGGCGCTGATTTGCGGCTTCTTGCGCGCCATCAGGTCAGCCAGGAAGCGGCCAGAGCCGCAGGCCATGGTCCAGCCGAGCGTGCCGTGCCCAGTGTTCAGGAACAGGTTGCGCAACGGCGTGGCACCCACGATAGGCGTGCCGTCTGGCGTGGTAGGGCGCAGGCCGGTCCAGAAGCTGGCCTGGTTGAGGTCGCCGCCTTGAGGATAGAGATCGTTGACGATCATCTCCAGTGTTTCGCGCCGACGCGGGTTCAGCGACAGGTCAAAACCGGCAATTTCCGCCATGCCACCGACACGGATACGGTTGTCGAAACGGGTGATGGCGACCTTGAAGCTCTCATCCAGAATGGTCGAGGTGGGCGCCATGGCCGGGTTGGTGACAGGCACGGTCAGCGAATAGCCCTTGAGCGGGTACACCGGTGCCTTGATGCCCAGCGGCTTGAGCAGTTGCGGCGAGTAGCTGCCCAATGCCAGCACGTAGCGGTCGGCGGTTTCCAGCTTGCCGTCGATCCACACGCCATTGACCCGGTCGCCAGCGAAGTCGAGACGCTCGATGCTCTGGCCGAAACGGAATTCCACGCCCAGGTCCACGGCCATCTGTGCAAGCCTGGTGGTGAACATCTGGCAGTCGCCGGTCTGGTCGTTGGGCAGGCGCAGGGCGCCGGCGAGGATATGGGTGACGCCGGCCAGGGCCGGTTCGACGCGGGCAATGCCTTCGCGGTCGAGCAGTTCGTAAGGCACGCCGGATTGCTCCAGCACGGCAATGTCTTTCGCCGCATTATCGAGTTGCGCCTGGGTGCGGAACAGTTGGGTGGTGCCCAGGGTGCGACCTTCATAGGCGATACCGGTTTCGGCACGCAACTCGTCAAGGCAGTCGCGGCTGTACTCGGACAGGCGCACCATGCGTTCCTTGTTCACGGCATAGCGGCTGGCGGTGCAGTTGCGCAGCATCTGCGCCATCCACAGGTACTGGTCAATGTCACCGGTGGCCTTGATGGCCAGGGGAGCATGGCGTTCCAGCAGCCATTTGATAGCCTTGAGCGGCACGCCCGGGGCGGCCCACGGCGAGGCATAGCCAGGCGAGACCTGGCCTGCGTTGGCAAAACTGGTTTCCATGGCAACGGCGTTCTGACGGTCGACCACCGTCACCTCGAAGCCTTGCCGTGCCAGATAATAGGCACTGGCGGTACCTATCACACCGCTACCAAGTACCAGAACTCGCATGCTCAATCCCTCACGCGGATAACCGCTGACATTTTTTGTTTATTGCGAAGATGCGCGCAGTTTAAAAAACATCAGCCAGTGCTATTCACTATATAAACGCCTATATTCGGCGAGAATTCTCGGCAAAAAACGCTTTTACGGAGGGGCATCGCCTATGCGTACCCAGCATCAGAGCAAACGTGAGCTCGATAAAATTGACCGCAACATCCTGCGGATCCTGCAGGCGGACGGGCGGATTTCGTTCACTGAACTGGGCGAGAAGGTCGGCCTTTCGACCACGCCCTGCACCGAGCGCGTGCGCCGCCTGGAGCGCGAAGGGATCATCATGGGCTACAACGCCCGGCTCAACCCGCAGCACCTCAAGGGCAGCCTGCTGGTGTTCGTGGAGATCAGCCTGGACTACAAGTCAGGGGACACCTTCGAGGAGTTCCGCCGCGCGGTGCTCAAGCTGCCCCACGTGCTGGAATGCCACCTGGTGTCGGGCGACTTCGACTACCTGGTGAAAGCGCGCATTTCGGAAATGGCGTCGTACCGCAAATTGCTGGGCGACATCCTGCTTAAACTGCCGCATGTGCGCGAGTCCAAGAGCTATATCGTGATGGAAGAGGTGAAGGAGAGCCTGAACCTGCCGATTCCCGATTGATGCTGAAGGTCCTTTGGACCTTTTCGCAGCCTGCGGCAGCGCCTAAGCCCCCCTGCGAAGGCGCGCAAAGCGCGCCCAACACTCAGACCAGCACCTGCCGAGTGGTGGCGATGAACTGGTGCACCGCCTTCTCGGCCAGTGGGTGAATCAACTCGACCGGCCGCCGCCCGTTGGGGCACGGCAAACGTTCAGTGGTGCCGAACAGCCTGCAGATCAGCGGACGCTCGTCATACACCGTGCAACCGTTTGGCCCCAGGTGCACACAGTTGAGCTCGGCCAAGGCCGCTTCCTGCTCGGCGGCCGTCTTGCGTGGCAGCCGAGCCATTTCCTCAGACGAGGTGGTGACCGGGCCGCAGCAATCATGGCAACCCGGCACGCATTCGAATGAAGGAATCTGCTCACGCAGGAAAAGGACTTTGTGGCGGTTGCAGCTCATGGGGCGGTACCTGTCGACGCGAACCGTCATTTTGCCTGCCGCGCGCCGCCCGCCGATACCCCCGCCGGTCCCTCATTCCCGCCAGAATGCTTTGAGCCCCTCCTCCCGGGCTTGGCGCGGCGACAGGCCGACATCACGCAACTGGTCGGCGTCCAGTGCCAGCAGCGCGCGGCGAGTGATGAAACGGTGCCGCATCAGCCCCCAGAATCCCAGGCATGGCGGCGCTGCTCGCAGGGTCTGGCCCTGGGCATCGTATGCCTGGAGTTCCTGGTCGCGCAGCAGCAGACGCACATCGCTCAAGCCGTTCATGTCCTTGTCCTCAGTGGTGGTGTGGGCACAGGGTCATGATCGGCTTAATACACATTTCATTACAGACTCACAAAATCACTAATTTCACCATACAGATACTGTCAACTGCACGCTGAATGCTGTATTTTTTGCCTATCTGTATGGTCCCTTCACACCGCCGGAAGTACGCCATGACCCTTTACGTCAACCTCGCCGAACTGCTGGGCTCGCGCATCGAGCAGGGCTTCTACCGCCCCGGCGATCGCCTGCCATCAGTGCGCGCCTTGAGTGCCGAGCATGGGGTCAGCCTCAGCACCGTTCAGCAGGCGTACCGCGTACTGGAAGACAACGGCCTGGCAGCGCCACGGCCCAAGTCCGGCTATTTCGTACCCAGCGCTCGCCTGCTGCCGGCACTGCCGGCGGTGGGCCGCCCGGCCCAGCGGCCGGTAGAAATTTCCCAGTGGGACCAGGTGGTGGAACTGGTCCGCAGCGCGCCGCGCAAGGGCGTGGTACAGCTGGGACGAGGCATGCCGGACGTCGACAGCCCTACCCTCAAGCCCCTGCTGCGCAGCCTGGCGCAGTTGGCGCGGCGCCAGGACATGCCCGGCCTGTATTACGACACCGTGCTTGGCACCGAGGCCTTGCGCGAACAGGTGGCGCGCTTGCTGCTGGACTCCGGCTGCCAGCTACAGGCTAGTGACCTGGTCGTCACTACGGGCTGCCATGAGGCCCTGTCGGCCAGCATCCGCGCCGTGTGCGAGCCAGGGGACATTGTCGCGGTCGACTCGCCCAGCTTCTTCGGCGCCATGCAAACCCTCAAGGGCCTGGGCATGAAGGCCTTGGAAATCCCCACCGACCCCATCACCGGCATCAGCCTGGAAGCCCTGGAACTGGCCCTGGAACAATGGCCGATCAAGCTCATACAGCTCACGCCCAACTGCAACAACCCGTTGGGCTACGTCATGCCGGAAAGCCGCAAACGCGCGTTGCTGACCCTGGCACAACGCTTCGACGTGGCGATCATCGAAGACGATGTGTACGGTGACCTCGCCTACACCTACCCAAGGCCGCGCACGATCAAATCGTTCGATGAGGACGGCCGCGTACTGCTCTGCAGCTCGTTTTCCAAAACCCTGGCACCGGGTCTGCGCATTGGCTGGGTTGCGCCTGGGCGCTACCTTGAGCGGGTGCTGCACATGAAGTACATCAGCACTGGCTGCACCGCCACGCAGCCGCAACTGGCCATCGCCGACTTCATCAAGGAAGGCCACTACGAACCGCACCTGCGGCGCATGCGCAGCCAATACCAGCGTTCGCGTGACCTGATGATCGACTGGGTCAGCCGGTATTTTCCGCCGGGCACTCGCGCCAGCCGCCCCCAGGGCGGCTTCATGCTATGGGTTGAATTACCGGAAAGTTTCGATACGCTGCGGCTGAACCGCGCTTTACTGGAGCAGAACGTACAGATTGCCGTGGGCAGCATCTTTTCTGCCTCGGGCAAGTACAGGAACTGCCTGCGGATGAACTTCGCCGCCCGAGCGAGCGACGAAATCGAAGCGGCAGTGCGCAAGGTCGGGGACGCGGCCACGCGGTTGATTGCAGCAATGGATGACGAGACCAAATGACCTTTACCGGCCCGCCGGAGTCATAGCCACGCCCGCTCTGCGCAAGGATCACCACGTTGCGAACCACCTGGCTGTTGCCACTGCTGATAATTGCCCTGCTGGCGGGTTGCGCCACGGAGGTCGGCCATCGACAGCCGAGCCAGGCGCTGCCCGCCGACCAATCGGCATTCGGCCGCTCGGTGCAGTCCCAGGTCGCCGAGCATGGTGGCCTGTCGGGCTTTCGCCTGCTGCCCAACGGCCCGGAAGCCTTCCGCGCCCGCGCCGAGCTGATTCGCAATGCACAGAAAAGCCTGGACCTGCAGTACTACATCGTCCATGACGGCCTCAGCACCCGCGCCCTGGTGCATGAACTGCTCAAGGCCGCAGACCGCGGCGTACGCATCCGCATTCTGCTGGACGACACCACCAGCGATGGCCTGGATGAGATCATTGCCACCCTGGCCGAGCACCCCAACATCCAGATTCGCCTGTTCAACCCGCTGCACCTGGGCCGCGCCACCGGTGTAACGCGAGCCATGGGCCGGCTGTTCAACCTGTCACGCCAGCATCGGCGCATGCACAACAAGCTGTGGATCGCCGATGACAGCATGGCCATCGTCGGCGGCCGCAACCTGGGTGACGAGTATTTCGATGCCGAGGCAAACCTCAACTTCACCGACATCGACCTGCTGAGCGTGGGCCCGGCGGCGGCGCACCTGGGCGAGAGCTTCGATCAGTATTGGAACAGCGCCCTGAGCCGGCCCATTGGCGAGTTCCTGTACTTCAAGCCATCGCCCAAGGACCTGATAAAGACCCGCGCGCGCCTGGAAGAATCGCTGGCCGACGAACGCCAGCGACGCCCGGCGCTGTACCAACAATTGATGGCGTACCGGTTCAAGCCGCACATGCAGGCCTGGCGCAACGAGTTGATCTGGGCCGACAGCCAGGTACTGTGGGACGCCCCCAGCAAAGTACTGGCCCAGGACGAACCCGACCCCCGCCTGCTGTTGACCACCCAGCTCGCGCCGCAACTGGACACGGTGCATCAGGAACTGATGCTGATTTCCGCCTACTTCGTGCCACGCGAGCCAGGGTTGCTCTACCTCACCGGCCGGGCGGATGCAGGCGTGGCGGTGAGCCTGCTGACCAACTCGCTGGAAGCCACCGACGTGCCCGCGGTACATGGCGGCTATGCGCCCTACCGCAAGGCGCTGCTGGAGCACGGCGTGAAGCTATATGAGCTGCGGCGCCAGCCGGGCGAGCCGCCACGGCACAAGCTGCTGGGCTTCCACGCAAGCTCCGACTCCAGCCTGCACAGCAAGGCCATGATCTTCGACCGTCAGCGGGTGTTCATCGGCTCGTTCAATTTCGATGCACGCTCGGTGCTGTGGAACACCGAGGTCGGGGTACTGGTGAAGAGCCCGGAGCTGGCGGAGCGAACCCGCGAGCTGGCCTTGCAGGGCATGTCCCCGGCCCTCAGCTACCAGGCGGAGCTCAAGGACGGCAAGGTGGTGTGGGTGACCGAGGACAACCACCACCTGCACACCCTCACCACCGAACCGGGTGACCTGTGGCGGCGCTTCAACGCCTGGATGAGCAAGGCCATCGGGCTGGAAAAGATGCTTTGAACAAGCGGATACTTGCGCCGCTGCCAGGAAATCTGTGCCGCCCCCCAGGAGCTGCCGAAAGCTGCGAAGGCCCGCACCGCAGGCCCGCGATCGGCCTGACATCGCCGAAGGCTGCGTCCTGTCAGCGCCCGTTATGCAGGCAATTCGAGGGCGTGGGGCTTGCGCGCCAGCAGCACCAGGCCCAATGCCCCCGCTGCCATCAGCAGCGGCAGCGCATGGCCGCTGACCCATTGGCTGCCTGCACCGGCCAGCACCGGGCCTATCAGGCAGCCAACACCCCACAGTTGCGCCACATGGGCGTTGGCGCGCACCAGCGCATCGTCTCGATAACGTTCACCGATCAAAATCAGCGACAGCGTGAACAGGCCACCGGCGCTGGCGCCGAAAATCACCCACAGCGGCCAGATGGCCGGGGTCTCGATCAGTACCGGGATGGCCATGCTGGACAACATCAACGCCAGCGCACAGCCGAAGAACAGCGTGCGCCGCGACATGCGGTCGGCCAGCGCGCCAATGGGCAACTGCAACACGGCATCCCCCACCACGACCGTGCTGACCATGAACAGGGCAACCTGCGCACTGAAGCCCTGCTGCAGGCAATACACCGGTAACAGCGTGAGAATCATCGCTTCAAATGCGGCGAACAGCGAAATGGCCCAGGCGATCACCGGCAATCGCCGACAGAAGCCGCCCAGGTCGCGCAGCGTTACCCCGCACGCCTCGGCGCTGGGCGCTCCGGTACGCCCCAGCAGCAGCAAGGGCGAGGCTACCAGCAGCCCCACACCCACCCAAAAGCCGTAATCCTGATCGGTACCCACTGCCCCCAGCAGCAAGGGGCCACACAGCTGGCTCAGGGCGTAGCTGCTGCCATACAGCGCCACCAGGCGACCACGCCACTGCTCAACCACAATCTGGTTGATCCAGCTTTCGCCCAGAATGAACACGATGGTCAGCACCATCCCGATCAACAGACGCAGCACCAGCCACACCGCGTAGCTGGGCAGCAGTGCCAGCAGCCCAACGGACAGCGCGCCGCCCCACAGGCAGAGGCGCATCAACGTAGGCGTGCCGAATTTGGCCGCCAGCCGACTGGCCAGCCCGGCGCCCGCCAGCACGCCTATCGCAGGCATGGAGGCCATGACCCCAATGGCGAAACTGCCATAGCCCCAACCCTCGAGCCGCAACGATACCAGCGGCATGCTCACGCCCAACGCCAGGCCTACGCTCAACACGGCGCTCAGCACGGCGAAATAGGTACCCCAACGCATGTTCCACGCTCCTGTGGATAACTGCACAGACGAAACAGCCGGGACTTCCCTGCGGAAGGCCCGGCTGCGATAGCTTGGTGGGGGCGGGTTCTACCCGTGAATCAGACGCCTCGATTTATCGGGAATAATGCGTTGCCCTTTTCGCGGGTAGAACCCGCTCCCACCCCTGCATCCCCGTTCAGGCGACCTACAGCTTGATCCAGGTCGACTTCAGCTCGGTGTACTTGTCGAACGCGTGCAGCGACTTGTCACGGCCGTTGCCCGACTGCTTGAAGCCACCGAACGGCGCGGTCATGTCACCGCCATCGTACTGGTTCACCCACACGCTGCCGGCACGCAGCGCCTTGGCGGTCAGGTGGCCCTTGGAGATATCGGCAGTCCACACCGCGGCAGCCAGACCGTACGGGGTGTCGTTGGCGATGTTGATGGCCTCCTCGACCGTGTCGAAGGAAATGACCGACAGCACTGGGCCGAAGATCTCTTCCTGGGCAATGCGCATGGCATTGTCGACGCCGTCGAAAATGGTCGGTTCCACGTAGGTGCCGCCGGTTTCCTCAAGGATGCGCTTGCCGCCCACCAACAACTTGGCGCCATCAGTGTGACCGGCCTCGATGTAGGACAGCACGGTGTTCATCTGTTGGGTATCAACCAGGGCGCCTACGGTAGTCGCCGGGTCCAGCGGGTTACCCGGCTTCCACGCCTTCAGTGCTTCAACCACCATGGGCAGGAACTGGTCCTTGATGGAACGCTCCACCAGCAGGCGCGAGCCGGCGGTGCAGACTTCGCCCTGGTTGAAGGCGATGGCGCTGGCAGCCGACTCGGCGGCGGCTTTCAGGTCGGGAGCGTCGGCAAAGACGATGTTCGGGCTTTTGCCGCCGGCTTCCAGCCACACGCGCTTCATGTTCGACTCGCCCGCGTAGATCATCAATTGCTTGGCGATCTTGGTGGAGCCGGTGAACACCAGGGTGTCCACGTCCATGTGCAGGGCCAGGGCCTTGCCAACGGTGTGGCCGTAGCCTGGCAGCACGTTGAACACGCCTTTCGGGATACCGGCTTCAATCGCCAGTTCGGCAATGCGAATGGCGGTCAGCGGCGACTTTTCCGACGGCTTGAGGATCACCGAGTTACCGGTGGACAGCGCCGGGCCCAGTTTCCAGCACGCCATCATCAGCGGGAAGTTCCACGGCACCACGGCCGCCACAACGCCTACCGCTTCGCGTGTCACCAGGCCCAGTTGGTCGTGCGGGGTAGCCGCGACTTCGTCGTAGATCTTGTCGATGGCCTCACCGCTCCACGACAGGGCATTGGCAGCGCCGGACACGTCGATGTTCAGCGAGTCACTGATGGGCTTGCCCATGTCCAGGGTTTCCAGCAGCGCCAGCTCTTCGGCGTTCTGCTTGAGCAGCCCGGCGAAACGGATCATGGCGGCCTTGCGCTTGGCCGGGGCCAGGCGCGACCAGGCACCGCTGTTGAAGGCGCTACGGGCGCTTTCCACGGCGCGCTCGGCGTCGGCCAGGTCACAGCTGGCTACCTGCGCCAGGAGGCGACCGTCGACCGGGCTGATGCACTCGAACGTGGCGCCGGAAGCGGCGGCGGTGTATTCACCGTTGATGAATGCACGGCCTTCAATCTTCAATTCCCGGGCACGTTGTTCCCAGTCCGCACGAGTCAAAGTGGTCATACGTATCCCCTCCTCTTATTGATTTGCAGCGTCCGCGCAGGATAATCGCGCACGCCATCGAA
This sequence comes from Pseudomonas sp. M47T1, assembly GCF_000263855.1. GTDB lineage: Bacteria > Pseudomonadota > Gammaproteobacteria > Pseudomonadales > Pseudomonadaceae > Aquipseudomonas. The sequence goes on from NZ_AJWX01000004.1 coordinate 66,713, forward strand.
TTGGGCCGGTCAGAAAAATCGACTCACGGCACCCACCACCCTAAACCACCCGGGGTCAGATTTTCAATATATTTGACAAGAAACCACAAAAAGCCGTGTCATGTTTGTTTTATTGGACAATTGAGGAGGATTCGCCCATGAGCATCGAAACCATCGTCGACTTTGCGCTGGCCACCACGCCCGCCGACCACTACCGCCCCGCGGCCGAAAAGATTCTCAAGGGTGATCCCGAGCAGAAGGTCTATCACCACTACTCAAGCCCGTGCGAGCAATTTGGTGCTGGCGTGTGGGAAGGTGAAATCGGCCAGTGGACCGTCAACTATACCGAGCACGAATACTGCGAGATCGTGCAGGGCGTGTCGGTGTTGCGCGACCTGGACGGCAATGCCAAGACCTTGCGCGCTGGCGACCGCTTCGTCATCCCGGCCGGCTTTCGCGGCACCTGGGAGGTGCTGGAGCCGTGCCGCAAGATCTATGTGATGTTCGAACAGAAAGCCTGAATCGCACGCAAAAAAAAACCCGCCGTGAGGCGGGTTCTTTTTTTAAAGGAGGAAATCAATTACTTGATTTTGCCTTCTTTGTAGATCACGTGCTTGCGAACAACCGGATCAAATTTCTTGATCTCGATTTTGTCCGGAGTAGTACGCTTGTTCTTGTCGGTAGTGTAGAAATGACCAGTACCGGCACTCGAAATCAAACGAATCAATTCACGCATGATTTTGCTCCCTTAGACCTTGGCGCCAGCAGCGCGGATTTCGGCCAGCACGACATCAATGCCACGCTTGTCGATGATACGCATGCCTTTGGCGGATACGCGCAGACGCACGAAACGCTTCTCGGACTCGACCCAGAAGCGGTGATGCTGCAGGTTCGGCAGGAAACGACGACGGGTTTTGTTGTTTGCGTGGGAAATGTTATTCCCGGTTACCGGACCCTTACCGGTAACTTGACATACTCTCGACATGCCTCAGCCCTCTAAAACCACATGCCCAACCCGGCATGGGTTGGCCGCTTATCTCTCAGTCTTGGCGCCAGGCGCCGCGTTTCTTCAGGGGTCTTACCAGCTCCGCACGCAGGCGAAGGTTCTGGGCCCCTAGAAAAGAGCGCTGCTTTATACCAGAAAGACCCGCTGGCAACAACTGCCGACTCACTTTCAATTTTCCCTCGCCGCCCCCTCCAGGCCGTAAAGGCCGCCGGCACGGGGCGCATCAGGCGTTAACCGCTCGTCGCGACATTGGTGAAAATTTGGATAGTCAACAGCGCCGGAGATCTCTAGGGTAGGAACTTTCTCCAGACTGCACTGGCAGATGGGCCATCAATCAGCCAAGGAAAATCACCATGCGCCTAGCGACTTTGCCGCTGCTGCTCGCTCCCCTATTCAGCCCATTGCTGGCCTACGCCGCCCCGCTGACCGTGTGCACCGAAGCCAGCCCCGAAGGTTTCGACGTGGTGCAGTACAACTCACTGACCACCACCAACGCGTCGGCCGACGTGCTGATGAATACCCTGGTGGACTACGATACCGCCCAGGGCAAGGTCGTGCCCAGCCTGGCCGACAGCTGGACGCTGTCCCCCGATGGCCTGACCTACGAGTTCAAGCTGCACCCCGGGGTAAAATTCCACAAGACCGAATACTTCACCCCTACCCGCGACCTGAGCGCCGAGGACGTGGTGTTCAGCTTCAAGCGCATGCTCGATGACGGCAACCCGTGGCACAAGGTCGCCCAGAGCGGCTTTCCCCATGCCCAGTCGATGCAACTGCCCGACCTGATCAAGAACGTCGACGCCGTGGACCCGCTGACCGTGCGCTTCACCCTGAACCATGCGGACTCGACGTTCCTGGCCACGCTGACCATGGGCTTCGCCTCGATCTATTCGTCCGAATACGCCGACCAGTTGCTGCGCGCCAATGCCCAGGACAAGCTCAACAGCCAGCCAGTGGGCACCGGCCCGTTCATTTTCGGCCGTTACCAGAAAGACGCGGTGGTGCGTTACCGAGCCAACCCCAACTACTTCCGAGGCAAGCCAGCTGTTGACCCGCTGATTTTCGCGATTACCACGGACACCACCGTGCGCCTGCAAAAACTCAAGCGCAACGAGTGCCAGATAGCCCTGTCACCCAAGCCGATGGACATTGCCGCAGCCGGCAGCGACAGCGCCCTGCAAGTCATCAAGACACCCGCCTTCATGACCGCATTCGTGGCCATCAACAGCCAGCACCCGCCACTGGACAACGCCGTGGTACGCCAGGCCATCAACCTGGCGTTCGACAAGGCCAGTTACCTCACGGCCGTGTTCGAGGGCACTGCGGTGGCGGCCAACGGCCCCTACCCGCCCAACACCTGGAGCTATGCCAAGGACCTGCCCGGCTACAGCTATGACCCGGCAAAAGCCCGCGCCCTGCTGGCCAAGGCTGGGCTGGCGAACGGTTTCAGCACCACCATCTGGACCCGGCCTTCGGGCAGCCTGCTCAACCCCAACCCCAGCCTGGGCGCCCAGATGCTGCAGGCCGACCTGGGCAAGATCGGCATCAAGGCCGACATCCGCGTGATCGAATGGGGCGAGCTGATTCGCCGTGCCAAAGCTGGCGAGCATGACCTGTTGTTCATGGGCTGGGCAGGCGACAACGGCGACCCGGACAACTTCCTCACCCCGCAATTTTCCTGCGCGGCCGTACAGTCGGGCACCAACTTCGCCCGCTATTGTGATCCGGCTTTGGACAAGCTGATCACTGCGGGCAAGACCACCGGCGATCAGGGCGTACGCAGCCGCCTGTACCTACAAGCGCAACAGCAGATCCAGGAACAGGCACTGTGGGTGCCGTTGGCGCACCCTACCGCTGCCGTGCTGGCCCGCAAGGACGTGAAGGGTTACGAGGTCAGCCCGTTTGGCCGTCAGGACTTCGCCAAGGTAACGGTCGGTCAATAGCGCCCGCCCCACGCACCAAACCAGGGCCGCAATGCGGCTCTGCACGCTTCAAGGGCGAAACAAGCGGCTCATATTCTGCAAACGCCTTCGAATAGCCAGAAAACGACATGGCAGGCAAATTGCTATTACTTAGCCACCTAAGTAGTTGATGTAAGGATTGGCCATGTCCCTGCGCAGTGATTCGATGCAACTCTCCGCGGCCGAGCGCCGCTGGCTCCCCTGGTTCGGCAAGACCGGCAAACTGTCCATGCGCTGGGCCTGCCACTGGAACAAGGCAGCCTGCCCCACCCTTGAAAAGACCTTCGAAGCCATTGCCGATACCCGCGTGAAGCTGCTGCAGCACTGGGCACAGGAGCAATGGCAGCACTTGGGCGAACTCGCCGCACTGCTGGCCCGCGAGTCAGGCGCACTGGACGCGTCCTTGCTCAACGAAAAGCTGCGCCAGGCGCCGTCCTTTTCCGAATTGTTCGTGATCGGTGTTGACGGCGCGCTGCAAGCGAGCACCTTCCCAGGCCAATCAGTATCTCGCCAGGTAAACCCTACCGCCCTCAAGGAAGGCCTGCAGGCGCCGTTTCTGCACGGCCCTTACATCGACCCGCTGACCGTCCAGGTCGGCCCCTCGACCTCGCGCTTCCACGACGAAGTCACGCTGATGTTCTATCAGCCGCTCAAGCACGACGGCAAAACCCTGGGCTGCCTGTGTGGCCGCGTGCCGAACGACGTGCTGGGCGACCTGATCCAGCGCGAGGCCGGGCACATTTACCCCGAGTCGGGCGACAACTACCTGTTCATGGTGCGTTCGCAATTTGATCCAGCGGTGGCGCCCGGCACCGCCCTATCGCGGTCACGCTTCGAAGACGATGCCTTCACAGGCGGCGACAACCTCAAGCACGGCGTGAACACTGCCTTTGGCACCGTGCGCATCCAACGTCATACCGAGCTGGAATTACGCTTCACCGACCCGGCCACCGACCAACTGCACCCCGGCATCCGTGAAACCATGCGCGCAGGCAGCAACCTGTTCGTCACCTACCCCGGCTATTGCGACTATCGCCACATCCCGGTGGTTGGCAAGGGCGTGACCTTCCAGCTTCAAGGCTCTCCGGACCGCTGGGGCATGATGTGCGAAGCCGACCTGGAAGAGGTCTACCGCCGCCGCTCGCTCACCCACGGGCTGATGAAACCGTACCTGGCAACCATGGCCGGGCTGTTCGCCTGCAACTTCGTTGTGCAGCACTACAGCGGCCTGGCACAGACTTTCATCGACCTGATCCAGGCCGGCAGCATCCTGCTGGCCGCCTGGCTATTCAGCGCCATCGGCCCCAAGCGCCTGGCCGCGCGCCTGGAGGGGATGACTGATGTGATACGCACCATCGCCGAAGGCGAGGGCAACCTGCGCCAACGCCTGGACACCAGCCAATTGGCCAACGACGAGACCGGCGACATGGGCCGCTGGATCAACAGCTTCATCGACAACCTGGACGCCGTAGTGGGCCAGGTGATCGCCGCCTCGAACTCCGTGGGCCAGACCAACGAGATGATGCTGGGCAAAAGCCGCATGGCCGGTCAGACCTCCAACGACGTGGCCCAGGCCATCCACCGCATGATGATCATCGTCGAAGGCCAACTGGGCGAAATCCAGCAGGCCTCCCTGACCGCCGAGCAAATGAAGCGCGCCATGGACGAAGTGGTGCTGCGTGCTCAAGAGCAGTTCGCCTCCGTACAAGCCGGCACGCAGTCGATCCGCGACGTGGTGCAACGCTCAGCCGCCAGCGTGCAGGAACTGGACAAGCGCATGAGCGAAATCGGCACCTTCACCGGCCTGATCACCGACATCACCAACCAGACCAACCTGCTGGCCCTGAACGCCGCCATCGAGGCCGCCCGCGCCGGCGAAAACGGCCGCGGCTTCGCCGTGGTGGCCGACGAAGTCCGCACCCTGGCCAGCCGCACGGCCCAGGCTGCCGGGCAAATCCGCAGCATGGTCGAGGGCCTGCAAGGCGAAACCCGCAATGCCGTGGCCTTCATGGAGGGCGGCGTGCAGAACGTCGACGAAAGCCTGCGCCTGGCCGAGAGCGCCTCCTCGGAAAACGTGCACCTGCATGAAGCGGTGGAAAACCTGTTCGGCATCATCCAGCAGCTCAATGAGAAAAGCCTGGATTGCGGGCAAACCATCAAACAGGTCGACCAGGCCAGTGGGGATATGCGCCAGACGGTGGTGGTGCTGCAGCACAGTGCCGAAAGGGTGAAGCACAATGCGAGCAAGTTGCAGCAGTTGGTGGGGCAGTTTGAGGTGACGGCGGGGGCCGCATAACCCGTAGCCGCCACGCTGCGATGGCCTGCTGAACCCTGAATATCTCCAGCGGAGCGCAGGGCCAGCGAAGCCTGCGGCAGCGGCGACGGGGGCTGATATTGAGGATATCGGCACGTTTCATGGGGCAATTCTGTAAGACTTTTCACCTTCCCTTGTAGGCATGGTCTATTTCATCCTTTTCGTCTTGGCGCCCCGATTCCAGGCTGGCTAGATGCGCCCTTCACCTCTCAAGGACGTATCTCCATGGCATTCGACGCTTACCTCAACATCGACACAATCCCCGGCGAATCCCACGACGCTGCACACCCTGACTGGATCGAACGCACTGGCTACCAGTTCGGCTCGAGCCAACTCGTCTCAACTACCGCAAGCTTCGTAGGCGATTGGTATCGAACCACCCCCAGCACGTTCGCGTAAGGGGGCACGATGTCCGAACCTTATGCGTACATCAACGATACGCTGCAGACCTACCCTACGCTCAAGGCCAAGCTTGGCATTGGCGATCGCGCCGATGACAAGTTTGACCAGCTCAACGCCCATATCCGCAATATCGTGGTGATGCCCGGGCAGTAGGTGTTGGTCCCGGATAACTCTACCCGTCTGTGTACTGCACAGGAGGCCTGGCTGATGAGCCAGGCAAATGTGGTCAAACATGCGCTTATGGCCAGCGGTGTAAGCGGTGATGGGTTCATGCTGCGCAACTATGATTTGTTGCAGAGCATGCTGGGGCATTCGGCGCTGGGGGTGGGCGCAGCAACGGGTGGATGGAGCAAGCACCTGACGGAAGTGCAACAAACACTGGAAAAGATCGAAGCGCTGCATAAGAGCCATCTGGCACATGGCGGGCATGGGGCGCGAAATGATTTTCTGGCCAAACGGGCTGAATTATTCAAAACACTGGAAGCTCAGCTGAAGGGGATGGGGCGTTACGGCTCGGGATTGAGAACTAATACATCCATAAAAAAGATGCTCAAAATATCCACCCGTAGTTATCAGCATCAGGGAGAGATCAAACAGTACGCCGCTAAAGTTCGCAATGTAGCCAGAGTCGCCAAGCAGCTGAAAATGGGTAACTACGTGGGGTGGGCGCTGAGCACTGCCTCTAGCTTATTGGAAATTGAGGAGGCCTGTTCCACTGGCAGGGAAGAGCAGTGCCGGAACGCGAAGTTCGTTGAAGGCGCAAAGCTTGTAACGAGCATCTTCTTGAGCACTGCAGCAGGCGGACTTGGAGCCGTAGGCGGAAAAGCAGTATGCGCAGCCATTGGGATTCCAAGTGCCGGGACAGGCTTGGCGATTTGCGTGATCGTCGGCGGGTCAGTAGGAGGGTTTGCAGGTGGCGAGTTGGGAATAGCGGAGGTGAGTACTTGGGAAATATTCTTTATGAGGCCCTTGAAAAATGAAATACTCCATAGGCGAGCAAATGCTCATCGGGCTTACCACAGCAGGCGTCATAAACTGTATAGCCCTGCTATACTTTTCATATTTCAAACTCAAAACTTTAGAAGCCGCGCTAAAGCCTTTTGGCATAACCACTCATAGGATCTTGAACGGCAAGGATCCTATAAGCCGGATCAATCGGCTAGCCTCGCTGGCAACCCCGCTCATCTTGCCAACTGCTGAAAACACCGAAGGCAGAATATCCCGTGCCGATATCAAAAAAATCCCAACTGGGTTACTTCTATCCATAAAAGCTCTATATCTCTCGCTGACCATAAACTTTGGCCTATTTTTTGTACACTGGGCAATATACAGGAACACCCTTTATTCAAACTAGCCAATCAACAGCACAGCCACCACCTCGCACACATGTCAAAGTCAACCCGCCGGACTGAAGAATGATCAACAAAACGATACACCCCCACACATTCATACCCTACGTCATTTCCCCCTGAGGGTATCGACGATGCGAACGCAGGCAATCTGGTCGAGCTAAGCGCCGTTAGAGCCGAATGGCTGGCCCGCACCGACAGCCAGAATAACCAGTAGACCGAAGCTGGACCAGCCCACCCCAGTGTCATTCCGCTGCCGCCAGGCTGCGCCAGCTCTTGAGTACCCTGGATATCTCGAGCGATGCTTATTACCAGCGCAGGCTGCGGCAGCCGCTACAAGCTCAGAGCCACCCATACTCCACCATCGACAAAGGCTCCCCCTCGCCAATGATGAAGTGGTCCAGCACCCGCACCTCCACCAGCGCCAAGGCCTCCTTGAGCCGCCGGGTCAGTACCCGGTCCGCCTGGCTGGGTTCGGGATTGCCCGAAGGGTGGTTGTGACACAGGATCAGCGCCGCCGCGTTGTGGGCCAATGCCCGCTTCACGACCTGGCGGGGGTAGACCGCCGCTCCGTCGATGGAGCCACGGAACAGCACTTCAAACCCCAGCACACGATGCTTGGTGTCGAGGTAGAGGCAGCCAAACACTTCATGGGGCTCGTGGCGCAACATGGCCTTGAGGTAGTCGCGCACCGCCCCTGGGCTCTCCAGGGCAGAGTCCCGGGTCAGGCGCTCGGCCAGGTGCCGACGTGACATTTCCAGCACCGCCTGCAATTGCGCGAATTTTGCCGGCCCAAGCCCAGCCTGGGCGCTGAAAGTCTGCAGATCGGCTTCCAGCAGCGACCGCAGGCTGCCGAAGCCGTCCAACAGGGTGCGGGCCAGGTCCACCGCGCTTTTTCCCGCCACGCCCGTGCGCAGGAATATGGCCAGCAATTCGGCGTCCGAAAGGCTGGAAGCCCCCTGTTTCAGCAACTTTTCCCGCGGCCGTTCCGCCGCCGGCCAATCTCGAATACTCATGGCGTCTCCTTGCCGTTGTGCGCGCTGCTCCCTGCTTGGCGCTGTGCTATCTTAGCCCATCTTTTTTGCACGGTGATCGGGCCCGGGGAGGTGCCATCACCGCAGCGTAATCACTGGATCTGAAGGCAGGCCTATGCAGCGGCTGTATCGAAAACGCATCGTTCTGGGCGTCGGCGGCGGCATTGCCGCCTACAAGAGCGCCGAGCTGGTTCGCAGGCTTCTGGACCAGGGCGCCGAGGTGCGCGTGGTCATGACCCGTGGCGGCGCCGAGTTCATTACCCCACTGACCATGCAGGCGTTGTCCGGCCACCCCGTGCACCTGGACTTGCTGGACCCTGCCGCCGAAGCGGCCATGGGGCATATCGAGCTGGCCAAGTGGGCGGATCTGGTGCTGATCGCCCCGGCCACCGCCGACCTGATCGCGCGCCTGGCCCAGGGCCTGGCCAATGACCTGCTGACCACCCTGGTGCTGGCCACCGACGCCACCGTGGCGCTGGCCCCGGCCATGAACCAGGCCATGTGGCGCGACCCGGCCACCCAGGCCAACCTTGAGTTGCTGCAGAGCCGCGAGATGAAGGTGTTCGGCCCCGCAGCCGGCAGCCAGGCCTGTGGCGATATCGGCCTGGGCCGCATGCTGGAAGCCACCGAGCTGGCCCAGTGCGCTGCCGACTGCTTCCAGCACTTGGCGCTGACCGGCAAGCACGTAGTGATTACTGCCGGCCCCACCCAGGAAAACATCGACCCGGTGCGCTACATCACCAACCACAGCTCCGGCAAAATGGGCTTCGCCCTGGCCGAAGCTGCGGTGGAAGCCGGCGCCCGGGTGACCCTGATCAGCGGCCCGGTGCACCTGCCCACGCCCGATCGCGTCAACCGCATCGACGTGGTCAGCGCTCGCGACATGCTCGCCGCCTGCGAAGCCGCCATTCCGTGCGATGTGTTCATTGCCTCGGCAGCGGTCGCGGACTACCGGCCAGAAGTCGTTGCCCCACAAAAATTGAAGAAAGATCCTTCAAACGGCGACGGCCTTCTCCTGCAAATGGTGCGCAACCCAGACATCCTGGCCACTATCGCCACCCGTCCCGACCGCCCCTTCAGCGTCGGCTTCGCTGCCGAGACCGAGCACCTGCTCGACTACGCTGCGCGCAAACTGAAAGACAAGAACCTCGACCTGATTGTTGCCAATGACGTGGCCAACCCCAGCATTGGCTTCAACAGCGAGGAAAATGCGGTCAGCCTGATTGACCGCGGGCTCAACACCACGGTGTTCACCCAGACCAGCAAGGGCAAGATTGCCCGTCAAATCGTTTCCTTTATCGCCCAACGGCTCGACCAGGTTTAACCATGCACGCTCTGCAAGCCAAGATTCTCGACCCACGCATCGGCAATGAATTCCCGCTGCCGCAATACGCCACTCCCGGCTCCGCTGGCCTGGACCTGCGCGCCATGCTCAAGGAAGACACTGTTCTTGAGCCGGGCCAGACCCTGCTGATTCCCACCGGCCTGTCGATCTACATCGGCGACCCCGGCCTCGCGGCGATGATCCTGCCACGTTCGGGCCTTGGCCATAAACACGGCATCGTGCTGGGCAACCTGGTGGGCCTGATCGACTCCGACTACCAGGGCGAACTGATGGTGTCCTGCTGGAACCGTGGCCAAACGGCCTTCAACATCGCCATCGGCGAACGCATCGCGCAATTGGTATTGGTGCCGGTGGTTCAAGCGCATTTTGAACTGGTCGATACATTCGACGAAACCCAGCGCGGTGCTGGTGGGTTCGGCCACTCAGGCAGTCATTGACTACGCTTGGGTGACAGCGACGCAGAGGCAGCGCTGGCCGACCGTGAAAGGGAGAGGTGCGGTGAACGATTTCACAGCAGGCGGCCAGGTCGGCGCTACTGATACAAGCACGCCCCAGGTCCGAGCGGCCTTGTGGGTGGCGGTGATGGGGCTGGCCGTGGCGACGCTGCTGGTCGGGCTTGGCCTGCCAAGCCCGTCGCCCAGCGCCATCTACCGCTCAATGGCCCAGGTATCCGCCGCCAACCAGGGCCAGGTGCTGCAAAAACACATCACCATTCTTGCTGCCGAAACCGCAAGCGCTGCCCACCAACAAGACGTGCTGCAGGCCGTGCAAGCCCCGACGCATGTCGGCGCGCTGCTGGGCTCCCTGAGCTACCTGCCCGGCCTGGTGGACGCCTATGCCGTCGGCCGGGGTCAGGCGGCGCTGGACAGCAACCGTCCCTCACCCCTCAACTTCGTCACCCTGGACCTGATCCGCCAAGTCGAGGCGGGCACCACCGTGCCGCTGCAAGCGCAGAAAGTCGGTGAGCGCTGGCTGGTCTACAGCTTGGCGCCGGTCCGCGACAGCAGCGGTGCGAACGTACTGGGCACATTGTTGTTGAGCTTCGACCTGGACACGGTCACGGCGGAACTCAGCGCAATGCCCGCAGATTTCGGCGAACTGGTGCTGGAGCAGCACTTCGACCAGGGCCCCGCGCAAACCCTGTTCAAGGCCGGGCAAGGCGTTGCGGGCGAACATTTCCAGGCCAACGCCGGCCTCTGGACCCTGACGTTCACGCCCGGGACTCTATTCAACTCGCCATTGCAGTGGCGCAGCCTGGTGTTCTGGCCCCTGGCATTGCTGGTGGCCATTGCCACGGCCTGGCTGGCCCTGACCATACTGGCACGTCGCCTGCACACTCAAGTGGCTGCGGATGCCCGACAATTGACCCAGCTGATCCAAGAACTCTCGGGCGGAAAAGCCGTCAAAGCCTTCAGTTTGAGCCTGCCAGAGCTCAACGTCGTGGCGGCGAGCCTTGCCAGGCTATCGTTGCAGGGCAACCGCCACGGCGAGCCGCACACTGCGGCCAGCCACAGTACATTTGCCGTGGACTTGCCGAGAAAGGCGCTTTCGGTCCCGGCAGGATCGTTGCATGAACACACCGAAACACACGATATCGCTATCCCCGACGACGATCAGGACCCCCTGAGAATGGAGCACCTCAACGCTATGAACAGCCAAGCGCACGTCGCACCCCAGTTTCCCGATAGCATTTTTCGCGCCTACGACATCCGTGGGGTTTTCGGCGACACCTTGACCGCCGAGACCGCCTACTGGATCGGCCGTGCCATTGGCTCGCAAAGCCTCGCCCTGGGCGAACCCAACGTCAGCGTCGGCCGTGACGGCCGCCTGTCCGGCCCGGTGCTGGTGCAACAACTGATCCAGGGCATCGCCGATTGCGGCTGCCACGTCAGCGACGTCGGCCTGGTGCCCACCCCTGCCCTGTATTACGCCGCCAACGTACTGGCCGGCAAATCGGGCGTGATGCTGACCGGTAGCCATAACCCACGCGACTACAACGGTTTCAAGATCGTGATCGCCGGCGACACCCTGGCCAATGAGCAGATCCAGGCCCTGCACGACCGCCTGAAGAACAACGAACTGGCCAGCGGCAAGGGCACAGTCGAGAAAGTCGAAATCCTCGACAGCTACTTCAATTACATCAAGAACGACATCGTCCTGGCCAAGAAGCTCAAGGTTGTCGTGGACTGCGGCAATGGCGCGGCCGGCGTGATCGCCCCGCAACTGATCGAAGCCCTGGGCTGCGAAGTGATCCCGCTGTTCTGCGACGTGGACGGCAACTTCCCCAACCACCACCCGGACCCGGGCAAGCTGGAAAACCTGGAAGACCTGATTGCCAAGGTCAAGGAAACCGGCGCCGACCTGGGCCTGGCCTTCGACGGCGACGGCGACCGTGTGGGCGTGGTAACCAACACCGGCACCGTAGTGTTCCCCGACCGCCTGCTGATGCTGTTTGCCAAGGACGTGGTGTCGCGCAACCCTGGCGCCGACATCATCTTCGACGTCAAGTGCACCCGCCGCCTGACCCCGCTGATCACCGGCTACGGCGGCCGCCCGGTAATGTGGAAGACCGGGCATTCGTTGATCAAGAAACAGATGAAAATCAGCGGCGCGCTGCTGGCCGGTGAAATGAGCGGGCACATCTTCTTCAAGGAGCGCTGGTTCGGCTTTGACGACGGCATCTACAGTGCCGCGCGCCTGCTGGAGATCCTCAGCCAGGAGAAAGACAGCGCCGAAGACCTGTTCGCGGCCTTCCCGAACGATATTTCTACCCCGGAAATCAATATACATGTGACCGACGAGGGTAAATTCAGCATCATTGATGCTCTGCAACGCGACGCGCAATGGGGCGACGCCAACCTGACCACCATCGACGGTGTGCGGGTGGACTATCCCAAGGGCTGGGGGCTGGTACGCGCCTCCAATACCACGCCTGTGCTGGTGCTGCGTTTCGAGGCCGACGACCAGGCGGAACTTGAGCGCATCCAGAACGTTTTCCGCGCAGAGCTGAAAAAAATTGCACCTGATCTCCAACTACCGTTCTGATTCGTTTCACTGGAGCCCTGCATGACCCTCGAACGTGATGCCGCCACCAACGTCGCCAAGGTATTGTCCGAAGCGCTGCCCTACATTCGCCGCTTTGTCGGCAAGACGCTGGTGATCAAGTACGGCGGCAACGCCATGGAGAGCGAAGAGCTCAAGACCGGCTTTGCTCGCGATATCGTGCTGATGAAGGCTGTCGGCATCAACCCGGTGGTGGTGCACGGTGGTGGCCCGCAAATCGGTGACCTGCTCAATCGCCTGTCGATCAAGAGCGAGTTCATCGATGGCATGCGCGTCACCGACGCCCAGACCATGGACGTGGTGGAAATGGTGCTGGGCGGCCAGGTGAACAAGGACATTGTCAACCTGATCAACCGCCATGGCGGCAGCGCCATCGGCCTGACCGGCAAGGACGCAGAGCTGATCCGCGCGAAAAAACTGCAGGTCACCCGCCAGACGCCTGAAATGACCAAGCCGGAAATCATCGACATCGGTCACGTGGGCGAAGTGGTGGGGGTCAATACCGACCTGTTGAACATGCTGGTGAAAGGTGACTTCATTCCGGTGATCGCGCCTATCGGCGTGGGTCCGGATGGCGAGTCGTACAACATTAACGCCGATCTGGTGGCAGGCAAGGTTGCCGAGGCCCTGAAAGCCGAGAAGCTGATGCTGCTGACCAACATCGCCGGCCTGATGGACAAGCAGGGCAATGTACTGACCGGGTTGAACACCGAGCAGGTCAACGCGCTGATCGCCGATGGCACCATCTATGGCGGCATGCTGCCCAAGATTCGCTGCGCGCTGGAAGCGGTGCAGGGCGGCGTTACCAGTTCGCACATCATCGACGGCCGCGTGCCGAATGCCACCTTGTTGGAGATCTTCACCGACATCGGCATGGGCACCATGATCAGCAACCGCAAGCGCCACTGATTCACCTACCCACTGTGGGAGCGGGCTCTGCCCGCGAAAAGGGCGCCGCGGTGATTCAAAAACAGCGCGGTGTCGTTTTCGCGGGCAGAGCCCGCCCCACACAGTGGCGGCGGCTCAGTTCTCGAGCAGCTTCGCCAACCGCGCCCGGTCCTGGGCAAACTGCTGACTCACCTGCTGCCTGATGGCCTGGTAATTGACGATCCGCGCCGCCACGTCCGAGCGCTGCCCCTGGATGCCCTTGATCTGATCCATCAATTGCTGAGGTACCGGCTGCCCATTGCGCTCCAGGTCCGCAGCCTGCGCCTGCAGGCTGTCCTGCTGGCCTTTCAGCGTCTGCAGGTTGCCACTGGCGAGCGCCACCAGGCCGTCAACCTCCGCAAGGCGATGGTCTCGAGCACGATCGATTTCGTCAAGACTGGGGTATTGGTGCAGCAACTGGCTCTCGGCCGCAGCCTGGGCACTGGCGGCCTGCTGCTGGCGAACCTGCTCGGCACTGAGCGCCGGGGGCACGGTCTGCACCACCCGGCCCTGGGCGTTGAGCACTTCGTAGCCCTTGGCGACGTAGTCCGGCGGCACGCCCTGGCGGTCGAGCACGGTCACGCCGTGGCTGTCCACGTAGCGGTAGAACACCACGGGCGGCCCGTCTGCGGCCATGACGGGCGCAGGTGTAAGGGCCGCCAACAGGCAGAACGCCGCGAACCCCTGCGCCAGGGTCACCCAGTCAGATACCGTACTGGGCGCGATAGGCTTGCACGGCTGGAAGGTGCTGCTTGAGCTCGGCGTCGTCCGCCAGGAACTCCAGCACCTGATCCAGGGAGACGATACTGACCACCGGAATGCCGAAGTCACGCTCCACTTCCTGGATGGCCGACAGCTCGCCATTGCCACGCTCCTGGCGGTTCAGGGCAATCAGCACCCCGGCTGCCTTGGCGCTCTGGGCATTGATGATCTGCATCACTTCGCGGATGGCAGTACCGGCGGTGATCACGTCATCGATGATCAGGATATCGCCGGCCAGGGGCGAGCCCACCAGGCTGCCGCCTTCGCCGTGGTCCTTGGCTTCCTTGCGGTTGAAACACCACGGAATATCGATGCCGTGATGCTCGTCCAGGGCCACTGCGGTGGCGGCTGCCAGCGGGATACCCTTATAGGCCGGGCCAAACAGCACGTCGAAGGCAATGCCGCTTTCAACCACAGCCGCAGCATAGTACTTGCCCAGTTTGGCCAGTGCCGAACCGCTGTTGAACAGGCCCGCATTGAAGAAATAAGGACTGGTGCGCCCGGATTTCAGGGTGAACTCACCGAAGCGCAGTACCCCGCGATCGATGGCAAAACGAATGAAGTCGCGTTGATAGGCGTGCATTAAAAAAGTCCCGAATACCACGGATTTAGCTAATTGAGTAGAGCTCGGGTATCATACACGCACGAGATTTTTGGGGCCATTTATGCGGATCATCAGTGTGAACGTTAATGGTATTCATGCCGCAGTCGAGCGAGGTTTGCTCAGTTGGCTGCAAGCACAGAATGCCGACGTCATCTGCCTGCAGGATACTCGTGCCTCCGCCTTTGAACTGGACGACCCAGCCTTCCAACTGGATGGCTACTTCCTTTATGCATGCGATGCTGAAGTGCCCACCCAAGGTGGCGTGGCACTTTACTCGCGGTTGCAACCCAAGGCGGTAATCAGCGGCCTCGGCTTCGAGACAGCCGACCGCTACGGGCGCTACCTGCAAGCAGACTTCGACAAATTGAGCATCGCCACCCTGCTGTTGCCTTCGGGCCAGAATGGCGATGAAGACTTGAACCAGAAGTTCAAGTTGATGGACGACTTCGGCAAGTACCTGGACAAGCAGCGCCGCAAGCGCCGCGAGTACATCTACTGCGGCTCGCTGTATGTGGCGCAGCAGAAGCTGGACATCAAGAACTGGCGCGACAGCCAGCAATCCCCCGGTTTCCTGGCGCCAGAACGTGCCTGGATGGACGAGATTGTCGGCAACATGGGCTATGTGGATGCCCTGCGTGAAGTCAGCCGTGAAGGCGACCAGTACAGCTGGTGGCCGGATAACGAACAGGCCGAGATGCTCAACCTGGGCTGGCGGTTCGACTATCAGCTGCTGACTCCAGGCCTGCGCCGTTTCGTGCGCAGCGCGCGCCTGCCGCGTCAGCCGCGCTTCTCCCAGCATGCTCCATTTATCGTGGACTATGACTGGACCTTGACCATCTAAAAAGTCGAGGCGCAAAAAAGCCGACCCCATGGGGTCGGCTTTTTTGTGCGCCTTGTGGGAGCGGGTTCTACCCGCGAAAAGAACACCGCGTGATGTCTGACGAACCGCGCGTTCGTTTCGCAAGCTCAGGGGTATCAGTCAGCCAGTGCGGCTTTCTGCAGTTCGAACAGGTCAACCATGCCTTTCTGCGCCAGTGCCAGCATGGCGTTCAGCTCTTCAGGCTGGAACGGCGCGCCTTCGGCGGTGCCCTGCACTTCGATGAAGCCACCGGTGCTGGTCATCACCACGTTCAGGTCGGTCTCGGCGGCAGAGTCTTCCAGGTAGTCCAGGTCCAGTACCGGCTCGCCCTGGTACATGCCTACCGACACGGCGGAGATCATGTGCTTGAGCGGGTCGCCGCCTTTCAGGCCGCCACGCTTCTTGATCACTTTCAGCGCGTCGACCAGCGCCACCATGGCACCGGTGATGGAAGCAGTACGGGTACCACCGTCGGCCTGGATCACGTCGCAGTCGACGTACAGGGTAACGTCGCCCAGCTTGGACATGTCCAGGGCTGCGCGCAGCGAGCGGCCGATCAGGCGCTGGATTTCCAGGGTACGGCCGCCCTGCTTGCCCTTGCTGGCTTCACGCTGGTTACGCTCGCCGGTGGCG
The DNA here is from genome assembly GCF_000263855.1 of Pseudomonas sp. M47T1. Lineage (GTDB taxonomy): Bacteria > Pseudomonadota > Gammaproteobacteria > Pseudomonadales > Pseudomonadaceae > Aquipseudomonas. The sequence goes on from NZ_AJWX01000004.1 coordinate 82,951, forward strand.
CGCGGCAGCATGCCGTATTCAGCCGTCAACCAGCCTTGGCCCTGGCCCTTGAGGAAGCGCGGCACGCCATTTTCGACGCTGACCGTGCAGATAACCTTGGTGTCACCGAACTCAACCAGTACAGACCCTTCGGCGTGCTTGGTGTAGTTGCGGGTGATGCGGATCGAGCGGAGCTGATCGGCAGCGCGACCACTTGGACGTTTCATCTGGGATACCTGTACTGAGGAACGAAAACTGCCGAGCATTATAAGACCTGTGATCATTTATTGCCCGACTTGAGTTGCAACACAGTAGCCTCACGCGCAACCACCCTCTTGTAGGAGTGGGCCGTGGCCGCCAAGCAGACACAGCTGTGCGCCAAGTACTACGCGGTGAATTCTCCGCAGGCACAGCCCGCTCCTACAGGGTTGTGCCAGAGCGCTGGGAATTTAATTTTCAGCCCAACGGTCGACATGCTGTAACAGCAATGGTTTGGGCGCCAGCCCATCGGTGCGCTACAATCCTGCGCCTTTCACACCCCAATCTGCGAGGTACTCCCCATGGTGCACAGCATGACCGCCTTCGCCCGCGTCGAACGGGCGGGCAACCAGGGGACCCTCAGTTGGGAACTGCGCTCGGTCAACCACCGTTACCTTGAGCCACATCTGCGCCTGCCCGAAGCTTTTCGCGACCTTGAAATCGCCGTGCGCGAAGCGCTGCGCCAGGGCATTTCGCGCGGCAAGGTGGAATGCACCCTGCGCTTTTGCGAAGTCAGCAGCGGCAAGCCGCTGCAGGTAGACCGCGAACGCGCCGCGCAACTGGTGGCCGCCGCCGAAACCATCGCCAGCCTGATCAAGCAGCCCGCCGCGCTCAACCCGCTGGACGTGCTGGGCTGGCAGGGCGTGTTGGTGGCCGATGCCGTCGACCCGCAGGCGCTGAATCAGGAAGCCGTCGAACTGTTCAACGACGCGCTCAAGCAGCTCAAGGCCGGCCGCGACCGTGAAGGCGCGGAACTGGCGAAGCTGATCAACGACCGGCTCGACGCCATGAGCGAAGAGGTCAAGACCTTGCGCGCCCAGGTGCCGCACATGCTGGGCGTGCAGCGCCAAAAGATTCTCGATCGCTTTGCCGACATTCAGGCCGAGCTTGATCCCCAGCGCCTGGAGCAGGAAATGGTGCTGCTGGCGCAGAAAAGCGACGTTGCCGAAGAACTGGACCGCCTCACCACCCACGTCACCGAAGTGCGGCGAGTGCTGAAGGCAGGCGGCGCGGCAGGCCGGCGTCTTGATTTCCTGATGCAGGAGCTCAACCGCGAGGCAAATACACTGGGCTCCAAGGCCTTCGACCCGCGCAGCACTCAGGCGGCGGTCAACCTGAAGGTGTTGATCGAGCAAATGCGCGAACAAGTGCAGAATATTGAGTAAGGCAACCGCAAAATGAACCACAGCACCGGCACCCTATACATCGTTTCGGCGCCTTCGGGCGCGGGCAAGACCAGCCTGGTCAAGGCTCTGATCGACGCGCAACCGAGCATCCGCGTCTCGGTGTCGCACACCACCCGCGCCATGCGCCCAGGTGAAGTCGATGGCGTGAACTACCACTTTGTCGATCGCGCCGAGTTCGTGCGCATGATCGAGCACGGTGATTTCCTGGAGCAGGCCGAAGTCTTCGGCAACCTCTACGGCACGTCCCAGAGCACGCTGCAACAGACCCTGGACGAAGGCCACGACCTGATCCTGGAAATCGACTGGCAAGGTGCCCAGCAGGTGCGCAGGCTGATGCCCGACGCCCGCTCCATCTTCATTTTGCCGCCGACCCAGCAGGCCCTGCGCCAGCGCCTGACCAACCGTGGCCAGGACAGCGACGAGATCATCGACGGGCGCATGCGCGAAGCAGTCAGCGAGATGAGCCATTACGTGGAGTACGACTTCCTGGTGATCAACGACGATTTCGCCGTCGCGCTGGAAGACTTGAAAGCGATTTTCCGTGCCAATACGTTGCAGCAGGCACAACAGCAAGGCCGCTTCAGCGATCTATTGAGCCAATTACTCGCTTAAATGAAGCATTTCAGCCGCCGTTCGGTTACCTTGAGGGTAGCCGCACAGCGTCTGGACCGGCTGTTTGAAAACTAGCGCTTCCCTTAAGGCTGGTGATTTTTTAAACTACTGAGTCCGCTCGCCCATCCGGGCTGCGCGCATACTGCATTTGCTACGAGGAAGACCATGGCCCGCGTAACCGTTGAAGACTGCCTAGAACACGTGGAAAACCGCTTTGAGCTGGTCATGCTCTCTACCAAGCGTGCCCGTCAACTGGCCACCGGCGGCAAAGAGCCTCTGGTCCAGTGGGAAAACGACAAGCCTACCGTTGTGGCCCTGCGCGAAATCGCTGAAGGCCTTATGAGCTACGAGTTCATCGCCAACGCCGAAATCGTCGAAGACGAGCCGCTGTTCGCAGCGTTCGAGGACGAGTCCAACGAGGCCGTCTAAGCCTATGCCTGGTCGACGTAGCACGGCGCGGGAATACAGCTTGCGGCAGGAGTTTTCATGCCGAGCATAGACGCCCTCGCCGATCGCTTATCGACCTACCTCGGCGCAGACCAGGTCAACTTGGTGCGCCGGGCGTATTTCTACGCCGAACAAGCCCACGACGGCCAACGCCGCCGTAGCGGCGAGCCTTACGTCACGCATCCGCTGGCGGTGGCCAATATCCTTGCCGACATGCACATGGACCATCAGAGCCTGATGGCAGCCATGCTGCATGACGTGATCGAAGACACCGGCATCGCCAAGGAAGCGCTCAGCGCACAATTTGGCGAGACCGTGGCTGAACTGGTCGATGGGGTCAGCAAGCTGACCCAGATGAATTTCGAGACCAAGGCCGAGGCGCAAGCCGAGAACTTCCAGAAAATGGCCATGGCCATGGCACGCGACATTCGCGTGATCCTGGTCAAGCTCGCCGACCGCCTGCACAACATGCGCACCCTGGAAGTGCTGTCTGGCGAAAAACGCCGGCGCATCGCCAAGGAAACCCTGGAAATCTACGCCCCCATCGCCAATCGCCTGGGCATGCACAACGTGCGCGTGGAATTCGAAGACCTGGGCTTCAAGGCCATGTACCCGATGCGCTCTGCGCGCATCTACCAGGCGGTGAAGCGTGCGCGCGGCAACCGCAAGGAAATCGTCAACAAGATCGAACAGTCTCTGGGCCACTGCCTGGCCGTGGACGGTATCGAGGGCGATGTCAGCGGCCGCCAGAAGCACATCTATGGCATTTACAAGAAGATGCGCGGCAAGCGCCGGGCCTTCAACGAGATCATGGACGTCTACGCGTTCCGCATCGTGGTGGATAAGGTAGACACCTGCTACCGCGTACTGGGCGCCGTGCACAATCTGTACAAGCCATTGCCGGGCCGCTTCAAGGATTACATCGCGATTCCCAAGGCCAACGGCTACCAGTCGCTGCACACCACCTTGTTCGGCATGCACGGCGTACCCATCGAAATCCAGATTCGCACCCGCGAGATGGAAGAGATGGCCAACAACGGAATCGCCGCCCACTGGCTGTACAAGTCCAGCGACGACGAGCAGCCCAAGGGCACTCACGCGCGGGCTCGCCAGTGGGTCAAGGGCGTGCTGGAAATGCAGCAACGCGCTGGCAACTCGCTGGAATTCATCGAGAGCGTGAAGATCGACCTGTTCCCGGACGAGGTCTACGTGTTCACGCCCAAGGGCCGCATCATGGAGCTGCCCAAGGGCTCGACAGCCGTCGACTTCGCCTATGCGGTGCACACCGACGTGGGCAACAGCTGCATTGCGTGCCGCATCAACCGCCGGCTGGCGCCGCTGTCCGAACCGCTGCAAAGCGGTTCCACGGTGGAAATCGTCAGCGCCCCGGGGGCCCGCCCGAACCCGGCCTGGCTCAATTTCGTGGTCACCGGCAAGGCACGCACGCACATTCGCCACGCGCTCAAGCTGCAACGCCGCTCCGAGTCCATCAGCCTGGGCGAACGCCTGCTGAACAAGGTGCTCAACGGCTTCGACAGTGCGCTGGAGAGCATCCCGGCCGACCGCATTCACGCCATGCTCGCCGAATATCGGCTGGAGCAGATCGAAGACCTGCTGGAAGACATCGGCCTTGGCAACCGCATGGCCTACGTAGTGGCGCGTCGCCTGTTGGCCACTGAAGGCGAGCAACTGCCCAGCCCCGAAGGACCATTGGCCATTCGCGGCACCGAAGGCCTGGTGCTCAGCTACGCCAAATGCTGTACGCCGATACCGGGCGACCCGATCGTGGGGCACCTGTCGGCCGGCAAGGGCATGGTCGTGCACCTGGAAAACTGCCGCAATATCAGTGAAATCCGCCACAATCCGGAAAAGTGCATTCAGCTTTCCTGGGCCAAGGACGTCACTGGCGAATTCAATGTCGAGTTGCGCGTGGAACTCGAGCACCAGCGCGGCCTGATCGCCTTGCTGGCCAGCAGCGTCAACGCCGCCGATGGCAATATCGAGAAGATCAGCATGGACGAGCGCGATGGCCGCATCAGCGTGGTCCAGTTGGTCGTCAGCGTGCACGACCGCGTGCACCTGGCTCGCGTGATCAAGAAACTGCGGGCGCTGACCGGCGTCATCCGCATCACGCGGATGCGTGCGTAACGCAGCCTTCCCCCTGCCAAGGAGTCATCAATGACCAAGACTGTTATCACCAGCGACAAGGCCCCGGCGGCCATCGGTACCTACTCCCAGGCAATCAAGGCGGGTAATACCGTCTACATGTCCGGCCAGATTCCGCTGGACCCGAAAACCATGGAACTGGTTGAAGGCTTCGAAGCCCAGACCGTGCAGGTCTTCGAAAACCTCAAAGCCGTGGCCGAGGCCGCTGGCGGCTCGTTCAAAGACATCGTCAAGCTGAACATTTTCCTTACCGACCTGAGCCACTTCGCCAAGGTCAACGAAGTGATGGGCCGCTATTTCGAACAGCCTTACCCTGCCCGCGCCGCCATCGGCGTGGCCGCACTGCCACGCGGTGCCCAGGTTGAAATGGACGCCATCCTGGTCGTCGAGTAAACCTTGTGTGGCGAGGTGCCCCGCGCCTCGCCTTTTTCCCTCCGGAAGGATTCCCCACATGCGCCATGCGCTTGTCCTGCCGTTGCTGGCCGCGCTGTTGAGCGGCTGCGCCAGTCACAGCAATGTCGACCCCAGCGGGGTCTGGATCAACCAGAAAGCCATCGATACCGCCGCCAAGGGCAAAGGCCTGCGCGACGCCCTGGGCGCCAACGGCCCGGTGCTGGAATGGCAGCTCAACAGCAAGGCTGGCCAGGTCAGCTTCAGCAACGGCTTCGAACGCGTGCAGGGCAACCTGCAGCCGTTGGGCAAGGGTAAATGGGAGGCCGACTTCCAAGGCAACCATAGCCAGCAACTGACCACTGACGACGACGAACTGACCCTGGCAGCCAGCGCTTCGGGCCCCCAGCAGGTTTTCGTCAAACCCAAGACTACCGTCGAGCCGGGCGCCCCGGTGGGCAGCAGTTTTGAGCAGGCGCTGTATGCCGCCTACATGGGCGGCGACTGGACCATCGTCGAAGGCCAGGGCCAGGGCAGTGCCGTGCACTTCCTCGCCAACGGCCAACTCAGCGGTTTTCCTGGCGCAGACCGCTATGCCCTGTGCCTGGCGGGCGATTGCGCCACCATGAGCGGCGATGCCGACAGCATGTGGATCGAACTCAATAAGCAGGGCGCGCCGTATCTGTTCAAGCGCGATGGCAAACAGCTGGAAATTTTCCAGGCAGTGAACCAGGCCCAGGCTGACGAGATGCCACAGTTCGCGGCTGGCCAGCGCCTCTGGCTGCTGAAGAAACAGTAACGCTGCAACCTTTGCCGCTGCCGCAGGCGGCGCTGGCCCTGATGTTCACTGGAGATCTTCAGCGCACCCAGGGGCCAGCACCGCCTTCGGCACGGCTACAAGCGCGGCTGCAAACCGTGACCAAGGTCAGGGTTTGGCGGCCAGGATGGCTTCATAACCCTCGCGGTAACTAGGGTAGCGAGGCTCCCAGCCCAGTGCCCGGGCCAAAGCGTTGCTGCAGCGCTTGTTGCCGTTGCGCCGCACCGTGGACTCCTCGGCCCAGCCCTGAACCCCCAACCGCACGCGCAGCCACTCGACCACCTCGGCCAGCGCCGCCGGCTTGTCGTCCACCCCCAGATAACAGCTCGCTACAGGCTCACCCTTGGCATCCTCACACACCAGGTGCGCCAGCAACCCAGCCGCATCGTCGCTGTGGATACGATTGCCGTACATCACAGGCTCATGGGCAACCTGGTAACCCTGGCGCACTTGCTCCAGCAAGCGCTCACGGCCTGGCCCGTAGATACCCGTCAGGCGCACCACCGTTGCTGGCCAGCCGCTTGTACGCGCCACCTCTTCGGCTTCCAGCATCAGGCGCCCGGAAAAACCGGTCGGCTCGGTCACTGAGTACTCGTCGATCCACTCGCCCCCTGACTGCGCGTACACGCTGCTGCTGGACACAAACACCAGGCGCTGGGGCGTCTGGCGGTTGTAGTTGAGCCACCCCACCACGCGCTTCAGGCCATCGACGTAAGCCGCCTGATACCCGGCCTCGTCATGCTGGCTTGCCGCCACGCAGTACACCACGTAATCAATATGGCCCTGGGGCCAGCCAGCGGGGCAAGCCTGCTGCGCAAGATCGCCGGCCACCGGGAGCACTCCCGGGGGCAACGCCGACACCTGCCGACGCAGCCCGTATACCATCCAATTGAGTGCCAGCAGCTGCTGGGCCAGTCGGCCCCCCACGTCGCCACACCCCACGATCAAAACACTTGGCACGGGCATTTTCCTGCTCCTGAATCAACGCTGCACACACACCTTGATAGCACTGTAGCGACAGAAAGCCGGAAAAAATCTGGCGTATCGCTTTTGTTAACAAGAATTACTTGCAATAATAACGACCCATTTTGTTCTCGGCCCGCTATCGAGGCCTAGAAGGACATCCACTCTTTTCCCTCTCAGGTCCGGCCAGCATGACTCAAAATCGCCCTTGCGCTTCGCCATCCCGTACACGCCCTTGGCGCGGTATTGCCGCCCTGGTCATCGGCCTTGCGCTGACCCCGGCAGCCTTTGCTGACGAACCCGCTGCCCAGGCGCACCAGGCTGTACCTGCTGCCGCTGTTGCCGCGCCCGCCACCCCGGACAGCTCCACGCTGCCAGCCGCACCTGCCGCTGCCGACAATCAGGCTGCCGATGAGGCCGGCGCCGAACCGGCCGTGGAAACCGGCTTCACCCTGGGCCACGACCTGTCGCCATGGGGCATGTTCCAGAACGCCGACATCATCGTGAAGATCGTCATGATCGGCCTGGCCATCGCGTCCATCATCACCTGGACTATCTGGATCGCCAAAGGTTTCGAGCTGATGGGTGCCAAACGCCGTCTGCGCGGCGAAATCGCCCAGCTGAAGAAGGCCACCACCCTCAAGGCGGCCAGCGACACCGCCAGCAAGGAAGGCACCCTCGCCCACCTGCTGGTGCATGACGCCCTGGAAGAAATGCACCTGTCGGTCAACGCTCGCGAGCGCGAAGGTATCAAGGAGCGCGTCAGCTTCCGCCTGGAGCGCCTGGTAGCCGCCTGCGGCCGCAACATGAGCAACGGCACCGGCGTGCTGGCCACCATCGGCTCCACCGCGCCGTTCGTGGGCCTGTTCGGTACCGTGTGGGGCATCATGAACAGCTTCATCGGCATAGCCAAGACCCAGACCACCAACCTGGCCGTGGTTGCCCCCGGCATCGCCGAAGCCCTGCTCGCCACCGCCCTGGGCCTGGTCGCGGCAATCCCGGCCGTGGTCATCTACAACGTCTTCGCCCGCTCCATCGCCGGCTACAAGGCGCAGGTGTCGGACGCTTCCGCCCAGGTATTGCTGCTGGTCAGCCGTGACCTGGACCACCAGCCAGGCGAGCGCACCGCTTCGCCACACATGGTGAAGGTGGGTTAATCCATGGGTCTGCACCTCAACGAAGGTGGCGACGACCTCGCCGAGAACCACGAAATCAACGTCACGCCCTTTATCGACGTGATGCTGGTGCTGCTGATCATCTTCATGGTGGCCGCGCCGTTGGCCACCGTGGACATCAAGGTCGACCTACCCGCTTCCACGGCCAAACCTGCGCCCCGGCCGGAAAAGCCGCTGTTCCTCAGCGTCAAGGCTGACCAGAGCCTTTACCTGGGTGACGACAAGGTCGACCGCGCGCAACTGGCCCAGGTGCTCGACGCCAAGACCAAAGGCAAGAAAGACACCACCATCTTCTTCCAGGCCGACAAGACCGTCGACTACGGCGACCTGATGGAGGTGATGAACGCCCTGCGCGGCGCCGGTTACCTGAAAGTCGGCCTGGTGGGCCTCGAGACGGTAGGGAAGAAATGATCACGACGCGCCAAAAGCTGACGCGTTACGGCGGTAGTCTTGCGGTGGTGCTGGGGATTCACGCCCTGGCCATCGCCCTGGCGCTCAACTGGCACGCAGCGCCCCCGCCAGAACTGCCTCCCCAGGCAATGATGGTGGAACTGGCGCCGGTACCGGAAGTGGCGCCGCCGCCACCGCCAAAGGTGATCACGCCGCCAACACCGCCAACGCCGGTGGAAGAGCTGCCGCTGCCCAAGCTGGCCGAGGCACCCAAGCCGACGATCGCGATTCCCAAGCAGGAAAAGCCCAAGCCCAAGCCAAAGCCACAGCCGCCCAAGCCTGAGAAGAAGCCCGAACCGCCCCAGGAAACGCCACCGTCCGAGAAGGTGGTGGACACTGCGCCTGCCAAGGACTCCGCGCCGAAAGCACCGGTCGCGCAGCCACAGCTGCCGTCCAACAGCAATGCACTGCCCAACTGGCAAGGTGACCTGTTGCGCCATCTGGCCAAGTTCAAGAAGTACCCCGAGGACGCTCGTCGCCGTGGCCTGCAGGGCGTGAACCGCCTGCGCTTTGTGGTGGACGCCGAAGGCAAGGTACTGTCGTATGAATTGGCCGGTGGGTCAGGCAGCGCGGCGCTGGACCGTGCCACCCTGGACATGATCCGTCGGGCACAGCCCTTGCCGCCACCGCCCAAGGAGCTGCTGAACAACGGCAGCCTGGAAGTGGTTGCACCGTTTGTCTACTCGTTGGACAAAAGATGAATATCTGTTTCTGACATACAGATGCAACCTTGATAACGTGCGTCTATCGATTGCAGCCGCTATGCTGGGCTCGCAACTTCATGGACGCACGTTATGACTCTCACAGAATTGCGCTACATCGTCACCCTCGCCCAGGAGCAGCACTTCGGCCACGCCGCCGAGCGTTGCCATGTCAGCCAGCCGACTTTGTCGGTGGGGGTCAAAAAACTCGAAGATGAACTGGGTGTGCTTATTTTCGAGCGCAGCAAGAGCGCCGTGCGCCTCACCCCGGTGGGTGAAGGTATAGTAGCCCAGGCCCAGAAGGTCCTCGAACAGGCCCAGGGTATCCGCGAGCTGGCCCAGGCCGGCAAGAACCAGCTGACTGCGCCGCTCAAGGTCGGTGCCATCTACACCGTCGGCCCTTATCTGTTCCCGCACCTTATTCCGCAACTGCACCGGGTAGCCCCGCAGATGCCGTTGTACATCGAAGAGAACTTCACTCACATCCTGCGCGACAAGTTGCGCAACGGCGAACTGGACGCAGTGATCATTGCCCTGCCGTTCAACGAAGCCGACGTACTGACGCTGCCACTCTATGACGAACCCTTCTATGTGCTGATGCCCGCCGGGCACCCCTGGACCCAGAAGGAAACCATCGATTCGTCGCTGCTCAATGACAAGAGCCTGTTGCTGCTGGGTGAAGGCCACTGCTTCCGCGACCAGGTGCTCGAAGCCTGCCCCACGCTGGTGAAGGGTACCGAAGGCGCTAAGCACACCACGGTGGAGTCCAGCTCGCTGGAAACCATCCGTCACATGGTTGCCTCGGGCCTGGGCGTGTCGATCCTGCCGCTGTCCGCCGTGCACAGCCATCATTATGCCCCGGGCATCATCGATGTACGGCCACTGACGCCACCGTCGCCATTCCGCACCGTGGCCATCGCCTGGCGCGCCAGCTTTCCGCGACCCAAGGCCATCGAGATCCTCGCCGACTCCATTCGCCTGTGCTCCGTGGCCAAGCCGACAGCGTTGAGCAAAGTTGCGACATGACCGAGCTGTCCAACGTATCGGTCACGGCCCTCAAGGGCATCGGCGAAGCCATGGCCGAGAAGCTGACCAAGGTCGGCCTGGAAAACCTGCAGGATGTGCTGTTCCACCTGCCCCTGCGCTATCAGGACCGCACCCGCGTGGTGCCCATCGGCGCCTTGCGCCCGGGCCAGGACGCGGTGATCGAAGGTGTGGTCAGTGGCGCCGACGTGGCCATGGGCAAGCGCCGCAGCCTGCTGGTGCGCCTGGGTGACGGCACCGGCTCGCTGAGCCTGCGCTTCTATCATTTCAGCAACGCCCAGAAAGAAGCGCTCAAACGCGGTACGCACTTGCGCTGTTATGGCGAGGCACGCCCCGGCGCCTCCGGCCTGGAGATCTACCACCCCGAATACCGCGCCCTGACCGGTGACGAACCGGAACCGGTGGAACAGACCCTCACGCCCATCTACCCCACCACCGAAGGGCTGACCCAGGCGCGCCTGCGCCAACTGTCGCAGCAAGCCCTGGCGCTGCTGGGGCCGCGCACCCTGCCCGACTGGCTGCCGGCCGAGCTGGCCCGCGAACATCAATTGGCGCCGCTGGACGAAGCCATTCGCTACCTGCATCACCCGCCACCCGATGCCGACCTGGAAGAGCTGGCCGTGGGGCACCACTGGGCCCAGCATCGCCTGGCGTTCGAAGAGCTGCTGACCCACCAGTTGTCGCAGCAACGCCTGCGCGAAAGCCTGCGCGCCCTGCGTGCGCCGGCGCTGCCCAAGGCCAGCCGCCTGCCTGGGCAATACTTGGCCAACCTGGGCTTCGCACCTACGGGCGCCCAGCAACGCGTAGGCCAGGAAATTGCCTACGACCTCAGCCAGCGCGAGCCCATGCTACGCCTGGTGCAGGGCGACGTGGGCGCCGGCAAGACGGTTGTTGCGGCGCTGGCCGCCCTGCAAGCGCTGGAGGCCGGCTACCAGGTGGCTCTTATGGCCCCTACCGAAATTCTTGCCGAACAGCACTTCATCACCTTCAAGCGCTGGCTCGAACCCTTGGGTATCGAAGTGGCGTGGCTGGCTGGCAAGCTCAAGGGCAAGACGCGCGTCGCCTCCCTGGAACAGATCGCCGGTGGCGCCCCCATGGTGGTGGGCACACATGCGCTGTTCCAGGATGAGGTGAAGTTCGCCAACCTGGCCCTGGTGATCATCGACGAACAGCACCGCTTCGGTGTTCAACAGCGCCTGGCCCTGCGCCAGAAAGGTGTGGGCGGGCGCATGTGCCCCCACCAACTGATCATGACCGCCACGCCCATCCCGCGCACCCTGGCCATGAGCGCCTATGCGGATCTGGACACCTCGATCCTTGACGAGCTGCCGCCCGGCCGTACTCCGGTCAACACCGTGCTGGTAGCCGACAGTCGGCGCATTGAAGTAGTCGAGCGGGTTCGCGCCGCCTGTGCCGAAGGCCGCCAGGCCTACTGGGTGTGCACGCTGATCGAGGAATCCGAAGAGCTGACCTGCCAGGCGGCGCAAACCACCTTCGAGGAACTGACCAGCGCGCTCGGCGAGCTGCGCGTAGGCTTGATCCACGGGCGCATGAAGCCGGCGGAGAAAGCCGCCATCATGGCGATGTTCAAGGCCGGTGAGCTGCAACTGCTGGTCGCCACCACGGTGATCGAAGTCGGTGTGGACGTTCCCAACGCCAGCCTGATGATCATCGAAAACCCTGAACGCCTGGGCCTGGCGCAATTGCACCAGTTGCGCGGCCGAGTGGGCCGAGGCAGCGCGGCCAGCCATTGCGTGCTGCTGTATCACCCGCCGCTGTCGCAAATTGGCCGCGAGCGCCTGGGTATCATGCGTGAAACCAACGATGGGTTTGTCATTGCCGAAAAAGACCTGCAACTGCGCGGGCCTGGCGAAATGCTCGGTACACGACAGACCGGTTTGCTACAGTTCAAGGTGGCTGACCTCATGCGTGACGCCGACCTTCTCCCCGCCGTAAGGGATGCGGCCCAGACCTTGCTTTCGCAATGGCCAGCACACGTCGACCCGTTGCTGAACCGCTGGCTGCGTCACGGCCAGCAATATGGCCAGGTATGACTCCCGGACAAAAAAGACTTGGCACGATGGATCCAGCAGCGCTCGCAAGCTGGGTATACTGTCGGCCAAGTAAGCATATGGATACAGACCATGACTGAAGTTGCCCTGGACACCGCAACCCCGCACACCCCGTCTGTCATTCAGTTGATGCTGGGGAAGTTGGGTATCAGCTACCGCGAGGTGCTTGATCACCCACAACTGAACCCGGCCCGCAAGGTTCAGGCAGTGCTGCTCAACGATGCGGTGGGCGCACTCATGGTGCTGTTTCCACAGAACCATCTGCTGGACCTCAACCGCCTGGCCGAACTGACCGGCCGCAGGCTCACCGCCGTACCGCTCGACCGCATGGAAAAAATGCTCGGCAAGCACGAGCTGGCGCAATTGCCCGGCCTTCCCGCGCTGACCAGCTCGCCTTGCCTGTACGAAGAGCAACTGCTCAACGAGGGTGACCTGCTGATCCATTCGGGGCAGGCCGGCCTGCTGTTGGAAATCTCGCGCGATGACTTCAAGAAGATGCTCAGCAAGGCCAGCGCGGGCAATTTTGGCGAGCCGCTGACCAGCATTCGTCCCAACCTTGACCGCCCTGATGACGACCGCAAGGAAATCACCCAGGCGGTGCAGGTGTTCACGGCGCGGCGCATCCAGCAGCGCCTGGAAGCCACCATCGAGATCCCGCCGCTGGCGGAAACCGCGCAGAAAATAATCAAACTGCGTGTGGACCCCAACGCCACGATCGATGACATTACCGGCGTGGTAGAAACCGATCCTGCCCTGGCCGCGCAAGTGGTCAGCTGGGCGGCTTCGCCCTACTACGCATCGCCCGGCAAGATCCGTTCGGTGGAAGACGCCATCGTCCGCGTGCTGGGCTTCGACCTGGTGATCAACCTGGCGCTGGGGCTGGCACTGGGCAAGACCCTCAGCCTGCCCAAAGACCAGCCACAGCACGCCACGCCGTACTGGCAGCAGTCGATCTACACCGCGGCGGTCATCGAAGGGCTGACCCGCGCCATCCCGCGCGCGCAACGCCCGGAAACCGGGCTCACGTACCTGGCGGGCCTGCTGCACAACTTCGGCTACCTGCTGCTGGCGCATGTGTTTCCACCGCACTTCTCGCTGATCTGCCGCCACCTTGAGGTCAACCCGCACCTGTGCCACAGCTATGTGGAACAGCACCTGCTGGGCATTACCCGCGAGCAGATCGGTGCCTGGCTAATGCGTTTCTGGGACATGCCTGAAGAACTGGCCGGCGCCCTGCGCTTCCAGCACGACCCCAGCTACGACGGCGACTACGCCCAGTACCCCAACCTGGTATGCCTGGCCGTGCGGTTGCTGCGTAGCCGCGGCATTGGTTCGGGCGCCGACGAAGGCATCCCGGACGAGCTGCTAGAGCGCCTGGGCCTGAGCCGCGAAAAGGCTGAAGATGTGGTCAGCAAAGTGCTGGACGCCGAGGTGCTGCTGCGCGAGCTGGCCTCGCAGTTTACCCAGCACTGATACACAGCGAACCTGTGGAGCTGCCGCACGCTGCGAAGGCCCGCACTGCGGGCCGGCGTTCGGCCTATCACCGATGAAGGTCCTGCTGACCTTTTCGCAGCCTTTCGGCAGCTCCGGCACATGCTCTGCAGCGGGGCCTGCGGCTGCGGCTACATTTGCCTTGGCTTACTTCTTCTTCGGTTTCAGGTACTTCATCACGCCCTGGAACCAGATCACCAGCGCCGGGTTGCCCTTGATCTGGATGGTCTTGTCCTGAATGCCCTGCATGAACGCCAACTGCTTGTTGCGCGCCTGCAAGGTTTCATAACCAAATGTTGCGTCCTTGAAGGCGATGGCAAAGGCCGGCTCGGCGACCTTGCCACTCTTACTGGTCACGCGCATGTCCTTGACGATGAAATGCCGGGCGATCGTGCCGTCCAGTGTCTGTAACTGGAACACAAGGTCACGATCCTTGAGTTGCTGACTGAACGCAGGGTTGTTGCGACTGGCACGGGCCATCAGAAAACCCATGGCCCAGAGCAGAAAGCGAAACTTCATGTACACGCCTCAAAAGTAATGTGTGCGACGGCAGCAGTGTACACCAGCACAATTGCATATTTTATGCATTTCACCCTCGATTAGTCGTTTTTAGACGCGTGATCGACGATTTATAGCCACGTCGCAAGGCGCAACAAACTACCGCGGCCACTACCTTCCATTGTCCTGTGAAGTCCGTCACGATAAGCGCTCAAACGGGGGGGAATGCACCTGACACCTGTACGATTCATGCCGTACAAATAAACACCCGCCACACCCGTTTGACAGCCAGGCCGGGGGCCACTAGCTTTCATTGGATCCTTTACATATTTCGTTACAACTGATCAGGTACGCCGATCGTGACAGCCAAAAAGTCGTTGAGCACCATTCTGGTCAGCGAGCAGGTTCCCGCCCACCTTGCTCGCTCAGTCATCGAGGAGAAACTGCGAAGCGCCATTCTGGACGGCCGACTACCAGCAGGCATGGCCCTGCGACAACAGGAACTGGCCACGCTGTTCGGCGTCAGCCGCATGCCCGTTCGCGAAGCCCTGCGCCAGCTTGAAGCACAATCGCTGCTCAAGGTCGTGATGCACAAGGGTGCCGTGGTGGCACCGTTGATCGGCGAGGATGCCGTTGATACCTACAACTTGCGCCTGCTGCTGGAAACCGAGGCACTGCGCCAGTCCATTCCCAACCTCACGCCGGAGCACATCGGTGCCGCACGGCGCTATATCGACCAGCTCGACACCGAGACCAACCTCAGCGAGCTCGGCCGCCTCAACCGCCTGTTCCACATGGAACTGTACGCCGGCACCAGCAACCGCAAGCTGTTGCGCCTGATCGAACACGAACTCAACGAAGAAGAACGGTTCCTGCGCTTCCACCTGTCGACCATGGGCCTGGGCAAACCCACCCAGCAAGACCACATCGAGCTGGTCGACGCCGTGCACGATCGTGACATCGAACGCGCCGTCAAAGTGCTCCAGCATCACCTGACCAACGCTTCAAATACCATCCGGCACTATTTGGACACACGCGAGCCGGACTGAACGGCTGCCGCGCCCAGGGAGGCAGCGCGGCACAAGGAACCACAGGCCCGATCACCCGGGCATAGGAACCCCAGTGCACGCTGAAGGCAATCAGTGGTTGATGGTCGCAAACTCCGGGCAGCCGGCGCTGATGCGCCTGATCTGCTTTTCCTGCCCCGGCAGCGATCCGCAGCAAACGCTGGAGTGGGCCAGCGACCTTGATGATCACATCGAATTGGTATCGGTATGCCTGCCCGGGCACGGTTCGCGCAGCGATGAAATGGCGCTGCAGGAATGGCCAAGCCTGCTGGAGCAGACGTTTGCCCAACTCAAGCCACTGCTGGCCGAGCCCCATGCCCTGCTCGGCCATTGCCTGGGTGGCAGCATTGCCTATGAAATCGCCAAGCGCGCGTCCCGTGCATTCCCCGGGCAAACCCGTCACCTGTTCATCGCCGGCTGCCGCAGCCCCAACAGCCAGGTGCGCGCACCGCGGCAGCACGCAAACCTGCTTCTGTCCGACTCATGGTCGGATACCCTCGGCCATTCCCTGGATGTTCCCCTGACGGCACTCTATGGCACTGATGACACATTAGATCCACTGACCGACATGTTGCCCTGGGGGCATTTCACTCAACGCGAATTCGAGTTGATCGAACTGTGCGGCGATCACTTCTTCCTGCATAACCAGCGTCACCGCCTGCTGCACATCATCAACACCCACCTGGGCTTACTCAGCCGCTGACTCATCCCCCGCTTTACTCACGTTCAGAAACCTCCCTCGAATGGAAAATCTGCCATTTAGCGCACACTCTTGCATTGGCCTGAGGCCGTGACCGGCCCGGAGTAACTTCGGGCTGCCGACAGCCACCCATGCAGGAGCAACGCCCACCGGGCCGCGTGCCGTCAAACACACCAACTTATAAATCCGGCCCTTCGAGTGCTTCGGGTGAGGCATTCACCCACTTTTATTTATTTTGACCTTGAAACGTTGAAAGGGGAGCGCTCGCACCTCTAAAACCTGCCGCGCAGGCTTTAGCGAAACCCTATTATCTTAAATTCATATCTTATTGTTTTTTAACAAATTTATTTGAATAAGCGAGAATTAATGGTCTAGCTTTCTACGTAACTGGCGCGCCACTTATCAGCACCAGAACTCAATATTCGAATATTAATTTACACCCACCACCCTCAGTAAAGGAGATGTTCACAAACCGTCAGGCTGATTAAACCGCGTTGTTGATTACCCCCGTGTTCAAACACATTAAGGAAGCGCCATGACCTTTCAAAACGTTTTGCTTGAACAGAAAAAAAGCGAACTGGGTGCTCACCCGATATTCGCTGAAATCAACTCATTGCCGGTGTTGCAGCGGTTCATGGAAACCCATGTATTTGCCGTATGGGATTTCATGTCATTGACCAAACGCCTGCAACGAGAACTGACGTGCGTGAACCTGCCCTGGCTGCCGCCACGCGATGCCAAGGCAGCCAGGTTGATCAATGAGATTGTCTTGGGTGAGGAGTCAGACCAGCATCTGCAGCAGGGTCATTACAGCCATTTCGAGCTGTACCTGGACGCAATGCGCGAAATCGGCGCCGATACCGGCCCGATCGAACACTTTGTCGCGCTACAGGCCGAAGGCGTCAACTACGTCACTGCCTTGCACAGCGTCAACGCGGACCCGGCGGCCATCCATTTCGTCTGCAACACCCTGGAAACGGCACTGCATGCGCCTGCCCACGCGGTGGCAGCAGCGTTCCTGCATGGCCGCGAAAGCGTGATACCGCACATGTTCCAGCGCCTGCTGGACGACTGGGGCATTACCGAGCGCCAGGCGCCGACGCTGTGTTACTACCTGCAACGGCACATCGAGGTCGACGCTGACGACCATGGCCCCGCAGCCCAGTCCCTGCTGGACCGCCTGGTGGGCGACGACCCGCAGCGCCAGCAGGAAGTGCATGAAGCCGCCCTTGCCGCCATCGACAGCCGCATGGCCCTGTGGGATCGCCTGCGCGTCAGCATGCACGCCAGGACCGAGGTGGACGCATGAACGCCACCGACTATTGCTCATTTGCCGAAGCCTGGGAGGAGCGCGCCACTATTCGCACGCGCCCTCGACGGCGGGTGGAAGACGACCAGCGGCTGATCTATCCGCTTAGCCGCCAACCCTTGGTACTCAGTGCCACTTTCCAGCGCGAATGCCCGCACCAACGGGACTTCGCCCTGGTGCAAAGCCTGTACAAGTTTATCCATGACGTAGTGATCTTCGAAACCGAAATCGTTAATCACACCGCCAGCGCCATCGCCCGGGGGCGCTTTGCCCCCCCCTACCCCTTCGCCTGCCGCTACGACGCGATGACCGTGGTGGTGGACGAGGACTATCACGCGCTGGTGGCCATGGACTTCATGCAACAGACCATCGAGCTGACGGGTATCGAGCCCGTTGCGCTGCCCAGTGAAATCGAGCTCAGCCGGGCCATTCCGGCAGCGTTGGCGCTGCTGCCCGAAGCCCTGCACCAGGCCGGTGAACTGATCTGCGTGGCAATCGCGGAAAACACCCTGACCAACGATGTTGCGGCCTTTGCCCGTGACGAGTCGGTCAAGGACTCGATCAAGGGGCTGATGGCCGACCATTTGCTGGACGAGGGGCGCCACTCGACCTTCTGGACCCGCCTGGTGCGCATCTATTGGCAAAGCGCCCCAGACCCCGACAAGCGTCTGTTGGCGCAGATGCTGCCGACCTTCATCGAGCGCTACCTGACCAATGACATCCAGAAGGCCTTCGACCTGGCGCTGATCGAGCACCTGCACCCAGCCCCCAGCGTACGCCAGGCTCTGCGTGAAGAGGCGCAGGGCCTGGCCTTTCCGATCAACCGTCAACACCCACTGCTGGCCAACATCCTGCGGTTTTTCCAGGGCAGCTCGATACTCGACAGCCCCTGCGCGCGCGATGCCCTGGCCGCTTATCTGCCCTGACCAAGGAGAAGACCATGAGACGTCTGCAGATCATTTTGTGCGGTTCCAGCCCGGCATTACGCCTGCTGGGCAGTACGTTACGCGATCACGGGCACCAGTTGGACGGCAGCGCGGAGTTCGCCGAGCTGCTGATCGAAGACGGCAGCGATGTACCTCTGCCGCCCAACCTGGCGCGCTGCCTGCACCTGGGCTTACGCGTCAGCCTGGAAGCCAGGGGCGACGGCCTGCCCAGCGTGCAGTGGCAGTGCTGGACCGGCAGCGCCCAGGCGCAGCGCCTGATTATCTGCCAGGCGCCGGGTTTGCAACCGGACGGCAACGGCCAGGGGCTGCGCACGCGCGTGGTGGAATGCCTGGTGGAACGCATGACATTGGAAGTGACCCGCTTTGCGCGTGCGCCCCAGCATTTCGCCCACTGGCCAGCCTGCGATGCTGCCGCGCTGTTGGACCAGCAAGGGTTGCATGCGCTGGAACCGCTGGCCTTCCTGCACCGGTTCAACCAACCCGGCCACGCACCCGCCCAGCCACCGTTGCTGCAACAGCTGCACACCAGCCTGCTGCACCATGCGCAACGGCCCGCCTTGCAGTTGGCCGAGGGCACGCTCAGTTACCGTGAACTTCAACAGCGGGCCATGGCGATAAAGGCTGCGCTGCAACCCTGCCTGGTGCCCGGCACGCCTAGCGTGATCGGTGTGTGCCTGGAAAAGTCAGCCGACCTGTACGCAGCGCTGCTGGCGGTACTGGGCAGCGGCGCAACCTATCTGCCCATGGACCCCCTCCACCCGGCTCTGCGCTTGCAGGCCATCGCCGAGAACGCCAAGGCCTGTCTGCTTCTGCACAGCGGGGCAGCGCCGTTCACGGCCAACGGCATGGCCACGCTGCAATTGGACAAGCTGCCCGCCACCGAGCAGGCCCCGTTGTTCACCACCCTGCCCGACCAGCAAGCCGCCGCCGTGGCCATCTATACCTCCGGCACCACTGGCCAGCCCAAGGGCGTGCTCTTGAGCCATGCCAACCTCAACCACTTCCAGGCCTGGTACCGGCAGCACGTGGACCTGCAACCGGGTAGCCGCGTGCTGCAATTTTCCACCATCGGCTTCGATGCCTCACTGCTGGACATACTGCCCACGTTTATCGCTGGCGCAATGCTGGTAGTGCCGACTCCCGACCAGCGCCGCGACCCCGATCAACTGTTGACGCTGATCAATGACCACCAGGTCAGCCACGCCTTTCTGCCGCCGGCTCTGCTCAGTGTCCTGCCTGCCGCCGCGCCGCTGGCATTGCAGCACCTGGTGACCGGGGGCGACGTCTGCGAGCCTGCGGTACTGGAGGCCTTTGCCGGCCGCTGCCAACTGCACAACATCTACGGGCCGACGGAAACCACGGTGCTGGCCACCACCCGGCGCATGCGGGCAGGGGACAACCCACGCCAGCTGGGACGGCCCATCGACGGTGCGCAGGTGCTGATCCTGGATGAGCAGGGCCAGCCGGTGACCGACGACACGCCCGGCGAGCTGTATATCACCGGTGCCGGCGTGGGCCTGGGTTATCTGCACAACCCGGCCCTGAGTGCGCAGCGCTTTGTCACCCTGGCCCTGCCAGGTGGCCAGAGCCTCGCGGCCTACCGCACCGGTGACATTGGTCAGTGGGGCGGCGACGGCATCACCCTGTGCGGGCGGCGCGACAACCAGGTGAAGATCCGCGGTTTTCGCGTGGAGCCCGAGGAAATCGAACATTGCCTGCGCGCCAGCGGCTTCTATGGCCAAGTGGCCGTGGTGGTCGACCCGCAGCGCCGGCTACTGGCGTTCGTTGCCCAGCCGCGACAGGCTGAGGGCCAGGCCCTGACCCGGTTGCAAGCCCACGCCGAAGGGCACCTGGCCGACTACATGCGGCCCCTGCACTACTGCGAGCTGAGCGTGCTGCCGGCCACCGCCAACGGCAAGGTCGACCGCCAAGCCCTGCTTCGCCTGCCGCAGGCACAGACACGCGAACGCCCCCGGCTAACGCCTGCCAATGCAGCCGAAACGAAGCTGTTGGCGCTGTGGAGCGAATTGCTCGAGCTTCCCGCCGAGAGCCTCTCTACCGACGACAGTTTCTTCAACCTGGGCGGCCATTCGATCCTGCTATCGCAGATGCTGCTGCACATCCGCGAACGCTTCGGCACGGGCATTTCAATAAACCGCTTTATCGAACAGCCCACCCTCAAGCGCCTCGCCGAGCTGGTCAGTGGCGTGGAAGACCAGGTGCGCCAGGTCAGCGCCCAGGCACTGAGCGATGCGTTTCGTCCCCTCGACCTGCAACCGCTGCCGCTCGATCAGTTGGGTGACGTGCACAAGGTGGTGGTCACCGGCGCCAACAGTTTTCTCGGCGTACACATTGTCGAAGCGCTGCTGGCCTGGGGTGTCAGTGAGGTCGCCTGTCTGGTGCGCGCCCAGCCGGGGCATGCTGCCGACGAGCGCTTCCATCAGGCACTGGTTGAAAATCGTCTGGAGCACCTGGACCTGAGCCGAGTCCGGGTGCATGCCGCCGACATCACCCAGCCGCAACTGGGCTTGAGCGATGAGCTGTACGCATACATCGACGAGCACTATGGGGCGCTGATCCACAACGCCGCCGTGGTCAATCATGTGCTCGACTACGAAGCCTTGGCGGCCAGCAATGTCGAGCCGGTGTTTCATTGCCTGCAACTGTGCGAGGGGCGCCGCAAGAAGATCTTCAATTTCATTTCCACACTGTCAGCCTCCAGCGTGATCGATGCCGACGGCAACGTGCTGGAAGAGCCCCCGGCCGACACCCCACCCATCTACATCCGCAACGGCTACAACCTATCCAAGTGGGTGGCCGAGCGCATTTTGCAGCGGGCCCGGGAAATGGGCGTATGGGCCAACCTCTACCGCCCCGGCAACATCACCTTCAACAGCCGCACGGGTGTATGCCAACCGCACAAGAACCGGCTGATGCTGATGCTCAAGGGCTCGTTGCAACTGGGCCAGGTACCGGCCCTGAGCCTGAACTTCGACCTGATGCCGGTGGACTTCCTTGCCCGTTTCCTGGCCTTCCATTGCAGCCGCTATCAGCCTCGGCAAGCCGTATTCAACCTGCATAACCCCGAACCCCTGAGCTGGGCCAGCTACGTGGCGTCGTTTCGCGAAGCCGGACGCGAATTCGAACTGGTCAGCATTGCCCAGTGGCAACAGCAACTGGGCCGGGTGGACAGCGACAACGCCCTGTTCGGCGTGCTGGGTTTCTACCTCGACGGCTTTGAAGAGGACATCGGTGACATCTCGCGCATCGACCATGGCAACGCCCGCAGCGGCGTAAGGCGCATGGGCGAGCGCTACCCCAGCAAAACCCCGGCGCTGCTGCGCAAGGGTTGCGCGTACCTGAAGGAAATCCAGTTCATCTGACCCCCCCTACCCCAGGAGAAACACCATGAACGCATTGACTCCCGACACCCTCATCCGCAACCCGTTGGGCTGCACCGTGATCGCCGGCGTGGACGTTACCGCGGATGCCGACAAGGTCTGGAAAGTGGTCGGCGATTTCGCCGGTTTCCACCACTTCATTCCGGCGCTGGAGCGCATTGAAATGACCGGCAGCGGCGTACGTTCGGTGCGCAAGAAGTTTTTCAAGGACGGCGAGAACATCGTCATCGAGCAGCTCAACAGCCATGACGATCAGCAGCGGCGCATGACCTGGAGTCTGATCTACACCACCCTGAACATCGGCAATCTGTGGGCGTCGATGGAGGTTCACCAGACCGAAAAGGGCTCGCGGGCGACCTGGACCATCAAGGGCGAACCATGGGAAGGAGGCGCCGAAGCGCTGCCAGACTTCCAGGCATTCCTGCAGGCGTTTGCCGATGACGCCATGAGCAACGTGCGCAACCTCTTTGTCTGAGCCGTAACAGCAACTGTGTTGTACGGGGTTAACCCGTAGCTGCCGTCAGGCTGCGAAAAGGTCCGTAGGACCTTCGGCGGTGTCATGTCGATCGCGGGCACGCCGCGCGCGCCCTCGCGGCCCGGCGGCAGCTCCACAAGATCACAATTCGCCAAAACGCGCACAGTGTTGCAAAATGCGTAAAGCTTCATGAAAATAAGACTAATTATCATTCATGCAGTTTGCGCAGCGCGTCCCTATGTCCTCCCAAGAATATGCCGTGCACTCGCTCTACCGTCATCACCACGGCTGGCTCAATACCTGGTTGCGCTGCCGGCTGGGCAATGCCGCCGATGCCGCCGACCTGGCCCAGGACACCTTCCTGCGCCTGCTGCAGCGCACAGAACGGCTGGAGCTGAGCGCACCGCGCGCGTTTCTGCGCACCATCGCCCGTGGCCTGGTAATTGACCACTGGCGCCGCGAAGAGCTACACCGCGCCTATCTGGAAAGCATTGCGCACCTGCCACCGGCCGAGGTTCCCAGCCTGGAAACCCGCGCCCTGCTGCTGGAGTTGTTGGACGGTATCGCGCGCTTGCTCGACGGCCTGAAGCCTAAGGTTCGCAAGGCCTTCCTGCTGTCGCAGTGCGAAGGTCTGGCCCACAAGGACGTTGCCGAACAGTTGGGCGTGTCGTTGCGCTCAGTGGAACGCTATGTCGCCGATGCCCTGTTTCACTGCTACCAGTTGCGCTATGAACAGTGACCACGGCGCAGCACCCGACCCGCAAATAGTGCGCCAGGCAATCAGTTGGATGATGCGCATGGGCAACGCTGGCGCCAGCCCCCGCGTGCAACGTCAATGCGCAGACTGGCGAGCCGCCGACCAGCGCCACGAACTGGCCTGGCAACGCATTCAGTCACTGAACCAAGAAGTGGCCAGCCACTACCGCGCCGTGCCTGGTGCCGGGTTGGCACTGGAAGCCAGCGCCCAGCGGCTGAGCCGTCGGCAGGCGCTCAAGTTGCTGGGCGTGGCCGGCCTGCTGGGCAGTGCCGCCTGGCTGGGCGGCGATCTGGACCAATGGCAACAATGGTCGTCGGACTACGCCACCGGTGTCGGCGAGCGTCGCAGTTTCGTTCTGCCCGACGGCTCCGCGATGCAGCTCAACACCCGCAGCGCCGCTGATATCCGCTTCAGCCGCCAACAACGCCTGGTCAGCCTCAGGCACGGCGAAATCATGATCAGTTGCAAAGCCGACCCACGGCCTTTCCAGGTAAGCAATTGCGATGCCCTGTTCGAAACCGGCAACGGCCGCTTCACCGTGCGCCAGCAAGACGACTGCACGCGTCTGAGCGTGACCCGCGGCAAAGTCGCCATCCATTCACCGCAAGGCGGCTCACTGACGTGGGCGCAGGCTGGCCAGAGCTGGCAGGTAGACCAGGCTGGCCCTCGCCTGATGGCCACGCCGGACATGGACATGGGCGCCTGGGCCGATGGCCTGATCGTAACCCGCAACATGCGCCTGCAACCCTTCCTCGAAGAGGTGAACCGCTACCGCCATGGCTACCTCAGTTGCGCGGCGGGCATAGCCGACCTGCGCCTGTCCGGGGTGTTCCGCCTCGATGACACCGACAAGTTGCTGGCCTTGCTGCCGCAGGCGCTGCCAGTGCGCCTGCACAGCCGAACCCGTTTCTGGGTTCGCTTGGAAAGCCTGCAAGGATAATTGTCTTGTGGCAGCTGGCTTGTCAGTTCCCACACGTTTGTAAAATTTTTTTTGGCGGGTTTTGCCAGCCCGTCCGGCTTGGACAGTAATTCATCTGTTCATGCCCCCTTGGAACCGCACCATGACTGGCAAAGCCCCTTTGACTCGCTTCCCCCTGGACCTGCGCGCCGCACTGCTGTCGGCAGCCGTCGGCGTGGCCGCCCTGCCAATCGCCGTGCAAGCGGCAGAGCCAGGCGCTACGCAATCTGCCGACCGCACCTACAGCATCGCCGCCGGCCCTCTAGGCGAAGCCCTGAATCAGTTTGCCCGCCAGGCTGACATCACCCTGGCCGCCACCCCCACGCTAACCCAAGGAAAGCAAAGCGCAGGCCTGCAAGGTAACTACAGCGTCCAGCAAGGCTTGAGCATGCTGCTGGCCGGCAGCAGCCTGCAGGCAACCCGCGCAGACGGCGCCCGCTTCGTGCTGCAGGAAACCCAAGGCGAGGCAATGACCCTGCCGGCCACTGACGTGCGCGGCTTTTCCTTGGGCAACGCGCTGGGCAGCACGGACGGGTACAACGCCACCCACAGCCAAATCGCCACCAAAACCAGCACCGCGCTGCTGGAAACCTCGCAAAGCGTGTCGGTGGTCACCCGCCAGCAAATGGACGATCAGGGCGCGCAAACCGTTGCCCAGACCATGCGCTACACACCCGGCGTGCTGACCAACCCCTACGGCGCCACCCACCGCTACGACTACATCGCCATGCGCGGCTTCAACGACGGCTCTGTGGATAACATCTACATCGATGGCCTCAAGTCCATGGGTGATAGCGGCACCTACAGCACCATGCAGATCGACCCGTACTTCCTGGAGCGGGTAGACATTCTCAAGGGTCCCTCATCGGTGCTCTACGGTCGCAGCTCGCCGGGCGGCCTGGTGGCATTAACCACCAAGAAACCGCTGTACGAGGACTACCACGAAATTCAGGCCACGGTCGGCACCCAGGGCGAGCACGGCGTGGGCTTCGATTTCAGCGGCCCGCTGGATGACGAAAAACACATCGCCTACCGGGTGACAGGCCTTACCCACCAGTCCGACACCCAGTTCGACCACAACGAAGAAAAGCGCTACGCCATCGCGCCAACCCTGAGTATCGACTTCGACGAAGACACCTCACTCACCCTGCAAGCCTACCTGCAGCATGACCCCGAAGGCGGCTACCACGGCGGCCTGCCGGCGGACGGCCTGTTGCACCAGCGCAACGGCCAGCGCATCTCCGAGCACTTCTTTGAAGGTGAACCGGACATCGACCACTACAGCCGCGACCAGCAGTCATTCGGCTACCAGTTCGAACACCGTTTCAACGACACTTTCACCGCCCGGCAGAACTTCCGCTACCTGGACTCCAAGGTCGACCTTGACCAGGTGTACGGTTATGGCTACACCAGCGCCACCAGCAACGAGCTGAACCGCTACTACTCGGGCGCCAGCGAACGGCTGCACTCGTTCATCATCGACAACATGCTGCAAGCCGAGTACTTCACCGGCGCGGCCAAACACACCACCTTGCTGGGCGTCGACTACCAGCGTCGCAAGACCGTGGTGGACTGGACCAGCGGTTCGCTGGCGGCCATCGATGCCTTCAATCCGGTATACGGCAACTCCACCATCAGCTACTACAGCCCCACCAGCTACCTGCGCCGCCTGCAACAGACCGGCGTGTACCTGCAAGACTTGATCGAGCTGGACAAATGGCGCTTCTCCCTGGGCGTACGCCAGGACTGGGTGAAAACCTCGGATGAGAACCGCATTGCCGAAACCGACCGCCCTGTGGGCACCACGATCAGCGACGATCGCAGCAAGCTGACCACCCGCGCAGGCGTGCTGTACCTGTTCGACAACGGCATCGCGCCCTACCTTAGCTACTCGGAGTCGTTCAACCCCAACTCTTATTCCGACGCCAGCGGCAACCCTTTGCCTCCTACTGACGGCACCCAGTGGGAAGCCGGCCTGAAGTACCAGCCGCCAGGCACGGAAAACCTCTACACCGCCTCGGTGTTCCGCATTGATCAGGAGAACCTGGCCACCAAGCTGCCCCAGGAAAACTTCTACCGTGCCGTCGGCGCCGTGCGTTCCCAGGGCGTGGAGCTGGAAGCGCACTTGCAACTTACCGATAACCTGAAGCTGCTGAGCAGTTACACCTTCACCGACCTCAAATACACCAAATCAATGGTCAGCACGCTGAGCACGGCCGATAACATTATCGAGAACAAAGGTAACTCGCCCACCCAGGCACCGCGCCAGATGGCGTCGGTATGGGCTGACTACAAATTCAGCAGTGGCGCACTGGATGGCCTGCGGTTGGGTGCGGGCGTGCGCTACGTGGGTTACAGCTGGGCTGACGCCGAGAACACCATGAAGGTGCCGGCTTATACCTTATACGATGCCTCGGTAGGCTACGACCTGGGCAAGATCGGCCTCCAGGGCCTGGACCTGCGCGTCAATGCCAACAACCTGACCGACGAGAAATACGTGGCCACCTGCGCCAGCCTGAACTTCTGCTACGTGGGCGAAGAGCGCAACGTCACCGCCACCCTGAGCTACAAGTTCTGACGTGTTGGCGACCCTGACGCGGTCTTGCTGCGGCTCGTGGCAGCCGCCGCAAGGCGCGTGCGGTGCCTACACGGTATATTCGGTCTCCAGCTCATCGAGCTGGTGGTCGAAGGCACGCAAGCGCGTCGACCAGGTGTACACCAACACTTCCATTTCCCGGTCCAGGATCGCACCGCCCTTGACACTGCTGCGCGGGTCGCAGAAATCCAGCAGGTAACGCTGGCGCGCCAGTGCCGTGGCAACGCCCGACAACTCCCGGGCATCCTCCAGCCAGTGCCAGTCGCGGCTATGTATTTCCTCGTCGAGCCCCTGGCATTGCCGGGTCAGCGCCTCCAGGGATTTCTCCAGCGGTGTACCCGCCAGGTCGCCCATCACCTCCTGAAACGTGCGCCCGGGTTGCCAGTAGTTACCCCAGAAATAGCGGTCGAACACGGTCTCGACCTTGCGCAGGGCAACCTTGGTATCCCAGATGCGCACTAGGGTGTGCCCTTGGGTTTGCCGTCGCTTTTTCAACAAAGCATTTTCGTGCATCGACCAGGCCAGCACCGCCATCGCCAGCACGCCGATCAGGCCCAGCGCGCTATTGAAGAAAACCAGAGCCTGTTCGATCTGATGGGCCTGTATGACCCCATAGAAGTAAGTGGCAGTAATCAATCCGAGCGCCGTGGTGGCGCACCAGAAGCCTGGAGCATAGGAATCTTTCATAGTTATTATCATCCCATTGACCCGGGGCCAGTGATGACTGAAAGAATCCGCGTGAGTACCGCCGCGCGGTCATGAACAGACCACAGGAACCCGATAAATCAGAGCATAGGACAGGCTGCGACAATTGCTGTCGAGCAAAGTCAAAAGCACGGCGGTAGCGGATAAGCGGCAGGGTCAGCGCACTTTGTGCAGCATTTCGTTGAGCTGGTCGATAACTTCGGCCCAGTCGGCATCTTCAAGAATTTCATCGCGCAGGAACGCGGCCTGGGAAGGCGTCCAGAAAAATGCCTCGTGCAACTTCAGCCCCGGTTTGAGCGGCGAGTGGCTGCTGAGGAATTTTTCGATGCCGGCGGCATCCGACGCCAGGCCCAACTGTTCGAACAAGGCCGGCAGGCTATGGTTGGGCGATTCCATGTGGCTACCCTCGGGGTCAACTAAACTCTAAGTAAAGGCAACTTTGATACAGACGTCGAGTGCTCACCCGGAGGTGCACGTGGGATCGGTAATTGTGTTGACGGTCAACCAGGCGGCCGTGGGTCTGATCCTGTTCGGCCTGGTGATGCTGGCCATCGAAGCGCTGCTGCCCACTTACGGTGTACTGGGCGTGGGCGGCCTTGTGGTGCTGTTGCTGGGCGTGGTGGTGCTGGTCGACGTCCAGGGGCCGAGCATTGCCGTATCGGGCACCCTGGTGCTGGCGATCGCCGCGGTTGGGGTGGTGTTGTTGATCACCGTACTGGCCATGGCCATCAGCGCGGCGCGCAGGCGGCCCGTGGGCGGCGACACCGAACTGGTGGGCAAGGTAACCCTGGTTTCCGCCCTGCAGTCGGACAACCCCTGCGCCGGTTGGATTCAGCTGCAAGGCGAGCAGTGGCAAGTGCGCTGCACCAACCCCCTGAAGGAAGGTGAAGAGGTGAAAGTGCTGGCACGTCGTGGCGTGCAACTGGAAGTCGCGGCAGCGAAGCCGGCTTCGGGAGAATGAACCATGTTCATTGAAATCGGCTATGCCGCCGTGTTGGTGGTGCTGTTCATGCTGGCGCTGTCCACCTTTCGCATCCTGCGCGAATATGAACGCGGCGTAGTGTTCCAGCTGGGGCGTTTCTGGCAGGTCAAGGGCCCGGGGCTGATCATTCTGATTCCGGTCGTGCAGCAGATGGTCCGCGTGGACCTGCGCACCGTGGTGCTGGACGTACCGCCCCAGGATGTCATCACCCGTGACAACGTGTCGGTCAAGGTCAACGCCGTACTGTACTTCCGCGTGCTGGACCCACAGAAGGCAATCATTCAGGTGGAGGACTACCTGATGGCCACCAGCCAACTGGCGCAGACCACCCTGCGCGCCGTACTGGGCAAGCATGAGCTGGACGAACTGCTGGCCGAACGCGAACGGTTGAACATGGACATCCAGCAGGTGCTGGACGCGCAGACCGACGTATGGGGTATCAAGGTGGCCAACGTCGAGATCAAGCACGTGGACCTCAACGAATCCATGGTGCGCGCCATCGCCAAACAGGCCGAGGCCGAACGCGAACGGCGCGCCAAGGTGATCCATGCCGAAGGCGAACTGCAAGCCTCGGAAAAACTCATGCAGGCCGCCGAAATGCTTGGCCGCCAACCGGGCGCCATGCAGCTGCGCTACATGCAGACCCTGGGCGCCATCGCCGGCGACAAAACCTCGACCATCGTCTTCCCGCTGCCCATCGAGCTGCTCAAGGGCATGGCCGACCTCTCCAACAAGAACACTTGACTGGTGACATGTACAAGCTGCAGTCAGGGCCGCAGGACCTGCGGCGGTGTCTGGCTGATCGCGGGCCCGCTGCGCGAGCCTTCGCAGCCTGGCGGCAGCGCCTACGAGCCACTCGGTCGCCGCGGCCGTTGATAGGCGATGTTATTTTTTCTGCGGGGTTTCCCAGCCGCCGCCCAACGCCAGGAACACGTTGATCTGTTGCATCGCCACCTGGGTGTTGGCCGCTGATAGTTGTGCCGTCACGTCGGTGTAAGTCTTGGTGGCCTGCAAGTCCGCCAGGAAGGACTCGCGCCCGGCCATATAGAAGCGGTGGGTCTGGTCGGCCGCCTGGCGGGCCGATTCTTCGGCGTCCGCCAGGGCGTCGCGACGTTCGAGCAAGGCGGTGTACTGAGCCAGGCCGGTCTGTGCTTCGCGCACGGCGTTCAACACTACGCCATCAAAGTGGGCCAGGGCCGCCTGTGTGGATACCTGCGCTTCACGTACCCGTGCGCGGGCGCCATTGCCCGGGATGGTCCAACTGATGAGCGGGCCGAAGCCCCAACGGTTGGTGGTGTCTTCACCCAAATGCTTGAGGAAACCGACCGAACCCACGGTGGCACCAATGCTGATGTCCGGGTAGAGCTGACCGGTAGCAACACCGATTTCAGCGGTGGCGGCCGCCAGCTTGCGCTCGGCCTGGCGTACATCCGGACGGCGCTTGAGCAACGCTGCGCCATCACCTACCGGCATCACCTGGGCAATCTTCGGCAGTTCGGAGCAGTCAGCAGTACCCGCCGGCAGCTGGTTCACCGGCCTGGCCAACAGCATGCCCAGCTTGTATAGCCCGGCCTGGCGTTCAGCTTCGAATTTCGGTAGGTCGGCGCGCAACGACTTGAATTGTGTCTGGGTACGCGTGACCTGGGTTTCATCGCCGCGGCCTGCATCCCGCAGGCGCTGGGTCAGTTGCACGCCCTGCATTTGCAGGTCCAGCGACTTCTGGGCAATGTTGCGTTCTTCGTTGGCAGCGCAGATTTGCGTGTAGGAACGCACCACTTCGGCCACCAGGGTGATACGCGCCGTGTCGGCAGCGGCCTGCGCCGCATCGGCGTTGGCCTGGGAAGCCTCGACGCCGCGTTGCAGCGTGCCCCACAGGTCAAACTGGTAGGACGTGCTCAGCGACAGGTTACCGACGTTGGCCACCGGGATCTTCTCGGCCTGCAAGTACGATTCCGCCGACTCCTGCAAGCGCTGGGCACCTGCCTCGGCCTTGGTGGTGAAGCCACCGGCATCCTGGGCTTCTTCAATCTGCACACGGGCGCGGTTGAGGTTGGCCGCAGCCACCCGCAAGTCGGTACTGGACACCAGCGCCTGGTTCACCAACTGGTCCAGGCGCGGGTCGTTGTAAAGCTTCCACCAATCCCCCGGCACCGGCGCCGATACCACGTTGCTGTCACCGGTGGCCAGGCTGCCCTGGAAATCGGCGCGATTGATCGCACTGTCCTTGGGCTGGTGGTAATTGGGTCCGACCATCTGGCAAGCCGACAGCAGCAGCCCAAGGGCCACCGCCGAAAGACGCACACCGTGATTCATCGGCTGGTCTCCACAGGCTGGCCGGCGTCATCGATAATCGACACGGTGGCGGTGCGCCCGGCAATCATGCGGAAGTGCTCCGGCACGTCGTCGAAGGCGATACGCACCGGAATCCGTTGGGCCAGACGCACCCAGCTGAACGCCGGGTTGATGTTGGGCAGCAGGTTGGAGCCGCTGCTGCGGTCACGGTCCTCGATGCCGGCGACGATGCTCTGCACGTGGCCGGTCAGGCGGGCGTTGTCACCCATCACGCGGATGTCGACCTTTTGCCCGACGTTGATCAGCGGCAGCTTGGTTTCTTCGAAGTAGCCATCAACGTGGAACGAGCTGCTGTCGACCACCGACAACACCGGATGGCCCGCCGCCACGAACTCATGGGCACGCGGCGCACGGTCGTTGAGGTAGCCGTCTACCGGGCTTTTGATCACCGAGCGGTCAAGGTTCAACTGCGCAGTGTCCACGGCCACCTGGCCCTCGGCCAGCGCAGCCTGGGCACGCGCCAGCTTGGAGTCGCTCTCTTCCAGTTGCTCCTTGGCCACCAGGTTGCCCAGGCCACGGTTACGCTTGGCCTCGCGCTGGGCCTGGGCCATGGTTTCCTGGCGGTCGGCCAGTGCGGCCTTGGCCTGACGCAGGGCCAGGCTGAAGCGGTCCTGGTCAATGGTGAACAGCACCTGGCCACGCTTGACCACTTCGTTGTCACGCACGGCCACGTCCTGGATCAGCCCGGACACGTCCGGCGAAATCTGGATCACGTCGGCGCGAATGTGGCCGTCGCGGGTCCAGGGGGCGAACATGTAGTACATCACCATGCGATAGACCACGACGGTGGCCAGTGCCACCACCAGCAAGGTCAGAACAAGGCGGCCAAAGGTCAACAGAGGTTTTTTCATGTCATCAGGTTTCGGCAGAGTGCGTCCACCGCGCCTAGCATCAGCGCGTACAGACCAACGTTGAACAAGGCCCGGTGCCAGACCAGGCGATAAAAGTGCAGGCGATTGAGCACGCCATGCACCATCAGAAACAGCACATAGGTGATAGCCATCATCACCAGCAACGTGGGCAGGAAAATCCCGCTTACATCAATTTCACCGATCATAGAGGGGCTCCATCCAGGCCGTGCGTCGGCAGCTCGGGGGCATCGCTTGGCTCGATCACCACTTCCACGCCAGGCAGTAGCGCCAGGCGCAAGCCGCTGAGCGAGTGCAGCATCTGTACCCGCGTATCAGCCCCATCGCCCATGTTCTGCTGGCTCAGTGCCCGGCGGGCACGGTCCATGGTCATGAGGATAGTCATGGGGGCAGGCAAGCGTTCGCGGGCCTTCAGGCAGGCGCGGAAATAACCGCCCACTTCATCCACCACCTGGCGTACCTGAGCCCGCGGGCCAACAGGAATGCGCGGCATGTAGGCCAGCAGGTCGAGCATGTTCAGCGCCACGCGAAGGTCGCGCAACGCGCCACCGGTGTCCTGGCCGGTCTGGGCCAGGCGCGGCAAATGCTGCATCAAGCGGTCGAGCATCTGCACGCCCATGGCCCGATGTTCGGCCAGTGTCGCCTTTTCGCTAAGGCTGACAATGTCGCGCCAGCTGAAGCGGGTCATGCGTTTGGCCGCCAGCTCGGTACCGAAGGGCCGAACCATCAACGTCCAGAGGAAGGCGAACAGCAAACCTGCCGGCCCGGCCAGGTTGGAATTGATAAAGGCCAGGAAGTTCGCATCGTAGGCGGTGTCGAGGCTGATGAACGTGGCGCCGTTGACCAGCGTCAGCATCATGCCCAGGTTGAAACGCGGTTGCAGGGTGAGCGTGGCAGCCGTGATGAAAGGTACCGCGAACGCCAGCGCCAGCATCGGGAAGTCATGCAGGTTGGGCAGGATAAGGAACAGGTAGAGACTGGACATCACCACCGCGATCAGCGTCCAGAAGAAGAACCGGTAGATTTGCGGCGCTGGGTCGTCCATGGCGGCGAAAAAGCTGCACGCCACGGCTGCCAGGATCACCCCGCCACCGCCGTCAGCCCAACCGGTGAAAATCCAGATCATCGAGGCAACGGCGATGGCCATGATGGTGGTAAATGCCGAGTACATCATCATGCCACGGTCAAAGAACGGCGACAGGCGTCCAAGTCGCCAGTGGCGATAGACCGCGCGCCACTGCGACTGGTCTTCGGTCTCGATGGCCGTTTGCAGGGTGCGCATGTCCTGCCACAGGTCAATCCATTCGCCCAGCCGATACAGCGCGTTGGACAGCAGCAACTGGCGGCGGTCATCCAGCGCCTCGGGGTTGGGTTGCATCGCGGCCAGGCGCGCGTGCAACTCGGTCCACAGCTCCAACGGGGCGCCGTGGCTGGTTTCCTTGAGCCACTGACGCACGTCTTCCAGCACCGGCGCTAGCACGGCGATCAGCTCGGTGCGACGCTCGACGGCAATCAGCGCATCGTCCAGGGCGTCGATGGTGGGCAGCAAGTGGATCATGCGCCCGCGCAGTTCCTTGATATTGCGAACCGTTTGCGGCAGCGCACCTTCATGGGGGATCTGGCCAATCATCAATTCCAGGGAGTTGAACGTGGCGACCATGGAGGCGCGCAGGGTGCCCACTTCGGTAGCGGTAATTTCCCGCGACAGGAAACGGTCGCTATAGGTGGTGGCCTCGCCGAACCACTTGCGCGTGGCGTCGCCCAGCACCGGCGCCAGGCGCCGCGGCCAGAAGATGGAGCCAATGACAGCAGCGCTGATCAGGCCCAGGCAGATCTCCTGGAAACGCGCCGAAGCGATGTCGAACACCAGCGTCGGGTTGTCCACCACCGGCAGTGCGATCAGCGGCATGGTGTAGCCGGCCAGCATCAGGGCATAGCTGTTGGCCGTGCGCAGGTGCAGGGACAGGAACAGCAGGGTGCCGGTCCAGGCCGCGACAATCAGCGCCAGCAGGAACGGCGTCTGCACGAACATCGGCACGAACAGCACCGCCGCCGCCGCGCCGACAAAAGTGCCGATTCCCCGGTACAGGGCCTTGGACGTGGTAGGGCCCACAAACGGGCTGGAAACAATGTAGACGGTGGCCATGGCCCAGTAGGGCCGGGGCATTTCCAGTTTCATGGCGACGTACAGCGCCACCATCGAAGCAATGAAGGTACGAACGCCGTAGAACCAGTCCCGCAGCGGCGGGACATCACTGAAGAAGGCTTTCAAGACGAGTGCACCACCGTGCCCTGCCCGGCCTCTTCAAACGCCCTGACCACCCGCAGGGCGGCCTCAAGGTCGGCCGGCGCGATGTTGTGCAGCACTTCGCGGCGCAGGCGTACCAACTCCCCTTCGATGGCCTCGGCCAGCTCGCGCCCGGCGGGCGTGAGGCTCAGGGCCTTGGCGCGACGATCGGTGGGGTCTTCGGTACGCATCACGAAGCCTGACGAGCACAGCTGGTCGAGCAACCTCACCAACGAGGGGCTTTCCAGGCCGGCAGCATGAGCCACCGCGACCTGTCGCACACCGTCACCCAGGCGCACGATGATCAGCAACGGTACCGCACAGGCTTCGGAAATCCCGTAGTTGGCCAGCGTTGTCTGGCAGATGCGGCGCCAGTGACGGGCAGCCATGACCATCCCACTGCTGATGTTGAGGTGCAGCTTGTCGAGGTTCATTGGACAGGAACACACCGATATTCATAGTTCGCTAACTATCTATATTCGGACAAGGTGTCCCCCTCCGTCAATAGTGGCGGCTAGACATTTCGCAAAGCAGCGCGAATGGCTGGCAGCCCATTTGTTATAGACGCAACAGTACGGGGATGTACGGGGAAAAGAGATCCCGGCGCCGGAAAAAATCCCAGCCTAGCTTTTCGTGCGAGGTTGATATCGTTGGAGCTGCCGAAAGGCTGCGAACAGGTCCGCAGGACGTTCGGCGTTGTCATGTCGATCGCGGGCACACTGTGCGTGCCTTCGCAGCCTGCGGCAGCTCCGGGCCAGGTGGTCAGTCGGCGTAGAACGCCGGGCGGGTCGGCAGGTCGATGCGTTCGATCTTGCCGCTGGTCTGCGCCAGGGTGCAGGCGTCGGCGGCCACTGCGGCGGCATAACCGTTCCAGGCCGACGGGCCGCTAAGCTGGCCGCTGTTCACACCCTTGATGAAGGCCTGCAATTCCACGTCATAGGCGTCAATGAAGCGGTCTTTCCAGTCCATCAGGATGCCGGTGGACAGCTTCGCGCCGCTGCGTAACTGCACGCTGGAGGGTTCCGGCAGGCGGGCGATGCCCTGCTCGCCTACCACTTCACACTGGATGTCGTAGCCGTACTTGCAGTTGACGAACACTTCCACGTCGATGCGCACGCCCTTGGCGGTCTCCAGCAGCACAATCTGCGGGTCGCGCAACTGCGCATGGGTATGCTGGGTACTGCGCGGGAACACGACCTGGGCCGACACGTAGTCATCGTCGATCAGCCAGCGCAGCACATCCAGTTCGTGGATCAACGTGTCGGTAATGGCCATGCTGGTGCCATAGGCCTGGGGCACTTCGGGGTTGCGGTGAGCGCAATGAAGCATCAGTGGCACACCAATTTCACCGCTGTCGATCACCGCCTTGAGGGCGCGATAACCCTGGTCAAACGGGCGCATGAAGCCCACCTGGACCAGGCGCTTGCCATGGGCCATTTCCGCCTCGACGATCTTGCGGCAGCCCTCGGCGGTCACCGCCAACGGTTTTTCGCAAAATACCGGCTTGCCAGCGGCGATGGCTGCCAGCACGAACTCTTCATGGCTGGGCCCCCAGGAGGTCACCACCACGGCCTGCACGTTGGCTGCATTGATCAATTCATGACCACTGCCGTACACCTCGGCGTCTATTCCCAGTTGCGTAACCACGGCACGCGCCTGTTCGGCGTTGATGTCGTTGACCGCCACCACCCGCGCGCCCGCCAGGGCGAAGCTGAGACGGCGGATATGATCCCGGCCAATGGCACCGGTCCCGATGACACCGATATTCAAGGTCATGTTGGCTCCTGATTTGTTGTTGTGGGCCGCTTGATCCAGGCTTTCGGCTGAAAGCCGTTCGAGTGATCTCAGGCTAGAACGCCGCACAGGGGAAATCAATTATTTTTCTATAAATAATTTATTTGGAATTTTTGTTTTATTTCTTGCCCGCAAGCCTTCGTAAACTCATCGTTGCCAGGCTGGCAATGTCGACTTGCTTTCGGCAAGCTAGCCTAAGCTGCTTGTTGAACGTTACCGGTCATCTCAAGGAGGGGCCCCCCATGTACTACGTGCAACGCAATGCACACGGCCAACTGATTCGCGTGGAAGAGTCGGCTTACCCCGAAGCGGACGACGCCCTGGCACCCGACCACCCGGATATCAAGGCCTGGTACGCGCGCAGCACCATAGAAGGCCGCTTGCAGCAGTTGCGCCAGAGCGACATGGACATGATCCGCGTGCTCGATGACCTGATTCAGGTACTGACCAGCAAGGGGGTGATCCGCATCACCGACCTGCCGGAAGCGGCGCTGGCCAAGCTCAAGTCCCGGGATGCGGTTCGCGGCGAACTGGGCGGCCTTGACCACCTGCTGGACCAGGACGACAGACTGATCTGAGGTAGCAAACACCCAAGGTTGCGCAGGCCTTGTGCCTCGCTGGAGATCTTCAGTGCATGCAAGGCCAGCGCAGCCTGGCGGCAGCGGTGCGGTGTGATGGCAGGAAACAAAAAAGGGCCGCTTGGGGCCCTTTTTTTGCGCGCTTTTGCTTATGGGTTGACGCTGTCCTTGAGGAACTTGCCTGGCTTGAACGCAACGGTGTTGCTGGCCTTGATCTTCACCGGCTCACCGGTTTGCGGGTTCTTGCCGGTGCGGGCACCGCGATGGCGTTGCAGGAAGGTGCCAAAGCCCACCAGCGTGACGCTGTCTTTCTTGTGCAGTGCGTTGGTGATTTCTTCCAGCACCGCATTGAGCACGCGGTTGGCTTGTTCCTTGGTCAGATCTGCTTTTTCGGCGATAGCGGCGGCGAGTTCTGGTTTGCGCATAGTGAAGCCCCTTTGTCGGATTTTTTGTTGTTATGCCCGTGCTGTTCTTCCAGAACAGCGCCCAAGGCGCCGCAGGCTCTACGCTGCGGCAGACCGAGTGAGAATGGCACGGCGCAACAGGCTGCGCCAGTGTCCACCCCACGTTTGTGGGGGCAAAAAACGGGTTATTCCGACAGAAAGACGGTTATTTACGCCAGCAGTGCAGGAAGCTGCTTGTTGAGTGCCAATTTTTCGCTCACAGCCGCGCCGGTCAGGGCATAACCCAACAGATTGCCGGCCGAATCCCGGCACAGCGCCTTGACGTCGGCGCCCTGCCCTTCCACCTGCCATTGGCCTTCAAGGCCCCGTGGCACAGGGGAAACCACCAGCGGGCAGACAGGTGTCTTGACGGTGATGGGCATCGGGCCGTAGCTGACCTGGGTGGGGTTGCCTGCCAGGGTCTGCGCCAGCGCTCGGGCGCAGCTCATCAGCGGCATCACGTACAGCAGGTTCAGCCCGTCCACTTCGGCGCAATCGCCCAGGGCGTAGATATTTGCATGCGAGGTCTTGAGGTGGCGGTCCACTACCACGCCACGGCTGGTTTCAAGCCCTGCCGCGGCTGCCAGGTCCACGCGCGGGCGCAGGCCAATCGCCGACACCACCAGGTCGCAGGCCAGCACCGCGCCGTCGGACAGGTGCGCTTCCAGGCCATCGGCCACCCGTTGCAGGCGGTTCAGCACCGGGCCCAGATAGAAGCGCGCCCCCAGCCCTTCCAGGCCTGCCTGCACGGCGGCAGCGGCAGCCGGGTGCAACAGCGTCGGCATCACCTGTTCGCAAGGCGCCACCAACTGTACTTCATAGCCACCGGCGATCAGGTCATTGGCGAACTCGCAGCCAATCAGGCCGGCGCCCAGCAGCAGAATGCGTTTTTTGCCTTGGGCGGCAGCGCGAAAGCGCGCGTAGTCTTCAAGGTCGTTGATCGGGAACACCGCGTCGCCGGCATCGCCCTGCACCGGCACGCTGACAGTCTGCGCGCCCCAGGCCAGGATCAGGTCGCGATACGGCACGGCTTCTTCGCCCACCCACAGTTGGTTGTGGCCCGGGTCGATACCCGTTACGCGGGTATGGGTACGGATCTCGGCCTTGAGTTGGTCGGCCATGGCGCCCGGTTCGGCCATGCTCAGGCCGTCGGCGTCCTTGTTCTTGCCGAAACCGGTGGACAGCATCGGCTTGGAATAGGAACGACCGTCATCGGCGGTGATCAACAACAACGGCGTTTCGCCGTCCAGCTTGCGAAACTCCCGCGCCAGGTTGTAGCCGGCCAGGCCTGTTCCCACGATCACCACAGGTGCAGTCATTGTTCTATTCCTTGAGTTGAAATGAGTATCAGGCGATTTCGATCATTTCGAAATCCATTTTGCCCACGCCGCAGTCCGGGCACAGCCAGTCTTCGGGCACGTCCTGCCACAGCGTTCCTGGTTCGATACCGTCATCAGGCCAGCCGTCGGCTTCGTTGTAGATCAGACCGCATACCACGCACTGCCACTTTTTCATTTACCGATGTCCTCGATGTTCAGGCTGATGGCTCGGTCGATCGATGGGTACTGCACTGTCGACCGGCTCAGCGCGTTTTGTACTGGGGCTTGTGCACAGATGCAAGCGCGAATGCATGCTAAGCTCGGCGGCTAACCCGCTTGCAGACAGCTGCTTACCGTGACGCACCCTTTGCCCCCCGACACAGCGCCCACCTGGTTGGCGCAGGCGCCAGCGCAGGCTGATGCCATGATATGCGCCTGGTTGTTCGACCAGGGCTCGCTCACCCGTCGCCTCACCCACCTTTCCCGCGACCACTTCAGTGTCACACCCTTGCACGAGCAATGGCAGGTACTGCGCGCCGATGAATGCAAGGCCCTGGGGCTGGCCGATGGCAGCAGCGGCTGGGTTCGCGAGGTGTACTTGCGCGGGCATGGCACACCGTGGGTGTTTGCCCGCAGCGTGGCCGGGCGCCAGGCGCTGGAAGCCGATGGCCTGGCGCTGGAGGCCTTGGGCAGCCGCTCGCTGGGCGAACTGCTGTTCACCACGCCAGCCTTCGAACGCCAGCCCATCGAGGTGTGCCAGTACCCTGCGCAGTGGCTGCCCGCCGAACAGGCCGGCGACGGCCTGTGGGCACGGCGTTCGCGCTTTGATCGCGCAGGTTTGCGCGTGCTGGTGGCCGAAGTCTTTCTGCCGACCCTGTGGCCGGCCGCTCAACTTGATGCGGAGAACCCTTGATGTACCAAAGCCTGCTCAAATCCCTGAACCGCGTGCATCCGCGTGCCTGGGACTTCGTCCAGCTGACGCGCATGGACAAGCCCATCGGTATCTACCTGCTGCTATGGCCCACACTGTGGGCTCTGTGGATTGCCGGCGAAGGCAGGCCGTCGCTGGCCAATATCCTGATTTTCGTGCTGGGCGTGGTGCTGATGCGCGGCGCAGGCTGTGTGATCAACGACTTTGCCGACCGCAAGGTCGACGGCCATGTGAAGCGTACCGAACAACGGCCACTGGTCAGCGGGCGCATCAGCTCGCGCGAAGCGCTGGTGTTTTTCGCCGTGCTGATCGCGGCCAGTTTTGCCCTGGTACTGTGCACCAACGCCACCACCATCTGGCTGTCGTTCGGCGGCCTGCTGCTGGCGGCTACCTACCCATTCATGAAGCGCTACACCTATTACCCGCAGGTGGTGCTGGGTGCGGCGTTTTCCTGGGGCATGCCCATGGCCTTCACGGCCCAAACCGGGCACCTGCCCGCCGCCGCCTGGCTGCTGTACATCGCCAACCTGCTGTGGACCGTGGCGTATGACACCTACTACGCCATGACCGACCGTGACGACGACCTGCGCATTGGCGTGAAGTCCACAGCCATTCTGTTTGGCGAAGCCGACCGCCTGATCATCGTGGTGCTGCAGGGGCTGGCACTGGTGTGCCTGTTGCTGGCCGGGGCGCAGTTCAAGCTGGGGGGCTGGTACCACCTGGGGCTGCTGGTCGCCGCCGCATGCTTTGCCTGGGAGTGGCACAGCACTCGCGACCGCGAGCGCATGAAATGCTTCAAGGCATTCCTGCACAACCACTGGGCCGGGCTGGCAATTTTTGTCGGCATCGTCGCCGACTACGCCTTTCGCTGATCCTGCTTCCAACTTGTGTGGGAGCGGGCTCTGCCCGCGAAGGCAACGCTGCGGATAATCCGACTCAGCGCAGTGTGCTTGTCGCGGGCAGAGCCCACTCCCACAGAAGGCAGTACCCTGCAGGGAGGGAAGCGGCTGCTATTGGCGGTCAATCAGCATCAGCATCCGTTGGCACTACGTGCCAGACATCCATCTTGCCGTCGCCCATCTTGTCGCCGGCTTTCTTGTCCATTTTGAAGGTGTACACCGGCTTGCCGCCGAACGCCCACTGCATCTTGCCGTCGTCACGCTTCACCACGGTCCAGTCGCCGTCATCCTTGGCGCCACTTTCAGCCATCAGGGGCGGCCAGTTTTCGGCGCACTTGTCGTTGCAGTTGGACTTGCCGTCACCGTCCTTGTCGTAGGTGTAGAGCGTCATGCCGTGGTGGTCCACCAGCATGCCATCCTTCGCCATGGCAGGTTCGGCTGCCTGGGACAGGGCCGGTATCGCCAGCGCCAATGCCCCAGCCAGGGCCATCCAGTTCAGCGTATGTCGTGTCATTGGATTTACCTCTCATTATTCTGGTAAAGGAATTTGAGCTTAGCCCAGCGTCGGGAAGTTGGTAGGCTAGCGGCAACCTGTCACACGACTGCAATAATTCCGTTATCTAATGCGCCCCAAGACACTTGAATGACAAGAGGTTTGAGCATGGTTGGCAGAAACATTCTGATCGTTGACGACGAAGCGCCCATTCGCGAAATGATCGCCGTCGCGTTGGAAATGGCTGGCTATGACTGCCTCGAGGCAGAAAACTCCCAGCAGGCCCACGCCATCATCGTCGACCGCAAGCCCGACCTCATCCTGCTCGACTGGATGCTGCCCGGCACCTCGGGTATCGAACTGGCCCGCCGCCTCAAGCGCGATGAGCTGACCGGTGACATCCCGATCATCATGCTCACCGCCAAGGGCGAGGAAGACAACAAGATCCAGGGCCTGGAAGTGGGCGCCGACGACTACATCACCAAGCCGTTCTCGCCCCGCGAGCTGGTGGCGCGCCTCAAGGCCGTGCTGCGCCGTGCAGGCCCCAGCGATGGCGAGGCGCCGATCGAAGTCGGCGGCCTGCTGCTGGACCCCATCAGCCACCGCGTGACCATCGATGGGCGCCCGGCAGAAATGGGCCCTACCGAATATCGCCTGTTGCAGTTCTTCATGACCCATCAGGAACGCGCCTACACCCGTGGCCAGTTGCTGGACCAGGTGTGGGGCGGCAACGTCTATGTCGAGGAGCGTACTGTCGATGTGCACATTCGCCGCCTGCGCAAGGCCCTCGGCATCGCCTACGAGAATCTGGTACAAACCGTGCGCGGCACCGGCTACCGCTTTTCCACAAAAAGCTGAAGCCCCTGCGCCGGGCCATCACTCGAAAGGACGCGACGTTAATTGAACCAGAACTGGCACAGCATCCTGATCCGGCACATGCTGGTATTGATCACGCTTTGCTTACTGGCAGGGCTGATCAGCGGTTACTACGGCTGGTGCCTGGCCGCAGGGCTGGCGGTGTACCTGGGCTGGACCCTCAAGCAACTGCTGCGCCTGCACCGCTGGCTCAACCAGCATCAGCCGGATGAAGCACCGCCCGATGGCTACGGCCTGTGGGGCGACGTGTTCGACAGCATCTACCACCTGCAACGCCGCGACCAGCGCGTGCGCGGGCGCCTGCAAGCGGTGATCGACCGAGTGCAGGAGTCCACGGCGGCCCTGCGCGACGCAGTCATCATGCTCGACAGCGATGGCAACCTTGAATGGTGGAACCGCGCCGCCGAGACCCTGCTGGGCCTCAAGACCCCCCAGGACAGCGGTCAGCCCGTGACCAACCTGGTACGCCACCCGCGCTTCAAGGAGTACTTTGAAGCCGAGAACTACGCCGAGCCGCTGGAAATCCCTTCGCCCGTCAACGACCGCATGCGCGTGCAGATGCTGATCACCCGCTACGGCAACAACGAGCACCTGATGCTGGTACGCGACGTGACCCGCATCCACCAGCTGGAGCAGATGCGCAAGGACTTCATCGCCAACGTCTCCCACGAACTGCGCACGCCGCTGACGGTGATCGCCGGTTACCTGGAAACCCTGCTCGACAACGTCGAGGACGTGAACCCGCGCTGGGCTCGCGCCCTGCAGCAAATGCAGCAACAGGGCGGGCGCATGCAAACCCTGCTCAATGACCTGCTGTTGTTGGCCAAACTGGAAGCCACCGACTACCCCTCGGATAACCAGCCCGTGGCCGTTTATGCCTTGCTGCAATCGATCAAGAGCGATGCCCAGGCGCTGTCAGGCCAGCGCAACCAGCGCATCACCCTGGAAGCCGACGACAGCATTCGCCTCAAGGGCAGCGAGTCGGAACTGCGCAGTGCGTTTTCCAACCTGATATTCAACGCCGTGAAGTACACCCCCGCCGAAGGCAATATCCATATCCGCTGGTGGGGCGACGGCAAGATGGCCTACATGAGCGTGCAGGATTCGGGCATCGGCATCGACGCCAAGCACTTGCCGCGCCTGACCGAGCGCTTCTACCGCGTGGACTCCAGCCGCGCCTTGGCCACCGGCGGTACCGGGCTGGGCCTGGCCATCGTCAAGCATGTGCTGCTGCGCCACCGTGGCCACCTGGAGATCAGCAGCACCCCAGGCCAGGGCAGCACCTTCACCTGCATTTTCGCGCCCCAGCAGTGGGTGATGCAGACACCGGGGCGCAAAGCGCTCTAGGCAAGCGTCGGTTCAACCGCTACATTGATAGTCTTGTGCCTGCATTTCAGGCGCCGTTACTCCCCCTTTTTCTGAAGACGGAACCCGTAAAACTCCATCATGGACCCTTCCCCTGGCTTTACCCTCGCTTCACTCTTCGCCGACTTCGGCAT
Source organism: Pseudomonas sp. M47T1 (assembly GCF_000263855.1). Taxonomy (GTDB): domain Bacteria; phylum Pseudomonadota; class Gammaproteobacteria; order Pseudomonadales; family Pseudomonadaceae; genus Aquipseudomonas. The sequence continues at coordinate 125,438 of NZ_AJWX01000004.1, forward strand.
GATTCTTTTCGCTGTACTGCTGGTGTTGCTCAACGGCTTTTTCGTAGCCGCCGAGTTCGCCATGGTCAAACTGCGCTCAACCCGCGTGGAATCCATCGCCGAGAAACACGGCTGGCGCGGTCAGATCCTGCGCACCGTGCACAGTCAACTCGACGCCTATCTGTCCGCCTGCCAGCTGGGTATCACCCTCGCCTCCCTGGGCCTGGGCTGGGTCGGTGAGCCGGCATTCGCGCACCTGCTCGAACCGTTGCTGGAAGCGCTGGGCGTGCAATCGCCGGAAGTCGCCAAGGGGGTGTCGTTTTTCAGCGCCTTCTTCGTCATTTCCTACCTGCACATTGTGGTGGGCGAACTGGCACCAAAATCCTGGGCCATTCGCAAGCCCGAGTTGCTGTCCATGTGGACGGCGGTGCCGCTGTACCTGTTTTACTGGGCCATGTACCCGGCCATCTACCTGCTCAACGCCAGTGCCAACGCCATCTTGCGCATTGCCGGCCAGGGCGAGCCAGGCCCGCACCACGAGCACAGCTACAGCCGCGACGAACTGAAACTCATCCTGCACTCCAGTCGTGGCCAGGATCCCAGCGACCAAGGCATGCGCGTGCTAGCCTCGGCGGTGGAAATGGGCGAACTGGAGGTAGTGGATTGGGCCAACTCCCGTGAAGACCTGGTAAGCCTGGACTTCAATGCGCCGCTCAAGGAAATCCTGGCGATGTTCCGTCGCCACAAATTCAGCCGTTATCCGGTGTACGACGCCCGACGCAACGAGTTTGTCGGCCTGTTGCACATCAAGGACCTGCTGCTGGAGCTGGCCGACCTGGACCATATCCCCGAGTCGTTCAACCTGGCCGAACTCACCCGCCCGCTGGAGCGTGTTTCCCGACACATGCCACTGTCGCGCCTGCTGGAGCAGTTCCGCAAGGGCGGCGCGCACTTCGCCCTGGTGGAGGAAGCCGATGGCAAGATCATCGGTTACCTGACCATGGAGGACGTGCTGGAGGTGCTGGTGGGCGATATTCAGGACGAACACCGCAAGGCCGAACGCGGGATCATGGCCTACCAGCCGGGCAAGCTGCTGGTACGCGGTGACACGCCGCTGTTCAAGGTCGAGCGCCTGCTCAGCGTTGACCTGGACCACATCGAAGCCGAAACCCTGGCTGGCCTGGTGTACGAGACCCTCAAGCGCGTGCCGGAAGAGGAAGAAGTGCTGGAAGTCGAAGGGCTGCGCATCATCATCAAGAAGATGAAGGGCCCGAAGATCATCCTTGCCAAAGTGCTGCGCCTCGAATAACCGCTTTGTAGCCTCGCGGCAGCGGCTACAAGTGTTGCGTTATTTATTGCCCAACGCAAAGTTGGGCAAGCTGCCCACCGGTTGGTTGAACTGGAAGGGAATCGACTCCAGCCCCAGGCCCACGTTGCGCTGCACCACGAAGTGCAAATGCGGCCCGGTACTGTTGCCGGTATTGCCCGAACGCGCCAGCGGCGTACCCACCGCCACGTGCTGACCCTCCAGCACGCTGACCGAACCCTGCATCAGGTGCAGATAAACGCCCATCGTGCCGTCATCGTGCAGTATGCGCACGAAGTTGCCGGAAGGGTTGCTGCCGCCACTGCCCTGGTCGTTCTCAACCTTGACCACCGTGCCGCCACGCGCGGCGATGATCGGCGTGCCCACCGGCATCGCAATGTCCATGGCCCAGCGGCTTTTAGGCCCGAAATGGCTGAACGTGCCGTTAGGCCCCTGGGTCAGGCGAAACGGACCGCCCACCCACGGCAGCGGATAGCGGTAGCCCATGGCGACCATTGACGGGTTACCCAGCGAATAGCGGAATTTTTGCGTGAAACGCAGGGCCTGCCCAGGCTTTTGCGCCACCAGGGTCGTCAGCGCAACGGTCGAGCGCGCAGGCAGTACGCGCCGTACCACCGCCGGCGTGCCGGCCCGTACGTTACCCAGGCTGGACAAGCGCAGCTCCACTTCAACGGGTGCGTACAACTCGTTGCGGGCCGAGAATGTGGTTACGCCCGCCTGCTTGTTCACGTCCAGATGCACCTGCTGGTCCAGCCGCTCGGTCATGCGATCGGCGAATACCAGCACCTTGGCGCCGTGGGTGGGCCGGTCGGTGTAGGAGGTCACGCCATAAGCGTCGGTGTACTTGTAGATGGTCGTGGCACCAGCCTGAGTACAGCCCAAGGCCAGGGCGCAGAAAAGAAGGGAGCGTAGCTGCATGATGGCGATCTGGAATAATTGGTCTGGACCAAAGATTAGCAGCTCCGTCGCCTACGTTCGCCAAACAGATAAACGGAATATTTCAGACAACCCCCTTCTTTTGTGGTAGCCGGTTCTACCCGCGAAAAGAGCACCGCGCACTTGCCTGATACCGGGCGGTGCTTGCTTCGCGGGCAGAGCCCGTTCCCACATGAAAACTGGGCTTCCCCAAAAGCAGCTGTCTTGCGTGCCCCCCAAAGGACGCGTATCAGGCGCCGGGGACGAAGTGCTTCTGCGCCGTGCCGCGGGCGATCAGGCGCGAGATGTAATCGAGCTTCTGGGCGTCCTGGTCGACAAAGCGAAAGGTCAGTTGCAGCCAGTCGCTGTCCGGCTTGGGCTCGTGGGCGACGATCGCGTGCAGGTAGCCGTTCAACCGCGCCACTTCGGCGTTGTCGCCCTGCTCCAGGTCCAGCACGGCGTTTTCCAGTACCTGGGGCAGCACTTCCCCGCGGCGCACCACCAGCAGTGCTTCCTTGAGGCTCAGGGCCTTGATCACGCACTGCTGGGTGCCGCTGGACAGGCGCAGCTGGCCCTGGCCACGGTTACTGGTGGATGCGGCCGCAGGTGTGGCTGCAGGGCGCGGTGCGTTGTTGAGCAGGCCGCCGCGAGAGGCCGGTGCAGGGGCCGCCGCAGCCGCTGCGGGACGTACCACTTCAGCCTTGCCGCCGGTCAGGGCGCTGAGCGAATCATTGGCAAAGGGCGAAGAGGCCTTGCTGGGTGTCGCCGTCAGGGCGTCCAGCTTGCCGATCTTGGCCAGTGCCTTCTTGACCTTGGTCAGCAACTGGTCGTTGGTGAAGGGTTTGCCAATGAAGTCCGAGACGCCGGCCTGGATGGCCTGTACCACGTTTTCCTTGTCGCCGCGGCTGGTCACCATGATGAACGGCATGGCCTTGAGATTATCTTGCTCGCGGCACCAGGTCAGTAGCTCCAGGCCCGACATTTCCGGCATCTCCCAGTCGCACAGCACCAGGTCGAAGCTGTCTTTCATCAACAGGGCCTGGGCCTTGCGGCCGTTTACCGCGTCTTCGATGACCATGCCCGAAAAGGCGTTGCGCAAGCACTTCTTCACCAGGTCACGAATGAACGGGGCGTCATCCACAACCAGCACACTGACCTTACTCATTGACCACTCCTAAGATTACCCGGCAAGCATAGCGCTGACTGATGGCCATTTGCCAAAACTTATTAGTCACGCCGGGACTCTTTGTTCACGGGGTGCCATTCATTTCACGCACCGCAAACGAAAATGCCCGGCGCAAGGCCGGGCATTTCTGGTCGGGCAGTCTTACTTATCGTCCGAAACGCCCGGAACATTAGCGCGATCGCCACGGCCCTGGACTTCCTCGCGCATGCGCGCAAGGCCCAGGTGGCGAACGTCGGTGCCGCGCACCAGGTAGATCACAAGCTCCGAGATGTTGCGCGCGTGGTCGCCAATGCGCTCCAGCGAACGCAGCACCCAGATCACGTTGAGTACGCGCGAGATCGAGCGCGGGTCTTCCATCATGTAGGTGACCAGCTCACGCAAGGCGGTCTTGTATTCGCGGTCGATGGTCTTGTCGTACTGGGCCACCGACAGTGCCAGGTCGGCGTCGAAGCGGGCGAACGCGTCCAGCGCGTCGCGGACCATCTTGCGTACCTGGTCGCCGATGTGGCGCACTTCGACGTAGCCGCGCGGCGACTCGCCTTCTTCGCACAGCTGAATGGCGCGGCGGGCGATCTTGGTCGACTCGTCACCAATGCGCTCCAGGTCAATCACCGACTTGGAGATGCTGATGATCAGGCGCAGGTCAGAAGCAGCCGGTTGGCGGCGGGCCAGGATACGCACGCACTCTTCGTCGATGTTGCGTTCCATCTGGTTGATCTGCTCATCAACGTCGCGAACCTGCTGGGCCAGGCCCGAATCGGCCTCGATCAGCGCGGTGACGGCGTCGTTGACCTGCTTCTCTACCAGGCCACCCATGGCCAGCAGGTGGCTGCGGACTTCTTCCAGCTCGGCGTTGAACTGCTGGGAGATGTGGTGCGTAAGGCTATCTTTATCAATCATCGGGTCGCTCCGCGACAGCTTTAAGCTTCAAGCTGCAAGCTACAAGTGGTTATGTGTGATCCAGAACTTTGCGTGCCTCTGCTTGCCGCTTGACGCTACAAGCTTGCAGCTGCTCTTAGCCATAGCGACCGGTGATGTAATCCTCGGTCTGCCGTTTCGCAGGGTTGGTGAACAGAGTGTCGGTATCCCCGAACTCCACCAGCTTGCCCATGTGCATGAACGCTGTGTAATCGGACACCCGGGCAGCCTGCTGCATGTTGTGGGTCACGATCACAATGGTGTATTTGGATTTCAGTTCGTAGATCAGTTCTTCAACTTTAAGCGTGGATATCGGATCGAGCGCCGAACAGGGTTCGTCCAGCAACAAGACCTGTGGTTCCACGGCGATGGTGCGAGCAATGACCAGGCGCTGCTGCTGGCCACCAGACAGGCCAAGGGCCGACTCGTGCAAGCGGTCCTTGACCTCTTCCCACAGCGCAGCGGCCTTCAGCGCCCACTCCACCGACTCATCCAGCACGCGCTTCTTGTTGATGCCTTGGATGCGCAGGCCGTACACCACGTTCTCGTAAATGGTCTTGGGGAACGGGTTGGGCTTCTGGAACACCATGCCCACGCGCCGGCGCAGCTCGGCCACGTCTTCGCCCTTGCGGTAGATGTTATGGCCCTCGAGGTTGATCTCGCCTTCCACCCGGCACCCGTCCACCAAATCATTCATGCGGTTGAAGGTGCGCAGCAAGGTCGATTTACCGCAGCCCGACGGGCCGATGAACGCAGTCACGCGCTGCTTGGGAATGTCCAAGGCAACGTCGAACAGCGCCTGCTTGGCGCCATAGAACAGGTTGAGGCCGGGAACCTGGATGGCCAGCGTCTCGTTGGCCATGCTCAGGCCCTGGCGCTTGCGGCCGATGGCCGAGAGGCTGACGCCGCCAGGCTTGTTGGGATCTTGCTGCATGATTGCTCCCTACGCGTTCAGCGCGTTGGTTGAGCCGCCCGCCTCGCATCGAGGGGGCGGCCGGCGAATGACCAGGCGGACGGCCTATCAGTTGTCCAGTGCCTGGTACTTCTCGCGCAAATGGTTACGAAGGGCGACCGCCGACAGGTTCAACGCGGCAATCACCATCACCAGCAACAGCGCCGTGGCATACACCAGCGGGCGCGCGGCCTCGACGTTCGGGCTCTGGAAGCCAACGTCATAAATATGGAAGCCCAGGTGCATGATCTTCTGGTCCAGGTGCAGGTACGGGTAGTTACCGTCCACCGGCAACGACGGCGCCATCTTCACCACACCCACCAGCATCAGCGGCGCCACCTCGCCGGCCGCACGGGCCACGGCCAGGATCATGCCGGTCATCATCGCCGGGCTCGCCATGGGCAGCACAATCTTCCACAGCGTCTCGGCCTTGGTAGCGCCCAGCGCCAACGAGCCCTCACGCAAGCTGAGCGGGATGCGCGCCAGGCCCTCTTCGGTGGCCACGATCACCACCGGCACGGCCAGCAGCGCCAGGGTCAGCGATGCCCACAACAGGCCGGGGGTACCGAACGTGGGTGCCGGCAACGCCTCAGGAAAGAACATCCGGTCCACAGATCCGCCCAGCACATAGACGAAGAAGCCCAGGCCGAACACGCCGTAGACAATCGCCGGCACGCCGGCCAGGTTGTTCACGGCAATGCGAATCAAGCGGGTCAAGGGGCCCTGGCGTGCGTATTCGCGCAGGTACACCGCCGCCAGCACGCCGAAGGGAGTGACGATCATGGCCATGATCAGGGTCATCATCACGGTGCCGAAAATGGCCGGGAACACACCGCCCTCGGTGTTAGCTTCGCGAGGGTCCTGGGACAGGAACTCGCCGACCTTGCCGAAATAGAACCCCAGCTTCTTGAACACGCCCATGGCGTTGGGCTGGTAGGCGTGCAACACCTTGCCCATGCTGATTTCCATGACCTTGCCGTTGATGTCGCGCACGGTCAGGCTGTCGCGGTTGATGGCCTGATGCAGGTCACCAAGGCGCGACTCGATGTCCTGGTACTGGCCATTGAGTGCCGCACGCTCGGCGTCCATGTCCGCCTGCGCCGTAGCGTCCAGGCGGTGCTCCAGCTCCAGCTTGCGGCCATGCAGGCGAATGCGTTCGAGCTGGGCGTTGATTGAGCCGATTTCACCCTTCTCCAGGCGCTTGAGCTGGCCGTCCAGCTGTTTCACCCGGTCAATGCGCGGATACAGCTGGTCGAACACCGCATCACCTTCAGCCACGACCTGGCCATTTTCCTTGACGTTGACCAGGTAGCCGTAGAAGTTGCCCCACTCGCGGCGCTCGACGGTCACCAGCTCCCTGGGCATGGCCTGCTCCTTGAGCCAGTTGCCTACCACCCAGATGAAGTCCATGCCACCGATGTCGCGGTTACCAATCTTGATCAGTTCGCGGGTCATGAATTCGGGGCCTTGCGCCGGCACCGGCAGCCCGGCGCCAGCCAATTGCGCACGCGGCACCTCTTCTTTCTGTACCACTTCGCCGATGAGCACCTGAGCTGGCTGGCCAGGCACTTCGTAGCTGGCGTGCACCAGGTTTGCCGGCCAGAAATGGCCAAGGCCGCGCACGGCCAACAACGCCAGCAGGCCGACAGTCATGATCACGGCAACGGACACCGCACCACCACTGAGCCAGACGCCGGGCGAGCCGCTTTTGAACCAGCCTTTGAGGGAATCCTTTTTCACCGATCGCTACCTTCTGTCAAAGCGACGAGTATTTTTTGCGAAGACGCTGGCGGATCAGTTCGGCCAGGGTATTCATCACGAACGTGAACAGCAGCAACACCAGCGCGGCCAGGAACAGCACGCGGTAGTGGCTGCCGCCCACCTCCGACTCGGGCATTTCCACCGCCACGTTGGCGGCCAGGGTGCGCATCCCTTCAAACAGATTCATGTTCATGACCGGCGTGTTGCCGGTAGCCATCAGTACAATCATGGTTTCGCCGACCGCGCGGCCCATGCCGATCATCAGCGCCGAGAAGATCCCCGGGCTCGCGGTGAGCAGCACCACGCGGGTCAGGGTTTGCCACGGTGTGGCGCCCAGCGCCAGTGAGCCCAGGGTCAGGCTGCGCGGCACGCTGAACACCGCGTCTTCGGCAATCGAATAGATGTTGGGGATAACCGCGAAGCCCATCGCCAGGCCCACCACCAGGGCGTTGCGCTGGTCATAGGTGATTTTCAGGTCGTTGCTGATCCACTGGCGCATGTCACCGGCGAAGAACCAGTTTTCCAGGTGTGGGCTCATGAACAGCGAGAACCACGCCACCAGCAGGATCACGGGTACCAGGATGGCGCTCTCCCAACCGTCCGGTACCCGCAGGCGAATGGACTCGGGCAGACGGCTCCAGCCGAAACCCGCCAACAAAATACCCACCGGCGTCAGCAGCAACAGGCTGAAGACCCCCGGCAAATGGGCTTCCAGGTACGGCGCCAGGAACAGCCCGGCGAGGAAGCCGAGAATCACCGTGGGCATGGCCTCCATCAGTTCGATCACCGGCTTGACCTTGCGGCGCAGGGCCGGGGCCATGAAGTAGGCAGTGTAGATGGCTGCCGCGACTGCCAGAGGGGCGGCCAGGAACATGGCGTAGAACGCCGCCTTTAGGGTACCGAAGGTCAGCGGCGCCAGGCTCAGCTTGGGTTCGAAGTCGGAGGTGGCCGCCGTGGACTGCCACACGTACTTGGGTTCGTCGTAGTTTTCATACCAGACCTTGTCCCACAGCGCGCTCCACGACACCTCGGGGTGCGGGTTGACCAGCACCATCTTCAACAGTTTGCCGCCCTCTTCCACCAGTATGCGGTTGGCGCGCGGCGACAAGGCCACCACGCCGGGGCCCTGGGCCACTTGTTCAACCAGCAAGGTACGGTGGGCGGTGCTGTGAAACACACCCAACTGCCCCATCGCGTTCACCGCGATGAAGCCCTTGCGGCGCTGCTCGGCGGTAATGTCCACGATAGACGTACTGCCCATCTGGAAGTCGCGGATATGCGTGAGGCGCGGGTCGCCGTCGACGTCGCGGGCCATGAACCACTGGCCCAGGCCGCCCTTGGAGGTGCCGATGATCAGGGAGACCCCGCCCACCAATTGCGTGCTGGCGGTGACTTCGGCGTTGGCGTCCTCAAGCAGTTTGTAGCGACCGTTGAGGCTCTTGTCGCGCAGGTCGAAGACGTCGGCCTGGGCCCGGCCATTGATCACGTAGAGCCACTGCTGGCGGGGGTCGACGAAGATAGCCTTGACCTGTTCGGTCATCTGCGGAAGTTCGATGACGGCCTGGGTGGTCGTGGTCTCGCCGGTGAGCATGTTTTCCTCTTTGGCCAGGGAAATCACATGCAGTTGCGGACCAGTGGAGCCGGCCACCACCAGGTTGTCATCAGTGGCGCTGAGATTGATGTGCTCCAGCGGCCGCCCCTGGTCATCCAGGGTCAGCGGCGTCTGCCCATAGGGGAATTCGACAGTGGGCGTGATGGTCTTCTGGCCGTCCGGGTAGGTCACCTTGTAGGTGTGGCGGAAGATCATCGCCTGACCATTGGACAACCCGAGAATCACCAGCGAACTGCCCGGCTGGTCTTCGCCAATGGACGCGACACGGGTACCCGGGGGCAGCGGCAGGTCGACGCGCTTGAGCTCGGTGCCGTCTTTGGTGCTGAAGAACAGCGCCTGACCACGGTCGGAAACCCGCATGCCCACCATGTTCTGCTCTTCGAGGGTAAGCATCAACGGCTTGCCAGCGCCCTGTTCCCAGGCAGGGGTCAGCGTGGTCCTGGTGGTCAGTTGGGCGCCCTGGAACAGGGGCAGCACCACATAAGCCAGGTAGAAAAAAATCAGCGTAATGGCGGCCAGCACGGCCAACCCGCCCACCCACACACCCCAACGGGTGAGGTGATCCTTGAGCGCCCGCATCTTGCGCTTGCGCACCAGGGCCGGCGTGTTGAAATCAATACGCGCCGGGGGCTTGCGGGGGGTCATTGCAGAGTTGGCCAGATCATTCATGCGCACACCCTAGCGGCCTCGTATTACAGAAACATGACAGTGAATTGACGCAGCAAGGTCTGCCGCCCAACCATTCTGGGCAGCATACCGGGTCAATCGCGAAGCAAGGCCTCTAGGCAGGGCCTCGCAGGGCATTCTACTTACTTTGAGCCTTCGCTCAGCCCCAAATCCGCCAAGGCTTTGGCCGCGACTTTGGCTGGGAGCGGGATGTAACCATCTTTTACCACGATCTGCTGACCGGATTGTGACAGCACCAGCTTCACAAACTCGGCTTCCATGGGTGCCAACGGCTTGTTAGGCGCCTTGTTGACGTACAGGAACAGGAAGCGCGACAGCGGGTACTTGCCGTTAAGGGCGTTTTCTTCCGTGTCTTCGACGAAATTGGTGGTGCCCTTCCTGGCCAGGGGCACGGTTTTCACGCTGGCGGTCTTGTAGCCGATGCCCGAATAACCGATGCCATTGAGCGAACTGCTGATGGACTGTACCACCGAGGCGGAACCTGGCTGCTCATTGACGTTGGGCTTGAAGTCACCCTTGCACAGCGCCTCTTCCTTGAAATAGCCATAGGTGCCAGACACCGAGTTGCGGCCGAACAGTTGTACCGACTTGCCGGCCAACTCGCCCGTCACGCCCAGGTCGCCCCAGGTCTTGACCTCAGCCTTGGCGCCACACAGGCGGTTGGCCGAAAAAATCGCGTCCACCTGTTCCATGGTCAGGTGCTCGATGGGGTTGTCCTTGTGCACGAACACTGCCAGGGCATCCACCGCCACCGGAATCGCCGTGGGTTTGTAGCCGTGCTTCTGCTCGAAGGCCTGCAGTTCAACGTCCTTCATCCTGCGGCTCATGGGGCCGAAGTTGGCGGTGCCTTCAGTCAGCGCGGGCGGCGCAGTGGACGAACCGGCGGCCTGGATCTGGATGTTGACGTTGGGGTATTCCTTTTTATAGGACTCTGCCCACAGGGTCATGAGGTTGGCCAAGGTATCGGAGCCCACGCTGGACAGGTTGCCCGACACGCCAGTGGTCCTCACATAAACGGGGATCGCGGGGTCAACGGCGGCGACCGCATGAACGGAGGCGGCACTCGCGGTGGCGAAGCAAATAGCCGCCATCAAACGCTTGAAAGTCATGCGCGTGTCCTGGAATTGGGGGTTTTCGAATGGGTCGGGCGCCAGTATTGATAGCCCATGTGAATATTCTATGTATGGATTGTGACAGGAGGATGAATGGCCATTACGGGATGTTTCGATGTCTAGCACCCTATGAAAAAAGACGCCTAAGCGTCTTTTTCAAACATTTTTCGCAGGCCTGTAGTCGCAGCCGCCAGGCTACTGGTGTGATCAGCGCTTTTTAGCGAGGAGATAGAGGCCCACGAGCAAGCCAATCATGCAAATCCCTGCAACATAGTAGGCCGGCCCCATCGGGTCGGATTTCAGCAGCAGGGTCACAATCATCGGCGTCAGGCCTCCGAATATGGCGTAGGCCAGGTTGTAGGAGAACGACAGCCCGGTAAAGCGCACGGCTGCCGGGAACGCCTTGACCATCACGTAAGGCACCGCGCCGATGGTGCCGACAAACAGGCCCGTCAACGCATACAGCGCGAACAGCCAGTCCGGATGAGCGTGCAGGCTGTGGTAGAACACCCACGAGCTAATCAGCAGGGCCAAGCTGCCAATCACGAATACACGGCCGGCACCGTAGCGGTCAGCCAAGGCACCAGCGCACACGCAACCCAGGCTCAGGAACACGATGGCCAGGCTGTTGGCCTGCAGCGCCACTGCGGGGCTGAAGCCGTAGACGGTCTGCAGCACGGTGGGGGTCATCAGGATAACCACCACGATGCCGGCCGACAGCAGCCAGGTGAGCAGCATCGACACGACGATGGCGCCACGGTGGTCTCGCAATACTGCACGCAGGGGGATTTCCTCCGCCAGCGCCTTGCGTTGCTGCAATTCGGCGAACACTGGGGTTTCGTGCAGCCAGCGGCGCAGGTACACCGACATCAGGCCAAATACACCGCCGAGCAGGAACGGAATGCGCCAGGCGTAGTCCGACACTTCAGCCGCGCTGTAGGTGCTGTTGACCAGCGTCGCCACCAACGAGCCCAGCAGGATGCCTGCGGTCAGGCCCGAGGTCAGCGTGCCGCACGCGTAGCCCACATGGCGTGCCGGCACGTGCTCGGACACGAATACCCAGGCACCTGGCACTTCACCACCAATGGCGGCCCCCTGGATAACGCGCATCAGCAGCAACAGAATCGGTGCCCACAGGCCGATCTGCGCATAGGTCGGCAGCAAACCCATGATCAGAGTCGGCACGGCCATCATGAAGATGCTCAAGGTGAACATTTTCTTGCGGCCCAGCAGGTCGCCGAAGTGCGCCATGACAATGCCGCCCAGGGGGCGGGCCAGGTAGCCGGCGGCGAAAATGCCGAAGGTCTGCATCAGCCGCAGCCATTCAGGCATGTCGGCGGGGAAGAACAATTTGCCGACCACGGTGGCAAAGAACACGAAAATGATGAAATCGTAGAATTCCAGCGCACCACCCAGGGCGGAAAGCGACAAGGTCTTGTAGTCGTTGCGGGTCAAGGGACGCGCCGGTTGCGCGTGACTGGAGGGCACGGAGGTCATGATGTGGCTTCTCTTATAGGCATAGCGGCAACCCTCACCAGGGCTGCTTGCGGCTTGGCAGGTGGGGCACGATAGCAAATTGCTCGAAAAAGCACATGGATAGCGCTTTCCGGCCGATTAAATGGGTACCGGACGGTCGTCGCTCTACTGACCGCCCTATATACTGCGCGTCTGTAGGAATTTTCTGGTTGGATGCAGGGTGTTTGTGCGAAAACGTCGCTATATGCGTTAGCCGATTTCGCAGAGTTACCCTTGGCGCGCCTCTGTTGGCGAAAGCAGCGTAATATGAAGCTGAATCGTTTTATATGAGGCGTCATTATCGTTACGCCAACCCTATTTGAGAGTTTTGGGTCAGAGGCACCCCGAGCATGATTGAACTCGAACAAGAAGATCCTATTCCGCAAGGCGATCTCGCCCTGCAAATAACCGCGTTACCTCGAGAGACCAACGGTTTCGGCGACATATTCGGTGGCTGGCTGGTCGCGCAGATGGACTTGGCCGGCACCGCCATGGCCAGCAAGGTAGCCGGTGGGCGCGTAGCCACGGTTGCCATTGATCGCATGGCGTTCCTGGTGCCGGTTGCAGTGGGCGCGCAATTGTCTTTTTATACCCAGACCCTGGAAATCGGCCGCAGCTCGATCCAGATGATGGTCGAGGTATGGAGCGACGATCCGCTGTCCAGCGAATGGCGCAAAGTCACCGAGGCTGTATTCGTATTTGTCGCCATTGATGGCAGCGGTCGCACTCGTTCGGTACCGCCACGTCGCTGAATATCGGCAAACTTGGCGGCTGTTTCAGGGTCAACTGAATATCTATTGGATTGGAAGCGAGAACTGCGCATGTCTACCCCCCAGGTCGAGTCGGTCAAACTGGATGAACTCAACTGCTGGCGTATCAGCCACAGCGGCGCCGAGCTGCTGGTTGCCCAACAGGGCGCGCAGATTCTCAGCTACCAGCGCGACGGCGAGCAGCCGCTGATCTGGCTTAATGAGCAGGCGGTATTCAAGCGCGGCACGCCGGTGCGAACCGGGGTCCCGGTGTGCTGGCCGTGGTTTGGCATCTTCGCCCGCAACCCGCAGTCCGTGCAGGGCATGTACAAGTCCGAGCCGGCCCCCACCCATGGCCTGGTTCGGGCGCTGGACTGGCAGTTGCACGGCATCGACAGCGCGACCGACGACAACCTGCGCATCGACTTCACCCTGCCCGAGGCCGAAGGCAAGCTGCCTGGCTGGCCGCACAAGGTGGCGTTGAAGCTGAGCATCGTGCTGGGCGACCACTTGGGCGTGAGCCTCACCAGCACCAACCTGGGCGACGAACCGGTCACCCTGAGCCAGGCACTGCACAGCTACTTCGCGGTCAGCGACGTGCGCGATGTGCACGTGGAAGGCGTGGCGGGCCTGAAGTACATCGAGACCCTGGAAGACTGGCAGGTGCGCGATCAAGCCAACGAACTGCGCTTTGCCGGCGAGACCGACCGTATCTACCAGCAGGTACCTGCACAGTTGACCATCGTCGACCCGGCCTGGAAACGCCGTGTGCGCGTGACCAGCAGCGGCTCCAATGCCGCCGTCATCTGGAACCCCTGGATCGACCGCGCCGCGCAACTGAGCGACATGGCCGACGACGGCTGGCAGCGCATGCTGTGCATCGAAACGGCCAACGTGATGGACGACGTGGTGATTTTGCTGCCGGGTGCCGAGCATACGCTGGGCTTCACACTGGTCAGCGAAGCGCTTTAAGCTCACAAAACTGTAGCCGCAGCCTGGTGGCAGCGGCTACGGGTTCGACGTGATGAGCGTTAGAGGTCAGCCTCTACCACCACCCGCACCTTCGACGCATCCATCGCGTACGCCGCATCGGCCATGTCATTGCTGACCTTCTCGACCTTTAACGTGCCAATCGCCCACAGCGGCGTGTAGATGTCGTCCAGTTTCAACCCCTTGGGGTAGCGGATCAGGATCATCTGGTTGGGCGGCGGTGGCGGCACGTGAATGCAGGCGCCCGGGTAAGGCACCAGGAAGAACGCGGTCGCGCGGCCCTTGGCATCGGTTTCCAACGGCACCGGGTAGCCGCCAATGCGAATGTTCTTGCCGTCCATTTCCGCCACGGTCTTGGTCGAATACATCACCGCCGGCAGGCCCTTGCTCTGCTTCAGGCCACCCTTGTGGGTGAAGTTGCCATCGCCCTCGGGCGTGTTGTGGGTGATTTCCGGCATGGCCTCCAGGGCCTTCTGGTCCGACTTGGGCATCAATGACAGCCAGTCGGTTTCCGGAAGCTTTTCGGCGGCATGCACGAGGCCACTGAGGGCCAGCAAGGTGGCAAATAGAAAACGGCGCATGAAGGGCCTCGACACGAAATGAGTCGAGCATTCTAGCCCTCTCTGCGCGCCAGCAGAGAGGGCCGTTGGGCGAATGTCAGTCTTTTTTGATCATGCCGTACAACACCAGCAGAATGATCGCGCCTACCAGCGCACCGAAGAAACCGGCGCCTTGCCCAGCCTGGTAGATGCCCAGCGCCTGGCCACCGTAGGTAGCCGCCAGCGAGCCGGCAATACCCAGCAGGATGGTCATGATCCAGCCCATGCTGTCGTCGCCAGGCTTGAGGAAGCGTGCGAGCAGGCCCACGATCAGGCCGATGAAAATGGTGCCGATAATGCCCATGTGAAACCCTCTGATTGACTGCATTAGCCAAAGCCTAGTCGTGCTTTGGCATCCTGCCATCAGAGGGCTCCCGGGGCCCGAGGTTCCCTGTCAGTCGCCAATCAGGGCTTCGACGGCCTTGATCTGCTGTTGCAGGGTAGCCATGTCGGCGCTGCGCAGGGTGGCATGGCCTACCTTGCGACCGACCTTGAACGCCTTGCCATAGTGATGCAGGTGGCAGTCGGCAATCGAGATGACCTTGTCCACTGCCGGTACTTCACCAATGAAGTTGAGCATGGCGCTTTCGCCCACCTTGGCGGTCGAGCCCAACGGCAGGCCGGCTACGGCGCGCAAGTGATTCTCGAACTGGCTGCACTCGGCGCCTTCGATGGTCCAGTGCCCGGAGTTGTGCACGCGCGGGGCGATTTCGTTGGCTTTCAGGCCGCCGTCGACTTCGAAGAACTCGAACGCCAGCACGCCCACATAGTCCAGGTGCTTGAGCACGCGCGAGGCGTAGTCTTCAGCCAGGCCCTGCAACGGGTGGTGAGTGCTGGCCACGGACAGGCGCAGGATGCCGGTTTCGTGGGTGTTGTGCACCAGCGGGTAGAAGCGGGTTTCGCCATCGCGAGCACGCACGGCAATCAGCGACACTTCGCCGGTGAACGGTACAAAGCCTTCCAGCAGGCACGGCACGCTGCCCAGCTCGGCGAAGGTACCTTCGACGTCAGCCTGGCTGCGCAATACCTTCTGGCCCTTGCCGTCGTAACCCAAGGTGCGGGTTTTCAGCACGGCGGGCAGGCCGATGCTGGCAACGGCCGCGTCCAGGTCGGCTTGCGACTGGATGTCGGCAAAGGTAGGCGTTGGCACGCCCAGGTCCTTGAACATGCTCTTTTCGAACCAGCGGTCGCGAGCGATGCGCAAGGCATCTGCACTCGGGTACACCGGCACGAACTGCGAAAGGAACGCCACGGTTTCAGCCGGAACGCTTTCGAACTCGAAGGTCACCAGGTCGACTTCGTCGGCCAGCTGGCGCAGGTGGTCCTGGTCGCCGTAGTCGGCACGCAGGTGCTCGCCCAGCGGCGCGGCGCAGGCGTCGGGCGCCGGGTCCAGAAAAGCGAAGTTCATACCCAGCGGAGTACCCGCCAGGGCCAACATGCGGCCCAGCTGGCCGCCACCGATAACACCGATCTTCATGAAAGAGCCTCAGGCCTGACGCGGGTCTGGATTGTCCAGCACGCTGTCTGTCTGTTCAGTGCGGAATTGCTTGAGCACGGTGTGGAACTGCGGGTGCTTGGCGCCCAGGATGCTGGCCGACAGCAGTGCTGCGTTGATGGCGCCGGCCTTGCCGATGGCCAGGGTAGCCACTGGCACGCCCGCTGGCATCTGCACGATCGACAGCAGCGAATCGACGCCCGAAAGCATGGAGGACTGGACCGGCACGCCCAGCACAGGCAAGTGGGTCTTGGCCGCGCACATGCCCGGCAGGTGGGCAGCGCCACCGGCACCGGCGATGATCACTTCGATTCCGCGGCTTTCCGCTTCCTCGGCATACTGGAACAGCAGGTCGGGCGTACGGTGGGCCGAAACCACGGTGACTTCGTACGGGATACCGAGCTTGTCCAGCATATCGGCGGTGTGGCTAAGGGTGGACCAATCGGACTTGGAGCCCATGATCACGCCAACCAGTGCACTCATCGTCGAGCCTCTTCTCTTGGGCGCCCGCAGGCGCGTCAAAAAACAACAAGCCACGCAGGAAACCCGGCGTGGCTTGTTATACGAATTATGGCCGGTAAAACCGACCGAAGGCCGCGCAGTATACCGCAAAGATCGTGGATAAATAGACCTTCTATCAGCGCTAAAAACAGCAGTTTTGCTGACTTTCAAGTCAACGCCCGACACTCTGCGGTCACCATGTTTTATGTGGGAGCGGGTTCTACCCGCGAACAGAGCACCGCGAGCTTTCTGACCTACTGCGGTGTGCTTTTCGTGGGCAGAGCCCACTCCCACAAGAAGGCCGGCGCCTACCACGCACGGCGTAGGAGCCGACTATAGTCGCGAGGCAGACGACGCGGTTTTACGTTCAGGTGTTGCGTTTGAGCTGGCGGCGCAACCGGTAGTTGTCCGTGATCAAGAAAATGATCAAAACAAGGTTGAGGAAAGCAAAACCTTCCTGGCCCATCTGGCTCCAGAACACCCAAGCCAGAAAAGATACAACCAGGGCCGTGACCAACAACAAAAGCGAGTCTTTCATGCATTCATCCTTAAAGCCTGCCTGATGCAGGTAATCCCAAAAGCCCACACAACTCCGTAGCCTGGCGTCAGCGGCTACGTGGCTGGGGTGCCCGCCGCACCACCTTCCAGCTTGCGCCACAACAGGCGCACGTTGGCCTTGCGCACCAGCGCACATCTATACAGGCGAATCTCCAGCGGCACGTGCCATTGCGGCCCGCCGCACACCACCAGTTCGCCGCGCTTGAGTTCGGCCTTGGCGCTCAGGTGTGGCACCCAAGCGATGCCCAGGCCTTCCAGGGCCATGCTTTTCAAGCTATCGGCCATGGCCGTCTCGTACACCGTGGTGTAGCGCAGGTTGCGCTGGCGCAGCAGCAGGTTCACCGAGCGCCCCAGGAAGGCGCCGGCGCTGTAGCCCAATAAAGGAAAGCTGATGTCGTGCTCAAGGTCATACAGCGGGTTGCCGTCGGGGCCTGCCGCGCACACCGGGATCATCTCGGTGTGGCCCAGGTGCAGCGACGGGAAAATCTCCGAGTCCATCTGCAAGGCAGCGTCCGGGTCATAGAAGGCCAGCATCAAGTCGCAACCGCCTTCACGCAACGCATGCACGGCGTCCCCAACGTTGGTGGCCACCAGGCGGGTGGCGATGTTCAACCCTTCGTTGCGCAACTGGGCTATCCAGTGCGGAAAGAAGCCCAGCGCCAGCGAGTGGGCCGCGGCTACCTGCATCACTTCGCCTTGCCCGCCTTCCAAGTGATGCAAATGACGCAACACTTCGCCCAACTGCTCCACCACGGTTCGGGCGGTCACCAGGAACAATTGCCCCGCTGCCGTAAGCTCGATGGGCGTGCGTGAGCGGTTGACCAGTTGCAACCCCAAGGCGGCTTCAAGGCTGCGGATTCTGCGACTGAACGCCGGCTGCGTGACAAAGCGGCGTTCGGCGGCCTGGGAAAAGCTGCGTGTGGCGGCCAGGGCACTGAAGTCCTCCAGCCATTTACTCTCAAGATTCATCAGCGACCTCCAGGGCGCCATACGTTTCGGACGACTGATGCGTCACACGACCCATTATGCCGTTTATGCATAGGGCAGTGTGCAACAGCATTGGCCGACGATTGGCCACAAGCCTAGCATTGGCAGCGTTCCGGCACATGCCGGGTCCACATTGAGATTATCTCTATCATGTCCTCCGCTGCATCACCGCGCATCGAAAAAGACCTGCTTGGCGTTCTCGAAGTCCCCGCTGAAGCGTACTACGGTATCCAGACCCTGCGGGCGGTAACCAACTTCCGTCTCTCCGGCGTCCCGATCTCGCACTACCCCAAGCTGGTCGTGGGCCTGGCCATGGTCAAACAGGCCGCAGCCGACGCCAACCGCGAGCTGGGCCACCTCAGCGATGCCAAGCACGCCGCCATCAGCGAAGCCTGTGCTCGGCTGATCCGCGGCGACTTCCACGAGCAGTTCGTGGTGGACATGATTCAAGGCGGCGCTGGCACTTCAACCAACATGAATGCCAACGAAGTCATCGCCAACATCGCGCTGGAGGCCATGGGCCACAGCAAGGGCGAGTACAAATACCTGCACCCCAACAACGACGTGAACATGGCGCAGTCGACCAACGACGCCTACCCCACCGCGATCCGCCTGGGTCTGCTGTTGGGCCACGACGCCCTGTTGGCCAGCCTCGACAGCCTGATCCAGGCGTTCGCAGCCAAGGGCCAGGAATTCTCCCACGTACTGAAGATGGGCCGTACCCAGCTTCAGGACGCGGTACCGATGACCCTGGGCCAGGAATTCCGTGCTTTCGCCACCACGCTGACCGAAGACCTCAACCGTCTGCGCAGCCTGGCGCCGGAGTTGCTCACCGAAGTGAACCTGGGCGGTACCGCCATCGGCACCGGCATCAACGCCGACCCGCGCTATCAGGCCCTGGCCGTGGCACGCCTGGCCACCATCAGCGGCCAGCCACTGGTACCGGCTGCCGACCTGATCGAAGCCACCTCCGACATGGGCGCCTTCGTGCTGTTCTCCGGCATGCTCAAGCGCACGGCGGTCAAGCTGTCGAAGATCTGTAACGACCTGCGTCTGCTGTCCAGCGGCCCGCGCACCGGCATCAACGAGATCAACCTGCCGGCTCGCCAGCCAGGCAGCTCGATCATGCCAGGCAAGGTCAACCCAGTGATCCCGGAGGCCGTGAACATGTGCGCCTTCGAAATCATGGGCAACGACCTGGCGCTGACCATCGCAGCCGAAGGCGGCCAACTGCAACTGAACGTGATGGAGCCGCTGATCGCCTACAAGATCTTCGACTCGATCCGCCTGCTGCAGCGCGCCATGGACATGCTGCGCGAGCATTGCATCGTCGGCATCACCGCCAACGAACAGCGCTGCCGCGAACTGGTCGAACACTCGATCGGCCTGGTTACCGCACTGAACCCGTACATCGGCTACGAAAACGCCACCCGTATCGCCCGCGTTGCCCTGGAAACAGGCCGTGGCGTACTGGAACTGGTACGCGAGGAAGGCCTGCTGGATGAGGCAAGCCTGGAAGATATCTTGCGCCCAGAGAACATGATTGCTCCACGCCTGGTGCCTCTGAAGGCCTGACCTTCGGCACCATGCTGTAACACCGCTCACCAGGTCGAGGGACTAGACACCTCTCACCTTTTGAGGGCCCCGGGTTTAACCCCGCGGGCCCTTTTTTTTGTCTGGGATTTTTTGACGCCTGTTCAGAAATGCCTGCTTTTGCGCGAGCTGGCTTGCCCAACAAGCTGTTAAAGGGCCAAAAGCTCGCTGGCAAGCCCGCTCTCAAAAAAGCGGTTGCTTGCAGCGTCAATGTTATCGTTCCACCGGTAAAACAGACTGGCAACTTGCCGGTATTCCCACCGTTACTTCAAAAAGCACCCTTTTCTCGCAGTTACACAACGTGCGCTCAATGAGTGTGCATATCCGTGCCATATAAGAAACTTTGTTTCACCTGTAAAACGCACAAGTTTTAATCAACATTACCTAACCAATTAATATTAAAGGATTTTTCTAATCAGTTAGAAATAGCGGCCAACTGGCATTGTTCATGCACTAAACGTCGTATCACCTATAAAACAGACCAGAGACCTTCCCCAATGGCTGTGAAAGAGCTGTACGCAATCGCCCCGCAATGGAATCAAACCGCTGCCAAGGAAGACCTGGAGCCGACCGAGATCGAGTTCCGCCAGGTCGGCAAGTGCTTCCCGGCCAAGGGGAAGTCTGAAGCGCCGTTCGCCATTCGCCATGTCAATTTCAAGATCCGTCGTGGCGAAGTGGTTTCCATCATCGGCCCGTCCGGTTGTGGCAAGAGCACCATCCTCAACATGGGTTCAGGCCTATATCGCCCTACTGAAGGCGAAGTCTTCGTGGGCGGCGAGGCTGTTACCGGACCCGTGCGAAAAGTGGCGTTCATGCTGCAGAAGGACCTGCTGATGCCCTGGCGCAGCATCCGCCGCAACGTGGAGCTGGGCCTGGAGATCCAGGGCATGGCCAAGGACAAGCGCAAGGTCATCGCCGAAGATCTGCTCAACCGCTGCCACCTGCAAGGCTTTGCCGACCACTACCCCTTCCAGTTGTCGGGCGGCATGCGCCAGCGCGCAGCGTTGGCCCGCACCCTGGCCATCGACCCGCAGGTGCTATTCCTCGACGAGCCATTCTCGGCCCTCGATGCCCAGACCAAGATGATCCTGCAGCAGGACCTGGCGCAGATGCTGTACCAGGAAAAGAAAACTGCGCTGTTCATCACCCACGACCTGGTGGAGGCCATCGCCATGTCCGACCGCCTGCTGGTGATGAGCGCCCGCCCCGGCACCATCGTCGAGGAAATCGTGGTTGACCTGCCGTACCGCAACAACCCGCTGGAGCGCCGCAAGCTGCCGGAAATCGGCCCGCTGGCCGGGCGCCTGATGGAACTGCTGAAAGTCGGCGAAGACACCGAACTGCATTGATCACCGCCTCACGGCCATCAACCGATTCTGGAGCACGCATGTTCAAGTCCCTGTTCAACACTACCCTTCTTGCCGCTGGCCTGGGCCTGGCGGCACTGGCTCAGGCGCAGACCGACGTTACCTACCTGCTGCCGGCGCCACCGAACTCGCCTGCGTTCGCGCCCTGGGTCATTGCCAAGGAAAAGGGCTACTACAGCAGCAAGGACCTGAACGTCGAGTTCATCGCCGCCAAAGGCGGTGTCGACGTGGCCAAGCAGATCGGCGCCGGTAACGCCATGGTCGGCGGCGCTATCGGTGACACCCCGATAGTGGTGCGCGCCAACGGCATTCCGGTACGTGCCGTGGCCGTACTGGGTGCGGGCGGCGTGACCATGATCGCCACCAACGCCGACGCCAACATCAACTCCATCCAGGATCTCAAGGGCAAGACCCTGACCGTGATGTCCTACTCGGACACCACCTATTACGCCCTGCTGGCTTCGCTGCGCAAGGCCGGCCTGGGCAAGGACGACGTCAACGTGCAAGCCGCCGGCCCCGCCGGTGTGTGGCAGCTGTTCTCGGCCAAGAAGGCCGAGGCCATGGCCGGCGTGCCGGACTGGGTGGTAGATGCCCAAAGCGCGGGCTTGAACGTGAAGCTGATTCCCCAGGATCAGGTGTTCGAGAGCATGGCCCAGGCCATCCTTGCCTCCGACGACGCCATCAAGAACCACCCTGACGTGGTGCGCGGCATTGTCCAGGCCACCCTGCAAGGCATGCGCGACATCATTCAGGACCCGCACGCCGCAGCCATCACCTTCGCCAAGGCGGTGCCCGCCTACGCCGGCAAGGAAGCCGAGCTTGAGAAGGTCTTCACACTCTACGTGGACAACGTCTACGCCCACCAGACCGTGCTGGGCCAGATCGACCCGGCGCGCCTGGACAAGGTCCGTCAGTTCTACGTGAGCGAAGGCATTGTCGCCAAGGAGCCCAAGCTCGAAGACCTCTACACCAACCAATTCATCGACACCACGACGGCCGCCAAGTAAGCCGCAGGACAGAGAAAGGTATTAACCGATGAGACGTCTGAACCCCTCCATGCTCGGCAGCGCCGCGCTGCTGATCCTGTTTCTGCTGGCCTGGCAATTCGGCCCCGGCATGCTCGGCATGCCCGAATTTGTCATGCCCAAGCTCAGCCGCGTAGCCCAGGAAACCGTGGCCATGTGGGGCACCAGCGGGCTGCTGAAACACACGCTGATCACCGCGTTCGAGATCATCGTAGGCTTCGGCCTCGGCGCAATGCTGGGCGTGATGATCGGCGTGTCCCTGGGCCTGTCGCCTTCGGCCGAAGCCATGCTGTCGCCGTACATCCTGGCCCTGCAAATTGCCCCGAAAGTTGCCTTCGCCCCACTGTTCGTCATGTGGCTGGGCTACACGATTTATCCCAAGATCCTGATCGCCATCCTGATCGTGTTCTTCCCAGTGATGATCAACGTGCTGTCGGCGATCCGCACCGTGGACCCGGACATGATTAACCTGGTGCGCACCATGAACGCCAGCCGCTGGCAGATCTTCCGCTTGGTGGAGTTCCCCTCGGCCATGGCCGCGCTGTTCTCCGGCTTGCGCATCGCTTCCACCCTGGCAGTCATCGGCGTCACCGTCGGTGAGCTGGTAGGCGGCAATCAGGGCCTGGGTTTCCTGCTGGTAGACGCCGAGGGCCAGGGCAACACCAGTGGCGTGTTCGTGGCCATCGTCATGCTGACCCTGATCGGTGTGCTGGCCTACGGCGCGGTGGTCTGGGCCGAAAAACGCGTCCTGCACTACATGCCCAAAGCCATGCTGAGTACCCAATAATGAAGCCCTCCATTCGACTGCTCGAAGGCCGCCGCGTGCTGGTCACCGGTGGCGCCCGCGGCCTGGGGTTTGCCTTCGCCGAATCCATCGCCCGCGCCGGTGCCCGCGTGGTGATTGCCGACATCCTGGCTGACCGCGTGCAACAGGCTGCTGCCGAACTGCTGGCCATGGATCTGGACGTCACCGGCCTCACCGTGGACCTCGCCGACCCGGCCTCCATCGATGCCTGTGTCACCGCTGCCTGCCAGCAACTGGGCGGCCTGGACGGCCTGGTCAACAACGCCTCGGTGACCAACTCCGGCGGCAAGACCTGCGAAGAGCTGGACATCGACACCTGGGACACGGTGATGAAGGTCAACGTGCGCGGCACCTGGCTGATGACCAAGGCTTGCCTGCCCGCCCTGCGCCAGAGCAGCAACGGCGCGGTGATCAACCTGGCGTCCGACACCCCGCTGTGGGGCGCCACCAACCTGCTGGCCTACGTGGCCAGCAAGGGCGCCGTCATCGCCATGACCCGCAGCCTGGCCCGCGAGCTGGGCAAGGACAACATCACCGTCAACGCCATCGCCCCCGGGCTGGTGCTGGTGGAGGCCACCGCCTACGTGCCTGACGCGCGCCACCGCCTGTACACCGAGCAACGCGCCCTGCAACGCGCACAACTGCCCGAGGACGTCAGCGGCGCTGTGATCTTCGCCCTATCCGACCTTGCCCGCTTCATTACTGGACAAACCCTGCCGGTCAACGGCGGGTTCATCATGCCCTGAGAAGGAGACAGCCGTGACTGATCTATCCGCACAGCAAGAAACCCCGAAAAGCTGGGAGCAACCAGAAGGCAGCAGCCTGGAAGCCTGGATGCAGACCCGCATAGCCCGTTACGAGACGCGCAAGTACGACTGGAATGCACTGAAGTTCCAGGCCGACTACGACCCCAAGTACCGCCGTGCGCAAATGCGCTACATCGGCACCGGCGGCACCGGCGTGTCCACCGACATGAACACCATCCCTTCAGAGAACTTCACCTTCTCCACCATGGTGATCCCGGCCGGCCACGAAGGCCCGTCGCACCTGCACACCGACGTGGAGGAAGTGTTCTTCGTGTTGCGCGGCAAGCTCAAGGTGGTGATCGAAAAGGACGGTGAGCGTTACGAAACCATCCTCACCGACCGCGACGTGATCTCGGTGCCGCCAGGCGTGTACCGCGAGGAAATCAACATCGGCGATGAAGACGCGCTGATGTGCGTGATGCTCGGCGCCAAGAAGCCAATCACCCCAACCTATCCGCCAGAGCATCCTCTGGCCTCGATCAAGCGCGGTTGAAGCCATGTTGCACGCCACTGAAAACCTCGACCCCAGCGCTGAATTGCAAAGCCTGCTGGCCAGCGGCTTCCCCCAGCGACTGCTGAGCGTGGCCGGCGGCCAGCAAGCCGTGCGCGAAACCGGCAGTGGCCCCGCCGTGGTGCTGTTGCACGGCATAGGTTCGGGCGCCGGTTCCTGGCTGGAAGTGGCGATGCAACTGGGCCAGGGCGCCCGGGTAATTGCCTGGGACGCGCCTGGTTACGGCGAGTCAACGCCGCTGGCGCCCACCGCGCCACGCGCCGAGGACTATGCCGAGCGTTTGATGCAGACGTTGGACTCGCTGAACATCCAACGCTGCGTATTGGTAGGCCATTCGCTGGGGGCCATCACCGCCGCTGCGTTTGCCGGCCTGCACCCGGAACGCGTCAGCCGCCTGGTGCTGATCAGCCCGGCCCGCGGCTACGGCGACCCTGCCCGCGAAATTCAGCGCCAGCAGATTCGCAGCAAACGCATCACCAGCCTGGAAACCCTGGGCATCGCGCAAATGGCTGCCCAGCGCAGCAGCGCCATGCTCTCGCTACGCCCAAGCGCCAAGGCCCTGGCCTGGGTGCGCTGGAACATGTCACGCCTGAATCAACAGGGTTATCGCCAAGCCATCGAACTGCTGTGCGGCGATGACCTGCTGCGCCACGCCCCGCTGCCGGTGCCCTGCGAAGTGCACTGCGGCGAAGCCGACGCCATCACTGCCCCCGAAAGCTGCCTGACCCTGGCCAAGGCCCTGGGCGCCAGCTTCAACCTGATCGCCGACGCTGGCCACGCCAGCCCCATAGAACAACCCTCCGTGGTGGCAGGCCGCCTGGCCTTCGCCCTAAAGGAATCCCAGACAGGTAGTGCTCAATGAATGACTCAGATCTGACCAAAGACGGGCAGGACAAATACATCGTCCCGGGACTTGAGCGCGGCCTGTTGCTGCTGTGCGAATTCAGCCGGGCAAACCGCACCCTCACTGCGCCGGAATTGGCGCGCCGCCTTGAACTGCCGCGCTCTACCATCTTCCGCCTGCTGACCACCCTGGAAACCATGGGCTTCGTGACCCGTAGCGGTAACGAGTACCGTCTGGGCATGTCGGTGCTGCGCCTGGGCTTCGAATACCTGGCGTCGCTGGAGCTGACCGAACTGGGCCAGCCACTCTTGGCGCGGCTGTGCGACAAGCTCAACTACCCAAGCAACCTGGTGGTGCGCGATGGCCGCTCCATCGTCTACGTAGCCAAGGTGTCGCCACCCTCGGTGTTCTCCAGCGCCGTCAACGTCGGCACCCGCCTGCCCGCTCACGCGACGGTGCTGGGCCGCATCCTGCTGGAAGATCTGTCCTTGGCCGAGCTGCGCGAGCTGTATCCCGAGGAGCATCTGGAACAGCATTCGCTGTGTACGCCCAAGACCGTGCTGGAACTGTTCGACCTGGTGCAGGCCGACCGCCAACGCGGCTACGTCAGCGGCGAGGGCTTCTTCGAATCGGCGATTTCCACCGTGGCCGCGCCGGTTCGCGATCACAGCGGCCACATCGTCGCCGCCCTGGGCGTGACCATACCCACCACACAGATCGGCCACGTCAACTTCGAAGAAACCCTGGCTCAGGTCCGTCGCAACGCCGACGAACTCTCGCGTCTGCTCAACTACACCCCCACCCACGGCAGCCGCGTCACTGCGCTGATGAGGGACTGACATGAGCCTTTATCAAATTCAGGGTTGCACGGCGATCGTCACCGGCGGTTCCTCCGGCATCGGTTTGGCCTGCGTGGAACTGCTGCTGGAAGCCGGCGCCAATGTGGCCTTCTGTGGCCGTAACGAAGACCGCCTGCGCAGCGCCGAAGCCGATCTGCGCGCCCGCTTTCCTGACGCCCGATTGCTTGCACAGGTATGCGACGTACTCGATGCCACCAGCGTGCAGGCGTTCGCCACGGCCAGCGAAGCGGCCTTCGGCCCGGCGCAGATGCTGATCAACAACGCCGGCCAAGGCCGCGTGTCGACCTTCGCCGACACCACCGATACGGCCTGGACCGAGGAGCTAAACCTGAAGTTCTTCTCGGTGATTAACCCGGTGCGTGCCTTCATGCCCCAGCTTGAAAGCACCTCGGCCGCATCCATCGTCTGCGTGAACTCGCTACTGGCCAGCCAGCCCGAAGCGCACATGGTTGCCACTTCCGCCGCCCGCGCCGGGTTGAAGAATCTGGTGCGTTCCATGGCCACCGAGTTCGCCGAAAAAGACATCCGCGTCAACGGAATCCTCATCGGCCTGGTGGAATCGGGCCAATGGCGCCGCCGCTTCGAAGCGCGCGAAGAGCGCCACCTCGACTGGGCCCAATGGACCGCGCAACTGGCCCAACGCAAACACATTCCCCTGGGTCGCCTGGGCCTGCCCGTAGAGGCAGCCCGCGCCATCCTGTTCCTGGCTTCGCCCTTGTCGGCTTACACCACAGGCAGCCATATCGATGTTTCTGGAGGCCTGTCCCGCCATGCGTAACGACAACCAAGTCACCGTAGGTGCTGCTATTACCGCGTTCCTTGAACAGTGCGACGTAAAGGCCGCGTTCGGGGTTATTTCCATCCACAACATGCCGATCCTCGATGCCTTCGCCGTGCGCGGCAATATTCGCTTTGTCATGGCCCGCGGCGAAGCTGGCGCCACCAATATGGCCGATGCCTACGCGCGCACCACTGGCGGGTTGGGTGTGTGCCTGACCTCCACCGGCACCGCTGCCGGCAACGCAGCGGGCGCCATGGTGGAAGCACAGACCGCCGGCACGCCTTTGCTGCACATCACTGGGCAGATCGAAACCCAGTACTTGGACCAGGAGTTCGCCTACATTCACGAAGCCCGTGACCAGCTAACCATGCTCAAGGCGGTGTCGAAAGCCGCCTTCCGCGTGCGTAGCGTGGAGACCGCGCTCAGCACCATGAAGCTGGCGGTGCAGACCGCCCTCACTGCGCCTACCGGCCCGGTCAGCGTCGAGATCCCGATCGACATTCAGTCGACTTTCATCACCATGCCCACCGACCTTGCGCCACTGCCAATCCCCATTGCGGTGCCTGCACCCGAAGCGCTGGACGCTCTGGCTGAACGTATGGCCGGCGCCAAACGCCCCATGCTGTGGCTGGGTGGCGGCGCGCGTCACGCCGGCAAGCAAGTGAAGCGGTTGCTGGATATGGGTGTCGGTGTCCTCACCTCTACCCAGGGCCGCGGCGTAGTCAACGAAGACGATGAACGCTGCCTGGGCGCCTTCTCGCAGAACCGCGCCGTGGAACAGTTCATGCAATCGTGCGACGTGCTGTTGGTAGCCGGTTCGCGCCTGCGCTCCAACGAGACCTTCAAGTACGCCCTGAAACTGCCGCAAACCACCCTGCGCATCGACGCCAACCCCGCCATCGAAGGCCGCAGCTACAGCAGCGACCAGTTTGTGTGCGGCGACACGGCGCTGGCGTTGGACGGTTTGGCCGACCGACTGGAAGGTCGCCTGAATATAGACCCAATGTTCCACGTGGAACTATTGCAGGTGCGCAGCAAGTCACGCATCCAGCTGAATGCCGATCTGGGCCCCTACACCGCCTTGGTGGAACAGCTGCAAGCCGTCACTGGCCGCAACTTTTCCTGGGTCCGCGATGTAACCCTGTCCAACAGCATGTGGGGCAACCGCCTGATCAACCTGTTCCACCCACGTGCGGGTGTGCATGCGCTGGGCGGTGGTATCGGCCAGGCGTTGGCCATGGGCATCGGCGCCGCCGTTGCCGCCGCCGAAACGGCGCCTGAGCGCAGAGTGTTCGCCCTGGCCGGCGACGGCGGCTTCATTCTCAACCTGGGTGAGCTGGCGACCCTGGTGCAGGAAAAAGCCAACGTGGTGATCCTGCTGATGAACGACCAGCGCTATGGCGTGATCCGCAATATTCAGGACGCCGTATACGGCGCTCGCCACGCCTACGTGGAACTGCACACGCCGGACTATTCGCAGCTGGCCGAATCCATGGGCCTGCGCCACGCGCTGGTCAGTGACCTGAAAAACTTCGGCGGCGTGATCGAAGGCGCACTGGCCGAGCCCGGCCCGTTCCTGCTGGAAGTGGACATGCTGGCCGTGGGCGCTTTTGCCACTCAATTCGCCGGCCCACCCAACAGCGAAACCAAGGCTCAGAAGGCCACTGCTTGAGGACCTCCCCATGCTGCATATCACCATGATCGGCTGCGGCGCCATTGGCGTCGGCGTGCTGGAGCTGCTGGAGAAGGACCCTACCCTGTGCGTTGACCACGTCATTGCCTCGGCCGGTTCCGAAGACCTGGTGCGTCAGCGCCTGGCCAGTTTCAACAAGCCGCCGCAGGTGCTCACCGCCTTGCCCGCCGATGCTCGCCCGGACTTGCTGGTGGAGTGCGCAGGCCACCGGGCCATCGAAGAACATGTGCTTCCGGCACTGGAGCGCGGCATCGCCTGCCTGATCGTTTCCGTGGGCGCCCTGTCGGAAGTGGGCCTGGTAGAGCGGCTGGAAGCAGCCGCCGAACGCGGCCAGACACGCATCGAGTTGCTGCCCGGCGCCATCGGTGGCATCGATGCGTTGTCGGCCGCCAAGGTCGGCGGCCTGGATGCGGTGAATTATGTCGGACGCAAACCCGCCCGCGCCTGGAAGAACACGCCGGGCGAGTTGGTCTGCGATCTGGACACCCTCACTGAAGCCACGGTGATCTTCCAGGGCAGCGCCCGCGAAGCCGCCCAGCTTTATCCGAAGAACGCCAACGTCGCCGCCACCCTGTCGTTGGCTGGCCTGGGCCTGGACCGCACCCACGTCACGCTGATTGCCGACCCGCACAGCGACGAGAACGTGCACCAGTTCGAAGCCCGTGGCGCCTTTGGCGGTTTCGAGTTGAGCCTGCGCGGCAAGCCGCTGCTGGCCAACCCAAAGACCTCGGCCCTCACCGTGTACAGCGTGGTCCGCGCCCTCGGCAACCACGCCCACGCGATTTCCATCTAGGGGATGAACATGACCTTGGAACAGACGTTACCCATCTGCATCGCCGGCCAATGGCGCC
Organism: Pseudomonas sp. M47T1; assembly: GCF_000263855.1. Classification (GTDB taxonomy): domain Bacteria; phylum Pseudomonadota; class Gammaproteobacteria; order Pseudomonadales; family Pseudomonadaceae; genus Aquipseudomonas. Next base: position 154,417 of record NZ_AJWX01000004.1, read on the forward strand.
TGGGCCGCGGCGAGCGCTATGCCTCCCGCTACCCCGCCACCGGCGAACCGGTAGCCTGGCTCAACGCCGCCAGCCTGGAAGACGTGGAGGATGCCGTGCGCGGGGCCCACGAGGCATTCCTTCATAGCGGCTGGGCCCAGCGCAAACCTCACGAACGCGCCACTGTGCTGTATCGTATTGCCGAGCTGATTCGTGAGCGCGGCGAAGAACTGGCCCAGTTGCAACGTCAGGACAACGGCAAACCCATTAGCGAAACCCGCGCGCTGGTGGCCAGCGCCGCAGGCACTTTCCAGTTCTTCGCTGCCGCCTGTGAAACCCTGGAAGAAACTATCACCCCGTCGCGCGGCGACTTCGTCACCATGAGCGTCTACGAGCCCATGGGCGTCGTGGCCGCCATCACGCCGTGGAACTCGCCCATCGCCAGTGAAGCGCAGAAAGTCGCGCCGGCGTTGGCGGCAGGTAACGCGGTGGTGATCAAACCGGCGGAAATCACCCCGCTGCTGGCCCTGCAACTGGCACAGATCTGCGAAGACGCCGGCCTGCCCAGGGGGCTGGTCAGCGTGTTGCCCGGCAAGGGTTCTGTGCTGGGCGACGCCCTCACCCAGCACCCGTTGATCAAGCGCGTATCGTTCACCGGCGGTACCAAGACCGGCAAGCACATCGCCCACATCGCCGCCGACAAGATGATGCCGGTGTCGCTGGAGCTGGGCGGCAAGTCGCCCACCATCGTGCTCGACGACGCCGACCTGGACCACGCCGTGGCCGGAGTGCTGTACGGCATTTTCAGCTCTTCGGGCGAAGCCTGCATCGCCGGCTCGCGGCTGTTCGTGGCGCGCTCGCTGTACGAGCCATTCATGGAGCGGCTGGTGGCCGGCGCGGCCAAACTTCGCCTGGGCGACCCAGCAGACGAAACCACGCAAATGGGCCCGCTGATCAGCGCCAGCCACCGCGAATCGGTGGAACGCTACGTGGCCCTGGGCCTGGCCGAAGGCGGCAGCCTGCGCCTGGGCGGCCAGCGCCCAGTGGGTGGCCTCTATGACAACGGCTACTTTTTCCCGCCCACCATCCTCGAAGGCCTGAGCAACAGCCACCAAACCTGCCAGGAAGAAATTTTCGGCCCGGTGCTGGTGGCCATGCCTTTCGACGACGAACCCGAGCTGGTCGAGCAAGCCAACAACAGCCTGTACGCCCTGGCGGCCGGCATCTGGACCCGCGACTACAAGCGCGCGTGGGCCCTGGGCCGCAAGATTCAGGCGGGCACGGTGTGGATCAACACCTACAAGCAGTTCTCCATTTCCACCCCGTTCGGTGGCTGGCGCGACAGTGGCCTGGGCCGTGAAAAAGGCCGGCTGGGCATCCTGCAATACATGGAACAGAAGAGCCTCTACTGGGGCATGAATGAACAGCCATTGGCCTGGGCCAACGGCCACTGAGAGGTAGCGTGATGAGCGTTTTAGGTATTGATGAAGTCACCTACGGCGTCGAGGACCTGGCCACCTGCGCGCGTTTCTTCAGCGACTGGGGCTTGGCCAAGGTCAGCGAACAGGCTGACGAGGTGATCTTCGAGACCCTCAATGGCTGCCGCGTGGTGCTGGCCGCCATCGACAAGCCTGGCCTGCCGCCCGCCATCGAAGCCGGTTCCACAGTGCGCGAAGTGGTGTGGGGCGTGGAAAACGAAGCCGACCTGGCCATGTACAGCGAGCGCATCGCCAATGACCCGAACTTTGTCGAAGGCAACGGGCGTATCGGCTGCACCGACCCCAACGGCCTGGCGATCCGCCTGCAGGTCACGCGCAAGCGTGGGCTGGACATCGAGTGCAGCGGCCACAACACCTGGCAAACCAAGGGCCGCATCAACAAGCCGGCGCCGATCTACGACCGCGCCACGCCTATTGAAGTCGGCCATGTGGTGTTCTTCGTCACCGACGTGAACGCCTGCGAAGCCTTCTACCATGAACGTTTTGGCTTCCAGGCCTCCGACCGCTACCCCAACCGCGGTGCCTTTCTGCGCACCGCCGAGGAAGGTGGCCACCACGACCTGTTCATGCTGCAACTGCCCGCCCCGCGCGCCGGCCTCAACCACGTAGCCTTCACCGTGCGCGACGTGCACGAAGTGTTCGGTGGCGGCATGCACATCTCGCGCAGCGGCTGGGCCACCGAAATCGGCCCGGGGCGGCACCCGGTGTCGTCGGCGTTCTTCTGGTATTTCAAGAACCCCGCTGGCGCGCTGATCGAGTACTACGCCGACGAAGACCAACTGACCGGCGAGTGGGAGCCGCGTGAATTCGAGCCGGGCCCGACCGTGTTCGCCGAATGGGCGATTGCCGGGGGCATCGACGGCAATACGCGCCGCCAGCAACACGTGGAAGCGCCACAGGGCAAATTCCTCACCGACAAGCCCAAGGAAGGTGGCCAGCGATGAGCGAGACGCTGCTGCTGACCGTGCTGCTCAAGCACGACCAATCCAAGAACCTGGAGGACATCCAGGGCCACATGAAAAAAATGGACTGGTGGGAAAGCTTCCCGCCCCAAGGCGTGGAAGTGGTGAGCTGGACCGTGGCCATGGGCCTGGGCCAGATCGTCACCCTGCGCCTGCCGCCCAGCCTGCTGGGCAAGGTCAATGTCGAACTGGAGCGCGCCGCCTGGGGCGTGTTCCGCACCGAATGCTACGCCACTTATGACTTTGTGCCCGTGCGCGAAATGATCCGCGAACGGGTGCGCAACGGAGGCCAATGACATGAGCACCACCGAACCGTACGTACAGCCTCATCAGGCGCGCAAGCGCCCCAACACCCAGTTCGAAGACCTGTTGGGCGACTCCATCGAGCGCGCCTTTGGCAGCGGCATCGCCGAACTGCCCGCATTGCTGGCGCACTTGAACCATGCCGGCCCGCCCTGCCCGCTGACCACCGGCGAGTGGACCGAAGACGCGTACAAGACCCTGATGGCCCGGCTGGGCGCGTAAGACGCCCGAGGTAGAAGAACATGAATATGCACGTGACCGCTGACCCTGTTGAGAACCTATTGGCCAACGGCCTTAAAGACCTGTGGTTCCCCGTAATACCGTCCGAACTGCTGGGCGAAAAACCAATGTCGGTGCGTCGCCTGGGCTACAAGATCGCCCTGTGGCGCGACAACGATGGCAAGGTGCACGCCTTGGAAGACCATTGCCCGCACCGCGGCGCGCCATTGTCCCAAGGGCCGGTGCTGGGCGACCGCTTGCAGTGCCCTTACCACGGCGTGGAAGTGCGCTGCGACGGCACTGTCACCAAGGTGCCCGGCAGCCCTGGCTGCAAACTGGAAGGCGCCCGTCCTACCCGCATGTTCCATACCCGCGAGGCCGCTGGGGCAATTTTCCTGTTCAACGCCACCGACCCGCACCTGCATACCCCACCGGAGTTGGTACTGCCCGAGCAACTGACCTCGCCGCAGTGGAGCAGCTTCATCTGCTACACCGAGTGGAAAGGTGACTACCGCTACGTGCTCGACAACGTCATGGACCCAATGCACGGCACCTACCTGCACAAGATGTCCCACTCCATGAGCGAAGGCGAAGCCACCGCCAAGTTCGTCACCCGCGACACCGACCAGGGTTTCTTCTTCGAGAAGGAAGGCCAGCGCGGCGTCAACTTCGACTGGACCGAATTTCTCGACAACGGCTGCCACTGGCTGCGCCTGGAAATCCCCTACCCGAAAACCGGTGGGCCTGGCGGCAACTTCACTATCATCGGCAGTTACACTCCCAGCAGCCCCTCGCTGGCCGCTGTATTTCACTGGCGCGCCCGCCCACTGACCGGCTGGCAGCGTGACACCTGGCGCTTCCTCTACAAGAACCGCCTGGAGGCGCGTCACTGGGCCGTACTGGAACAGGACCGGGTGTTGCTGGAGTTCATGGAGCCGGACGCCAACCAGCGGGAAAACCTATACCAGCATGACTTGGGTGTGGTGCGTTTGCGTCGCTACCTGAAGAGCCAGGCCAAGGCCCAGCTTGAACTCATCGAAGCGAAGCAACTGCCATGAGCGCGGCCGTTCAGCGTGTGCGGGCGTCGAACTTGACCGAACTGGCCAGCGCCAGCTGGTCCAACGCCCTGCTGATCGGCAACGAGGTGGTGATGTCCGGCATGACCGGGCATCCCGCCACCCGCATCGCGGCCCAGGCCGGCGAACCGCTGGGCGCCTACGCGCAGACCTTGCTGGTGCTGAACAAGGTACTGGCGCTGGTGGAAGCTGCGGGTGGCCACATCGGCAACATCTACCGGCTGACCCTGTACGTCACGGCCATTGCCGACAAGGATGAAGTGGGCCGCGCACGCCGGGATTTTTTCAAGGACTTTGCCCATTTCCCTACCTCCACCCTGGTCGAGGCCAGCGCCCTGGTGTTCCCCGAACTGGTGGTGGAAATCGAAGCCGGTGCCCGACTCGATGTTGATCTACGCACGGCGCAGGAGAGCTGAACCATGTCCAATACCAACACCATCACCGCGCTGGTGCACACCCTGCGCTACGAAGCCGACGGCATCATCAGCGTGGAACTGCGCCCTTGGGGCGACACGGTTTTCGTGCCATTCGACGCCGGTTCGCACATTGACCTGCACCTGCCCAACGGCCTGGTGCGCAGCTACTCCCTGCTCAACTCGCCCGCTGACCAGGGTCGCTACGTGGTCGGTATCCTGCGCGACCGCAAAAGCCGTGGCGGCTCGGAATATGTTCACGCGCAACTACGCGTAGGCATGCAATTGCAGATCTCCCAGCCGCGCAACAATTTCACCCTGGACGTAAACGCCCGGCACAGCGTGCTAGTGGCAGGCGGCATCGGCATCACGCCGATTTACTGCATGTTTCGCCAGTTGCTGGCCTTGGGCAAATCGGCGCAACTGATCTACTGCGCCCGTTCGCGTGGCGAGGCGGCCTTGATTGAAGAACTGATGGGGCTGGGTGCCAAGGTGGTCTACCACTTCAACGACGAGAAAGGCATGCCGCCCGACTTGGCCCATTACCTGGCGGGCCAGCCTGCGGACACGCACTTCTACTGCTGCGGGCCTACGCCCATGCTCGATGCGTTCGAACGCACGTGTGAAAGCCTGGGTTATCCACATGCCCACATCGAGCGCTTCGCCGCCGCCGAACTGCCGCCCAGTGACGAGGCGCAAAGCAGTTACAGCGTTGAGTTGAGCAAGTCGGGGAAAACAGTGAATGTCGAACCCGGGTTGAACTTGCTGGATGTGCTGTTGGAAGCAGGTTGCGATATTGAATACAGTTGTCGCGAAGGGGTATGTGGCTCTTGTGAAACCAAAGTGGTAGAAGGTGAGATTGATCACCGCGACGGTGTATTGACCAAAGCGGAACGTGCCGCCAATAAATCAATGATGGTGTGCGTATCAGGTTGTAAAAGTCGAAGATTGGTTTTGGATATATAACTTTCCGGAGCCGGCCTTCAGCGCCGGCTCTTTCTTATCCCATCGACTATTGATGATGGGAGCGCACTCTGCCCGCGAAAAGAGCGCCTCGATAAGCCTGATACCCTGCGGTGCTATCTTCGCGGGTAGAACCCGCTCCCACGTTCAAAACCCAGCGGTTACGTGCGCCATCTTGAGGAACGCGTGCACTAAAGAAGCACCCTCCTGTTACCCGGTATGTCGTATGTTTCAAGGGCGGTACGCTGACAGGCGTTTTATATATAAATCATTGAAAATAATGAGTTTTATTTTAAAGGTACGATTTACAGACAATGGCATAGTTCCTGCTAAATCAATAGCGGGTTCATACATAATACAATGATCCACCCATAAAACACTGAACCCCCACATTCAAGGTGCACCACCACCGCTCGCCATGTGAGCGACGGCAAAGTGTTGCCGGTCGATTGGCAAACCGTACAACTTCGCAGGGTTGGGGATATACATGAAAAAGTCCGTGATTGGCCTGGGTTTGATCTTCACCAGCATTACCGTGATGGCGGCCGAACCCGGCCCCGCAGCTCCCGATGTACCCAGTGACGTTAAAAAACCGTTCCCGCATATTTCATGGCGCAGTGATGATGGCGACAGCAGCCTGGATATCGGCGGCGCACTGCGTACCAACTACCGCGACGAACATTGGAAAACCACCGAGAACAACGGCCGGTTCCTGTTCGATACGTTCCGCCTGGACGTGAAAGCCACTTATAAACAGGCTTACGGTGACGTCGGCTATTGGTTCCAGGACGATGGCAAGCATTCGGTCGACCACGGATTTGTCGGTTACCACATCAACAACGCATCGAATCTGCAGGTAGGGGCGCCGTTCAAACCCTTCGGCCTGGAACCTTACCCACAGTTCGGCTGGAGCTATCACATCCCCTTCTTCATGGGCTATGGCGTCAGCGCCGGCACCGGCCTGAAGTACAGCTACAAGGACAAGGACTGGGACCTGCAACTGGGCTACTTCCCCCGCATGCTGCCCTCTGATATCCGCTATTCGCCGGAAATCGGCCGGTACGCGGACTTGAACGACAACGCGGTGGCCGTCACCCAGTCGCGCCAGGACAACGAGAAGCGCAACCAGGTCAACGCCCGCGTGGCGCGCACCTTCCGCGGCAGCGACTGGAGCAGCGAAATCGGCGCCTCGCTGGCGGCTTCGCAACTGTACAACGCCACCACCGATGACAACGGCAGCTATTGGGCGGGCGGTGTGCATGCCATCTTCAACAAAGGCCCGTGGACCGTCACCGGCCAGGGCATCCGCTACGAGTACGACCCCAGGAACCCCACCGGCGTGAGCAATGACTCGGTTCTGATGGGCGGCAACGGCCTGACCCCGGCCTACCTCATCGCCGCCAAGGCTACTCTCGCCTCCTTGAACGTCGGCTACGACATCTACACCCCAAGCTTGGGACAACTGAAGAAGATCAAGCTCTACAACGACTACAGCCGCATGATGAAAGACAAGAGTGGCTGGGACGACTCACAGATGTTCACCGTGGGCGCCCAGTTCATCGCCATGCCGATCATGGCCTGGGTCGACTTCACCTGGGCAAAGAACGCCAACCCCTTCGGCGGCGCGGAGAACGGCACCGGCTGGACCAGCACCTCGTCGAGCGGCAGCAACCAGTGGTATTACCGTACCAACGTAAACATTGGTTACTACTTCTGACAAACCCGAAACGCCAACGCGGTTTGTCCGTCACTGCATGGCTATTGTGGGTGCAGCATGCTTCTGTGGGAGCGGGTTCTACCCGCGAAAGGAGCGCCGCAGAGTGTCTGAAACAACGCGGTGCCATTTTTCGCGGGCAGAGCCCGCCCCCACAAAATATTTAGCGGCTGCCACAGATAAAGGGCGCGCGTACAACTTCATCACCCAATCTGAAATAACCCATCCACCACCTGCGTCTGTGCCAGGCGCTCGCGCAGGTCGGTATCGATCTCGGGGTCGTCCGGCAGGTACAGGCGCACGCGCTGGTACGCCTCGACGCGGTTGATCTCCTTGCCCAAAAACTCCCACACCACCCGCGTGCAGGCCGGGGCGCGGTGGTCGGCGGAGGAGACGCCGATCTTCAGGCCATTGAGGCGCTTGATACGGGCCTTGTAGCTGGGGATCAGCACCGTCTGGCAGATTTCATTCGACGTCAGCGACTCGTAATCGACGAAAAACAGCCGGTTTTGCAGGCTATAGGCCACCCCCAAGTAACGATACCGCTCATATTCTTCACCCTTGATGCCGGGCGTTTGCAGACGTTCGCTGCGCTCATAGGTATAGTGCCCGCCCTCTTCGTGCAGGTGTACCAGTGAGCAGAGGATGTGCCCTGGAACCGACATCGAATGGTAGTACTCGTAGTAGTACCCCACGTGGGCCGCCAGATCAGGCGATGAACGCTGGCGCAAATGCTCCAGGGCGCGTTGTGGCCCAATAGCCTCCAGTGGCTCGACGGTATGGCGGTTGCGTACGCCGATCAGCCGCGTGAACTGCTCGATCGGCAGGCCGATCTCGTACTCCTCCACCCCGAAAAAGTCGCAGATGCGCTTGAGGTTGTAAGGCGTCGGAAGGCTTTGGCCACTGAGGTATTTATTGAACTGCGCACGGTTGATGTCCAGCCGCCGGCACACCTCGGCAATGGACGGATAGTGCCGACACAGCAATTGCAGGTTCGCGGGGAGGTATTCACGCATGTGCAGTTCGTCGATATGGCGCCAAGGAGCGCGAAGGTAGCATCAAGTAGCATCATTTTCCATCAACCCGCGAAATTGCTCCGGGCGGGTCAATCGCCAACCATTTGCGCCCTGAGAACTGGGTGCGACGTGTTGAACCCGGACCAGTCAAATTCGCCATCAAAAAAAAACAGCGAGGATTACTCCATGCTTGAAGTCATCAACGACTTCCTCTCGGGCAAAGTACTGATCGTGCTTATTGTCGGCCTCGGCAGCTACTTTACGATCCGCTCGCGATTCGTCCAGTTTCGCCACTTCTTCCACATGTTCGCGGTGTTCCGTGACAGCTTGAAGAGCAGCTCTGATCAGCTCAGTTCGTTCCAGGCCCTGATGCTCAGCCTGGCTGGTCGGGTAGGCGCAGGTAACATCGCCGGCGTGGGTATCGCCGTGACCCTGGGCGGCCCTGGTGCCGTGTTCTGGATGTGGGTAACCGCGCTGGTGGGCATGTCCAGCAGCTTCTTCGAATGTACCCTGGGCCAGTTGTACAAGCGCTGCGACTCCGAGGGTCAGTTCCGCGGCGGCCCTTCGTATTACATCCAGCATGGCCTGGGCAAGCGCAAGATCGGCATGGTCATGGCCGTCCTGCTGCTGGTGACCTTCGGTTTCGCCTTCAACGGCCTGCAATCCCACGCCGTGACCCACTCGCTGAACAACGCTTTCGGCCTGGACGTGCACAAAACCGGTATCGCCCTGGCCGTATTGCTGGGCCTGGTGTTCGTGGGCGGCATCAAGCGCATCGCCAAGGTTGCCGACCTGCTGGTACCGGTCAAGACCCTGGTGTACATCGGCGTGACCCTGTACGTGATCGGCCTGCAGTTCGAACACGTACCCGCCATGCTGGAAACCATCGTCAAGAGCGCCTTCGGGTTTGACCAGGCTTTCGGCGGCCTGGTGGGCAGCGCCATTGTCATGGGCGTGAAGCGCGGCGTTTTCGCCAACGAAGCCGGTCTGGGCAGCGCCCCGAACGTGGCAGCCGTGGCACAGGTCGAGCACCCGGTTGCGCAAGGCGTGGTTCAGGCGTTCAGCGTGTTCCTGGACACCTTCGTGATCTGCACCTGCACCGCCCTGCTGATCCTGCTGTCGGGCTTCTACACCCCGGGCTTCGAAGGTGACGGCATTGCCCTGACCCAGAACTCGCTGGCCGCCGTGGTAGGTGACTGGGGCCGCATGTTCATTAGCGTCGCACTGGCACTGTTTGTGTTCACCTCGATCCTCTACAACTACTACCTGGGTGAAAACAGCCTGCGCTTCCTGGTGGGTGAAAACCGCAAGGCGCTGATCGGCTACCGCGCACTGGTACTGGCGCTGATCGTGTGGGGCGCGGTGGAAGACCTGAGCACCGTGTTCGCCTTCGCCGACATCACCATGACCATGCTGGCGTTCGTCAACCTGATCGCCCTGGCCATGCTGTTCAACATCGGCCTGCGCCTGCTGGCCGACTACGACGCCCAGCGTAAAGCCGGCATCAAGACACCGGTGTTCGACGCCAGCCAGTTCCCGGACCTGGACATCGACGCCAAGTCCTGGCCTGCCGTGACCACTTCGGTCGAAACCGAAAAAGCAGTAAACCTGGCCCAGGCACAACGCTGAATGGCCGGGGCATTTCTGCCCACCCACCTGGCCCCGGGCGATTACATCGCCCGGCCCAGGCTCGGAATCATCACCGGCTCGGGGCCAGAAGCCGGTATGGACATGTGGGCCAAGCTGCTGGATGAAAACCGCCGTCGCCTGGGCCAGGCGTTTCGCGGCGACCTCGATGCCCCCGCGGTGTCGATCATTTCCGACCCTGAACTGGGGTTGTCGATGGAACTGCAAAAAACCGAGCTGCACGTGTGGAATGCACTGCGCCAGGACGTACTCGCCCTGGACGGCAAGGTCGCGGCCTTCGCCATTGCCTGCAACACCTTGAACCTATTTGCCGAGCGCATTCGCGAGTTGAATCTGCGTAGTGTGTTCGTTTCGTTCTGTGACGTACTGGAAGCCTTCCTGCTTCGCACCAGCCAACAGCGCGTGTGCCTGCTGGGCGCCAGGCCCGTGGCCGAACTGGCCGAATGGTCGCCCTACCGCTCGCTGCGCCAGCACGTGGCGTTCGAGCCGGCACCGGCCCAGGCCTTGCATCAACTGATTTACGACATCAAGGCACTGGGGCCCAAACACCCGGATCTCAGGCCGCGTTTCAGCCGCATGCTGGAGGGCATCGAATCTGACACGGTGCTGCTGGCGTGCACCGAACTGCCGTTGATTGCCGATATCGATACTGACAAACAACTGGTCGATGTCACCCAGCTGGTGGTCGAAGCCCTGCTCGACCATACCGGCGTCATTCGTGAGGAGACCGGGACATGAACCCAGCCCAAGCAGTACCCGCGCGCCAGGTCATGGTGCTCTACACCGGCGGCACCATCGGCATGCAAGCCACGGCCAACGGCCTGGCGCCCGCTTCCGGCTTTGAACAGCGCCTGCGTGAGCAACTGGCCGGCCACCCGGACCTGGCCATCCCTGCCTGGCGCTTTCGCGAGCTGCTGCCGCTGATCGACAGCGCCAACATGACCCCGGACTACTGGCAGCGCCTGCGCGACGCCGTGGTCCAGGCCGTGGAAGTGGACGGTTGCGACGCCGTGCTGGTCCTGCATGGCACCGATACCCTTGCCTACAGCGCGGCGGCCATGAGCTTCCAGTTGCTGGGCCTGGCCGCCCCGGTGGTGTTCACCGGCTCCATGCTGCCTGCCGGTGTGCCGGACAGCGACGCCTGGGAAAACATCAACGGCGCCTTGGTGATGCTGGCCCAAGGGTTGCCCTACGGCGTGCAAATGTACTTCCACGGCGAAGTGCTGGCCCCCACCCGCTGCGCCAAGATCCGCAGCTATGGCCGCCACCCCTTCGCCGCGCTCAAGCGCAGCGGCGGCGTGCCGCGCGCCGAGGCACTGCCAGCGGCACTGGGCTACAACCAACCCAAAGGCCTGGCCAAGGTAGCGGTACTGCCGCTGTTCCCCGGTTTCGGCGCCGAGCCGTTGCAGGCGGTGCTGGCCAGCGGCGTTCAGGCGCTGGTGCTGGAGTGCTACGGCAGCGGTACCGGCCCGTGCGACAACGAAGGCTTCATTGCCGCGCTGATGGCCGCACAGGCCAGCGGCGTGGTGATCGTCGCCATCACCCAATGCCATGAAGGCGGCGTCGAGTTCGACGTCTACGAAGCGGGCAGCGGCCTGCGCGCCGCTGGCGTGCTGGCCGGCGGCGGCATGACCCGCGAAGCCGCGTTCGGCAAGCTGCACGCGCTGCTGGGCGCCGGCCTGCCGGTGGCCGAGGTGCGTCGCCTGATGGAGCTCGACCTGTGCGGTGAGCTGGCCTAAAAGGCACGCTACTTGCTCGATATCCGCCACACCTTGGCTGGATATCGAGCATGCTCCACTCCCACCTCACTACCCTCAATGCCGTCTCGCTGGTGCTCAACACCTTCAAGTCCGAAGGGTTGTCCAGTGAAGCACTGCTGGCCGGCAGCGGCATCAGCCCCGCAGACCTTAGCCGTTCCGACCCGCGCATCACCACCAGCCAGGAAATGCAGGTGTGTGCCAACGCCGTCGCCCTGCGCCAGGAAATAGGCCTGGAACTGGGGCGGCGCATGCACGTCTCCGCCTATGGCATGCTTGGCTATGCACTACTTTCCAGTGCCACTTTCGGTGACGCCCTACAGTTGGCGCTGCAATATCCGGCACTGCTGGGAACACTTTTTCACTTGCAGCTGAAGGACGATGGCGAGCGCGTCTGGTTCAGCGCCAGTCACTACACCGATAGCCCAACGTTAGCGGTGTTCAACGCCGAGTTGTGCATGACCTCGCTGAAAGTCATCTGCGACGACCTGCTGGGCCACCCCCTGCCCTTGCTGGCCGCGCGCTTTGGCCATGGGGCGCCCGGTTACCGCGAGAACTACGCCGTGACCTTCGATTGCCCGGTGCAGTTCGATGCCTGGGATCATGCCTTTGCCTTCGACAGGCAATGGCTGACGCAACCACTGCCACTGGCCGACCCGGTCACCCACCGCGCCATGGCCGAGCGCTGCCGCGTGCAGAACCTTGAGTTCACCGGGCGCCAGGCGTGGCTGGCGCGCATCCGCCACTTGCTGGAATCGCAGTTGGCCTCCGCCCCCGGCCTGGAAGGGCTGGCGCGGCAGATGAACTGCTCGGCGCGCACCCTGCGCCGCCACCTCAGCGATGTGGGCAGCAGTTACCAGGACCTGCTGGATCAACTGCGCTTCGAACGCGCCAAGCACATGCTGGCCGAAGACCATCTGCCCATTTACCGCATTGCCGAGGCCCTGGGTTTCAGTGAAACGGCCAGTTTTCGCCATGCATTTGTGCGCTGGAGCGGCGTGGCCCCGAGTCACTTCCGCGCCTGATTGGTGCGGCATGCGCCAAACGGAGGCGAAATACGGTCAACGGTTTTGGCCATATCGATCCCCTTTTGGCCGTTTCTGCCGTTCCCGATTTCCCGTTGGCACATCAAGAATGGAGCCCTGATTAAGCCACCGGAGAATAAGAAAATGCTTACGATCTATTCAGATGACCATCATCTGCACCACGGCCGCTGCGAGCTGATCGACGGGCAATTGATGCCTTGCTTCGAAATGCCCTCGCGCGCCGACCACGTGCTGCAACGGGTCAAGGACCGTGAGCTGGGCCCGGTACAGGCACCCAGGGACTTGGGCCGCGCGCCCATCGAACGCGTCCACGACAAGGGCTACCTGGACTTCTTCCAGGGCGCCTGGCAGCGCTGGACCGAGATGGGCCGCGAAGACGACATCATGCCCTTCACCTGGCCTGCGCGTACCCTGCGCGCCATCAAGCCAACCACCCTGCTGGGCGAGCTGGGCTACTACTCCTTCGACGGTGGCGCGCCCATTACCGCCGGCACCTGGCAGGCCGCCTACAGCGCCGCCCAGGTGGCGTTGACCGCCCAGGCCGCGATGCAGGCCGGGGCCTATAGTGCATTTGCCCTGTGCCGCCCACCGGGCCATCACGCCGCCAGCGACGTCATGGGCGGCTATTGCTACCTGAACAACGCGGCCATCGCGGCGCAGGCATTTCTCGATCAGGGCCACCAACGCGTGGCCATCCTCGACGTGGACTACCACCACGGCAACGGTACCCAGGCAATTTTCTATGAGCGCAGCGATGTGTTCTTCGCCTCGATCCACGGCCATCCGGAATTCGAATTCCCGTTCTTCCTCGGCTATGACGACGAGGTGGGCGAAGGCGCCGGCGAGGGCTTCAACGTTAACTATCCGCTGCCGGCAGGCAGCGCCTGGGATGTCTGGGCGAAGGCGCTGGATGCATCCTGCGGGCGTATCGACGACTACGCGCCAGACGTGATCATCGTGTCCCTGGGCGTGGACACGTTCAAGGACGACCCTATCTCGCAGTTCAAACTGGACAGCCCCGACTACCTGAATATGGGCAAGCGCATTGCCGCGCTGGGCAAGCCCACCCTGTTCGTGATGGAAGGCGGCTACGCCGTGGAGGAGATCGGCATCAACGCCGTGAACGTGCTGGAAGGCTTCGAAAGCGCCCTCAAGGAACGCCAACATGCATAAGCTCAAGCACGCCCTGTGCGCCCTGGCCCTGGCCTGCGGCGCGGCCCACGCCGACGAGCCGCGCACCCTCAAGGTGTACAACTGGTTCGACTACATCACCCCGCAAACCTTGGTGGACTTCCAGAAAGAGGACAACGTCAAGCTGGTGTACGACATTTTCGACACCAACGAAGCGCTGGAAGCCAAGCTGCTGACCGGCAACTCCGGCTACGACGTGGTGGTGCCGTCCAACGTGTTCCTGGCCAAACAGATCGAAGCCGGGGTTTTCCAACCGCTGGATCGCAGCAAGCTGAGCAACTTCAACCATCTTGATCCCAAGCTGATGAAGATGCTGGAGCAGAACGACCCGGGCAACAAATACGCCGTGCCGTACATGTATGGCACCATCCTGATCGGCTTCAACCCTGCCAAGGTCAAGCAGGCGCTGGGCGACAATGCGCCTGTGGACAGTTGGGATCTGATCTTCAACGAAGACAACATCAAGAAGCTCAAGCAGTGCGGCGTGGCCATGCTCGATTCGCCGTCGGAAATCCTGCCCCTGGCACTGCAGCATCTAGGCCTGGACCCCAACTCCAGCAAACCGGAGGACTACAAGAAAGCCGAGGCGCTGATGCTCAAGATCCGCCCCTACATCACCTACTTCCACTCCTCCAAGTACATGGCTGACATTGCCAACGGCGATATCTGCGTGGCCGTGGGCTACTCGGGCAGCTTCTCCCAGGCCGCCAACCGCGCCCGCGACGCCAAGAACGGCGTGGTGGTGGACATGCGCCTGCCCAAGGAAGGCGCGCCGATCTGGTTCGACATGCTCGCCATTCCCAAGGGCGCGGCCAATATCGAGGACGCCCACACGTTCATCAACTACTTGCTGCAACCCCAGGTGATCGCTCCCATCAGTGACTTTGTCGGCTACCCGAACCCCAACAAGGACGCCACCGCGAAAGTCTCGGAAGCCATTCGCAACAACCCCAACCTTTACCCCACGGACGAGATGATGGCCAAGCTCTACACGCTCAAGCCACTGGACCACGACGCCGAGCGCGCCCGCACCCGCGCCTGGACCAAGATCAAATCCGGCACGTAACCTGGTCTTCGTGTACCGATCGAGTTCTGTGGAAGCGGGCTCTGCCCGCTCCCACACGTCACACGGCGCAATGTTCAGCGCCAGGCATTGCGCAGGCACGCTAGTGCTGCCACGGTGGCGGCTTCATCCACCGCCGCAAACCCCAGCACCAGCCCCGCCCGGTTATCCACAGGCTCGTCGGAGTCGCCCAGCCAGTAGTGGCTCAAGGCGTTCACTTCCACCCCCACTTCTTCTGCCTTCGTCACCAGTTCCTGTTCACGCGCCAGGGTCTGCACCGGGATGGTCAGGTGCAAGCCGGCCGAAACCGTGGGCAGTTTGCCCATGCCGGCAATACCGTCAGGCCAGTTGTCCAGCAGCGCATTGCGGCGCGCCAGTGCCGCGCGGCGCATGCGGCGGATGTGGCGTTGGAAATGACCGTCGGCGATGAACCGTGCCATGACCCGCTGCACGCCTATTTCCGAATGGCGCAGGGCAACGCCGCGCTTGCGCGAAAAGGCTTCGACCATGGCCGGCGGCACCACCAGGTAGCCCAGCCGCAAGGCGGGGAACGCCACCTTGCCGAAGGTACCCACGTACAGCACGCGCCCGCTGCGATCCAGCGCGGCCAGGGGCGCCAACGGCGCACCGCTGTAGCGGTACTCGCCGTCATAGTCATCCTCGACAATCCAGCCCTCATTGCGCTCGGCCCATTCCAGCAACGCCAGGCGCCGCGCCAAGCTCAGCGTCACCCCGGTGGGGTATTGATGCGCGGGGGTCACGTACACCATCCGGCACCCCTGCACCTGCTCCAGCGCCCCGCACACCAAGCCCTCCTCATCCACCGGTATACCGCGCAGGGCTGCCCCGGCATTGGCAAAGGCATGCCCGGCCGCGCGGTACCCGGGATTCTCGACCGCCACGGTGTCGCCAGCGTTCACCAGCAGCTGTGCACAAAGCCCTATGGCCTCCTGTGCGCCGGTGGTGATCAGAATTTGTTCAGCGCTGCAGTTGAGCCCTCGCGAGCTGCGCAAATAAGCGGCAATCAGGGCCCGCAGGTCCGGGTCGCCAGCCGGGTCGCCGTAGCCGAGCAAGGCTGGCTCCGGATCACGCCAGAAATCCGCGTAAAGCTTGGCCCACGTGGCAAACGGAAACAGATCGAACGCCGGTACACCCACGCGAAATGCCCGTGGCGGCCCGCTGCGCAACGGCGAAAGATGATGCTCAGCGAGCAGTTTGAGCGCCTCACTGTGGATAACTTTACTGGATGAAATGCCAGTATTTTTGATCAATTTTGTGGATAAGGCTGTGGATAAACCCCGGTATAACCCTGTGGACAGTTTTGTGGATAGTTTTTCTGGGGTGGGTTCAAGCCGAGCCACATAAGTGCCGTCCCCCACCCTGCCTTGCAGGAAGCCCTCGGCATACAACTGGTCGTAGGCGCGCACCACGGTGTTGCGCGAAACACTTAAGGCCCGGGCCAGATCGCGGCTCGCCGGCATCCGCGTGCCGCTGGCCAGGCGGCCATCCAGAACGCGCGCGCGCAGCGCCTGATACAACTCGCGGCTGAGGCCGCGGCCGGCGTCGAGCTGGATGCCGGCAGGGTCGAAGGGCAACGCAGGGGAAGTGATCATGGGGGTAATGGACCTATGAAAATGACAGGAAATGGCTCTTACAAAGGTCCAATTCGCCGCCTAGGATAAGCACAGACGCCGAGGAAGATCGAGCCATGTATTTACCCGCCGCTTTCCATGACCAAGACATCGAACGCCTGCACCAACAGATTGAGGACAGCCGCCTGGCCATCGTGGTAACCCACGGCGAGCAAGGCCTGCAAGCCAGCCACGTGCCGTTGCTGCTGGACCGCACCGCAGGCGAATTCGGCACCCTGCGCGGCCACTTGGCGCGGGCCAACCCGCAATGGCAGGACCTGGCCAACGGCAGCCAGGCACTGGTTATTTTCAGCGGCGCCGACGCCTATGTCAGCCCCGGGTTCTACCCCAGCAAGGCGGAGCACGGCAAAGCTGTGCCCACCTGGAATTTCCTGGCGGTGCACGCCAGTGGCACCGCCGAAGTGTTCAGTGACGCCGAGCGCCTGCAGGCCTTGGTCAGCCAGCTCACCGACCGCCACGAAGCCGGCCAGGCAAAACCGTGGGCGGTGAGCGATGCGCCAGCCAACTACCTGCAAAGCATGTTGAAAGCCATTGTCGGTTTCCAATTGCCAATCAGCCGCCTGGAAGGCAAGCGCAAGCTCAGCCAGAACCGCAGCGCCGCCGACATCGACGGTGTGCAGCAAGGGCTGGCCGCCAGCACCGACCCCCTGGACAACGCCGTTGCCCAGCTTATGAACCCATAAGGAGCCACCATGTCATCCGTTGAAATACGCCCCGTCAGCGCCACCGATCATGCCCAATGGCTGCCGTTGTGGCAGGCCTACCTGCGCTTCTACAACACTGAACTGGCAGGCGACGTCAGCGATTCCACCTGGCAACGCATGCTCGACACCGCCGAGCCCACCAACGCAGCACTGGCCTGGCAAGACGGGCGCGCCATTGGCATGGTGAACTTCATCTACCATCGCTCGAACTGGTCCATCGAAAACTCCTGCTACCTGCAGGACCTATACGTCAGCGAAGCCGCGCGCGGGCTGGGCGTGGGTCGCAAGCTGATCGAACACGTCTACGCCACCGCTGCCGCCAACGGTTGCGGCAAGGTGCACTGGCTGACCCACGAAACCAACGCCACGGCCATTCAATTGTACGAGCGCATTGCCGAACGCCCCGGCTTCATCCAATTTCGCAAGGCTTTGTAGGAGTTGACCATGACCAACCCTGTTACCGACTGGCAACCGGCCGTCGAACCGAGCGGTTCAACCTTGCAAGGGCGTTTCATTCGCCTGGAAAAACTGGATGTTGCCCATCATGGCCATGAGCTGTGGGCAGCGCTGCAAGGCCCGGACCCGAAGCTGTGGGACTACCTGCCCTACGGCCCCTTCACCGAGCGCGGGTTGTTCGATGCCTGGCTCAAGGGCCAGGCGGCGAGCACCGACCCGCTGTTCTACACAGTGATCGACCTGAACAGCGGCAGGGCCGAAGGCATTCTGAGCCTGATGTCCATTGTGCCGGAGCATGGCCGCATCGAAATTGGCCACGTGGCCTTCGGCGCGCCCATGCAGCGCACGCCAAAAAGCACCGAGGCGGTGTACCTGTTGGCCAAGCTGGCTTTTGCGCTGGGCAACCGTCGCCTGGAGTGGAAGTGCAACAACGCCAACGCCCGCTCCAAACAGGCGGCCGAACGGCTGGGGTTCACCTATGAAGGGGTGTTCTGGCAACACATGATCGTCAAGGGCTGCAGCCGTGATACCGCTTGGTACTCGATCACTGACGGTCAGTGGCCGGCCGTGCACGCCGCATTCGAGGCCTGGCTGGCCGATGCCAACCAGACCGCGAACGGCCAGCTCAAGAGCCTGAGCCAGTTGCGCGCCGGTTAAAGCCCAGCCGCCAGCACGGCAATGTGCTCCGGGCCAATGCCGCAGCAGCCGCCAATGTGGGTCGCGCCCCGTGCGCGCCAATTGGCCGCCCACTGCAGGTAACCCGGCGGGTCCAGGTCTTCGCGCAGTTCGTCGAGGCCATCGTTGGCCTTGGCGTCCTTGGGCTGCGGCGGGAAGGCGTTGGCGTAGGCACCGATGGCCACGCTGGCGCCCAATGCGGCAAAGGTATCGCGCGCAGCATCGATCGCCGCGCCGATCACTTCGGGCTGGCTGCAGTTGAACAGCAAAACCTGCACACCCAACGCCACGGCCGCCTTGGCCGCCTCGGTAACCGGCTCGCCTGAGCGCAGGCGCGCAACCTCCTCGGTATCTTCGTCCTGCAAGGTGAACGACAACCAGAACGGCTTGCCGTCGGCTGGCAAGCCTGCGCGAATGGCGCGCGCTTCGGCGATGCAGCTCTGGGTTTCCGCCAACCACAGGTCCACGTGTGGCGCCAGGCCGCGCACCAGCGGCTGCAGCAACTCGTCCACGCGCTGCGGTTGAAAAAGGTCCGGGCGATATGAGCCAAACAGTGGCGGCAACGAACCCGCTACCAACGCCTTGCCGTTGGCGCCATCCGCAGCTTCGCGCGCCAGCCGGCCAGCAATATCGGCCAGCGCCTGGCCCTCGCGGGCAAAACGCTCTTCACCAATGTGGAACGGCACCACGGCGTAGCTGTTGCTAGTGATCACCTGCGAACCACTGTCGATATAAGCCGTGTGCACATCGCGAACGGCCTCGGGCGCGTCCCCCAGCGCCAGCGCAGACCATTCCGGCTGGCGAAATGGGGCGCCCCGGCGTTGCAACTCGCGGCCCATGCCGCCATCCAGAATAACCACTGCCGCTTCGCTCATATGCAATTCGCTTATATCGATATGAAAAAAACTCACTATGAGTGAGCTGGTTATAACTATTTAATACGTCACTTCGTCGTACTTACAACCATTTTCTTTTTGGGGATTTTCGTGAAATTACGCGCTCTGCTGGGTATCGGCCTATTGGCCCTGGCCGCCTCCACACAAGCCCTGGCGGGTACCACGCTGGAACGCGTGCAGAGCCACAAGGAACTGGTTGGCGTATTGATGGAGAGCTACCCGCCCTTCTCCTTCCTGAATGACCAGAACCAGCTCGACGGCTTCGACGTGGACGTGGCCAAGGCCGTGGCGCAGAAGCTGGGCGTTACCCTGCGCCTGGAAACGCCCTCGTGGGACGTAATTGCCGCCGGGCACTGGAGCGGCCGTTATGACATTTGCATCTGCTCTATGACCCCGAGCAAGGCACGCGCCGAAGTGTTCGATTTCCCCGTCGAGTACTACGCCTCGCCTGCAGTGATCGTGGTCAACGCCAATGACGATCGCATCCATTCGGCCAAGGACCTGTCGGGCATGAAGGTGGGCTTGACCAGCGCCTCCAGCTACGAAAGCTACCTGAACAAGAACCTGGTGATCGAGGGCGCGGAAGACAAGCCGCTGGTCTACCCATTCGAAAACGTGCAGATCGCACCGTATGACACCGATAACGTTGCCTTCCAGGACCTGGGCCTGGGTGCCGGCAAGCGCCTCGACGCCATCCTCACCAATCTGGTGACCGCCCAGCCTCGCCTGAACCAGGACAAGCGTTTCAAGCTGGCCGGCGTGCCACTGTATGAAGAGCCCAACTCGGTGGCTATCGAGAAAGGTGACCCCGAGTGGGACGCCAAGGTGCGCCAAGTGTTCGCCGAGCTGAAACAGGACGGCACGCTGGGCAAGCTGTCGCAGAAATGGATCGGCGCCGACATCAGCAAATGACTTCCTACGAGCCCCAACGCCCTCCGCAGCAGGTTCGCGAGGGCCTGTTGCAGCGAATCTTCGGTTTCCGTACCCGTCTGTACCTGACCTGGGCAGTGATGCTTGCCTTGTTCAGCGGGTTTTTCCTCAGTTTTGATCTGAAACTCTCGGTCATTCTCGACAAGCTACCCAACCTGATCGGCATGCACCTGGCGCCCAACGGCTTTCTCCAGGGCGCGGCCCTGACGCTGTTCCTGTGCCTGTGCTCCATCGTTGTCTCGGTGCTGCTGGGGTTCATCACCGCCTTGGCGCGGCTGTCCAAGAGCGCGGTGGCGTTCGGTGTGGCCAGTTTCTACGCGTCATTTTTTCGCGGCACGCCGCTGCTTATCCAGATTTTGCTGATCTACCTGGGGCTGCCGCAACTGGGCATCGTCCCGGGCGCCATCAGCGCCGGGATCATCGCGCTGTCGCTGAACTACGGTGCGTACCTGAGTGAAATTTTCCGTGCCGGTATCATCGGCGTGGCTGCCGGCCAGCGCGAAGCGGCACTGGCGCTGGGGCTGCGGCCCACGCAGATCTTCTGGCGAGTCACCCTGCCCCAGGCCATGCGTACCATCATCCCGCCCACCACCAACCAGTTCATCTCGATGCTGAAAGACTCATCGCTGATCTCGGTAATGGGCGTGTGGGAAGTGATGTTCCTGGCGCAGTCGTATGGGCGATCCAGCTACCGCTACATCGAGATGTTGACCACGGCAGCAATTCTGTACTGGATCATGTCAATCGGCCTCGAGCTGCTGCAGGCTCGGATGGAAGCTCATTACGGCAAGGGATACCGCGAGCGGCGCTGAACCTGGCATAAAGGGTTTCAGCTTTGTACTGATAAATATTTTTGTAAACACAATTAGCTATATAGGACGGCCGCTCACTCTTACAAAAGGCCGTCCCATGCCTCTGCCGCCTTCGCGCATCGCCGTCACGTTGTCATTGCTTAGCCTGGGCATTTCCCAGGCCCACGCCACGACCATTACCACACCCACCACCGCGTCTCAGACGCTGACCGGCCAAGCCACCCTGACCGTCACCAGCACCGGCAGCATCACCAACAGCGGCAAGGCGGTCAGCCTCAAGGACCCTACGTCGGGCACCGGCGTGGTTGTGGATAACTCTGGCAGCATCATTTCCAGCGGTGGCCGGGCGATAGACAGCAGCGGCAGCGAAACATCCGCGCGCGTCTACAGCATCACCAACCGTGCCGGCGGGCTGATCCAGGGGCTGGATGATGCCCTGCGCATCAACAGCAATATCCCGACCGGCAGCGTGCTGATCGACAACAGCGGCACCATCCGCTCAAGCACCGGCCAGGGCATCGACCTGGATGCCCTGCGCAGCGCAGGTACCACCACTACCGTGATCAACCGCCTGGGCGGCCTGATTCACGGCGATGCCAGCGACGGCATCAAGACCGGCGGCAACGCGACCATCATCAACTACGGCGAGATATCCACAGGCGACTCGCTGACCGATGACCAGAAATACGACGGCGTAGACATCGATTCGGCTACCGGCGTGGCTGTGTATAACTACGGCACCATCAGCGGCGGCCGCCACGGCATAACCACCGACCTTGGCGCCACCCTTTACAACTACGGCGAGGTCACCGGGCGTAATGGTTCGGGCTTTGGCTCCGACGGCGATGGCACTGTGTATAACTATGGCGTCATCACGGGTGCCTACTCGGGCCTCAAGGCCAACGGCGATGGAGACGGCGTCGATATCGACGGGCTCGGCCACGTGGAAAACTACAACATTATCCAGGGCACCGGCGCCGGGGGTGTGGATAAAAATGGTTTCGCCAACGGCAGTGAAGGTCTCGCACTGGGCGGCGGCTATGTCTACAACGCCAGCGGCGCGTTGATCAGCGGCGCCAATAACGGCATTCTGGTGGACGACGGCAGCGGCGGCGCCGGTGTGGGCGCGCTGACCCTCATCAACCACGGCACCATCCAGGGCTTCGACGGCTTCGGCATTCAACTGGTGGGGGAATTCGACGACAAGGTCACCAACGCTGGCCTGATCAGCGGCAGCAACGGCTTGGCATTGAACCTGGGGGGCGGCAACGACACCCTGACATTGCTAAGCGGCAGCCACTTCAACGGCCTGGTGGATGGCGGTACTGGCTATGACCGGGTCGTGATGGACGACGCCACCGGTGGCAGCTTCGGCGCCAGCCAGAATTTCGAATGGCTGCAGGTCAATCAGGGCACCTGGACGCTCACCGGCGCTGGTGATTTCAGCGACGGCGGCGAGATATCCACAGGCGCCATGCTGATCAACCAGGGCAGCGTGGCGGGCACACTGACTGTGGACAATGGCGGTGTCTACGCCGGCGGTGGCAGTGCCGGCAACCTGCTGGTGAAAGGCACCCTGCTCACCAATACGCAACTGGGTACCGCCACGGTCACCGGCAACCTGACCTTCGGCAGCGGCTCGGTGCTGGCCTATGGCGTAAACGCCGACGGCAGCAGCGCCCCCGTGCGGGTCGGCGGTACCGCAACCTTGACCGGCGCTACCCTGGAGGTCAGCCCCAGCAGCGGTAATTACCCCTGGAAAAGCCATTACACCGTACTGCAGGCCGGCAGCATCGAGGGCGCCTTCGCCAAGGTCACCAGCGACTACGCCTTCCTGACGCCCACCCTGAGCTATACGGCCACCCAAGTCGGCCTGGACTACAACCGCAACGACATTGCCTTCGCCGACTACGCAACCAGTGCCAACGGCGCCAGCGCCGCACACAGCCTGGGCGGCCTGAACCAGAACAGCACGCTCTACAACGCCCTGCTCAACACCTCCACCGGCACTGCCAGCGGCGCCATCGAGCAATTGGCCGCCAGCAATAACGCCAGCCTGGCCGCTGCCACCCTGAGTGGCGCAGCCCAGGTGGGCGCCACCATGCTCGCGGCCATGCAGCAAATGGGCAGCAACGGCGGATTGCTGGTAGGCCTGAACGACCAGGACACGCCAACACTGGCGTCCAATGGGGTGCCGGACAGTGCGCGCAACCTCAATGACCCCAATGCCAAAGCGCGTGTGTGGCTGCAGGGGCTTGGCAGCTACGGCAAGCTGGATGGCAAGGATGGCGCCAGTGCGCTGACCCAGCGCACCAAGGGCAGCGTCATAGGTGCCGATTGGGCCGCCAGCCCACTGTGGCGCCTGGGCGTGTTGGGCGGCTATTCGAACACTGACCTGGACACCACCGGCGTGGACGGCTCGGTAGACAGCTGGCACCTGGGCGCCTACGCCTTGCGCCAGGACGGTCCGTTGGCAGTTCGCCTGGGCGCGGCCTACAGCTACCACGATGGACGCAACCGGCGCACGGTGGCATTCGATGGCTTCACCGACAGCCCAAAGGGCGATTACCACGCCAACAGCCAGCAAGCCTTCGCCGAACTGGGCTACAGCCTGGGCACCGGCCGCTGGAATGCCGAGCCTTTCGCCAACCTGGGCTACCAACGCTACCACCGCGACAGCTACCAGGAAAAAGGCGGCGCGGCGGCACTGGATGTCGACACCCAGTCCCAGGACAACTTCACCAGCACCTTGGGTGTGCGCGCGGCGCATTTGAGCACGCTGGATAACGGCATGAGTATCACCCCACGCGCCAGCCTGGGGTGGCGGCATACCTACGGCGATGTGGACAGCGACACCCGTCAGGCCTTCCTGTCCGGCGGCAACGCCTTCAGCGTGCAAGGCACGGCACTGGATCGCGACAGCCTGCTGGCTGAAGCCGGAGTGGATGTGGGGATAACCGCACGGCAAACGCTGGGCTTGGGGTATAGCGGGGAATATGGCAGCAACAGCCGCAATCATGCCGTCACTGGACGATGGCAGCTGCGTTTCTGACCATCATCGTATCAGTGCACAGTGCGCAAGTAACGGTACTCGGTGGGAGACTCTGAGGGTGTGCGGCAAGCTTTCGACCTTGTGGGAGCGGGGGCCGTTGCTGTTGCAAGTGAAGTGTTGCTATAAAAAAAGGAGGCCGAAGCCTCCCAGAGGTTAAACGTTGATCAGCCAACGATCTCGATCAGAATCTCGCCCGGGTTGACCCGGTCACCCTTGGCGATGTGGATGGCGGTGATTTTGCCGGCGATAGGCGCCTGCACTTCGGTTTCCATCTTCATGGCTTCAGTGATCAGCAGTGCCTGGCCAGCCTTGACCACGTCGCCTTCCTTCACCAGCACATCCACGATGTTGCCCGGCATGGTGGTGCTGACGTGGCCCGGCTCGCTGGCCTGCTTGCGCTTGCCAATGCCGCTGCCGACGAATTCGTTGAGCGGTTCGAACACCACTTCTTCCGGCATGCCGTCGATGGACAGGTAGAAGTG
The DNA here is from genome assembly GCF_000263855.1 of Pseudomonas sp. M47T1. Lineage (GTDB taxonomy): Bacteria > Pseudomonadota > Gammaproteobacteria > Pseudomonadales > Pseudomonadaceae > Aquipseudomonas. Next base: position 178,924 of record NZ_AJWX01000004.1, read on the forward strand.
ACGCTTGCCTTCGGCCTTCACGCCCACGCCGGTGATGTCGACGCGGTAGGTTTCACCGTGAACGTCGATGACGAACTCGGTCGGTACGCCCTCGCCGCCCGCCGAGGGTGCCTTGCCAGGCTCGGGGATAGGCAGCAGCACTTCTGGCGTGAGCTTGCCGGCGGCGCGCTCTTCGAGGAATTTACGGCCAATGTCCGGGAACATTGCGTACGTCAGCACGTCTTCCTCGGAAGTGGCCAGGGTGCCGATTTCACCGCGCAGGCGCACCATCTCCGGCTTGAGCAGGTCGGCCGGGCGCACGTCGATCACCTCTTCGCTGCCGATGGCCTGGCGGCGCAGTTTCTCGTTGACCTGGCCCGGGGCCTGGCCGTAGCCGCCCTGCAGGTACAACTTGACTTCGTTGGTGATGGTCTTGTAGCGCTCGCCGGCCAGCACGTTGAAAAACGCCTGGGTACCCACAATCTGCGAGGTCGGGGTCACCAGCGGCGGGAAGCCCAGGTCTTCACGTACCCGGGGAATTTCGGCCAGCACTTCGCTCATGCGGTTAAGGGCGCCCTGCTCCTTGAGCTGGTTGGCCAGGTTGGAAATCATCCCGCCCGGCACTTGATTGACCTGCACACGGGTGTCGACGGCGGTGAATTCACTTTCGAACTGGTGGTACTTCTTGCGCACGGCGTAGAAGTACAGACCGATCTCTTGCAGCAGTTCCAGGCTCAGGCCGGTGTCGAACTCGCTGCCCTTGAGCGCCGCAACCATGGACTCGGTGCCCGGGTGGCTGGTGCCCCAGGCGAAGCTGGAGATGGCGGTGTCGATATGATCGGCACCGTTTTCCACGGCCTTGAGCTGGCACATGGCGGCCAGGCCGGCGGTGTCGTGGGAGTGGATGAACACCGGCAGCGACTGCTCGGCCTTCAGCGCCTTCACCAGCTCACCCGTGGCATACGGTGTCAGCAGGCCCGCCATGTCCTTGATGGCCACCGAATCGCAGCCCATGGCTTCCATTTTCTTGGCCTGCTGCACAAAGGCGTCGATGGTGTGCACCGGGCTGGTGGTGTAGGCAATGGTGCCCTGGGCGTGCTTGCCGGCCGCCTTCACCGCCTCGATGGCAACGCGCAGGTTACGCACGTCGTTCATGGCGTCGAAAATGCGGAACACGTCGATGCCGTTGACCGCGGCCTTGGCTACGAAGGCACGCACCACGTCATCGCTGTAATGGCGGTAGCCCAGCAGGTTCTGGCCACGCAGCAGCATTTGCAGGCGGGTGTTGGGCAGTGCGGCGCGCAGTTGGCGCAGGCGCTCCCACGGGTCTTCCTTGAGGAAGCGCACGCAGGCGTCGAAGGTGGCGCCGCCCCATACTTCCAGCGACCAGTAGCCGACCTTGTCGAGCTTGTCGCAGATGGGCAGCATGTCTTCGGTGCGCATGCGGGTAGCCAGCAGGGACTGATGGGCGTCGCGCAGGATTGTGTCTGTTACGAAGATCTTCTTGGACATTGGTATCTCCTCATGAGCTGCAAGCTTCAAGCTATAAGCTGCTAGCAAAAGCGCTGCGAACACGCCCTACTTGCAGCTTTCCACTTGCAGCTTGCAGCTGCTGTTCAAAGCCCTGCGTGGGCGGCGATGGCGGCGGCGATGGCCAGGGCCAGCTCTTCGGGTTTGCGCTTGATCGAGTAGTTGGTCAGTTCAGGGTGCGCTTCGACGAAGCTAGTATTGAACTGGCCGCTACGGAATTCGGGGTTGCGAAGGATTTCCTGGTAATACGCAGCGGTGGTCTTCACCCCTTGCACACGCATGTCGTCCAGGGCCCGCAGGCCGCGGTCCATGGCTTCTTCCCAGGTCAACGCCCACACCACCAGCTTCAGGCACATGGAGTCGTAGTACGGTGGAATGGTGTAGCCGGTGTAGATCGCCGTGTCGGTACGCACGCCGGGGCCGCCGGGGGCGTAGTAACGGGTGATCTTGCCGAAGCTGGGCAGAAAGTTGTTCTTCGGGTCTTCGGCGTTGATGCGGAACTGCAACGCGAAGCCACGGTGGTGGATGTCTTCCTGCTTCACCGACAGGGGCAGGCCCGAAGCAATGCGGATCTGCTCGCGAACAATGTCAATACCGGTGATTTCCTCGGTGATGGTGTGTTCCACCTGCACCCGGGTGTTCATTTCCATGAAGTAGACCTCGCCCTCGGCGAGCAGGAACTCCACGGTACCGGCGTTCTCATAGCCCACCGCCTTCGCCGCACGCACGGACAGGTCGCCGATGTAGGCGCGCTGTTCAGGGGTCAACTGGGGGCTGGGGGCGATTTCGATGAGCTTCTGGTTGCGGCGCTGGATCGAGCAGTCGCGCTCGAACAGGTGCACCACGTTGCCGAAGCTGTCACCGAGGATCTGCGCCTCGATGTGCTTGGGGTTGACGATACATTTTTCCAGGAACACTTCGGCCGAGCCGAAAGCCTTGGTGGCTTCGGAAATCACCCGCGGGAAGTTCTGTTCAAGCTCTTCACGGCTGTTGCAGCGGCGGATACCACGGCCGCCACCGCCGGATGTGGCCTTGAGCATCACCGGGTAGCCAATGCGGTCACCCTCCAGCAGGGCTTCCTGGATGTCGGCGACGTTGCCTTCAGTACCGGGGGTGACCGGCACGCCGGCCTTGATCATGCTGCGGCGAGCCTCGGTCTTGTCACCCATGCGGCGGATGACTTCGGCCGACGGGCCGATGAATTTGATCCCGCGCTCGGCGCAGATGTCGGCCAGCTCTGCGTTTTCCGACAGGAAGCCGTAGCCGGGGTGCAAGGCGTCGCAGCCGGTTTCCACCGCCAGGTTCACCAGCTTGCGCGGGTTCAGGTACCCGGCCAGCGGCTCGGCGCCAATGCTGTGGGCCTCATCTGCACGCTTCACGTGCAAGGCATGCCGATCGGCGTCGGAATAGATCGCCACGGAGCGAATGCCCATTTCGGCGCAGGCACGCACGATGCGTACGGCAATTTCACCACGGTTGGCGATCAGGATCTTTTTTATCACTTGGATGTTCCTCGACCGTTGACAATCAGACTGGCAAAACCAGTCGGCGCATGACCCGGCCCGCTCGGCCAGTTGCACGTTCACAGTAGCGCCCTGCAACAATTAACAAAAATCAATATTTGTTAGGTCAGCCATAAAGGAAGCCTTATAGTCAGGCAATCCGGTGTTGGGCAGCGAGGAATAAATATGCGTAAGTCATTGATGCGTATGACATTACGTCAACTTCAGATTTTCAATGAAGTCTGCGATTTGCGCTCTTACAGCCGTGCGGCAGAGGAAATGTCGCTGACGCAACCGGCCGTCAGCCTGCAAATTCGTCAGCTGGAAGAGCTGGTTGGCCAGCCGCTGTTCGAATATGTGGGCAAAAAACTGTATTTGACCGAGGCAGCTGAAGCCCTTCAGCGCGCTAGCCGCGACATTTTCGGACGCCTGGAAAGCTTCGACATGCAGTTGTCGGACATGCAGGGCTCACTGCAAGGCCAGCTCAAGCTGGCAGTGGAATCCAGCGCGAAATACTTTGTGCCGCATCTGTTTGCGGCATTTAAGCGCCAGCACCCAGAGGTAAACCTTAGCCTGACTGTGTGCAACCGCGCCCAGGCCATTCGTCGGCTGTCGGATAACCGCGACGACCTGATCATCATGTCCATGGTGCCCCAGGACATGGGCCTTGAGTTCATGCCGTTCCTCAACAACCCCATCGTCGCCGTGGCGCCGCCGGATCATCCGCTGTGCAAGGTGGACCGCCTGCGCTTGCAGGACCTGGAACCGCATACGTTGTTGATGCGCGAGCAGGGCTCGGGTACGCGCAAGGCGTGCGAGGAGTACTTCAAGGAAAAGCGCGTGCACTTCACCCAGACGCTGGAAGTGGCCAACGCCGACGCACAGCGCGAAAGCGTCATCGCCGGGCTTGGCCTGGCCCTGTTGACCCGCCATGCACTAAACATGGAGTTGGCGACGGGGGTGCTCAAGGAACTACCGGTCGAAGAACTACCGCTTTATCGCAGTTGGTGCATCGTGCAGGCCAAGGCCAAGCGGCTATCGCCCGTGGCATTGGCCTTTCAGGCCTTCATCCGCATGGAACGCGCGCAGATCAGCGCCCTGGCTGAACGTTTTTCTGGGCGCCTGCCGACGCTGCCTGCCAGTAGTTGAAAGCGTCAAGATCGGGAAAATCAGAAATCTCCTGCAGCAAGCGGCGCTGCTCGGAGTAGCTTTCGATTGCGCGGCGAAACTCCATGCGGCGCTGGTCTTCCTGCTGGCGCTTGGTCTTGCTGTTGCCTTGCTCCTGCGAGCCATCGAAGTAACGAGCCATTGCGTCTCTCCCAGTTCGAGTGCGGGGAGTTCAGAGTGGGCGCTGGCGGTTACGATTTGTGGGCGGGGGGATGACGGTTCGGTGAAAGCTGTAGCCGCTGCCGCCAGGCTGCGCTGGCCCCGGCGTGCACTGAAGATCTTCAGCGAGCATCCGGGCCAGCGCAGCCTGGAGACAGCGGCAGGAGCGGAGTCAGTCGTCGAGGGCTTTTACGGACTTGGGCGACAACCGCAGGCTGCGCAAGCTGCGCTTCACGCTCTTCAGGTGATTGACCAGGCTCGGGCCGCGGGCCATGGCCACGCCCATGGCCAGCACGTCGATCACCACCAGGTGGGCGATGCGCGAGGTCAGCGGGGTGTAGATTTCGGTGTCTTCGTGCACGTCGATGGCCAGGTTGACCGTGGACAGCTCGGCCAGCGGGGTTTGGCTTGGGCACAGGGTGATCAGCGTGGCGCCGCTTTCGCGCACCAGGTTGGCGGTGATCAGCAGGTCCTTGGAACGCCCCGACTGCGAGATGCAGATGGCCACGTCACCCGGCTTCAGGGTAACAGCCGACATCGCCTGCATGTGCGGGTCGGAATACGCTGCTGCGGTCAGCAGCAAACGGAAGAATTTGTGCTGGGCATCCGCCGCTACCGCGCCCGAAGCGCCGAAGCCGTAAAACTCCACCCGCTGGGCCTGGGCCATGGCCGTCACCGCGCGCTGCAACGCCTGGGCGTCGAGGTGCTCACGCACTTCCATCAGGGTATGCAGGGTGGTGTCGAAGATCTTCAGGCTGTAGTCGGCCACCGAATCATCTTCGTGGATGGCGAACTGGCCGAAGCTGGCACCGGCCGCCAGGCTCTGCGCCAGCTTGAGCTTGAGGTCCTGGAAGCCCGAGCAGCCAATGGCTCGACAGAAACGCACGATGGTCGGCTCGCTGATGCCCACGTTATGGGCCAGGTCGGCCATGGAGCTGTGCATCACGGCCGCAGGGTCAAGCAGCACATGGTCGGCGACCTTGAGCTCCGACTTGCGTAACAGGTGGCGAGACTGGGCGATGTGTTGCAACAGGTTCAATGGGCAGGACTCGTTCAGGATCGAAAGACCGATGTAGCTTTCTTGTAGTTATACTACATGACCTGCGACACGCCCAGCTAAACGATAGTCAAGTTCGCGAATGAACCTGATCAAGCTGGTCGCGATAATCACGATCATCTGCCAACAGGCCGCCAAAAGCCTGGGCTTCTACCGGTTTACTGATCAGATAACCCTGAATTTCGTCACATCCATGCACGTTCAAAAACGAAAGCTGCGCTTGCGTTTCAACACCCTCCGCCACCACTTTCAATTGCAGGCTGTGCGCCATGGCAATGATGGCGCGGGTGATGGCGGCATCTTCACTACCTTCAGCCAGCCCGCGAATGAAAGCCTGGTCGATCTTCACGTAATCCACCGGGAAGCGCTTCAGGTAGCTCAGGGAAGAGTAGCCGGTTCCGAAGTCGTCGATGGCAAGTTTTATCCCTAGGGCCTGCAACTGATGGAACGTGGCAATAATGTGCTCGACACTGTCCAGCAACTGGCTCTCGGTAAGCTCCAGTTCAAGAAACTGCGGTTCCAGCCCTGTGTCGTTCAGTACCTGACGCACCAGGCTGACCAGTTTGCCCTGGCGCAGTTGATGCACCGACAGGTTGACCGACACACGAATGGCCCGCAGCCCCTGGCGCTGCCATTCACGCGCCTGCCAGCACGCCTGGCGCAACACCCACTCGCCTATCGGCACGATCAGGCCGGTTTCCTCGGCCAGCCCGATGAACTCGCCGGGCGGCACCATGCCCATGGTCGGATGGCGCCAGCGCACCAGCGCCTCGGCGCCGTTCAGGCGGCCGCTGTCCAGGCACAGCTTGGGCTGGTAGTACACCTCCAGTTGCTGTTCGTCGATGGCCTTGCGCAACTGTTGCTCAAGTTGCAGGCGTTCCATGGTGCTGGCCTGGAGGCTGTCGGTGTAGAACTGGAAGTTATTGCCGCCCAGGTGCTTGGCATGCTGCATGGCCATGATCGCCTGGCCGACCAGCGCGGACACTTCACGCGCATTGTCGGGCAGCAGGCTGATACCGATCGAGGCGCTGACCACCAGTTCCTGGTTTTCGATCATTTGCGGCACCCGCAGCTTGGCCAGCAGGCGGCTGGTCACCCGCGCCAGGCTGGACAGGTTGGCATAGGCATCGAACAGCACGGCGAACTCGTCGCCTGACAGCCGGGCGATAGTGTCGGCCTCGGGCAAGGCATTGGTGATGCGCCGGGCCATCTGCTTGAGCAGTTGGTCGGCGGCCTCATGGCCAAGGGTCTCGTTGAGCAGCTTGAAGCGGTCCAGGTTGATGTGCAGCAAGGCGAGGCTGCGGCCGCCCTGCCGTACCCGCAGGTTGGCCTCTTGGAGGCGCTCGCGGAACAGCGCGCGGTTGGCCAGGCCGGTCAGTTCGTCGTAATGGGTAAGGAAGCGCATGCGCTCTTCCGATTCGCGCCGCGCCGACAGATCGGCGCAGAACGCGATGATATGGCTGATGTTTTCCCGATGATCGCGCACCACGCTCAGTTGCAGCCATTGTGGATAGAGCTCGCCATTCTTGCGCGCTTCCACCAGCTCGCCCTGCCACTGCCCCGCGTGTTGCAACGCCTCGTCTATCTGCCGATGGTGACGGCGCGCATCGCGGCTGCACGGCAGCTCGATAACGCTGCGGCCCAGCACTTCCTCCCGCGAATAACCGGTGACGGTGACAAACGCCTCGTTCACCGACAGAACCGCGTAGTCGCTGTCGAGAATGATGATGCCTTCGCTGGCGGCCTCAAACACCATGGCCGACAGGCGCTGATGGTCTTCATGGGCCTTGCTGGCGCTGATATCGCGCCGCGTGCCGAGCATGCGCAGGACCTTGCCGCTTTCGGCCCGCTCCACGGCGCGACCGCGGTCTTCGATCCAGCGCCAGCGCCCGTCGCTATGACGAATGCGGTACTCGATGCGGTAGTCCTCGGTACGCCCCTTCATGTGCTCGACCAGGGTGCGCTTGAGGTGCGGCAGGTCCTCGGGGTGCAAACGCGGCTTGAGGTGGCGCAGCATGGCGGTCACGTATTCAGGGGCAAGGCCGAACAGCTCCTGAACGTGCGTGTGGTGCACCTCGTCCGACTGCAGGTCCCAGTCCCACAACCCCAGCTCACTGGCGTCCAGCGCCAGCGCCAGGCGGGCCTCGCTCTTGCTCAAGGCCTGGTTGGCCACGTCCAGCTCATGGCTGCGCTGGGCCACTCGGGTCTCCAGCCCCGCCTGCGCTTCGCGCAACTCGCTTTCCACGCGACGGCGCTGCTCCACTTCGCGGGCCAGCTCCTGGTTGAGCCGCGCGCTGCCGCCCTGGGCCTGCTGCAAGTGCTCAATGAGCTCCTGATTCTGAAACCGCCGCAGCAACCCGCGCTCGATCAGGCGGTTGACCTGCCAGGCCACCACCGACAGCGCCCCCAGCAGAATCAGCCCCAGCCAGCCCCAGCCGTGCTGCGCCCCACTGCCAATCAGAAACAGGCAGCCAATCGGCGGCAACAGGCACGGCAGGGCGAAACTGAGGAAAGCCGGCAAGCTGACGGCGTAGGCGACGCTCGCCGACAAGGTGGCCGCGCCCAGCAGGCCAAACACCCAGGCTTGCTGGACAAAACTGTCAGTGGGCACCAGCAGGGTCGCCGCACCCGCCAGCGTGAGGCCGCTGATGGCCGAGCCGAACAGAAACATGCGCAACCAGCTGGGATGAGCCTGGCGATCCGGTATGGCCGAATCGAAGGCTGCCACCTGAATGACCCGCATGGCCACCAGCGCAGTCAGCCATACCAGCCACACACTCACCAGCACGTAATGCTGCGGCTCCCACAACAGCCAGGCGCAGACCAGCCCGTTGAGCAGCATCAACAATGTTGGCAGCAAAGAGCCCTGATACAGCAGACGCGTGCGCTCGACCGCCAGTTGCGCGGCATATTTGCGACGGATGTCCCGTTGCCCCTCCATGGAAGCAGGACCTGTAGAAAGTGTCATAGGCAGTATTCTTATTAATGTGTTGAGCCTGAACGTGCACGGAGCATACACAAGCCCGATGCAGGGCCAAAGCCCTGCCGACCACGGATCGTCGGCGATCTTTTATCAACCGCTCGCACGCCGGGTTTGCTCCAATCTCGTCCAACACCCTAAAATGGACGGATGCGCGATGACCTCTCCCTTCTGCTGAATTCCCTCAACGATGCCCAACGGCAGGCCGTAGCGGCCCCGGTTGGCCGTCAGTTGGTCCTGGCCGGTGCTGGCTCCGGTAAAACCCGAGTGCTGGTGCACCGTATCGCCTGGTTGATCCAGGTCGAACAGGCCTCACCCCACTCGATCCTGTCGGTGACCTTCACCAACAAGGCTGCTGCCGAGATGCGCCAGCGCATCGAGCAGTTGATGGGTATAAACCCGGCCGGCATGTGGGTGGGTACCTTCCACGGCCTGGCGCACCGCCTGCTGCGGGCCCATTGGCAGGAAGCGAACCTCAACCAGAATTTCCAGATCCTCGATAGCGATGACCAGCAGCGGCTGGTCAAGCGCGTGATCCGCGAGCTGGGCCTGGACGAACAGCGCTGGCCGGTACGCCAGGCACAATGGTTCATCAACGGCCAGAAGGACGAAGGCCTGCGCCCGCAACATATCCAGGCCAGCGGCGACCTGTTCCTGGGCACCATGAAGTCCATCTACGAAGCCTATGAGGCTGCCTGCGCCCGCGCCGGCGTGATCGACTTCTCCGAATTGCTGCTGCGCGCCCTGGACCTGTGGCGCGACAACCCCGGCCTGCTGCAACACTACCAGCGCCGTTTCCGCCACCTGTTGGTGGACGAGTTCCAGGACACCAACGCCGTGCAGTACGCCTGGCTTCGCCTGCTGGCCAAGGGCGGTGACAGCCTGATGGTGGTGGGCGACGACGACCAGTCGATTTATGGCTGGCGTGGCGCGAAAATCGAGAACATTCACCAGTACTCTGCCGACTTCCCCGATGTGGAAACCATCCGCCTGGAGCAGAACTACCGCTCCACCGCCGGTATCCTCAAGGCTGCCAACGCCCTGATCGCCAACAATACCGGGCGCCTGGGCAAGGAGCTGTGGACCGACGGTGGCGACGGCGAGCCACTGAGCCTGTACGCCGCCTTCAACGAACACGACGAAGCGCGTTACGTGGTGGAAACCATCGAAGCGGCGATCAAGACCGGCATGTCGCGCAGCGATATCGCCATTCTGTACCGCTCCAACGCCCAGTCGCGGGTACTGGAAGAAGCCTTGCTGCGCGAGCGTATTCCTTACCGCATCTATGGCGGTCAACGCTTCTTCGAGCGCGCCGAAATCAAGAACGCCATGGCCTACCTGCGCGTGCTGGAAGGCCGTGGCAACGACTCCGCGCTGGAACGCATCATCAACGTGCCGCCCCGTGGCATCGGCGAGAAAACCGTCGAGGCCATCCGTGACCATGCCCGCCACTCCGAGATTTCCATGTGGGAATCCATGCGCCAGTTGGTGGCCAACAAAGGCCTGACCGGTCGCGCCGGCAATGCCCTGGGCGCATTCATGGAGCTGATCGAGAACCTGGCGGCCAAGGTCATGGAGATGCCCCTGCACCTGATGACCCAGACGGTCATCGAGCAGTCGGGGCTGATCACTTATCACCAGGAAGAAAAAGGTGAAAAGGGTCAGGCACGGGTGGAAAACCTTGAGGAACTGGTCAGCGCCGCGCGCAACTTCGAAACATCCGAGGAAGACGAAGACCTGACGCCGTTGGCCGCGTTCCTGGGTCACGCCTCCCTTGAGGCCGGCGATACCCAGGCCGACGAGCATGAGGACAGCGTGCAACTGATGACTTTGCACAGCGCCAAGGGCCTGGAGTTCCCTCACGTGTTCCTGGTGGGCATGGAAGAGGGCCTGTTCCCGCACAAGATGAGCCTGGAAGAGCCCGGCCGCCTGGAAGAGGAGCGCCGCCTGGCCTACGTGGGCATCACCCGGGCCATGCAGCAACTGGTGATGACCTACGCCGAGACCCGCCGCCTGTATGGCAGCGAGACCTACAACAAGGTCTCGCGTTTCGTACGCGAGATTCCCGGTGGCCTGATTCAGGAAGTGCGCCTGTCCAACAGTGTCAGCCGCCCGTTCAGCTCGGGCCAGAAACAGAACTCCAGCAGCCTGTTTGGCGGTGCCAACATTCCCCAGACCGAGTTCAGCCTGGGCCAGCGCGTGCAGCATGCCGTGTTCGGCGAGGGCGTGATCCTCAACTTCGAAGGCTCGGGCGCCCAAGCCCGGGTGCAAGTCAACTTCAGCGAAGGCAGCAAGTGGCTGATGATGGGCTACGCCAAGCTCGAAGCCCTCTGACGCCCTGTGGCAGCGGCGCAAGCCGCGTCACGGACGCACAGCAAACCTGTAGGCTGCCACCAGGCCGGAGCTGCCGCCAAGCTGCGAAGGCCCGCACAGCGGGCCTGCAACGCCTGCAGCGGGCGGGTCAGACGTACCCCATCACGCGTGTTCATTTCGCTCGGTAAAAGCTCGAAACATTATGTCACTGGCCATGACCTGACCATCTGTGCAACATGGCAGCAGTGCAATCCACACACGGGAATTCCCTATGCAACGTTTTCTTAGCATCGCCCTTGCGCTGTGCATCGGCCTGACGATGAGCATCGACGCTCATGCCAAGCGCTTCGGCGGTGGCAAGTCGTTCGGCAACGCGCCAACGCATCAGTCGGTCACCCCATCGCCTTCCGGCGCCGCTGGCGCAGGTGCTGCCGCCGCAGCCGGTCGTGCAGCCCCGGCCGCAGGCGGCGCCTCGCGCTGGCTTGGCCCGCTGGCCGGTATCGCCGCAGGCGGCCTGCTGGCGTCCATGTTCATGGGCGGAGGCTTCCAGGGCATGCAGATCTTCGACATCCTGATCATGGCGGTCATCGCCTTCGTGATCTTCCGCTTCATCGCCGCCCGTCGACGCAAGCAACAGGAGCACATGGCCCCGGCCGGCGCGCCGTTCCAGCGTGAAGCCTTCGAGCAGCCTGCGCAGCCGATCTTTGGCAGCTCCGGCGGCCAGCCTGTGCGCCCGGTGATCCACGCCCCGGCCTGGTTCAACGAGCAGAGCTTCCTGGCCGCTGCCCGCAGCCACTTCGAAGCGCTGCAGCAGCACTGGGACGCCAACGAGATGGACAAGATCGCCGAGTTCGTCACCCCGCAAATGCTGCAGTTCCTGCGTCAGGAACGCGCCAGCCTGGGCGACGGCTTCCAGTCCACCTTCATCGACAACCTGCAGGTGCAACTCGATGGCGTGGACGACCGAGCCGACAAGACCATCGCCACGCTGACCTTCAGCGGTGTGTCCAAGAACTCGCGCTTCGACCAGGGCGAAGCCTTCAGCGAAAGCTGGAACATGGAACGCCCGCAGGGTGACAACCAGCCTTGGCTGATTGCCGGGATTCGCCAGAACGGCTAATCCAAAGGTATTGCACACCCGAACCCCGGCACTCGCCGGGGTTTTTCATTTTTAACATTGCGAAAATATCCAGCTAATGTATAAACCGCACCGCGCAATTCGCTGAGAGGAAACACACCGTGGAAGAAGTGATCGAACAACTCCGGGAAGCCAATGAACCGGTACCCGTTCCACTCGAGTTGCCCGATGAGGACCAACTGGTTGAGGTCGAAGAACAACTGTTCATCAACATCCCGTTCGTCTTCAAGGAGTTCCTGCTGACCGTTAGCGACGTTGTCTACGGCAGCCTGGAGCCGGTAACCGTTACCGACCCGCAATCGCACACCTACCTGCCGGAAGTCGCGGCCACGGCCTGGGACCAGGGCGTACCCCGCGAGCTGATCCCCATCTGCCAGGACGGTGACGACTACTACTGCGTCGAAGAAGATGGCACCGTGGTGTTGTGGTCGGCGGAAGAAGAGTTGGTGACCGAAGAAAGCTGGGAATCGGTATGGCACTGGGCGCGGGACGTTTGGCTGGAAAGCTGATACCCACCTTTAGCCGCTGCCGCAAGGCTGCGCTGGCCCTGACATTCACTGAAAATTTTCAGCGAATGGCAGGCCTGGCGCAGGCCACGATTTCTTTCAGTGGCTTTCCTGGTTGTTGCCCAGGGTTTCCAGCAGGGCGACCTGCATGCGCGTATGCACCCGTATGAACCAGCGCCACAGCACCGCAGCTACGCCCGCTGCTACCAACCCCACCAACACCAGCAACTCGCTGGTGGGCAGGATGCTGGCCGACAGCGCCGCCAGCAGCAGAAAAATGACCAGCAGTGACACCAGCGGGATCACCTCGGCGATCACCCGTCGAACCCGTGCGGTATGACGCCCGGCCATATCCGGCTTCACCCCCATCTCCGCCAATAGCATCGACAGCGCCTTGAGCTTGCGGTACGCAGCAATCAGGAATGCCAGCGACAGCAGCAGCGCCGCGCCCCAGATCAATGCATTGTGCCAGCGCGGCTCATGGACCCACTGTGCAAGGTACGGCGCAATACGGCCGGCGAAATAGCCCGCGCTGAAGAAAATCGCCATGACCAGCGCCAGGTTGATCCCCACCTGCAACAGGATGCGTCGAATCATGGACGCCAGCAACGCACCCTGCCCTTGCGGCTGGATGCTGCGCAGCCACTCCCCGTACAGGCCAAAAACCCGCCCCACGCGCACCGGCATCAAGCCCGCGAGCCGCGCAGACAGAGGGTCGGCCGCGCGAATCAGGTAGGGCGTGGATAACGTGGTCAGCGCCGACACAGCCACCGCTACCGGATAAAGGAAGTCACTGGTGACCTGCAGGGTCATGCCCAACGCGGCGATGATGAATGAAAACTCGCCAATCTGCGACAGCCCCATCCCCACCCTCAGGGACGTACACCCGTCATTGCCTGCGATGAACGCCCCCAGGCCGCAGGACACCATCTTGCCTACCACCACCGCCACCGTAATGACCGCGATGGGCCAGGCGTACTCGACCAGTATCGAAGGGTCGATCATCAGGCCGATGGCAACGAAGAAGATGGCACTGAACATGTCGCGAATGGGTTCGATCAACCGCTCTATCTTCAGCAATTGCCGAGACTCGGCCATGATCGCGCCAATCAGGAAGGCACCCAGCACCATGCTGTACTCAAGCTTCACCACCAGCAGGCAGAACCCGAAACACAACCCCAGCACCGTGACCAACAGCATCTCGTTGCTCTCGAAACGGGCCACGTAAGCCAGCAGCCGGGGCACCAGCAGAATACCGACCACCAGGGCAACGATCATGAACAACGACAGCTTCCCCACTGTGGAAAACACTTCGCCAGAACTGACCGTACCGCTGACCGCAATGCCCGACAGCAACGCGATAATGCCAATGCCCAGGATGTCCTCGACAATCAATACGCCGAATATCAATTGCGCGAAGCGCTGATTCTTCATCTTCAGGTCGTTCAGCGCCTTGACGATGATAGTGGTGGAGGAAATGGCCAGGATGGCGCCCAGGAACAGTGAATCCATGGTGCTCCACCCGAACCAGCGGCCAATTTCGTAACCGATCCAGATCATCAGCACGATTTCAAGAAACGCGGCGATGAAGGCCGTGGCGCCAACCTTGAACAACTTGCGCAGGCTGAACTCCAGCCCCAGGCAGAACATCAGGAAAATCACCCCCAGTTCGGCGAGTGTCTTGATGGTGTCTTCGTCATGAATAAGGCCAAACGGCGGGGTGTGTGGGCCAATCAGGAAGCCGGCAACGATGTACCCCAGCACCACGGGCTGGCGCAATCGATGGAATATCACCGTGACCACTCCGGCTATCAGCATGATCACGGCCAGATCCTGAATGAAACTGATGGCATGCATGGGGTCCGGCTCCTGTTCACGGTGTAACATCTCAATTCTGAGGTTAACACCGTGAAACCAGCGGAAATGCCGACGTAACAAGTGGAAACAGATCTATCGCGCCGACGGCACGCAAGCCGCACCGGCTGTGACGTTCAGCCAGCGACCAACGTCCCGAAAGAGTGGGATTTTGTCCAAGCGGGTAAGCGCCAGGATAGGTGACGCCCCTTTACTACAGCAACATTACCGTGAGCGCACTATGGAACCCGGAAACGCCCAGTTGTCGATGACTGTTCTGATGACCCCGGACATGGCCAACTTTTCTGGCAATGTGCACGGCGGCACATTGCTCAAATACCTCGACGAAGTCGCCTACGCCTGCGCCAGCCGCTACGCCGGTCGCTATGTGGTGACGCTGTCGGTAGACCAGGTGATCTTTCGCGAGCCGATTCACGTCGGCGAGCTAGTGACCTTCCTGGCATCGGTGAACTACACCGGCAATACCTCCATGGAGGTAGGCATCAAGGTGGTCACGGAAAACATCCGTGAGCGCTCGGTGCGCCACACCAACAGCTGCTTCTTCACTATGGTGGCGGTCGACGACCAGCGCAAGCCAGCCCAGGTACCGCGCCTGGAACCGCAGAACAGCGAAGAGAAACGCCGTTTTGTCCAGGCCCAGCAGCGCCGCCAGATCCGCCAAGAGCTGGAAAAGCGTTACCAGGACATCAAGGACGACGACGGTATCTGACGGCTAGCCGCTGCCGACAGGCTGCGGCTACCGGGTTTGCTGTCAGACCGCCAGGCGCTGCGCTTCAAAGCGCAGCCGTGGGTGCACGATGCGGTCTTGGGCCCGCACCAGCTCCAGCTCGTAGCTGGCGCAGGCCTGGGTTTCCAGCAGCACTTCATGCACTGCGGCAGCAGCAAATTCGAAGGCCGCGACCTGGTTGTCGCCCAACAGCAGGCGTGCCAGGAACAAGCCCGACGTCAGGTCACCCACGCCCACTGGCTGGCGCGGAAAGGCCAGCAGCGGACGGCGCAGGTGCCAGTTGCCTTCGGCTGTAACCAGCAGCATTTCAAAGTCTTCGGCAGCCTTGCCGGGGTACGCCAGGTGCTTGACCAGCACAGCCTTGGGCCCAAGCGCCAGCAGCGACCGGGCCATGCCAACGCAATCTTCCAGCGACTGCGCCAGGCGCCCACAGAAGGTGTTGAGCTCCAGCTGGTTGGGGCACAGCAGGTCCGCTATGGCCACCGCTTCGTTGAGCAGGAAGTCACTGACTTCGGCCGGCACGATGCAACCCTTCTCCGGGTGGCCCATCACCGGATCACACAGGTAAAGCGCGTGCGGGTTGGCCGCCTTTACCTTACGCACCACCTCAAGAATGGCACGCCCCTGGGCCGCACTGCCCAGGTAGCCGCTGAGCACCGCATCGCAGTTACCCAGCTCACCAATCGTCGCAATCCCGTCAACCAGCGCGGGAATTTGCGTTGGCGCCAACACTTCTCCCGCCCACTGGCCATACTGAGTGTGGTTGGAGAACTGCACCGTGTTCAACGGCCATACGTTGACCCCCACGCGTTGCATGGGGAACACCGCGGCGCCGTTGCCCGCATGGCCAAAAACCACGTGAGACTGGATGGCAAGCAGGTGTGGAGTACGTTTCATGCAAATATCCCGCAGCGGTGACTGATTTTCGAGGGCGCAGTATGGCGCTAAATGGCGTCTGTACGACAGACCGAAGTCGCAGTTAAGCTGGGCACACTTAGTTGGAGCATTCCTCGATGTTTACCCTCGGAAATCTGTTTGTGCTGATGGTGCTGGGCGCGGGCGCTGCCTGGCTGTGGCATAACCATGGCCTGCGTGAGCGCGCGCTGGCACGGGTCAAGCAGCACTGCGCCAAGCTGGACCTGGAACTGCTGGATGAGAACGTGGCGTTCAAGCGCTTCGGGTTCGTGCGTGACGCCAATGGCCGCCGCCGCTTCGCGCGGGTGTATACCTTCGAATTCACGGTCACCGGCGAGCAGCGCCACCCCGGCACCATTACCCAATTCGGCGGCCATGCGGTACAAATCGAGCTGGCGCCCTACCCGTTCGAGATCAAGACTCACCCCACTGCCGAGGTGATCGAAATGGACCAGTGGCGCCAAGAGCACAAACGCTGGCGGCCTTGAGGTAGGCGCCGCCGACAGGCGGCGTTTACCCGATCAGGCATTCGCGCAGTGAATCGCCCAAGGCCGCTTCATCCTGTGGCCCTTCGAAAATCAATTCCAGTCGCGAATCCCGCCGCCACTCACTGCGCTGCAAAGCCGGTATAACGTTATCCACAGCGTTGAACGAATGCCAGTTATCCCCAGTTCGCACCACACCCTTAGCCCTACGCCACACCATTGTGGATAACCATTCCAGAACCTTGCGCTCATCGAAGATTCGTTGCGGATGCCAGCGCCAGCCCATGCTCCAGGCCTGCGCTTGGTTATGCACAGCCATTATTGGCCGAAACGGATCTATCCACAGGGTAGCAGGCGATTCGGCAGGCGCTGCAATATTGCCCACAGGGCCGTCGGGGCCCATTTCGGTGGGGCGTCCCAAATATGAAACACTCAAGAATCCGTTATTTGTAAAAACTTGTTCAATATCAGGTAGTTGTGATTTTATCCACAACCGTTTTTCCACAGGCACTTCATCTGATTTATTGATCACCAGCAAGCCTACATCGGGTAAAGCGTCGCGCTGAGGGTCGGGCAAAAGTTGTCCACAGGCCAACGCCTGCGCATCAAGCACCATGATCAGTGGCTGTACCGCCAGCACCCCACGCCACGGCGCGTCGCGCAACTGCTTGAGCAACTGCGCCGGGTGGCCCAGGCCAGACGGCTCGATGAACACCCGATCAGGCCTGGCCTTGCGCAGCAGGCGCCCCAGTCCCACCTGAAACGGTGCACCGTTGACACAACACAGGCAGCCTCCCGCCACCTCGCCCAGTGCGATACCATCGTCGCCGGTGCTCAACAACGCGGCGTCCAGGCCTATCTGGCCAAACTCGTTGATCAGCACCGCCCAGCGTTCACCTGCGGGCCGCTGCGCCATCAGCTGGCCGATCAGGCTGGTCTTGCCGGCGCCCAAGGGGCCGGCGATGACGTGGGTGGGGATATTCTTGAACATCATGATTTCTTGAGTGGAGGTAGTGGATGCGTCTTTGGGGTGTGCTGGTACTGACCCTTGCCAGCAGCCAGGCCTGGGCCCAGGCGTGTGTTGTCCACAGCCATGCCGAACGGCTGGATGTGAAAGTCTGCCAGCAGAACCGCAACATACCGGAAAAAATGTTCCATGACGGCTTCTGCGAGCCGAACCTGCCTGGGCAGAAGGTCGACGTTCAATTCGTTAACCAATGCCCCGCCGGCGCCTTCGGCGTGTGCAGCAATGCCCATGTGGACAATATGCCCTATCGCCAGGACATCCACTATTACGGCGTGGCTACCGACGCCGCCTACCTGCAGCCTTTCTGCGAACAGAAGAGCCAGGGCACCTGGCTCAAGCCCTGATCAGGCGGCATCCTCTTCGTGCCATGGGCCGAAGGGGTCGGGCAATTGCTGCCAGCCAGCATTGCCCAAGGCCATTTCAAGGTCGGTAAGCAGGCACTGATCCAGTTCTGCGGCCAGCCTGTCGAAGTCCACCCCCTGGCCGATGAACACCAACTCCTGGCGGCAGTCGCCGCTGTCTGCCTGCCAGTGGGCCATGATCGACGCCGTGCTCTCGGCATCGTTGGGCCATTGCTCCTCAGGCACAAAACGCCACCAGCGCCCGGCGAAGCCATGACGCATCAAGCCACCGGCCTGGGACCAGCTGCCAGCCTCATGCGGCTTGCTGGCCAGCCAGAAGAAGCCCTTGGAACGCAGCAGCTTGCCATTGCCCCAGGGGCTGTTGAGCCAATCAAAAAAGCGCTGGGGGTGGAACGGCCGACGGGCGCGATAGGCGCCTGAGGTGATGCCGTACTCCTCGCTCTCGGGCAGGTGCTCGCCACGCATTTCGCGCAACCAGCCCGGCGCCTGGGCGGCGCGCTCGAAGTCGAACAGGCCGGTGTCGAGGATCCGGCCCAGAGGTACCTGGCCCATCACCATGGGCAGGATTTGCGCCTGGGCGTTGAGACGCTTGAGGATGTGCGTCAGTTCTTCACGGTCGCTGGCGCTGATGAGGTCAATTTTGCTGATGAGGATGACGTCGGCGAACTCCACTTGCTCGATCAACAGGTCGGTAATGGCCCGCTCATCGTCTTCACCCAGGGTTTCACCGCGGCTTGCCAGGCTTTCAGCCGCTTCGTAGTCCCGCAGGAAGTTCACCCCGTCTACCACGGTGACCATGGTGTCCAACCGCGCCAAGTCTGCCAGGCTGCGGCCCTGCTCATCGCGAAAGGTAAACGTCTCGGCCACCGGCAGCGGCTCGGAGATCCCCGTGGACTCGATCAGCAGATAATCGAAGCGCCCCTCGTCTGCAAGCCGCGCCACTTCTTCGAGCAGGTCCTCGCGCAGGGTGCAGCAGATGCAGCCGTTGCTCATCTCCACCAGTTTCTCTTCGGCGCGGTTGAGGCTCACATCGCGTTGCACCTGGGTGCCATCAATGTTGATCTCGCTCATGTCATTGACGATCACCGCCACCCGCAGGTTATCGCGGTTGCGCAGCACGTGATTGAGCAGGGTGCTTTTACCCGCGCCCAGGAAGCCGGACAGCACGGTGACGGGAAGACGATGGGGCATGGTTCGATTCCTCATGGACACCTGGTCTTGTGGGATGAACCGCCAGGCTATCCTGCAATGTTATATTATAACATTGCAGGATAGCCAATACCGATTGTCTCTTTAGGCGGTGCGCTGCGCTTTCTGCTCCTGAGCCCAGGCCACGAAGGAACCGGTGGGCGGGTTTTTCTCGAAGTAGGCGTTGATGCCGGCGAACAGACGATCCGCCACGGCCTGTTGGTGCCGTGCGGTTACCAGACGCTGGGCGTCGCTGGCATTGGAGATGAAGCCAGTCTCCACCAGGATGGATGGCACGTCTGGTGATTTCAGCACGGCGAAACCGGCTTGCTCTACACGCTTCTGGTGCAGCGTGGTGATGTCGGCCAGGCTGCCCAGCACGGTGTGGCCCAATTGCAGGCTGGCAGCAATGGTGGCGTTCATCGACATGTCGATGATCACGTTGGCCAGCATTGGGTCCTTGTCCTTGAGGTTGAGCAGGCTGGCGGCGCCGATCAAGTCGGCACCGTTTTCGCGGTCGGCCATCATTCGCGCTGTGGCCGAGGTGGCGCCGTTTTCCGACAGGGCGAACACCGACGCGCCGGACGCGGTCAGGCGTGGCGCCGCGTCGGCGTGCACGGAGATGAACATGTCGGCGTTGCGCTGGCGAGCGAAGTCCACGCGTTTGCGCAGCGGCACATAGAAATCATCATTGCGTACCAGGTGCACGGTGTAGCCTTTCTCCCGCTTGAGACGACGCGCCAGCAACTGGGCAATGGAAAGCACCACGTCCTTCTCGCGCTCGCCCTTGCCGCTGATAGCGCCAGGGTCCTTGCCACCGTGACCAGGGTCCACCACCACGACGATATCGCGCTTGGGATGGAAGCTGTTGGACACAGGTTTTTCAGGCTCCATAGGCTCCGGATCGGGCTGGGGCGCGGCAGCCCGGGCGATCGCCGCAGGGGCGGCGACCTTGCCAGGCTGAATCAAGTCCAGCACCAAGCGATGGCCCTGACCCTGCGCAGGGCCGAGCAGGAACGCCGAAGACTGCATGGGGGCATTGAGGTCGAACACGATGCGCGTGTCACCCTGGCCAAAAGGCCCGGAACGGATAGCGCGCACGCTGGTGCCCGCCAGGTTCAAGTGAGCGAGGTCGCCGCTCAATTGGGCACCCACCACATCCACTATCAACCGGTCCGGTGCCTGCAAGGTAAACGTCTTGAATTGCACTGGGCCGCTCAGGTCGAACACCACGCGCAACTTGTCGGTGCTGCGCCACAGTCGAGCATCGCGCACCAGTGCCGCGGAGGCGCCAAATGGCAATGCCAGCGTCGTGCTGGCCAGAATCAGGGTGAGCAATTGGCGTCTATGCATGGCGGGTCCGGCAAGGCTTCATCAAAGGAAGTTATAATTGTCGCATCGTTATAATATAACACGCGGATTATCGCCCTGGATGAAATAGCGCAGGCAGAGAGTCCGCGTAGTGGCGACTCTAAACCGGGCCTGTTGCCGGGATCGTGAAATTTTCTACATCTTCCATTGCGCAATAATCGGCCGAATGTTCCACGTGGAACTTCGGCCTGACATCGGTCCATCACGCTGAACATCTTCAGCGTATGGATGGCCAGCGCAGCCTGGTGGCATCGGCTATAAGGGGTCAGCTGCGCGGGCGCACGGTGCCGCAGTCGTTGCCCAACCACACGGCGCGGGTTTCCATGCTGCCCTTCTGCTGGGTGCCCGTCGCATTGAAAGTACCGCTGACCTTGGTCAGGAACTCTCGCTGGCTGAGGAAGGTGGCTTGGCCAGTGCCCTGTGCTTTCGGGCAGCTGAACCGAAAACTCCACACATTGCCCTGCTTGCCGGTGATCTGCTGGGTGCAACCGGACTGAGGGTCTTGCAAGGGAATGTTGTCACTCTGCACCTGGGCCTGGGTCAGGCAGCTACGAATGCCCTTGCCGCCCACGGTGATGCCCTGCTTGGCCATAGCCTGCTCGACCATGGCTTTCTGTTCCGGCGCCAGCATCTGCATTTGCCCGAGCATGACGTTCAAGTCGGGCAAGGCATTGCCGTCTACCTGCATGTTACTGGTGGTCAGCTCCCACAAGCCCGGTTGAAGCATTTGCGCCTGCACAAGGGGCGCCGACAGACACAAGGCCAATGCCACAGCCGGCAAACGAATCTTCATGGATAACTCCTGGGGGTGGTCCAGTCTGGGCTGGATGATGTCACTTGGACGCCGATTTACCGATTGCGTTGCACGCTGAATTATTTCGAGACAAGCCGCCTTTATCGTGGTCTGTTAGACACTACGCTTTCGGGAGCAACGCTGCGCATGGATTATCACAGCCCCTGGTTTTTTGGCTACCTGTTTGGACTGGTTCATCTGCTGGGCGTCATTGCCGCCATCCACGCAGTGTTCACCGTTCGCACCGCCCAAGGTTCGATCGCCTGGGCACTGTCCCTGGTATTCGTCCCCTACCTTACCTTGATCCCCTACCTGGTATTTGGCCGAAGCACCTTCGATGCCTACATCGAGGCTCGTCGCCAGGCCAACCGCGAGATGCACAAAGCGATTGCCGACCTGGACTGGCGGCCCTGGGTGGAGGAAGCACTCACGGCTCGCAACTCCAGCTCGTACGCGTCATTGCGCGCCATGCCCAAGTTGGGCCGCATGCCATGCCTGGCGAATAATCAGGTGAGCCTGCTGATCAACGGCAAGGCCACCTTCCATGCCATCTTCGCCGCGATCCGCGAAGCGCGCGAGGTGGTATTGGTGCAGTTCTTCATCATCCACGACGACCAGATCGGCCGGGCGCTGCAAGCGCTGTTGCTGGAAAAAGCAGCCGAAGGGGTGAAGATTTATGTGCTCTACGATAGCGTCGGCAGCCATGCGTTGCCTCACGAGTACGGCGAAACCCTGCGCAAGGGCGGCGTGAAAATTCGTGCATTCGCCACGCGCAGCGGCTGGCTGAACCGCTTTCAGGTCAACTTCCGCAACCACCGTAAAATTGTGGTGGTGGACGGCCTGGTGGGGTTTGTTGGTGGCCATAACGTGGGCGACGAGTACCTGGGCGGCAACCCCAAACTGTCCCCCTGGCGCGATACCCATGTGCGCATCGGCGGCCCGGTGGTGGCCTGCCTGCAGGAATCGTTTGCCGAAGACTGGTTCTGGGCCTCGCGCAAACTGCCGCCACTGATTCTGCCGGACACCTACGAGGAAAACGGCGTACTGTGCCAAGTGCTGGCCAGCGGGCCGGCTGACCCCCAGGAAACCTGTTCGTTGTTCTTTGTGGAGGCCATCCACGCCGCCACCGAACGGGTATGGATCACCAGCCCTTATTACATCCCCGATGAAGCCGTGTTTGCCGCACTGCGCCTGGCCGTGTTGCGCGGTGTAGACGTGCGTATCCTGCTGCCCTCGCGCCCCGATCATAAAGTGGTGTACGCCGCCTCCAGCCTGTTCGCCTTCGAGGCCGTGCGCGCCGGGGTACGGGTATTCCGTTACGGACCAGGGTTCCTGCATCAGAAAGTAGTGCTGGTGGACAACGAGATCAGCGCCATCGGCAGTGCCAACCTGGACAACCGCTCGTTCCGCCTGAACTTCGAAATCATGCTGTTGACCGTCGACAGTGTGTTCGCCAGCCAGGTGCAGGAAATGCTGGAAGCCGATTTTGCGCTGTCGCGCGAAATCACCGTCGAGGACAGCCGGCACACTCACCGCCTGCAGAAGTTGGGGATGCGCATCGCCAGGCTGATATCACCCATCCTGTAGATACGCACCCCTACGGGGTCAGCGATACAGATCCTCGCGGGTCCATGGTAGGCCATGGCTGCCGTCGGAGTAGGCTTTTACCGACAGGATTTGGTGAATATTGATCCAGCCATGGGCAAAGGCATAGGAGCAGCCCGCCAGGTACAAGCGCCAGATCCTCAGAGCCTGTTCCGGCACCATGGCCGCAGCTTTCTCCAGGTTGCCCTCCAGGCGCTTGCTCCAGAAGTCCAGGGTCTTGGCGTAATGCAGGCGCAGGCTCTCGACGTCCACCACCTCAAAACCGGCCTCGCTGATGCAGGCCGACATCATCGCCATGTGCGGCAACTCGCCGTGCGGGAAAACATAACGCTCGATGAAATCGCCTGCCCCACGGCCTACCGGGCGGCCATCGGTATGCTTGGCGGTAATGCCGTGGTTCATTACCAAGCCACCCTCGCGCACCGCGCCGAACAGGCGCTCGCAGTAGACCTGGAGGTTGGCATGGCCCACGTGTTCGAACATGCCCACACTCACCACCTTGTCGAAGCGGCCGTCCTGGGGCAAATCACGGTAGTCCAGCAGCTGTAGCTCTACCAGGTGCTCAAGCCCCTCGGCCTTGACCCGTTCGCGTGCCAGAGTGAGCTGCTCCTTGCTCAAGGTAATGCCGAACACTCGCGCGCCGTATTCACGCGCCGCATAGCGCGCCAGCCCGCCCCAGCCACACCCCACGTCGAGCAGATAATCGCCGGCTTGCAAGCGCAGCTTGCGGCACAGGTGCTCGAACTTGGCATGCTGTGCTTGCTCCAGGGTTTCAGTGCCGGTCTGAAAATAGGCGCAGGAATAAGCCATGTCCTCATCCAGCCACAGCTGGTAGAACTCGTTGGACAGGTCGTAATGGTAGGAAATGGCAGCAGCGTCGGTGTCCTTGTCATGGACAGTGCGGATAGGCTGATTGCCGTCATCCTCGTCCAGCAAGGCCTGGCTTAGCTCGTCGCAGACTCGAATGACCTCACCGATGGAACCTTCCATCTCCAGCTTGCCCTCGACGAAGGCACTGCCCAACAGATCCAGGCTTGGGTGAGCGAACTGTGTCACCAGTTGCGGATCCTTCACCACAATCGTGACACTGGGCGCAGGGCCCAGGTTGAACTCATGACCATCCCAGAGTCTCAGGCGCAGCGGTAGCTGAAGATTCTGTAAGGCCGGTGGTAATTGCGCGAGCATGTGTTAACCCCCCTAGTTCAGACTTCTCTGAGATTAGGGTAGTCCAGAATTTGGCGCTGTCATGGGGGGCGCTACTATGGTCTTAGACCATGACGCGGATTTTTGTAGGTTTTCTTACGTTACACATTGTTTCGATCCAAACCTTTCGCCCCGCTCAACAATAACGGCCCCACCGCGGCAAAATCACTTTGAACTTCTGACCGGATGCCACGATCGTTTTTAAGCGCAGTCAGCACGGCTCATTTCCAGAGCCGCTGAACGATAAGGAGCCATCATGACCGCTAGCGCCCGCCTCCCGTACCCGAACACCCCAGGCCCGCTCCACGCGACCCTGCTGGCCGGAACCGTGCCGCTGTTCCTGGGTGCACTGTTGAGCGACATCGTCTATTTCCTGACGTACCAGAGCCAATGGAGCAATTTCGCCGCCTGGTTGCTGGCCGGCGCGGAACTCTTTTGCGGCCTGGCACTGCTGTTTGCACTGGTCAATTTGATTCGCGCAAACCCGAAGGCTGGCCGCCCTACCCTGTATTTTTTGCTTTTGCTGGTGATCTGGGTACTGGGGCTGATCAACTCATTTGAACATGCCAAGGATGCGTGGGCCGTGATGCCCGACGGCCTGGTATTCTCCGCCATTACCGCGCCGCTGGCCTGTATTGCGACATGGATCGGCCTGACCAATCTGCGGGCCGGAGGTGTGCAATGAAACCTTCAACGGCATTGGCAGCCCTGAGCATGGCGCTGCTGCTGAGCGCATGTAACGGCAAGGGCGAAGATACTCAGGCGCACGGTTCCGACCCAAAATTGCCAGCCCCCGAGCGGGGTCTGCTGCCCACCATGAAAATTGCCGAGCCGGCCGCCTGGGGTGACCAGAAACCCACGGTACCGGACGGCTACACCATCACCGCCATCGCCACCGACCTCAAGGTTCCACGCCAGACCCTGTTACTGCCCAATGGCGACATACTGGTGGCTGAGGGCCGCGGGGGCAGCGAGGCAGCGCTCAAGCCCAAGGACGTGATCGCCAGCCTAGTCAAGGCAAGCGGCACCACGCCGGTAAAAGGTGGCAACCGCCTGACACTGCTGCGTGACGCGGACGGCGATGGAACCTATGAGCTGAAAACCGTCTTCGCCGACAACCTCAACGCCCCCTACGGTCTGGCCTATGCCAATGGCCATGTCTACGTGGCCAACCAGGACAGCCTGGTGCGCTTCGACTACACCAACGGCCAGACCAAGGCCAGCGGCCCCCCCACCAAAATCACCGACCTGCCCGGCAAGATCAACCACCACTGGACCAAGTCCCTGGCCGTAAGCCAGGACGGCCGCTACCTGTACGTAGGCATAGGTTCGAACAGCAACATCACCGAACGCGGCATGGAAGTGGAAATCGACCGCGCCAGGATCTGGCAAGTGGACGCGCAAACCGGTGCCCACCGCGACTACGCCACAGGAACGCGCAACCCTACTGCGCTGAAGATCCAGCCAGGTACCGGCAAGCTATGGGCAGTGGCCAACGAGCGGGATGAACTGGGTCCTGACCTTGTACCCGACTACCTGACCTCCATCACCGACGGGGCCTTTTACGGCTGGCCCTACAGCTACTGGGGCCAGAACGTCGACACCCGTGCCCAGCCGCAGGATCCGGCCAAAGTAGCCGCCGCGATCAAACCCGATTACAGCCTGGGCTCCCACGTGGCAGCACTGGGCGTCGACTTTTCCCAGCCATCCATGGGCGAAAAATTCGCACAGGGCGTGTTTGTGGGTGAGCACGGCAGCTGGAACCGCGAGAATCCGGTGGGCTATAAAGTGGTGTTCGTGCCATTCAGTAATGGCAAGCCGTCAGGCGAGCCGGTGGACTTCGCCACGGGCTTTCGGGGTGCGGATGGGAAAACCAGAGGACGGCCAGTGGGGGTGACAGTCGATCCAAAGGGGGCGTTGATTATTGCCGATGATTTGTCGAATACCGTTTGGCGGGTGACGCGCAGTCATTAGCACTGGATGGAGGGCGCCCTTGAGGCGCCCCTCCTCCCCCATTGCCTACTCAATGGCTGAGTACTTCCTACGGCCTATCAGTCGAGCCAAGCAGTTCAGGCGCAAACTCTGGCGCCAAACACTCCTGAACAAATGTCGCAAAATGGCGCGCCTTGCTGCTGGCCATACGGCCTGTAGGATAAAGCGCAGAAAGCGCGACATTGGGCAGGTACCAATCATCCATCACCGACACCACGGTGCCCGAGCGAAGCTCCGGAGAAAACGCCCACTGCGATGCTACCGCGATGCCCAAGCTGGAAAACACTGCGGCTCGTAGCCCCTCGGTGGCAGACAGGGTCACACGCCCCTCCAATTTGACCGACTGCTCCACGGTCGCTTTCTTGAACGTCCAATGCTCACCGCCGCCCAGATCCCGCGAATAAATTACCGCCCGGTGAGACAGAAGGTCAGATGGCGCCGTCGGCGTTCCGTAGCGGGCCAGGTACTCAGGCGTTGCCACGACGCGACGCCTGGCTTCCCCGATGCGCTTGGCGGTCATGCTTGAGTCAGGCAGAGCCCCCATTCGCAGAGCCAGGTCGATACCTTCGGCAACGAGGTCAATGTTGCGGTCATCCAGAATGAGCTCAAGGTCGAGTTCGGGGTGCTTTTCCAGGAATTCGGCCAACCGGGGGATGATATGCAGCCGCGCGAAGCAAACCGCAGCCGATACGCGCAGCTTCCCGGTGAGGCCCGCTGCGGTGCCCCGCGCGGCGAGCACAGCTTCATTGGCCTCCTCCACCGCGCGCTTGGCCCGGAGGTAGAAGCTCTGGCCGGCTTGGGTGGCCGTCAGTGATCGGGTGGAGCGAAGCAGCAGTTTGACACCCAGCCACTCCTCCAACTGAGCAACCGATTTGGACACCGCTGGCTGGCCAACGTCGAAGTGTCGGGCCGCCGCCGAGAACGATCCTGTATCGACCACCCGAATGTATATTTCCATCGCAGCAAGGCGGTCCATCAGGATCCTCCAGAAAGACGGGCGCAGCGTCCATGATAACCCCGGTTGCGCTATTCGAGGCCCCAGTTTCCTCTTGATCTTGCGGCCTGCTCGCGTGCTGTTGACCGAGCTCGTATCTTTGCCAGCGCGCCCAGTAGCGCTTCGTTATCGAGTGGATGTCGATAGTCCGTATCAATATGAGCGAGCAGAACCACGCCGTCCTGATCAATGAGGTAGGTAGCCTGGATGGGCACCAGAAAACTGTCAGGCTTGCGACATTTGGGTGGGATATAGCCAAGCTCAATGTACCGCGACCTGAGTTCTTCGGGCAGCTCAAAGGCAAGACCAAACGCACACGCCACCTTCATGTCCACGTCTATCAGTTCCGGGATCGGCAATGGCGGTTGATCCGCCGAAGAGCGGCTTGGCGGTGCCACCGCGAACGCCGTCGCACCTGCCCCCAGGATTTTTTCGTAGGTAGAGGCAAGTTGCACCAGGCTGGACTCGCCAAAGGTGCACCACGCACCGCGTACAAAATTCAAAACTACGGGGCCTGCCTGTAAGGCCGTTTCAAGCGTGATGACGTTGCCAAGGGTGTCGAGCAGTTTAAACGTGGGTGCGCTCGCGCCCGCACGCAAGGCCTTGGGTACTGCATGCGCGGCTGCCTCTGTTGCAATGCGCGCTGCGCGATCGTTATTTGCTGAAGCTTCCGGGCTCATGTCCACATCTCCTGGGTCGTAGCAAGCTGCAGAAGGATTCAAGCGCATGCGGTGCCTCGCCAGTGCGAGGCGCCCCACTCGATCAAACGGCCTCGGCCATTGCGGGGCGCTCGGCGTAGGTTGGGAAGTCAGAATAGTTGGTTTCATCCCCACCCCAGAACGCCGCACGAACATAGGGCGTTAGCGGCAGGTCGTTCGCCAGGCGGTACGGCAGGTCCGGATTGGAGGAGAAGTGGCGGCCGAATGCGACCAGATTCGCATCGCCTCTTTCAACGATTGCAATGGCGCCTTCACGGTCGAACCCACCAGCGGCGATGATCGGGCCGGAAAAGTGCGGGCGCAGGTAAGACGCCACCACCACGCCCTGCCCTTCGTGCAAGGTATCGTCACCCTTCACCCGCGGCTCTATCACGTGGATGTACGCGATCTTGTAGCTATCCAATACCTTGGCCACATAGCTGAAGGTGGCCTGTGTATCACTGTCCGTAACGCTGCCCCATTCGCCTGATGGCGAAAGGCGAACGCCCACACGGTCCGCGCCAAATACCGAGATCAACGCCTCCAGTGCTTCGCGCAGGAAGCGCACGCGTTTTTCCACAGGGCCGCCGTATTCATCAGTCCGCTGATTAGTGCCGTCCTGGATGAACTGGTCGACCAGATAGCCGTTGGCGCCATGCAGCTCAACGCCGTCAAAGCCCGCCCTTTTGGCCCGCACGGCGGCCTGGCGGAAATCTTCGATCAGGCCAGGAATCTCCTCGACCCCGATTGCACGGTGAGGGGATGCCGGCACAAAACCATCTTTTGTCAGCGCCACGCCTTCGAACGGCACCACCGAAGGTGCGATGGGCTGAGCGCCGTCGGCAACATCCTCATGGCTCTGACGACCACCGTGGATCAGCTGCAGAAAGGCATGCCCGCCTTTAGCGTGAACAGCATCGGCGATGGCTTTCCAGCCCGCGTCCTGACCATCGTGATAGATGCTCGCAGCCCCCAGGTAAGACCGCGCCTGAGCCGAAACGCTGGCGGCCTCGATCACCAGCAAACCGCCCTCGGATGCACGCTGACCATAAAAGTCCGCCATCATCGGGCTGGGAATGTCGCCGGGCTGCAGCGTGCGAAGGCGAGTCATGGGGGCAAGCACGACACCGTGGTTAAGCTCATACGCGCCGACTTTCACGGATTTGAATAACTTGGTCATATTGGGCCTCGAGAACAGTGGGTTGCCGGGAAGGTCCGGCTTGCCTGTTGCGTTGAGGGGAATGTAGAGGTTGGCCGCCCCCCCAGATAGCCATCCAACGGGATAGGGGCTATTCCAGAAATGGATGAATCGAGCGTTGAGTGGCAGCAGGTGCGGTGCTTGAAATGGCCAGGAAAGCCTTGGACGTAGGCGGTGTGGGCATGCCAAGGGAGGGTGCATCAGAGGCGTGGGGATTGAGCGCAGGGCACGCCCCGGTTCCGACGTTGGGGAGCCAGGGCTTGCGACGAGAGTTATTTCTTTATGGCGGCATACAGCCCCGGATCGTATAGATTAAAAACCGTGTCGCCAGTTCGCGGTTTTTGGGCTCAGCAGCCGGCTAAGCTGCGGTTTAAAAACTGTGTCGAGGCTCAAAATCGCGCCCTTGGAACAAGCGGCAAAGATTAAAAACTGTAGTGGTCAACTGATCCCGGACACTGAATTGAGTTTTTCCTCAGCGACCGCAGGCGCTAGCCCTTCGTTGAACTGATGCGGTCGCCGCCAGTTGTATCGCTCCATCAGGAACCGGCCAATATCCTGTTGCGCTAGCGAAGCACTCATGTAACCCACCGTCGGTATCCATTCAGTTTTCAGGCTGCGAAATAGCCGCTCCATTGGCGCGTTATCGTGGCAGTTGCCGCGCCGACTCATGCTCTGCGTGAAGCGGTATCGCCATCGTCTCTGGCGGAAACTCCGGCTGCCGTATTGACTGCCTTGATCGCTGTGAAACAGCACATTTTGAGGCCGGCCACGCTGCTCATAGGCCATGTCCAGCGCTTTGATCACCAGGTCGGCGTCGGGCTTGGATGAGAACGCCCAGCCCACAACCCGGCGCGCATAAAGATCGATTACCGCCGCTAGATAGTGCCACCGACCTTCGGCCCAAACGTACGTGATGTCACCGCACCAAACCTTGTCGGGGGACGCCACGCTGAACCCTCGATCAAGCACGTTCGGGATATCAGGCCGCTCCACGGTCGCCTTTTTATAGGCATGGGAGCCCGGCTGTTTGCTGATCAAGTTCATCTCGCGCATCAACTTGCGTACCTTGAATCGCCCGATCTGCATGCCGTCCTCTTTCATCATCAGCATGATGCTCCTGCTGCCCGCAGCGCTTCGGCTTTGCGTAAACAGCTCGTTCACGCGGCTGCGCAAAACCACCCGTTCGGCATCTGGATACCGGCGTTTCCGGCAGTACGCGTAGTAGCACGATCGGGTTACTTCAAATACCGAGCACAACAGATCAATCGGCTCTTGAGCCCGAAGTTGATCGATTAACGCGAACGCTCGTGTTCCTCGGCCATCAAGAGCGCGGTGGCCTTTTTTAAGATGGATTTTTCCCGTTCCAGCCGATTGATACGAGCTTCGAGTTCCTGGATTTTTTGCTGCTCAGGCGTCAGGGCTTTGCTGGTCGGAGTAACACCGCCACGTTCTTGCTGGAGCTGGTTCACCCAACGACGCAAGGCCGACTCAACAAGCCCAAGTGAACGGGCTGCTTCGGTATGGCTGTAGCCTTGGTCGAGCACCAGGCACGCCGCCTCGCGCTTGAACTCAGGGGTAAAGGTACGACGTTGCTTGGTCATCAGACACCTCTCTGTGGCGAGCATTCTCGCCTAAATGGGTGTCCGGTTTCATTAGACCACTACACCCACCGGCTCCTGCGACAGGTTTAATTCTACTGCGACAGCTTTAATTCTCTAAAATCCACCCCTGATCGTAGATATTAAAGTCAGTCTCAGCTCGGCACGAATCTTGGGGCCTGTAGCTTGGGGGATTGGCAGCAGATCTGTATCAGCCGAAAAACGTCAGCGGGAAGCTACCTGCGATTGCCATCAGTGGCCCGTTTGGCGCGGTTAAGGAGCAGTCCTCTGGCCTCTATGCCCAGACCATGGCTGAAAATGGCTTCGTTACGGTGGCTTTCGATCCCTCTTACACCGGAGAAAGCAGCGGCGAGCCCCGTAACCTGGCATCCCCGGACATCAATACTGAAGATTTCAGCGCCGCAGTCGACTTTCTTGGCCTACAGGCCAATGTTGACCGAAACCGCATTGGTGCCATCGGCATCTGCGGTTTCAGCGGCATGGTCCTGACCGCTGCGACCAGTGATTCGCGTATCAAGGCGGTTGCCACTGTTTCCATGTATGACATGTCCCGCAGCATGAGTCGCAGTTACAAAGACAGTTACACGCTGGAACAACGCCACAAGGTTATCGAGTATCTGAGCCAGCAACGCTGGGTTGACGCAAATAGCGGCAAACCCTCGCTCGGCTATCACGAGGTTCCTTTCGACGAACACGGCAATATCGTGAAAGGGCGGCGTGTCCTGCCCGATACCTTGCCTGCGGATCCGAACCCGGTTTTGGCAGTTTTCTTCGATTACTACCGGACTGCGCGTGGATTCCATCCCAGAGGCATCAATTCCACGACAGCCTGGACGGCGACCACGCCGGTGTCGTTCTTCAGCTTCCCGATGTACGCCAACATCGAGATGATTTCACCGCGCCCCGTTTTGTTGGTGGCCGGTGAAAACGCTCACTCACGCTACTACTCCGAAGATGTCTACAACGCAGCTTCCGAGCCCAAGACCTTATTGCTTGTGCCGAATGCCGACCACGTCGATCTGTACGATCAGATGGACAAAATTCCGTTCGACAAGCTGACCGCATTCTTCGACCAGCACCTGGCCTGAGGGCTTGCCATCTGATGGAGTGAGGCAAATTCCCCAGCAACTTCCCCGGTCACCCCGTCCGCTGGATGGACGCGACCATTTTTCATGGGTAGTTCTACGAGTCTTACATGGCACGTCCAAGCAGTAGTTCCATCCAGGCCACAGATCTCTCAGGCAACGCAGATACCCGACACGCCCATTGGAGCGGCGTATTCGGGGTGACCCTATGCGTTTTTGCGCTCATCGCGTCCGAGTTCATGCCGGTAAGCCTGCTGATGCCGATTGCAGCCGAACTGGGCGTCACTGAAGGTATGGCGGGCCAAGGCATCGCCATATCGGGTGCGTTTGCCGTCCTGACCAGCCTGACGATTGCCTGGATCGCCGGCAGGCTGGATCGCAAAACCCTGTTACTTGGACTCACTGTGCTGATGGTCATTTCGGGGGCGATTGTAGCGCAGGCACCGGACTACTTTGCCTATATGGTTGGCCGTGCACTTATCGGCATCGTCATTGGTGGTTTTTGGTCGATGTCCGCAGCAACACCGATGCGCCTGGTACCCTCAGCGGAGGTACCCAAGGCGCTGGAGATCTTCAACAGCGGCAATGCGCTGGCCACCGTGATCGCGGCGCCTCTCGGCAGCTACCTGGGTTCGATGGTCGGTTGGCGTGGCGCGTTTCCGGCTCTCGTGCCCGTAGCGATTACAGCATTGGTATGGCAATGGCTCAGCTTGCCATCCATGAAGGCAGCAAGCGGATCAGAAGTCAGTAATGTTCTAAAGCTGTTTAAGAGCCGAACCGTTGTTTTGGGAATGGCAGCCGGCGGTGCCTTCTTCATGGGCCAGTTCACTCTTTTCACCTACTTTCGCCCGTTTCTTGAAACGGTGACATAGGTTGACGTCCGCGTACTCCCCTTCATCCTGCTCGTGATCGGGGTGGCGGGTTTCATCGGCACGGTGTTGATCGGCATGTTCCTCAAACGCGGCCTCTACGGAACATTGATCGTCGTTTTCCTTCTGATGGCCGTGATCGCCTTGATGCTGATCCCTTGGGGTCGCTGGGTGATCCCTGTCGCCGTGCTGCTCAGGTTCTGGGGGACTTCTGGCCACAGCTGCACCCGTGGGCTGGTGGAGCTGGGTAGCCCAGGCCATGCCAGAGAACGCAGAGGCTGGCGGCGGACTCATGGTGGCAGTAGTTCACTTGTGCATCGCCCTGGGTTCAATGCTCGGGGGACTGCTATTCGATAGCACTGGCTACCAAAGCACTTTTTCGCCAGCGCATTTCAATCGTCACCATGCCAGCAACCAAGCGGTATTCACCGATGAACTGGTAAACCGTTACGTGCGGTCATACTCCAAGCCCAAGACCTTCCACCACGCATTTGAATATTATCGTGCGCTTCCCCAATCGATAAACAGAACGAGAAGCTGGTGGCTACTAAGTTAACAGTGCCTGTACTTGCGGTTGGCGGTGGGGGTAACGGCGGGTTCGGTGATCAGCAGCCTGAGAACATCCGCCGCTACGCTACTGACGTTGAATCGCACGTGTTGCCAGATTTTGGCCATTGGGTTCCAGAAGAGTGCCTCCAGCGTTGAACCCTTTGATCATCTCCTTCTTGGATCGACCATAGGGCGGAATGCGCAATGTCTATCAATGTACGTGGCATAGTTCATATAGGCATCACGGTTCCAGGCATCGAGGCAGCAACCGATCGACGCTGGACGGGCAAGGCCCGTCCAGGTCGACATTCCGCTCAGTTGCCTATTGCGTGCTGGACAACGTAGCTGTCGGCGGTCTGTTTCAGGGCGGCGAGCTGTCCGTCACGTACGGTCCACAGGTGCATAAATCGGACGTCCACCTTCTTCCCGTCCTTAGTGACGCCGTGGTACACGCCGACCACGAACACGTGATTCTCATCGTCCGCGTAGTACTCCTGCGCTTCGCTCCCCCAAGAAGCGAACAGCGGCATGAATTGACCGAAGAAGTCCTTCACCGTGCTTTCGTAGCCGTAATAGAGGCCGCCCTTTGGAAAGCCGGGAGTAATATCCCAAACGATATCTGCTGCCATCACCTTGGCAGTGACTTCCGGTGAGGCGCCGGACTCGTAAAGCCGACGAGCAAGCGCGATGTTTTCAGCCTTGGACATGGTGTTCTCCGTTAGTCATTGAAAGTTCTCGAACGGGTTTCGCTCAATGCTCCGGCACTCATTGGAGTGCCGGGAAAGTTAAGCAAGCACCTACGTGCGCCTACAGCATTTCAAACGCTTTCGCTGTCCTCCTGAAGGGACGTCAGATCGATTACGAAGCGGTATTTGACGTCGCTTTTGAGCAGACGGTCGTAGGCCTCGTTGATCTGTTGAATGCTAATCACCTCGACATCCGAGACGATGCCGTGCTCGCCACAGAAATCCAGCATCTGCTGGGTCGCCGCGACACCGCCGATGAAGGAGCCGGCAATAGCCTTGCGCCCGAACACCAGTGCACCCGCCGCGACCGGCGCGTTCAGCGGTCCCATGTAACCGACCAGCACCAGCGTACCGTTGAGGGCCAACGTCGGCAGGTACGGATTGACATCGTGTTCGTACGGGACAGTATCGACGATCAGGTCAAAGCTACCTGCCACTGAAACCATCTGATTCTCGTCGGTAGACAGCACCACATGGTCGGCACCCAAGCGGCGCGCATCCTCCTCCTTGCCTGGCGAACGGGTGAAGAGCGTAACCTGCGCACCGAGCGCCTTGGCTAGCTTCAAGGCCATGTGACCCAGCCCGCCAAGACCAACCACGGCGACGCGTTTGCCCGGCCCCGCCTTCCATTGCTTCAGCGGCTCCCAGGTGGTGATGCCGGCACACAGCAACGGCGCCGCACCCGCCGGATTGAGTGCATCAGGGATGCGCAAGATGAATTTTTCCGACACCACCATGTGCGTTGAGTAACCGCCGAGGGTCGTCTGCTGATCGTACCGATCGGTACCGTTGTAGGTGAAGGTCGCACCTTCTACGCAGTGCTGTTCGAAGCCCTGTTGGCAGGGATTGCAGTGTTGGCAGGAGTCGACCATGCAGCCAACGCCGACCGTGTCGCCGACTTTGAACCGTGTAACACCAGCACCGACCTGAGTGACCTTGCCGATAATTTCGTGGCCGGGCACGACCGGGTAGCGCGTGTATCCGCCGTGGTTGCGTGCGATATGCAGGTCGGTATGGCAGACGCCGCAGAAAAGGACGTCCAGAACAATGTCATCGGAGCGGGGTTCGCGCCGCTCGAACTGCATTGGTGCAAGGGAGTCTGTTGCCGATTGGGCAGCGTATCCTAAGGTTTTCATGGGGCAGCTCTCCTGTTATCAGGCACGCCCAGCAACAAATTGCTGGGTCAACTCCGCGACGCGTTTGCCCAGGTGCCGCGCTGTATCCAAATCAGCCTTATTGGGTGACAGCTCTGGCGATTCGTCCTTCGAATATGCCATTGCGCCGAGCCAGCCGCCGACGCGGTTGAGCTCGTCATCCGCTTTGCCAGGAAACAGATCGAGACCCACCCAGACCATGCCATGTTGCGCAGCGAACAGGGTCAAGGTGACCAGCGAGTTAAGTTTATCGCCGTGCATGGAGCCGGAGTTGGTGAAGCCAGCGGCGATCTTGTTGCGCCACGCTTGCGGGAGCCAAGCGGTCCTGGTGGAGTCCTCCATGAATTGCTTGAACCGCGCGCTGATGGTGCCGTTGTAGGTAGGCGAGCCGAAGATGATAGCGTCGCTGGCAGCGAGTGCCTCCCAGTCGACCGGGGCGTCAGCCACGGCCACCAGTCGAACCTCTGCGCCCGCAACGCTGCGCACGCCCTCGGCGGTAGCCTCTGCCTGCTTCTTGGTATGGCCGTAGCCGCTGTCATAAACGATGGAAATGGACATGAAGTTTTTCCGGATAGCGAGTGAGAGTTTCATCATGCGTTCCATTTTGTTCAACCAGAAGTATTGAATAGGTTGATGAGCCATCAACTTAATGTTGATAATAGCCCTGCACATTCGGCAAAACTTCTAGAGAGAGCGGCATGGATCCATCACATCGAGTACGCGCCATCCTGTCCTTCGTTCAAGCATCGAACACGGGCAGCTTTGCGGCGGCGGGACGCTTGATGGGCGTGACCTCGGCGGCGATAAGCAAGAGCGTCGCGACGCTCGAGAAGTCGCTGGGCGTGCGCTTGCTCAATCGTACGACACGCACGCTCAAGCTCACTGACGAAGGCGCAACATTTCTACGCCAAGCGCGGATCGCACTGGACGCCCTGGATGCGGCAGTCGACACGATTGCGTCTGGACGTGAAGCACCGTACGGGCGTGTTCGTATATCGACGAGCGTGGCGATAGGTCAAGGTCAGCTCATGCCCATCATTCCTGAGCTGCTTTCGCGCCAACCGCGCTTGTCAATTGCACTGGACTTCGATGACCGGGTGGTAGACCTGGTCCGTGACGGCTATGACTTGGCCGTGCGTGGGGGACACATCCGCGACTCTGCGCTTATTTCGCGCCCCGTGTGCCGCCTCAATACCGTCATCGTAGCGTCCCCGGACTACCTCCAG
Source organism: Pseudomonas sp. M47T1 (assembly GCF_000263855.1). GTDB lineage: Bacteria > Pseudomonadota > Gammaproteobacteria > Pseudomonadales > Pseudomonadaceae > Aquipseudomonas. Next base: position 214,936 of record NZ_AJWX01000004.1, read on the forward strand.
AGGCAGGGCGTTCCACAGACTACCGCGGACCTGGGCCAACACCGGTTGATAGCACGACGCTTCCTGGGCGGGAACGTCGATGCCTGGAGCTTCGTTGCCGATGACGGCAGTGTGACTGTCTTGGACCCCACCGATTCGGCCATCCTGACACTGTCGTCACCGGAAGCGTTGGTAGAGGCCGCGCTCAAGGGCGTCGGCGTCGCGCAGGTCGCGGTTCACCTCGCCTGGGAACACCTGCGCGCGGGAAACCTGAAGGTCGTCATGCACCACCAGCACCATCCAGGCACCTATGAGATGGTGATCCAGTATCCGCATCGTGCCTTGATTGCCCCGCGTGTGCGCGTCGTGGTGGACTATCTGCTTGAAGCATTTGCTGCAGACCCTGCTTTACACGTCCCTTTAGAGTCACTGACCGCATACTCGGCATGACGCCTTACACGCCGCTGGGTGAGGCACTGCAACCCTTATTTGGTTCGCTCTACCAGCACCTTGATCGGGCCAGGCCTGTCGAATATCGACACATCACCCTCGACCTTTCCAAGTAGCACGATGCCCGGCGAGGGGACGCGGCCGCTACGGTAGTAGATGACAAAGTGGTCTGGCCCCCAAAGCCCCAGGGTGCCCACGGAGAAGTCTTGCTGGCGAGCAGCCTGCGGCAGGTCCGCCGGAAGATCACCAGTCTTCTCTTGTCGCAGGTGGTCGCGCATCTCAATCGTAACTGGCAGCTGCTTTAAAAGCGCCCGCGTGGCCGCGTTGTCGCCCAGCGTAGCCGTCACATTGCCCCATTCCGAGCTGATCGATATCTGTTCCTGAGCCAAGGCGGTGCCTGCTGTAAATGTCAGAGCCAGTGTACTGGCAGTTAAAAAAGCACGGAGCATAACGGGTTTCCTTTAGCTGGCATGAATGACTATCTGAACGCCGTGCACTCAGCCTCGCAAAGAGGGGATTCCCCCTCCACTTCGAAGATCAGGTGTAGGCAAGGAGCCGGCCGGCGAAGATCACGCCAGTCCATGAGATCAGTGACACGCTTGCCCCAATACGAGCGGCGATAGGTGTCATGGCGGCATCCATCCACTCACCGACGCGGCGGTAAATACCGCAGTGGAACACCAGGACGTTGAGGCAAGCGAGGAACAACAGGCCGAACTTCCAAGGCGCCGCTCCGGTACCTGCGACAACGGTCGCCTGCGCGCTAAGCAGTACGATGCCCGTAATAACTGCGATGGCAAAACCGATATGGGAAATGGGCAGCAGGCTACGCGCGGCGGTGGTTACGGACACCACGCGGTGCCCTACTCCTAGTAATCGAAGGTCGAAAGTGAAAGCCGGACCGACAAGGAGAGCAATCCCAAGGATGTGACTGGCCTCAAGCACAGGATAGAGAAGCTCGGCACTGCGCACCGTGTCTCCGATCGCAGAGTCCTGCAACAGCTTCAGCAAAAAGTTGAGCAACTCAAACATAGTTCGTCCAATTCCGTTGGGGCGATGGCACAGGGGGCTAAACGCATCCGCATCTGTCGCGCCCCCCTTACTTCGGAAGAGGTGCTCGAACTGGCAGCGTGTTACCGAGCACCTGGTTCACAGGTACTGCGTCCCGGCCGTACCAGAACACGACCGGTCGAAACAGGTTGCTGTCTGTGCGGTTGATATAACCAACCGCTTGGAAACGCTCCCCGATCTTCAAAGGACGATCCAGGCCCCACTTGCCCGACCAAGCCGGAGGCGCGATGATTATCTGCAGCCCTTTGCGGGGACCTTTATACGAGAGAGCCGCATTCACCCGGCTACTGTCCTCGGGATCCTGCAACTCCGTTGGGATCTTTAGGGTAGGCGTGCGGTCGGGCAGGTTACTGTCCAGGGTCACATCGAAGAGCGAGTGCGGATTACCCCACACACCCTCCGAGGAGACGGTCCCCGCAACATACATGAGGTGGTCGGTGTCGAAGCCAGGCCACCCATGGTGCGCGAACGCAGGAAAGGCGGGCAGAAGCGAAGCAGCCGCCAACGCGACAGCACCGAGGGTTACGCGCCGCCGGCGGGGCAATACGGGCTCACGTGCATCAATGCGTTTTCGGTCGGTGTTTGCCATTCTTCATCTCTCCGTTTTCATCGGTTTCCACGTAGTAATACGCGGGATATTAAGGGCTTGGAAATCCGCATGACTAGCTAATGCCCCTTGTGAAAAACATTAGTTTTACTAATCAACAAGGCATTTCAAAATTTCCATCATGATTAAAAGAAATCTCTAAAATCTGCTGTATTTCGTGAAAGTGGCATGGGGGGCAGTTTCACGAGCGCCGCCTCGCTGCAGGCGTGACCAGTCAGTCCTGAGCCAGGCTATCAACGGCCCTGGAGCATGGTCAGAGGGAGCATCTCGGTCAGTCCATCCAAGTTTGATAATCCGCAAGCCGAACTGCATCGGGTCACGGCATTTGAGAAGTGCCCCTCCGTCTCGCGTAAGAGGTCTATCGCCCAGTCACGCGTTTGCTCAGTCTGCCAATGTGGCGTTGTCGATTACGAAGCGATATTTGACGTCGCCCTTGAGCATTCGCTCATAGGACTCATTGATCTCATCGGCTCTTACCAACTCGATGTCGGCGACGATGCCGTGTTCGGCACAGAAGTCGAGCATCTCTTGGGTCTCCGGGATTCCACCGATCATAGAGCCCGCGATCGCGCGACGCTTCATGATGAGATTGAACACATTGGGCGAGGGATGAGATGTAGCCGGAGCGCCAACGAGGCTCATGGTTCCGTCGCGCTTTAGAAGCACGAGCAACGCGTCCAAATCATGAGGCGCTGCGACTGTATTCAGAATGAAATCAAAAGATTTCACATGCGCAGCCATCTCTTGCGCGTTACCCGAAACAACAACCTCATCCGCGCCTAAAGCTTTAGCGGCTTCACGTTTCGACTCGGAAGTAGTAAATGCGACGACGTGTGCGCCCATGGCGTGCGCGATCTTGATGCCCATGTGACCAAGCCCGCCAATACCAACGACCCCTACTTTTTTACCGGGTCCTACGTTCCAGTGCCGAAGCGGGGAGTAAGTGGTGATGCCCGCGCAAAGCAGTGGTGCTACTGCCGCAAGCTGTGATTCAGGATGGCTGATTCGAAGAACGTAGCGCTCATGCACAACGATCTTTTGCGAGTATCCACCCATCGTCCAACCTGGAGCGTCCGGCGTAGGAAAGTTATAGGTCCCGATCATACCGTCGCAGTAATTCTCCAGACCCTCCCCGCAGTCCTCGCAAGTCTTGCAGCTATCGACGATGCAACCCACACCCACCAAGTCACCAACCGCATAGCCGCTGACGTGCTGGCCAATGGCAGAGACGCGACCCACAATTTCGTGCCCTGGAACACAGGGGAACTGAGTCCCTTCCCATTCAGCACGCACCTGGTGCAGGTCAGAATGGCAAATGCCGCAGAACGCGATGTCGATCTGGATATCGTGAGCGCCAGGTGCTCGCCGTGAAATTTCTAATGGTTCGAGAGATTTGTCGCCTGCATAGGCGCCATACGCGCTGACTTGCATTACCAACTCCTTCATCAAATTTAAGGCCGCACTTACAACATGCTTCTCTGCAGCCCATTGCCCACTCTCAGGATGTCGGCCATCACCGACATCGCTATTTCGGCTGGGGTTTTACTCCCGAGCCTTAGTCCTATCGGCGCATGGATACGTCCGATATCGCCTTCCGTGAGGCCGCCGATCCGCCGAAGTCTCTCCATTCGCTTAGTGCTCGTTCTTGCTGACCCCATCGCCCCGATATAAAAAGCATTTGTGCGCACCGACTCCATTAGCGTTAGATCATCGAGCCGTGGATCATGTGTCAAAGCCACTACTGCGGTGGACGCATGACATCCCCCTTGAGCGATGAATAAGGCCGGAAGGACCTCTTGCACTTTTGCTTGAGGAATAAGACGAGACGTCGCCGAAAGCTGCTCTGGACGGGGATCGCAGACGATTACTTCGAAACCAAGCGCTATCGCAAATTGCGCACAGAACTCAGCTACAGGAGAGACTCCCGCAACGATCAGCCGCTTGGCCGGACCGATCTGAATGTCCACTTTTGCAGGGGACTGCACCACACGCGGACCATTGATCTCGCACCGTTCAACTCTGCAACCGTGTTCACCTAAGGGAACGGTGCGGTTCAACATGCCGTGTCCCAAAAGCGCCTTTTCCAACATCTCGAAATGCATTACGGCCAGCTCTTCTGCCGCGAAATGTTCGACTAATACGTCGAGTACCCCACCACACGGCAATGCAAGCGTAGGTGGCAGCCCTCCATCGCCATAGCGCACCACCCGGTTGCACATAGCGAATTGCCCAGCGGCTAGGCGCTCAAGGAAATCCTCCTCAACACATCCGCCTGACAGAGATCCGCAACACTCACCTGTCGTCAAGGCCACAAGCATCGAGCCAGGCCCCCTTGGCGCTGAACCAAAGGTAGCAAGTACGGTGCATAGCCATACGGACTGCCCCTCTTTCAGCCAAGCGAGCGCCTGCTGAATGACTTGTAGATCCAGGTGTTTCATACGGCGCGCCCAACCTTCTGCGAGTCATTCATTGGGTCACAGGAGCACATCCAATAAATGCGTATGTCAGGGATAGAGTTGCTCACTACCAAGCACTCTCTCTCACGTAGGGATACCATCCATCAACTTGTCGAGCGTTATCGGAAGATTGCGTACCCGCTTACCCGTGGCGTGGTAGACGGCATTGGCTACGGCCGCGGCCAAACCAGTGATGCCGATTTCGCCAATACCCCGAGCGCCGAACTCATTGAGGTGAAGGTCCGGATAGTCCAGCAGGATGACGTCGATCTCAGGTTGGTCGGCGTGCACCGGCACTACGTATTCAGCGAAGTTGTTGTTCACGGGCAAGCCGTTTCGGGCATCGAACTCAGCGGCCTCAAACAGCGACATGCCTATGCCCATGACAATTGCGCCCTCGACCTGATTACGCGCGGCCAGTGGATTGACCACCTTGCCGACGTCGATTGCGCTGACAACGCGTGCAACCCGCAAGCGAGAGATACCCGGATCCCAACGCACTTCCACAAAGTGTGCGCCGAAAGAGCGAAAAGAATATTTTGAAACGTCCGCCCCTGGGCTGTGATGTTCTCCTTCAGCCTTGGATAGGCGCTGGCCCTTCAACACCTCAGCGTATGAAACACGCTTGCCGTTCAAGGCCAAATGGCCGCCCTCGGCGATGAGACTTTCTGGAGCTGCTTCGGGAAATGGACCGCGTTGGTTGACTGCGTACACTCGCAACGTACGCAGGGCCTCGCGACTAGCTTCAGCAACTGCGGGCATGACGCTGGCAGTCGCCCATGAGCCCCCTGAAAGCGGTCCGGCCGGGAACGCCGAACTGCCCAGTTCGACTTCGATGCGATCAATAGGAAGACCGGTGATATCCGCCACAGTCTGCGCAACTATGGTGTAGGTACCGGTGCCGATATCCTGCACGGCGCACTGAGCCAGCGCTGTTCCGTCCGCACGTAAGATGACGCGGGCGTCGGCAGGTAGTCGAAAGGCTTCCCAATTACAGGCACCCACACCGTAACCAATTATCTCGTCACCATCGCGCATTGAGCCTACCTCGGCGCTGCGCTTATCCCATCCGAACCGCTCAGCACCGCGTGCCAAAGCTTCGGGAAGGTGGTTGCTCGACCAAGGCAGGTTGCTGCTCTCGTCCCTAGTCGCTAAGTTTCGGAGCCTGAACGCAAGCGGGTCAAAACCCACGGCCAAGGCCATCTCATCTATTGCGGACTCCAATGCGAACAGACCAGGCGCAGCACCGGGTGCCCGCATCGAGGTGGGGGTGCCACGGTTGACCTGAATGGACTTCTCGGTAGTGGTTACATTGGCACAGGAGTACAGGCTCTTGGTAACACCGCCACAGTTCTCAAAATAGTCGTCAGTCATCGACGTCGTGTTGATCGTTTCATGCCGAATGGAGACCAGCCTGCCATCGGCATTAGTAGCCAATCGCATGTGCTGCTGGGTCTCCGGGCGATGACCAACCGTCGTGAACATTTGAGGGCGCGGAACAACCAATTGCACCGGCCGGCCGAGTTGACGGGAGGCCGCACATGCTGCAATTGAATGAGGCCAAGGGAAGAGCTTGCTGCCAAAGCCCGAGCCAATGAAAGGCGCGCTCACTTCCACCTTGTCGATAGAAAGGTCGAACACGTTAGCCAGCACATTGCGATGATTTACCACACCCTGCGTTGATTCGAACACATGCAAGCGGCCGTTTTGCCAGTAAGCGGTAGTCGCATGCATCTCCATCGGATTGTGCGTTTCGTTTGGCGTTGTGTAGGTCACGTCGATTTGATGAGCGCCCCCCGCAAAGGCACGCTCAGCGTCACCTCGGGAGTGCCCGCGCCCACCGACTTTGGGCTCTCGAGCTTGAAGCGCTGCATCCATCGCCGACACAGCGACGCTCGCCTCGTAGTCGACATGGACTCGGTAAGCCGCAGCCCTGGCTTGTTCAAAGCTTTGCGCGACCACCAGCGCAACGAACTGCCCTGGATAGCTCACTACGTCATCTTCGAACGGCATCCGTCGCTCGTCCTGAACGCAGATCTTTGCCGTGTCGGTGGTGAAAGGAACCTTCGGAATTCGATGTAAATCCGTGACATTGCCGTGGTGCAGCACAGCGAGGACACCAGGCATACGCTTAGCTTCTTGGTCGTGAATGGCAACAACTCGCCCACTCGCGATCGTGCTGTAAACCCCGTAAGCGTAAGCCAAGCCTTCCATTGGATGGTCAGCTGCGTAACGAGCTATACCCGTAACCTTCTTGCGACCGTCGATGCGGCGCTGTGCAATGCCTATTGTCTTATCGCTCACGGTGATCTCCCTAAGCCAAGAGGTTTCGAAGGTTGCGGACGACTGCTTGCTGACCCAGGGGGATCTTGAACGCATTTTGCGAGTAAGCGTGGGCGTCTTCAAAAGCGATGGCTGCGGCCCGCTTGAACAACTCTTCGGAAGCTCTGTTACCAACCAAGGCCTCTTCCACGGCCTTTACCCTCCAGGGTTTGGTGGCGACACCTCCCATAGCTATGCGAACGTCGCGAATACGTTGTCCTTCGAGCGCAACGATCACGGCACTTGATGCCAGCGCAAACTGGTAAGACGTGCGATCTCGCAGCTTGAGATATCCTGAACGCCCACCTTCTATCGGGGCATCCAATGTGATGTGAGTGATGAGCTCATTTTGCTCCAGCGCGTGCTCCTGCCAGGGAGTCTTACCCGGCAGCAGATGGAAGTCCGCGAAGTCGATCTCCCGAGTACCATCCCTACCTTGCACCGTGATCCGAGCACCGATAGCAGCCATAGCTACGCACATATCCGAAGGATGCGTGGCGATACAGGAATCGCTGGTTCCTAGTACCGCATGAACGCTCCGATTATGGCCGCCGATGGCACCGCACCCGCTGCCCGGAGTGCGCTTATTGCAAGGGGAAATACCATCCCTGAAGTAATTGCACCGCACGCGTTGCATCAGGTTTCCAGCAGTAGTTGCCTTGTTGCGCAGTTGCGTAGAGGCCCCAGCGAGAAGTGCCTGAGAGAGAACCAGATAGTGCTGACGAATATCGGCATGCTGCGCAAGCTGGGTATTGGTCACCAACGCGCCGATGCGAAGTCTGCCATCGCTGAGGCGCTCGATCTGCTTTAGAGGTAGACGGTTGATGTCCACAACATCCGTGGGTTTCATGACGTCCAGCTTGACCAGGTCAAGGAGCGTGGTACCGCCGGCGAGGTACGACCTGCCCGGGTTAACCGTACGCCCAATGGCCTGTAAGGCGTTATCTGGACGGCTATAGTCGAATGTACGCATCAGCTGACCCTCCCCATTTTCAAACGAGCAGACTGGATCGCGGACACGATGTTTTTATACGCGCCACATCGACAGATATTCCCGCTCATGGCTTCTCTGACACTGGCATCGTCGGTACCAACATTCGGATCATTTATGATCGCAATCGCGCTCATCATCTGGCCGGACGTGCAGTAGCCGCACTGGTAGGCGTCGTGATCCCAAAATGCTTCCTGGATCGGGTGCAGCTCGTCGCCATGCGATAAACCTTCGACAGTCAGGATCTCATCACCATCATGCTGGACGGCTACCGAAAGACAGGAATTGATGGCCACGCCATTAACCAATAGCGTGCAAGCACCGCATTGCCCCTGATCACAACCCTTCTTGGTTCCAGTCAGCTTCAAACGGTCTCTCAGTACATCTAGCAGGATCGCGTTGACCGGTACGTTGAGAACATGCTTTTTACCGTTAACCAACAGCTGGATTCGCCGCTCACCGATTGCAGGAGCTTCGTCATCTTGGATCGCTTTTGCCAAATCACCGGCCTGGGCAACGGCGTTTGGAATCCAGGTGGAAACTGTCGCTGCGGCAACGCTGGATGCGCCGAATTTCAGGAAACTTCTTCGTGAAGGCGTCACCACGTCTGCCACTGAAGATCGCTTGGCGTGTTCGTCGTCCCGATGCTTGTCATCGCTGCTCATGGCTTCGTCCTAATCAGGTTGGTCAGCGGCCAATTTCGAAAGGCCTACCTAGTCAATGGCTTTCAAAGCTTTCTCTCCGAGGCTTACAACGTCACTAAGCCCAGGCGTCCTGCCACCTCAACAAGAGCACTCAGCCACGAATGCGGCTGCCGTTGCCCACGATGAGTGCGCCTAGCATCAATAGGACTGCTGCGCCTATGAACGTGGCGGCTATAGAGCCGTGGTCCAGCAGGAACCCACCCAATGCACCACCCGACATGATCGAGAGCTGAATGGCCGCCACCAGGAGCCCGCCACCACTCTCTGGGTCATCGCCTATTCCTTTGCTGAGCCAGGTTGACCAGGCCACAGGGATCGCTGCGTTCAGTCCACCCCAGCAAATCATGGCAACTGCCACCCCAGGCTTGAGATGCCCGAGAACAAGCAACCCAAGCGTTACAGCAGCCAAGAGAAAAGGCAGATAGCGTAGGAGTGCATAGAGCCGGTCATTGACTAGAGCCGTGGAGGCATAAGTGCCAGCGAACCCAGCGACTCCCAACCCAAGCAAAAATAGAGACAACTGCGGGGTCGTCGCTTGGGTATAGGTCTCTAAAAATGGGCGCATGTAGGTGAAGGCGCAAAAGGCACCGGCGAAGGTCAGCATCACGCCGATCATTGCAAAAGCCACATTTCGACGTTTGAGCAAGCCAAACAAAGTGCGTACTGAGGTAGTAGCCTTGGGTGGCATGGGAGGGAGGCTGATCCACTGCCAGGCTAGATTAAGAATCACGAGCGGCACCAGCCCCCAGAACACCCCTCTCCAGCCAATGACGCCGCCCAAGTAGCTGCCAATGGGAGCTGCGAACGCAGTCGCAATAGCATTACCTGTATAAATGATACCCAACGCCTTGGGTACCACGTTGGACGGCACTAAACGCATAACGGTCGCGGTCGCCAGCGCCCAGAACCCGCCGATGGAGATGCCGAGGATCGCGCGGGCAATCATCAATAGGGCAAAGCTCGGGGCCTCGGCGATCAGTATCAAGGAGGCCAGCATCAGCGCTGTTAGTCCGATCAAGACGTAGCGGCGATCTATCCGCCCGACTATGGCCGAAATGAAAAGACTCGTGATGACGGCGAATAATCCCGACACAGAGATCGCCTGCCCGGCCATGCCTTGCGTAGCACCAAGGTCCGAAGCAATCGGTGTTAGCAAACTGACAGGCATGAATTCAGACGCGATCAGCATCGCTACACACATAGCGAGGGAGCCAACGGCGCTCCACACATTTCGATCAGGTGCGGCAATTCCAAGTTCAGCGGTCTGCATCTACGTCCTCCACATTGTTCCGGCTCAAGACGCCTCATAGCTCAATGAACACAAGTCATCAGCGTTGGTCTTGGTGGATTTAGTGAGATCAAGGTACATGCGCAATAACGGGGCGTATATTGGGGTACATGTGATGCGGTGATGAGTGAAGCTCAGCAATAAGGTGATGCGACGAGTAACAAGCGCCAGCATGGCGTCTATCCCAATGGCGCGATTTCTCGAATCATGTCGATAAGAAGACGAAGTCCCAGCGGTTGCTGGCGATAGCTGGAATAGTAGATGTGGAACCCGGGGCTTACGCTCGCCCAATCCTCAAGAACCAGCTGTAGCGACCCGTCTTTCAGGTACGGCGCGAGTACCGGCTCAGCGGCATATATCAACCCTGCGCTCTCGCAAGCCAAGGCTAACGCAATTCGGGTTTCATCGAGGATGACACCACCAAAAACGGACACAGCCAGCCGCTCGCCGTCTTTTTCGAATTCCCAGTCATAGACTTTGCCGGTCCCGATCTTGAATTTCATACATTGATGACGCTTGAGGTCCTCGGGATGCTCGGGCGTACCCCATTTACGCAAATACTCGGCTGTGCCGGCGACAACCCACCTGATGTCCGGAGAAAGACGATGCGCAATCATCCCCTCTGGTACAGTCGCGCCAAATCTCATCCCTGCGTCAAACCCACCTTCCACAACGTCCACCATTGTGTTCGAAATCGAAATATCGATTTCGATATCCGGGTAGCGCTCACCAAACACTGGCAGAACAGGCGCCAACAAGAGAAGCGCGGCATCGCTGAAAATGTTCAGTCGTATTCGGCCTGCTGGCTCGTCCCTGTAGCGGTTGATGACGTCCATGGCCTGGTCAATTCGGTCAATAGGGTCATTGATCAGCTCTAGCAGTTCTTGCCCAGCTGCGGTAAGCGTCACGTTACGTGTCGTCCGGTTAAGCAGCCGCACACCAAGTCTGGCCTCCAACGCCTTGATGGCGTGACTCAACGCGGATGCGCTGATACCTACCTCCAGACCTGCACGACTGAAGCTCAGATGCCGGCCAACGGCTAGGAAATACATAAAGTCGGCAAGGTTAGCGCGAGTGAGCTGCATCAATTTACCTACGTAGAAATCATCCCGAAAATTTCCCGGCATTGGACCTGGTTTAGCCTTGAGCGTCGCCTTTGGTCAGTATACGCATGAGCATCATCCTCTTTAAGTGAGCGTAGCTCATCATAGAAATGCGATTTGCGCATGAATGGAAATCTACTAGGAAAGTGACTACCTATGGCTCTGGCCGCTATTACTGAGCCTTCCTCAGCGCAGCATGTTGCTGAAGCCGGGTAACTATTCAACTGTCCATTAAGTACCCTTCTACTGCAAAGCCCAAGGCTTCTAAATAGACACGTTTCGGAATCAAGCCTTACACGCAGATTGAGAGTTGATTGCGCCGCCTTGATCAACCTTGAAGGATCTATGTCGACTCAAATAAAACCTCACGCTGCCTCCACACACCAATCCACGGAATCGCTGCCCATAGCCCCGTTGTTAGCGCTGGCGATGACGGGATTCCTTTGCATCGTGACAGAGACGCTCCCGGCAGGTTTGCTCCCCGGCATCGTGCAGGACCTGAAAGTGTCGCCATCGCAAGCTGGCCAAATGGTGACGGCTTACGCTGCCGGCTCGCTAATTGCCGCAATTCCGTTATCCATTGCAACCCAGAGGTGGAGACGCCGCTCAGTGCTATTGGCCACAATCATAGGGTTCCTGTTATTCAACTCGATTACCGCTATTTCCCCTTCGTTCATCGTCACCTTGATAGCACGGTTTTTGGCAGGTGCAGCAGCTGGATTAGGCTGGAGCCTAATCGGCGGCTATGCGAGGAGACTGGTCAAGCCTGAGCTTCAGGGCCGTGCGCTTGCAATTGCCATGGCAGGAACGCCTCTAGCGCTATCTTTAGGAGTTCCCTTGGGTACTTGGTTGGGCAACAACCTTGGCTGGCGCGCGACTTTCGGTACCCTCTCCGGCCTTTCAGTAGCGCTAATCGTTTGGTCGTTACTCAAAGTACCCAACTATCCCGGGCATTCCAGTGGCAAGCGGATGGGGGTATTGGACGCACTCAGCAAGCCGGGGGTGAAGCCAATCATGGGCGTCATCCTCGCATGGATGCTGGCTCATAATATCCTCTACACCTACATCGCTCCCTTTGTCTCGGCCTCTGACTTGTCGGGCCGAGTTGACAAAATTCTATTCGGCTTCGGCGCATCAGCACTGATAGGTATCTGGGCGATCAGCCGAGTGGTCGACAACCATTTGCGCGTTGCGGTGCTTGTCTGCCTGATCGGCTTCCTGGCTGTCTCGATCATGCTCGGCCTCGCTCGGAGCACGCCTTCGATTATTTACGCCGCAGTGGTGCTATGGGGACTTACTTTCGGCGGTGCTGCGACCCTGCTCCAAACTGCATTAGCAAAGGCAGCCGGACCGGCCGCGGACGTGGCCCAATCCATCAGCGTCGTGGTGTGGAACACCGCTATTGCCGGAGGCGGTGTGCTTGGCGGAATCATATTGCATTCGCTGGGCGTAGCTGCTTTTCCATGGGTGCTCCTGGTTCTCATTTCAATGGCGTTATGCGCGGCCTATTTCTCTTCCACACACGCCTTTCCAAAAGCACACAACAACACGGTCGCCAGCCAACAAAATACGCCGGTTGACCGGTGCCCCGACCAAGCAGGATGAATATCATGTCCAGACAAAACGATGCCTCGCGCGGTGCCGCTAAAAGCGCGGAGGATTGGGCGCTTGCGTCAGGCCTAACGGCTAGCTTGATAGCCAGCAATGAAGCGCATAGCGAACAAAATAGGAATGCCGCCGGCGCTAGTGAACTATCGACAGCGACCAAGGGGGCTCTGTACGTCGCGATGAGGGCGCCGCAGGGAACGATAGAATTTAAACTCGACGACAACAAATCATCGCGGGATTTCGCTTCAATGCTGCCGTTGGAGGCGACATTGGAAGACTACGCCTCGACCGAGAAGATCTCGTACCTACCGCGAAAACTGATTATCCAAGATGCGCCAGACGGTTATACGCCTCGTGAAGGCGACATGGCCTACTACGCGCCTTGGGGAAATTTTGCGATTTTCCATAAAGACTTCACTTACTCGATAGGCTTAGTGAAGCTCGGCACACTCCTTTCAGGAATGGACATATTGCGTAAAAAAGGGCCTGTGCAGGTGAAGATGGAATTGGTACGCAAAAATTAAGGGGCTTCAGCACCCCGATACTAAGTACTGTCTCTATCGCGCACTTGTGATTATTGAGCATTCCTCACATGGGCATGAGGGTCTAGCCACATAGAGATGATGCGGGTAAAGATTTAAAATAATGGCTCTTGCCCGCAGGATCTCATGATGACCATCGACTCGGTGAATACTCTTGAAATACGCAGCTTTGACGTACTAGATGCTGGATTCCAAGGCGTGTTACAGGCACACGTCGAGCGCTTAAAGGGTGCACCCGGGTGCCTTGGCTATGCGCTAAACGCAGCAGCTACAGGCGCAACAACCTGGATCATCTGTGGATATTGGGAGAGCGAATCTCAAATGAACGCTCATCTCTGTAGCCAGGAAGTGACGCAGCTCGTGAATCTGCTGATCGAGGCCGGTACCAGTCTCTGCTTTACTTGCTTCAAACCAAATTCTTGAACCCTGTGTGAACGGAACGCTTTACCACTGCGGTGGTAGGTAAACGGGATGACTCTAGTGAGGATCATGCTCCCATGCTCGTAGCGGCGGGCGACGACATTGGTTGAAGAAAAGACTATGAATTTATCATTATCTATTCTAAGCGCTATTACAAGAACGTCCCTAACGCTACAAGGCTATGCTGCATTCTCCGACGAGATTCTACGGCAAGCAAATAACTAGGATCGTAAGATCTTAAACCTGAAAAATATTAATTGGACAAATTATGAACGCCATAAAGATTGTCTGCACCTCAGTCTTTCTTCTGAGCCTGGCAGCCTGCACAACTAATCCTGTACCTCTGGCTGCTGGGCAATCCAAGGTAACCCTAAAAGCACAGCCAGGGGATGAAATGATCGCCAGACGTCTAGATGAAGTGCCTTCTGAGAATTTTGGGCACTTTGTCATAAGTGCTGGGGAACACACAATGGAAATAGGAATCGTCAAAAAGGGCTATCAAGAAAGCCATCGTACTTGCCTTGCGAAGCTCAGTTACAAGTATTTTCAAGCCAATAAAAGCTATGACCTAGTTGAGAGAAGTAGCCGTGGTGGGGGTGTGACGTTGACGCTTATTGAGAACAACGTTGGCACGATTAAAGAAACCGACAACGTTGCTTGTCTGTAATAGTTTTTTGCTGCATCACCATGGCTCGTGGTGAGACGTGCTCGCCGTGGGTGACGTCGCGCACCTGTAGCTTTGTTAAATCGCAAGCACGAAGCTGACTGTCGATGGCCAGATCGAAGACAGCTAGATCCCGAGTTCCTTTTGCATTTTAATGCGTTACGCGGATGGCCCGAATATCCCACAGTCGTAACGGAAGTTTCTGCTCGACCAATTTTCCTTTGCTCCAAAGCTCACGGCTGCCTGCAGCGATGATTTTCGTGGCGGTCCCCCACGTATGGATGTTCACAGCTCTCGAGTCACTGGGTCCATGGAAGGGCACCTCATTAAACAGTCTTACATTCAAGCCCGCACTTCTAATCGCACATGGATTGAGATCGAAGATGTCCATCAAGCGTATATCTCAAGCGCTTACTATGCAAACCGGATAGACGTTGAAGAGCTAGAGCGCATTGCAATTCAAAAAAAATCGAAGCGAGAAGATCTTGTATGTCCCTTCGGCACGCCCATGCGGTCCAATGTAGTGCAATTCATGCGGAAGGAGCGGGATAACCGAGTCGCTCGTGCGGCATTCGAGGGTGCGCTGACGGCTCCCGAGCGAGAAGCGTACAAAAGTCTTAAGGTGGGTACAGATTTGAAGGATCGAGCCGCAAAGCGCTCTAAGCGCCCGTCTTTAGCAAAGCCAACAAATGATGATTTGATGAATGCGTTCAGCGATTTTTTTGATGACAAAGATAAGATTTAGTAAGCGCTTAATATTTAACATGCATAAGGTCATTTACATTTCGCACCGGACCGCCTACCGCAAGCACACTATCAAGCAAGCTTGCAAAGCTGCCATACACAATTGCAATGACATAAATGATGTACTCGCTATACTTGAGATCGGGTCGGTAATTGTTGCCTGTTTCGGCTATTCTCTTGGACATATCAAGCCGGTGCTTGAGTGCATTTTTTTTGGTCTCTGAAATTAGCCCACAGTCTGACTGTCTGTTAATTTCAGCAGCAATATGTTCTGTAACAAATTCCAGATCAACTGTGAGCTTCGACTCGCCAATCTCAGTGAATATCTCGGAAAGTACTAGCTGCCATCCATCATAATTTATCTTGGATTCACACTGGTGAATATAGCGTCCGCCACATCCTTTCCATAGCAGATCATGACCATATGCATAGCCGTGAATATTGATGTCCTTAGCACATATAGGGCATTTTCTTAGTAGAAGTGTGTTGTGCTTCGAACATACTTTTACGTATCTATGATCACGCCTCCAATAGGGGAAGCCAAGCTGGACGATATCGTCTTTCACACATTGAACACAGATTCCTGGAAGTTGATGCTCCGTTATGAACCGCACTCCACGTGACTGATAATCCGATCGGGCGTAGCTTTTTTGATTTGAGCCCGGGAAAACCGCCACTTGGGAATAGCTTGTGTGATCGTGGAGCAGACGATTGAAACCGTACGTGTCGCCCCTTCCCAGTACCTCTGCGATGAGTTGAATACTGGATCCCCGCATATCGTACGTGGAGATTTTTCTGAACCTGATTGATTCCGGTGATTCAGGGTCCAGAAAGAAATGCCTTTCTAAAAATGAGCGTAGGCATTCGTGCGGTTGGATGGTTAAGAGCATAGGGGAGCACCTAGGACTTCTTCAAGGCCCGGAGAGCCGAGATGACGCAGACCGCTTGGAGGCCCTAACGGCTCCAAGCGAGACCGTTTTTAATATTTAGAGACAGACTTTAATCTTCACGATCACCCCGGCTACGCTAAGACGGCTACTTACTCCACAGTAACGGACTTCGCCAAGTTACGCGGCTGATCCACATCAGTCCCCTTCAACACCGCCACGTAGTACGACAGCAACTGCAGCGGAATGGTGTAGAGGATCGGCGCCAGCGCATCCAGGATGTGCGGCATGGCAATCACGTGGGTGCCCGGGGCGTCGCGGAATTCGGCCTGGGCGTCGGCGAACACGATCAGCTCGCCACCGCGGGCGCGGACTTCCTGCAGGTTGGACTTGAGCTTTTCCAGCAGCTCGTTGTTTGGTGCCACGGTGACGATCGGCATGTCCTTGTCCACCAGCGCCAACGGGCCGTGCTTGAGCTCGCCAGCCGGGTAGGCTTCGGCGTGGATGTAGGAAATCTCCTTGAGCTTCAATGCTCCTTCCATCGCTACCGGGAACTGCGCGCCACGGCCCAGGAACAGGGTGTGGTGCTTCTCGGCGAACAACTCGGCCACTTGTTCCACGGTGCTGTCCATGGCCAGGGCTTCGCCCAGGCGAGTCGGCAGGCGGCGCAGCTCTTCCACCAGCTCGGCTTCGACACCGGCTTCCAAGGTGCCACGCACCTGGCCCAGGGACAGGGTCAGCAGCATCAGGGCAACCAACTGAGTGGTGAAGGCCTTGGTCGACGCCACGCCGATTTCCGGACCGGCCTGGGTCAGCAGGGTCAGGTCGGACTCACGCACCAGCGAGCTGATACCCACGTTGCAAATCGCCAGGCTGCCGAGGAAGCCCAGCTCCTTGGCGTTGCGCAGCGCTGCCAGGGTGTCGGCGGTTTCGCCCGACTGGGAGATGGAGACAAACAGGGTGTCCGGCTGGACCACCACGCGGCGGTAGCGGAACTCGCTGGCCACTTCCACCTGGCAAGGGATGCCGGCCAGGCCTTCGAGCCAGTACCGGGCAACCATGCCGGCGTGGTAGCTGGTACCGCAGGCTACGATCTGTACGTTACGCACTTTGGCGAACAACTCGGCCGCTTGTGGCCCGAACGCCTGAACCAATACCTGGGCCTGGCCCAGACGGCCCTCCAGGGTGCGCTGTACTACCTTGGGCTGCTCATGGATTTCCTTGAGCATGAAGTGGCGGAACTCGCCCTTGTCGGCGGCTTCGGCGCCTTCGTGGTATTGCACGGTCTCGCGCTGGACCTGCTGGCCTTCGCTGTTCCAGATGCGCACGCTCTCGCGAGTGATCTCGGCGATGTCACCTTCTTCCAGGTACATGAAGCGGTCGGTGACCTGACGCAGGGCCAGTTGGTCGGAGGCCAGGAAGTTCTCGCCCAGGCCCAGGCCGATCACCAGCGGGCTGCCGCTGCGGGCTGCCACCAGGCGGTCTGGCTGTTTCGCGCTGATCGCCGACAAGCCGTAGGCGCCATGCAGTTCCTTGACCGTGGCCTTGAGGGCGTCGGCCAGGTCCGGGATGGTCTTGAGGTGGTGGTGCAACAGGTGGGCGATGACTTCGGTATCGGTGTCGGAGGTGAACACATAGCCCAGGCCTTTCAGGCGGTCGCGCAGCACTTCGTGGTTTTCGATGATGCCGTTGTGCACCACCGCCACTTCTTCACCCGAGAAATGCGGGTGCGCGTTGGCTTCGGTCGGCGCGCCGTGGGTAGCCCAGCGAACGTGGGCAATACCCAGTTGGCCGGCCAGCGGGTCGGCAGTCAGGGCTTTTTCCAGCTCGCTGACCTTGCCCACGCGGCGGCGGCGCTGCAGCGAACCGGTGTTGGTGAACAGGGCCACGCCGGCACTGTCGTAGCCACGGTACTCAAGGCGCTTCAGGCCTTCGAGCAGGATGGCGGTGATATTACGCTCGGCGATGGCGCCAACGATTCCACACATGGGTTGTTCTCCTAGCTTGCGGCGGCGCAGATGAGGTTGATACCGCGGGCCTGAATCTGTTCGCGTGCCTCTGATGGCAGGCGATCATCGGTAATAAGGGTGTGGACACTGCTCCAGGGCAGTTCCAGGTTGGGGATCTTGCGGCCTACCTTGTCGGACTCCACCATCACGATCACTTCACGGGCGACGTCCGCCATTACCCGGCTCAAGCCAAGCAGTTCATTGAAGGTGGTGGTGCCACGCTCCAGGTCGATGCCGTCGGCGCCGATGAACAGCTGGTCGAAATCGTAGGAACGCAGCACCTGCTCGGCGACCTGGCCCTGGAAGGATTCCGAGTGCGGGTCCCAAGTGCCGCCGGTCATCAACAGCACCGGCTCGTGCTCCAGTTCGCTGAGGGCATTGGCCACGTGCAACGAGTTGGTCATCACCACCAGGCCGGGCTGGTGGCCAAGCTCGGGGATCATGGCGGCGGTGGTGCTGCCGCTGTCGATGATGATGCGCGCATGCTCGCGAATCTTGTCCACAGCCGCGCGGGCGATAGCCTGCTTGTGGATAGAAACACTTTGGGCACTCTCGCTCATCATTTCCTGCGGCACCGGCACTGCCCCACCGTAGCGGCGCAACAGCAACCCATTGGTTTCCAGGGCGGCAAGGTCCTTGCGAATGGTGACTTCGGAAGTTTCGAAGCGACGGGCCAAGGCGTCGACGCTCACCTCGCCCTGTTCATTGAGCAAGGCAAGAATGTTGTGGCGGCGCTGGGGCGTGTTGCGTTTCGACATGGCGACTTTTAAGTTTCGATTCGAAAGATAACGGAAGCAATCAAAACCTATCGGCGGGTTTTCGTCAAGTGAACAGTGGTTCAGGCTGACAGCGGGTGGTTCATCTTGAGTTATCCACAAAGCAGAGAGCCGCTGCCGTTGGCGGCATGACCCAACTCGACCCAAAAATCTCCTCCCCGTGCAGCGAACTTGGGAAACGTCCTACTTACGGTTGGTGAGGACGGGTCTACCGTAGACACCCTGCCTATTACCGCCGTCCCGCCATGGTGGAAGAGAATGATCCAATACCATTCTTGTACACCAGCGGGGCCTTTTACAGGGGAGCAGTTGGCTGGTTCCTGGACCGTGGCCAACGTCAAAGGAAAAGAGGAACACAATGAGTGATGGATATTTCATTGGCCGCGGTGACAAGACCAGTTGTGGTGGTGAGGTGCTGGACGGTGACGACCGGATTAACATGTTTGGCCTGCTGCATGCCCGTGAAGGTGACCGGGCGTCTTGCGGTGCGAACGGCGGCACCTACCGGATTGTGGGGGGCGTTTCCTTCATGGGTAGTCATGGCAAGCTTGTGGCGGGCACGCTGGACAGTTTCCAGTCGATCTTCAAAATTTTCCTCCTTCCCTGAAACGCCTATTGAAGATAAAACTGACGATATACATAGTCACCTGCACCTGGATGGTGATTACCTTCATAGTCATCGAATTGCGTTAACCTCCAACCTTTGGGCCAAGCTTATCCACATTCCCCGGATATCCACTCACCATCCAAGATCGGCGTGAGAAACAGGCACCGTTTAAAGCTCAAGCGGCACCTGCCCCCACGCCTCACCAAGCGAACGCCCAGCCCGGCTGTGGATAACTCAGCCTTTCTTGATTTTCACCGGCCGCTTCCAGCCATCAATATTGCGTTGGCGCGCACGCCCTACCGCGAGTTGAGCTTCCGCTACATCCTGGGTAATGGTCGAACCCGCCGCAGTGGTGGCACCAGCCTTGATATCCACAGGCGCCACCAAAGAGTTGTTGGTGCCGATGAACGCATCCTCGCCAATGACGGTGCGCCACTTGTTGGCACCGTCGTAGTTGCAGGTGATCACGCCCGCACCAATGTTGCTGCGTGCACCAATGTCGGCATCGCCCAGGTAGGCCAGGTGGCCAGCCTTGGCGCCCTCGCCCATATGGGCGTTCTTCAATTCTACAAAGTTACCCACATGGGCGCCCTGGTCCATCACGGTACCCGGGCGCAGGCGCGCGAACGGGCCGGCGTCGCTGCCCTCGCCCATCACGGCGCCTTCCAAGTGGGTATTGGCCTTGAGCACCACGCCTTTGCGCAGCGTACTGTCCTTGATGTAGCAGTTCGGCCCGATGACCACGTCGTCCTCGATGACCACCTTGCCCTCGAGAATGACGTTGACGTCGATCAGCACGTCGCGACCCACGGTCACTTCGCCGCGCACGTCGAAACGCGCCGGGTCGCGCAGGGTCACGCCCTGAGCCATGAGTCGGCGGGCTTCGCGCAGTTGGTAGTGACGCTCCAGTTCGGACAGTTGGCGACGATCGTTGGCGCCCTGCACTTCCATGGCGTCCAGCGGTTGCTCGGTGGCCACTACCAGGCCATCGCCCACTGCCATGGCAATTACGTCGGTGAGGTAGTACTCGCCCTGGGCGTTGTTGTTGGACAGGCGTCCCAGCCACTCGGCCAGGCGCTTGCTCGGTACTGCCAGGATACCGGTGTTGCCTTCCTTGATGGCGCGCTGGGCATCGCTGGCGTCCTTGTGCTCGACGATAGCGCTGACCTTGCCGGCCGCATCACGCACGATGCGGCCGTAACCTGCAGGATCGGCCAGGTTCACGGTCAACAACCCCAGTTGTTCCGGGGTTACCAGTGCCAGCAGGCGATGCAGGGTTTCCACTTCGATCAGCGGCACGTCACCGTAGAGGATCAGCACCGTCTCGGCGGTGATGGCCGGCACGGCCTGGGCCACGGCGTGGCCAGTGCCCAGTTGCTGGTCCTGCAGGACAAAGTTCAGGTCCGCCGCGGCCAGCCGTTCACGCACCAGTTCTGCACCGTGGCCAACGACCACGTGAATGCCCTGGGGGGCGAGTTGCCGTGCGCTGTGGATAACATGACCGAGCATGGAGTTGCCCGCCACCGGGTGCAGCACCTTGGGGATGGCAGAGCGCATGCGGGTGCCCTGGCCTGCGGCAAGAATGACGATATCGAGAGACATTGAGTGGCTACCAATCCGGGCTGGTCGGCGAGTGCGACCGAAAGATGAAAAGCGGAAAAAGAAAAAGGGTAGCCGAGGCTACCCTTTTTCTCAATCGCTCAGAAGTTGCAGCTTATTTGCCGAACTTCTTGCGGATCTGCTGCACGGTACGCAGCTGCGCAGTGGCCTCGGCCAGGCGTGCAGCTGCAGCGCCGTAGTCGAAGTCCGCGCCTTGCTCGTTCAGGGCCTTCTCGGCAGCCTTGACGGCTTGCTGAGCGGAGGCTTCATCCAGGTCGGCAGCGCGCTGCACGGTGTCGGCCAAAACCTTCACCATGTTGGGCTGAACCTCGAGGAAACCACCGGAGATGTAGAACACCTCCTCGTCTCCACCCTGCTTGATCAAGCGGATAGGACCTGGCTTCAGATTAGTGAGCAACGGTGCGTGGCCCAGGGCAACGCCCAGGTCACCCAGTTCACCGTGTGCAATCACCATCTCGACCAGGCCGGAGAAGATTTCCCCTTCCGCGCTGACGATATCGCAATGGACTGTCATAGCCATCTGCTTGCCTCAACCTGATTAGCGCCCGTTGCCGGGCGCCAGGATTACAGTTTCTTGGCTTTCTCGATCGCTTCTTCGATGCCGCCGACCATGTAGAACGCTTGTTCTGGCAGGTGGTCGTAGTCACCGTTGAGGATGCCTTTGAAGCCAGCAATGGTGTCTTTCAGGGAAACGTATTTACCCGAGGCACCAGTGAAGACTTCAGCCACGAAGAACGGCTGCGACAGGAAGCGCTGAATCTTACGAGCGCGGGTAACGAGTTGCTTGTCGGATTCCGACAGCTCGTCCATACCCAGGATCGCGATGATGTCTTTCAGCTCTTTGTAACGCTGCAGCACGTACTGAACGCCACGAGCGGTGTCGTAGTGTTCCTGGCCGATGACCAGTGGGTCCAGCTGGCGCGAAGTCGAGTCCAGTGGATCGACCGCTGGGTAGATACCCAGGGAGGCGATGTCACGGGACAGTACGACGGTGGCGTCCAAGTGGGCGAACGTGGTGGCTGGCGACGGGTCAGTCAAGTCATCCGCAGGTACGTATACGGCTTGTACCGAGGTGATCGAACCGGCCTTGGTCGAAGTGATGCGCTCTTGCAGAGTACCCATCTCTTCAGCCAGGGTCGGCTGGTAACCTACGGCCGATGGCATACGACCCAGCAGTGCCGAAACTTCGGTACCGGCCAGGGTGTAACGGTAGATGTTGTCGACGAACAGCAGAACGTCGTTACCTTCGTCACGGAACTTCTCGGCCATGGTCAGGCCGGTCAGTGCAACGCGCAGACGGTTACCCGGCGGCTCGTTCATCTGGCCGTATACCAGGGCAACCTTGTCCAGTACGTTGGAGTCCTTCATCTCGTGATAGAAGTCGTTACCTTCACGAGTACGTTCACCCACACCGGCGAACACGGAGTAACCGCTGTGTTCCATCGCGATGTTACGGATCAGTTCCATCATGTTTACGGTCTTGCCTACGCCGGCACCACCGAACAGACCAACTTTACCGCCTTTGGCGAACGGGCAGACCAGGTCGATAACCTTGATGCCAGTTTCCAGCAGATCGTTACCACCCGCTTGCTCGGCGAACGAAGGAGCGGGTTGGTGGATACCACGACGCTCTTCTTCACCAATCGGGCCAGCTTCGTCGATCGGGTTGCCCAGGACGTCCATGATACGGCCCAGGGTAGCTTTACCAACGGGGACCGAGATAGGACCCTTGGTGTCGATCACTTCCAGGCCACGTTTCAGGCCTTCGGTGGAACCCATTGCGATGGTACGAACCACACCGTCGCCCAGCTGCTGCTGAACTTCCAGAGTGGTTGGCGCGCCTTGAACATTCAGCGCGCTATAGATGCTCGGTACGCTGTCACGTGGAAATTCCACGTCGATGACGGCGCCGATGATTTGAACGATACGTCCGCTACTCATAGCAGGATCCTCTGAATATTTGAACCGTTAAACCGCGGCAGCGCCGCCGACGATTTCCGAGATCTCTTGGGTGATCGCAGCCTGACGCGCCTTGTTGTAGACCAGCTGCAATTCGCTGATCAGGTCGCCGGCGTTGTCGGTGGCGTTCTTCATCGCGATCATCCGCGCAGCTTGTTCAGCCGCGTTGTTCTCAACCACCGCCTGGTAGACCTGCGACTCCACGTAGCGAACCATCAAGCCGTCCAGCAGCTCCTTGGCGTCGGGTTCGTAGAGGTAGTCCCAGTGGTGCTTGAACTCTTGATCCGGGGTTGCGACCAACGGAATCAACTGCTCGACCGTTGGCTTTTGCGTCATGGTATTCACGAACTTGTTGGACACCACGGACAGGCGATCAATACGGCCATCCAGGTAGGCATCCAGCATCACCTTGACGCTGCCGATCAGATCATTGATCGATGGCTCTTCGCCCAGGTGGCTGATCGCTGCTACGACATTGCCACCGTAGATGCGGAAAAAGACCGCGCCCTTGGTACCAACTACGCACAGATCGATCTCGACGCCGTGTTCGCGGTTTACCGCCATGTCCTTGACCAGGGCCTTGAACAGGTTGGTATTCAAGCCGCCGCACAGACCACGGTCACTGCTCACCACGATGTAACCGACACGCTTTACAGCGCGCTCGATCATGAACGGGTGGCGGTATTCCGGGTTGGCGTTGGCCAGATGCCCAATTACCTGGCGGATATGCTCCGCGTAGGGACGGCTGGCTGCCATGCGCATTTGAGCCTTGCGCATTTTGCTGACCGCCACTTTTTCCATGGCGCTGGTAATTTTTTGCGTGCTTTTGATGCTCGCAATCTTACTGCGAATCTCTTTTGCGCCTGCCATGTAACACCTATCAGGTTAGCAAGCGGGAGCCTCGCGGCTCCCGCTGCGGCTTACCAGGTTTGGGTGGCCTTGAACTTCTCGATACCGGCTTTGATGCCAGCGTCGATTTCGTCATTGAAGTCACCCTTCACGTTGATCTTCGCCATCAAATCGGCGTGATCGCGGTTGAAGTAAGCAATCAGGGCCTGCTCGAAGCTACCAACCTTGGCGATTTCCACGTCAGTCAGGAAACCACGCTCAGCGGCGTACAGCGACAGCGCCATGTCCGCGATGGACATTGGAGCGTATTGCTTCTGCTTCATCAGCTCGGTAACGCGCTGACCGTGCTCCAGTTGCTTGCGGGTGGCTTCGTCCAGGTCAGAAGCGAACTGGGCGAATGCCGCCAGTTCACGGTACTGAGCCAGAGCGGTACGGATGCCACCGGACAGCTTCTTGATGATCTTGGTCTGAGCGGCACCGCCCACACGGGATACCGAGACACCGGCGTTCACTGCAGGGCGGATGCCCGAGTTGAACATGGCCGATTCCAGGAAGATCTGACCGTCGGTGATGGAAATCACGTTGGTCGGAACGAACGCGGAAACGTCGCCAGCCTGGGTTTCGATGATCGGCAGTGCGGTCAGGGAACCGGTCTTGCCAGTCACTGCACCGTTGGTGAACTTCTCTACGTACTCTTCGGAAACGCGCGATGCACGCTCCAGCAGACGGCTGTGGAGATAGAACACGTCACCTGGGTAGGCTTCGCGGCCTGGTGGACGGCGCAGCAGCAGGGAAATCTGGCGGTAAGCCACTGCTTGCTTGGACAGATCGTCATAAACGATCAGCGCGTCTTCACCGCGGTCGCGGAAGAATTCACCCATGGTGCAGCCGGAGTACGGAGCCAGGTATTGCAGGGCAGCCGATTCGGAGGCACTGGCAGCTACGACGATGGTGTTAGCCATGGCGCCGTTTTCTTCCAGCTTGCGTACGATGTTGGCAATGGTCGATTGCTTCTGACCAATGGCAACGTACACACAGAAGATGCCGCTGTTTTTCTGGTTGATGATCGCGTCGATCGCCATGGCGGTCTTGCCGATCTGACGGTCGCCGATGATCAGCTCACGCTGGCCACGGCCGACAGGGATCATGGCGTCAACCGACTTGTAGCCAGTCTGTACAGGCTGGTCTACCGATTTACGCCAGATCACGCCTGGTGCGACTTTCTCGACCGCGTCAGTCTCGGTGTGGCCCAGAGGACCTTTACCGTCAACAGGGTTACCCAGTGCGTCGACGACGCGACCCAGCAGTTCCTTACCAACCGGAACCTGCAGGACGCGGCCAGTGCACTTGGCGCTCATGCCTTCGGCCAGGGACTGGTAAGCACCGAGAATAACGGCACCTACGGAGTCCTGCTCCAGGTTGAGGGCCATGCCGAAGACGCCGCCCGGAAACTCGATCATCTCGCCGTACATGACGTCGGCCAGACCGTGAATCCGCACGATGCCGTCAGATACGCTGACGACAGTGCCTTCGTTACGGGCTTGAGAGGTCACATCGAGCTTGTCGATGCGGCCCTTGATAATTTCACTTATTTCGGAAGGATTGAGTTGCTGCATTGCTCTGCTGCCCCTTCAAACTCAAGATTTCAATGCTTCGGCCAGCTGCGCGAGTTTGCCACGCACTGAACCATCGATTACCAGGTCGCCAGCGCGAATGACGACGCCCCCAATCAGGGATGCGTCAAGCGCGGCGTGCAGTCGCACTTCGCGGCCAAGCCGTGCACTGAGAACCTTGGCGAGTTTGTCTTGCTGTTCGTCGTTCAATGCAAAAGCACTGGTTACTTCCACGTCTACGGATTTCTCGAGCTCGGCCTTGTACAGGTCGAACTGAGCGGCGATCTCCGGCAACAGCAGGAGACGGTCGTTTTCCGCGACAACATGAATGAAATTCTGTGCCTGGCTATCAAACTTTTCACCGCACACTTCAATGAAAGTGGCGGCCTTTTGTGCGCTCGTCAGTCGCGGGGCCTTGAGCAGGCGCTGCATGGTGTCGTCTTCCGACACCGCAGCAGCCAGGCCGAGCATGGCTGACCAATTGGCCAGTTGCTGGTGGGCCTGGGCATGCTCGAAGGCTGCCTTAGCGTAAGGTCGGGCCAACGTGGTCAGTTCTGCCATGATCGCCCTCGCTTAGATTTCTGCAGCCAGTTTGT
Organism: Pseudomonas sp. M47T1; assembly: GCF_000263855.1. Classification (GTDB taxonomy): domain Bacteria; phylum Pseudomonadota; class Gammaproteobacteria; order Pseudomonadales; family Pseudomonadaceae; genus Aquipseudomonas. Next base: position 240,801 of record NZ_AJWX01000004.1, read on the forward strand.
TAACCAGCTCCGCGTGCGCGTTTTGATCGATTGTGGCGCCCAGGATCTTCTCGGCACCGCCTACGGCCAGAGCACCCACTTGGGCACGCAGCGCGTCTTTGACACCGTTCAGTTCCTGCTCGATCTCGGCTTGAGCCTGAGCCTTCACGCGATCAGCTTCGACACGGGCCTGTTCACGGGCCTCGTCGACGATCTGAGCGCCGCGTTTCTTGGCTTGCTCAATGATTTCGGCTGCTTGAGCTTTAGCATCACGCAGTTGCTGACCCGCTTTATCTTGGGCCAACTCCAGGTCGCGAGCTGCTCGTTGTGCAGCGTCCAAACCATCCGCGATCTTCTTCTGACGTTCTTGCAAAGCCGCGATGACCGGAGGCCACACGAACTTCATGCAAAACAGTACAAAAATGAAGAACGCAACGGACTGGCCAATCAGGGTTGCATTAATGTTCACGCCAACACCTCGCTCGTTCTTGTTCCATCACACCAATCAACTCGAAGGTTCGAGAGATTAGCCAGCGAGTTGACCAACGAAGGGGTTCGCGAAGGTGAAGAACAGAGCGATACCAACACCGATCATGGTGACGGCGTCGAGCAGACCGGCAACGATGAACATTTTAACTTGCAGCATTGGAACCATTTCTGGCTGGCGAGCAGCGCCTTCCAGGAATTTGCCGCCCAGCAGGCCGAAGCCGATAGCAGTACCCAGTGCGCCCAGGCCGATCAGCAGAGCAACAGCGATAGCGGTTAGACCAACTACAGTTTCCATCTTTCCTCCCGACTTTTACGTCGTATTGGTTAGGTTTTTTAGATTAAAGCGGTAAAACAAATCGTTTTTGCAGCAGCCCCGGCAGACTCCCCCCAAGGGCACCCTCCCACCGGGGTGGAAGGGTCATCAGACACGCAAGGCGAGTCTTAATGGTTCTCTTCGTGCGCCATCGACAGGTAGACGATGGTCAGCATCATGAAGATAAAGGCCTGCAGGGTGATGATCAGGATGTGGAACACAGCCCACGCCCACTGCAGTACAACGCCCAGACCGCTCAGCCACAGCAGACCGCTGCCGAACATCACGGCGATCAGGATGAACACCAGCTCGCCGGCGTACATGTTGCCGAACAGTCGCAGGGCCAGAGAAATTGGCTTGGCGATCAGGGTCACGAATTCCAGCAGGAAGTTGACCGGGATCAGGATGATCTGAACCAGCATGTTCTTGCTGCTGAACGGGTGCAGGGTCAGTTCGCCCAGGAAGCCGCCGATACCCTTGATCTTGATGCTGTAGAAAATGATCAGTGCGAACACCGACAGCGCCATGCCCAGGGTAGCGTTCGGGTCAGTGGTGGACACTGCACGGAACGGAATCTCGTGATCGCCAGTGATGGCGGCGGCCAGATGAGGGATCCAGTCGACCGGGATCAGGTCGATGGCGTTCATCAGGAACACCCAGGCGAAGATGGTCAGGGCCAGGGGAGCGATCACGGCGCTGCGGCCGTGGAAGCTGTCCTTGACGCTGCCGTCGACGAACTCTACCAGCACTTCTACGAAGTTCTGCAGGGCGCCAGGTTGGCCGGAAGTCGCCTTTTTAGCCGCCATGCGGAAAATCAGGACGAAAATCAGACCCAGGGCAACGGACCAGCCGAGGGTATCGACGTGGAAAGCCCAAAAGCCCATTTCCTTGGCTTGTGCTGCGGAGTGGGCAAAGCCCCAGCCGCCATCTGGTAGTTGACCGAAGGTCAAGTTCTGCAAGTGGTGCTGGATATAGCCCGAAGCGGTTTCTGCTGCCATGGTTGCCTCAAACGCCCTAAGGTCTCGAAAGTCTTGTTTTCATCAGCAGGGGTGCGAACCAGCTGACCAGCTGGGTCAGCACGAAGACACCGAATACTGCCAACGGCGCCAATGGTTTCACTCCTGCAAACGTCAATGCGAACAGCACTGCCGTCAAAATCAATTTGCCTGCCTCGCCGGCGTAGAACGACCGGACGATGGCTTGCGCGGCTCGGGCTCCGGTAAACCGGAAAGCCTTGTGAGCAAAATACAAATTCGGCAACCAGGCAATCAGCCCTCCAAGGAGGCCCGAATACCCGCTGACTGCCCCGCGCCACTGCCACAACGCCAAGGCTGCCAACAGAAACACGACACATTGAGCCAGCAATACCGGAAATACCGCCAAGCGATGGAAGGGCAGGCGGTTTGGCGTGCGGGTTTCCATCACAATTGCTCCTCGTGAGTCGGCGCGCCAAAATCAATGACTTGGCATAATTTGTGCCGACAAAATGCGCGCAGAGTATAGGGGCGGTTCAGCCCCTATTCAACTGCCGGGTAGTGATTTCCGACTGCGCGCTACAGAAGGATTGTTTCAGCGAATGTGGGCGAGCACACCTTGGAGCTCATCCAGGGAGTTGTAACGGATCACCAACTGACCCTTGCCCTTTTGCCCGTGGCGTATCTGCACATCAGAGCCTAGACGCTCTGCCAGGCGCTGCTCAAGGCGGGTGATGTCCGGATCGGGCTTGGCCGCTTCCACCGGTTCAGGCTTGCCGCTGAGCCACTGGCGAACCAGCGCCTCAGTTTGGCGCACGGTCAAACCACGTGCGACAACATGTCGCGCCCCTTCGACCTGTTGTTCATCGGGCAAACCGAGCAAAGCACGGGCGTGGCCCATCTCCAGGTCGCCGTGGGACAGCATGGTCTTGATCACTTCCGGCAACGAGATCAGGCGCAGCAGGTTGGCCACGGTCACCCGCGACTTGCCCACGGCGTCAGCCACCTGTTGCTGGGTAAGTTGGAATTCCTGCTGAAGGCGCTGAAGCGCGATGGCTTCCTCCACCGGGTTCAGGTCTTCGCGCTGGATGTTCTCGATCAGGGCCATGGCAATGGCCGCCTCGTCGGGTACATCGCGGACCATGGCCGGGATGGTGTCCATGCCGGCCTGCTGGCTGGCGCGCCAGCGGCGCTCACCGGCAATGATCTCGAAGCGGTTGTTGCCGATGGGGCGGACCACTATCGGCTGCATCACGCCTTGGTTCTTGATCGAATGGGCGAGCTCTTCCAGCGCCTGTGGGTCCATGTCCCGGCGTGGCTGGTATTTGCCGCGCTGGATCACGTCCAGGGGCAGGTGCTGCAATTCTCTCTGGTCGACCTGTACGGCCTGTTCTTCCAGCGCGCTGACGGTGGGCCCGCTTAGCAGGGCATCCAGTCCACGTCCGAGACCTCGTTTCTTCACGGCCATGTGGATTCCTTAAGCTTTTTCAGCGCGAGTTTGGCGACGCTGGCGGCGAACCATCTCGCCCGCCAGGGCCAGGTAGGCCAGAGCGCCACGCGATTGTTTGTCGTAGGCGAGCGCCGGCATGCCGAAGCTTGGGGCCTCGGCCAGGCGGATGTTGCGTGGAATCACGGTGTCGTACAGCTGGTCGCCGAAGTGTTCCTTGAGCTGCGCGGAAACATCGTTGATCAGGCTCAGGCGTGGGTCATACATGGTGCGCAGCAAGCCTTCGATCTTCAGTTCCGGATTCAGCAGCTCGGCAATGCGCTTGATGTTATCCACAAGGTCGCTCAAACCTTCCAGGGCGAAGTACTCGCACTGCATGGGGATGATCACCCCATCGGACGCCACCAGGGCATTGAGGGTCAGCATGGACAGCGACGGCGGGCAGTCGATCAGGATGTAGTCGTAGCTTTCGCGGATAGGCGCCAGCGCGGTACGCAGGCGGCTTTCCTTCATCTGCATTTCCAGCAACACCACTTCGGCCGCGGTCAGGTCGCGGTTGGCCGGCAGCAGTTGGTAACCGCCGTGCTCGGAAAAGTGCATGGCCTGGGACAGGTCGCACTCGCCGATCAGCAAGTCGTAGACCGAGTTTTCCAGGCCGTGCTTGTCCACACCGCTCCCCATGGTGGCGTTGCCCTGTGGATCGAGATCGATCAGCAGCACGCGGCGCTTGGTCGCGACCAGCGATGCTGCGAGGTTGATGCAGGTGGTGGTCTTGCCCACACCACCTTTCTGGTTCGCTATCGCGAATACCTTAGCCATTATTGCGTGTGTTCCCAATCATGCCGTGCGGCGCAGTATCAGCAGATGACGTTGGCCTTGGCAACCCGGTACGGCCAAGGCCTGTGCGCTTTCGAGGTGAAAATCTGCCGGCAATGCTACCAGCTCGTCGGCAGGATGCAGCCCTTTCATTGCCAGCCAGCGTGTATTCGTGTCGCCCAGGTGGCGGGTCCAGTTGGTGAAGTCTTCCAGACTGCTGAAAGCGCGGGAAATAATCCCGTTGAACGGCAGCGCTGGCTGGAACCCTTCCACCCTGCTGTGGATAACTTGTAGGTTGTCCAGCTTCAGCTCCAGTTTCACCTGGGTGATGAAGCGGGTCTTCTTGCCGTTGCTGTCCAGGCAGGTGATCTGTTTTTCCGGAAACAGGATAGCCAGTGGAATGCCTGGCATGCCACCGCCGCTACCCACGTCCAGCCAGCGCTCGCCGCCACCGATGTGGGCGATCACACTCAGGCTGTCGAGCAAGTGGCGCGAGACCATCTCGTCGGGGTCGCGCACGGCGGTCAGGTTGTAGGCCTTGTTCCACTTTATCAACAGGGCCAGGTAGGCCAGCAACTGATCGTGCTGCACTTGGCTCAATTCGACGCCCAGTTCCCGAGCCCCTTGGGCCAATTCCTGCGAGTGGTGTGGGGTGACCATAGAACTCAAGCGCTTTGCTCCAACTCGCGGCCTGCGCCGCGTTTTTTCAAATGAATCATCAACAGCGAGATAGCCGCCGGGGTGACACCGGGAATGCGTGAAGCCTGGCCCAGGGTTTGCGGACGCGTTATCCCCAGCTTGCCCTGAATCTCCTTGGACAGCCCGGAAATCGCAGCGTAGTCGATATCCACAGGCAGCCTGGTGTTTTCACTGGCGCGCAGACGGGCGATCTCGTCCTGTTGACGGTCGATGTAGCCGGCGTACTTGGCCTTGATTTCGACCTGTTCGGCGACCGTAGGGTCGACGGCGCCTTCGCCAGTGACCTCGATCAAGCCGTTGTAGTCGATTTCCGGCCGAGTCAGCAGGCTCATCAGGTTGTACTCATGGCCCAGTGGCGTGCCGAATTTCTCGGCCACGGCATCACCACGCTCGGTGCCTGGCCGAACCCAGGTGCTTTTCAACCGCTGCTCTTCCAGCTCGATGGCCTCGCGCTTGGTGCAGAACGCTGCCCAACGGGCATCATCCACCAGGCCCAGCTCGCGACCTTTTTCGGTGAGGCGCAGGTCGGCGTTGTCTTCGCGCAGGATCAGCCGGTATTCGGCGCGCGACGTGAACATGCGGTACGGCTCCTGGGTACCCAGGGTAATCAGGTCGTCCACCAGCACACCGATGTAGGCCTCGTCGCGGCGAGGGCACCAGGCATCGCGACCCTGGGCGCGCAATGCGGCGTTGGTGCCGGCCAGCAGGCCTTGCGCACCGGCTTCTTCGTAACCGGTGGTGCCGTTGATTTGCCCAGCGAAAAACAGGCCGGCGATGACCTTGGTCTCCAGGCTGTACTTCAGGTCACGCGGGTCGAAGTAATCGTATTCGATGGCGTAGCCGGGGCGAACGATGTGGGCATTTTCCATGCCGCGGATCGAACGCACGATCTGCAACTGCACGTCGAACGGCAGTGAGGTCGAGATGCCGTTGGGGTACAGCTCATGGGTGGTCAGGCCTTCCGGCTCGATGAACACCTGGTGGCTGTCCTTGTCGGCAAAGCGATGGATCTTGTCTTCGATGGACGGGCAGTAACGCGGGCCGACACCTTCGATCACACCCGAGTACATGGGCGAGCGGTCAAGGTTCGCGGCAATGATCTCGTGGGTGCGGGCGTTGGTGTGGGTAATCCAGCAGCTGACCTGGCGTGGGTGCAGTTCCTTGGAGCCCATGAACGACATCACCGGGATAGGCGTGTCACCCGGTTGCTCGGTCATGACCGAGAAATCCACCGAACGGCCATCGATACGCGGTGGCGTACCGGTTTTCAACCGGCCCACACGCAGCGCGAACTCACGCAGGCGGCGCGCCAGCGCGGTGGAAGGCGGATCCCCTGCCCGACCGCCCGAGTAGTTTTCCAGGCCAATGTGGATAAGCCCTGCCAGGAAGGTACCGGCGGTCAACACCACGGAGTCGGCGAAGAAACGCAAACCCATCTGGGTGACCACACCGCGTACCTGGTCCTGTTCGACGATGAGGTCGTCGCACGACTGTTGGAATATCCACAGGTTGGGCTGGTTCTCGAGAATCTCGCGCACGGCAGCCTTGTACAGGATGCGGTCGGCCTGTGCCCGGGTGGCACGCACGGCCGGGCCCTTGCGGTTGTTCAACACACGGAACTGGATACCACCTTTGTCGGTGGCCAGCGCCATGGCGCCGCCGAGCGCATCGATCTCTTTGACCAGATGGCTTTTGCCAATGCCACCGATCGCAGGGTTGCAGCTCATCTGCCCGAGGGTTTCCACGTTATGTGTCAACAGCAGGGTTTTTGCGCCCATGCGCGCTGACGCAAGCGCAGCCTCGGTTCCGGCATGGCCGCCGCCGATGACGATCACTTCAAAACGGGAAGGGAAATCCACCACGCACCTCGTGCCTGTTCATTGATGGGTAATTGGGATAGCTCACCAGTATAGGGACTTACCCCCCCCTAAAGGAACCTTTTGCACAAAATTTAACCAGCTGTGGATGAGCGGCGTGCCAGGCGCCGCAGAAATAAAAATAGAGAAAGAAATTTATTAAAGCTTTGTTTTTATGTTTATTTCTATACAGCCACATTTCTGTGGATAAGGTTCTACAGCCCTTTATCTACGTGCTGTACAGAGAAGCTGTACCCTGTGGCCATGTGGCGATGAGCCCCGTGGATAAGCGACTTAAACCTGTGGATGAAAGTGGTGGTTATACACAGACGGAGTTGTCTCCAGGTTTGAGGCGTGCTTATCACCAGAGCTGAAGGTGGGTTACCCACAGGGCTTATTTCGGGATTGTTGATAGATTTACAGGCGTACAAGCTGTCGTTGGCAGCGAAGGCCCGCACAGCGGGCCTGTGATAGACATCACACCGGTGAAGGCCCTAAGGGCCTTTTCACAGCCTGGCGGCAGCAACGGGGAGATGGGTTTAGCGGCTGACCAACACTGGGTCTTCGCGATAACGATTGCCGAACAATTTCGCCAGGTTGGCGATTTTCGGTTGGTCGTTGATCATGATGTAGAGGCTGTGGGGGTTCTGTACCAGGTAGTCCTGGTGATAAGCCTCGGCAGCGAAAAAGCCGTTGAGGTTTTCCACAGTGGTGGCCAATGGTTTGCCAAATGCATGGGACGCGTCGAGTTGGGCGATGTAGGCCTGGGCCACCTGGCGCTGCTCGGCGTTGGCGACGAATACCGTCGAACGGTACTGCGTACCACTGTCAGGGCCTTGGCGGTTCAGCTCGGTAGGGTCATGGGCCACTGAGAAATAGATCTGCAACAGCTGCCCATAGCTGATCTGCGTGGGGTCATAGGTGACCTGCACCGATTCGGCATGGCCGGTGTCACCCGAACCTACCTCCTCGTAGTGCGCCGTGCGCGCCAGGCCGCCGGCATAGCCCGACACCGCCTGGGTAACACCTTTCACATGTTCGAATACGCCCTGCACGCCCCAGAAGCAGCCACCGGCGAATACCGCCGTCTCGCTGTGGATTGTTTTGCTGCTTTCATCGAGCTTGGGCGGGTCAACGGCTATCGCGTTCTCCGCAGCTTGAGCACAGGCGGCTGTGGACAAGATGGCGGCGGCGAGTACGCTACGAAAAATGGCTTTCATTGCAGTCTCCAAAGATCGGGGCGCCTGCAGGGATGTGGACAACCTGCTGGCGCCCCGTCAGATCACTGATCCTTGCTCATCGAGTCCTTGCTCATCCCGTCCTTGGACATGCTGTCTTTCTTAGCCGCATCCTTTTTCATGCTGTCCTTGGACATAGTGTCCTTTTTCATCATGGTGTCTTTTTTCATGGTGTCCTTGGACATCGAGCCGTTGGACATGCTGCCGTTGCTCATCGAATCATTGCTCATGGTGTCGGCGGCATACGCTGCGGCGGTACCGAAGGCCAGGCACATGGTCAGTACGACGGTGGATACTTTCTTCATGGTAGTGCTCCTTCAAACGTGGGGCGAAAGTGCACGACGTGTGCCGTGCTGTGGATAAGTTTGCGTCAGCTGCCGCCAAACCAGTTGTAGCCCTGGTCTTCCCAGTAGCCACCGGGGTAGGTGTTGGTGACGAAAATGGCCTGGATATGCTTGGGGTTCTTGTAGCCAAGCTTCGTGGGCATGCGCAGCTTCATGGGGAAGCCGTACTGGCGCGGCAAGGTCTGGCCGTCATAGGTCAAGGCCAGCAGTGTCTGCGGATGCAGGGCAGTGGCCATGTCGATGCTGGTGTAGTAATCATCGGCGCATTTGAAGCCGACAAAGCGCGCGCTGGTGTCGGCGCCCACGCGTTGCAAAAAGTCGCTGAACCGCACCCCGCCCCACCGACCGATCGCACTCCAGCCTTCCACGCAAATGTGACGGGTGATCTGGTCAGTCTGCGCCATGGCGTGAAGCTCCTCCAGGCGCCAGCTGCGCTTGTCGGCCACCATGCCAGTGACCTCCAGCCGGTACGTGGCCTGCTCGACGCTAGGGGCCTCGTCCTCGCCGTAGAAGGCATTGAACGGAAACGGCCGGGTGATCATTGACTCGTCATACACCGGCGCCAGCGCCTTGGGGTCGAACAGCCAGCCCTGCACCCGATCGTTGAAACGCGAGATGCTCGCCAGGGCAGCGTCCACGTGCTGGTCATCGCTGATATTGCAACCGCTGAGCATGGCCACACCGCCCAGGGTCAGGCTGCGCATCAGAAAGTCGCGACGGCTGGCGCCCTGGATACGCGGAGCCAACAGCTTGCGCGCTTCGTCGAGGATGGATTTATCCACAGGCATCAGGCTTTCCTCCCCTTGCCGGTAATCATCAACAGCAAGGTGCGCGGCACCAGGGCCACCATCACCAGATGCACCACCACGAACATCATCAACAGCGTCATGGCAATGAAGTGAACGCGACGTGCGGCTTCGTAACCGCCCAGCAACTCACGCAGCAGCCCGAACTGGACAGATTTCCACAGCACCAGCCCGGAAATGACCAACAGGGCAATGTCCACAATGGCAAACAGATACGCGAACCGTTGCACCTGGTTGTAATGAGTCAGGTCATCGTGGGCGAGTTTGCCGCGCAAGGCTGTGGATAAATCCCTCAGCACGCCACGGGGCGACACCGGAAAAAAGCGCTGGAACAGACGTCCGCTGGCTATATTGAGCATCAGGTAGAGGACGCCGTTGGCGAACAGCAGCCACATTCCAGCGAAATGCCATTGCAGTGCGCCCCCCAGCCAACCGCCCAGCGTGAGTACTGCGGGGAAGGAAAAGTCGAAAAACGGTGACGCATTGAAGATGCGCCAGCCGCTGGACACCATGATCAGCACGGCCAGGGCGTTGAGCCAGTGTGTCAGGCGTAGCCAACCTGGGTGGCTGGCGCTGCGGGTCATGGTTGCTGTGCTGGCCATCTCGGGCTCCCGGTATCAGCGTTCATGGCGCCATTGTTCGGCCCGGCCGATCTCGAAGTCCTCACGCAGAGTTAAATTAAATGTGATAACTGCCACGCCGCTTTTTCGCGACAATGGCTATCAAGACGCCTGGGGATAACTGCATATGGAACGGCCAAAACGCGTGCTCATCGTTGAAGATGACGCTCACATCGCGGACCTGCTACGCCTGCATCTTCGTGACGAAGGTTACGTGGTGGAGCATGCCGGGGACGGCCATCTGGGCGTGCGCATGCTGGAAGAAGGCCAATGGGACGCGCTGGTGCTGGACTTGATGCTACCCGGCATTGACGGGCTGGAGATCTGTAAACGAGCCCGGGCCATGGCCCGCTATACGCCGATCATCATTACCAGTGCACGCTCCAGCGAGGTGCACCGCATCCTGGGGCTTGAACTGGGGGCCGATGACTATCTGGCCAAGCCGTTCTCCATGCTGGAGCTGGTGGCGCGGGTGCGGGCGCTGTTGCGCCGTACCGACGCCATGGCGCGCAATGCGCGGCTGGAATCCGGCCTGTTGATAACTCACGGGCTGAGTATTGACCCCGTAGCCCGTGAATCCAGCCTGGATGGCAAGGCACTGGGGCTCACCCCCCGGGAATTCGACTTGCTGTATTTCTTTGCCCGGCATCCAGACCAGGTGTTCTCGCGCATGGACCTGCTCAATGAGGTATGGGGTTATCAACATGACGGTTACGAACATACCGTCAACACCCACATCAACCGCCTGCGCACCAAGATCGAAGAAGACCCCACCATACCCAAACGCATCCTGACGGTATGGGGGCGCGGCTACAAATTCGTCGCCAGCCCCGTTGTCGCGGAGACCAGCTCTTGAAAACCCTGACCCTCAGCCAGCGCCTGTCGCTGGTGTTCGCCGCCCTGCTGCTGGCCAGCAGCGGGGTGTCCATCTGGCTGCAGATCAGTGCCAGCAACCGCCATGAACTGGAGGTCGTGCAGCGGCTGTCCAGTGGCCTGGCGGCGCACATCGCCGGCACCGCGCAGTTGATGGACGCCAGTGGCTGGCGCGCCGACGCCGTGCACGACCTCTTCGACAAGCTGATGGCCGTGAACCCTTCGGTGGAATTGTACCTGCTGTCCAACGATGGCCGTGTTGTGGGTAACGGCGCCCCCGACAACAACCTCCGGCGTACCACCATCGACCTTGCCCCTGTGCATAAGTTTTTGGCTGGCGCCCCGCTGCCGGTGCTTGGCCAGGACCCGCGCAACCTGGATGTGGATAAAGTATTCAGTGCCGCACCCGTGCAGGTTGACGGGCGGGATGCCGGTTATGTCTACGTGGTACTCCAAGGCAAGGCACACGATGCCTTGGTAGCCTCGCTGTACGGTGACTCCGCCCTGCGCGTTGCCCTGTGGATAATGTGCTGCATGGTCGTCCTTACCCTGATCATGGGGCTAATTGCCTTCCGCTCCATCACCCGCCCCTTGCGCGCCCTGACCCGCACCGTTCGCGAATTCGACGGCAACGGCCAACGCGCCGCAGCCTTGCCCAGCAATCCGGTGGAACAAGGTGACGAAATTGCTGTGCTCAGCAGCGCGTTTGCACAAATGGGCCAGCGTATCTCGGAGCAATGGCAGGAACTGACTCGTCAGGACCAGCAGCGACGCGATCTGGTGGCGAACATTTCTCATGATCTGCGCACTCCGCTAACTTCCCTGCATGGCTACCTGGAGACGTTGCGCATCAAGGACGAAAGTTTGACGCGCGAGGAACGTCGCCACTATCTGGACGTGGCGCTGGGGCAAAGTCGCAAGGTGGGTCGCCTGGCGCAGGAGTTGTTTGAGCTGGCGCGCCTGGAATCGGGCCTGGTTCATCCACAGGCCGAGATTTTTGCGTTGCCCGACCTGGTGCAGGACGTATTCCAGAAGTTCGAACTGGCCGCTGAGGCACGCCAGCAGAAATTGGAAGTGGACATGCCCCATGCCCTGCCCAGCGTTAACGCCGACCTGGCGATGATTGAGCGCGTACTCACCAACCTGCTCGACAATGCCATCCGCCACAACCCTCCCGGTACCCGCATTGTCGTGCGTTTGCAGGGCCGGGAGGGTGATGTGCAGGTACAAGTGATCGACACGGGCAAGGGCATCGCGCCGGAGCTGCACGCAGGATTGTTCACCCGCGCATCGGCCTTGCGCCGTTCCTCACCGGAAAGCGGCGGCTTGGGACTGATCATCGTGCAGCGCATGTTGCAACTGAACGGCAGCGATATCCACATGGCCGCCGGGAAGCCGACCGGCACGGTGCTCAGTTTCAAGTTATCCACAGCAGCGTAGCGGTTACTTCCCGATACAAAAACTCGAGAAAATCCGTCCCAGCAAGTCATCGGAGCTGAAAGCGCCGGTGATTTCGCCCAGGCAATGCTGTGCCTGACGCAAATCTTCGGCCAGCAACTCACCGGCACCGGCCAGGGTCAGCTGGTCGCGGCCGTGTTCCAGAGCCGTGCTGGCATGCCGCAAGGCATCCAGGTGCCGCCGCCGAGCGCTGAAACTGCTTTCTGCGGTCTGCTCATAGCCCATGCAGGCCTTCAGGTGCTCACGCAGCAGGTCCAGGCCCTGCCCCTCGTCCTTGGCGCTGAGGCTGATGGTGACGTGGCCATCGGCGCTGGTAATCATATCCACTGTCTCACCGGTAAGGTCGGCCTTATTGCGAATCAAGGTGACCTTGGACATCTGCGGGCGAACTTCGAGGAATTCCGGCCACAAGGCAAACGGATCGCTGGCTTCCGGGGCCGTGGCATCGACCACCAACAACACCCGGTCCGCCTCGCCGATCGCTTTCAGCGCGCGCTGCACGCCAATTTTTTCCACCTGATCATCGGTGTCACGCAAGCCGGCAGTGTCGACCACGTGCAACGGCATGCCATCAATGTGGATATGTTCGCGCAAGATATCCCGCGTGGTGCCAGCAATGTCCGTGACGATGGCCGCCTCGCGGCCCGCCAGCAGGTTCAGCAGGCTGGACTTGCCAGCATTGGGCCGCCCGGCAATCACCACGGTCATGCCGTCACGCAACAGAGCGCCCTGCCCGGCTTCACGCATCACCGTGGACAAGTTTTCGCGAACATCGTCGAGCATGCTCAGCACGTGGCCATCGGCGAGGAAGTCGATTTCCTCCTCAGGAAAGTCAATGGCCGCTTCGACGTAGATACGCAGCGCGATCAATTTTTCCGTGAGGTTATCCACACGGCGGGAAAAAGCCCCCTGCAACGAGCGCACGGCATTGCGCGCAGCCTGTGCAGAACTGGCCTCGATCAGGTCGGCGATGGCTTCGGCCTGGGCCAGGTCGAGCTTGTCGTTAAGGAACGCTCGCTCGCTGAATTCCCCCGGTCGTGCCAGGCGGCAGCCCAATTCCAGGCAGCGCTGCAGCAGCATGTCGAGCACCACAGGCCCGCCGTGGCCTTGCAACTCCAGCACATCTTCACCGGTAAACGAGTTAGGGCCGGGAAAATACAGCGCCAGGCCTTCGTCGATGACGTCGCCGTCAGCAGTGCGCATCGGCCCGTAGTGGGCGTGGCGCGGGGTCAGCTGGCGCCCGGCAATGGCCTGGGCCGCCGCGCCTGCCAAGGGCCCGGAGATACGCACGATACCCACGCCGCCGCGGCCTTGGGCGGTGGCAATGGCGGCAATGGTTTCGCGGGGAACGTTCATGGTGCGGGCCTCAAATAATCGACAGATAGCAAAACGCCCCACGAATGGGGCGTTTATCCACAGGTTAGATGATCAACCTGTCAGGCAGCAGCTTTCTTGCTTTTCGCCTCGATACCGCGAGTGATGTACCACTGTTGCAGAATCGACAGGGTGTTGTTGGTCACCCAGTACATCACCAGACCTGCAGGGAACCACAGGAAGAAGAAGGTGAAGACGATCGGCATCAGCTTCATCACCTTGGCCTGCATCGGATCCGGCGGCGTAGGGTTCAGGCGCTGCTGGATGAACATGGTCGCGCCCATGATGATCGGCAGGATGAAGAACGGGTCCTTGATCGACAGGTCGGTGATCCACAGCAGCCAAGGGGCCTGGCGCATTTCCACGCTTTCAAGCAGTACCCAGTACAGCGACAGGAAGACCGGCATCTGCACGACAATCGGCAGACAGCCACCCAGCGGGTTGATCTTCTCTTTCTTGTACAGCTCCATCATGGCCTGGGATAGTTTCTGACGGTCATCGCCAAACTGTTCCTTCAGCTGCGCCAGGCGCGGAGCCACGGCACGCATGCGGGCCATGGAGCGGTAGCTGGCAGCGGACAGAGGGAAGAACAGCATTTTGATCATCAGGGTCAGGACGATGATCGAGAAGCCCCAGTTGCCCAGCAGCATGTGGATATGTTTGAGCAGCCAGAAAATAGGCTGGGCAATGAACCACAGGATGCCGTAGTCCACGGTCAGTTCCAGGCCAGGTGCCAGTTGCTTCAGCTTGTCCTGAATCTTCGGACCGGCATACAGCACGGCGCTGGTTTCGACCTTGGCGCCAGGCGCTGCAGTCAGCGTAGGGCCAGTGAAGCCGATGATGTAGTTGCCGGCACTGTCCTTGCGGGTCGACATGGCGTTGTTGACCGAATGATCCGGAATCCACGCCGTGACAAAGTAGTGCTGCAGCCAGGCTACCCAGCCACCCTGAACGGTTTCCTTCAGGTTGCCCTTGTCGATATCTTTCATCGATATCTTTTTGTAGGGCTCGGCCGGAGTACCCAGGGCGGCGCCCAGGTAGGTGGCGGTACCGGTGGCGGTGCTCGAGGATGGGTCGACACTGTTGTCACGCTTCAATTGCGCGAACAGGTTGCCCGACCAAGGCGTAGTGCCCTGGTTGTCCACCAGGTAAGTGACCTTCAGGTCGTACTCGCCGCGGTCCAGGGTGAAACGCTTGATGTAGTTCACGCCGTTGGACGAGAACTTCAGGTCTACCACCAGTTGGTTCTGGCCGTCAGCCAGTTGGTAGCTTTTCTGTTCCGAGCTGTACAGCGGACGGCCGGTAGGACGCGAGTCCGGGCCATCGGTACCAATCAGGCCGCTTTGGGCCAGGTAGGTGCGCTCGCCGCCGTTGTCGAACAGCTGGAATGGCACGTCAGGATGGTCCTGGCGGCGCGGGTATTCCGGCAAAGTCAGCTGGGCAACGTCGCCCCCGTTCGGATCGATAGCCAGATCCAGCACATCGGTCTTGATGTGAATCAGGTTCTTGCTGCCGGCATCCGGGGCCAGGGTTGGCGCAGGAGCATTGGCAGAAGGTGCGCTGGGTACGTCGGCACTTGCTTGAGTATTGTTACCCAACGGGGCTTCGGGCAAATCCGAGGCGCCAGTGGTGGTAGCAACATTCTGAGTCGGCAAGGCAGCCTGGCCATAGTCCTTGTTCCATGTCAGGACCATGGAGTAGGACACGACTGCCAGTGCGGCGATCAGGATCGTGCGTTTAATATCCATGATTACTCGGCTATCGAAGAATTACGGGGAGATGGGGCAGGCGGAACCGGGTCAAGACCACCGGCATGCCATGGGTGGCAACGACCCAGGCGACGGAGAGTCAGCCAGCCGCCGCGGAGAAGTCCATGAATTTCAATGGCTTCCAACGCGTAGCAGGAGCAGCTGGGGTAAAAACGACAGTGATTGCCCATCAGAGGGCTGATGGCATAGCGGTAAAACTGGATCGGAACGATGGCCAGTTTACGCATTTTGACTGTCTACCCCTTCAGATTCGGTCTTTACCACTGGAGTGGGGCGACTACGAGCAAGTCGCTTCCAGAGCTTGCCAAAATGCTGATGCAGTTCCGGGTTTTCTACGTCACCCAAACCTTTCCGCGCGACGATGACGATATCCCAGCCGACCAGGAGGTCCTGGTGCAGACGGAACGAGTCGCGCATCAAGCGTTTGAGTCGGTTGCGCTGAACGGAGAGCTTTACGCTCTTTTTGCCGATCACAAGCCCCAGACGAGGGTGATCCAGCTCGTTTTCGCGCGCAAGGAGCAGCAGGTTTTTCCCTGGAACCTTGCCGGTTGGGGAGTCAAAGACCGCTTTGAAGTGTCGGGCTGTCAGAAGACGCTTTTCCCGACTGTAGTCCTGACTCACCCCCAGTGCCGAGTGATCAAACTGCCAGACGCGCACGGCCTTTGGCACGGCGACGCGACAGAACGGCACGGCCGTTTTTGGTGGCCATGCGAGCACGGAAACCGTGAGTGCGGGCGCGTTTGATGGTGCTGGGTTGGAAAGTACGTTTCATGGCGTGTTACCTGGTTCGTCCACAACGGGCCGGAATGGTCCCCGTTTTAAGAGACCGGCGATTCTAGTGAAAGCAAGGCCTCAGGTCAATTTCCAACCAGCTTTTCCTTTACGTAGGCATGACCGTCGGTCTGACGAGGCAAACCTGCTGGAAATATAGAAATAGAGAAGGACCTTATTTAAAGCTTTTCTGTAGTACTTATAGATCTTAGGGCGGCACTCTTCTGTGGATAACCACCTCAAGCCCTTTGTTTCCGTAGTGTACAGAGATCGTTAACCCTGTCGAGAAACGGTGCTGCGGCTGTGCTCTGCCCTCGGAAAAGCTGTGCATGAAAAGGGTAGTTATGCACAGGGCAGTTATGCACAGCTTTCAACCCCCAGTTGTGCAGAATGCTCAGAGGTGGTTATCCACAGAGTTTATTCACAGCCCTTTTTTGTTTTCTAAGGGCATAAGGTGCTGATTTGCCTTTATCTGCACACCACCTACATGTGGATAAGTGTGCTCGGCGTCGGTACAATGGGCATCGTTTTTTGCCTCTCCGGCTTTCAACTCAGGGGATATCCGTGTCAGTGGAACTTTGGCAGCAGTGCGTGGAGCTTCTGCGCGATGAACTGCCTGCCCAGCAATTCAACACCTGGATCCGTCCGCTACAGGTCGAAGCCGAAGGCGACGAGTTGCGTGTGTATGCGCCCAACCGATTTGTGCTGGACTGGGTCAATGAAAAGTACCTGGGGCGCCTGCTTGAACTCCTGGGCGAGCACGGCAGCGGCATCGCGCCTGCTCTGTCCTTATTAATAGGCAGCCGTCGCAGTTCGGCGCCCCGTGCTGCGCCGAACGCGCCGCTCGCCGCCGCAGTGGCTGCTTCGCAAGCCGCCCAGCAGCCTGCGCCGCCAGCAACACCTGTAGCCCAGGAGCCGGCATCGGCGCCCGCAGCGGTGGCCGAGGTCAGTGAAGAGCCTTCACGTGACAGCTTCGACTCCATGGCTGGCGCTGCTTCCCAGCAGGCGCCCGTGCGTGCCGAACAGCGCAACGTGCAAGTAGAGGGTGCGCTCAAGCACACCAGCTACCTGAACCGTACCTTCACGTTCGAAAACTTTGTCGAAGGTAAATCCAACCAGCTGGCCCGCGCGGCAGCCTGGCAGGTCGCCGACAACCCCAAGCATGGCTACAACCCCCTGTTCCTTTATGGGGGTGTAGGCTTGGGTAAGACGCACTTGATGCATGCTGTGGGTAACCACCTGCTCAAGAAAAACCCGAACGCCAAGGTGGTGTACCTGCACTCCGAGCGTTTCGTTGCCGACATGGTCAAGGCTTTGCAGTTGAACGCCATCAACGAGTTCAAGCGCTTCTACCGTTCGGTGGACGCCTTGCTGATCGATGACATTCAATTCTTCGCTCGCAAGGAACGTTCCCAGGAAGAGTTCTTCCACACCTTCAACGCCCTCTTGGAGGGTGGTCAGCAGGTGATTCTCACCAGCGACCGTTACCCGAAGGAAATCGAAGGCCTGGAAGAGCGTCTGAAGTCGCGCTTTGGCTGGGGCCTGACGGTAGCGGTCGAGCCGCCGGAACTGGAAACCCGCGTCGCCATTCTGATGAAGAAGGCCGACCAGGCGAAGGTCGACCTGCCGCACGATGCAGCGTTCTTCATCGCCCAGCGTATTCGCTCCAACGTGCGTGAGCTGGAAGGTGCGCTCAAGCGTGTGATCGCTCACTCGCACTTCATGGGGCGCGATATCACTATCGAGCTGATTCGCGAATCGCTGAAGGACCTGCTGGCGCTGCAGGATAAACTGGTGAGTGTGGATAACATCCAGCGCACGGTGGCCGAGTACTACAAGATCAAGATTTCCGATCTGCTGTCCAAGCGTCGCTCGCGCTCGGTGGCTCGCCCACGTCAGGTAGCCATGGCCTTGTCCAAGGAACTGACCAACCACAGCCTGCCGGAAATCGGCGATGTGTTTGGCGGCCGCGACCACACCACGGTGTTGCACGCTTGCCGCAAGATCAACGAACTCAAGGAATCCGACGCGGATATCCGCGAGGACTACAAGAACCTGCTGCGCACGCTGACTACTTGATGAACGTCAGCGCAGCTTATTAAAGGCAAGGGACTAGACCATGCACTTCACCATTCAACGCGAAGCCCTGTTGAAACCCCTGCAACTGGTCGCCGGCGTCGTCGAGCGCCGCCAGACCTTGCCGGTATTGTCCAACGTGCTGCTGGTTGTCGAAGGCCAGCAACTGTCGCTTACCGGTACCGACCTTGAAGTCGAACTGGTTGGCCGCGTACAGCTGGAAGAGCCTGCCGAGCCGGGCGAAATCACCGTGCCTGCGCGCAAGCTGATGGATATCTGCAAAAGCTTGCCAAACGACGCGCTTATCGACATCAAGGTCGACGAGCAGAAGCTGGTAGTCAAGGCCGGTCGCAGCCGTTTCACCCTGTCTACCCTGCCGGCCAACGACTTCCCTACTGTTGAAGAAGGCCCGGGTTCGCTGACCTGCAACCTTGAGCAAAGCCGCCTGCGTCGCCTGATCGAGCGCACCAGCTTCGCCATGGCCCAGCAGGACGTACGTTACTACCTCAACGGCATGCTGCTGGAGGTGTCCAACGGCCTGATGCGCGCCGTGGCCACCGACGGTCACCGTCTGGCCATGTGCTCCATGAAAGCTGACATCACCCATGACGGTCGGCACCAGGTCATCGTTCCACGCAAGGGTATCCTTGAGCTGGCGCGCCTGCTGACCGAGCCGGACGGTACTGTGAGCATCGTTCTGGGCCAGCACCACATTCGTGCTACCACCGGCGAGTTCACCTTCACCTCCAAACTGGTTGACGGCAAATTCCCTGACTACGAGCGCGTTCTGCCTAAAGGTGGCGACAAGCTGGTACTGGGTGACCGTCAAGCATTGCGCGAAGCGTTCAGCCGCACCGCCATTCTGTCCAACGAAAAATACCGCGGCATCCGTCTGCAACTGGCCGCCGGCCAATTGAAGATTCAGGCCAACAACCCTGAACAGGAAGAAGCGGAAGAAGAAGTGGGTGTGGACTACAACGGTGGTTCGCTGGAAATCGGCTTCAACGTCAGCTACCTGCTGGACGTGCTGGGCGTGATGACTACCGAACAAGTTCGGCTGATTCTGTCCGACTCCAACAGCAGTGCCCTGGTGCAAGAATCCGACAACGACGACTCCGCTTATGTCGTCATGCCGATGCGCCTGTAACTTGCCCAGCAGACTCTAGATGTCCCTTAGTCGTGTCTCTGTCACCGCGGTGCGCAACCTGCACCCGGTGACCTTCTCCCCCTCCCCCCGCATCAACATCCTTTACGGCGCCAACGGCAGCGGCAAGACCAGTGTGCTTGAAGCTATTCACTTGTTGGGCTTGGCGCGCTCGTTCCGCAGCACTCGGCTGTTGCCGGTGATTCAGTACGAACAAGGTGCCTGTACGGTCTTCGGGCAAGTCGAGCTGAACGAAGGCGGCCACGCCGCATTGGGTGTTTCACGGGAGCGGCTGGGCGAATTCACTATCCGAATCGACGGGCAGAACGCGCGCAGCGCCGCCCAACTGGCAGAGATCCTGCCGTTGCAGTTGATCAATCCGGACAGTTTTCGCTTGCTGGAAGGGGCTCCAAAAATCCGCCGGCAGTTCCTTGATTGGGGAGTGTTCCACGTGGAACCTCGCTTCATGGCCACCTGGCAAAGACTGCAGAAGGCCCTGAAGCAGCGAAACTCGTGGCTGCGGCATGGTACACTTGACGCTGCTTCGCAAGCGGCATGGGACCGGGAGTTATGCCTGGCCAGTGCTGAAATTGATGAATACCGTCGCGCCTATATCAAGGCATTGAAACCGGTGTTTGAGCAGACCCTCAGTGAGCTGGTCGAGCTGGACGGGTTGACCCTCAGTTATTATCGCGGGTGGGACAAGGAACGGGACCTCTCCGAGGTGCTCGGCACTTCCCTGCTACGTGACCAACAGATGGGCCACACCCAGGCCGGACCTCAACGCGCTGACCTTCGGTTACGACTAGGCGCCCACAACGCCGCGGATATTCTTTCCCGCGGTCAGCAAAAGCTGGTGGTGTGTGCCTTGCGTATTGCCCAGGGTCACCTGGTCAGCCAGGCTCGGCGCGGTCAATGTATTTATCTCGTGG
Organism: Pseudomonas sp. M47T1; assembly: GCF_000263855.1. GTDB lineage: Bacteria > Pseudomonadota > Gammaproteobacteria > Pseudomonadales > Pseudomonadaceae > Aquipseudomonas. The sequence goes on from NZ_AJWX01000004.1 coordinate 260,779, forward strand.
ACGACTTGCCGTCAGAACTCGACGAGCAACACCGCCGCGCACTCTGCCGCTTGCTGGAAGAATTACGCTGCCAGGTATTCATTACCTGTGTAGACCACGAATTATTGAGGGAAGGCTGGCAGACGGAAACGCCAGTCGCTTTGTTCCACGTGGAACAGGGCCGTATCACCCAGACCCACGACCATCGGGAGTGAAGGCATGAGCGAAAATCAAACGTACGATTCCTCCAGCATTAAAGTGCTGAAAGGGCTGGATGCCGTACGCAAACGTCCCGGTATGTACATTGGCGACACCGATGATGGTAGCGGTCTGCACCACATGGTGTTCGAGGTCGTCGACAACTCGATCGACGAAGCCTTGGCCGGCCACTGCGACGACATCACCGTCATTATTCATCCTGACGAATCCATCACCGTCCGTGACAACGGTCGCGGCATTCCGGTAGATGTGCACAAAGAAGAAGGCGTATCCGCAGCCGAGGTCATCATGACCGTGCTGCACGCTGGCGGTAAGTTCGACGATAACTCGTACAAGGTTTCTGGCGGGTTGCACGGTGTAGGTGTTTCGGTAGTGAACGCGCTGTCCGAAGAGCTGATTCTGACCGTGCGTCGCAGCGGCAAAATCTGGGAACAGACTTACATTCACGGTGTACCTCAGGCTCCGATGAAAATCGTTGGCGAGAGCGAAACCACCGGTACCCAGATTCACTTCAAACCTTCGGACCAGACCTTCAAGAACATCCACTTCAGCTGGGACATCCTGGCCAAGCGAATTCGCGAACTGTCGTTCCTGAACTCCGGCGTGGGCATTTACCTGAAGGACGAGCGTTCGGGCAAGGACGAGACTTTCAAGTACGAAGGCGGGCTGCGTGCGTTCGTTGAATACCTGAACACCAACAAGACTGCGGTCAACGAAGTGTTCCACTTCAACGTACAGCGCGATGACGGTGTGGGCGTGGAAATTGCCCTGCAGTGGAACGACAGCTTCAACGAAAACCTGTTGTGCTTCACCAACAACATCCCGCAGCGCGATGGCGGTACCCACTTGGTGGGCTTCCGTTCGGCACTGACCCGCAACCTGAACAACTACATTGAACAGGAAGGTCTGGCCAAGAAGCACAAGGTTGCCACCACCGGTGACGACGCCCGTGAAGGCCTGACCGCGATCATTTCGGTCAAAGTGCCTGACCCCAAGTTCAGCTCGCAGACCAAGGACAAGCTGGTTTCGTCCGAAGTGAAGACCGCGGTCGAGCAGGAAATGGGCAAGTACTTCTCTGACTTCCTGTTGGAAAATCCTAACGAAGCCAAGGCTGTTGTCGGCAAGATGATCGACGCCGCCCGTGCCCGTGAAGCCGCGCGCAAGGCTCGTGAGATGACCCGCCGCAAAGGTGCGCTGGACATCGCCGGCCTGCCAGGCAAATTGGCGGACTGCCAGGAGAAGGACCCTGCCCTCTCCGAACTGTACCTGGTGGAGGGTGACTCCGCCGGTGGTTCGGCCAAGCAAGGTCGTAACCGTCGCACCCAGGCTATCCTGCCGCTCAAGGGCAAGATCCTCAACGTCGAGAAAGCACGCTTCGACAAGATGATCTCGTCCCAGGAAGTGGGCACGCTGATCACTGCGCTGGGCTGCGGTATTGGTCGCGATGAGTACAACATCGACAAGCTGCGCTACCACAACATCATCATCATGACCGATGCTGACGTCGACGGTTCGCACATCCGTACGTTGCTGCTGACCTTCTTCTTCCGCCAGTTGCCTGAATTGATCGAGCGCGGCTACATCTACATTGCCCAGCCACCGCTGTACAAGGTGAAAAAAGGCAAGCAGGAGCAGTACATCAAGGACGACGAGGCCATGGAAGAATACATGACCCAGTCGGCCCTGGAAGATGCCAGCCTGCACCTGAACGATTCGGCACCAGGCATTTCCGGCGAAGCGCTTGAGCGTCTGGTCAACGATTTCCGCATGGTAATGAAGACCCTCAAGCGTCTGTCGCGCCTGTACCCACAGGAGCTGACTGAGCACTTCGTGTACCTGCCAGCCGTATCGTTGGAGCAGCTGTCGGACCATGCGGCCATGCAGGATTGGCTGGCGCGCTTCGACGCACGTCTGCGCAATACCGAGAAGTCCGGCCTGGTCTACAAGGCCAGCCTGCGCGAAGACCGTGAACGCAATGTCTGGCTGCCGGAAGTGGAAATCACCTCCCATGGCCTGGCCAGCTACATCACCTTCAACCGCGACTTCTTCGGCAGCAACGATTACCGCACGGTCACCGCACTGGGCGCGCAGTTGGCTACCCTGCTGGACGAAGGCGCCTACGTGCAACGTGGCGAGCGCAAGAAGCCGGTGGTGGAGTTCAAGGAAGCGCTCGAGTGGCTGATGACCGAAAGCACCAAGCGCCACACCATCCAGCGCTACAAAGGGCTGGGTGAGATGAACCCGGACCAGCTGTGGGAAACCACCATGGACCCGACCGTGCGCCGCATGCTGAAAGTTACCATTGAAGATGCGATCGCTGCTGACCAGATCTTCAACACCCTGATGGGTGACGCTGTAGAGCCGCGTCGTGAGTTCATTGAGAACAACGCGTTGGCTGTGTCGAACCTGGATTTCTGATCCTGGTGTAATAAAAAAACCCGGCCATCGTGCCGGGTTTTTTATGGGATGTGACTGGCCCTCAACACTGTGGTGCCCCACGCATCAGCGCCAATCTCGTAGCAAGCTGCCGGAGGCGGCGTCAGTGACGCGGCCCGACGGCCGCTGCGGGTTGCCAAACACCATAAATGTCCCACAGTGGGTTCCCTGCAAGGCAGGTTCTTGGAGCAATTTACACAGGTGCCGTTCACTCCAGCATCTGGATATTCCGGGTAGCCATCACCGGCACATTATTCAGCAGGAAGTCTCGCACCCGCTCCAGCAGGTAATGCTGCGGGTTGCGTTGCGACCAGACCAGGTAATAACTGTCTCCCGTCTTCACCGCCGTGCGGATCGGCAACACCAGCGAGCCATCTTTGAGCTGCGGCCCGATCAGGGCCAGGTCGCCGATGGAAACCCCATGGCCACCCGCTGCCGCCGTCATGCCCAACTCCAGGGTGTCGAAGCGCTTGCCTTCGTTCCAGTCCACGGCATCGCCCTCCCCTTGCCGCTCCAACCAACGACGCCAGTCGCGGCAATCGCGTGAGGGATGAATCAGTTCGGCCAGGGCCAGGTGCTCGATGCTCCACGGCTTCTTGCCCTGAACTGAAGGCGCACACACCGGCACCAGCCACTCATCAAACAGCTTGATGAAGTGCCAGTCCTTGGGGAAGTCGCCATTGCTCAGCAGCACGGCACAGTCGAAGGGCTCGTTGCGAAAGTCCACGGTGTCTACGTCCATCCAGGCGCTGGTCAACTGAACTCTGTCACCACCAGTGGTAGCCTGAAATTTTTCGAGCACACCCATCAGCCATCGCATGGTAATGGTCGGAGGCGTCTTTATCCGCAATGTCCCTCGGGGGCGGCGCGCGGTTGCGCAAGCAGACTCGATGGCAGTGAAGCTGACCTCCAGTTCCTGCGCCAATCGGCGACCGGTATCTGTCAAAGAAAGCCTTGGTCCTTTGCGCTCAAACAGCGCGCAGCCTAAGTGGGCCTCCAGGCTTTTAACGTGCCGGCTGACAGCGCTTTGGGTTATGCACAGTGTGTGTGCGGCTACGGTGAATGATCCATAGCGCGCTGCGACTTCAAATGCTCGCAAGGCATACAAGGGGGGAAGCCGTGAGGTCATTACCACTGTCCTTAACCATGATTCCTACTCATGCAACCCCTGCACCTTATCCGTTTTTCATTTCTCGGGTGGGGATCAATACTCATGGCCTTCCAACGGTTGGAGCAGCAGCCGGAACCTCTGTCCATAAGGAAGCAGAACTATGCATATAGAACCAAGACTTTCCCCTTCTGCCGCCATGCAGGTCAAATCCATTGTCGCGCTGCTCGAAAATCTAGGCGGCCCGCAGCCCTTAGAGGAACTCATCAACCCTGCGCTTCAGGCTTTTCTCCTGCGCCAGCTACAAGATGTCTTAATTCCTGCCGCAGAGGTACAAGTTGGGGGGGCCGACTATGGTGATAAGCCGAGAAATATACGGCTCAATGCTGATGAAAGGTTATTGGTGGAAAATCTGAGATGGACTCGGCATAAGGGGCGGGACAAGGTTTATCGGATGGCAAAAGCGATGCGTTCACAGAAGCCATGGCGCCAGGCATGACGCTGCTCTCCACATCAACAACTAAACAACATCACGGATGATCATGAGCGCTAGATACCTTTCCTTCGCTACAGCGGTTCTGTTTTTGATCGCGTCACCTGGCCCTATCGTGGCGATGGTCATCGCGGATGCTCGGCGAGGCTGGCCGGGTAGAGTCATAGCGGGTGGAGTGGTATCTGCGCAAATCCTGCTGGTGTGCGCATTGATTGCGATCGACACCACGGCCCATCTGAACGCCTCTGTGCTCAACTGGGGCCAGATTCTGGGGGGGTGCTACCTCGCCTGGTTGGGCCGCAGTGGCTTAAACGAGAGCACCGGCGAATCGCTGCAAACCGGCGGCAGAGGCTACGGGTTCTGGAAGACCATGGGGGTCGGCCTGTCGAACCCCAAGGACATCCTTTTCTTCCTGGCCTTCCTGCCTGGGTTCATTTCACCGAACGAACCTTTCACGGTGCAAGCGGCCGCATTGATTCTGATCTGGGCGGCAATCGATATCTCGATCCTGATCGCCTACAGCCTGCTGTCCCGTCGCCTGGACCGCTATCGTCGGCTGCGCCGCCTGCTTGACTGCGCACCGGGTATTGTTCTGCTGGCGCTCGGGCTATTGTCGTTCTCGCTGGGCGTATACCGCGTATTCCAGTGACGCCTCAGGTACGGTCGAGCAGTTGCCCCTGCTCGGCCGCGCACAGTTGCAGCAGATAGTCCCACACCACCCGCAGCCGCACGGATTTGTGCAGCTCGCGCCGGGTACTCATCCAGTAGCTGCGCTGGATGGTTTCCCCCGGCACCACCCTCACCAGTTGTGGGTCAGTCGCCGCCATGTACATGGGCAGCACCGCGATGCCCAGCCCTGCCCGCGCCGCTTGCTGTTGGGCGATCACACTGGTGCTGCGGAACACCACGTTGGGGGCACGGCAGAAGCTGTTGAGAAACAGTAGTTCCTGGCTGAACAGCAAGTCATCCACATAGCCGATCCAGTTGTGAGCCGCCAGGTCGTCCCGGCTGTTCAACACGGGCGCGCGTTTCAGGTAGGCGGGGCTGGCATATAGGGCCAGGCGGTAATCGGTGAGCTTGCGAGTTATCAACAGGTCGGCCGAGGGCCGGTCCAGATGGATGCTTATCTCGGCTTCGCGGTTGAGAATGCTGACAAACCGCGGTACCGCCACCAGTTCCACCTCCAGCCCTGGGTAACGTTCGAACAGGCCGCCCAGCCGTGGGGTCAGGAACATGATGCCAATGCCCTCGGTCACCCCCAGGCGGAGCTTGCCCAGCGGCATCATCGGTTGGGTCATTTCTTCCTGTGCCAGCAGCGCGACGTTCTCCATGGCTTCGGCGTGCTTGAGCAGCGCCTGGCCGGCAGGTGTCAGTTCGTAGCCCTGGGCGTGCTGCACGAATAGCGCATTTCCCAGGCTGTGTTCGATTGACTCGATGTGCCGGGCCACGGTGCTGTGGGTGGTGTTCAGGCGTTTGGCGGCCGTCAGCAACCGCCCGCTGCGGTGCAGCTCGAGAAAAAAGCGCAGGTCGTTCCAGTCGAACATGGCGGGTCCTTGTTCAAAAACGCACAGCGGGTGGGTGAAAACGCGTGTTTTCATCTCGAAGCTAATCAATACCATGAGGGAAGACAACAATAAAAACAGGCGCGAGGATTCCCATGTCATCAGCCCAAAGCACCTATGACTACGTCATTGTCGGTGCCGGCCCAGCAGGTTGCCTGCTGGCCAATCGTCTTTCTGCCGACCCCACCGTCTCGGTCCTGCTGCTGGAGGCGGGTGGACGAGACAATTACCCCTGGATTCACATCCCTGTCGGCTACCTGTTCTGCATCGGTAACCCGCGCACCGACTGGTGCTTCAAGACCGAGGCGCAGCCCGGGCTGAAGGGCCGTGCCTTGAGTTATCCACGGGGCAAGGTGCTGGGCGGTTGCTCCTCCATCAACGGCATGATCTACATGCGCGGCCAGGCTGCCGACTACGATGGCTGGGCCGCACAGGGCAATGCCGGATGGGGTTGGAAGGACGTGCTGCCGCTGTTTCGCCAGAGCGAAAACCACTACGCCGGTGACTCCCCAACCCATGGCGGCAAGGGTGAATGGCGGGTAGAGTTGCAGCGCTACCGCTGGCCCATCCTCGACGCCTTCCGTAGCGCCGCCGCGCAGTGCGGAGTGGAAACTGTGGACGATTTCAACGCTGGGGATAATCAGGGCTGTGGATATTTTCAGGTCAACCAGCGCGGCGGTATCCGCTGGAACTCGGCCAAGGCGTTTCTGCGACCCGTGCTCAAGCGGCCTAACCTGACGATTCTGACCGGCGTGCGGGTCGACCGGCTGAATGTGGATAACGGCCGCGCGACCGCCGTCAACGCAAGCCTAGAAGGCCAGGTGGAGTTATACACAGCCCGTCGCGAGATTCTGTTGAGCGCTGGTGCCATCGGATCGCCCGGCATCCTGCAACGTTCCGGCATCGGCCCTCGCCCATTGCTTGAACGCCTGGGGATAACCGTGCAGCACGAACTGCCCGGAGTGGGCGGCAATCTGCAGGATCACTTGCAGCTGCGGCTGATCTACCAGGTCAACAACACCCGCACTCTCAACCAGGTCGCGAACAGCCTGTGGGGGAAGCTGGGCATGGGCCTGCGCTATCTGTACGACCGCAGCGGCCCCCTGGCCATGGCGCCAAGCCAACTGGGCGCCTTTATCAAGTCAGACCCCGAGCAGCCCAGCGCCAACCTTGAATACCACGTGCAGCCCTTGTCGCTGGACCGCTTTGGCGAGCCCTTGCATGCCTTCCCTGCATTCACGGCTTCTGTGTGTAACTTGCGCCCAAAAAGCCGTGGCCGTGTGGATATCCGCTCTGCCAACCCAGACGCCCCGCCGATCATCGACCCCAACTACCTCAGCGACCCTGAAGACCTGCGCGTCGCCGCCCAGGCCATTCGCCTCACCCGGCGCATCGTCGACGCCCCTGCCCTGCGGATCTTCAAGCCGTCCGAATACCTGCCAGGCTCGGCCATGGAAACCCAAGCCCAGCTATACGAAGCAGCAAGCGCCATAGGGACGACTATATTTCACCCCGTAGGTACGTGCCGCATGGGCAACGGCCCGCAGGACGTGGTGGACGCCACCTTGCGTGTACACGGCATCGACGGCCTGCGGGTAGTGGATGCTTCAATCATGCCGGACATTGTCTCGGGCAATACCTGCACGCCTACTCTGATGATTGCCGAAAAGGCAGCACAGATGATTCTGCAAGCTACCCCACGTGTGGAGGAAATAACTCGGCAATACGCCCAGCCGGTGTTCTGATCGGCCGGGAAAGGCGACGGCAGCAGCAGTCGGCGGCCGTCGGCAGTGGACAACAACAATAATCACTGTGCCCCCAAGGGCTGAAAGGACAACGACATGGCGGATTACATACAGGACCAGGGCGCCGCGCTTGCGCCCAGCGCAGCGCGGGAAGACAAGAAGATCATCTTCGCTTCATCCCTCGGAACGGTATTTGAGTGGTACGACTTTTTTCTGTATGGCGCCCTGGCGGCGGTAATCAGCAAACAGTTCTTTGCCGGGGTCAACGAGACCACGGCGTTCATTTTCGCCCTGATGGCATTTGCTGCCGGCTTTCTGGTGCGGCCTTTCGGTGCCCTGGTATTTGGCCGGTTGGGCGATATGATCGGGCGTAAATATACCTTCCTGATGACGATCGTGCTGATGGGCCTGTCGACCTTCGCCGTGGGCCTTTTGCCCACTTACAGCAGCATCGGCATTGCCGCACCTATCATCCTGGTGTGCCTGCGCATGCTGCAAGGGCTGGCGCTGGGCGGCGAGTACGGTGGTGCTGCCACATACGTGGCAGAGCATGCCCCGGCGGGCAAGCGCGGCATGCATACCGGCTGGATTCAATCCACGGCCACCCTGGGGCTGCTGCTCTCCCTGCTGGTGGTGTTGGCGTGCCGCTACCTCACGGGGGACGCATTCGAGAGCTGGGGCTGGCGCCTGCCGTTCCTGCTGTCGATTATCCTGCTGGGGGTGTCGACCTGGATTCGCATGAGCCTGCATGAGTCGCCGACCTTCACCCGCATGAAAGCCGAAGGCAAGACCAGCAAATCGCCCATCAAGGAGTCGTTCGGCTCCTGGCAGAACCTGAAGATCGTGCTGGTTGCGCTGTTCAGCATCAACGCCGGCCAGGCGGTGACTTTTTACTGCGCGCAGTTCTACGTGCTGTTCTTCATGACCCAGATGCTGAAGATGGACCCCACCCAGGCCAACAGCTTGCTGATCATCAGCGTGATCATAGGGGCACCGTTCTTCGTCATCTGCGGGTGGCTATCGGACCGCATTGGTCGCAAGCCTATCCTGATGACCGGCCTACTGCTGGCTACCCTGCTCTACTTCCCGCTGTTCAAAGGCCTGAGCCATTACGCCAACCCGCAGATCGACCAGGCCAGCCGCCAGGCGCCGATCACAGTGATGGCCGACCCGTCCGGCTGCACCTTCCAGTTTGACCCGGTGGGCAAGGCGCGTTTCGACAGCCCGTGCGACAAGGTCAAGACGTTTCTGGTCAAGCAGGGCCTGCCTTACTCGTCTGCGCCGGCTGATGCGGCCAACCCGGTGGTAGTCAACATCGGTGACAAGCGCATTGACGGCTACGACGAAGCCGCCATGCGCGCCGCAGTGACGGCGGCCGGCTACCCGGCCAAGGCTGACCCCAGCCTGGTGAACCAGCCGATGGTGGTGCTGTTGATCGTCGCCATGATCCTGATTGCCACCATGACCTACGGGCCGCTGGCGGCGGTGATGGTGGAACTGTTCCCCACGCGTATCCGCTACACCTCGCTGTCGCTGCCGTATCACATTGGCAATGGCTGGTTTGGCGGCTTCCTGCCAACGGTGTCGTTTGCGTTGGTGGTGTACACCGGGGATATCTTCTACGGGCTGTGGTACCCAGTGGTGGTGACGGGAGTGAGCCTGATTGTGGGGCTGTTCTGCCTCAAGGAAACTCGTGGCGTGGACTTGGACAAGGTCTAGGGGCTGCCTGTTATCTGCTTATGTGGGAGTTGTAAAAAAACCGGCGATCAAGGCCGGTTTTTTTATGCTTCGAAAAACTTATGCACGTTTAGCATTGCGCCATAGCGTGCCGAAATAAGCTTTAAAATTAATAAGTTATGAGCGTTTTTTGGAAATGATCCAAATACTGTACACAAGTTATCCACAGATCAGCCGACCGCCGGCGTCTCGTCGACCTCAGGGTTTTCGGGCAGCGAACCTAGCGCGCGTTGAGTCTGTTCGTTCCAGGCGGCAACGCGGTCGTTTAGCTCGGCTATCGCCCGTGGGCCGGTGCCGTTGGCGTACATCGGCTCGCCGATCACCACCTCAATGGTACCGGCACGCTTGCCCCAGCCTTCCTTGGGCCAGTACTTGCCGGCGTTGTGGGCAATTGGCAGCACCGGCAATTCGGCGTTCACCGCCAGGGCTGACCCGCTGCGCGAAAACTTGCCGATCTTGCCGAATGGCACACGGGTACCCTCGGGGAAAATCAGTACCCAGACATTGTCCTTGAGCAGTTCATCTCCCTTGCTGGCCACCACTTTCAAGGCGGCCTTGGGGTTGTCGCGGTCGATGGCGATAGGGCGCAGCATGGCCATTGCCCAGCCGAAGAACGGCACATACAGCAGTTCGCGCTTGAGCACTTGGCTCAACGGCTGGAAGTAGGCAGAGAGGAAAAAGGTTTCCCAGGTGCTCTGGTGGTTGGAAACGATCACGCAACGCCGTTCAGGCACATTCTCGGCACCGGTGATTTTCACCTGGATATTGAGAATGGTGCGGGTCAGAAACAACGCACAGCGACACCAGTACACGTTGATGAAACGATAACGGGCTGGGAACGAAAGAAAGGGAGCAACGAAGAAGCTCAGGGTGCACCACAGCAGCGAGCTGGTGCCCAGCAGCAAGTAGAAGACGAAAATTCTGATCGCCTGCAGTGTCGACATAGCGGCTTGTACCGTTGCGGGCGAACCCGCCTGTTAAAAGTGCACTTGCGAACCGGCCCACCGATACCGGCTGCCAGGGCAGCGCGGTATTGATCAGGGATTCAGCGGCGCCCTAGGTGTGGATAAGTGCTCTGGCTACAGCAGCCAGATCATCGAAAATCAGCGTCCCTTCGGGCAATGCCTTGCCCAGGGTCTTGTGGCCTTTACCGGTTTTTACCAGTACAGGCTGAGAGTCGACGGCCAGCGCAGCTTCCAGGTCACCCCAACTATCGCCCACAAACCATAACCCGGCCAGATCGGCCTGGTAATGAGCGGCGATGGTCTTAAGCATGCCCGGCCGAGGTTTGCGGCAATCGCAGCCCTCATCCGGGCCATGGGGACAATAGACGATCAGCCCGACTTCGCCACCCTGCTCGGCCACCAGCGTGCGCAAGCGCTCGTGCATGGCGTCCAGTGTGGCCAGGTCGTAGTAACCGCGGGCAATGCCCGACTGGTTGGTTGCCACGGCAACCGTCCAGCCGGCCATGCTCAACTGCGCGATGGCAGCAATGGACCCTGGGATTGGAATCCATTCCTGCACCGACTTGATGTAGGCGTCGGAGTCTTCATTGATGACTCCGTCGCGGTCCAGTATCACCAGCTTCAAGGCTTACCCCAGCAGCGAAATGTCGGCGACGCCCAGGAACAGGCCACGCAAGCGCGACAGCAAGGCGTAGCGGTTGGCACGTACCTTGGGGTCTTCGGCGTTGACCATCACGGCCTCGAAGAACGCATCCACCGGCTCGCGCAAGGCCGCCAGGCGGGCCAGGGACTCACTGTACTGACGGGCAGCGGCCATTGGCTGAACAGCCTGGTCAGCCTGCTGGATCGCCGAGTACAACGAGAACTCGTTGGCGTTATCGAAGTACTTGGGTTCCACAGTAGTGGCGATGTTGCCTTCGGCCTTGCTCAGCAGGTTCGACACGCGCTTGTTCACGGCCGCCAGTGCGGCAGCTTCCGGCAGCTTGCGGAAACCCTGCACGGCTTGCACGCGCTGGTCGAAGTCCAGTGCCGAACCCGGGTTCAGGGCGCGAACCGACAGGTAGGTGGCGACGTCGGTGCCTTCGTCTTCATAACGCGCACGCAGGCGGTCGAAGATGAATTCCAGCACCTGGTCGCCCAGGCCGGCAGACTTCACGTTGGCGCCGAACGCCGACACGGCAAAGGCCACGGCCTTGGTCAGGTCCAGGTCCAGTTGCTTGTCGATCAGGATGCGCAGCACGCCCAATGCGGCACGGCGCAGGGCATAGGGGTCTTTGCTGCCGGTAGGCAACATGCCGATGCCGAAGATACCCACCAGGGTGTCCAGCTTGTCGGCAATGGCCACGGCCGCACCGGTCAGGGTGCTTGGCAACTCGGCGCCAGCGCCTCGCGGCATGTACTGCTCGTTCAGGGCCAGGGCAACGTCCTCTGGCTCACCGTCGTTCAGGGCGTAGTAGTAGCCGGCGACGCCTTGCATCTCCGGGAACTCGCCGACCATCTCGGTGGCCAGGTCGCATTTCGACAACAGGCCGGCGCGGGCAGCGCGCTGGGCGTCGCCGCCGATCAGCGGGGCAATGAAGGCTGCGAGCTTGGAAACGCGCACCGCCTTGTCGTAGACGCTGCCCAGCTGAGCCTGGAACACCACGTTCTTCAGGCGTTCATTGAAGCTTTCCAGTGGCTGCTTCTTGTCCTGCTTGAAGAAGAACTCGGCGTCGGTGAGGCGCGGGCGCACGACTTTCTCGTTGCCCTGCACGATCTGGCTTGGGTCCTTGCTCTCGACGTTGGCCACGGTGATGAAGCGCGGCAGCAGCTTGCCATCCACGTCCAGCAGGCAGAAGTACTTCTGGTTGTCCTGCATGGTGGTGATCAGCGCTTCTTGCGGCACTTCCAGGAAGCGTTCCTCGAACGAGCACACCAGCGGCACCGGCCATTCGACCAGGGCGGTGACTTCGTCCAGCAGCGCCGGCGGCACGATGGCGGTGCCTTCCTGCTGCATGGCAAGTTCGGCGGTGCGCTTGCTGATGAGTTCACGACGCTCGCCGGCATCGGCCAGCACGTAGGCCTTGCGCAGGTCTTCGGCGTAGTTGGCCGGCTCGGTGATGCGCACGTTTTCCGGGTGGTGGAAGCGGTGGCCACGCGAATCGCGACCGGCTTTCTGGGCCAGGATGGTGCAATCCACCACTTGGTCACCCAGCAACATCACCAGCCATTGGGTTGGGCGCACGAACTCGACTTTGCGCGCACCCCAGCGCATGCGCTTGGGAATCGGCAGGTCATTGAGCGAATCTTCGACAATGGTCGGCAGCAGCGAGGCGGTCGGCTTGCCGACGATACGCTGGCTGAAACGCAGCTTGGGGCCGCTCTGGTCGATTTCCGACAGGTCTACGCCGCACTTCTTGGCGAAGCCCAGGGCAGCCTGGGTAGGGTTGCCTTCGGCGTCGAAGGCAGCCTGGCGTGGCGGGCCGTCGAGGTTGATGCTGCGATCAGGCTGCTGGGTGTCCAAGCCGCTGATCAGCACCGCCAGACGGCGTGGCGCCGCATAGACCTTCTTGGCGGTGAAGTTCAGGCCGGCAGCCTGCAGGCCTTTTTCGATACCGCCCAGGAACGCTTCGCCCAGGGTATTCAGGGCCTTGGGTGGCAGCTCTTCGGTGCCCAGTTCAACCAGGAAATCTTGAGCACTCATTGTGCAGCCTCCAGCTTAGCCAACACTTCATCACGCAGGTCAGGGGACGCCATGGGGAAGCCCAGCTTGGCGCGGGCTTGCAGGTAGCTTTGCGCAACGGCACGGGCCAGGGTGCGCACGCGCAGGATGTACTGCTGGCGAGCGGTAACCGAGATCGCGCGACGGGCATCGAGCAGGTTGAAGGTGTGCGACGCCTTCAGGACCATTTCGTAGGTCGGCAGCGGCAGTTCCAGCTCGATCAGGCGGTTGGCTTCACTTTCATAGAAGTCGAACAGTTCGAACAGCTTCTCGACGTTGGCGTGCTCGAAGTTGTAGGTGGACTGCTCCACTTCGTTCTGGTGGAACACGTCGCCATAGGTGACCTTGCCGAACGGGCCGTCGGTCCATACCAGGTCGTAGACCGAGTCCACACCTTGCAGGTACATGGCCAGGCGTTCCAGGCCGTAGGTGATTTCACCGGTGACCGGGTAGCACTCGATGCCGCCTACCTGCTGGAAGTAGGTGAACTGAGTGACTTCCATGCCGTTGAGCCAGATTTCCCAGCCCAGGCCCCAGGCGCCCAGGGTCGGCGATTCCCAGTTGTCTTCGACGAAGCGGATATCGTGAACCAGCGGGTCCAGGCCGATGTGCTTCAGCGAGCCCAGGTACAGTTCCTGGAAGTTTTCCGGGTTAGGCTTGAGCACCACCTGGAACTGGTAATAGTGCTGCAGGCGGTTGGGGTTCTCACCGTAGCGGCCATCGCCAGGACGGCGGCTTGGCTGCACGTAGGCAGCGTTCCAGGTTTCCGGGCCTACGGCGCGCAGGAACGTGGCGGTATGAAAAGTGCCGGCGCCTACTTCCATATCGTAGGGCTGAAGCACCACACAACCTTGCTCGGCCCAGTATTGCTGGAGTGCGAGGATCAAGTCTTGGAAGGTACGCACGGCTGGCGTAGGCTGGCTCACGAAATTCACCTGTTTCTAGGGCTGCGAATATAAAGAGCGGGAGTATACCCCGATTCAGCCCGACCTCTACCCTTGGAGCCTTATGCCACGCTGCTTTTGGTGTTCAGAAGAGCCGATCTACCAGGCTTATCACGACGAAGAATGGGGGGTTGAGCTGCGTGACCCCGCTCGTCTTTTCGAATTGCTGTTGCTGGAAGGCTGCCAGGCGGGGCTGTCGTGGATCACGGTGTTGAAGAAGCGCGAACACTACCGCAAGGTGATGTTCAACTTCGACCCACAGCGGCTGGCGTGCATGAGCGATGACGAGGTGGAAGAGCGCATGCTCGACCCCGGCATCATCCGCAACCGCCTGAAGATAAAGGCCGCCCGGCAGAACGCCGTGGCGTGGCTCAAACTCGAAGATCCGGCAACGTTTCTGTGGTCCTTCGTCGGCGGCAAGCCGAAGATCAATCACTTTCCCGACCGCGGCCACATTCCCACGCAGACGCCGGAAGCCGAGGCCATGAGCAAGGGGTTGAAGAAAGCCGGGTTCACCTTTGTCGGGCCGACCATTTGTTACGCGTTCATGCAGGCGTCGGGCATGGTCATGGATCACACCCAGGACTGTGATCGCTACGCCGCTCTGTGCCGCTGACGGTTACAATGGCGCCTTGCTGAAGATAGGAGTGGTCTGTGGATAAGTTCAAAGGCGCCCTGATGGTCGGGGCCCTGCGTTTGTTTGCCCTGCTGCCGTGGCGCGCGGTGCAGGCAGTGGGTGCGGCCATTGGCTGGCTGACCTGGAAGCTGCCTAACCGTTCGCGCGAGATAGTGCGCATCAACCTGGCCAAGTGTTTCCCCGAGCTGGACGCCGTTGCGCGCGAGCGCCTGGTGGGCCAGAGCATGATGGACATCGGCAGAAGCCTGACTGAGAGCGCCTGCGCGTGGATCTGGCCGGCCGAGAAGTCGCTGAAGCTGGTGCGCGAAGTGCAGGGCCTGGAAGTGCTGGAACAGGCGCTGGCGTCGGGCAAGGGTGTAGTTGGCATTACCAGCCACCTGGGTAACTGGGAAGTGCTGAACCACTTCTACTGCATGCAGTGCAAACCGATCATTTTCTACCGCCCACCCAAGCTCAAGGCGGTGGATGAGTTGCTGCAAAAGCAGCGCGTGCAACTGGGCAACCGGGTAGCGGCTTCCACCAAGGAAGGCATCCTCAGTGTCATCAAGGAAGTGCGCAAAGGCGGCCAGGTGGGTATCCCTGCCGACCCTGAGCCGGCTGAATCGGCGGGTGTGTTCGTGCCGTTCCTGGGCACCCAGGCGCTCACCAGCAAGTTTGTGCCGAACATGCTTGCGGGTGGCAAGGCGGTGGGCGTGTTCCTGCATGCGCTGCGGTTGCCGGATGGTTCGGGTTTCAAGGTGATCCTGGAAGCGGCGCCCGAGGCCATGTACAGCACTGACACCCAGACATCGGTGGCGGCCATGAGTGAAGTGATCAGCCGTTACGTGGGGGCTTACCCCAGCCAGTACATGTGGAGCATGAAGCGCTTCAAGAAGCGCCCGGCCGGCGAAGACCGCTGGTACTGAGCGGCGTTAATTTGCCTTCTGTGGGAGCAAATGCCTCCTGTAGGAGCGGGCTCTGCCCGCGAAAAGAACACCGCGGAGTCAGAGGCGCTGTGGTGTAGTTTTCGCGGGCAGAGCCCGCTCCCACAAGAAACAGCTGCCTTCCACAGGGGGTATGCGTCAGGGGGTCAGGCGCTCTAGCTTCTTCAGGAACACCGTCATTTCCTTCTCGGCCTGTTTGTCGCCATGGGCCTGGGCCGCTGTTAAGCCCTGCTGCCACGCCAGCCGGGCGCCAGCGATATCTCCCAGCCCCTGCAGCGCCTTGCCCAGCAGCTTCCACGCTGCCGAATACTTGGGGTCCTGTTCCACGCAACGGGCCAGATGCTCTGCCGCCTTGGCGTGCTCGCCCACGTCCAGATAACCCTTGCCCAGCCCAAAGCGCAGCAGTGAATTATCCACACCCTTGGCCAGCATTTTTTCCAGTGATTGCAGCACGGCGAAAATCCTTTAGAAGAAGCTCAAGCCCACGTGGAACAGCTTTTCCACGTCGCGAATGTATTTTTTATCCACAACGAACAGGATCACGTGGTCGCCCGCTTCGATTACGGTGGCACCGCGGGCGATGATCACTTGCTCGTCGCGAATGATGGCGCCAATGGTGGTGCCCGACGGCAGGTTGATGTCTTCCACCGCCTTGCCCACCACCTTGCTCGACTTCGCATCGCCATGGGCCACGGCCTCGATGGCCTCTGCCGCGCCGCGCCGCAGCGAGTGCACGCTGACAATGTCGCCACGGCGCACGTGCGTCAGCAGCGTGCCGATGGTGGCCAGCTGCGGGCTGATGGCAATGTCGATTTCGCCGCCCTGCACCAGGTCGACGTAGGCCGGGTTGTTGATGATGGTCATCACCTTGCGTGCGCCCAGGCGCTTGGCCAGCAGCGACGACATGATGTTGGCCTCGTCGTCATTGGTCAGCGCCAGGAAAATATCGGCCTGGGCGATGTTCTCTTCCACCATCAGGTCACGGTCCGAGGCACTGCCCTGCAGGATCACGGTGCTTGAGAGGCTGTCGGACAGGTGCCGGCAGCGCGCCGGGTTCATCTCGATGATCTTGACCTGATAGCGGCTTTCAATGGCTTCGGCCAGGCGTTCGCCAATCTGCCCGCCGCCGGCGATCACCACGCGCTTGTTGCGCTCGTCCTGGCCGCGCAGTTCGCCCATGACCGCGCGAATGTCCTCGCGGGCGGCAATGAAGAACACCTCGTCGTCTGCTTCCACCACGGTGTCGCCACGGGGCAGGATGGCCCGGTCGCGACGGAAGATGGCGGCCACGCGGGTTTCCACATTGGGCATGTGCTCGCGGATCTGGCGCAGTTGCTGGCCCACCAATGGGCCGCCATAGAAGGCCTTCACGGCAATCAGTTGCGCCTTGCCATCGGCAAAGTCGATAACCTGCAAGGCGCCGGGAATCTCGATCAGGCGCTTGATGTAATGGGTAACCACCTGCTCGGGGCTGATCAGCACGTCAACTGGAATGGCGTCGTTGGCGAACAGGCTGTCGCGGGTCAGGTAGGCCGCCGAGCGCACGCGGGCGATCTTTGTAGGCATGTGATACAGGGTATGGGCCACCTGGCAGGCGACCATGTTGGTTTCATCGCTGTTGGTCACGGCCACCAGCATGTCGGCATCCTCAGCGCCCGCCTTGAGCAGCACCGTGGGAAACGAGGCATGGCCTTGTACCGTGCGGATATCCAGGCGGTCGCCCAGACTGCGCAGGCGGTCACCGTCGGTATCCACCACAGTGATGTCGTTGGCTTCGCCCGCCAGGTGCTCGGCAAGGGTGCCGCCCACCTGGCCGGCACCAAGGATGATGATCTTCATCCGTTACTCCTGTCAGCTCGGGCGATGGGCCGCGATCTTGATCAGCTTGGCATAGTAGAAGCCATCGTGGCCGCCTTCCTGGGCCAGCAACTGCCGGCCGTGGGGCTGCCTGATACCGGCGCTGGTGGCCAGATCCAGCTCGCGAGCGGCAGGGGTGCGGGCCAGGAAGGCTTCGATGACTTCGGTGTTCTCGGTGGGCAGCGTCGAGCAGGTGGCATACAGCAGCACGCCGCCCACTTCCAGGGTTGGCCACAGCGCATCCAGCAGTTCGCCTTGCAGCACGGCCAGGGCCTGGATGTCATCGGGCTGGCGGGTGAGCTTGATGTCGGGGTGGCGGCGAATCACGCCGGTGGCCGAGCACGGCGCGTCGAGCAGGATGCGATTGAACGTCTGCCCGTCCCACCATTGCGCTGTTTCCCGGGCATCGCAGGCAATCAGTTGGGCCTCAAGCTTGAGGCGGTCGAGGTTCTCGCGCACACGCACCAGGCGCTTGGCTTCCAGGTCGATGGCCACCACGGCCTGGAGCGCCGGTTCGGCTTCCAGCAGGTGGCAGGTCTTGCCGCCCGGGGCGCAGCAGGCGTCCAGCACGCGTTGGCCGGGGGCCAGGTCCAGCAGGTCGGCGGCCAGTTGCGCGGCCTCGTCCTGCACACTGATCCAGCCATCGGCAAAGCCTGGCAGGTCGCGCACGTCACAGGCCTGCTCCAAGACGATACCGTCCTGGCTGTACACGCAGGCGCTGGCGCCCACCGAAGCCTGCTTGAGCAATTGAAGGTAGGCATCGCGGCTGTGATGACGGCGGTTGACCCGCAGAATCATAGGCGGGTGGGCGTTGTTGGCCGCGCAGACGGCTTCCCATTGTTCTGGCCAGAAGGCTTTCAAGGCCTTTTGCAACCAGCGCGGGTGAGCGGTGCGCACCACCGGGTCGCGCTCCATGTCGGCCAGCAGGTCGTTGCCTTCGCGCTGGGCGCGGCGCAGCACGGCGTTGAGCAAGGCCTTGGCCCAGGGCTTCTTGAGCTTGTCGGCACAGCCCACGGTTTCACCGATGGCGGCGTGGGCCGGGACGCGGGTGTAGAACAGCTGGTACAGCCCCACCAGCATCAAGGCTTCGACGTCGGCATCGGCGACCTTGAACGGCTTTTGCAGCAGCTTTTCAGCCAGGGCCGATAGCCGCGGCTGCCAGCGCGCAGTGCCGAAGGCCAAGTCCTGGGTGAAGCCACGGTCGCGCGCCTCCACCTTGTCCAGTTGCAGCGGCAGCGAACTGTTGAGCGAGGCCTTGCCGCTGAGTACGGCAGCCAGGGCGCGGGCGGCGGCGAGACGCGGGTTCATTGGCCCAGCACCGTACCGACGGCGAACTTCTCGCGGCGGCTGTTGAACAGGTCACTGAAATTCAGCGGCTTGCCACCCGGGAATTGCAGGCGGGTCATGCACAAGGCCTGTTGACCACAGGCGACTACCAGGCCGTCCTTGCTGGCGGCCAGGATGGTACCTGGCGTGCCCTGCCCTTCGCTGACGTGCGCGGCCAGCACTTTCACGGCTTCGCCGTTGAGGGTGCTGTGGCAGATCGGCCACGGGAAGAAGGCGCGCACCAGGCGCTCCAGCACGTCGGCCGGCTGGCTCCAGTCCAGGCGCGCCTCGTCCTTGTTGAGCTTGTGGGCGTAGGTGGCCAGCTCGTCGTTCTGCACTTCGCCAACCAGGGTGCCAGCGGCCAGGCCTCCAACGGCCTGGATCACGGCCGGCGGGCCCATCTGTGCCAGGCGGTCGTGCAGGCTGCCACCGGTGTCCTGTGCAGTAATGGCGGTGCTGACCTTGAGCAGCATCGGCCCGGTATCCAGGCCGGCTTCCATGCGCATCACCGTAACGCCACTTTCGGCATCGCCAGCCTGCACGGCGCGCTGGATCGGTGCCGCACCACGCCAGCGTGGCAGCAGCGACGCGTGGCTGTTGATGCAGCCCAGGCGCGGGATGTCCAACACAACCTGGGGCAGGATCAGACCGTAGGCCACCACCACCATCAGGTCAGGCTTGAGCGCGGCCAGTTCGGCCTGGGCATCTTCGTTGCGCAGGGTAGGCGGTTGCAGCACGGTAATGCCGTGCTCCAGCGCCAGTTGCTTGACCGGGCTGGGCATCAGTTTCTGGCCACGTCCGGCAGGGCGATCCGGCTGGGTGTACACGGCGACCACTTCGTAAGGGCTGGCCAACAGGGCCTTGAGGTGTTCGGCGGCAAATTCGGGCGTGCCCGCGAAAACGATGCGCATGCTCATGGATTACTCGCTGGAAAAGAAAAAGGCTTGCCGCAGCAAGCCTTTGGAATGGGGAATCAAGCTTGCTGGCGGTGGGCTTTTTCCAGCTTCTTCTTGATCCTGTCACGCTTGAGGTTGGACAGGTAATCAACGAAGAGCTTGCCGTTGAGGTGATCGCACTCGTGCTGTATGCACACGGCCAGCAGGCCTTCGGCGATCAGCTCGTATGGCTTGCCGTCGCGGTCCTGAGCCTTGATCTTGACGCGTTGCGGCCGGTCTACGTTCTCGTAGAAGCCGGGCACCGACAGGCAACCTTCCTGGTACTGGCCCATTTCCTCGGTCAGCGATTCGAACTCGGGGTTGATGAATACCATGGGCGCGCTGCGGTCTTCGCTCAGGTCCATGACCACGATGCGCTTGTGCACGTTGACCTGGGTGGCGGCCAGGCCGATGCCAGGTGCTTCGTACATGGTTTCAAACATGTCATCGACCAGCTGGCGAACTTCGTCATCCACCACGGCCACTGGCTTGGCAATGGTGCGCAGACGCGAGTCTGGAAATTCGAGGATGTTTAAAATAGCCATATGCGTAATTGCTGCACTGTGAGGTAAAGTCAAAGGTAGCAGCCGCGCAAGGTATTGGGGGCGGTCTGCCTGTCAAACGTTCTCCCAGGGAGAAGGGCCGGAAAGCGGCTGCGTTTCACGTGAACGTACATAATAAAGGGATTCACGGCATGAGGAAATCACTACTCGCCCTGCTGCTCATGGCGTGCGCCGGTCTGGCCAGCGCCGATGTGCAGCTAAAGGACGGTTATCCACAGCGCTACACTGTGGTTCAGGGCGACACACTTTGGGACATTTCCGCCAAATTCCTGCGCGAACCGTGGCAATGGCCGCAGATTTGGCACGCCAACCCGCAAATCGCCAACCCGGACCTGATCTACCCCGGCGATTCGCTGGTGCTCAGCTACGTCAATGGCCAGCCCCAGCTTATGCTGGAGCGCGGGGCATCGCGTGGCACCATCAAGCTGTCGCCACGCATACGCAGCACACCGGTAGCCGAGGCCATCCCGATCATTCCGCTGCAATCGATCAACGCTTTCCTGCTCAGTAACCGCATCCTGGACAGCACCGACGCGTTCAATAGCGCGCCTTACATCGTTGCAGGCCAGGGTGAGCGCGTGGTCAGTGGCATGGGCGATCGCATCTACGCGCGCGGCACCTTCGACCCGGCCCACGCCTCTTACGGCATTTTCCGCCAAGGCAAGGTCTACACCGACCCGGTTACCCACGAGCAGTTGGGGGTAAACGCCGACAACATGGGCGGTGGCGAAATCGTCGCCACTGAGGGCGACATCGCCACCCTGAACCTGCAACGCTCCAGCGAAGAGGTTCGCTTGGGCGACCGCCTTTTCGTGAGTGAAGAGCGGCCGGTCAATTCCACCTTTCTACCCAGCGCACCGGCCAAATCCATCAGCGGCACCATCATTGATGTGCCACGGGGTGTTACACAGATTGGCAAGTACGACGTGGTCACTCTGGACCGTGGCAACCGCGACGGGCTCAAGGAAGGCAACGTCCTGGCCATCTACAAGACCGGTGAAACCGTGCGCGACCGGGTGACCGGAGAGCAGGTGAAAATCCCCGATGAACGGGCCGGGCTGCTGATGGTGTTCCGCACTTATCAAAAGCTCAGCTATGGTTTAGTGCTCAACGCCAATCGCTCCCTGGCAGTGTTGGACAAGGTAAAAAACCCCTAGTCCACCGGGAAAGTTGTTAAACAGTTACCAACAGAGTTATCCACAGCTTTTACCCACTGCCGTGCCGGGGCCTGAATCAAGGACGATCAGATGCCGCTCTTCAATCACGCAGCTTTTTCGCTGGACGAAGTGGAGGCGCGCCTGCGCCTTCATCGCCTGCCCGATACCGGTCCCAAAGCCTTTCATCAGTTGATCGAAACCTGCGGTTCGGCAGCCGAGGCCCTGCGTGCGCCACGCTCGGTCTGGCGCCAGGCAGGCCTCTCGGCAGCGGCCTGCGACGCGCGCGACAGTGACCCGGTGAAACTCGGTGCCCAGGCTGCAATGCGCTGGCTAGAGCATCCTGGCCAGCATTTGCTGATGTGGGACGACCCTGGCTACCCCGCCTTGTTGGCCGAAACCAGCGCTGCGCCACCCCTGCTGTTCATCGCGGGCGACCCCACTATCCTGGAGAAACCCCAACTGGCAATTGTTGGCAGTCGTCGCGCCTCGCGTCCGGGGCTGGACACCGCCGCAGCCTTTTCCCGCAGCCTGGCCAAGGCCGGTTTCGTCATCACCAGCGGCCTTGCCGCCGGTATCGACGGGGCAGCCCATCAGGCCGCGCTGGATGTTGGCGGGCAGACAATTGGGGTGTTGGGCACAGGCATCGAAAAACTTTATCCACAGCGACACAAGGCGCTCGCCGCACAGATGGCAGCCTCGGGCAGTGCGGTGGTTTCCGAGTTCCCGCTGGACTCTCCGCCTGTCGCCAGCAACTTCCCGCGCCGCAACCGCATCATCAGCGCAATGTCGCTGGGCGTGCTGGTGGTGGAAGCCAGCGTGGCCAGCGGTTCGCTGATTACCGCACGCCTGGCTGCCGAGCAGGGCCGCGAGGTATATGCCATTCCCGGCTCCATTCACCACCCGGGTGCCAAGGGCTGTCATCAGTTGATCCGAGATGGCGCGCAGCTGGTGGAAACCGTGGAGCACATTCTTGAACCGTTGCGCGGTTGGCAACGAACTGCCGCGTACTGCCCGCAGCCGGGCCATCCGTTGCTGGCGCTGTTGCACGCCGCGCCGCAAAGCAGTGAAGCCCTGGTGCGGTCCAGCGCCTGGCCGCTGCCGCGCGTGCTGGAGGCGCTGACCGAGTTGGAGCTGGAGGGGCGCGTGGTGAACGAGGCCGGGCGTTGGTTTGCACGAATTAGCTAAGTACACTGCTCGCAGCATTCAAGCGGAGTAACAGCAATGGTGAGCAGTTGGCGTGTGCAACAAGCCGCGCGTGATGTGAAAGCAGGCGCGGTGATTGCCTACCCAACCGAGGCGGTTTGGGGCCTGGGGTGCAACCCTTGGGATGCCGAGGCCGTATATCGGCTGCTGGCGATCAAGGCGCGTCCTGTGGAAAAAGGCCTGATTCTGGTGGCCGACAATATTCGCCAGTTCGACTTTCTGTTCGACGATTTCCCGGAAGTCTGGATGGATCGCATGGCCAGCACCTGGCCGGGCCCTAATACCTGGCTGGTACCGCACCAGGGCCTGCTGCCCGAGTGGATCACTGGCAAGCACGCCAGCGTGGCCGTGCGGGTCAGTGATCACCCGCTGGTGCGCGAGTTGTGCTCGCTGGTAGGGCCACTGGTGTCCACGTCTGCCAACCCGGCGGGGCGGCCCCCGGCCATGAATCGCCTGCGCATCGAGCAGTACTTCCGTGGCGAGGTGGACGTGGTACTCAATGGCCCCTTGGGCGGCCGCAAGAGCCCGAGCGTGATCCGCGACCTGGTCACCGGCGACATCATCCGGCCCTGACCTGTAGCCGCTGTTACGGCAACAGGATAGTCGACCCCATGGTGCGCCGCGCCGACAGCTCGGTTTGTGCCTTCGCCGCTTCAGCCAACGGGTAGCGCTGGCTGATCTCCACCTCCAGCTTGCCGCTGGTGATCATCGAGAACAGCTCGTCAGCCATGGCCTGAAGCGTGCCGGCCGTGGCATAGGTACCCAGGGTTGGGCGGGTGACGTACAGCGAGCCTTTGGAGGCCAGTACCCCCAGGTTGACGCCGCTGACGGCGCCGGACGCGTTGCCGAAGCTCACCACCAGGCCACGGGGTTCCACGCAGTCGAGCGAGGTTTCCCACGTGTCCTTGCCCACGCCGTCGTACACCACTTGGCATTTCTTGCCGCCGGTCAGCTCAAACACGCGCTTGACTACGTCTTCATGGCTGTAATCAATGGTTTCCCACGCCCCGAGTTCCTTTGCCCGAGCCGCTTTTTCCGGCGAGCTGACGGTACCGATCAGTTTTGCGCCAATGGCCTTGGCCCATTGGCAGGCCAGCGAGCCCACACCGCCAGCCGCGGCATGAAACAGGATGGTCTCGTCGCGCTTGAGCTCATAGGTCTGGCGAAACAGGTACTGCACCGTCAAGCCCTTGAGCATCACCGCTGCCGCCTGCTCGAAGCTGATGGCATCGGGCAGCTTGACCAGCACGGTAGCCGGCAAGGTGTGCACTTCGCTGTAGGCACCCAGCGGACCACCGGCATAGGCCACGCGGTCGCCCACCTTCACCGAGGTCACCTCGCGGCCCACCGCTTCCACCACGCCCGCACCTTCGGTGCCCTGGCCCGATGGGAGAGACGGTGCCGGGTAGAGACCGCTGCGGTAGTAGGTATCGATGTAGTTCAGGCCGATGGCCTTGTTGCGCACCCGTACTTCCTGGGGGCCCGGCTCTGCTGGCTGGAAGTCGACGAATTCGAGGACTTCCGGACCACCGTTAACGCTGAACTGGATACGTTTGGCCATCTGCAATCTCCTTAACCAGGCATGGAAAGTCCCTATCGGACGCTTTTGTCCGAGCGCCGTCAACCGCTCAAAGCGGGCCACCGATGCTATGCTACGCGCCGAATTTGCTTTCGGGCGGCGGCCATCCCCAGCGCTGCCCGGCCTTTGCCCGTTCCCAGGTGATGTCATGACTACCCGCACCGAAGCCGTAAAAGCCTACCTGCTCGACCTGCAAGAGCGCATCTGCAGCGCCCTTGAAACTGAAGACGGCAGCGCCCGTTTTGTCGAGGACGCCTGGACCCGCGCCGCAGGCGGTGGCGGCCGTACCCGGGTGATCGAGAACGGCACGGTGATCGAGAAAGGCGGGGTCAATTTCTCCCACGTCTTCGGCAGCGGCCTGCCGCCTTCGGCCAGTGCCCACCGGCCCGAGCTGGCTGGCCGAGGCTTCGAGGCCCTGGGCGTGTCGCTGGTGATTCACCCGCACAACCCGCACGTGCCGACGTCCCACGCCAACGTACGGTTCTTCATCGCCGAGAAGGAAGGTGAGGAAGCGGTGTGGTGGTTTGGCGGCGGTTTTGACCTGACGCCCTACTACGCCAACGAAGACGACTGCATTCACTGGCACCGTGTGGCCGAACGCGCCTGCGCGCCGTTCGGTGAAGACGTGTACCCGCGCTACAAGGCCTGGTGCGACCGCTACTTCCACATCAAGCACCGCAACGAGCCGCGTGGCGTCGGCGGCCTGTTCTTCGATGACCTGAACGAGTGGGACTTCGACACCAGCTTTGCCTTCATGCGCGCCATTGGCGATGCCTTTATCGAGGCGTACCTGCCAATCGTCCAGCGCCGCAAGGCCATGGCCTATACCCAGCAACAGCGCGATTTCCAGGAATTCCGCCGTGGCCGTTACGTCGAGTTCAACCTGGTGTATGACCGTGGCACCCTGTTCGGCCTGCAATCAGGCGGTCGCACCGAGTCGATCCTGATGTCGCTGCCCCCCCAGGTGCGCTGGGGCTACGATTGGAAGGCCGTGCCGGGCAGCGAAGAAGCACGCCTGACCGAGTATTTCCTGACCGACCGCGACTGGCTTGGCCAGGCCTGATGGTCCGCTGTGGATAACCCTTTTACTGCCAGCCCTTGATTAGGAACCGCCCGTATGGACCGTTACGTCGTCTTCGGTAATCCGATTGGCCACAGCAAGTCGCCCGCCATTCATCGTCTGTTTGCCGCCCAGACTGGCCAGAGCATGGAATATGGCGCGCGGCTGGCGCCGCTGGACGATTTTGCCGGCAACGCTCGCGAGTTCTTTCAGGAAGGCCTGGGCGCCAATGTGACGCTGCCGTTCAAGGAAGACGCGTTTCGCCTGTGCAGCGTATTGACCCCACGTGCCGAGCGCGCCGGCGCGGTCAACATGCTGACCCGCCTGCCCGATGGCACCTTGCGCGGTGACAACACCGACGGCATCGGCTTGGTGCGCGACCTGACCAACAACGCCGGCGTTACCCTGAAGGGCAAGCGCATCCTGCTGCTGGGCGCCGGTGGCGCCGTGCGCGGGGTGGTCGAGTCGCTGCTGGAACAGCAACCGGTATCGCTGGTGATCGCCAATCGCACCGTGGACAAGGCCGAATTGCTGGCGCAGATATTCGCCAGCCTGGGCCCAGTGGCCGCCAGTGGTTTCGACTGGCTGGAAGAGCCTGTGGATATCATCATCAACGCCACCTCTGCGAGCCTGGCGGGCGATTTGCCACCCATCAAGAGCAGCCTAATCCAGCCGGGCGTCACGGTGTGCTACGACATGATGTACGGCAAGGAGCCCACGCCGTTCTGCCGTTGGGCTGCCGACCACGGCGCGGCGCAGGCGCTGGACGGCTTCGGCATGCTGGTGGAACAAGCCGCCGAGGCCTTCACCTACTGGCGCGGTGTTACGCCGGACTCCAAGGCCGTGCTGCACTCCCTGCGCCAGGAAATGGCTGCCGGTTAACTAATGCTCGAACTGGATCGGGCAGTGCGCTGCCCCTTCCAACTTGTGCAACTCCTCGATCACCTGGGCCCGGGCGTGGCGCAGCGTGAGGCTACGAGCCTGGGCACGCAGCCGCCGGGCTTCCTGGTGCAGCATTTCCACACCTGAATAGTCGATGAAGTTGATCTGCTGGGCGTCGATCACCACGCGCAGGCCCTGGGCGCGTTGCAGTCGCACTTGCAGGTAATGGCTGGCGCCGAAGAAAATCGAGCCGCCTACCCGGAATATTTCCTCATCGCCGTCGCGCCATTGCTGCACCCGCGGTTGCGAGGTGCGCTTGAGGTAAAAGAACAGCGACGCCAACACCCCGGCATAGATAGCCGTCTGCAATTCCAGCAGCAAGGTGGCCAGGCAGGTGAGCGCCATCACCACGAACTCGGGACGGCTGACCCTGTAAAGCGCGCGAATGCCACGATGGTCGATCAGGCCCCAACTGATCAGCAGGATGCTGCCGGCCATGGCCGGGATCGGGATTTGCGCGATCAACTGTGCGCCCGTCACGGCAAACAGCGCCACCCATAACGCCGAGAACACACCAGCCAGCGGCGAGCAGGCGCCAGCGTCGTAGCTCAAGCCCGAACGGGTGAAAGACCCTGCCGACAGTGAACCGGAAAAGAACGCCCCCACAATATTGGACAGGCCCTGGGCACGCACTTCCTGGTTGGCATCAAGCAATTGCTGCGAACGTGTAGCGATCGAGCGTGCAATGGATAGGCTGGTGACCAATCCCAGCATGCCCACTGCCACCGCGCTCGGCAGCAGGCGCAATACCAGGGCCGGGTCGCTGGGCAGCGGGCTGAAGGGCGGCAACTGGCCGACAAAAGCACTGACCCGCTGCACGTGGCCAAACATGGCCGGCCACAGCCACGCCAACAGGCTGCCGCTGACCAGGGCGATGAGCAAGGTGGGCCAGCGCGGCACCAGTGCCTTGAGCAACAGCCCCAATACCAGGGTGAACAACCCCAGCAGCAGCGAGGGCCGGTCCAGTTCGGTCAGGTGCTGGAACAGGTTGGTCAGGCTAGCCAATGCGGTGGCCTGGCTGCTCAGGGTGATGCCCAGCAGGCTGGGCAATTGGCCGATGGCAATGACGATGGCGGCGCCAAGTGTGAAGCCCAGCACCACCGAATGGGAGACGAAGTTAACCAGCGCGCCGAAGCGCAGCATGCCCAGCAGCCACTGGAAAATTCCGGCCAGGAAGGTCAGTAGCAGGATAAGCGTGACGTAGTCCGCGCTGGCGGGCAACGCCAGCGGGCTGACACTGGCATACAGCACAATGGAAATGGCCGCCGTGGGCCCGCAGATCAGGTGCCACGAAGAGCCCCACAGGCAGGCGATCAGCACTGGAATGATGGCCGCGTACAGGCCGTATTCGGGCGGCAGGCCGGCGATCAGTGCGTAGGCAATGGATTGCGGCAGCGCCAGAATGGCGCCGCTCAGGCCCACCACCACGTCACGGCTGACGCTGGCGCGGGTCTGGCGTGGGAGCCAGGCAAGGAAGGGCATTAGTTTTGCCAGTTGGGTACCGCGCATGGGGTCTCTACGTCTTATTCAAATCTGCTTTTGTGGGAGCGGGTTCTACCCGCGAAGGTTTCACCGCGTGGCTTCAGGTGTATCGCGGCGCCCTTTTCGCGGGCAGAGCCCGCTCCCACACATGGGATTGATTCCAGTGTCAGAGTTTGGCTTTTACGGCAGGCAAGGCATCCTGGCCATCCACGGTCTTCACCCCGTCCAGCCACTTGTCCAGCACTGCCGGGTTGGCCTTGATCCAGGCCTTGGCCGCGTCCGGGTAGCTGGCCTTGGTCTTGACCACTTCAGCCATGATGCTGTTCTCCATGTCCTGGGTAAAGGTCAGGTTGCTCAGCAGCTTGCCAACGTTGGGGCAGGCCTGCGCATAACCTTTGCGCGTCAGGGTATAGACGCTGCCGCTGGAGCCAAAATAAGCCTCGCCGCCAGTGAGGTAGTGCATTTTGATCTCCACGTTCATGGGGTGCGGGGTCCAGCCCAGGAACACCACGAAGCGTTTTTTATCCACAGCCCGGCGCACTTCCGAAAGCATCGCCTGTTCGCTGGACTCCACCAGCTTCCACTTGCCCAGGTCGAACTCATTCTTCTTGATGATCTCCTGAATCGACAGGTTGGCCGGTGCGCCCGAACCGATGCCGTAGATCTTGCCGGCAAACTTGTCGGCGTATGTGTTCAGGTCGCTGAAGCTGTGCACACCGGCATCCCATACGTAGTCCGGTACGGCCAGGGTGAATTCGGTGCCGTCCAGGTTCTTGGCGTATTGCGTCACATCGCCGGTGGCCACGAACTTGTCATAGAAGCCCTGCTGCGCAGGCATCCAGTTACCGAGGAAGACATCCACCTTGCCGTCTTTCATACCGCCATAAGCAATGGGCACGGCCAGGCTATCGACCTTCGCCGTATACCCCATGCCACTGAGCAATAGGCCGGTGATGGCGTTGGTGGACGCGATATCACTCCAGCCCGGGTCGGCCATCTGCACCGTGGCGCAGGCTTGCTCGTCGGCCAGCACCGGCAAGCTGGCAACGGCCAGCAACGCGGACATCGCCATTGTGGATAACTTCATCGGACTTCCCCTTGTGATTTATTGATCTTGGCAGGGTTGTGGATAACGGGCCTTGCGCTCCAGATCGTCCAGGTCGATATGGTTGCGCATGTATTGCTGACTGGCGTCTACCAGCGGCTGGTGATCCCAGCTCTTCAGCTTGCCCAGGCTCAAGGCCTGGGCCACCAGGCGGCGACGACGCTGGCTGGCCAGCACCTGTTGGCGTATCGCCGGCACGTCCCATTTGGCCCGCGCCTCGGCCAGCAGTGTGGTGAACAGCGCCTGGTGTTCGGGTGACGGGCTCAGATCCTCACGTTCCTGCGGGTCGTGGCGTACGTCGTAGAGTAGGCAAGGGTCATCCTCGCTGTAGATAAATTTGAAGTCGCCACGGCGAATCATCATCAGCGGCCCCACGGTGCCTTCGGCCATGTACTCGCCGAACACCTCGTCGTGACCGCCCTGCCCTTGCAGATGGCCAAGCAACGAGCGGCCGTCCAGTGGCAACAGCGGGTCCACCTCGCCGCCCGCCATTTCCACCAAGGTCGGCAGCAAGTCCACAGTGGATACCGCAGCGCTTACCCGCCCGGCCTGGAACTGCCCCGGTGCACACACCAACAGTGGCACTCGTGCCGACATCTCGAACCAGTGCATCTTGTACCAGAGGCCGCGTTCGCCAAGCATGTCACCGTGGTCACCGGAGAAGACGATGATGGTGTCCTCGGCCAGGCCGGTTTCCTCCAGGGTTTCCAGCAGCTTGCCGACATTGCTGTCGATGTAGCTGCACGCACCGAAGTACGCGCGGCGGGCATCGCGGATCTTACCCACAGGCAGCGGCTTGTCCCACAGGTCGTAAACCTTGAGTAGGCGTTGTGAGTGCGGGTCCAACTCGTTCTGGGCCGGCACATTGGTTGGCAGCGGGATATCTTCGTCGCGGTACAGGTCCCAGAAGCGCTTGGGGATGGTGTACGGGTCGTGCGGGTGCGTCATGGAGACAGTCAGGCAAAACGGCTGATCGCCACTTTCGCGCACATGGTCGAACAGATACTGCTGGGCCTTGAACACCACCTCTTCATCGAAATCCAGCTGATTGGTGCGCACGCACGGGCCGGCCTGCAGCACCGATGACATGTTGTGGTACCAGCTTGGGCGCACGGCCGGCTCGTCCCAGTTAACCGCCCAGCCATAGTCCGCCGGGTAGATATCGCTGGTCAGGCGCTCTTCGTAACCGTGCAGTTGGTCCGGGCCACAGAAATGCATCTTCCCCGACAGTGCCGTGCGGTAGCCCAGGCGGCGAAGGTAGTGCGCATAGGTGGGCACATCGGCAGGGAAATCGGCAGCGTTGTCGTAGGCGCCGATCTTGCTCGGCAACTGGCCGCTGACCAAGGTAAAGCGTGACGGCGCGCACAGCGGGCTGTTGCAGTAGGCGGCATCGAACACCACCCCCGTTTCTGCCAACCGGCTCAGGTTAGGCAATTTGATCTCTGATTGTGCGGCGTAGAAAGGCAACAGAGGCGCGGCCATCTGATCGGCCATGATGAAAAGAATGTTCTTGCGCTTCATGGGTGGGCGGCATTCCATAGTGTTGAATTATGCGAAAGTGCTCGTTACCCAGAATGCGACCGCACTGAAATGCGGTAAAGCCCATGTCAGGCAATGCCTAGGATAAGCACAGCTAATGTTTGAAAGCCTCGCCGACCTCTCACTCGACCTGCTGCGCGCCTTCGAATGCGCCGCCCGTCACCGCAGCTTCACCGTGGCCGCCGCCGAACTGGGCACCACCCAGCCTGCGGTCAGCCAGCAGATCAAGCGCCTGGAAGAGCAACTGGCCACGCGCCTGTTCGACCGCATTTACCGCGGCATTGAGCTGACCGACGCCGGGCGCACCCTGTTCGAAGCCGTGCAGGCGGGGTTCGACGCCATCGACCAGGGCGTGGCCGCCATCACCACCCAGCCGCAACACGAAGTGCTGCAGGTGGCCACCGACTTCGCCTTCGCCGCGTACTGGCTGATGCCGCGCCTGCACCGCTTCCACCAGGCCTACCCGCATGTAGATGTGAGCCTGGTGACCAGCGAACGTAGCCACGCCATGCTGCGCGCCGATATCGACGTGGCGGTGCTGTTTGGCGATGGTCGTTTCAAGCAGGGTGACAGCCATTGGCTGTTCGCCGAGGAAGTCTTCCCGGTATGCAGCCCACGACTGCTGGAAGGCCGCGCCCTGCCCTTGTCGCCCCAGGCATTGCTGGACCTGCCGTTGCTGCACCTGCGCGGGGAAAGCACCAGTCACTGGTTCAACTGGGCCGGGCTGTTCCGCCAGTTGCATATCCCCTGCGCGCCGGCCCCCGGCCAGTTGCGGTTCGACAACTACACCCTGCTGATCCAGGCCGCCATTGCCGGCCAGGGCGTGGCCATCGGTTGGCGGCACCTGGTGGATGCGTTGATCGAGCAGGGGTTGCTGTGCCGGCCGATCGCCGAGACGGCCAGTTCGGCATTGGGGTATTACGTGGTGGTGCCGCAGCGTAAACGACGGGGGGAGATGATTGGGCGGTTTGTGGAATGGTTGATGGCTGAGCAGGTGCCCGTGTAGAACGGGAATCGTCCTACGCCGTTATCGGAAGTGGGACTACTTACGCGTACGAAAACGTTTCATATGCTCGGGACTTGGAATTAATCCTACGGCACCGGTCGACTCAAGGTCGGCTGTGGTGTGGCCAAGTTCAGGGACCGAGACATGAAAATGTGGCCCAAGCCGCTGCTGAATGTTCATCGCCACCGCGTGATAACCTGCAACATCAAGGCAATCAGGAGCCATCCCGTGCAACCAATCCAGGGCTACCACGCCCACATCTACTTCGACGCCTCAACCGTCGACCAGGCGCGAGCGCTCTGCGAAGACGCCGCGCGGGTGCTGCCCGTGGTAATGGGCCGGGTGCATGAGAAGCTGGTGGGGCCGCACACCGAGTGGAGTTGCCAATTGGCGTGCGGTGCTGAAGAGGTGGTGCAGGTGTTGCCGTGGCTGGCGATGAACCGGCGGGGGCTGGTGGTGTTCATGCATCCGCTGAGCGGGGATGAGCTGGCAGATCACCGGGATCACGCGATCTGGATGGGGGCCGTGCGGCCGTTGAAGCTATCGGTGTTCGGCGCCTGAACAATGGGGGAGCGGGCACAGCCCGCTCCCCCAAGTGCAATTGCAGCTGATGCTACAGCAATGCTGTAGCAGCGGCCGCCAGGCCGCGTCAGCGGTCTATCAGTTCAACACACCATCGAGAATCTCGTACACCACGCCGGTGCCGACCGAGATCAGCACCACGTCAGTGCCCAGGCGGCGCCATTCGTAGCCAGGGTAGCGTGGCAGCTGCGACAGGGCGCGGCTGTCCAGGCGCTTGCCGTAGCCGTGGGGCAGTGGGCGGCCTTTGACCACGTGCACGTTTGGTGGCAGCGGGCTACCGTGGCCGAAGGTGTCGCGGTGCTGCTGGATGGTCTGGCGCACAGGGCCGAAGTCCTGTGGCGGACGGTTGCCACCGCCAGCGTGCTGCTGTTGCGGCGCGCCATGTTGATCGCCGCGCTGGTCGCCTTGCTGCTGGTGCTGCTCGCCGCCCTGATGCTGGTCATCCGGGCCAGGCGCTGCTTGCAGCAATGGGGTAACGCCAACCAGGAGAACACCCAGGCCTGCGATCATCGATTTTGGCAGTTTCATACGCGTTCCTCGCGGTGGTGTGTCAAAAGGGAAATCAGTAAGCCAGCACGCCTTGCAGTACTTGGTAAACCACGCCGGTACCGTCCTGGATCAGCACGATATCCGGGCCGTAGGCGATCCATTGGTAGCCGGGGTAGTAAGGCAGTTGTTCCAATTCACGCGGGCCCAGCGGGCGGCCGAAGCCTGGCGCCAACGGGCGGCCCTGCACCACGAATACACCTGGCGGCAGGCGCTCGGCACGGCCGAAGTAACCGCGATGCTCGAAGGCGTGCTGGCGAATTGGGCCGAAATCACGCGGTGGTGGGCCACCGTGGTCATGACGGTGGTCGTCATGGTGGTCATCGCGATGATCATAGTGACCGTGGTCATCCGGGCCACCTGGGCCCCATTGGTCTGCATGAGCCAAGGAAGTCATGCCCACCAGCATGAGGCCCAGGCCGGCAATCAATGGTTTGGAGAGTTTCATCGAGCGAATCCTCACTGCTCAAACAACAAAAAAGGGAACCGGATCTTATCGATCAGGTTCCCTCTGGTCTTGTGAAATTAGTCAACAAAATCAGCGACTAATTCCTTTGTAACAAGATATTTACCTTCAGCTTACACGAGCCTTACGTACGCCCTGGGCCAAGGCCGAACACAGCTCCAGCACATCACCCACTGCTTGGTCTGGCGAGGTGGCCTGGGCAATCTTGTCCACCAGAGCCGAACCCACCACAACGCCGTCGGCCAGGCGAGCGATCGCGGCGGCCTGCTCGGGTGTGCGGATACCGAAACCGACGCTGATCGGCAGGCTGGTATGGCGGCGCAGGCGCTCGATGGCGCGGCTGACGGCCTCGGTGGTAGCAGAGCCGGCACCGGTCACACCGGCCACCGACACGTAGTAGACGAAGCCGGAGCTGCGCGCCAGCACGCGCGGCAGGCGGGCGTCGTCGGTGGTGGGCGTGGTCAGGCGGATGAAGTCGATGCCGGCGGCCTGGGCTGGGGTGGCCAGTTCGGCATCGTGCTCGGGCGGCAGGTCAACGATGATCAGGCCGTCCACACCTGCTTCATGGGCCTGGGCCACGAAGGCTTCGACGCCAAAGCGGTGGATGGGGTTGTAGTAACCCATCAACACGATAGGCGTGGTGGTGTTCTCCACACGGAACTCGCGCACCATCTGCAGGGTTTTCGCCAGTGTCTGGCCAGCGTCCAGGGCTCGCAGGGTGGCCAGCTGGATGGCTACGCCGTCGGCCATGGGGTCGGTGAAGGGCATGCCCAGTTCAATTACATCGGCGCCGGCGGCCGGCAGGCCTTTGAGGATGGCCAGCGAGGCATCGTAGCCGGGGTCGCCAGCGGTGACGAAGGTCACCAGGGCGGCGCGGCCTTCGGCTTTCAGGTCGGCGAAACGTTGTTCGAGACGGCTCATGCCAGTTTCTCCTGCTCGGTGGCGGCCATGTGGCTCATCACGGTTTGCATGTCTTTGTCGCCACGGCCGGAGAGGCAGACGACCATCAGGTGATCTTTTGGCAGGGTAGGCGCGCGCTTAATGGCTTCCGCCAGGGCGTGGGCGGTCTCCAGTGCCGGGATGATGCCTTCCAGGCGGCAGGTGGTGTGGAACGCGGCCAGGGCTTCTTCGTCGGTGATGCTGACGTAGTTCACGCGCTTGATCTCATGCAACCAGGCGTGTTCCGGGCCGATGCCGGGGTAGTCCAGGCCGGCGGAAATCGAGTGGGCGTCGGTGATCTGGCCGTCGGCATCCTGCAGCAGGTAGGTGCGGTTGCCGTGCAGCACGCCAGGTACGCCGCCATTGAGGCTGGCTGCGTGCTTGTCGGTGTCCACGCCATGGCCCCCGGCTTCAACGCCGATGATCTCGACGCTGGTGTCGTCCAGGAACGGGTGGAACAGGCCCATGGCGTTGGAACCACCGCCCACGCAGGCAACCAGGCTGTCGGGTAGGCGCCCTTCCTTGGCGTGCAGCTGCTCGCGGGTTTCCTTGCCGATGATGGACTGGAAGTCGCGGACCATGGCCGGGTACGGGTGCGGGCCGGCGACGGTGCCGATGAGGTAGAAGGTGTCGTCGACATTGGTGACCCAATCGCGCAGCGCTTCGTTCATGGCGTCTTTCAGGGTGCCGGTGCCGGCGGTGACCGGGACGATTTCGGCGCCCAGCAGGCGCATGCGGAATACGTTGGCCTGCTGGCGCTCGATGTCGGTGGCGCCCATGTAGATCACGCAGGGCAGGCCGAAGCGCGCCGCCACGGTGGCCGTGGCCACGCCGTGCATGCCGGCGCCGGTTTCGGCGATCAGGCGCTTCTTGCCCATGCGCTTGGCCAGCAGCACCTGGCCGATGCAGTTGTTCACTTTATGCGCGCCGGTGTGGTTCAGCTCTTCGCGCTTGAAGTAGATTTTGGCGCCACCGCAATGTTCGGTCAGGCGCTCGGCGAAGTACAGCGGGTTCGGGCGGCCGATGTAGTCGCGCTGGAAATAGGCCAGCTGTTCGAGGAATTCAGGGTCGGCCTTGGCGGCTTCGTATTCGCGGGCCAGGTCGAGCACCAGCGGCATCAGGGTTTCAGCCACGTAGCGGCCGCCGAAGGCGCCAAACAGGCCGTTGGCGTCGGGGCCGGTGCGCAGGGTAGTCTGGGTCATGGGTCGCTCCAGGTGAAAATGAATGGGCCAGCTATGAATCTACTGTAACCACGGCACGCCTTGAATAAAACCGATAAGATTGCTGCAACCTGTCAGGAAAACTCACATATAACATGAACCGCGACCTGCCCCCCCTGAACGCATTGCGTGCCTTTGAAGCCACTGCCCGGCTGAACAGCGTAAGCCGTGCAGCTGAACAATTGCACGTGACCCATGGTGCCATCAGCCGTCAGCTGAAGGTGTTGGAAGAGCACTTGGGGGTCAGCCTGTTTGTCAAGGAAGGCCGTGGCCTGAAACTCACAGATGCCGGCCAGCGTCTGCGCGACGCCAGTGGCGATGCGTTCGAGCGCCTGCGCAGTGTATGCGCCGAGATTAGCCAGGGCGCCAATGACGCGCCGTTCGTATTGGGCTGCTCGGGAAGCCTGCTGGCGCGCTGGTTCATCCCCCGGCTGGGCAAGCTCAATGCCGACCTGCCTGACTTGCGTCTGCACCTGTCGGCGGCAGAAGGCGACCTGGACCCCAGCCGCCCCGGGCTGGATGCCTGGCTGGTGTTCGCCGAACCGCCTTGGCCTGCGGACATGCAGGTGTTCGAACTGGCCGAGGAGCGCATCGGGCCCGTGCTGAGCCCGCGTTTCGCGCGTTTTGACGCCCTGGCGGCGGCGCCTGCGCAGGTGTTGGAGGGGGAAGCGCTGCTGCACACCACGTCACGGCCCCAGGCATGGCCCAACTGGGCGCAACACCACGGCATCGCGCCCGGCCAGTTGCACTACGGCCAGGGGTTCGAGCATTTGTATTATTTGCTGGAGGCGGCCGTGGCGAGCCTTGGCGTGGCCATCGCCCCGGAACCGCTGGTGATCGATGATCTGCGGGCGGGGCGACTGGCGGCGCCGTGGGGCTTTAGTGAAACCTCGGCCCGGCTGGCGCTATGGGTGCCCAGGCGCGCCGCCGATGGGCGCGCCCGACAGCTGGCGCACTGGCTCACGATGGAACTGGCGCGCCAGGTGGATTAGTTGCCGCGCTTGCACATCAAGTAGCCAGCCAACAGGCCCAGGGCGCCAATGGCGACACCGGCGGTGGTCCAGGGGTGCTCTTGCGCATATTCGCGGGTGGCGACGCCGGTTTCGCGGGTTTTCACTTTCACGTCTTCATACACGTCGCTGAGCAAATGGCGCGAGTGCTTCAGGGCGTTCTCAGCATTGGCGCGCAGGCTTTTCAGGGTTTTGCGCGACTCGTCGGACGCGTCGTCCTTCAAGCTCTCCAGCGATTTGAGCAGACTTTCGATTTCCGCTTCCATGCTTTGCAACGATGCTTTGCGAAGTGAAGTAGCCATAGGTGTCTCTCCTGCGTGGTGAGTTGCGTGTGTAAGTTTCCGACTGCGCCGCTTCCGGAAAGTGCAGTGCGTGTGAACTTTTACCAGCTAAAACAGCACAGAACTAAAAGGCCACCTACGCTCAAGACCACTATCGAAGGAGACTCACCATGACTGACCATCGCACCTACAAGCTGATCGAGCTGGTCGGCTCTTCGGCCAACAGCATCGAGGAAGCCATCAACAATGCCCTGGCCGAGGCAGGCAAGACCATCAAGCAGCTGGAATGGTTCGAGGTGCTGGAAACCCGCGGTCATATCGAGAACAATAAGGCCGCGCATTTTCAGGTCACGTTGAAGGTGGGTTTCCGCATCGCCAATAGCTGACAGCATTTCCGGAAGCGTCTTACTGGCCGAAAGGCCAGTATTCCGCTACAAACAGTGCTGGGGGGCACCGGTAACCTTGCCGGATGCTTTTTTGCTTTGATCTGACCAGGGAATGTGACCGATGAAGAGAATTTTGTTGGCAGCAGGTTTGTTATGCATGGCCGGTTCGGCACTGGCAGCTGGAAAGTCGTGTGACGAACTGAAATCGGAAGTTGCCGCGAAGATCGACGCCAAGGGTGCGCACGGCTATTCGCTGGAGGTTGTCGACAAGGGCGCCTCGGCGGGCGCCAAGGTGGTTGGCACCTGCGAGGCGGGCACCAAGGAAATTGTGTACAAAAAATAAGCTGCCTGTGAGAGCTGGCTTGCCAGCGAGTTTTTGAGGGTTCCCATAAGCTCGCTGGCAAGCCAGCTCCCACGCTTTTCAGCCTTTGGCCAGCTGCGCCAGCAGTTCGTAGGAACGCAGCCGGTCGGTGTGTTCGTACAGGTCGCAGGTAAAGATCAACTCATCCGCCTGGGTCTGCTCCAGTAATACATCCAGCTTGGCGCGGATTTTCTGCGGGCCGCCCACCATGGCCAGGCCCAGGAAATCGGCCACGGCAGCCTTTTCATGGGGCAGCCAACGGCCTTCCATGCTGTCTACCGGTGGCTGTTGCACCAGGCTCTGGCCACGCATCAGGTTGAGAATACGCTGGTACACCGAGGTGGCCAGGTAATCGGCCTGTTCGTCGGTGTCGGCGGCCACCAAGGGCACGCCCAGCATCACATAGGGCTTGTCCAGCACGGCCGACGGCTTGAAGTGGTTGCGGTAGACGCGAATCGCTTCGTGCATGTAACGCGGTGCGAAGTGTGAGGCGAAGGCGTAGGGCAAGCCGTACATGCCCGCCAGCTGCGCACTGAATAGGCTGGAGCCCAACAACCAGACCGGTACCTGAGTGCCGGTTCCGGGCACGGCGATCACTTTTTGCTCAGGCGTGCGCGGTCCCAGGTAGCTCATCAGCTCCAATACGTCATCGGGGAAGTCGTCGGCGCTGCCCGAGCGTTCGCGCCGCAGGGCGCGGGCGGTCATCTGGTCAGAACCCGGGGCGCGGCCAAGGCCCAGGTCGATACGGCCCGGGTACAGGCTTTCCAGGGTGCCGAACTGCTCGGCAATCACCAGTGGCGCATGGTTGGGCAGCATCACACCGCCGGAGCCCACGCGAATGGTCGAAGTGCCACCCGCCAGGTAGCCCAGCAGCACGGCCGTGGCGGAGCTGGCGATGCCGTCCATGTTGTGGTGCTCGGCGACCCAGAAGCGGTTATAGCCGAACTTTTCCAGGTGTTGCGCCAGGTCCAGCGAATTGCGCAGCGAGTGCGCCGGGCCTTTGTCAGCGCGCACAGGCACCAGGTCCAGGGCGGAAATCTTGATATCGGAGAGTCGTTTCATGGGGACACTTCCTCGGCAGTCGACTGGAAGGCTGGTGCACGTTGTCCATGGCGCCACCACCCTACCCTTTATGCAACAGTATGGGCATATTGAGAAACTTCAATACCAGATTGTCAATCCATCTGAACTTGCCGGCGTGCGAATCACTCCTAACCTCAGTGACTGCGCGAACCTTCGCGTGCAACCCGAGGAGGCATCATGAAGAAGACAGCATCGGCCGTTTGGCAAGGCGGCCTGAAGGATGGCAAGGGCCAGATTTCCACTGAAAGCGGTGCGCTGAAAAGCAACCCCTATGGCTTCAACACCCGGTTCGAAGGCCAGCCAGGAACCAACCCGGAAGAGCTGATTGGTGCGGCTCATGCGGGTTGCTTCTCCATGGCGTTATCGATGATTCTCGGTGGTGCCAACCTCACCGCCGACCGCATCGATACCATCGCCGAGGTCACCCTGGACAAGGTGGGCGAAGGCTTCGAGATCACCGCCGTGCACTTGATCCTCAAGGCCAAGGTGCCAGGCGCCAGCGAGGAACAGTTCAAGGAACTGGCCAACAAGGCCAAGGAAGGCTGCCCGGTGTCCAAGGTGCTCAAGGGCGCCAAGATCAGCCTGGACGCCACGCTGGTGAACTGAGCCTGCGCTTGAACAGGTGATGGCATTTGTGGTCAAACTGTAGGAGCCGACTGCGTTCGGCTCCTACAGCCATTCAGGGATGCCATCATGATCAAGCGACTGATATTGACCCTCGCCTGCTGTGCTGCGGCCACCGGCGCCATGGCGGCCACCAAGCCCTGCGAAGAACTGAAGGCCGAGATCGAAGCAAAGATCCAGGCCCAGGGCGTCACTTCCTACACCCTCGAAATCGTCAGCAACGAAGAAGTCCACGACAAGAACATGGTCGTTGGTTCGTGCGAAGGCGGCAGCAAGAAAATCATTTACCAAAAGAACGATCGCTAGAACAGGCAGTTCACGGCGCTGTCTTCAGCCACCACCTTCTTGTTCTGATCGTACAGCCGCACGCTGGGGTTCACGCCCAGCGTGCGTGCTTCCAGCCGATAGCGCTGGCCGGCCTGGAAGCCGTCATAGCGCACCGTGAGGTAACAGGTGCGCTCATCCGGGTCGATCAGGAACATGCTGCCCGCGTAAATCTCGAAGTCATAGCGCACCATCAATTCATGGCGGCCCGGGGTCACCTGGAAGTAGCGGCCATCGTTGAGGCGCACGCCGTCCAGGCGTTCGGCCATGATGACTTTGCCGCCCAGCATGGTCATGTCGACCCAGGATTGTTGAGGGTTGACCGGGGGCAGAGGGGTTATGCTGCAACCGGCCAGGGTAGTGAGTACGGCAACGGCAAGGGCGCGGCGCATGATGGGCTCCATTGGGGGTAATGCCTTAAGCATACCTCCCTTGCAGCACCTAGGAGGCCTGGCAGCCGGCTGGTTGCGCCTTACCTACTACGTAACGCTGCTCATCATAGAGTTTGGCCCATGGCTGGAACCCCAGGCTGCCTGCCTCCAGGCGGTAGTGCTGGCCGGCGCTGAAATCCTTGAAGGACAGTTTCATCTTGCAATCACGCCACAGTGGCTCGGCCACCGGGCCGATATTGCTTGGGGCCACCGGGAATTGAAAAGTTACCCACAATTCATGAGCGCCCGGCTGCACTTCGAAGTAACGTGGGTCGGCCCAATCGTGATTGTCGACCTTGACGGCCTTCAGCGAGTTGTCCGAACCCGCCTTGAGGTCCACCCAGGCCTGGTGCGGGTCCGGATCAGGCAGGGTGGAACAACCGGCCACGGTCGCCAGACCGCAGACAAGGAACAAGGCACGCATGGCAACACTCCCGATGGCAATGGTGGTCGGCTCGTCCCACTGAAGGATCCACGCGACTGATGATTGATCTTCTTTTTCCAAGGCGCTCAAGCCATGGGTCACTCGACCGCAAAATGCGGGTCTTGGTTCCCCTGCTGGGGGCTTTGCTGCTGAACGGTTGTTCGACCTACTACGGCCAGTTGGTGAATGGCCAAGTGCAATTGCTGCGCGCCCGCGAGCCGGTGGCCCAGGTGATTGCCGACCCTGCGCGCGATGTGAAGCTGCGCGCACAGCTGCGCCAGTCCCAGGCGGCACGGGACTTTGCCAGCAGCCACCTGTATCTGCCGGACAACCGCAGCTACCGCCTTTACGCCGACGTGAAGCGCAATTCCGTGGTGTGGAATGTGTTTGCCACCCAGGAGTTTTCTCTGGACCCGCAAACGCACTGCTTTCCGATTGCCGGCTGCGTGGCGTATCGCGGTTACTACAGCCTGAGTGCTGCGCGCGGTGAGGCGGCATTGCAGAAACAGGCCGGCATGGATGTGTACATCGGCGGGGTGGATGCTTATTCGACCCTGGGCTGGTTCGATGACCCCATCATCAACACCATGATGGACCGCGGCGACGAGCGCCTGGCAACGCTGATTTTCCATGAGCTGGCGCATCAACGCTTCTACGTGAAGGACGACAGCGAGTTCAACGAGTCATACGCCACTTTCGTGGAGCAGGAAGGCACCCGCCAATGGCGGGCGTATCAGGGGCTGCCGCCTGCCAACGTGGACCTTTCGAAGCAGATGGACCAGTTCACCCAACTGGTGCTGGATACGCGTGAACGCCTGGAAAAGCTGTATAGCCAGCCGCTGGCACCGGCTGCCATGCGCGCCGCCAAACAGCAGGAATTCGAGCAGATGCGTGCCCACTATCGCCAACTTCGCGATACCCAGTGGAACGGCGACAAGCGCTACGACGCCTGGGTAAATGCCCCGATGAACAACGCCAAGCTACTGCCGTTCGGGCTCTACGACCAGTGGGTGCCCTCCTTCGCCGCGCTGTTCAAACAGGTGCACGGCAATTGGCCGACCTTCTTCAGCGAAGTGGAGCGCATGGGCAAGCTGCCCGCAGACCAGCGCAAGGCCGCGCTGGTGAAACTGTCCCAAACCCCGGAGCTGCCGCCAGGCGGCGAATAGGTCCGCAGGACCTTCGGCGGAGTCCGGCCGATCCTGGGCCCGCTGTGCGGGCCTTCGCAGCCTGCGGCAGCTACGGCCTGACGGCAGCTACGGGGCAAACGTAGTCATTAAACGGGCGGGGTAAACGCCTGGTGCAACTGGGCCAGCGTATCGAAATGATAGGTCGGTGCCTCGGCCTCCAGCTCCTCACGGCTGCCAAACCCGTAGCCCACCGCTACCACATCCAGGCCGTTGGCCTTGGCGCCGATCAGGTCGTGCTTGCGGTCGCCGATCATCAGCGTCTGCGCCGGGTCCAGGCCTTCTTCCTTGAGCAGGTGGGCAATCAGCTCGACCTTATTGGTGCGCGTGCCGTCCAGCTCGCTGCCGTAGATCACCTTGAAGTGCTTGGCGAAGTCGAAATGCCGGGCAATCTCGCGGGCGAATTCCCATGGCTTCGACGTGGCCACATACAGGTGGCGGCCTTGAGCTTCCAGGGTTTCCAGCAGCTCGATCACACCTTCGAACACTTCGTTTTCGTATAGGCCGGTAACCTTGAAGCGCTCGCGGTAGAAATTCACCGCCTGCCAGGCTTTCTCTTCTTCGAACCCATAGAACTGCATGAACGCCTGCAGCAGCGGCGGGCCGATGAAGTGCTCCAGCTTTCGCAAGTCGGGTTCGATGATGCCCAGTTTTTCCAGGGCGTACTGGATAGAGCGGGTGATGCCTTCGCGCGGGTCAGTCAGGGTGCCGTCGAGGTCGAAGAGAATATTTTGATAATGCATGGGCATTCCTGGGTCAGTCAGTGGACAGTTCATTGGGGCTGGCGAAGCCGGCGTCCAGGTGCTGGTCCTTGAGTTTCACGTAATTGGCGGCGGTGTAGGTGAAGAAGCTGCGTTCCTTGTCGGTCAGTGGCCGGGCCTGCTTGACCGGGCTGCCTACGTAGAGAAAGCCGCTCTCCAGGCGCTTGCCCGGCGGTACCAGGCTGGCGGCACCGATGATCACTTCGTCCTCTACCACGGCGCCGTCCATCACCGTGCTGCCCATGCCGATCAGGATCCGGCTGCCCACCGTGCAGCCGTGCAGCATCACTTTGTGGCCGATGGTCACGTCGTCGCCAATGATCAAGGGGAAGCCGGCGGGGTTGAACGGGCCAGCATGGGTGATGTGCAGCACGCTGGCGTCCTGCACGCTGGTACGCGCGCCAATGCGGATACGGTGCATGTCACCGCGAATCACGGTCAGGGGCCACACCGAGCTGTCTTCGCCGATCTCGACATCGCCGATGACCACCGCCGAACGGTCGACAAAGGCCCGCTCGCCGACGACGGGCGTGTGCTGCTGGAAAGTACGAATGGCCACAATAGTCTCCTTCTCTGGCGTTGATAGCTGCGGTCAGCGCCGATTGTAATTAAGATGGGGTGGTGTTTCTTCAGCCAAGGTGTGTAACCGTGAGCGCGACCAACCCGCTACTGCAGTCTTATGACCTGCCACCGTTCTCGGCGATCCGTGCCGAGCACGTACAGCCGGCGATTGAACAAATCCTCGCCGACAACCGTGCGGCGATCGCTAAGATTCTCGAAACCCAGGTAAAAAACCCTACCTGGGCCGGCCTGGTATTGGCCATGGACGAACTCAATGACCGCCTCGGCGCGGCCTGGAGCCCCGTCAGCCACCTTAACGCAGTCTGCAACAGCCCGGAACTGCGCCAGGCGTATGAGTCCTGCCTGCCAGCCCTGAGCGCCTACTCCACCGAAATGGGCCAGAACCGCGAACTGTTCCAGGCCTTTGAAGCCCTGGCCAGCAGCCCGGAAGCGGCCACCTTCGACGTGGCGCAGAAGACCATTCTCGAACATTCGTTGCGTGATTTCCGCCTATCGGGCATCGACCTGCCGCCCGAGCAGCAGAAGCGTTATGCCCAGGTGCAGAGCAAGTTGTCCGAGCTGGGCAGCACGTTCTCCAACCAATTGCTGGACGCCACCCAGGCCTGGACCAAGCACGTCACCGACGAAGCGGCCCTGGCCGGCCTGACCGATTCTGCCAAGGCGCAAATGGCTGCCGCAGCCAAGGCCAAGGGGCTGGAAGGCTGGTTGATCAGCCTGGAGTTCCCCAGCTACTACGCGGTGATGACCTACGCCCAGGACCGTGCCCTGCGCGAAGAAATCTACGCGGCCTACTGCACCCGCGCCTCGGACCAGGGCCCCAACGCCGGCCAGAACGACAACGGGCCGGTGATGGAGCAGATCCTCGACCTGCGTCAGGAACTGGCAAAACTGCTGGGCTACGCAAGCTTCGCCGAGCTGAGCCTGGCCACCAAGATGGCCGAGTCCAGCGACCAGGTGCTGGGTTTCCTGCGCGACCTGGCCAAGCGCAGCAAGCCATTCGCTGCCCAGGACCTGGCCCAGCTCAAGGCCTATGCGGCCGAACAGGGGTGCCCTGATCTGCAGAGCTGGGACAGCGGCTTCTATGGCGAAAAACTGCGTGAGCAGCGCTATAGCGTGTCCCAGGAAGCCCTGCGCGCTTACTTCCCCATCGACAAGGTGCTGACCGGCCTGTTCGCCATCGTCCAGCGCCTGT
The DNA here is from genome assembly GCF_000263855.1 of Pseudomonas sp. M47T1. GTDB lineage: Bacteria > Pseudomonadota > Gammaproteobacteria > Pseudomonadales > Pseudomonadaceae > Aquipseudomonas. The sequence goes on from NZ_AJWX01000004.1 coordinate 304,378, forward strand.
ACGGCATCGAAATCGCCGAGCAGACCGGCTTCGACACCTGGCACCCGGACGTGCGCCTGTTCGAGATTAAGGAAAACGGTCAGCACGTCGGCCGCTTCTTCTTCGACCTGTACGCCCGCGCCAACAAGCGTGGCGGAGCCTGGATGGACGGTGCCCGTGACCATCGCCGCACCGTCGATGGCGTTGTGCAAAGCCCGGTAGCGAACCTGGTGTGCAACTTCACCCCGGCCGATGTCGGCAAGCCAGCGCTGCTCACCCATGATGAAGTGACCACGCTGTTCCATGAATTCGGTCACGGCCTGCATCACCTGCTGACTCGCGTCGAGCATGCCGGTGTCTCGGGTATCAATGGCGTGGCGTGGGACGCCGTCGAGTTGCCTAGCCAGTTCATGGAAAACTGGTGCTGGGAGCCTGAAGGCCTGGCCTTTATCTCCGGTCATTACGAAACCGGCGAAGCCCTGCCCCAAGACTTGCTGGAGAAAATGCTGGCGGCCAAGAACTTCCAGTCCGGCCTGATGATGGTGCGCCAGCTGGAGTTCTCGCTGTTCGACTTCGAACTGCATGCCACCCACGGCGATGGCCGTAGCGTGCTGCAGGTGCTGGAAGGCGTGCGTGACGAGGTATCGGTCATGCGTCCGCCGGCCTTTAACCGCTTTCCCAACAGCTTCGCGCACATCTTTGCCGGCGGTTACGCGGCGGGTTACTACAGCTACAAGTGGGCGGAAGTACTGTCGGCCGATGCCTTTTCGCGTTTCGAGGAAGAAGGCGTACTCAACGAAACCACCGGGCGTGCCTTCCGCGAAGCCATTCTGGCCCGTGGCGGTTCGCAGGAGCCGATGGTGCTGTTCGTCGACTTCCGCGGCCGCGAGCCGTCGATTGATGCACTCTTGCGCCATAGCGGCCTGAGTGAGGACGCGGCAGCATGAGTGAAAGTATCGTGGTCAAGACCAAGAAGCGCTTTATCGCCGGGGCTGTATGCCCGGCGTGCAGCGAGCCGGACAAGCTGAAGATGTGGAGCGAGGACGACGTCCCGCACCGTGAGTGCGTGGCCTGCGGCTACAGCGACACACTCAATGCCCAGGGTCAGTCGATTCCCAACGAGTTGGGGACGCGGGTGAACCAGGTGGCGCCGAAAGTCGCCAACCCCAAGGTGCAGACGGTGCAGTTCTTTCCCAACCCCAAGCTGAAGAAGCCCGACGCCTGATACGTCAGTGGGTGCGCTGGCCTCAGATCAACTGCTTGAACAACCCCTTGATCGCACACGCGGCCACGGGGTTGGTGCTGCAGGCGCCGCTGGCCAGGGCGCTGCGCACGTCCTCGACATTGACGTTGTTGAGATAGTCAATGCCGTACTTCATGCGCTTGGTATCGCCGAACCCGCCCTGGGTCATTTCCGCCAAGGCCTCCTGCTTGCTCCAACCCTGCACCACCACGCGATACATCGCCGACACCAGCCCGGTGCGGTCGAGGCCGTGTTTGCAGTGGATCAACACCGGGCCCTTGGCCTCCCCTTCCTGAATAGCCCGCAACGCCGCGATGATCTGCGCGTCATCGGCATGCACGGTACGCATCGGCAATTGTACGCGGTTGATCTGCGGCTCTTTCATCCAGCCTGCGTCCGACTCTGGCAGGAAGCTCACCACGGTCTTGATCTGCAGTTTGCCCAGCAGCGGCATGGCCTGCTGGTCCGGCAAGGCGCTGCGGTAAAGGGTGGGGCTCATCTGGTAGAGGTTGTACTGCGGGTCGATCGATTGCGCCCATTGGCCCGGGCGTTGCGCGGCCACGATCGGCGCCTGATCGGCAAAGCTGTTGCCGGCGAGGCCAAGGCACAATGGCAGGCAAAGTAACAGGCGACGAAAGAGAGGCATGGCATTTCCGCGACGATAAAGGGGCTATACGTCCGAATAATGGGCGTTGTCCCGTCAAAGCACTGTGAGGTGATTGTAAAAAGTTCGTGTGAAACTCCTGTAAAACTTGACTGAAACCGGTTACATTTTCGCATCTTGAGCCGCCTCGACAGAGGCGCAAGCAATACCCTGGCGTGCCGCCCAGACTCGATAAAACTAAAAAACGTCGCGATGTTCTTTACTAAGAGCTTCGTGATGCCCGCCTGTGCAGCTCGATGAGCCATTCAAAAAGATAAAGCAGCCCCAAGGCCGCTAAAAATCCGTGATCGGATGAGGATCCCCCATGTCTGAGCAAGACCACGACAACCCGCGCCGGGACTTCCTGCGTAAAACCCTGACCCTGATACCCGTAGTCACCGTGGCCAGCACTGGCCTGGGCATGGGTGTGGGTGAGCTGATGGCCGCCCCGCAGAAGCAGGCCGAGGCGCCGCAAGCCCCGGCCGCGCAGGCGTATGAGCCCAGCTACTTCACCGCCGAAGAGTGGGCGTTCGTTAACGCCGCCGTGGCGCGGCTGATTCCGGCTGACGACATGGGACCAGGCGCACTGGAAGCGGGTGCGCCCGAGTTCATCGACCGGCAGATGAACACCGCCTACGCCAGCGGTGCGTTGTGGTTCATGCAGGGCCCGTTCGTGGCCGATGCGCCACCAGAAATGGGCTATCAGCTCAAGCTGGTGCCCAAGGAAATCTACCGCCTGGGTATTGCTGCCACCGACGCCTGGTGCAAAAAACAGGCGGGCAAGGTGTTTGCCGAACTGGACCATGCGGCCCAGGAAAGCGTGCTGACCAAGCTTGAGTCCGGTGAAATCCAGTTTGATGACGTGCCGTCCAAGGCATTCTTCTCCCTGCTGATCCAGAACACCAAGGAAGGCTTCTTCAGCGACCCGGTGCACGGTGGCAATAAAGGCCTGGTGGGCTGGACCATGGTGGGCTTCCCCGGCGCGCGCGCCGACTTCATGGACTGGGTGGAACGCAACGAGCCATACCCTTTCCCGGCAGTATCCATTCGCGGCGAGAGGGCTTGAGCATGGCGACAGTATTGAAAAAGGTCGACGCCGTGATCGTTGGCTTCGGTTGGGCCGGCGCCATCATGGCCAAGGAGCTCACCGAGGCCGGGTTGAACGTGGTGGCGCTGGAACGTGGCCCCATGCAGGACACCTACCCCGACGGCAATTACCCCCAGGTGATTGACGAGCTGACCTACAGCGTTCGCAAAAAGCTGTTCCAGGACATCTCCAAGGAAACCGTCACCATTCGCCATAGCGTCAAGGACGTGGCTTTGCCTAACCGTCAGCTGGGCGCGTTCCTGCCTGGCAAGGGTGTGGGCGGTGCAGGCCTGCACTGGTCCGGCTGCCACTTCCGGGTCGACCCGATGGAACTGCGCATGCGCAGCCATTACGAAGAGCGTTACGGCAAGAAGTTCATCCCCGAAGACATGACCATCCAAGACTTCGGCGTGACCTACGAAGAGCTGGAGCCGTTCTTCGACTTCTCCGAAAAAGTCTTCGGTACCTCCGGCAGCGCGTGGTCGGTCAAGGGCCAGATCGTTGGCCAGAGCAACGGCGCCAACCCTTATGCGCCCGACCGCTCCAGCGCCTTCCCGCTGGCTGCGCAGAAAAACGGCGTGTCCGCCATGCTGTTTCACAAGGCGGCCACTGAGTCGGGCTACAAGCCTTACAACATTCCGTCTGCCAACACGTCCGGGCCGTACACCAACCCCTACGGCGCGCAGATGGGCCCGTGCAACTTCTGCGGCTTCTGTAGCGGCTACGTTTGCTACATGTATTCCAAGGCCTCGCCGAATGTGAACATCCTCCCGGCGTTGCGCCAGGAGCCCAAGTTCGAACTGCGCACCAACGCGCATGTGTTGAAGGTGAACCTTGCCGACGACAAGAAGACCGCCACCGGCGTGACCTACGTCGACGCCCAGGGCCGCGAGGTAGAGCAACCGGCAGACCTGGTAATCCTGGCGGCTTTCCAGTTCAACAACGTGCGTTTGATGCTGCTGTCGGGCATCGGCAAGCCTTATGACCCGGTCAGCGGCGAAGGCGTGGTGGGCAAGAACTTCGCCTACCAGAACATGGCGACCGTGAAAGCGTTCTTCGACAAGGACACCCACACCAACAACTTCATCGGTGCCGGCGGCAACGGCGTAGCCATCGACGACTTCAACGCCGACAACTTCGATCACGGCCCGCACGGCTTCGTGGGCGGCTCGCCGTTCTGGGTCAACCAGGCGGGCAGCCGTCCTATCGCAGGCACGTCCAACCCGCCCGGCACCCCGGCCTGGGGCAGCGCCTGGAAGAAGACCACGGCCGAGTACTACACCCACCAGGTGTCGATGGACGCCCACGGCGCGCATCAGTCCTACCGTGGTAACTACCTCGACCTGGACCCTACCTACAAGGATGCCTATGGCCTGCCGTTGCTGCGCATGACCTTCAATTGGCAGGAAAACGATATCAAGATGAACATGTTCATGGCGGACAAGCTGAGCAAAATCGCCAAGGCCATGAACCCCAAGTCCATCGCAATCCTGGGCAAGAAGGTGGGTGAGAAATTCAACACCGCCGCCTACCAGACCACCCACCTCAACGGTGGCGCGATCATGGGTGCCGATCCGAAGACCAGCGCGCTGAACCGCTACCTGCAATGCTGGGACGTACACAACGTGTTCGTGCCGGGTGCCTCCGCGTTCCCACAGGGCCTGGGCTACAACCCTACCGGCCTTGTCGCCGCGCTGACCTACTGGTCGGCCAAGGCTATCCGCGAGCAATACCTGAAGAACCCCGGCCCGCTGGTGCAGGCTTAAGGAGCGATGACCATGAAAAAACTGTTTATCGCATCCCTGGCCCTGGCCAGCCTGCCCGCGTGGGCAGCCGAACCGTCGTTCGACCCAGCCCTGGTGCAAAAGGGTGAATACCTGGCCCGCGCCGGCGACTGCGTGGCTTGCCACACTGCCAAAGGCGGCAAGCCCTTCGCTGGCGGCCTGCCGATGGAAACACCGATCGGCACGATCTATTCGACCAACATCACCCCGGACAAGACCGGCATTGGCGAATACTCCTACGAGGACTTCGACCAGGCCGTGCGCCACGGTATCGGCAAGAGCGGTAGTACCTTGTACCCGGCCATGCCCTACCCGTCCTACGCCCGCGTCAGCGATGAGGACCTGCAGGCCCTCTATGCCTACTTCATGAAGGGCGTGCAGCCTGTGCCCCAGGAGAACAAGGACGTCGATATTCCCTGGCCTCTGAGCATGCGCTGGCCTCTGGCGTTCTGGCGTGGCATGTTTGCGCCGAAGGTCGAACCGTTCAAGGCGGCGGGCAATGACGACATCATCAACCGCGGTGCCTATCTGGTGGAAGGCCTTGGCCACTGCGGCGCCTGCCACACCCCACGCGCCATCACCATGCAGGAAAAGGCCCTGAACCCGGCAGATGGCAAGGAATTCCTCGCAGGCTCCGCGCCGCTGGAGGGTTGGATAGCCAAGAGCCTGCGCGGCGACCACAAGGATGGCCTGGGCAGTTGGAGCGAAGCGGACCTGGTAGCCTTCCTCAAGACCGGACGCAGCGACCGTACCGCGGTGTTCGGCGGCATGAGCGACGTGGTCGAGCACAGCATGCAGTACATGAGCGACGCCGACCTGACCGCCATTGCCCGTTACCTGAAGTCCTTGCCGGCGGTTAACCCCGACGATAAGCCGCAGGTCTACGACAAGGCCGTGGCCGAGGCGCTGTGGAAAGGTGACGACAGCAAGCCGGGTGCCTCGGTGTACATCGACAACTGCGCCGCCTGCCACCGCACTGACGGCAAGGGCTACACCCGCGTGTTCCCGGCCCTGGCCGGCAATCCGGTGCTGCAGACCGAAGACCCCACTTCGCTGATCCATATCGTGCTCAAGGGTGGCACGCTGGTAGCTACCAAGACCGCGCCGTCGAACTTCACCATGCCGTCCTACGCCTGGCGCCTGTCGGACCAGGAAGTGGCTGACGTGGTGAACTTCATCCGCACCAGTTGGGGCAACAAGGGGTCGCAGGTATCGGCGAAAGATGTGAAAGCGTTGCGTACCGATGACCTGAAAACCACCTCGGGTGATGACCTGGGCCAGGTGACCTCAAAATAACCTTGTGGGACCAGGCGAAGCTCGAGAAGCGGACACTGCGCATTCACTGACATGCGAGGTGCCCGTTTCCGGAGCTTCGCACGGTCCCACAGGGGCTGTGCTGATCTGTGGTACTAGGCAAAGTTTTGAAGCTACTATACTGTACGTAAATACAGTAAAAGGGCCTTGTCCATGTCCACGCCCATGCCCCCACGCGGCCGCGGCACTGCCGCCAACCCGCACAACCGCTTCGCCGCCAACCGCTCGGTGGCCGAAGACGACGGCTGGTACCAGGAAGTCCCGGTCACGCAGGGCACCGAAGTGCGCATCGAGACGGCCAAGAGCATCATCACTCGCAACACCTCCCCCGACCTGCCCTTCGACCGCACCATCAACCCCTACCGCGGTTGCGAGCATGGCTGCATCTACTGCTACGCCCGGCCCAGCCACGCCTACTGGGACATGTCCCCCGGCCTGGATTTCGAAACCAAGCTGATCGCCAAGACCAACGCCGCCGCCCTGCTGGAACAGCAACTGTCCAAGCGTGGCTATAAGGTGGCGCCGATCAACCTGGGCTCCAACACCGACCCCTACCAGCCCATCGAGCGTGAACACAAGCTGACCCGCGCCGTGCTGGAAGTGCTGTTGCGCTACCGACACCCGGTCACCATCGTCACCAAGGGCTCGCTGATATTGCGCGACCTGGACCTGCTGACCGATCTGGCGCAGCTCAACCTGGTGTCCGTGATGATCAGCCTCACCACCCTGGACGACGAACTCAAACGCACCCTGGAACCGCGCGCCGCGGCCCCCAAGGCGCGGCTGCGTGCCATCCGCGTAATGCGCGAGGCCGGCATCCCCGTGGGCGTGTTGTGTTCACCGATGATCCCCATGATCAACGACATGGAACTGGAAAGCCTGCTGCGCGAAGCCAAGGCGGCGGGGGCGCTGACGGCCAACTACATGCTGCTGCGCTTGCCGCTGGAAGTCGCCCCGTTGTTCGAGGAGTGGCTGCAGCAGCATTACCCGCAACGGGCCGATCATGTGCTGAGCCTGATCCGCCAGAGCCGTGGCGGTGAGCTGTACGACAGCCGCTTCGGCGCGCGCTTTCGCGGCGAGGGCGTGTTTGCCGATTTGCTGGAGCAGCGGTTCAGGGCCGGGGTCAAGCGCTATGGCTTGACCCGGCGTGAAGGCTATTCGCTGGACTGCACGGCATTCTGCCCGCCGGGGGGACAGATGTCGTTGTTGTAACCGGTATCCCCATTCCCCATAGCGCCACAACCCCGCTGCCGCAGGCTACGTATCAAGGTGGCCTGTTCAGCGAATGTCGATGTCCGGGGTACCCATCTGGTTCATGGCATGAATAAAGGCTTCTGCCAGCCCAATGCAGATCTGGCGGTCGGCAGCGCTACTGACAGATCTGACAGGTGGGCGCATTTGGCGGAGCCGTAACCTGTCCGACACATGGTGTTTTGCCACCATTTCGTAGCTTCCTGAAACACTTCAAACCCCCGATCCAGAGCCTTCCATTCAGCTTGAATTAAGATTTCATCTCTACCTTGAATCCCACGTGACCCAATAGTCACTAAGCTGCATAAAACGCCCTGCATAGTTCTCCCGTGTAGGGCGTTTTACCCCGTAAAATGGGAAAAATCCTTTAACCGTCTCTCGAGGATGAATCATGACCGACAAGGACTCTTCCCAGAAGGAGCCGGCTGCCGCGGCTGAAAGTGCGGAAGCAGCGCTGAAGACCATCATTGATGGCTTCCTGCATTTCCACCGCGAAGTGTTTCCGCAGCAGGAAGAACTGTTCAAGAAGCTGGCCACGGCGCAGACGCCGCGGGCCATGTTCATTACCTGTGCCGATTCGCGAATCGTGCCGGAGTTGATCACCCACAGCTCGCCGGGCGATCTTTTCGTGACCCGTAACGTGGGCAACGTCGTGCCGCCGTATGGGCAAATGAACGGGGGTGTTTCCACGGCCATCGAGTACGCCGTGCTGGCCCTGGGCGTGCACCACATCATTGTGTGTGGGCATTCGGACTGCGGCGCCATGCGCGCGGTGCTCAACCCCGACACGTTGGAAAAGATGCCCACGGTAAAAGCCTGGCTGCGGCATGCCGAAGTCGCCAAGACCGTGGTGCACGACAACTGCAACTGCGCCACCGAAGCTGAGAGCATGCAGGTGCTGACGGAAGAAAACGTCATCGCTCAACTGCAGCATCTGCGTACCCACCCCTCGGTGGCGTCGCGCATGGCCAGCGGGCAGCTGTTCATCCATGGCTGGATCTACAGCATCGAGACCAGCGAAATCAGAGCTTACGATGCTGAGCGTGATTGCTTCCTTCCTCTGGACGGAACCCTGCCGACACCGAGCGCAACGCCCAAAGGGCGGTTCTAGCGCCTCGACTTTACGATAAGCGAGGCCCTTGCGGCGGCGTACCCAGGTACGTCGCTCGCCCCGCTGCCGTTATCGAAACCGTTTGTTTGCCAGCCGAGCCGCAAAGCCCGGTTGCGGGCGGCTGTACGCCTGAAACAGCGGTTGCGACTTCGCCAGCAGGCTCGGGCCTGAGGCACCTTTTCAGGAGAAACGTCATGAACATGGCACACGTAAAGGCGGTATTGCCGCGAGAGTTATTGGCGTCGGTGGTGGTGTTTCTGGTGGCGTTGCCGTTGTGCATGGGCATTGCCATCGCCTCCGGCATGCCACCGGCGAAAGGTTTGATCACCGGCATCATTGGCGGTGTGGTGGTGGGTTTCCTGGCGGGCTCGCCGCTTCAGGTCAGCGGCCCGGCGGCCGGCCTGGCGGTGCTGGTGTTCGAACTGGTGCGCCAGCACGGTATGGCCATGCTGGGGCCGATCCTGCTGCTTGCCGGTTTCCTGCAGTTGCTGGCCGGGCGTTTCAAGCTGGGCTGCTGGTTCCGCGTAACGGCGCCGGCAGTGGTGTACGGCATGCTGGCCGGTATCGGCGTGCTGATTGTGTTGTCCCAGGTGCACGTGATGCTGGACCGATCGCCGCAACCTTCGGGCATGGACAACCTGCTGGGCTTCCCCGGTGCCGTTGCCCAGGCCACGCCGGTAATGGGTGGCGGCCTGGGCTGGCAAGCCGGGCTGCTGGGGCTGGGCACCATCGCCATCATGTACGCCTGGGAAAAACTGCGGCCGCAGCGCCTGCGTTTCGTGCCGGGTGCGCTGCTGGGTGTGGCCGTGGCGACGTTGATCAGCTTGTGGATGGGCCTGGCGGTCAAGCGCGTGGAAGTGCCGGCCAACCTGGCCGAGGCTATCGACTGGCTGCGGCCGGCGGATTTGCTGAGCCTGGCGGATCCCACGCTTTTGATCGCCGCCTTTGCCGTCGCTTTCATCGCCAGCGCTGAAACATTGCTTTCAGCGGCCGCGGTTGACCGCATGCACAACGGCGTGCGTTCGGATTTTGATCGTGAATTGTCCGCTCAGGGTGTCGGCAACATGCTGTGCGGCGTGCTGGGCGCCTTGCCGATGACGGGGGTGATCGTGCGCAGTTCGGCCAATGTCCAGGCCGGCGCACAAACGCGGCTGTCCGCCGTGTTCCATGGCGTGTGGCTGCTGGCCTTTGTGGTGGTGTTGTCGAGCGTGCTGCAAAGCATCCCGGTGGCCAGCCTGGCGGGCGTGCTGGTGTATACCGGTTTCAAACTGGTGGACCTCAAGGCACTGCGCAGCCTGGGCCGGTACGGGCGGATGCCGATGTTCATCTATGGCGCGACGGCGCTGGCCATCATCTTCACCGACCTGTTGACCGGCGTGTTGCTGGGCTTTGCGTTGACGTTGCTGATGCTGGCCCTGAAGGCGGCGCGGTTGAAAATCAACCTGGTGCAGCGCGGTGGCAACGAAGTGGAGTTGCGCCTGACAGGCGCAGCTACTTTCCTGAAGGTACCGGCCCTGACCCAGGTGCTGGATACCATTCCTGCGGGCAGCATCGTCCATGTACCGTTGGGCAACCTGCGCTACATCGACCACTCGTGCCTGGAATTGCTGGAGGACTGGGGGCGGGCGAACCGCGCCAGTGGTTCGCGGCTGATCATCGAAAGCCGCGGGTTGAAGCGGCGTATCGAAGGCCAGATGCGCACCTCGGCAGGCGTGAACGCCTGACTCCAGTGGGCTACGTACATTTTGTTTGTGTGGGAGTGGGCTCTGCCCACGAAAAGAGCGCTGCGATCGGTCGATACTTCACGGTGTTCTCTTCGCGGGCAGAGCCCGCTCCCACAAAAGCCCGGTCGTAGCGGCTCAGTTGAGATCCAGCTCCAGCCCGAACTGGCGCGACAGGCACGGCCACTGGCTCCAGGCATCGCCGGTTTCCTTGGCGCTCAGCTTGTCGCGGTACTGTTCCACCGACTCCAGCGCAAAGCTTTCATCATTGAGCATGTTATCCACCGAATGGTGCACCACTTCGTCCAGCTGGTTGGCGAAGGCTTCGCCAATCAGCTGGTGGGCGATGAGGTTGGCCACAGTGGTATCCAGCGGAATCAGCGGCTGCTGAAAGTGTTTGATGTACAGGTCGTTCACCTCTTCCACCAAGCGGTGGGCCAGGTAGGCTTCATCCAGCAGGCAGTCCAGCCCTTCATGCCCGCTCAGTTCCTTTGGCGGCTGGATGAAGTAGTGTTCGGCGATTTTCAGCACAGGTTTGATCTGCGACTCGATGCCGGCCTTGACCGCGACATCGTTTGCGGCGTCGAGCATGTCTGGAACCTGGTCGATGTAGGCTTTCACGAACCGGGTCAGCACGCCCTGGCGATCCGCTTCGGGAAGCTGGATGGCGGGGTGCAAATGGGGCAACTGTTTTTCCAGTTGCTGGGTCAGATGGCCGGTGTCGGCCTCGTGTTGATGGGCACGTTGGATCTGCTCGCGCAATGCGGCGGTGTTCATGAAGACTCCAGGGAGGAACGATTTCAAACGGAAGACCTAGGTTAGCTGGCTTCTGACGTTGTCTAAGACGCATTTGTCATAATTATTTAACCTTTATATGGAACGGCTATAACGCTGCGTTGTCTCGGGGCGCCAAGCCACGGTTTGCGTGGTAGCTCAAGCACGCGGGTTGCGCTGAAAATTTTCATTTCCGGCCATTCATTGCGCGCCTAGGGGCGCTGTCTATACTCGCCTTAGTAACGCGTTGCCTGATGCCCGACTGCAAGCGCAGCAAGGCCCCGGCCGTTAAAGTTCGCTGTCTTGACCGCCGCTCCCTTAGCCGTGGGCTTGCAAAGCCTGGGGTAGAACAAGAACGATAAGGGGAACCCGCGATGATGCGACATCCACAAGTCTGGATGGGCCTTGCGCTGTGGTCGACATTTACACCTGCCTACGCTGCCTGGACCACCAACATGGCACCGGGGGTGACGTCCATCAGCAATCAGGTCTTCGACCTGCACATGACCATCTTCTGGATCTGCGTGGTCATCGGCATCGTGGTGTTCGGCGCGATGTTCTGGTCGATGATCATCCACCGTCGTTCTACCGGCCAGGTAGCTGCTCATTTCCATGAAAGCACCAAGGTAGAAATCCTTTGGACCGTGGTGCCGCTGGTCATCCTGATTGTCATGGCCATCCCCGCTACCCGCACCCTGATCCGCATGTACGACACCAGCGAACCGGACCTGGACATCCAGATCACCGGCTACCAATGGAAGTGGCACTACAAGTACCTGGGCCAGGACGTGGAATTCTTCAGCAACCTGGCCACGCCCCAGGAGCAGATTCACAACCAGGCGCCCAAGGACGAACACTACTTGCTGGAAGTGGACAACCCGCTGGTGCTGCCAGTGGGCGTGAAGATCCGCTTTCTGGTGACCGCCGCCGACGTGATCCATTCCTGGTGGGTGCCGGCCTTCGCAGTGAAGCGCGATGCCATCCCAGGTTTCGTCAATGAAGCCTGGACGCGCATCGACAAGCCGGGCATCTACCGCGGCCAGTGCAGTGAACTGTGCGGCAAGGACCATGGTTTCATGCCCATCGTGGTGGAGGCCAAGACCCAGGCCGACTTCGACACCTGGCTGGGCGCGCGCAAGGCCGAGGCGGCCAAGCTCAAGGAACTGACCAGTAAGGACTGGACCCTGCAGGAGCTGGTGGAGCGTGGCGACAAGGTCTACCACACCACCTGCGTGGCCTGTCACCAGGCCGAAGGCCAGGGCCTGCCGCCGATGTTCCCGTCGCTCAAGGGTTCGCCCATAGCCACCGGGCCCAAGGAGGCGCACCTGAACCGGGTGTTCTTCGGCAAACCGGGCACGGCCATGGCCGCCTTCGGCAAGCAGCTGTCGGAAGTCGATATCGCCGCCGTGGTCACTTACGAACGTAACGCCTGGGGCAACAACAAGGGTGACATGGTCACGCCCAAGGATGTGCTCGCGTTGAAACAGGCCCAAGCCAAATAAACCGCGCAAGCGTGCTTGCCGAGGAAGACACGACATGAGTGCAGTGATCGACGATCATGGCCACACCGGGGATGACCACGCTCACGGCCCGGCCAAAGGCCTGATGCGCTGGGTGCTGACCACCAACCATAAAGACATTGGCACCCTGTACTTGTGGTTCAGCTTCTGCATGTTCCTGCTGGGCGGCTCGTTTGCCATGGTGATTCGTGCCGAACTGTTCCAACCCGGGCTGCAAATCGTGGAACCGGCATTATTCAACCAGATGACCACCATGCATGGCCTGGTCATGGTGTTCGGCGCCGTGATGCCGGCCTTCGTCGGCCTGGCCAATTGGATGATCCCGCTGATGATCGGCGCGCCGGACATGGCCCTGCCGCGCATGAACAACTTCAGTTTCTGGCTGCTGCCGGCTGCGTTCCTGCTGCTGGTGTCGACCCTGTTCAGCCCGGGCGGCGGGCCCAACTTTGGCTGGACCTTCTACGCCCCGCTGTCCACCACCTACGCCCCTGCCAGCGTGACGTTCTTCATCTTTGCCATCCACCTGATGGGCATCAGCTCGATCATGGGGGCGATCAACATCATCGCCACCATCCTCAACCTGCGGGCACCGGGCATGACCCTGATGAAAATGCCGCTGTTCGTCTGGACCTGGCTGATCACTGCGTTCCTGCTGATCGCGGTGATGCCGGTGCTGGCCGGCTGCGTGACCATGATGCTGATGGATATCCACTTCGGCACCAGCTTCTTCAGCGCTGCCGGTGGTGGCGACCCCGTGCTGTTCCAACATGTGTTCTGGTTCTTTGGCCACCCCGAGGTCTACATCATGATTTTGCCGGCGTTCGGCGCCATCAGCTCGATAATCCCGGCGTTTTCGCGCAAGCCGTTGTTCGGCTACACCTCGATGGTTTACGCCACCGCGAGCATCGCCTTTCTGTCCTTCCTGGTGTGGGCGCACCACATGTTTGTGGTCGGCATCCCCCTGGTGGGCGAGCTGTTCTTCATGTACGCCACCATGCTCATTGCCGTGCCCACCGGGGTGAAGGTGTTCAACTGGATCAGCACCATGTGGCAGGGTTCGCTGACCTTCGAGACGCCCATGCTGTTTGCCGTGGCCTTCGTGATTCTGTTCACCATCGGTGGCTTTTCCGGCCTGATGCTGGCCATCGCGCCCGCTGACTTCCAGTACCAGGACACCTATTTCGTGGTGGCGCACTTCCATTACGTGCTGGTGCCAGGGGCTATATTCGGGATTTTTGCCTCGGCGTATTTCTGGCTGCCGAAATGGACCGGCCACATGTACGACGAAACCCTCGGCAAACTGCACTTCTGGCTGTCGTTCATCGGGATGAACATGGCCTTCTTCCCCATGCATTTCGTTGGCCTGGCCGGCATGCCACGGCGGGTGCCGGACTACAACCTGCAGTTCGCCAACTTCAACATGGTGTCCTCGATTGGCGCCTTCACCTTTGGCGCCACGCAGATCTTCTTCCTGTTCATTGTCATCAAGACCATCCGCGGCGGCCCCCCTGCCCCGGCCAAACCCTGGGATGGCGCCGAGGGCCTGGAGTGGACCATTCCCTCGCCAGCGCCCTACCACACCTTCAGCACGCCGCCGGAGGTGAAATGAACACCCGCCGGCTGGTTAGCCGCTTGTTGTTGGTGGTGGTGGCAATGTTTGCCTTCGGCTTTGCGCTGGTGCCGCTGTACGACGTGATGTGCAAGACCTTCGGCATCAACGGCAAGACCGCCGGGCAGTACGAGGGCAGCCAGGTGGTGGACCCCAGCCGCGAGGTGCGCGTGCAGTTCATGCCCACCAACAATGCCGACATGGTCTGGGAGTTCTACTCCAAGGCGCCGGAAGTCACGGTGCACCCGGGCGCCGTCACGCAGATGATCTTTGTGGCGCGCAACCCCACCGACCATGCCATGAGTGCCCAGGCGGTGCCCAGCATCGCGCCGTCGGAAGCGGCGGCGTACTTCCACAAGACCGAATGCTTTTGTTTCACCCAGCAGGTACTGGACCCGGGTGAGCGCATCGAAATGCCGGTGCGTTTCATCGTCGATCGCGACCTGCCCAAGGACATCAAGCACCTGACGCTGGCCTACACGCTGTTCGATATCACCGCCCGGCACCCGCCGATCAAGACCGGCAGTTGATTGCATCAACCGGCAACAACGGAGAGCACCCACATGGCAACCCACCAACACTATTACGTTCCGGCGCAAAGCAAGTGGCCGATCATTGCCACGCTGGGCCTGCTGACCACGGTGTTCGGCCTGGGTACCTGGTTCAATGACCTGAAGGCGGCCCACGCCCATTCCCACGGGCCGCTGATTTTTTTTGTGGGTGCGCTGATCATTGCCTACATGATGTTTGGCTGGTTTGGCACGGTCATCAAGGAAAGCCGCGCGGGGCTGTACAGCCCGCAACTGGATCGCTCGTTCCGCTGGGGCATGTCGTGGTTCATTTTTTCCGAGGTGATGTTCTTTGTCGCCTTCTTCGGCGCACTGTTCTACGTGCGTAACATAGCCGGGCCGGCGCTTGGCGGCGAAGGCCCCAAGGGCATCGCGCACATGCTGTGGCCCAATTTCCAGTTCGCCTGGCCGCTGTTGCACACCCCCGACCCGGCACTGTTTCCACCGCCCAAGGGCGTGATCGACCCCTGGCACTTGCCGCTGATCAACACCATATTGCTGGTCAGCTCCAGCGTCACCGTGACCATTGCCCACCATGCGCTCAAGCGCGGCCATCGCGGGCCGCTGAAGCTGTGGTTGGCCGCCACCATCCTGCTGGGGGTGAGCTTTCTGTTCCTGCAGGCCCACGAGTATGTGGAGGCGTATGAAGAGCTGGGGCTGACCCTGGGCTCCGGCATCTATGGCGCCACCTTTTTCATGCTCACGGGTTTCCATGGTGCCCACGTGACCATGGGCACGCTGATTCTCACGGTGATGCTGATCCGCATCATGCGCGGGCACTTCGATGCCGATCACCAGTTCGGTTTCGAGGCCGCCAGCTGGTATTGGCACTTTGTCGACGTGGTGTGGGTGGGGCTGTTTATCTTCGTGTACGTGCTGTAGGCGCCATTACCAGGGGGCATGGGACGTCAGCTGGCCGCTGTAGAAACCCCACGCCACCAGGCCGATGGTCAGGGCGGCCAGGGTGACGCGCAACGTCAAGGCCTTGAGCAGGCGATCAGAACGCCCCTCGTCCTTGACCAGGAAGAACAGGCCGCTGAACAGGCTGGCGACCGTCGCCAGCAACATCAGCACAATCGCGGCTTTGAGCATGGCGAGACTCCAGAGGGGCAAGCGATGTATTCAAGTATAGCGAGGCGCTTTCGCCCAGGCTGGTTGCCAACCCTGGTGGTCATGGCGCTGCTGCCGCTGCTGGCCAGCCTGGGTGTCTGGCAACTGAACCGTGCCGAGGAGAAGCGCCAGCTGCTGGCCCTGGATGCCGAACACCGGTTGGCCGAACCCATCGCCAGCGCGCAGTTGCAAGGCCTGCAAGCACCCGCGTTTCGCCGGGTGTTGCTGCGTGGTCAATTCGACGCCGAGCACAGCCTGATGCTGGATAACCGCCAGCGCAATGGCCGCGTGGGCATCGAACTGTTGCAGCCGTTCCACGACCAGGCCAGCGACCTGTGGTTGCTGGTGAACCGGGGCTGGCTGCCCTGGCAGGACCGGCGCACGCCGCCGCACTTCGATACCCCTGCGCAGGTGGTGAACCTGGAGGCCTGGGTTTACGTACCCCCGGGCGCCACCTATCAACTGAGCGCCGACCCCATCAACCAGCCCTGGCCCCGGTTGGTTACCGCCTTTGATCCCAGTGCCATGTGGGGCGAGCTTGGGCGCGACGGTTATGGCCATGAACTGCGCCTGACGTCGGGGCCTGGCGCCTACCAGCTGGGCTGGCCGGTGGTGGCCCTGGGCCCGGAACAACATATCGGCTATGCCGTGCAGTGGTTCGCCATGACCCTGACCCTGGCGGGGCTGTACCTCTACTTTGGCTTCCATAACAAGAAGGAGAAGCGCCATGGGAGTGGCCATGAATCCACCCGGCCCGTCTGAGGCAAAGCCGGTGCCCACGCGCCGCAAGGGGCGGCTACAGCTTTTGCTGATCCTGCTGGTGACCGTTGGCCCCATGGTGCTGGCCACCTTCATGTACAAACTCAACTTCTGGGTGCCTGAAGGCCGCAGTTACCACGGCGAGTTGATCGCCAACGGCCAGAGCCGCGCCGACCTGGGCGTGCAGGCTGACGAAAAACGCTGGCAGATGCTGGTGACCACGCCCGGTGAATGCGCTGCCGATTGCCAGCAACTGGTGTACCTGGCGCGGCAGATCCAGATAGGCCTAGGCCGCGACGCCTCGCGCGCCAGCCATGCCTTGGCCGGGCCCGGGCCGCAAAGCGCCGAATACGAAGCCCGCCTGAGCCGCGAATACCCTCGATTGCAACGCTACCCGCTGGCTCTCGACAAGTACGCAACGATGGTGGAGGGCAAGCCCGGCCCGCACCTGTGGATTGTCGACCCTCACGGCAACCTGGTGCTGCGCTACGGCACCGGGGGCGATGGCAAGGATTTGCTCAACGACCTGCGCCAACTGCTCAAACTGTCCAACATAGGGTAGGAGCCACCATTATGGCCAAACCTGGATATCGCCTCGCCGTGCTGGCCACCCTGCTTGCCTTGCTGGTGGTATTGCTGGGTGCCTACACCCGGCTCACCCATGCGGGCCTGGGTTGCCCCGACTGGCCCGGCTGCTACGGCTTCATTACGGTACCCAGCTCCGATGCGCAGCTGGCCCATGCCCAGGCACATTTCCCCGAACACCCCGTGCAGCCGGAAAAAGGCTGGAGCGAGATGATTCACCGCTATTGTGCGGGTAGCCTGGCCTTGTTGGTGGGCTTGTTGGCCATGCAGGCCTGGCGTCGTCACGGCCGCGATGGCCAGCCTTACCGCCTGCCGCTGATCCTGCTGGGCGTGGTGGTGGCCCAGGCAGCATTCGGCATGTGGACGGTGACGCTGAAACTGTGGCCACAGGTGGTCACCTCGCACCTGCTGGGAGGTTTCGCCACCCTGAGCCTGCTGTTCCTGCTGAGCCTGCGTCTGTCCGCCGCGTTCGCCCCGCTACCCGGCGTCACCCCGCGCCTGCGCCGCTGGGCATTGCTGAGTCTGGGCCTGGTGGTTGGCCAGATCGCCCTGGGCGGCTGGGTCAGTTCCAACTACGCGGCCATGGCCTGCACCGACTTCCCGTTGTGCCAGGGTCAGTGGCTGCCCGATGCCGATTTCGCCAATGGCTTTCACCTTACCCAGCACATTGGCCCTGATTACCTGGGCGGCCACTTGGACAGCGAGGCGCGTACCGCCATCCATCTTACCCACCGGGCTGGCGCCTGCCTCTTGAGCCTGGCGCTGCTGGGGCTTGCCTGGCACCTGCGTGGTGAAGGCCAGGGGCGGATGGGTGCGGCGGTGCTGGCGGCGCTGGCGCTGCAAGTGACCCTGGGTATCAGCAACGTGGTGTTGCATTTGCCCTTGGCCGTGGCAGTGGCCCATAACGCAGGTGGGGCCATACTGTTGATGACACTGATTGCAGTGAACTACCGATTGCGCGCACTGCCCGTTCCACGGGCGGTTGTGCAGCGCCGCCATTGGCGCCCCCACCTGCCGGTGCTCTGGTCAGGTAAGTGACAACGAGGAGAAAGCCGATGAGTACGGCAACGGGCGACCACGTCCAGGCCGGTTGGCGCGACTACCTGGAGCTGACCAAGCCACGGGTGGTGGTACTGATGCTGATGACATCGCTGGTGGGCATGTTCCTGGCCACCCGCAGTGGCGTGCCCTGGACCGTACTGATACTTGGCAACCTGGGCATTGCCTTCTGCGCAGGTGGCGCGGCCGTGATCAACCACGTGGTAGACCGGCGCATCGATGCCCTCATGGCCCGCACCCACAAGCGCCCTATTGCCGAAGGACGCCTGGGGCCGGGCGCGGCCCTGGGCTTCGCCGCCGCGCTGGCGCTGACAGGCATGGCCTTGCTGCTGGTGTTCACCAACCCCTTGTGTGCGTGGCTGACGCTGGCTTCGCTGCTGGGGTACGCGGTGGTCTACACCGGCTTTCTCAAGCGTGCCACGCCGCAGAATATCGTCATCGGCGGCCTGGCGGGGGCCGCGCCGCCCATGCTGGGTTGGGTGGCGGTAACCGGGCATCTGAGCGCCGAGCCGTTGCTGCTGGTGCTGATCATCTTCGCCTGGACCCCGCCGCATTTCTGGGCGCTGGCCATCCACCGGCGCGAGGAATACGCACGTGCCGAAATCCCCATGCTGCCGGTGACCCACGGTGTGTACTACACCAAGGTGCATATCCTGCTCTACACCGGCCTGATGCTGGCGGCCACCCTGTTGCCCTACGTGATTCGCATGAGTGGCCTGCTCTACCTGTTCTGCGCCCTGGGCCTGGGCGCACGCTTCCTGCAATGGGCCGTGGTGCTGTACCGTGGCAGCAATCCGCACGCGGCCATGAGCCTGTTCAAGTACTCGATCTGGTACCTGTTGCTGCTGTTCATCGCCCTGCTCGTCGATCATTACCTGTTGCTGAGCCTATGACCCGAGTCCAGAAGACCGTCTTCATCCTTGCCGCCATTGTTGCGATCATCATCGGCCTGACCGTGCACCGCGTGCTGCAGGACAACCGCGAGGGCGCCAACACGTCGTTCATCGACGCCGGCATCATCCTGTTGCCCGAGCACCGCACCGTGCCGTCGGTGACCATGACCGACCAGGACGGCAAGCCAGTGGCGCTGGACGATTTGAAAGGCAAATGGAGCCTGCTGTTCTTCGGCTACACCTTCTGCCCGGACATCTGCCCCACTACCTTGGCGCAACTGCGCCAGGTCAAGAGCGAGCTGCCGGCGGCGGCCGCGGCGCGTCTGCAGGTCATTTTGGTCAGCGTTGACCCGAGCCGCGATACACCGCAGCAGCTCAAGCAGTACCTGGGTTATTTCGACAAGGATTTTCGTGGGTTTACGGGGGATGGCAGCGGTTTGCAGAAACTGGCCAACGGCTTGAGCATTCCATACATTGCGGCGGACACCAGCAAGCCCAACTACACCGTGGAGCACAGTGGCAACCTGGCGTTGCTGGGGCCGGATGGTACCCAGAGGGGCTTTATTCGTTCGCCCCTGAACGGGCCGAAGCTGGTGGCGCAGTTGCCGGCGCTGGTGCAGCGCAACTAATGTGATACCGCGACACGACGAGCTGCTGCCGAAGGCTGCAAAGGCCCGCGCAGCGGGCCCAGGGTCAGAATCACACCGCCCAAGGCCCCGTCACAGGCGCCGCTTTAGAACGCCGGGATGATCGCGCCTTTGTACTTGTCCTGAATGAACGCTTTCACCTCAGGACTGTGCAGCGCCGCTGCCAGCTTCTGCATGGCGGGCGAATCCTTGTTGTCCGGGCGGGCCACCAGGATGTTGACGTAAGGCGAGTCGTTGCCCTCGATGGCCAGGGCATCCTTGGACGGGTCCAGCTTGGCTTCCAATGCGTAGTTGGTGTTGATCAGCGCCAGGTCAACCTGGGTCAGCACGCGCGGCAGGGTCGCAGCTTCCAGCTCACGGATTTTCAGGTCCTTGCTGTTCTCGACGATGTCCTTGGGCGTGGACAGGATGTCGGTCGGGTTCTTCAGCTTGATCAGGCCCACTTTCTGCAGCAGCAACAATGCACGGCCGCCGTTGGTGGCATCGTTGGGGATGACCACGTTGGCGCCGCCCGGCAGGTCGGCCAGTTTCTTCCACTTGCTCGAATAGGCGCCCAGTGGCTCCAGGTGCACGCCGGTCACGGCGACCAGGTTAGTGCCCTTGCCCTTGTTGAACTCATCCAGGTACGGCTGGTGCTGGAAGAAGTTGGCGTCCAGGCGCTTCTCCGCTACCTGCACATTGGGCTGGATGTAGTCGGTGAACACCTTCACGTTCAGGTCCACGCCTTCCTTGGCCAGCTGCGGCTTTACGAATTCGAGGATTTCGGCGTGGGGCACGGCGGTGGCCGCAACGGTCAGGGTGTCGTTGGCGTGGGCCGACAGCGCGGCCACGGCGGCAAAGGCCGCCAGCAGTTTTTTCATTATCAGCTCCTTGTGGGGCTCGACGAGCCCCGGGCGCCGGGGCAAGGGCCGCGGCGGGTCATTCAATTACAGACGTTTACTTGCGCGAGAAGTGCACCACCAGCTTGTCGCCGATGGTCTGCAACACCTGCACCAGCACCACCAGGATAACCACGGTGACAATCATCACGTCAGTCTGGAAGCGCTGATAACCAAAGCGGATCGCCAGGTCACCGAGGCCGCCAGCACCGACTACACCGGCCATTGCAGTGTAGGAAACCAGGGTGATTGCCGTCACGGTAATCGCCGCGATGATGCCAGGCATTGCCTCGGGCAGCAGCGCATTCATGATGATCTGCCGAGGTGTGGCGCCCATCGACTGGGTAGCCTCGATGATGCCGCGGTCCACTTCACGCAGGGCGGTTTCCACCAGCCGCGCGAAGAACGGCGTGGTACCGATGACCAGCGGCGGAATCGCGCCCGCCACACCCAGCGAGGTGCCGGTGATCAGCACGGTGACCGGGATCAGTACAATCAGCAGAATGATGAATGGCAGCGAACGCAGCACGTTCACGCACAGCGCCAGCAAGGCGTAGAGGCCCTTGTTCTCGAACAGCTGGCGTGGGCCGCAGATGAACAGCAGCACGCCCAGCGGCAGGCCCAGCAGCACGGTAAAGATCAGCGAGGCGCCGAGCATCACCATGGTGTCATTGGTGGCTTCGAGAATCTCGGACCAGTCGACGTTGGCGAAGTAATTGAGAAAGTCCATCAGCGCAGCACCTCCATATGAACGTCTGCAGAGGTGAAGCGGGCGAAGGCAGCGTCCATGTCGCCACCGGTAATGGCCAGGGTCAGTTGCCCGTATGGCGTGTCTTTGATGCGGTCGATGCGGCCAGCCAGGATGCTGTAGTCCACGCCGGTTTCACGGGCGACGGTGCCCAGCAGCGGCGCATAGGTTGCTTCGCCCTGGAAGGTCAGGCGCACGATGCGACCCGGCACGTGGGCGAAATCGGCACGCTGGTCGTTCTCGTCGACTTCTTCGTCTTCCTGGACAAAGCGCTTGGTGGTGGGGTGCTTGGGGTGCAGGAACACTTCCGCCACGGGGCCCTGCTCGACGATCACGCCGGCATCCATCACCGCCACCTGGTCACACACCCGGCGGATCACGTCCATCTCGTGGGTGATAAGGACGATGGTCAGTTTCAGTTCGCGGTTGATCTCGGCCAGCAGTTGCAGCACCGACGCCGTGGTCTGCGGGTCGAGGGCACTGGTGGCCTCGTCACATAGCAGTACCTTGGGGTTGGTGGATAGGGCGCGGGCAATGCCCACGCGCTGCTTCTGGCCGCCAGACAGCTGCGCCGGGTACTTCTTCGCATGGTCGGACAGACCGACACGCTCCAGAAGCGCGGCGACACGCTTGTTGATTTCGCTGGCAGACAATTCGCCCGCCAGGCGCAGCGGCAGCGCGACGTTGTCGGCCACGGTCTTGGACGCCAGCAGGTTGAAGTGTTGGAAGATCATGCCGACCTGCTGGCGGAAGCGGCGCAGGTGGTTGGCATCGAACGCGGTGACGTCTTCGCCATCCACGATGATCTTGCCGCCGCTTGGCGCCTCAAGGCGGTTGATCAGGCGCAGGAGGGTACTTTTGCCAGCACCCGAGTGGCCAATCAGGCCGAAGACCTGGCCGTTCTCGACGGTCAGGTTGGTAGGGTGCAGCGCGGGGATTTCCCTACCGTTTACGCGGTAGGTTTTATGGACATTTTGGAACTCGATCACGTAGCGAACCTTGTGGGGCGCATGGAAAGGGGGGCGTGGGTTAGCCGGTCGCGCATTTTAGCCTGTCCGTATAGATAGACTTAGCATTTATTTTCTAAACATCCTTTCATTCGGCAATAAGGCGATCAAAGGCGTTCAAAATAAAAGGAACGGCCGTAAAACAGGCCAGTCACTACCTAGGCATCTCTATCATCCCTGCCCGTGACAGGGATTTTCGCCCATGCAGATCACCCGCAACGGGGCTGCCGATGAGGAGTCTAGGACAGATGAAAAAGAATTCGCCCACTTCGACCAAAAGCGAAGCCGCTGGTACCGACACACCGGACCGCGCCAATACCAATGCCAAGCTCGACAGCCTGGAAACCTTTCGCTCCGACGCTACTGGCCAGGCCCTGAGGACCAACCAGGGGGTCAAGGTCAGCGACAACCAGAACACGCTTAAAGCCGGCGCGCGCGGCCCTTCGCTGCTGGAAGATTTCATCATGCGCGAGAAAATCACGCATTTTGACCATGAGCGCATTCCCGAGCGCATTGTTCATGCCCGCGGTACCGGTGCGCACGGCTATTTCCAGACTTATGAGGCGCACTCCCAGCTGACCAAGGCAGGTTTCCTTCAGGATCCGTCGAAACAGACCCCTGTATTCGTGCGTTTTTCCACGGTACAGGGCCCCCGTGGCTCCGGCGACACCGTCCGCGATGTGCGCGGCTTTGCCGTCAAGTTCTATACCGATGAAGGCAATTTTGACTTGGTTGGCAACAACATGCCGGTGTTTTTCATCCAGGATGCCATCAAGTTTCCCGATTTCGTCCATGCAGTGAAGCCCGAGCCGCACAATGAAATACCCACGGGCGGCTCAGCCCACGATACTTTCTGGGACTTCGTATCGCTGGTGCCGGAATCGGCGCACATGGTGATCTGGACCATGTCCGACCGGGCCATCCCGAAAAGCCTGCGCACCATGGAAGGCTTCGGTATTCACACCTTCCGCCTGATCAATGCCGAGGGTAAGTCCAGCTTCGTGAAGTTCCACTGGAAGCCTAAGGCCGGCGTGTGCTCGCTGGTGTGGGACGAAGCGCAGAAACTGGCGGGCAAGGATACCGACTACCATCGGCGGGACCTGTGGGAAGCCATCGAGATGGGCGACTACCCCGAATGGGAGTTCGGCGTGCAGATCGTCCCGGAAGAAGATGAGCACAAGTTTGACTTCGACCTGCTGGACCCTACCAAGATCATCCCGGAAGAACTGGTGCCCGTGACGCCGTTGGGCAAGATGGTGCTCAACCGCAACCCCGACAACTACTTTGCCGAAACCGAGCAGGTCGCCTTCTGCCCAGGCCACATCGTGCCCGGCATCGACTTCTCCAACGACCCATTGCTACAGGGCCGACTGTTCTCCTACACCGATACCCAGATCAGCCGTCTGGGCGGGCCGAACTTCCATGAGATCCCCATCAATCGCCCGCTGGCGCCCAACCACAGTAGCCAGCGCGACGCTCAGCACCGCGTCACCATCGACAAGGGCCGGGCTTCCTACGAGCCCAATTCCATTGATGGCGGCTGGCCAAAGGAAACCCCGGCGGCGGCCCAGGATGGCGGCTTTGTGTCCTACCCCGAACGCATCGAGGCCCACAAGATTCGCCAGCGCAGTGAGTCGTTCGCCGATCACTTCTCCCAGGCACGGCTGTTCTTTCACAGCCTGAGTAAGCCTGAACAGGAGCATGTGATCGCGGCCTACAGCTTCGAACTGGGCAAGGTCGATCGTGAGCATATTCGTATTCGCGAGGTAAACGAGATTCTCGCCAACATTGACCTGGACCTGGCTGCCCGCGTGGCTGCCAACCTCGGCCTGCCGGCGCCCAAGGCCGGGACCGTGAAGGTGCCGGAGCCTTCGCTAAAGGCATCCCCGGCGCTAAGCCAATTGAACTTGCTGTCGGGCGACATCAAGGGGCGCAAGGTGGCCATCCTGGTGGCCAACGGTGTCGACGGCAGTCAGGTCGATGCTGTGAAGAAAGCGCTGGCCGCCGAAGGTGCACACGCCAAGGTGCTGGGCCCGACCTCGGCGCCGGTGAAGACGGCTGATGGCAAGGCACTGCCGGTGGATGCTTCGGCCGAGGGGCTGCCGTCAGTGGCGTTCGATGCAGTATGGGTGCCCGGTGGCAAGGCGTCGGTGCAGGCGCTGGGCGGTGACGGCGTGGCGTTGCACTTCCTGCTGGAAGCCTACAAGCACTTGAAAGCCATTGGCGTGAACACCGAGGCCAAGGCTTTGATCGACGGGCTGAAGCTTGAAGAGGACGCCGGGCTGGTGGCAGGTGACGACGCCAAGGCCCACAGAGCCTTCATCGAGGCCATCGCCAAGCACCGCGTATGGGACCGCGAGCCAAAAGCCAAGGCAGTCCCGGCCTGACAGCTCGTCCCTGGTAGAAGCATCCGCCGTCTGTGGGGGCGGGTCCTACCCGCGAAAAGTACACCGTGGAGTGCCAGATACTCCGCAGTGCTTGCTTCGCGGGTAGAACCCGCTCCCACGGTTGTTTATGGCCCCTGGCGAAGGGGAATTATGGCTTGCGGGGCGTCAGCACCACCTGTGCCGCCTGGTTGCGCACAACCTTGTGGCCCAGCTGCCATTGCAGATCAGGCGCCAGCTTGTCCACACGCTTCTTGATCAGCGCTTGCAACCACGGCCAATCCTGGGTGCGCGGCACCACCACCAGCACGTCACAGTGGTAATTCACCACGTCGGTAGCGATGTCATCCAGCTGGCGCTGCAAGGCTCGGCTTTCAGTAATGTTCAAGGCCACCGGCGTGCTCTGGGCCGTAGGGTCGATGACCTTCGCTACAGGCTTGGTTTCGGCTGCCTGCAAGGCGGCCTCGGCCTTGTCCAGCTCGGCCTTGCGCCCCTGGCGGATCGGGCCGTTGGCGCCACCGGTGAGGGCCGGGGCCTTGGGCATCAGCACGCGGGCACGGGCCAGCGCGGTGGCGGCGGCATTGACGTCACCCTTCTGCAGAACGATCTGGCTGCGTTGCAGGTAAGCTTCGGCCAACTGGCGCTGGTAAGGCTCCAGGCGCGGGTCATCCGGGCTCTGCTTTTGCAGTGTGCCCAACTGGTCCTCGGCGGTGGCCAACTCGCCGCTGTCGATATTCTGTTGCAACTGCAGAAACGCATCAGTCACCGGCGCGGGGGCGTCGGGCTGCAGCGTGTGGCTCTGGCAAGCGCCCAATATGAGCGAAAATGCGGCAAGGAGCAGATAACGGGAGGCGAACGGCTTCATTCCTGCGACTCTCTATTTGCGCAAAAAGCGAGCAAGTCTACACCCTGTCTGGTGACACGAAAATAACCTGTGACAGATCACCGCCGTTATCGACGGGGCAGCGCAAAGCTCAATAGGAACAGTGTAGCGGCGCAGACGACGATTGACGGCCCGGCCGGCGTGTCTTTGAACCACGACATTGCCAGCCCGGCACACACCGCGATCACCCCGAGAATACTGGCGCCCAAGGCCATTTGCTCCGGGGATCGGGCATGGCGCTGGGCCGCTGCCGCCGGGATGATCAGCAGCGAGGTGATCAGTAGCACGCCGACTATTTTCATCGCCACGGCAATGACGATGGCAATCAACAGCATCAATGTCATGCGCAGGGCGGCGACCGGCAGGCCTTCCACCCGTGCCAGTTCTTCGTGCACTGTCACGGCCAGCAGCGGGCGCCACAGGGCCAGCACCAGGGCCATGACCGCGGCACTGCCACCCAGAATCCAGGCCAGGTCAGTGGGGCTGATCGCCAGCAGGTCGCCGAACAGGTAGCTCATCAGGTCGATACGCACATCGTGCATGAAGCTCAGCACCACCAGGCCCAGCGACAGCGTGCTGGGCGCCAGGATGCCCAGCAGGGTGTCCGAAGCCAGTGGTTGGCGCTGTTGCAGGGTGACCAGCACAATCGCCAACAGCAGGCAGCCCACGGTCACGGCCAGCGCCGGACTGACGTCCAGGACGAAGCCCAGGGCCACGCCAAGCAGCGCGGCGTGGGACAGGGTATCGCCGAAATAGGCCATGCGCCGCCACACCACGAACGAGCCCAGGGGGCCGGCAACCACTGCCAGGGACAAGCCAGCCAGCAAGGCATAAAGCAGAAAATCAGCCATGCTTGCAGCCGTCTCCATGTACGTGGGGGGTAAGGATGCCCGAGTGCTTGCCATCGCCCGCCACGACCTGGCCATGCAGGTCGTGGGCATGGTCGTGGTGGTGGTGATACACCGCCAGGCTGGGGGCGTGGTCGCCGAACAGCTCGACAAAGGCCGGGTCGCCGCTGACCTGCTCAGGGTGCCCGGAACAGCAGACGTGGCGGTTCAGGCACACCACCTGGTCGGTGGTGCTCATCACCAGGTGAAGGTCGTGGGACACCATCAGCACGCCGCAGCCATGACGGTCCCGCAGGCGCGTGATCAGGCTGTACAGCTCGGCCTGGCCGGCCACGTCCACGCCTTGCACCGGCTCGTCCAGTACCAGCAGTTGCGGCTCGCGCAGCAGCGCGCGGGCTAGCAGCACGCGCTGCATTTCGCCGCCGGAAATGTTCTGCACCGGGCTGTCGATGACCTGCTCGGCGCCTACCTCGGCCAGTGCCGCCATGGCGCGCGGGCGGTCAACGCCAGGCACCAGGCGCAGGAAACGCAGCACCGACAGCGGCAGCGTCGGGTCTACGTGCAGTTTTTGCGGCATGTAGCCAATGCGTAGCTTGGGCTTGCGCCACACCAGGCCGCTGTCAGGCTTGAGCAGGCCAAGCACGGCGCGCACCAGCGTGGTCTTGCCAGCGCCATTGGGGCCGATCAGGGTGACGATTTCGCCACTGCGAACGCTCAGCTCGATGTTGTCCAGCACGGCCTGCCCGGCAAACGTGACGGCCACCTGTTCCAGGCGGATCAGGGCGTCGCTCATCAGGCGGCCTGGCAGGCCGAGCAAAGGCCAACCACTTCCACGGTCTGGCCCTCGACACGGAAGCCCACTTCGGCTGCGCTGGCAACGATGGCCTGGCTGATGGAAGGTTGTTCCAGCTCAAGCGCCACGTGGCATTCGCGGCAGATCAGGAACTGGCCCTGATGCGCGTGTTCCGGGTGGTTGCAGCCGATGAAGGCATTGAGCGAGGCGATGCGGTGCACCAGGCCGTTTTCCAACAGGAAATCCAGCGCCCGGTATACAGTGGGCGGCGCGGCGCGGCGGCCATCCTGTTCGCTGAGCACGGCCAGAATGTCGTAGGCACCCAGCGGCTTGTGGCTTTGCCACACCAACTCCAGTACCCGACGGCGCAAGGCAGTCAGGCGCAGGCCCATGCGCGCGCACAGGGCATCGGCTTCCGACAGGGCGCTGTGCACGCAGTGGGAATGATCGTGAGGGCGGTTGGCCAGCGGGGTATTGGGCATGAGCGGCGACGATATCAGTAAGAGACGTTATTATATTACCTTTTCTTGTCCAGTCGAGTGGTCATTGTGTCCCGCCAATTCAAGCTTTTTGTCGCTTTTTGCCTCGCCACTGCCGTAACGCTGCCTGCTCAGGCCGACGTTCGCGTGCTTACCAGCATCAAGCCGCTGCAACTGATTGCTGCTGCCGTGCAGGATGGCGTGGGCACTCCGCAAGTGCTGCTGCCGCCGGGTGCTTCGCCGCATCATTACGCACTGCGGCCTTCCGACGTACGGCGCGTGGGCGATGCCGACCTGCTGTACTGGATCGGCCCGGACATGGAAGGGTTCCTGCCCCGCGTGGTGGCCACTCGCAGCAAGCCGACCGTGACCATTCAGGATCTGGCCGGCCTGAAGCTGCGCCATTTCACGGCTGACAGCCAGTCCCACGAAGAGGCCGACCCGGACGAGCACGATCACGACCATCGCCCCGGTAGCCTGGACTCGCACCTGTGGCTGTCGACGTTCAATGCGCGGGTGATTGCCGCGCGCATGGCGGCGGACCTGAGCAAGGCCGACCCGGCCAATGCCGCGCGCTATGACGCCAACCTCAAGGCGTTCGACGGCCGCCTGGACAGCCTGGACGCGCGTTTGAAAACGCGCATGGCCGGGGTGGCGGGCAAGCCGTTCTTCGTGTTCCACGAAGGCTTCGATTATTTCGAGGATGAGTTCGGCGTGAAGCACACCGGCGTGTTCAGCGTGGCCGCTGAAGTGCAGCCGGGCGCCCAGCACGTGGCGGCAATGCGCGCGCGGTTGCAGGAAGTGGGCAAATCTTGCGTGTTCAGCGAGCCACCGGCGCGCCCGCGCCTGGCCGAGACCCTGACCGCCGGCCTGCCGGTGCGCCTGGCAGAGCTGGATGGCCTGGGTGGCTTCGCCGAAGCGTCGCCGAAAGGCTACGAACAGCTGATGGAAAAACTGGGTAACGATTTGGCAGGTTGCCTGGATCAACTCTGAATCTGCACTGTAGCCGCAGCCTGACGGCAGCGGCTACAGGTGAAAAGGCGAACGGCGTTACAACGCGAACGGCAGCGCCACGCTGACCTTCTGGCGCAACGCCAGGCGGTGTTCGAACTCCGCCGGGTCATGGATCAGCACGTCCATCCCGGCGAACGCCTGTGCAGCCACCAGCCGCGACAGCCAGAAACGCACGCACGCCACACGCAGCATCACCGGCCACAACTCGGCCTCTGTCGCCGTGAACGGCCGCAGCCCGGCATAGGCACCCAGCATCGCTCGCGCGCGCGGCGCGTCCAGCGCACCGGTGGCGTCCGAGCACCAGTCATTCAGGCTGATGGCCAAGTCATACAGCATCGGGCCCGAGCAGGCGTTGTAGAAGTCGATCACGCCCGTCAGGTGCGTGCCTTCGAACATGGCGTTGTCACGAAACAGGTCAGCGTGCAGGTTGGCGCGCGGCAAGGCCAGGATCTGCGCCTTATGGGCCTTGATCTCCTCCAGTGCGCTGCGCAGCAGGCCGGCGGCTTCGCTGCCCAGCTGGCCGATCTGGCGCTCGCCCTCTTCCAGCATCCAGTCCAGGCCACGGTCGGTCTTGCGCTCCAGCACGTGGTCGCGGGTGGCCAGGTGAATGTGGCTGATCAGCTCGCCCATCTGCACGCAATGCTGGCTGTTGGGTTCCTTGATGTGCTTGCCCGGCAGGCGCGGTTGCAGCAGCGCCGGCTTGCCTGCCAGCTCGCGCAGAGCCACGCCGTCGGTGGTGCGCAGCGCGTAGGGCACCGGCAGGTCGGCTTCGTGCAGCACATCCAGCAGCTCCACGAAATACGGCAGGTCCTGGACCGGGCCGCGTTCAACCAATGTCAGGACGTACTCGCCCTGTTCCAGGCTGATGAAGAAATTGCTGTTCTCGGTTCCGGCAGCAATGCCCTGGAAGTCGCGCAGACGGCCCAGGCCATAAGGTGCGAGAAAGGTTTCAAGCTCAGGCCGCGACAGGGGTGTAAACACTGACATGAAAAGTTTGCCCATACTGGCACCCCCGTAGGAGATGCCCGGTTGAAGTTAAGGTTGAGTCATTTCCATTCGAAGATCTTCCATGCCGGTATCAGCATGTCCGGCTGGTCGGACCGGATGTAGTTGGCATCGGTGCCATCGGCACGAACCAGGAAATACGGCTTGCCGTGTTTCGGGGTGACCTTGATTGCGTACAGGAAGCCATTTTGCCGGTATTCCTGGACAGTTTTGTCGCCTTCCTGGCGAATGGTGACATCCGGATCAGCCGTGACCGCTTCGTCGGCGGCCATGACGGCCATCGCAGAAGCAATCAACACACTGGCCAGCAACAAGCGTTTAGCGGTTCGCATGATAACCTTGTCCCTTTGTCGTCAATGTTCCGGACATTCTAGCGCCGGACCCGCCGAAAAGGTTGATTCTGCTCATGAGCAAAGCTCCCCTCGTCCTGGTGGACGGTTCTTCCTACCTGTATCGGGCGTTCCATGCCCTGCCACCGCTGACCACCTCCAAGGGAATGCCGACCGGCGCGGTGAAGGGCGTGCTGAACATGCTCAAGAGCCTGCGCAAGCAGTATCCAGATAGCCCCTTTGCCGTGGTATTCGACGCCAAAGGCGGCACGTTCCGCGACGAAATGTTCGCTGACTACAAGGCCAACCGCCCCAGCATGCCCGACGATCTGCGCGTGCAGGTAGAGCCATTGCACGCCAGCGTGCGCGCCCTGGGTTACCCCTTGCTGTGTGTGGAAAACGTGGAAGCCGACGACGTGATCGGCACCCTGGCGCGCAGCAGCGCGGCGGCGGACCGCCCGGTGATCATCTCCACCGGTGACAAGGACATGGCCCAGTTGGTGGATGGCCACGTGACCCTGGTCAACACCATGACCGGCAGTGTCATGGACATTGAAGGGGTCAAGGAGAAATTCGGCGTAGGCCCTGAGCACATCATCGACTACCTGGCCCTGATGGGCGACAAAGTCGACAATATCCCCGGCGTCCCCGGCGTAGGGGAAAAAACCGCAGTCGGCCTTCTGGTGGGTATCGGCGGTGGCCTCAAGGAGTTGTACGAGAACCTCGACAAGGTCCCTGCCCTGCCCATCCGCGGCGCCAAGAACTTGCCCGCCAAGCTTGAAGAACACAAGGACATGGCGTTCCTGTCCTACCAGCTGGCCACCATCAAGATCGACGTGGCCCTGGACGTGGAAGTGGAAGCCCTGGTGTGCGGCGAGCCGGACCGCGAGGCGCTGGTGGAGCTGTACACCGAGCTTGAGTTCAAGAGCTGGATCGATGAAGTACAGCGCGACGCCAAGCGTGCCGGTCAGGAAGTCGTGGCCGAGGTGGCGCCGGTGGCTGCCGTGGAAACCGTCTACGAAACCATCCTTGATCAGGCACGCTTCGACGTGTGGTTGGAAAAGCTGAACAACGCCGAACTGTTCGCCTTCGACACCGAAACCACCGGCCTGGATGCTCAGAAGGCCCAGCTGGTAGGCCTGTCGTTCGCCGTGCGGCCCCACGAAGCGGCCTACATTGCGCTGACTCATTCCTATATGGGCGCCCCCGAGCAGTTGGACCGCGACACCGTGCTGCGCGCGCTCAAGCCGCTGCTCGAAGACCCGACCAAGTTAAAGGTCGGCCAGAACGCCAAGTACGACATGAACATCCTGGCCAACTGCGCCATCGGCGGCGACCCTGCCCAGGGCATTGCCGTGCAGGGCGTGAAATTCGACACCATGCTCGAATCCTACGTGCTGGACTCCACCGCTACCCGCCACGACATGGACAGCCTGGCTGCCAAGTACCTGGGCCACACCACGATTACCTTCGAACAGATTGCCGGCAAGGGTGCCAAGCAGCTGACCTTCGACCAGATCCCCCTGGAGCAGGCCGGGCCGTACGCGGCTGAAGACGCCGACATCACCCTGCGCCTGCACCAGCTGTTCCAGGCCAAGTTGGCCGCCGCGCCCAGCCTGTTGACCGTGGTGGATGACATCGAGATGCCGCTGGTGCCGGTACTGGCCAAGATCGAGCGCCAGGGCGCATTGGTCGATGCCGCCTTGCTGGGCGTACAGAGCGGCGAGCTGGGCACTAAGCTGGCTGAGCTGGAGCGCCAGTCTTTTGAAATCGCCGGCGAGGCGTTCAACCTGGGTTCGCCCAAGCAGTTGGGCGCCATCCTCTACGAAAAACTGGGCATGCCGGTGCTCAACAAGACCGCCAAGGGCCAGGCTTCCACGGCTGAAGCGGTGCTGGCCGAGCTGGCCGAGCAGGACTTCCCGCTGCCCAAGGTACTGATGCAGTACCGTTCGCTGAGCAAACTGAAAAGCACCTACACCGATCGTCTGCCCGAGCAGATTAACCCGCGTACCGGCCGTATCCACACCTCGTATCACCAGGCCGTGGCGGCCACCGGGCGGTTGTCGTCCAGCGACCCGAACCTGCAGAACATCCCGATCCGCACCGCCGAAGGCCGGCGCATTCGCCAGGCGTTCGTGGCGCCCAAGGGCTACAAGCTGCTGGCCGCGGACTACTCGCAGATCGAGCTGCGCATCATGGCCCACCTGGCCAAGGACGAGGGCTTGCTGCACGCCTTCCAGAACAACCTGGACGTTCACCGGGCCACGGCCGCGGAAGTGTTCGGCGTGGAACTGGACCAGGTCACCACCGACCAGCGGCGCAGCGCCAAGGCCATCAACTTTGGCCTCATCTACGGCATGAGTGCCTTTGGCCTGGCCAAGCAGATTGGCGTGGACAACAAGCAGGCCAAGGAATACATCGATCGCTACTTCACCCGCTACCCCGGCGTGCTGGCCTACATGGAGCGCACCCGCGCCCAGGCGGCCGAGCAGGGTTACGTAGAGACGCTGTTTGGTCGCCGCCTGTACCTGGCCGACATCAACGCCAAGAACCCTGCCCTGCGCAAGGGCGCCGAGCGCACCGCCATCAACGCCCCGATGCAGGGCACTGCGGCCGACATCATTAAACGCGCCATGGTGGCCGTGGACAATTGGCTGAGCGAATCGGGCCTGGACGCCCGGGTGATCCTGCAGGTACACGATGAACTGGTGCTGGAAGTGCGCGAGGACCTGGTTGCTCAGGTGAGCGAGCAGATTCGTCCGCACATGAGCAGCGCGGCCGAGTTGGACGTACCGCTGCTGGTGGAAGTGGGCGTGGGCGATAACTGGGACGAGGCGCACTGACAGCAATACGCAGGCCCCGCAGGCGCTGCGGGGCGGCCATCCGTCGCCAGGCTGCGAAAAAGTCCGCAGGACCTTCCTGCGGTGTTCAGCCGATCGCGGGCCCGCGCCCCGCAGGTCCTGCAGCTCGCCCGGTACCAGACGGCCGCCATGCGGGATATGGCCTAACGCGACACCTGCTTAGGAGAATTAGTTTTGAGCAGTTCGGGAACTAAACCTGTCAAACACGACTCAGAGTAACTGAATGGCTGGTGAAGCCGTTCGATGCTCCTATGTTGTGTTAAGTGTTGGCAGATATCTGGACCCCGCCCTAGCGGTCCGGAACTTGAACCCCGAACTTCCCCCTCCCCATACGAAGTCCGGGGTTTTTTTTGCCCGCGATTTGACTGATTTAGCGGTAGCCGCTACCGCAAGGCTGCGGCTACAAAGGTCGCCAATCAGCTTAAGCGTCAACCTTGTCCGGCAACTCCATCCAGCGCGCCAGCACGGCGTAGGCGTCTTCAAGGCCCATGCGCTTGGGCGCGGAGAACAGCTGGATGCTCACGGCATCGCCCCAGCCCTTGCGGATTTCCGACTGAACCTTGAGCAGCGTGTTCTTGGCCGCGCCGTAGGTCAGCTTGTCGGCCTTGGTCAGCAGGATATGCATGGGCATGTGGCTGGCCACCGACCAATCGAGCATCAACAGGTCGAAATCGGTCATGGGATGGCGGATGTCCATCATCAGGATCAAGCCCTTGAGGCTTTCACGGCTGCCCAGGTACGCCTCCAGGTGGCGCTGCCAGTGCTGCTTGAGCGGGATAGGCACCTTGGCGTAACCGTAACCGGGCAAGTCCACCAGGCGGCGTTCTTCGTCCAGCTCGAAGAAGTTCAGCAGTTGTGTGCGCCCCGGGGTCTTGGATGTGCGCGCCAGGCTGGCGTGGGTCAGGGTATTCAGGGCACTGGACTTTCCGGCGTTGGAGCGGCCGGCAAAGGCCACTTCAAAGCCTTCGTCGTCGGGGCACTGGTCGACCTTGGCGGCGCTGAGCGAGAAGGTAGCCTGTTGGCACAGACCGAGGATGGGGTTTTTGACTTGCATGTGATTTCCGCTGTGGGGCGACGCCGGGCAAGGGCCCAGGCAGGCGGGTCGTTTCCGCTTCGCTGACGTCGGTAGTATATAATGCCGTAGATTTCGTGTGTGCTTTGTCCTGCCGCTGGGGGGACGCACACCGGGGGCATTTTCAGTTGTCATTGCGCATTAGACCGCAAATTCCCCCAACCCTGAACCTCTCGTTTCAGGACGAAATAGCGGCTTGCTGCTAGCGTCTCTGATGTAACCCAGGGTTTCAAGGCTATGCCGCCACGTGAATTGTGCACGGACAGCAGTGCCGAAGACTACAAGACCGTAATCCAATGGATGAGCGGCCCAAGCCTGCGGCACCAAACTTTCACCCTTAGCCGTAGTTGGATTAGCTGATGAAAAAAATAATAGTGAGTCTGCTGTTGGCAGTAGGAATCACAGGTGTGGCCCAAGCGGCGGGTGACCCGGCCGCCGGGCAGGCAAAGGCGGCGGTCTGTGGTGCCTGCCACGGCCCCGATGGCAACAGCATGGCGCCCAACTTTCCCAAGCTGGCCGGGCAAGGTGATCGCTACTTGGAAAAACAGTTGCACGACATCAAGTCGGGCAAGCGCCAGGTGCCTGAAATGACCGGCCTGCTGACCAACCTCAGCGATCAGGACCTGGCTGACCTCGCCGCTTATTTCAATAGCCAGAAAGGCAGCGTCGGCGCCGCCGACCCCAACCTGGTGGGCAGGGGCGAGGCGCTGTTTCGCGGCGGCAAGCTGGACACCGGCATGCCTGCCTGCACCGGCTGTCATTCGCCCAATGGCGTTGGCAACCCCATGGCCGGCTTCCCGCACCTGGGCGGGCAGCACGCCCAGTACGTGACCAAGCAACTTACCGACTTTCGTGAAGGCAACCGCACCAACGACGGTGACACCATGGTCATGCGCAGCATTGCCGCGAAACTCAGCAACAAGGATATCGAGGCTATCGCTTCCTACGTGCAGGGCCTGCACTGATCGCGTTGTCGCGTCTTGAAATGAAACAATTAAAAAGGGCGGCCTTGGCTGCCCTTTTTCATGAAGTCTGCCGTTACACTAGCGAACTGAACCCTTCGGCGCCGAGTCTCAACGCTCGTCGCTGCTCGGCGATCCCTTTTTGCTCAGGAGTAAAGCATGCGTAATCTGATCCTCGGCGCCGCTCTGGTTGCTGCCACGCTGTTCGGCATGACCGCTCAAGCCGCCGATGCCCCGCTGGAAGCGGGCAAGCAGTACGTCGAACTGACCAGCCCGGTGCCGGTGTCCCAGCCTGGCAAAATCGAAGTCGTCGAGATGTTCTGGTATGGCTGCCCGCACTGCTACGCCTTTGAGCCAACCATCAACCCGTGGATCGAGAAGCTGCCGGCTGACGTACACTTCGTGCGTATTCCTGCCATGTTCGGCGGCCCTTGGGATCTGCACGGCCAACTGTTCATTACCCTGGACATGATGGGTGTGGAGCACAAGGTTCACTCCGCCGTGTTCGACGCCATCCAGAAACAAGGCAAGCGCCTGACCGATCCTAACGAAATGGCTGATTTCGTAGCCACCCAAGGCGTTGACAAGAGCAAGTTCCTGGAGACCTACAACTCCTTCGCCGTCCAGGGCAAGGTCAAGCAGTACAAGGAGCTGGCCGTGGCTTACGGTGTGCAGGGCGTACCGACCATGATCGTCAACGGCAAATACCGTTTTGACCTCGGCACTGCAGGCGGCCCTGAAGAAACCCTGAAAGTGGCCGATGCACTGATTGCCAAAGAACGTGCAGCCGGCAAGAGCGCTGCCAACTAACCTCAGGTGACACCGTGCGCCGCTGGAGAACCGAACGTGTCGTTGGCCTGCGTGATCCGCGGGTCAACGAGCATCATGTACACACCAGCGGCCTTCCCGAGGATGGCCGGCTGCGGCTGCTCAGTTTCAATATCCAGGTGGGCATCAGCACTGAACGCTATCGCCATTACCTGACCCGCAGCTGGCAGCACCTGCTGCCGCACACTGGCAGGGCCAACAACCTGCAGAAGATCGGCGAACTGCTCGGCGACTTCGACCTGGTGGCCTTGCAGGAAGTGGACGGCGGCAGTATTCGCTCCGGTTACGTCAACCAGGTCGAATACCTCGCCCAACTGGGCGGCTTTCCGTACTGGTACCAGCAACTCAACCGTAACCTTGGCCGCCTGGCCCAGCACAGCAACGGTATCCTCAGCCGTCTGCGCCCCTGGAGCCTGGAGGATCACCCATTGCCCGGCCCTGCCGGCCGTGGTGCCATCCTGGCGCGCTTTGGCGAGGGTGAAGACGCACTGGTAGTGGTGATGATGCACCTGGCCCTGGGTACCCGTACCCGCGCCCGCCAGTTGGCCTACATTCGTGAACTGATTGGCGGCTACCGGCACCAGATCCTGATGGGTGACATGAACACCCACGCCAGCGACCTGCTGCTGCATTCGCCACTGCGTGATCTGGGCCTGCTGGCACCGCAGGCGGAAGCCACCTTCCCCAGCTGGCGCCCCCAGCGTTGCCTTGATCATATTTTGCTCAGCCCCGGCCTTACCCTGGAACGGGTGCGGGTGCTGGCCCAACCGATTTCCGATCATCTGCCCGTGGCGGTAGAGATCCGTTTGCCTGACTCCCTGGTAGCCGACTCGCTGCCGGCGCTCCTCCCCTCCTCTCGCAGACCCTTGGCATGACAGAAGAAGCCCAGCGCTGGAAAGAAAAGTACCTCAAGAGTATTGAACAGCAAGAGAAACTGGAGCGCCGCTGGAATGCCCGGCTCGACCTGTTGCGCCGCGGCCTGGTGCGCAGCACGCTGGCGGCCGAAGGTACCGACAAGGCAGTGGACCTGTGCATGAAGGAAATGCGCGAGGTGGTGCGCACCGATGACATGGACGCAGGCCTCGCCGCCCTGATCCCGCGCCTGGAGAAGGCCGTGCTCGATTCCGAGCAGCGCCGGGAAACACGGGTCACGCAGATCAGCACTGCGCTGACTGCGCTGGTGGACCAATTGCAGACATTGCCGCTGTCGCGAGATGTCAGCAAGCCATTGAAGAAATTTGCCAAGCAAGTGGAGGAACGTGCCGGCCAGGCGCGGGAGATCCCGTTGCTGCTCAGTGAGCTGAGTGGTTTGCAGGGACAGGCCATCGCTGGCATCGAAGCGAATTCGGAAGGCCATCGCCCGGGCCTGTTCCAGCGCCTGTTTGGTGGCCGTGATGTAGAGGGTGAGCCGCAAGCGCAGCCAGAGTCGCAGCCACCTGCCCCGGTACCTGCCCCGGAGCCGGCGCCAGCGGCAGTGCAAACCGCGCCCGAGCCGGCGCCGCAACCCGAGGTGCACCACGAAGTACCGGCCCAAGCACCGGTAGTGACTCACGCACCAGAACCTGCACCGCAGTCAGTGCCTGCGCCAGAGGTCAAGTCACCGGAGCCCAGGGCCGTGCCCGCGCCTCAGCCGGAACCGGAGCCGCCGGCCGTCGTCGAAGCGGCCGTCGAGCCACCGACCCCGATCCTGGAGCCGACAATCGAGGCCGTGGCCGATCAGCTCCGCGCGCCCGAGCCCCACCTGCCACCTGCGCTGGCGAAAGCGCCGACGGTCGGGGCTACTGCGCGGGTCGTTGTCGAAGCCGACGCCGCACCGCCGGTCTACATCGACCGCTTGCCCTTGCCTGCCGTCATGGCCGAAGCCATAGCCGCCATTGATCCCGAGGCACCCGGCGAGGACGTGCTCTACGCCCTGCCGCCTTCACCGGAGCCCTCCTACAGCTCGGTGGCCGCGCACATCGAAGAGACCCTGCTGGGCCTGCTCAACGACCTGGCGCTGCCCGAACGGCACCGCCCGCAGGCCGAGGCCATGCGTGACCGCTTGCAGCACGGCCTGAACTGGTACGAACTGCTGCCGATACTCGATGACCTGGCCACGCTGATGCTGGCGATCAACGACAGCGGCCAGCATGATTTCGAGTTGTACCTAAAGCAGCTCAATGAGCGCCTGGACACCTTCCAGAGCCACTTGCAGGCCGCCAGCGAGGGCCACGCCGACAGCCGTTCGGCGGCGCGCGACCTGGACAGCCAATTGCGCGAGCACGTGGGCGGTTTGCAAAGCAGCATGAAGGGCGCCACCGACGTGGCCAGCCTCAAGCAGATTCTGGAGCAGCGCCTGGAAGGCCTGATCGGCACCATCGATGCCCACCAGCAGCAGCGCGACCAGCGCGAGCAGGAAATTGCCACACGCCTGCAAGGCCTGGCCGAGCGGGTCGCCAGCATGGAAGGCGAAGCCCAGGGTTATCGAGAACACCTGGAAGAGCAGCGGCAGAAAGCGCTGATCGACCCATTGACCGGCCTGCCCAACCGCGCCGCTTGGTCCGAGCGCCTGGAGCAGGCCGTGGCCCTGCGCCAGGAAGACGGCAGCGAGTTGCTGCTGGCCATGCTTGACCTGGACCACTTCAAGTCCATCAACGACAGCTATGGCCACCTGGCCGGCGACAAAGTGCTGAAGATCATTGCCAATGAAATGCGCAAGCGCCTGCGGCCGTTGGACTTCATGGCCCGTTTTGGCGGTGAGGAGTTTGTTCTGCTGATGCCCCAGACGCCCATGGCCGAAGGCTTGCGTCTGGTGGAAGCCCTGCGCGCGGCGGTGGAGTCGTGCCCGTTCCACTTCAAGGGCCAGCGGGTAACCATCACCATCTCCATCGGCATTGCCGGTTTGCGCGGCAGCGAGCGCAGCGAACTGGCGCTCAAGCGCGCCGACGAAGCGCTATACCGCGCCAAGGACGCCGGCCGCAACCGCGTGCTGGGTGCGTGAGCGCAACGCATCTCGAAAAACCGCCAAACGCAAAAACGCCGAGCTATAGCCGCTGCCGCCCGGCTGCGGCGACAAGTGGCGCGTTTTGATGGCGCGTTTCACCGCAGTGGCCCAGCAATCCCTCGCAACGGACCGTTCAGCGAGGCGCGCAAGCGATGTGTTATACTATTGCATTACTGCCCACCAAGTTGTCGTCCCTCCTATGAAACTCCTCGGCTGCGCCCTGCTGTTGCTCGTCCTCACGGGCTGTACCAATGGCCTTCGCATTGATCGCAGTCACCCCTCGGTCAACCATGACAGCCGGATCCAGTTCGTGGTGCTGCACTACACCTCGGCATCCGACGAGCGCTCGCTGGCGCTGTTGACCCACGGTGAGGTCAGCGCCCACTACCTGGTGGGTCTCAACCCACCCAAGGTCTACCAACTGGTGGATGAAAGCCAGCGCGCCTGGCACGCCGGGGAAAGCCAATGGGAGGGCCGCACCTGGCTGAACTCCAGCTCCATCGGCATCGAGATCGTCAACCCCGGCTACACCGATACGCCCAACGGCAGGCTCTGGTACCCTTACAGCGAAGCGCAGATCAAAGCCGTGGAGGCCTTGGTCAAAGACATCGTCAAACGCTACAACATCGAGCCACGACACATCATCGGCCACAGTGACATCGCCCCATTGCGCAAGCAGGATCCGGGCCCGCTGTTCCCCTGGAAGCGCCTGGCCGACGATGGCCTTGGCATCTGGCCGGACGCAGGCGCGGTGGCACGCAACAAGGCCCGTTTCGACGTCAACCCGCCCAGCATGATCTGGTACCAGCAGCAGCTGGCGCATCTGGGCTACGCGATCGACCTGACCGGCGAGTTGGACGTCACCACTCGCCATGTCATCTCGGCCTTCCAGATGCACTTCCGCCCGGCCCGTTTCGACGGCGAGCCCGATGCGCAAACCGCAGCCATCCTGCAGGCCTTGAACAACCAGCGCTAACCCCCTCCGCCCAACGGCGAGGCTAAAACCCAGCCAGTTGCTATACCTCATGGTGAGCAACTGGATATTTACCCATGTCATCCGCCTACGTGCGACTTCGCAGCGCCCTTTATCGTCCGTGGTTATTGGCGACGATAGCGGCTGTGGGTTGCGCCGTGTTGCTGCTGAGCGCCAGCTTCGGCCTGGTGGTGCACCAGGTGCAGCAGACCGAAATCGAACAGATGAATGCTCGCGGCGAGCGCTTTCTCAACCGGCTGGAGCAGATATTCGGTCAGTTACGCGAAAGCGTGGACCTGCTCGACGAGCAGGCGTTGCGCGGCTGTAACCCGGCGATGATCACTGCCCTGCAGCAAGTGGGGTTCGATAACCGCTTCGTCTACGACGCGGCTTACAACGATGGCCAGCAACGTTGTTCCAGCCGTCCGGGCGAGTCGGATGGCAGTGAGCTGCGCGCGCCGGACATCAAGGGGCCCACCTACAGCTACTGGCTCAACACTACCACCCAGCCCGACGACAACCTGGCCGCGCTGCGCTTGGGTCGGGGGCCGTTCACGGTGTCTACCTCGCGCGGCCACCTTACCGACGTAGTGGACCTGGCGCCGGGCGGCAGCCTGCTGGTGGTGCTGGATCGCGGCAAGCGTGCCGTCCCGGTATTGGGGCCGGTGCAGCCGTGGCCGCCTACCCGCGATTGGCCGCCGCCGTCCCAGCAGCCTCTGGTGGTGACCCGCGATAACCTGGTGTACCGCATGTTCACCAAGTCGCCCGATTACCAGCTGGTGTTGATCGCGCCCCGTACCAGCCTGCTGCCAAAAATGAATGGCGCCTTGTGGGCGCTGTTTCCTGCGAGCCTGTTGCTGGCCTGGAGTGTGGGCTGGATGGTGCTGCAACTGGTGCGCGAGCGGCGTTCCTTGAGTGCCGAGCTACAGGGCGCGTTGCGCCGTAACGAATTGAAGGTGTTGTACCAGCCGATCTTCGACCTCACCAGCCGACGATGTGTGGGCGCCGAAGCGTTAGTGCGCTGGCGGCGTCCGGATGGAACCTTGACCAGCCCCGACCTGTTTATCCCCATGGCGGAAAACACCGGCCAGATCCGCGAGATAACCGATTTCGTCCTGCAGCAATTGCTTGAGCAACTGGGGCAATTGCTGCGCGCCAACCCCCACCTCTATATATCGGTGAACCTGGCTGCCTGCGATGTCATGGTGCCGCGCATCGGCCGCGTGGTTGCACGCCTGCTGGCCCAGCATCGGGTCGCGGCCCATCAGATTGCCTTCGAGGTGACCGAGCGCGGCCTGATCGATGTGGTGGTGGCCCGCGACAACCTCCAGGCCCTGCGCGATGTAGGGCATCAGGTATTGATCGATGATTTCGGCACGGGTTATTGCAGCCTCGCCTACTTGCAGACGTTGCCGGTGGATTGCCTGAAAATCGACAAGGCGTTCATCGACGCATTAGGGCACGACGCGGCCAGCAGTGGCGTGGCGCCCCACATCATCCGCATGGCGCACGCCTTGCAGCTTAGGGTGATTGCCGAGGGCATAGAACTGGAAGCCCAGGCGTTGCTGTTGACCAGCGAGGGCGTCAACTACGGCCAGGGCTGGTTGTTCGCCCACCCGCTCAATGCCCATCAGTTCACCGAGCTGGTGACCCGCGGCCGGCGCCTGGCCGGCCGGCGCATTGACGACGAGGCTTAACCTGGGTGGGGGCTGGCTTGCCAGCTCCCACATGCATCATCAAAGCGGGAGGGTCATGTAGAACTGGGTGCCCTGCCCCGGACGGGAATACACACCCATGCGCCCACCGTGCAACTGCACGATCTCCTTGCACAGCGCCAGCCCCAGGCCCGCGCCGCCCTTCTTGCGGCCAACCTGTACAAACGGCTCGAAAATGCGCCCCTGTTGCCCGTAGGCGATGCCTTCGCCATTGTCTTCCACGCTGATGATCACCCGCTCCGCATGGCGACGGGCTTGCAGGCGGATTCGTCCGCTGTGTGGGGTGTGGCGCAAGGCATTGTCCAGCAGGTTGTCGAGCACGCGATCCAGTTGAGCCTGGTCGGCATGCAGGTGGGGAAGCGCCTCAGGATGCTCGATGATCAGGTCGATCTGGTTTTCCCGGGCCAGTTCGTCGAAGCGCAGCCGCGCGCGGTCCAGCAGGTCGTCGATGGCGCACGGCACGCGGGTCAGTTTCTGCAGGCCGTTCTGGTAGCGCGAGAAGTTCAGCAGGTCGTTGATCAGTTGCATCAAGCGCTGCATTTCTTCCTTCACGGTTTCCAGCAGGTCCGCCTCGCGCGAATCGGCGGCAAAGTGCACCCGCTCCTGTAGCAAGCCGAAGGCCATGTGCATGCCGGTCACCGGCGTGCGCAGTTCGTGGGAGGCGCGCAGCACGAACTCACTGCGCACGCGCTCGAAGGCGCGCTGTTCGGTCACGTCGTGCAGCACCATCACGGCGCCGAGGATATGCCCTTCGGTATGGGTGACCGGGGTCAGGCTGTAGGCCAGCAATCGGGTTTCGCCATCCACCTCGAAACTCAGGTCTTCCAGTGCCCGCTCAAGGCTGCCACCGCGCAGGATCAAGGCCAGTTGCGTGTCCATTTCCGGGCGCTGCAAGGCCTCTCCCAAGCCCATGCCCACGCGGTCGTCCTCCCAGCCCAACTGGCGCTGCGCCACTGGATTGAGATGCTCCAGGTGGCCCTGGCGGTCGATCATCAGCAGGCCGTCATCAATGCTGTCGAGCACGGCTTGTAATCGTTGCTGCCCGGCCAGCAATTCATCCACGTTGGTTTCCTGGTGCTTGCGCAGCACCTGGGCCATGGTGCCGAAGCGCTGCGTCAACTGGGCCAGCTCTGCCGCGCTGGACTGGGGCAGCGCCACGTCGAAGTTGCCCTGGCTGATGTTGTCGGCCGCGGTGGCCAGTGCCTCGATCGGCTCACCGAAGCGCCGCGCAATGCTGTGCGCGGTGAAAAAGCCGATCACCAGTACCGCCAGCCCCACCAGCCCCAACAACAAGGACACCAGCACCGCGCGCTGATGCGTGCTTTCCTGGGCGGCATTGATGTTGTCCAAGGCATGCTTGTGGGCGTCTATCAGGCCATTGCGCAGCACATTGAAGGACTCGCTCAGCGCCTGGTTGTCGCTGAAGCTGGTGCCCGTGGCAGCGCTCTGCTGGTAGGCGGCGAGGAATTTCTGGTAATCGCTGGCGGTCTGGACGAAGCCGGCCGGGTCGTTGACCTCCTGCTCATGGGCCAGGCCCTGGCTGATCAAGTCCTGAAATTGCTGCTGTTCACCAGCCAAGGCGGCCTTGTCGCCATGCTCGTTGAGCATGATCACCAATTGGTCGCCCAGGTTCTGGCGCAGCTTCAAGCCCAGGTCCAGCGTCGCGAAGTTGGACTCGATCAGCCCTTCCTGGGTTTTGGCCAACTGCATGACGCTGACCAACCCCAGGGCAAGCCCCAGCAACGCCACGGTGATCAGGGCCGAGAAGCTGAGAAACAGCCGGGTCCGCAACTTCATCGGCAACCTCACAGGTTGTATTGTTTGCGTTTGCGGTACAGCGTCGATGCGTCGATGCCCAGGGTCTTGGCGGCCTGGTCGAGCGTGTCGCTGGTGGCCAGTACCGCGCCGATATGAGCTTTTTCCAGTTCGTCCAGGCTCAACGCCGCGCCGATGCGGGGTGCGTTGTTGGCAGGCTGCTCGGCCATGCCTAAGTGGCTGATTTCCACGCGCTCCTGAGCGCAGATGAT
This sequence comes from Pseudomonas sp. M47T1, assembly GCF_000263855.1. Lineage (GTDB taxonomy): Bacteria > Pseudomonadota > Gammaproteobacteria > Pseudomonadales > Pseudomonadaceae > Aquipseudomonas. The sequence continues at coordinate 347,825 of NZ_AJWX01000004.1, forward strand.
GCTGGCGCGCTCCACCACGTTGCGCAACTCTCGGATATTACCCGGCCAGCGGTAATTGAGCAGCGCCGCCCGCGCCTCGTCGCTGAACGCTCGCGCGGGGCGTGCGTATTCCTTGACGAAGCGGGCCAGGAAGCGGTCGGCCAGGGTCAGGATGTCCTCACTGCGCTCGCGCAAGGGCGGCAGGTGCAGGGTGATGACGTTCAAGCGGTACAGCAGGTCTTCGCGAAAGCGCCCGTCGCGCACCATGTCTTCCAGGTTCAGGTTGGTGGCGGCCAGAATGCGCACGTCGGCGCGACGGGTCACCGGGTCCCCCACACGCTCATACTCCTTGTCCTGAATGAATCGCAGGAGTTTTGGCTGGAGTGTGAGTGGAAAATCGCCAATCTCGTCAAGAAACAGGGTGCCGGCGTCGGCCTGGTTGACCCGGCCCAGGGTACTCTCGCTGGCGCCGGTGAACGCGCCGCGGCTGTGGCCGAACAGTTCGCTTTCCATTAGTTCGGCCGTCAGTGACGGGCAGTTGATGGTGACGCAGGCTTTTTTCGCACGCTTGCTCCAGCCATGAATGGCCCGCGCCAGTTCGCCCTTGCCGGTGCCCGACTCGCCAAGGATAAGGATGTTGGCGTCGGTACCAGCCACCTGCCGCGCGGTTTCCAGCACCACCATCATCGCCGGGCTGTGGGAATCCAGGCCGTCCTTGGGTTTGCGAATTTCGCCTTCCAGGGCTTCAAGCCGTGCGGAAAGCTGACGCACTTCCAATTGCTTGGCGGTGGCCAGGCGCAACTGGTCGGGGCTGCAGGGTTTCACCAGGTAATCGGCGGCGCCAGCCTGAATGGCGTCCACCGCCGTGTCCACCGCCGAATGGGCGGTGACGATCACCACGCGCATCCAAGGCGCCTGAATGCGCATCTGCGCCAATACGTCCAGGCCGTTGTCTTCGCCCAGGCGCAAGTCCAGGAAGCACAGGTCGAACACCTGGCGCTGCATCAAGGCATCGGCCTGCGCCGCGCTGTTGGCGGTGGCCACGCTGTAGCCTTCGTCTTCCAGGCAATATCGGAAGGTGCGAAGGATGGCGGATTCATCATCCACCAAAAGGATTCGGCCTTGATGTTCCGTGCCAGCTTCCATTTTCCTACGCTCCTTAAAGAATGATCTTGGTTAGTGTCAGAATAATCGGGCAAGTTGCATGGTCAATTCTGATTGATTCGGCGACCTGCATGGTAACTATCTGTTGATAACTGCACTAACCAACTGGTTCCAAAACAAAAAATAGATAAAAACGCGCTGGCATGGCTGTTGCGGGGGTTTTCCGAATGTGTGCAACAAGGAGACCCGAGATGATTGCGTTCAAACGACTTACCCTCGCCTGCTCGCTGGCCGCAGCCCTGGCGCCAGCGCTCGGTCAGGCGGCGACAGCGCAAACCAGCCCAATCAGCAGCCAATTGCAGGCGGCCCGTCAGGAAGGTTCGATCTGGACCTCCTTTGCGCTGAACCGCCACCTCAGCCCATTCAAGATTGATGTCAGCGTCAGCCAGGGCGTAGCCACCCTCAAGGGACGGGTGGAGAACGACGTCGACCGTGACCTGGCCGAGCAAATCGCCCTGCAGACTTCGGGCATCGACAAGGTCGACAACCAGTTGGCCGTGGACCCGGCCCTGGCCGATCAGCCGCCCGTACAGAAGCAGATAGCCCAGCGTTTCGATGACGCGACGCTGACCGCCACCATCAAATCCAAGCTGCTGTGGAACAGCGCCACCCAGGCGCTGGACACCGAGGTGAGTACGCAGGGCGGCGTGGTGACGCTCAAGGGCCACGCACAGACCGCCGAGGCCAAGCAGTTGGCCGGCGACCTGGCCACCAATACCGAAGGCGTGACACAGGTCAACAACCTGATCAGCCTGAGCGCCGCCGATACCCAGACTACCAAGGCCGAAACCGAAGCCAAGGCCACCGAGGCATCGCTGAGCGACGCCTGGATCACCAGCAAGGTCAAGGCCAGCCTTCTATATAGCCGCAACCTCGACGGCCTGAACATCAACGTCGACACCAAGACCGGCATGGTCACTCTCACGGGGGTGGTTGCCAGTACTGACGAGAAGACTCAGGCCGTGGACATTGCGCGCAACATTCGTGGGGTGCGTGGCGTGGACGCCGACCTGCTGAAGGTGGCCGGTAAATCCGCCCTGTAAGCCGATCGTGCAAATCGCCCGAGCCACCGGTGGTCATCGTGCAGGTTGCTCGCCATACCCCTTCCGCCATAGTGCGCAACATACTGATTTTATTGGATTTTATTTGCAGTTAAAGCTGGCACGGTGTCTGCAATATCCCTCACAGGCAGAGTTGATCATCAGACCAAGAGGAGTTACCGGATGAGCCGCCAATGTTTAACCCACTTGTCGATCTCGTCCCAACAGGTCCAGCAGGGTCTGTCGGTGACCTTGGCGCTGATGATCACCCTGCTTGCCGGCCAGGCCTATCAACACTGGCATGACAGCCACGAGGCCCAATTGGCCCAGGCGCGGCCGGCAATCAGTTACCAGCATTTCAATGCCGTCAGTTCTAACGGCACGCATCTGTCGCAAGACCAGGCCATGTTGCGCCGGGCCGAAAGCAGCGACCAGATGGTGCGCCACCAGAGCTGGGTGTTCTAGATGACAGTCTCGCCACTGGCGGGCATCGCGGTAGGCAGCACCCACATTAAAAAACGGTAAGGAGAGTCACCATGTTGAGTTGGGCAGTCACATTCCTGATTATCGCCATCATCGCTGCAGTGCTGGGCTTCGGTGGTATCGCTGGCGCCGCGACCGGGATCGCCAAGATCCTGTTCATTGTTTTCCTGGTGCTGTTCGTGGCTTCCTTCTTCTTTGGCCGTCGTGGTCGAGGCTGACGCTAATGAATAGCACGACCTTCAAGGCTGCCACCGTGGCCCTGCTGTTGGGCTGCGGTGGCACGGCGATGGCGGCCAATGACGGCCAGGTGCAGGTCAACGGCTTGTTGAGCAGCGACCCGCAGTATCGCGAGACATGGCAAGGTGTCGTCAAGAAAGAGGAGCGAGTGCCCGACTGGGTACTCAACCTCACCGGCGAGTCCGAGCAACAGATGTCGGCCGTAGAAGAAGATGGAGATAAGTACCTTGTGGGCCCGCTGTGCGAAAGCCAGCAGGTCTGCAAGAACCACCGCTTGATCGTGGCGTTCAGCTGGAACAAGAAACATGCTTACGCCATGTTGGTGGACGTGCCCGAGGGCTTGCCCACGGACAAGTCACCTACCCGCCACGCCACGTATCGCTGGCTGGGCAAGCCGGACCAGGGCATGCAAACCCTGTTGATGGAAGAGTTGAAGAAGGACCCGAACTGGTACTGACCAGTGGTTTTGCCAGAAGCTGAACCTTTTCAAGGATTTAGCTTCTACTACCTGCGTGCGCTCGAGGAGGGCCAGCGCATGACCAAGGGGCCGGGACGTTCTGATTGCTTATGATTGGAGTGACCTAGGGGTACAGGGAGTGCCCCCGCCAAGGGCCAGGTCAGGAGAAAGCTGCGACGCAAGCCCGCGCGCCAGAAATGGCCGGGCTTGCGGCGAGCTTGAAGCCGGTGTGATGGTGAATCGGCTGTTGAAAGGAACCGCCCAGGCATGACTCGGCGGTTTTTTTGCATTTGGTCGCTGAACCGTTTCTTTCCGCAGGGACTTTTTGTCGCACTGGCGCTGACCGTATATCGTGATTTTTTCGCTTCTGCTTCCAAGCACCGGTGGCCGAAATGGCGTTCGGATTGTCGAACAAAGCCGCGTCGATGCCACGAATCAGTAGGCGCCGTGGGTTATCGGGCATCGCTTGCAGTGCTTTCGATAATCCGAACGGGTGTAGAGCAACCCGTTGTGACGTCCGTTCGACACAAAAAATATCATGCCGATTCGGCATAGGGTAGGCGTTTACGGCATTAGACGTCGCGAGCCCGCATCGGAATAGTTGCGCCTTTTTTCGCTGGCAAGCGCCTCCCAGGCTATGCCGCGAATACCTTCTACGGGGGCATCCGCAGACCTGGCACAAGAGCTTCCAAAGGCTCAAGCCTGCGGGTTCTGACGGATCAAACGCAGATGTCCCGGATTCAACCGAAGCAAGGGTAATAATATGAAGAAGGCAAAACTCAGCCTCGCCTGGCAGATCCTGATCGGTCTGGTACTGGGCATTGCACTAGGCGCACTGCTCAACCACTTCAGTGCCGAAAAGGCCTGGTGGATCAGTAATGTCTTGCAACCGGCTGGTGACATCTTCATTCGCCTGATCAAGATGATCGTTATCCCGATCGTGATTTCGTCACTGGTCGTGGGTATCGCCGGAGTGGGCGACGCGAAGAAGCTGGGCCGTATTGGCCTGAAGACCATCCTCTACTTCGAGGTGGTGACTACCATCGCGATCGTCGTGGGCCTGTTGCTGGCCAACGTGTTCCACCCTGGAACGGGCATCGACATGAGCACCCTGGGCACCGTGGACATCTCGCAATACGAGAAGACCACCTCCGAGGTGTCCCATGATCACGCCTTTATCGCCACCATTCTCAACCTGATCCCGTCGAATATCTTCGCGGCCATCGCCCGTGGCGACATGCTGCCGATCATCTTCTTCTCGGTGTTCTTCGGCCTGGGCTTGTCCAGCTTGCCAAACGAAACCCGCGAGCCGCTGGTGAAAGTGTTCCAGGGCGTGTCGGAGACCATGTTCAAGGTCACCCACATGATCATGAACTACGCGCCAATCGGTGTGTTCGCGCTGATCGCGGTGACAGTGGCCAACTTCGGTTTCGCCTCGCTGCTGCCGCTGGCCAAGCTGGTGATACTGGTTTACGTGGCAATCCTGTTCTTTGCCATCGGCGTGCTGGGCCTGGTGGCCCGCCTGTTCGGGTTCTCGGTGTTCAAGCTGTTCCGCATCTTCAAGGATGAGCTGGTACTGGCCTACTCCACCGCCAGTTCCGAAACCGTGCTGCCGCGCGTGATCGAGAAGATGGAAGCCTACGGCGCGCCGAAGGCCATCAGCAGCTTCGTGGTACCCACCGGCTACTCGTTCAACCTCGACGGCTCCACCCTGTACCAGAGCATTGCGGCCATTTTCATCGCCCAGCTGTACGGCATCGACCTGTCGATCAGCCAGCAGGTGATGCTGGTACTGACCCTGATGGTCACCTCCAAGGGCATCGCCGGTGTACCGGGCGTTTCCTTCGTGGTACTGCTGGCCACCCTGGGCAGCGTCGGCATTCCGCTGGAAGGCCTGGCGTTCATCGCCGGCGTGGATCGCATCATGGACATGGCCCGTACGGCCCTGAACGTGATCGGCAACGCCCTGGCCGTGCTGGTCATTTCCCGCTGGGAAGGCATGTACGACGACGCCAAGGGCGAGCGCTACTGGAACTCGCTGCCGCACCTGGGCCGCAAGCAGGCCCCTGCCGGCAAGCCAGTAGCCGAGTAATCGACAGCCCGCTTCCGCCACTCAAAAACCCCGGCCATCGCGCCGGGGTTTGTTGTTTCCGGACCCTGGCCGCTATCATTCGCGGCATCTTTCTGGGGGTGTGACTGATGCTCAACGGCCTTTGGCTCGGTTTTTTCGTGGTGGCGGCGGTTTCCGCACTGGCCCAGTGGTTGGTGGGCGGCAACGCCGGCATCTTCGCGGCCATGGTGGAAAGCATCTTCGCCATGGCCAAGCTGTCGGTAGAGGTCATGGTGCTGCTGTTCGGCACCTTGACCCTGTGGTTGGGCTTTTTGCGCATTGCCGAGAAGGCCGGCATCGTCGACTGGCTGGCCAAGGTGCTGGGCCCGCTGTTCGCCCGGCTGATGCCCGAGGTGCCGCGTGGGCACCCTGCGCTGGGCTTGATCACCCTGAACTTCGCCGCCAACGCCCTGGGCCTGGATAACGCCGCCACGCCCATCGGCCTCAAGGCCATGAAGTCGCTGCAAGAGTTGAACCCCAGCAGCACAACCGCCAGCAATGCGCAGATTCTGTTCCTGGTGCTCAACGCCTCGTCGCTGACGTTGTTGCCCGTGACCATCTTCATGTACCGCGCGCAGCAAGGCGCCATGGACCCGACCCTGGTGTTCCTGCCCATTCTGCTGGCCACCAGCGTGTCGACCCTGGTGGGCCTGCTGTCGGTGGCCGTTATGCAGCGCCTGCGGTTGTGGGACCCGGTAGTGCTGGCTTACCTGATTCCCGGCGCGCTGCTGCTGGGGGCGTTCATGGCCCTGCTGGCGGGCATGTCGGCGGCGGCGCTGGCCAGCCTGTCGTCAGTTCTCGGCAATCTCACGCTGTTCGGCCTGATCATGCTGTTCCTGGTGGTGGGCGCGCTGCGCAAGGTCAAGGTGTATGAAACCTTCGTGGAAGGTGCGAAAGAAGGCTTCGACGTGGCCAAGAACCTGCTGCCTTACCTGGTGGCCATGCTGTGCGCCATCGGTGTGCTGCGTGCCTCGGGGGCGCTGGAGTTCGGCCTGGACGGCATTCGCCACGTGGTGCAGTGGCTGGGCATGGACACGCGCTTTGTCGATGCCTTGCCCACCGCCATGGTCAAGCCGTTTTCCGGCAGCGCGGCACGCGCCATGTTGATCGAGACCATGCAGAGCAAAGGCGTGGACAGCTTCCCGGCGCTGGTGGCCGCGACCGTCCAGGGCAGCACCGAAACCACGTTCTATGTGCTGGCCGTGTACTTCGGCGCCGTGGGCATCCAGCGCGCCCGCCACGCGGTAGGCTGCGCTTTGCTGGCGGAGTTCTGCGGCGTGGTGGCGGCTATCTCCGTGTGCTACTGGTTCTTCGGCGCCACGGCGGCCTGAGCCAGGGTCCAGTCAATCACCTGCGCGGTCAGCCGGTCGCTGGCCTGACCGAAACCGGCCACCACGTTCGCCACGGACGTGCCGGACACCGGCTGGCTCACCTCGAAGCGGCGGCTGGCGACGATACGCTGGCTGCGGCCATCCACCAGCCGCGCATCCAGGCGCACACGCACGGTAACCCCACCGGCCGCGTATTCGCTCTGGAAGGCTTGCAGCTCGCCGCCCAGTTCCAGGTCCCCTTGCACGTTGGCGTCATCGTTGCTCACCCCGCGCAAGCGGCCGTCGCTGATGAAGCCATCGAGCAGGCGGTTGCGCAGCAGCACCGGCGCCGGATCGCTCCAGCGCGCGCCCTTGTAGCTGCTGATCAGGTCGCCCTGAGGCACCACAGCGATGCGTGGGCTGTTCAGGGCATCACTGGCCTGGGGTTTGCCTATTCGCAGCGTCCTGGCCAGGCTGGGGCCGTTGTGCGGGCTTGCCGCCTGGGTGGCCACGGGCAGGCGGTAGACATCGGCCGGCTCGGCCTTGGGCAATATCGAGCAGGCGGGCAGCAGCACACAGACCAGGCCCGCGGCCAGGCGGCGAAGGGCTGCACTCATGGTTCAAACTCCTTGTTCTGGTCGCGACCCAGCAAGTAACCGCCGGGGTTGGCCTGCAAGCGCTGCGTGATGATTTTAAGCGACGTCAGGGTTTCCCGCAGTTCGCGGATGGCCGGGGCCAATTGCCCCAGGCCCTGCAGGCCGCCGTCCACTGCGGTGCGGTTGCTGGCCAGCAGGCTGTTGAGGGTGGCGGCGCTCTGCTGCAGCGACAGCATGGCCTGCTGCGCGCTGCTCAGTGCCTGGCGGCCCTGCTTGTCGAGCAGGCCGTTGGCGTTGTGCATCAGCTCGTTGGTCTGCTTCAGGGCGCCGGACGCCTGGCTCATCACTACTGCAATGTTCTCACGTTGGTCGGCCAGGGCCGCAGTGATCTGGTCCACATGCTCAAGGGTGGCGCTGACGTGTTCGACATTCTGTGGCGAGATCAGCCGGTTGGCGTTGGATAGCAGTTGGTTGACGCTGGCCATCAGGTCATTGCTGTTGTTCAGCAGGCGGGCAATGGGCGAGGGCGAGGCGACAATAATCGGCAGTGCGCCCTTCTCGCCCTTCAGTGTGGGGCTTTGCGGTGTGCCGCCGCTGAGCTGGATGATCGAGGTGCCGGTAATGCCGTTCAGCGCCAGCTTGGCCATGGTGTCCTGCTTCACCGGGGTTTCGCCAGCCAGGCGGATGCGCGCCAGCACCCGGCGCGGGTCCTTCGGGTCGAGCCGCAGCTGCGTTACATCGCCAACCTTGATGCCGCTGTACTGCACCGAACTGCCCCTCGACAGCCCGGTCACGGCCTCGTTGAACACCACCTCGTAGTCGTTGAAGGCGCTGTCGACGCTGGATTTGGCCAGCCACAGGCCGAACAGCAGTGCCCCAACCACCACCAGCACGGTGAACAGGCCAATCAGCACATGATGGGCTCGGGTTTCCATGTCAGACCTCTTTTTGCACTGAAGCAGCCAGCCACGCTGCCCGGCCGCGGGGGCCGTGGAAGTATTCGTGAACCCACGGGTCTGGGGTGGCGGCGACCTGGGCGATCGGCGCCGCCACCAGCACGCGCTTCTGCGACAGCACCGCCACCCGGTCGGTGATGGTGTACAAGGTGTCCAGGTCGTGGGTGACCAGGAACACACTCAGGCCCAATGCATCGCGCAGGGTCAGGATCAGTTGGTCAAAGGCGGCGGCGCCAATGGGGTCGAGGCCGGCGGTGGGTTCGTCAAGGAACAGGATGTCGGGGTCCAGCGCCAGGGCGCGGGCCAGTGCGGCGCGCTTGATCATGCCGCCGGACAGCGACGCCGGGTATTTGTTGGCCGCCGACAGCGGCAGCCCGGCCAGTGCCAGCTTCACGCAGGCCAGGTGCTCGGCGTCGGCGCGGTCAAGGCCGGCGTGCTCTATCAGTGGCAGGGCAACGTTCTCGGTGACGGTCAGCGACGAGAACAGTGCGCCCTTCTGAAACAGCACGCCGAAGCGCCGTTCCACCTGCGAGCGAGCGTTGTCGTCGAGGTTTGCTAAGTCCTGGCCAAGCACCTGTATGGCCCCTTCATCCGGCCGGCGCAGGCCGACAATGCTGCGCAGCAGCACCGATTTACCACTGCCGGAGCCGCCTACCACGGCGAGGATTTCGCCGCGGTTGAGGTCCAGGTCAAGGTTCTGGTGCACCACCTGGCGGCCGAAGCGGTTACCCAACCCGCGAACCCTGATCACCGGAATATGGGGGGCTGTTATGCTCCAGTTCACCAGCGCATCTCCATGAAAAACAGGGCGGCCACAGCGTCCAGCACAATCACCACAAAAATCGACTGCACCACGCTTGAGGTGGTGTGGGCACCCACCGATTCGGCGCTGCCGCTGACCTTGAAGCCTTCCAGGCAGCCAATGGCCGCGATGATGAAGGCAAACACCGGGGCTTTCACCAGGCCCACCAGAAAGTGCTGCACGCTGATGTCGGCCTGTAGCTTGGACAGGAACATCGCTGGCGAAATCCCCAGCGACAAGGCACACAGGGGACCCCGCCGCCAATGATCCCGCACAACATGGCCAGGAACGTCAACGCTGGCAGCGCCACCAGCAAGGCCAGCACGCGTGGCACCACCAACAGTTCCATGGGGTCCAGGCCCAGGGTGCGGATGGCGTCGATCTCTTCGTTGGCTTTCATGGAGCCGATTTGTGCGGTGAAGGCGCTAGCGGTTCGCCCGGCCATGAGGATGGCGGTCAGCAGCACGCCGAATTCGCGCAGGAAGGAAAAGGCGACCAGGTTGACGGTGTAAATGCTGGCGCCGAAGTTGGACAGGATGGTTGCGCCGAGAAAGGCCACCACGGCGCCCACCAGGAAGGTCAACAAGGCCACGATGGGCGCGGCATCCAGCCCGGTCTGCTCTATGTGCGCGACCACGGCAGTGACGCGCCAGCGCTTGGGGCGCAGCAAGCCGCGCGCCAGGGTTTCAAGAATCAGGCCGACGAAGCCAAGCAGCTGCAAGGTGTCCTGCCACACGGTGCTGACGGCGGTGCCGATGCGACTGAGCAACTGAATACCGACGTTGAGTTCCGGCTCTTTGAGCGGCTCGCAGAAGTCCTGCATGGAGCAGTACACCGTTTGCAGCAAGGCGCGGCTGGAGCCGGGCAAGTGCACGGCGGTATCGGCCAGGCGGCCCAGCCGTTCCGCGCCCAGCAGCTCCACCAGTAGCGAGGCACCGGCAGTGTCGATGGCCCCCAGTTGGTCGAGGTCGATGGGGGTATTGTGGTCGTACCGGCCGGTCAGTTGCCGGGCCAGTTGGCGTAGCCGGGCATAGTGCGGGAGTGTCCAGTCACCGGCGATACGCAGTCGCGCGGGCTGTGTACTGGTGTCCAGGTGGGCTTGGCCGGCGCCGGCGGAAATAGTCATAGTTCCGAGCTTAGACGCTTTTTATCGACTTCCCGCAATCGGTATTTCACCACTGAAGGTCCTGCGCCCTTTTCGCTGCCTTGCGGCAGCGCCTGCATCGGAAGTGGTAGAGGCTGCCGCCAGGCGGCGGAGGCGCGCGCAGCCGGCCCACGATAGTCGCTACTGCGATGGGACGCTGTCGTCGGTCACCCTGAAACGCAGCACGCCGATCATCTGCCCGTCTTCGGTGAGGATCTGCACCTGCCACTTGCCCACCGGGTTGGCCGGCAGGTTCATCTTGTGGGTCCAGGCCCGGTAGCCTTCGTCGCGGCCGCCGTGGATGTCCAGCGGGATGCGATCGACTTCCTGGCCGTTGAATTTCCACACGTGATAAATGCGCTCTTCCAGGCCGCGCGGTGCGTTGATGGCGGTGTAGGCGTACAGGCCGTTGGCGCGTACCTGGCTGGCGGCGACGTTTTTGATGCTGTCGCCGTGGGTGCGGTTGGCGTTGTCCATTTCCAGCGTGACCGCCGATTCGGTGATCCACAGGGTGGCCGGCGGTACCCAGGAACGCATCATCCAGCCGCAACCACCGATGGCCAGGGTCGCCACCACCAAGGCTACCGCGCGGCGCCAGTGGGTGATGGGAAAACTGGCGGCCAGGCTGGGGAACGACAGCAGCATGGCCGTACCCAGGGCCCACTCGTAACTTTGCGAGGTGGTGAGGTGCAGGATGATCGGCAGCGCGGTGAGCATCGCCGCGAACAGCGTCAGGGTGTGCAGGGCCAGGAACAGCCAGCGCCGCGGCGCCACCAGTTTGTAGTACAGCGGGTCGGTGATGGACACCAGACCGGCGATGGTCAGCAGCCCGGTGAACACCAGCTGGCCGCTGTTCCACGTAGTGGTGGTGTAGAAGAACGGTAATACGAAGAACAGGCTTTCCTGGTGGATCATCTGCGTCGCGTAGCGCAGCAGAGGTTCAGGTATCTCGCGCTGGAAACGGCGACTGAACCAACGGGTGGCGCTTTGCTCCACCATCAGCCACACCCAGCTGACCAGCATCATTACCGCGATCCAGCTGGCCAGCTTGGCCTGGCGGTCTACCAGGATGAAGCTGCCGATACCCGATATGAAGCCGCCCAGGGCGATCACTCCCGGGTAGCGCTTGATGAGTTCGATGATGCGCAGGATCAGTGTGGGCATTTCGGCAATTCTTGGCAGCTGCTGGAAAAAGCGCCGCCAAGGATACGCCCTTGATTCCCCGAATGCGCGCGACTAATGGCGTTTGTGCCGCAATGCCCCCCAGCCCAGCAGGCTCAAGCCACACAACACCAGTAGGACAACGCCCAGGCTGTAGAGTTGGTCGACACTGAGCAACGGTTGTTCGATACGCACATAGCCGCGCCCGGAAAACACCTGGCGCATGGCGGCGTTGGCCTGGGCCAGGGTCACTTTCCTCAGGTCGCGGGCGGGGTCTTCGAAACGACCCTTGTCGTAGGTGGGCAACGCGTTCCAGTAGAAGTCAGCCAGTTGGCTGTTGCCCTGCACGCTCCAGCCCTGGCGGGAAATGGTGGCCTGGCGCAGCCGCTCGAAGGTGGCGGCGTCCAGGCCATCCTTTTTCAGCCGGCCAATCAGTTCGGCCATCAGCTCATGGGCCTGGTCCACGTCGTTACGGTCAAGGTCGGCATTCAGGCTCAGCAGGCCGGTGTCGCCAAAGGCTTCGCGCTGGCTCCAGGGGCCGTACGACAGCTCATGGTTGAGGCGCAGCTCCTTGTACAGCGCCCACTCCATGTACACCTGCACCATGTCCAGGGCCGCATCGGGCACGTCGTCATCCAGGGCCGGCTCGGGGAAGAACCAGTGCAGTTTGGCGCCGTCGCCCAGCCAGCCGTGGGTAAGGGTGCGCTCGTAGGCAGCGCTGTGCAGCGTGACGGGGATGTCTGGGTGGTCGGTGGGTTTCACTGCGTCCAGGCTGGCCCAGGTGCGCTCCAGGTAGGCGGGCAATACCTTGTCCAGCCCGCCCACCACAATCAGGGTCATGTTGTTGGGGGCGTACCAATTCTTGCGCACCGCTTCAACCTGGGCCAGGGTCATGTCGGCTACCGGCGAGCGCTCGATGCATTTGAGACCCAGCTCCGTGGCCAGTTGGTCACTGGCCGCGTGGCCCACGCCCTGCTTGTCCAGCCAGCGTTGCAGGTGCGAGTAGTGGCCGCCGTCCTCGCGCTCGACGATGCGCTTGGAAATATCCAGGGCCTTGGTGTCGATGGCGGTCTTGGTCACCACCTCCAGCAGTAGGTCCAGCACCTTGCGCTGGTTGGCGGCGGGGGCTTCGATGACGAAGGTGGTGTCGCTGTCACTGGTGAACGCGTTCCACTCCCCGCCCAGGGCCTGCATGCGTTCTTCCAGGCCGCCTTCGCCGCTGCCGTCGATGCCGCTGAACAGCAGGTGCTCCAGCAGGTGCGGCAGTTCACGTTCGTTGCAGGCAAAGTCATCGAAGCCTACGCCCACCACCAGGCGGATGGCGATGTGGCTGCGATCGTCACCCGGTTTCATCAGCACCTGCAGGCCATTGGGCAGCAGGTAGCCTTCTACCTTGTAGCGATCCAGCGCCTGGCTTTGGGTGCAGATGAACAATAGGCAAAGCAACAGCAGACAACGCATGGGTAGCTTCCTGCGGGAACCGGCTCAGACTGTGGAACAGACTGCCGGAGGCAGCGGACGTTCAAGGCGAATGCGCATCGTCGGGAACGGCATCGGTTTGCATGGCTCCGGTTTCGGTGTTTTCCAGCACCACGTAGGCACTGCCGCAGAACAGCGAGTTCAGGCGCTTCATGTCGGCTATCAGCTCCAGGTGCAACGAGCTGGTTTCAATGCTTTGTACCACCTTGCGCTGCAAGCGGCTCACATGGGCATGGGCCAGGCGACGCTCCTGGGCACGGAAGCGACGTTTTTCCCGCAACAACTGCCGCGCACTTTCCGGGTCGCCACTGAGGAACACCGACAGGCCCAGGCGCAGGTTGGCCATCAACTGGCTGTGCAGACCGGACAGCTCCTCCAGGCCCATCTCGGAGAACTCCCGGCGCTGGGCGGTTTTCTGCTGCTGCACCTTGCGCAGCATGCGCTCGATCACGTCACTGGCCAGCTTGAGGTTGATGGCCAGTTCGATGATCTCTGCCCAGCGGCGGCTGTCTTGCTCGCTGAGGTCTTCACGTGGCATCTGCGCCAAGTACAGCTTGATGGCACTGTAGAGCACCTCGACGTCTTCACCCTGGGTGCGTATCGCTTGGGTGACGGCAGTCTGGGTGCCACGCAGGGCGCCCAGCGTATTACCCAGCATGTTTTCCACCAGGTCGCCGATGCGCAGGGTTTCGCGCACGGCATTGGCCAGGGCCAGGCTGGGTGTTTCCAACGCGGTCAGGTCCAGGTGGCGAGGCTTGGCACCGCCGTTAATGTCTTCACGCTCTGGCAACAGCCAGGTGCACAGCCGCGACATGGGGCCTACCGTGCCCAGCATCAACAGGCTGCGAACCGTGTTGTAGAGCAGGTGGAAGCCGATCACCAGGCCCGTGGGGTCGTAGCTCAGGGTATCCATCCAATGCGCCAGCGGGTCCAGCACCGGCACAATCAGCACCAGGCCGATCAGCTTGTACAGCAGGCTGCCCAGCGCTACCTGGCGCCCGGCAGTGTTCTGCATACTGGTGGACAGGAACGCCAGCAGGCCGCTGCCGATGTTGGCGCCAATCACCAGGCCGATGGCCACGGGCAGGCTGATGACGCCTGCTTCGGCCAAGGTGGCGGTAAGCAGTACCGCCGCCAGGCTGGAATAGGAAATCATGGCAAACAGCGCGCCCACCAAGGCGTCGAGCAGGATGTCGCCGGTCAGCGAGGCAAACAGCACCTTCACGCCCTGGGCGTGGGTGATGGGCGCAGCGGCTTCGACGATCAGTTGCAGCGCCAGCACGATCAGGCCCAGGCCTATGCCTACACGGCCCATTTGCCCTGCGCGCGACTGTTTGCGCGACAGGAAGAAGATCACCCCAAGGAAAATAAGCAGCGGCGATAGCCACGACAGGTCGAATGTCAGCACCCGCGACATCAGCGCGGTACCCACGTCGGCACCCAGCATGATCGCCAGCGCCGGAATCAGGGTCATCAGGCCCTGGCCAACAAACGAGGTAGTGAGCATGGCGGTGGCGTTACTGCTCTGCACCACGGCCGTTACCAGGATGCCGGCGATGAACGCCAGCGGTCGCTTGGACATGTTCTGGCTGAGCAAGCGCCGCAGGTTGGAACCGTACACGCGCAGAATGCCCGTGCGCACGATGTGAGTGCCCCAGATCAGCAGTGCCACTGCCGATAGCAGATTGAGCAGGGTCAGCATAAGAAAGGCCCCCTGTAGAAGCTCCCCCAATGCGGGGGTGGATGGATGTGCAGCAGCGCCGCTGTTTGGAGAAATCTTTTATGCAGCGCTTACTTAAGCTTTAGTCGGCCATGGGCCAGGACGCCAGCATGGCACAGGAAATAGCCGACTGAAACAAAACTGTAACATTTTACTTGTGGTTGCCCTGTAGCCGCTGCCGCAGCCTGTCGGCAGCGGCTACACGCAAGAAAAAGGGGCCGATCACAGCCCCTTTTAGTTCGCAGCGTCCTGGGTTACTGACCCGGAACGTCCTTGCGAAGTTTCACCGGCCCGCTTTGTTTCCTCTTTTTGGCCATGGCCGTGCGCATCTTGATGTTGATGGCCTCCACCGCCAGCGAGAAGGCCATGGCGAAGTACACGTAGCCCTTGGGCACATGCACGTCGAAGGCTTCGGCAATCAGCACGGTGCCCACCACCAGCAGGAACGACAACGCCAGCATCTTCAGCGACGGGTGCTTGTCGATGAAATTGCTGATGGCGCCGGCGGCCAGCATCATCACCAGCACCGCCACGATGATTGCCGCCACCATCACCGGTACATTGGAGACCATGCCCACGGCGGTGATCACCGAATCCAGGGAGAACACGATGTCGATAATGGCGATCTGGATGATGGTGTAGAGGAAGTTGCCGCCCTTGCCTTTCGGCTCGTCGCCCTCCTCCTCTTCGCCTTCCAGGCCGTGGTAGATCTCCTGGGAGCTTTTCCACAACAGGAACAGGCCGCCGAAGAACAGGATCAGGTCGCGGCCCGATATGCCTTGGCCGAACACCACGAACAAGTCGGCGGTGAGGCGCATGACCCAGGTGATCGACAGCAGCAACAGGATGCGCGTGAACATCGCCAGCGCCAGGCCGAAGATTCGCGTGCGCGGCTGCATGTGCTTGGGCATGCGGCTGACCAGGATGGAGATCATGATGATGTTGTCGATGCCCAGCACGATCTCGAGTGCGGTCAGGGTGAAAAAGGCAACCCAGAGTTCCGGGTTGGTCAGCCATTCCATGTTTTTTCCTTCGAGCGTTGTGAGGCGCATCGTACGGTGCGATGCGTCTTCGGTAGTTGAATCGTCAAGCGGCCAGGCTGCCGAACAATGGGAAAGTGCCCAGCAGCAGCGCGGCGAGCATTATGCACAGGCACACCAGCACTGCCCACTTGAGGGTAAAGCGTTGGTGGTCACCGAAATCGATGCCTGCCAGGGCCACCAGCAAGTAGGTGGAGGGTACCAGCGGGCTCAGCAAATGCACGGGCTGGCCGACGATCGAGGCCCTGGCCATGTCCACTGCACTGATGCCGTAATGACTGGCTGCTTCAGCCAAAACCGGTAACACCCCGTAATAAAATGCATCGTTCGACATGAAAAAAGTGAACGGCATGCTGACCAGCGCCGTAATCACCGCCAGGTACGGCCCCAGTGCGTCCGGAATCACTGCCAGCAGGCTCTTGGACATGGCATCCACCATGCCGGTGCCGCTGAGGATGCCGGTGAAGATGCCCGCCGCGAAGATCAGCCCAACCACCGCCAGGACACTGCCCGAATGGGCGGCGATGCGCTCCTTCTGCATTTGCAGGCAAGGATAGTTGACGATCATGGCAATACTGAACGCGATCATGAACAGTACCGGCAGCGGCAGCAGGCCGGCGATCAGCGCCGCCATCAGCGCCAGGGTCAGCGCGCCGTTGAACCACAACAGCTTCGGCCGGCGGGCCTCGGGGTATTGCGACACGCTGATCTCACTGTGGTCCGGCCCATCGCCTGGCAGGTCCAGTTCACCCAGGCGGGCGCGCTCTTTCTTGCCGTAGCCATAGGCAATGGCCAGGATCGCCAGTACACCGGCCAGCATCGCCGGGATCATCGGCACGAAGATCGCCGACGGGTCCACGTGCAAGGCGCTGGCCGCGCGGGCGGTGGGCCCACCCCAGGGGGTCATGTTCATCACCCCGCCGGCCAGGATGATCAGCCCGGCCATGATCCGCGGGCTCATGCCCAGGCGGCTGTACAGCGGCAGCATGGCCGCCACGCAGATCATGTAGGTGGTGGCGCCATCGCCATCCAGCGACACCACCAGCGCCAGCACCGCGGTACCTACCGATACCTTTAGCGGGTCCCCCTTGACCAGCTTGAGGATCTTGCGCACGGCGGGGTCGAACAGCCCCGAGTCGATCATCAGGGCGAAATACAGGATGGCAAACATCAGCATCACGCCGGTGGGTGCCAGCTTGGTGATGCCGTCGAGCATCATTGGGCCGATTTTCGGGGCAAAGCCACCGAACAGGGCGAACAGGATAGGGATGATGATCAGCGCGATCAGCGCCGACAGGCGCTTGGTCATGATCAGGAACATGAACGCAATCACCATGGCAAAGCCAAGGAAGGTCAACATAGCGGTACTCCGGGCAGGCGCGACTTAGCGCAGGGCTTCGTGGCGGTGGAGTACGGGCGTGGGTATAGCGCGAACGGAAGGCATGCACGACATCTAAATCACCATTGTTGTTTTGTTAGCGCCGGTCTTTGCCGGTGGTGATGGCGATGCTAGCGGTCGAAGCTTTCAGCAACCTTTCGGAAATTTCTTACCGGGTTTTCAGAGGTATGGCGGCAAAATGGGCACGCTGTGCGAGCCTTCGCTGCCTGGCGGCAGCCTACGAGGTTCACAGACCTTCCTACGGCAGGATCAGCCCGCCCGCGGCCTTGTGCAGCGCACGCAGGTGGTCGGCAATCACCTTGATGTTGGCCTCGGTGGCCGAGATTTCTGCCTGGCGCTTGGGGTCGAGCAAGGCGCGCACTTCCTTGTCCAGGTCCACGCTCAGGGTTTGCAGCTGCTTCTGGCGCTCGGCGCTTTCCGATTCCAGGCGCTTGAACTCGTTCTTCTGTGGCAGCCCGTAGCCGCCACTGTCGAGCAACTCGGCCGGGCGGCTGAGGAAGCCACTGTTGGCCAGCATGGCCTGCAGGGTCTTGTTGGCGTTGACCAGGCTGGCGTCGTTGGCAGCGCGGCCATTGAGGTAGCGTTGCTTCACTTCGTCCTGGGCCAGCAGCAGTTGTCGGCGCAGGCTGGCCTGCTCCAGCAGCAACAGGGCGGCGCTGGTGCGCAGGTCGGCCTTGGCAAACCATGGCGCGCGTTCCTTGGGTTCCAGGGCCATCCAGTCTTCAACCTTTTCCTGCGGCACCGGCAGCTGCTTTTTCAGGATGTCGAACATGGCCTGGTAGCGGTCACGGTAGGAATCGAAGCGGTAGCCCAGGCGCAGGGCCTCGCGGGGGTCCTTGAGCACGCGGGTATCGGCGATGCCGCGCGCTTCCATCACTTGCAGCAGGCCGTTGGGCACAATGCTGTCCAGGTCATCGAAGCGCGGGTCATGGGTACCGGCGCGCAGCAGCTTGAGGGTTTCCACCGCGCAATTGTTGGACACGAAGTAATAGTTGCCGTCGTAGCTCCAGTGCATTTCCGCCGCGTGGCGCACCAGCGAGTCGATTTCGTTGCGGGTCAGTTTCAGCGGCACCGAAGCCAGGCTGCGCAGCTCGGTCTTGGTGTATTCGTCGATCACCTGCCCCAGGGGCAGCACGAACAGGCGCGATGGGTAGCCGCCGGTCAGGCCGCTCCAGGTCGATAGTTGAACATCGTTGACGAAGGCGCGGTACGACAGCACCAGGCTGCGATCCAGGTCCAAGCGGCAGTCCGGCCCGCGAGGGCGGCCGGGTGCGCAGATCACCAGGCGCAGCATGCTGTGGCCCCAACGGCTCACCCAGTTCTGGTTGGCCTCGGCCAACAGGTAGTCCACCTCGTAGACGCGCTCGGGGTCAATGCTGCCCAGGGGCGTGCGACCGAAGTCGTTGCCGGCGTTGAGGAACGGCAACGCGGTCTGGCAGCTGGCAGGGTTGGCCGGAGCCCAGCCGAAGTGGTTCTTCAGGTATTCGTAGAGTTCCGGGCGACGGCAACCGTACTCGGGGTCCAGCAGGAAGTACTCCATGTTCACCGCCACGAATTCCAGCGGGTTGGTCACCTCGTAGATGTCGGGGCTGCGCACGATCTGGCGGTTGGGGTCGTTGCGCTCGCCGCGCTTGCCCACCGACTGCGGCCAGCCGGCCAGGTCCAGCAGGCGTGGGTCGTCGCTCAGGGTGAAGCGGCGATCGGTTTGACCGCGGCATTCACCGGGCAGGCCCACGTCGCCCAGGCTGGTGTTGTAGCGCTTGCAGCGGTTGAACAGGATGCGATCGGCCTCGGGCCAGAGCCGGGCGCGATCATAAATATGGGTTAGTTCATGCAGCACGGTGGCCAGCAGTTCTTCACGCACGGTGCCGTGGGGGCGGTGCGTCTGCGTGGTGGCTGCGGTGCCGTCTGTCAGGCTGGCCAGCAGCTTGACGTTGAGGTCCAGGCTGGACACGGCAGAAGCTTGCCCGTAGGCGTTGTCGGGCATGTGAGACGACCAGTCGACGTCGATCTGGCGGTCCAGTCGCTGGACGAAGCTGGGCGGCAAGTCGCCCATGGCCTCGTCCAGCAGCGCCTGGCTGGCGTGTTGCTGTTGCGCTGTCAGTCCGTCGGTCTGCAAATGCAGACGCAACGCGGCCTGCGCACCGGTACCGGCCAGCAGCAGGGCAACGGTCAGCAGCCAGGCGCTCAGGTACCTCACAGAGCCAGGATGGCCTGGGCGAGTTCCTGGTCGCTGGCGTCCTTGGCTTCCGGCACCTGGGCGCGCACGGCCACGAAGGCCGCTTCCAGTTGTGCGCCACGGATGTTGCCGTTGCTGGCTACATAGCTGGCGGCATCGTCCTGGGCGTCGCGAACCACTTTCGAATCACGGATCGAGGTGGTGGTGTCGGAGGTGAAATTGATCGTGCGGTTGGAGGCGCGGACGATCATGTTGCTGGTTTGCTGCAGGGTATGCGCCGAGGCCACATCAGCCAGCAACAGCAGGCCGAGGGTGGCGGCAATCAACGGGGTACGCATGGGGGTGTCTCCAGGGACAGGGAGTAATTATTGGACGAGAATTGCCTGCGCCAGTTCAAGGTCGCTGGCATGCACGCCGGCGTGATGCTGGCGCAGATAGCTCAGCGCCGATTCCAGGCGGGCGCCTTGAATCTGACCGTCCGTGGCGACATAGGCGGCCGCATCATCCTGGGCGGCGCGCACGAGCTTGCGGTCGAACGGGGCCGCGGTCACCTGGCTGGTGATGTACCCGGTGGCGACAATGCTCTGGGTGGTGGTATCGAAGGCCAGCGCCTGGCAGGACCAGGCACACGCAATCAACGAGGCAACGGCAAACTTGCTGGGGAACGGAAAACGCATAGGTTGTTCAGGCTACCAGGTAACGGACTCGGTCAGATGGCGACAATGGCCTGGGCCAGTTGGGCATCCGAGGCGTGCAGAGTCGGGTTCTGTTGGCGAATGTAGGCAAAGGCGCATTCCAGGCGGGCACCGCGCACGGCGCCTTGGCTGGCGACAAAACTGGCCGCGTCATCACGGGCTTCCAGCACGACTTTCTTGTCGCGCAGCGAAGCGGTGGCATCGGAGGTAGCGTCACTGGTGGCCTTGGTGGCATCCACCAGGGTATCGGTGGTCACGATGAAGCTGGACGCCTGGGCGCCGCAGGAAAGGGCCAACAGCAAAGAGGCGCCAAGCAGACGGGAGCGGAACATGGTCATTCTCCTGAGCGGACTATGGTCAAAGCGCAACATTTTATATCAGACGCACGTTGTACCGGCCGCGTTACGTCGCGGGTCACGCGCATGTCAGACAATTGTTGCCCATTTAGTTCCTCGGGTGGAGAGCAGAAACAGGAAGTTTCATAAATACCAAACTGTACCGTACTAATATAGTTTCTAAGAAGCTGTACCTATTTTTGTGGAGGCTGGCTTGCCAGGAGCTTTTAAAGCCGCAAAGCTCGCTGGCAAGCCGGCGCCCACAGGGCTGCCCCCCTTCAAAAACGACAAAGCCCGTCATTGTTGCCAATGACGGGCTCTGTTCGAAATTCAGGTTGCTGGCAAAACGGGGGCCAGCGGGTGTTGCATTAACGCCAGAAAGGCTTGCTCAGCTCTTCGCAACGTTGGGCTTCGCTGATACCGGCGTCAGCCAGCAGGCGAGCGTCCAGACGGGCCAGTTGATGGCGGCTGGCAATGCGGCGCTGCCACAGCATCAGGTTGCTGATAACGCGCAGTGGAAACGAAGTGCTGTTGGCTTCGGAGCTGTTCTGGAAAAGCAGGTCGGAACTGATTGTACGTTCCATGGTTGACATCCTTCCGCTTGTGGCGGGCTTGGCTAGTTGGTTTCTACTGGTGCCAATGATCCTCCTGATCAGTCAACATTTGCAGGCACAGTTCATTTGTATTGTGAGGGTTCAGTTAACTGTTTAAGGGCACTGTTCGACCGAAAATGAGGCTAACTGTATTGGTCGGCACCTGAATGGTGCATTTTTGATCAATTTGGGTGTTTTGACAGGGTATAAGGCGGGGTTTTTACCGGTACAGCAGTACAGATTTAGGTTGGAACTTCGAACCGCTGGGCAACTGATACGCCGAACACTCGTATCAGCTGCCAGCGGTTGTGTTTTACACCGCCAGCATGCGACCGGTTTCTTCCAGGTTGCTGTGCCATTGCAGTGCATCGCGCAGGATGTGCGGAGTATGGCCGCCACGGGCGCAGGCTGCTTCGAAGTACTCGTTCAGCGCGGCGCGGTAGCTTGGGTGCACACAATTGTCGATGATCACCCGGGCCCGCTCGCGTGGCGCCAGGCCGCGCAGGTCGGCCAGGCCGATCTCGGTGACGAGGATGTCCACGTCATGCTCGGTGTGGTCCACGTGGCTGACCATGGGCACGACGCTGGAGATGGCGCCGCCCTTGGCAATGGACTTGGTGACGAAGATGGCCAGGTGCGCGTTGCGGGCGAAGTCGCCCGAGCCACCGATGCCGTTCATCATGCGGGTGCCACACACGTGGGTGGAGTTGACGTTGCCGTACAGGTCGAACTCAAGCGCGGTGTTGATACCGATGATGCCCAGGCGACGGATCACCTCGGGGTGGTTGGAGATTTCCTGTGGGCGCAGTACCAGGCGCGACTTGTAACGGTTGAAGTCATTGAACACTTCTTCGTGCTTCTTGGCCGACAGGGTCATGGAGCTGCCCGAGGCGAAGTCCAGCTTACCGGCGTCGAACAGGTCGAAGGTGGAGTCCTGCAGTACTTCGGAGTACATGGTCAGGTTCTCGAACGGCGAGTCCACCAGGCCGCACATCACTGCGTTGGCAATGGTGCCGATACCGGCTTGCAGCGGCATCAGGCTGTTGGTCAAGCGACCTTCGGCCACTTCGCTCTTGAAGAAGTCCACCAGGTGGTCCGCGATGGCCTGGGTGTCATCATCGGGCGGCAACACGGTGGACGGCGAGTCGGGCTGATTGCTGATGACGATGCCGACGATCTTGGCGGGGTCGATCTTCACCGCACCGCTCCCAATGCGAGTATCGGACTTGAGCACCGGGATGGGCAGGCGTGTAGGGCGGTAGCTGGGGATATAGACGTCGTGCAGGCCTTCAAGCTCCAGTGGCTGCGACAGGTTGATCTCGACGATCACTTCCTTGGCGAGGATGGCGAAGCTGGCCGAGTTGCCCACGGAGGTGCTGAGCACCAGGTGGCCTTCCTCGGTAATGGCCACGCACTCGATCACGGCCAGGTCCACTGCCTTGATCTGGCGGTTGCGCAGCTGCTCGACAGTGTCGGACAGGTGCTGGTCGATGAACATTACCCTGCCATCGTTGATGGCCTTGCGCAGGGTGCTGTCGACCTGGAACGGCATGCGCCGGGCCAGAACACCGGCCTCGGTCAATTGCTTGTCCAGGTCGTTGCCCAGGCTTGCGCCGGTCATCAGGGTGATCTGCAGCGGCGTCTGCTTGGCGCGTTCGGCCAGCGCATGGGGTACGGCCTTGGCTTCGCCGGCGCGGGTGAAGCCGCTCATGCCGACGGTCATGCCGTCCTTGATCAGGGCAGCGGCATCAGCCGCACTCATCACCTTGCTTTGCAAGGCGTCCAAGCGGATACGGTCACGGTACATGTTGTGTTATCTCGGGTAGCGGATGCTGTGCGCAGTCTAGTGATTTCAAAAAAATTCGGCGCCCGACTTAGGTCGTATGCGGGGGCTGGCTTGCCAGCGAGCTTTTAGGCCCCCTAAAACTCGCTGGCAAGCCAGCTCCCACGCCAATAAAAAACCCCAGCCTAACCAGCGCCGGGGTTTTGGGTATTGCCGTGGATCAAGCTGTCAGTCGACAGCCTTGACCATGTCTTCGATGACTTTCTTCGCGTCGCCGAACACCATCATGGTCTTGTCCAGGTAGAATAGTTCGTTGTCCAGGCCGGCGTAACCGCTGGCCATCGAGCGCTTGTTGACGATGATGGTCTTGGCCTTGAAGGCTTCCAGGATCGGCATGCCGGCGATCGGCGACTTCGGGTCGTTCTTGGCGGCCGGGTTGACCACGTCGTTCGCGCCCAGTACCAGCACCACGTCGGCCTGGCCGAACTCGGAGTTGATGTCGTCCATCTCGAACACCTGGTCGTACGGCACTTCGGCCTCGGCCAGCAGTACGTTCATGTGGCCAGGCATACGGCCAGCAACCGGGTGAATCGCGTACTTCACGGTCACGCCGTTGTGGGTCAGCTTCTCGGTCAGCTCTTTCAGCGCGTGCTGGGCACGGGCCACGGCCAGGCCGTAGCCGGGAACGATGATCACGGTGTCGGCGTTGTTCAGCAGGAAGGTGGCGTCGTCAGCTGAACCGGATTTCACCGGCCGAGCCTCTTTCGCACCGGCCGGGCCGCTAACGTCGGTAGCGCCGCCGAAGCCGCCGCCAATCACGTTGAAGAACGAACGGTTCATGGCCTTGCACATGATGTACGACAGGATCGCACCCGACGAACCCACCAGGGAACCGGCGATGATCAGCATCGAGTTGTTCAGCGAGAAGCCGATACCGGCCGCCGCCCAACCCGAGTAGCTGTTAAGCATCGACACAACCACTGGCATGTCGGCGCCGCCGATCGGGATGATGATCAGCACGCCCATCACGAACGCCAGTGCCAGCATCAGCGCGAAAGCGCCGTAGCTGCCGGTGAACATGAAGGTCAGGCCCAGGGCCAGGGTGGCCAGGCCCAGCACCAGGTTCAGCTTGTGCTGGCCGGCAAACTGTACAGGCGCGCCCTGGAACAGGCGGAACTTGTATTTGCCCGACAGCTTGCCAAAGGCAATCACGGAACCGGAGAAGGTGATGGCACCGATGGCCGCGCCCAGGAACAGCTCCAGGCGGTTACCGGTAGGAATGGCATCGCCCAGGGCCGGGACGATACCCAGCGACTGAGGCTCGACCACTGCGGCAATGGCGATGAACACTGCGGCCAGGCCGATCATGCTGTGCATGAAGGCGACCAGCTCAGGCATCTTGGTCATTTCCACGCGCTTGGCCATGATCGAACCGGCAGTGCCGCCGGCCAGCAGGCCGACGATCACGTAGGCGATGCCGCCGGTGGCCAGTTCGGAACCAAGCTTGTAAATCAGGCCTACCGTGGTCAGCACGGCCAGGGCCATGCCCAGCATGCCGAACAGGTTGCCGCGACGCGACGTGGTCGGGTGCGACAGGCCCTTGAGCGCCTGGATAAAGCAGATCGAGGCAACAAGATACAGAAGAGTGACGAGGTTCATGCTCATGTTACTTTTTCACCTCGGCGGACGCTTTCGGCGCCTTCTTCTTGAACATTTCCAGCATGCGGCGCGTCACCAGGAAGCCACCGAATACGTTCACCGCAGCCAGGGCCACGGCCAGGGTGCCCATGATCTTGCCCAGCGGGGTCACGGTCAGGGCGGCAGCCAGCATGGCGCCGACGATGACAATGGCGGAAATGGCGTTGGTCACGGCCATCAGCGGGGTGTGCAGCGCAGGCGTAACGTTCCAGACCACGTGGTAACCGACATAGATAGCCAGTACGAAGATGATCAGGTTATAGACGCCGTGGGAGATCAGCATGTCTTCCATTGTTATTGTCCTCAGCCGTTCTTGCGGATGACTTGGCCGTCGCGGCACATCAGGCACGCGGCGACGATGTCGTCTTCAAGGTTGATCGTGAACTGGCCTTCCTTGTCGAACACCAGCTTCATGAAGTCCAGCAGGTTGCGTGCGTACAGTGCCGAGGCATCGGCACCGACCATGGCGGCCAGGTTGGTTGGCCCGCAAATGATCACGCCATTCTCGACCACTACCTGGTCGGCCACGGTCAGCGGGCAGTTGCCGCCTTGTGCAGCGGCCAGGTCGATGACCACCGAGCCAGGCTTCATCTGCGCCACGGTTTCGGCGCTGAGCAGCGTTGGCGCCTTACGGCCCGGGATCAGGGCGGTAGTGATGACAATGTCCGAAGCCTTGGCGCGTTCGTGAACGGCCTGGGCCTGGCGCGCCATCCAACTGGCGGGCATGGGGCGGGCGTAACCGCCAACACCTACGGCGCACTCGCGCTCTTCGTCAGTTTCGTACGGCACATCGATGAACTTGGCGCCCAACGACTCGATCTGCTCCTTCACCGCCGGACGCACGTCCGAGGCCTCGATCACCGCACCCAGGCGCTTGGCCGTGGCGATGGCCTGCAGGCCGGCAACGCCAGCACCCAGGATCAGCACGCGGGCGGCCTTCACGGTACCAGCGGCAGTCATCAGCATAGGCATGAAGCGCGGGTAGTGATGGGCTGCCAGCAGCACAGCCTTGTAGCCGGCAATGTTGGCTTGCGAGCTGAGCACGTCCAGGCTCTGTGCACGGGAAGTACGAGGGGCAGCTTCCAGGGCAAAGGCGGTAATGCCGCGTTCGGCCATCTTGGCGATGGTTTCGTTGTTGAACGGGTTGAGCATGCCGACCAGAACGGTACCGCTCTTGATCTGCGCGAGCTCTGCGTCGTTGGGGGCAACCACCTTCAGAATCAGCTCGGCACCGTAGGCATCGCTTGCGCTGCCAATGGTGGCGCCAACGGCCTCATAGGCGCTGTCGGTCACGCTGGCATTGATGCCGGCGCCACTCTGGACAGTGACCTTGTGGCCTTGGCCGATCAGTTTCTTGATGGTTTCCGGGGTTGCAGCAACCCGTGTTTCGCCCGTCTGCGTTTCGAGAGGAACACCAATGTGCACGTCAAATCTCCTGCTTGATCTTATTGAGTTAACCAGCGCACTACGGATGGCGCAGCTGGGGCGGCCGATCAGCACGATCCCGCCTGAAAACAGCGGGGCGCGGCATTTTGCAGGCGTTGTGGCAGGCCTTCAACCAGTTATGAAGGGTGACGGCACAATCACTACAAGTCACCCTGTGACCGATTGCCGCAACATACCCCTTCAAGCCCCGGTGGCTCGGGCTTTCCAGCTTTTTTGTAGGGTTTTAATATTTTTTTACATTAGCCCGATGAATGGGCCACGACAGGCCGCTGAACTGGCTGTAGGCCATGTAGAACGGGGTGTTCAGCAAATTTTACAGAATGGCGTAACAGTCTGCGCAAATACGACATTTACTTATATCTGTAGGCGTATTGCAAGGCTCACTACATTGTTACCTAGGTCAGTTTCCCTTCGTGATCAGTGACATAGCGAATCGATTCAGCCATTAGCCAGTCACGAAATGCCTTAAGTGATGCCGATTCCACTTTGCGCTCCGGAATCATCAGGTAATAAGCCTTGGCGCTGGCCATGGCATGAGCGTTGGCAATCACCAGCCTGCCCTCCTCCAGTTCTCGCTGGATCAGGAACGGCGGAATCAACGCAATGCCCATCTCATGCATGGCTGCCTGGGAAAGCATGGAGAATAGTTCATAGCGCGGGCCTGTCATGTCGCGGCTCACATTCATGCCCAGGCTGTTGAACCACTGCCGCCATGCATAGGGGCGCGTGGTCTGTTGCAGCAACGGCAGATTGGCGATGGTGGCGGCGTCCAGTTGACTGTACTGGTGCAGCAATGCGGGGCTGCACACTGGCACCGGGTTCTCCCCCATCAGCCGATGGGACTGGGTACCGGACCAGTCGGCGTCGCCAAAGTAGATGGCGGCGTCGAAAGCCGTGTCGGCAAACAAGAACGGCCGGGTGCGGTTGGTGAGGTTGACCGTGACTTCGGGATGTTGCTGCTGGAAGGCTTTCAGGCGCGGCAACAGCCATTGGGTGCCGAAGGTCGGCACCACGGCCAGTTCGATCACATTGGCACCCTGCTGGCCCATGACCGACAAGGTGTCGCGCTCTACTGCATCCAGTTGCGCAGCCACCCGACGGCTGTAGGACAAGCCGGCTTCGGTCAGTTTCACGCCGCGCCGCGAGCGCTGGAACAGTTCCACGTTGAGGAACTCCTCCAGCCCGCCTATCTGTCGGCAAACGGCGCCCTGGGTCAGGGAAAGCTCCTGTGCTGCCTTGGTGAAACTCTCGTGGCGGGCGGCGGCTTCGAAGCAGATCAGGGCGGTAGTGCTGGGTATCTTGCGGCGCATGTACGGCAACCTCACTCATGGAGGCGCTTATTGGGCTTTTTTCGCCCCTCGGAGTGAGAAATTAGCACAACGGCATGCAAAATCCTCGTTTGTCCCTTGCCCCGGTCGCGCCTAGGATCAAGGTAATCCCTATCCACAAGAACATGAGGAAACACCATGGGCGCCAAGGCCAGCTTCAACTGGATCGATCCGCTGCTGCTCGACCAGCAGCTCACCGAAGAAGAACGCATGGTGCGCACCAGCGCCGAGCAGTTCGCCCAGGACAAACTGGCGCCACGTGTGCTCGAAGCTTTTCGCCATGAAAAGACTGACCCGGCAATCTTTCGTGAGATGGGCGAAGTCGGCCTGTTGGGTGCAACCATTCCCGAGCAGTACGGCGGCAGTGGCCTCAATTATGTGTGCTACGGCCTGATTGCCCGTGAAGTGGAGCGTGTGGACTCCGGCTACCGCTCGATGATGAGCGTGCAAAGCTCGCTGGTGATGGTGCCGATCAATGAGTTCGGTACCCAAGCTCAGAAACAGAAATACCTGCCCAAGCTGGCCAGCGGCGAATGGATTGGCTGTTTCGGCCTGACCGAACCCAATCACGGCTCCGACCCGGGTGCCATGATCACCCGTGCTCGTTCGGTGGAGGGTGGCTACCGCCTGACCGGCAGCAAGATGTGGATCACCAACAGCCCCATCGCCGACGTGTTCGTGGTGTGGGCCAAGGACGATGCTGGCGACATTCGCGGCTTTGTCCTGGAAAAAGGCTGGCAGGGCCTGAGCGCGCCGGCCATCCATGGCAAGGTCGGCCTGCGCGCGTCCATCACGGGTGAGATCGTCATGGACAACGTGTTCGTTCCCGAAGAGAACATCTTCCCGGACGTGCGTGGCCTCAAGGGGCCGTTCACCTGCCTCAACTCGGCCCGCTATGGCATCTCCTGGGGCGCCTTGGGTGCGGCCGAGTTCTGCTGGCACACCGCTCGCCAGTACACCCTGGACCGTCAGCAGTTCGGCCGTCCGCTGGCCGCCAACCAACTGATCCAGAAGAAACTCGCCGACATGCAGACCGAGATCACCTTGGCACTGCAAGGCTGCCTGCGCCTGGGGCGCATGAAGGACGAAGGTACTGCTGCGGTAGAAATCACTTCCATCATGAAGCGCAACTCGTGCGGCAAGTCGCTGGACATCGCACGCATGGCGCGCGACATGCTGGGCGGCAATGGCATCTGCGATGAATTCGGCGTGGCGCGCCACCTGGTCAACCTTGAGGTGGTCAACACCTACGAGGGCACCCACGACGTGCACGCGCTGATCCTTGGGCGTGCGCAAACCGGCATCCAGGCGTTCTATTAATAGAAGGGAGCCGGACCATGGGTGCGCTGTCACATCTGCGGGTGCTGGATTTATCGCGAGTACTGGCCGGCCCGTGGGCCGGGCAGATCCTTGCCGACCTGGGTGCCGAGGTCATCAAGGTCGAGCGCCCGGGCAATGGCGACGACACGCGGGCCTGGGGCCCGCCCTTCCTCAGGGATATAGAAGGCGAGAACACCAGCGAGGCGGCCTACTACCTGTCGGCCAACCGCAACAAGCAATCAGTGACCATCGACTTCACCCAGCCCGAGGGCCAGCGCCTGGTGCGCGAACTGGCGGCCAAGTCCGATATCGTCATCGAGAACTTCAAAGTGGGTGGGCTGGCTGCATATGGGCTGGACTACGTTTCCTTGAAGGCCATCAACCCGCACCTTATCTATTGCTCGATCACCGGTTTCGGCCAGACCGGCCCCTACGCCAAGCGCGCGGGTTATGACTTCATGATCCAGGGGCTGGGCGGGCTGATGAGCCTCACCGGTCGGCCAGAGGCCGCCGAAGGCGCTGGTCCGGTCAAGGTGGGCGTTGCCTTGACCGACATCCTCACCGGCCTCTATTCCACCGTGGCGATACTCGCCGCCCTCGCCTACCGTGACCAGAACGGCGGCGGGCAACATATCGACATGGCGTTACTGGATGTCCAGGTGGCCTGCCTGGCTAACCAGGCCATGAACTACCTCACCACTGGGGTAGCGCCAAAACGCCTGGGCAACGCGCACCCTAATATAGTGCCGTACCAGGACTTCCCTACCGCCGATGGGGATTTCATCCTTACCGTGGGCAATGACAGTCAGTTCCGCAGGTTTACCGAGGTGGCTGGGCAGCCACAGTGGGCGGATGATCCGCGCTTCCTGACCAACAAGCTGCGGGTGGCCAACCGTGCCGAGCTTATTCCGCTTATTCGCCAGGCCACGGTATTCAAGACCACCACCGAGTGGGTTACGCAACTGGAGGCAGTTGGCGTGCCGTGCGGCCCCATCAATGACCTGGCGCAGGTGTTTGCCGATCCGCAGGTAAAGGCTCGTGGGTTGGCTGTGGAATTGCCCCATGCCTTGGCAGGCATTGTTCCGCAGGTGGCCTCGCCTATTCGGCTGTCGGAGACGCCAGTGGAGTACAGGCGTGCTCCGCCGTTGTTGGGGGAGCATACGCAAGAGGTGTTGGCTTCGTTGCTGGGCGTGGATGGCGAGTGGTTTGCCAAGTTGCGGGGGGATGGGGTGGTTTGAGGGGGGCTTCTATATATAGGTGGGGGATTGGGGGATGGCCGCAAGGTGCATGTCTTGAGATTGCATTAAGGGCGCCAAGTGCCAGGCGTTGTTTCTCTAGCGCCCTTGAAATCGAGACCCATCCCCAGTGGGGCACGTTGCAACCAACGTGGGAGCGGCCTCTGGCCGCGAAGCGCCGCGCGGGCGGCGCTCGCTGTTGTGAGGTTTGAAGATCGCCAGGCATGCACCTGGTGGCCTTTATAGGGTCCCCTTTGGGATGCTTTTGATCTTTATGGCAATTTGTTGAAATCAAAGCTTGACGCCCCCTCAAATCTATCTATAATTCGCCCCACTTCCGGCGCAACCGAAACGGAAAACTCCTTGAGTTTCAAAGAGTTAACCGAAGTAAGCAGTTCTGGAAGGTTTCGATCTTAACG
>NZ_AJWX01000005.1 GCF_000263855.1 Pseudomonas sp. M47T1
AAGCCGCGCTTTTGCAGCAGCGCAACAGCGCCCGCCTGATCACTGGCCTGCACACTGCCCTGCTCGCTCTCGCCAGCCGCGGTCAACGCGCGGTACCCAAACCCCTGCCACTCAGCCATCACGCGCCACCCGCAGCACTTCTTCCAACGAGGTCATCCCGGTAAGCGCCTGGCGCAGGCCATCTTCAAACAAGGTGACCAAGCCATTGCGTCGCGCCGCAGCCTCAAGCGTGGCCGCATCGGCCTGGCCCATGAGCAAGCTGCGCAACTCTTCGTTCATCACCAGCAATTCAGTGATGGCGCTGCGGCCGAAATAACCGCCGCCGGGGCTGTCCTCGGCCGGGCGATACAGCAGGATGGGGCGCTGCTCGGTGTACTGATCCAGGCGGTAGCGACTTATCAGGTCGGCCGGCGCCTCAAAGGCCACGCGCGTGGCCGGGTCCAGGCGGCGCACCAGGCGCTGAGCGAGGATGCCCTGCAGGGTCGAAGCAATCAGGTAGTGCTCAACGCCCATGTCCAGTAGCCGCGTGATACTGGCCGCGGCGCTGTTGGTGTGCAGGGTGGACAGCACCAGGTGGCCGGTGAGCGATGACTGGATGGCGATGCGGCAGGTTTCCAGGTCGCGCATCTCGCCGATCATGATCACGTCCGGGTCCTGACGCACGATGGAACGCAGCGCCGCGGGGAAGTCCAGGCCAATGGCTGGCTTGACCTGGATCTGGTTGATGCCCGGCAGTTGGTATTCCACCGGGTCTTCCACGGTGATGATCTTGCGCACGGCGGTGTTGAGCCTGGAGAGCGCGGTGTACAGGGTGGTGGTCTTGCCCGAGCCGGTGGGCCCGGTCACGAGCAGAATGCCGTGGGGCCTTTGCAGCAGGTCGAGCAAGGTATTCAGGCGCGGACCGTCGATGCCCAGGGTGGGGAAATCGAAGCTGACGGTTTGCCGGTCCAGCAGGCGCATCACCACCGACTCGCCAAAACTGGTGGGCACCGTGGACACGCGCAAATCCAGTTCCTTGCCCTGGATGCGCAACATGATGCGGCCGTCCTGGGGCAGGCGGCGTTCGGCGATGTCCAGGCGGGCCATGATCTTCAGGCGCGAAATCACTGCGGCGGCGTGGCTGGAAGGTGGCGCCTCGCCGGTGACCAGCAGGCCGTCGATACGGTAGCGCACCTGCAACTGGTCCTCGAACGGCTCCACGTGCACGTCGGAGGCGCGCTGCTCCACGGCCTTCTGCAAAATCATGTTGACCAGGCGGATCACCGGCGCCTCGCTGGCCAGGTCCTTCAAGTGTTCGATGTCGTCCTGGGCATCGCCGTCCACGTCCAGCGACTCAATCAGCGCGTCCATGGCGCTGCGGCCCTGGCCGTGGAAGCGCTCGATCAGGGTGTCGACCTCCTCGGCAGTGGCGATCACCAGCGTCAGCGGGCGGCGGGCGCAGTAAGCCATGGCGTGCAGGGCATAGCGCGACAGCGGCGCACTGGCGGCCACCTCGATGTGCGAGTCGTGAACCTGCAGCACCACCAGGGCGTGGTGGCGCAGGAAGCGCTCGCTGCCCAGCATTGGCGGGGTGTGCGGCGCCAGTGTGGCGAGGTCCAGTCGGGGCACGTTGAGCAAGGCGGCGCACGCTTGGGCCACTTCTTCGTCGCGTACAGCCCCCAGGCGGATCAGCGTGCGCAGCATGTCGTCGTCGCTTTCGTTTTCGGCCAGGCACAGCTTTCTCGCCCGATGGATATCGGCCACTTTTACTTCAGTGTTTTCCGCCAACCACTGGCACATATCGACTTGCGTCGGTAATTGCGCAAGGTTGTTCCACGCTGATACTTCGGACACTACGGTACTCGATGACTGCCGCTGTAGAAGCGACACTCCTGTGTAATCTGTTTTATAGGCGGCACGCATTCAACCTTCGAACTCCACTGCAGGGAGCGAAACGTTAGCAGGGGTGATTTTGAAGTTTAAGGCGCAACTAAAAGGACGTGTTTTTCAACGCTGGCACAGCTTAGCAGATCCTAAAACCTAACTGCAATTAGGTTTATCATTATGGTTATTTATAGCGATAATTACGAATATATCGGATATAAATGTCGTATAAATGCAAAAAATACGCAATTTAATGCAATAAAATCACCAAGAACACGCTGAAAGCACCTGATGCACACCCGACAACCAAAGGTCGCACGTCGGTGTCCAAGCACTTTTTATCCGATCGTAAAAATAACTTTGCGAACCTTGAACTTTTAAAGGCATCATCTGGACTTACACTTCGGCGCAACTTTGCATCGCAATCAAAGCGCCATCATTTAACCTTTATTCGAGAATGAATCGATGAATCGACTCATGTTGCCCGCCATGGGCACTCTGCTTCTGTGCGCCCAGAGTTTCTGCGCACTGGCGGCGGATTCAACTTCCACGTCGGCCACTCCTCCTACTCATGAACAACTTCGCGAGCAGATCGAAGCCAAGCGTGACCACTTGTCCGGCGCCGCCAGCTTGAGCAAAAGCACCCAGGCCGCACCCGCCTCGGTGCAAGACGCCCCGATCGTCACCGACGACGCCCCCAGCCAGGAGCAGCAACAATGAGCACCGTATTCAAGCACGCCCTGGGCCTGAGCCTGGCGGCCTTCGGCGTGGCCCAGGCCAACCTGGCCCTGGCCGAGGTCACCCCGGCCACCGGCAACGCGGTGGAAGCGCGGGTCAGCTCGATCCTGGACAACATGAGCACCTCGCAGAAAATCAACTTCACCCGCGTTGACGACGGGCACATGATCCCGGCGCTGCCCAACTGGGGCATCCAGGGCACCCTGGCGTACGACTCGTCCATGGGCGTGCACGTTAACAACGCCACCTTCGGCGCCCAGTACCCGTCGCAGTCGGCACTGGCCGCCACCTGGAGCATCAACCGCGCCAAGGAATTCGGCCTGGCTATCGCCTATGAAACGCGCATCGCCGGTGCCCAGCAGATGCTGTCGCCAGGCGTCAACCTGTACCGCACCCCATACGGTGGCCGCGCCGCCGAGTACATGAGCGGTGAAGACCCGTTCCTGGGCGCCGTGCTGGCGCCGGCCGTGGTCAACGCCATCCAGGCCCAGGGCATCCAGGCCAGCGGCAAGCACTTCCTGGCCAACGAGCAGGAAGCCAACCGCCAGCTGCTGAACGTCAAGGTGGACGAGCGCACCCTGCGCGAACTGTACCTGCCGGGCTTCGAGTCACTGGTCAAGAACGCCAACGTGGCCACCATCATGTGCGGCTTCAATAAGATCAATGACGACTTCGCCTGCGAAAACCACCACCTGATCACTGAGATCCTCAAGGGTGAATGGGGCTACCAGGGCAGCGTGATCAGCGACTTCAACGCCATCCACGACGCTTTCAAGGGCGCCTGGGCCGGCACCGACCTGGACATGCCGTCTGGCCTGCAGTTCACCGAAGCCAATCTGATGCCGTACCTGTGGAGCGGCCAACTGACCCAGAACGTCATCGACGACAAGGCCAAGCGCAACCTGCGCGCCGTGGTCAGCTACGACCGCCAGGAAAACATGAACACCGCCCAGACCCTGGTGCACACCGAATACGGCGCCACTGCGGCCCTGGACGCGGCGCGCGAAGCCATGGTGCTGCTGCGCAACGAAAACACCAGCGCCGGCGCCCCGCTGCTGCCACTGGCCAAGACCGCCAAGATCGCCGTAATCGGCGACTGGGCCCTGGAAGCGCCAGGCTCGCCGTTCGGCACCGCCAACTCGCCGCCCAACAGCTACGTCACAGAACTCAGCGGCCTGCAGCAACTGGCCTCCAGCGCCAGCAACGTCACCTACCTGCCGGCCCTGAGCCTGAACCCCAAGGCCTCGGTGTGGTACCAGCCATCAACTGGCAAAAGCGACATCAGCAACAGCGGCGTGAAAGCCGAGTACTACAGCAACACCACTTTCTCCGGTGACCCGGCGCTGACCCGCGTGGAACCGGGCGTGAACCTGAACTGGACCACCAGCACCAACGTCACCGACGCCGGCACCACGGCGGTGTCGGGCTTCACGCCGACGGCCGGTGCGTTCTCGGCGCGCTTCACCAGCGTGATCAAACCCACCGTCACCGGCCCGCAAGTGTTCAAGGTGCGCGCCGACGGCCCGTACAAACTGTGGGTCAACGATCAGTTGGTGCTGCAGAGCGATGGCGTGGCGTACTCCAGCGATGTAGTCAACGCCCTGGTCACCTCTGGCCAGACCGCTGCGCTCACCGCAGGCAAATCCTACACCGTCAAGCTTGAGTACCAGCGCACCGCAGGCAACTTCACCCCGGCACTGGGCGGCCTGGCAGGCGTGCAGATGAGCTGGGCGGCGATGCGCGCACCGGCTGACCTGGCCAACTACGACGCCGTGGTGGTTGCCGTGGGCACCAACTACGAAAACGAAGGCGAAGGTTCGGACCACGGTTGGGACTTGCCTGACCAGCAGGCCGACCTGATCACCAACATGGCCAAGGCCAACCCCAACACCATCGTGGTGATGCACGGTGGCGGCATCGCCAACATGCAGCCATGGGCGAAGAAAGTCGGCGCTACCGTGGAAGCCTGGTTGCCGGGCCAACAAGGCGGCCAGGCCCTGGCCGAGATTCTATACGGCAAGGTCAACCCGTCGGGCAAGCTGCCGATCACCATCGACAAGCAGATCGAGGACAACGCCAGCTACGCCTCCTACCCGGACCCGGCGCAGTACCGTGGCGACAACGCGCTGACCGAGATGACCTACAGCGAAGGCCTGTACCTGGGCTACCGTGCATATGACAAGAACAACACCAAGCCGCTCTACCCGTTCGGTTTCGGTCTGTCGTACACCACCTTCGGCTACAGCGACCTGAAACTGTCGAGCAATGTGCTGACCCCGGGTGCCACCGTGAACGTCAAGTTCACCGTGACCAACACCGGTAGCAAGGCGGGCTATGAAGTGGCCCAGCTGTACGTGCAACCGGTGAACCCGGCGGTAGATCGCCCCATCAAGGAACTCAAGGGCTTCACCAAGGTGTACCTCAAGGCTGGCCAAAGCAAGACCGTGAGCATCCCGGTGGATTCGCGTTCACTGGCCTACTACGTGCAGAGCAGCGACAGCTGGAACGTGGATGCCGGCAAGTACAAGATCCGCGTGGGCACCAGCTCCGCTGATCTATCGCTGAGCCAGACCCTGACCACGCTGTACGCCGAGCAACTGACCACCAGCGACAGCAACCCGCTGCCCAAGCCGGTTCAGAAAGCCGTCCAGGTCTCGACCTCGCAAACCTACTAAGCGGTGCGATCAGGCTCAGGGAAGAGCCTGATCATCCGCTCTCAAGTCCTTGGCCAGGCGCCTCAGGTACAGCTCGAACACCTGCATCACGTCGACGCTTTCCCGGCCCCTGAGCCACTGGATCTGCAAGCCATCCATCACCGAGAACAGCTCCAGCGCCAGGGACTTGATGTCCACGTCGGCGCGAATGGCACCGCTGGCCACCAGCGACGCCAGGTGAGACCGGGCATGGCCGTGCACCACTTCAAACTTTTCCTGAAACCAGGGGAACGCCGGGTGTTTGTCTGACAGGCTCTCGACGTTGATCATCAAGGCTGCCTGGCATTCACTGGCATCCTCCACGCTGAAGCCCATGCTCATGCGCAGAAAACGCAGGAAGCCTTCCAAAGTCGGCGCC
The DNA here is from genome assembly GCF_000263855.1 of Pseudomonas sp. M47T1. Classification (GTDB taxonomy): domain Bacteria; phylum Pseudomonadota; class Gammaproteobacteria; order Pseudomonadales; family Pseudomonadaceae; genus Aquipseudomonas. The sequence goes on from NZ_AJWX01000005.1 coordinate 5,674, forward strand.
GTGTCCAGCTCCCCAAAGCGTTCCACGATTCGCTGATCGCGACGGTCGAGCAACGCCTTGAGCAGTGCCACCTTGTTGGGAAAATGGTGCAGCAGGCCCACCGTGGTGATGCCGGCGATATCGGCCACATCACGCATCGACGCATTCTGGTAGCCATCCCTGGCGAACACTTGCGTGGCGGCGTCGAGCAAGGCCATGCGACGCATTTCACCCTTGGGGGCGCGGCGACGCTTTGGCGCAGGCGCCTCATCCACTTCGTTACGACTGTCCATCACTGTAGAAATCCATTGACCGACGACCGTGCGGGCGGGCGGAAATAGCGCCGCGCCGCGCCCATGGCCGTGAAAATTGCCAGCAGCGCCACCACGGCATTGCCTGTCCATATGCCCATCAGGGCCCCGCTGCCGCCCAGCCAGTGCACGCCGGTATAGATGAAAGGAATGGAGCCCAGGGTGCCCCGCAACCAACCAAAGGTAGGCACCCACCAGGCGCGGCCCAGGGTCAGGAACACCGACTGGGCGACGAAGTCCAGGCCAAACACGACCCACAGGCCTGCACCGAAATGGCTGAACGCCAGGAACATCGCCCTGCCCTCACCCACCAGTTGAAAGTAATCGGCAATGGCCGACCCAACCAGCATCAGTACCAGCCACAGCGACACACCATAGAGGACCACCAGCTTGCCTGTAAAGGCGATGGCCTGGCGTGCACGGGCAGGACAGCCGGCCCCCAGGTTCTGGGCAATCACCGGCACCACGGCCGCGGGCAAGGCAAAGTACACGCAATAGCCCAGTTGCAACACCCGGTCCACCACCGCCATACCGGCCAGGGCCGAGGCGCCCAGGGCGGCCACGGTGACCATCAGGTAGGTGATGCCCACCGGCATGGCCAGGTTGCCCAGCATCGCCGGCACGGCAATGCGCGCCACGCGGCCTGTGTGCAGGCGAAACAGCCGCCCGCTGAAACGCAGCGACAGGCCAAAATGGCGCTTCACCAGCACCAGGCCCACCCCCGTCGCCACCATCGTCGACACGGCGTAGGCCAGGCCGGCGCCTTCGACGCCCAGGCCCAGGGCGAAAATCAGCAGCGGGTCGGCCAGCGCCAAGGTGGCCGCCCCACTCACCAGCACACCCAGCGCCAGGCGACCGTGGCCCTGGGCGCGGAGGATTTGCGCGCACATCTGCACGGCCGCGGCCGGCACACTGGCCGCCAGGGTCATCCAGATAAAACCGCGGGCCATCAGGTAGGCCTCCGGGTCGGCGCCCAGCCACCGGGCCAGGGGCGCCATGCACAACCACTCCACCCCGGCGATCAGCGCCGCCACCAGCACGGCCATCAGCAATAGGTGCAGCACCAGGCGTGCCAGGCGCTGGCTGACGTGTTTGCCAATGCGTTCGGACAGCACTGCGCCCGCGGCGATGACTACCCCGGACGCAAAGGCGCCGTTGACGAACAGCAGCGTCTTGGCCAGGCCGACCGCGGCCAGCAAGCGCTGGTCCTGCAAGCGCGATACGTACACGAGTGTGAGGATATCGACCAGGAACACCGCCAGCAGGCTCAAGGCATTGGCGCTGACCATGGCCAGGACGTGACGGGCCAGGGAGCCTTCAATGAATCGGGCGCGGGTGTCCGGCATGGGGGTCTCGGCAGGTGCGTAGAGCGCGGGGCCGGCCAGTATATAGCCAATGGCTGCGCGCCTGTAGCCGCTGTCGCCAGGTTGCGCTGGCCTGTGTGAACCCTGAAGACCTGCAGCGAAGCACAGGGCCAGCGCAGCGTTGCGGCAGCGGCTACATTTCATTGGCATGGCCAGACGCGCTTGGTTACGATCCCCTGTCGGCGTGCCCGCCCCAGACCAGAGCCTTCGGATGAAAACACCTCACGCCCCTTGGCGTCACACCCTGCTGCTGGGCGCCTGTACCGCCTTGCCGCCGTTGTCCACCGACATGGCGCTGCCCGCCATCAACCAGATCGGCACCGCGCTGCACAGCGATTCCGCCACGTCGGCGCAAACCATTACCTTATTCATCCTCGGTTTTGTCCTGGGTCCGTTGCTGTTCGGGCCGCTGTCCGACCGTATCGGCCGCCTGCCCATCCTGTTTGCCGGCCTGGCGTTGTTCACCCTGGCCGGCGTGGCCTGTGCGCTGACACCCGACATGACCGTGCTGTTGGTCAGCCGCCTGCTGCAAGGCGCGGCCGCCGGTGCTGCCGCGGCCATGCCGGTGGCCATCGTGCGCGATGCATTCACAGGCGTCGAAGGGCGCTCGCTGCAAAGCACCCTGGTGGCCATCAACAACGTCGCGCCGCTGCTGGCCCCGCTGCTGGGCGCAGGCATCCTGGCCATCGGCGACTGGCGCGCCATTTATGCCGTGCTGGCCCTGGCCGGGGTATTGATGCTGGTCAGCGCCAAGCTGGCGTTGAAGGAGTCCCATCCGCCTGTGGCACGCCGCCGTCAGGCACTGATCGCCACTTATGCCCAAGTGCTGCGCAGCCGTCGTTTTGTGGTGTGCGCGCTGATCCTGGCGCTGAACTTTGCCGGCATGTTCGCCTACATCACCGCCTCGCCCCTGGTGTTCATGGAAGGCCTGGGCATGAGCAGCCAGGCCTTCGCCTTGCTGTTCGCAGTGACCGCGCTGGGCACCCTGGCCGGCTCGTGGCTGAACGGCCTGCTGGTGCGCCATGGCTGGGGCGAGGCGCGGGTCATCGGCCTGAGCCTTGTGGCCAGCCTGGCTTGCAGCGTAGGCCTGGTGCTGTTCTCCACCCAGGCCAGCCCCCCGCTGCTGGGCCTGGCGAGCCTGGTGGTGCTGAGCAACCTGTGCACCGGCCTGGTGATGCCCAACGCCACCCATGCCTCGCTGGAAGACCTGCAGCACACCGCCGGTTCCGGCGCCGCCCTGCTGCGCGCCATCCAGATGGCCGGCGGCGCAGCGGCTGGCTTCCTGGTAGGGCATTTCTACGACGGCCATTCGCCGCGGGCCATGGCCATGGTCATGCTGGGGTGCGCAGCCCTGGCCCTGGCATGCTTCGCCATCGGCGTGCGCACATTGGCGCCGGCTTATGCCCATCAATCGCGGCAATAGTACGAATTGGCATGATCAATTTATTGTTCATGCCTGAAGGTTAATAAGCTGCGTTCATCTTCTTTTTGCGATGGATGCACTGACATGAATGTTCACCTAACCCTGGCCGCGATCCTGGTGCTGTTCTTCTCCGTGGCGCTGGTGCACGGGTAGCGGTTCGCAGGACCTTCGGCGGTGTCGGGCCGATCGCGGCAGCTCCGGGGTTGCGCCGCGGCTACACGTGATAGCATGGATTTATTGGACGCTGTCAGGACGACGCATGCTAGCCACCCTCAGGCACTACCCCCTTTCGGTCAACCTGCTGCTGGCCAGCGCGTTGCTGCTGACACTGGGCCGGGCAATCACCCTGCCCTACCTGGTCTTGTTCCTGACCTCCGGCTACGGGCTGGACGTGTCCAGCGTGGGTGCGCTGATCGGCGGCGCGCTGATCGCAGGCTCGGTGCTGAGCCTGTATGGCGGCTACCTCACTGATCGTCTGAGCCCCTATGGCCTGATACTGGGGTTTACCGGCTGCTTCATCGCCGGGTTCATCGGCATGTGGCTGACGTCGAGCCTGCCGGTGTTTTTCCTGTTCCTGGTGCTATTCAACTTTGCCTACTCCGTGATCGACGTGGTGGCCAAGGCCAGTTTCGGCCGCTTGCTGCCCGACGGCGAGCAAGGCCGGGTGTTTTCTCTGCGCTACACCTTGATCAACATCGCCTACGCCGTGGGGCCTTTCATCGGCGCCGGCCTGTCGAACCTCAGCCTGCACCTGCCGTTCGTGGTGTCGGCCTTGCTCGGTGTGGCGTTTCTCGGGGTGTACGGCCTGTATGGTGACCGCCATGTGCGCAGCGTCAGCCCGGGCACCCCGGCGTTTTCCTTCGTCAGCGTCGGCAAGGTGTTGCTCAAGGACCGCCGCCTGGTGTGCTTCACCTTCGGCGGCATCCTCAGCGCCGTGGTGTTCGGCCAGTTCACCGCCTATTTGTCCCAGTACCTGGTGCTGACCACGGATGCCCAGCGGGTGTATTCGGTGATCAGTACCGTGCTGGCGGTCAATGCCGCGGTGGTGATCTGCCTGCAGTACGGGGTGGGCAAGCATATCGATTCACGACGCCTGACCCGCTGGCTGATCGCCGGCCTTGCACTGTTCCTGGCGGGCCTGGTGGGTTTCTCCCTGGCGCAAAGCCTGACGGCCTGGGCGCTGGCCATGCTGGTGTTTACCCTGGGCGAGATCATCGTGTTTCCCGCCGAGTACATGTTCATCGACCGCATTGCGCCGATGCACCTGCGCGGCATGTATTACGCGGCGCAGAACCTGTCCAACCTGGGCGGCGCCCTGGGCCCGGTGGTGTGTGGCCTGGCCTTGATGTACCTGGCTCCGGCGGCGATGTTCTATGTGCTGGCGGCGTTCCTGGTGGTGGGCGGCACGCTGTATGTGCTGGGCGGCTCGATGGCCGAGAAGGTTGGCTGAGCGCTCCGTTGGCGTTAAGGTGCCGGGCTAAACCTCCTTTACCTTCGCCACAGAGAGCTTTCCATGACTGACCCGGCCGTGATCTTCCTGCCCGACCCGGACGCCGATTCCATTTCTTCCGACGTTGCCGGCTTCAATGGCATCCTGGTATCCACCCAGATCCCCACCCGTGCCGACGGCAGCCTGGAACTGGGCGACATCACGGCCCAGAGCGAGTGCACGCTGCAGGCCCTGAAGCTGGCGCTGGAGCGCGCCGGCAGCGGCATGGACCGGGTGATGCACCTGACCATCTACCTCACCGACATGGCTGACCGCGCTGCGTTCAACGCCGTGTACCAGCGGTTCTTCGCCAAGCCGTGGCCGGTGCGTGCTGCCGTGGGTGTGGCGGCGTTGGCGGTGCAAGGCATGCGGGTAGAAGTGACGGCAATGGCGGCGAAGGGCTGATAACGCCGCCCGGTTGCGCCGAATGAGTGCCCCCCAGCCATTTCACGGCTACAATGCACGCCTTGACCGTGCCAAGCCTGACTAAAAAAACATGTCCCTACCCAAGCATCACCTGGAATTGCTCAGCCCTGCCCGCGACGTAGAAATCGCCCGCGAGGCCATCCTGCATGGCGCCGACGCCGTGTACATCGGCGGCCCGAGCTTCGGTGCGCGGCACAACGCCTGCAACGAGGTGGCCGATATCGCCCGCCTGGTGGAATTCGCCCGGCGCTACCACGCCCGCGTGTTCACCACCATCAACACCATCCTCCACGACGACGAGCTGGAGCCAGCTCGTACGCTGATCCACCAACTGTACGATGCCGGCGTCGACGCGTTGATCGTCCAGGACCTGGGCGTGATGGAGCTGGATATTCCGCCCATCGAGCTGCACGCCAGCACCCAGACCGACATCCGTACCCTGGACCGGGCCAAGTTTCTCGACCAGGCCGGTTTCTCGCAGTTGGTACTGGCCCGCGAGCTGAACCTGCAGGAAATTCGCGCCATTGCCGATGAAACCGATGCCGCCATCGAGTTCTTCATCCACGGCGCCCTGTGCGTGGCCTTTTCCGGCCAGTGCAACATCTCCCACGCCCAGAACGGCCGCAGCGCCAACCGTGGCGATTGCTCCCAGGCCTGCCGCCTGCCCTATACGCTCAAGGATGACCAGGGCCGTGTGGTGGCCTACGAGAAGCACCTGCTGTCGATGAAGGACAACAACCAGAGCGCCAACCTGCGCGCCCTGGTGGAAGCCGGCGTGCGCTCGTTCAAGATCGAAGGCCGCTACAAGGACATGGGCTATGTGAAAAACATCACTGCCTACTACCGTCAGCGCCTGGATGACATCCTGGAAGGCCGCCCGGACCTGGCTCGTGCCTCCAGCGGCCGTACCGCACACTTCTTCGTGCCCGACCCGGACAAAACCTTTCACCGTGGCAGCACCGACTATTTCGTCACCGACCGCAAGGTCGATATCGGCGCCTTCGACACTCCGACCTTCACCGGCCTGGCCGTGGGCGTGGTGGAGAAAGTCGGCAAGCGCGACCTGCAAGTGGTCACCCATGAGCCGTTGACCAACGGTGACGGCCTGAACGTGCAGATCAAGCGTGAAGTGGTGGGTTTCCGTGCCAACATCGCCGAGCCCAAGGGCGAGTTCGAGGAAGACGGTGAAAAGCGCTACCGCTACCGCGTGGAACCCAACGAGATGCCGGCCGACCTGTACAAGGCGCGCCCCAACCATCCGTTGAACCGCAACCTGGACCACAACTGGCAACAGGCGCTGTTGAAGACCTCCTCCGAGCGCCGCATTGGCCTGAACTGGAAGGCACAACTGCGTGAGCAGCGCCTGGAACTGACCGCCACCAGCGAGGAAGGCATCAGCGCCAGCGTCGCCCTGGACGGCCCGTTCGGTGCCGCCAACAAGCCGGAGCAGGCCCTGGAGCAACTGCACGACCTGCTGGGCCAACTGGGCACCACCCAGTACCACGCCACCGACATCAAGCTGGATGCGCCGCAGGCGTACTTCATCCCCAACTCGCAGCTCAAGGCCCTGCGCCGCGAGGTGATTGAAGCGCTGACCGACGCCCGCGTCGCCGCCCACCCCCGTGGCGGCCGCAAGGCCGAGACCAACCCGGCGCCGGTGTACCCCGAGTCGCACCTGTCGTTCCTGGCCAACGTCTACAACCAGAAGGCCCGTGACTTCTACTACCGCCACGGCGTGAAGCTGATCGATGCGGCCTATGAAGCCCACGAAGAGCCGGGCGAAGTGCCGGTGATGATCACCAAGCACTGCCTGCGTTTCTCCTTCAACCTGTGCCCCAAGCAGGCCAAGGGCGTCACCGGTGTACGCACCAAGGTCGCGCCGATGCAACTGATTCAAGGCGATGAAGTGCTGACGTTGAAGTTCGACTGCAAGCCGTGCGAAATGCACATCATCGGCAAGATGAAGGGCCACATCCTCGACCTGCCGCAACTGGGCAGCAACAAGAACGTGGTGGGGCATATCACCCCCGAAGACCTGCTGAAGACCATCCCCCGCGCACCACACTGATCGTCCCCGATCGCTGTACGGCGTCTGCAGCCGCCAGGCTGCGTTGACCCCGGAGTACGCTGGACATCTTCAGCGAGGCTCAGGGCCAGCGTAGCCTGCGCCAGCGGCTAGCCGGTCAGCGGTATGTCCGCCACGGCTCCACCGAATCGCCGCTGCTGATTTTGCCCTGCACCAGGCCATCGGGCCAGGCAGCCGAAGGCTTACGGCAAGGTTATAAGTTATAACCAAAAGTGATTTAAACGAAGCTTGATATACCTATATCGTCAGCGCTCTTACTCGCTTACAGCAAGGTATACCCACCATGGCCGCACCCACCCCCCAGCGCCCTCGCCTGAGCACACTGACCACCGCCCTGGGACTGGGCCTGTCGTTAATGGCGGGCTGCCTGGTGATGCCGAGCGCCGCCCAGGCCGAGGGTCAGTTACGTATCGCCGAGCAGTTCGGCGTGGTCTACCTGCTGCTCAATGTGGTGCGTGACCAGCATCTGGTGGAGAAATACGGTCAGCAGGAAGGCCTGGACATCAAGGTGGACTGGACTCAGCTGTCCGGTGGCTCGGCGGTCAATGATGCGCTATTGGCCGGGGCGGTGGACGTCGCCGGTGCCGGTGTCGGCCCGCTGCTGACCATCTGGGACCGTACCTACGGCCGCCAGAACGTCAAGGCAGTGGCTTCGCTGGGCAACTTCCCGTATTTGCTGGTCAGCAACAACCCCAACGTCAAGACCATCGCCGACTTCACCGCCAAGGACCGCATTGCCGTGCCGGCGGTGGGCGTGTCGGTGCAGTCGCGCTACCTGCAATACGCCTCGGCCAAGCTGTGGGGTGACAAGGACTACGCCAGGCTGGATCAGTACTCGGTCAACCTGCCCCACCCCGATGCGGCCACCAGCATTACGTCCGGCGGTACCGAAGTAACGGGCCATTTCTCCAACCCGCCGTTCCAGGAGCAGGAATTGGCCAAGCCGGGCGTGCACACCGTGCTCGACACCTACGACCTGCTAGGGCCCAACTCGCCGACGGTGCTGTTCGCCACCGAGAAGTTCCGCAACGAGAACCCCAAGACTTACCATGCCTTCATCGAGGCGTTGACCGAGGCCGCCGACTACATCCAGAAAGACAAGGCCGGCGCCGCCGACACCTACATTCGCGTCACCCACGCCAACATCGACCGTGCAGAGTTGCTGAAGATCATCAGCAACCCGCGCTTTGAGTTCACCATCAACCCGAAGAACACCTACCCGCTGGCCGAGTTCATGTACCGCGTAGGCGCCATCAAGCACAAACCGGCGTCGTGGCAGGACTACTTCTTCGAAGATGCCAAGCCGTTGCAGGGCAGCTGATTCCCTTAAGCCTCCACTGCTCCCACAGTTTGCCCCTGCTTGCCACGCTGCTGCTGTGCAGCACCGCCACCCTGGCCGCCGGCCTGCTGGACAAGGGCCGTGCCGATGGCCTCACCGCCGGCATCGCCAATGAGCAGCCCTACGCCTTACGGCAGCTCCAAGGGTGGGGTCAGGCTTCGCCAAGGGAGTAGCGGTTGCGGCCGTTGCTTTTCGCCTGGTACATGGCGTGGTCGGCCTGCTGCACCAGGGTTTCGATGTCTTCGCCATCACCGGGGAAGCGGCTGACGCCCATGCTGGCATGCACCTGCACACGGCGGCCGTCAATGTACAGGGGCAGCTGGAAACTCTTGTGCAGGCGCTCCAGCAGGGTGACGACCCGCTTGGGCTCGGTGGTGCCCTGCAGGAAGATCACGAACTCGTCGCCGCCCAGCCGCGACACGCTGTCGGGTACGCCACTGGCGGAACTCAACAGCGCGGCCACCGCACGCAGCACCTGGTCGCCAAAGCGGTGGCCGTATTCATCGTTCATGGCCTTGAAATGGTCGAGGTCTACAAACACCAGGGCAAATGGCTCGCCACTGCGGCGGGCAGCGGCCAGGGCCAGTTCCAGGCGCTCGAAGCACATGCGCCGGTTGGGCAGGTTGGTCAGCGGGTCGTGCCGGGCCAGGTGCTCGAACGCTGCGCGGCTGCGGGTCAGGTCGTCGAGCTGGTTGAGGATTTCCTGCTTCATGCTGCGAAAGCTGTTACCCAGCACGCCCAGTTCGTCGTCACGCTCCGGCAAGGTGGTGATGGTGCGCTCGCGGGCAAACAGCTCCACTGCGTCGGTCATCTTGCGCAGCGGTCGAATCAGTGCGCGTGAGGCCAGGAACGCCGCCACCACCGCCAGCAGGCCGAAAAACAGCGCGATATGGCCAATGGTAGAGCCCGCCCGCGAGGCTTGGGCCAGCACCACGCTTTGCGGCAGCCCCAGGCCTAACACCACGAACGGCTCGGCCACCTCGGCGTTGCTGGACAACCTGACGAAGGCCGCCACGGGCCGGTCCTGCACCTGCGGCTCCACATCGCGGCTGATCACGCTGTCAGGGCCGGCGCTGTCCACCAATTGTGCCACCTCGGGGAACTCGTTCTGGAGGAAGAAGCGCCGGCCGCGATCGAAGCCGAAGGTGCGCTGCGGGTCGGGGTGCACCAGCAGGTCGCCCCAGCGGTTGCTCAAATACACCTGGTACTGACTGGGCAAGTCGGCTTGCAGTTGCATGAACAGCTGGTCCAGGTCGACGTTGATCACCACCAGGGCAAACACCTTGCCGGCGGCATCGGCCACCGGTGTGGACACATGCAAGGTGGGCTTGCCCAGGCCGGAATGGGCACCCTGCTCATGGTTGATGACAATGGGGGACACGCGCACTTGCCCAGGCGCCAGACGCAACGTCTCGAAGGTATAGGCAAAATGGGCCTTTTCCTGCAGATCGTTATCCTGCACCCGCGCAAGATCCGCGCCGTCGCGGTCCAGGCGCACCCATTCCAGGCCGTGGTCGCTGGCGCTGATCAGGCGGATCTGCATGTAGTCGGGGTGCGTGAGCAACATGGCCCGGAACGACTGCGCCAGGTCGTCCTCCACGTGCTGGCGCTGCTGCGGGCCCGAAAGGCTGTTCAGGTCTTGAACCCGCGGGCCATTGCTGAGCATGACGGCATCCTGGGCAATTACGTGCAGGTTGCCGTCGAGGTTGCGCCCCATGACCCGCACCGACGCCAGCAGATCGCGCTCAGCCGCCTGCAGCAGAACCTCGCGGCTGCTGCTGTAGATGGAGTAGCCGGCAAGGCCCACGGGCAGCATGCCGAACAGCGCCAGCAGGCTGCCGAGCTTGAAGGCGATGCCGAATTTCATGGCGCCTCCTGCAACGGCGCACGCTCGCCCGACACAATGCGTTGCCACAGCGCCGCGCGACGGCCGTCATCCTCGACCGGACGCAGCCAGATCAGCGGCTGGCTGCTGGCTTGGCCCTCGGGCTCATGCAGGGTGTTGTTCAGCGCCTGGCGCTGGCTCAGTGCCAGGCTGACCTGGGGTTCGAGCATGTAGTTGATCCAGCTGTAGGCCAGGGCCGGGTCTTGCGCCTTGCGGCTGACGGCCCAGCAATCGAGCCAGGCCAGTGCGCCCTCACGCGGGACCACGTAGCCCACGTCGGCACCGGCGTCCTGCAACTGCTTGAGTTGCTGGCGACCGTAGTTGGCAAATACCAGGGCCACCTTGTGCGAGCGGAACAGCTCGGCGGCCTCCTCCGGCAACGAATAGAACGTCAGGACGTTGCGGCGCAGGTCAATGAGCTTTTCGCTGACGTGGGCGAAATCCTGCGAGCGGATGACAAACGGGTCGCCCCCCAGCGCCAGGCTGGCCAGGGAAAAATTGTGATTGCTGGTGTTGAAGGCCAGCACCCGCCCCTGCAGGTTCGGGTCCCACAGGCTGGCAATGGAGTCGGGCGGCTGGACGAACTGATGACGGTCATAGATAAGGCCCATGTCCGACCACACGTAGGGAATGGCGTACACCTGGTCACCCACGCGAATGTCGGGGATGCGCGCATAGTCGCGAAACCGGGGCAACTGGCGCGACGTATTGGCAATGCGTTCGGGGCGCAGCGGCTGCAACAGGCCAAGGCCGGCATAGCGATGAACCTCAGCAGTGTTGGCGGCGATCACGTCGAAATCGGCACCCTGATGCTCGGCCATCTTGCTGCGCAAGACTTCGTCGCTGCCCACCAGCGTCACTTCCACCCGCACGTGTTGGCGCTGCTCGAACACCGCCACCAGGTCGCTGTCGGCATACCCCGGCCACGCCAATACCCGCAGCGTGCGTTCGTCGGCGGCAACCTGGGTGCACAGGCACATCAACAACAGCGGAAACCACAGCGGGCGCAGGTAGCTCATGATCAGTGCCAAGGCAAACATCGCGCCACTATACAGCTGGCAATATGCCTTCGCCGCATGCGTCTGCGCGGGCCAGGCGCCCTTCGGTCGGAAAGCGGTCGTGGCCAATGGGGGCTCAGGCCGGCTCGGCAATCACCACCTGGTTGCGGCCCTGGGCCTTGGCCCGGTACAGGGCCTTGTCGGCGTTGTTGATCAGCTTGTGCAGGTCCTGGCCGCTGCCTTCCACTTCAGCCACGCCCAGGCTTGCGGTAATACGGTACACCGGTAGCGGGCGCAGGTCGGCAATGGTGCGCAGCAATTGCTCGGCAATGCCCTGTGCCTGCGCCAGCGAGGTGTCGGGCAACAGCACGGCGAACTCTTCGCCGCCCAGGCGGCCGTGAATGTCGGTGGCGCGCAACGAGCCGCTGATGACCCGACCGATCTGGCGCAGCACCTCGTCACCGGCCTGGTGACCGTAGGTGTCGTTGATGTGCTTGAAATGGTCCATGTCCAGCATCACCGCGCATAGCGGCACACGCTGATGCTGGCAATAGGTGAACAACTGGTGGCCGTGCTCGAAGAAGGCCCGTCGATTTTTCAGCCCCGTCAGTTCGTCTGTCTGCGCCGCGTAGGTGGAAATGCTGTGGGCCCGCTCCATCTCATGGCTCAGCCGATAGGCCCGTTCCAACGCCTCGGACAGTTTTTGCGTGGCGCGCGCCACGAAGAAGGCGAACACCAGGGCTGCCAGGGCCATGCCCACCTGGATGGTCGAATCCTGCAGCAGCAGCCAAACCGTGCTGGGCAGCAGCACCAACAGAATCGACATGACCGTCATGTGGCGATAGGCCGAGTAGCAGGACACCGCGCTCACCGACATGCCCACGGCAAACAGCATCACCAGCGCCTGGGCCAGCAGGTCGTCGGGCGGCATCACCGCCAGTGCGCCCACGCCCCAGATGGCCGCCGATGACGCCAGCGTGCTCCAGTATTGCCATTCCCAGCGGCCAGGGATGCGCTCGCTTTGCACGCTGCGAAAGTAACGCACGAACAGGCTGGTGCGCAGCAGGGTCGAGGCGCTGAGCAATCCCAGCCACCACCCCACCACCTGGTGATCGAAACGGCCCCAACACAGCCAACTGAGCATGACCGCGGCCAGGTAACTGCCGAACACCGCCGAGCCCGACTGGCGAAACAACTGCTGCAGTTGATCGTTGCGCACCTGTTCGGCGATGAATACGTCCTGTTGGTACTGGCGTGCCCGCTGATCCATTCGCTGTGCCTGATCCTGAGCGGCGAGGAAAGATCGATTGTCGCACCGCTACAGCCCTGCTCACAACTCAATCGCACGGGTAAACGCGGGGTTCAGCGAAAACCACCGCCTACCTGCAACACCCGCGCGCCGCTGGCAATGCTGCCCGCCAGAGCAAAGGCACAGCCCAGCCACAACGCCCATTGCGGCCCGCTGCTGATGGACGCGTGAAAACACAGGGCCACCAGCGACGCGCCAAGGGTTTGGCCCAACAGCCGCGAGGTGGCGACGATGCCACTGGCACCGCCGCTGCGGTTGGCCGGTGCACTGGTCATCAGCGCCTTCAGGTTGGGCGACTGGAAGAAGCCGAAACCGGCGCCGCACAGCGCCATGCGCCAGCCTATGTCGAACGTCGATGCCTGGCTGCCCAGCAGGGCCAGCGAGGCCATGCCGATGCTCAGGGCCAACAGGCCGATACCGCCCAGCAGCCCCGGCGAAAAACGGTCGGCCAGACGCCCGGCCACCAGCGCAATCAGCGCCACCAGGGCCGGCCACGGCGTCATCAGGAAGCCGGTGGCGACCTGGCTGTGCCCCAGCACATTCTGCAGCAGGAACGGCAACGCCACGAACGCCAGGCCCTGGGTGCTGAACGCACAAATGGCGGTGGCCGAAGACAGCGCAAACAGCGGACGCCGGAACAGGTCCAGGGCCAGCATGGGGGCCGGGTGCCCGGCCTGACGGCGAATCAGCAAGGTACCGCACACCAGCGCCACCAACAGTTCTAGGCCAGTCAGCAGTGCGCTGGCGCCGTGCACCGTGGTCCCCAGGCCCAGCACTAGAAAACCGAACAGGCCGGCGCACAGCACCGCCGCCACCCGGTCAAAGTCATGCCCGGCGCGCTCGATTTCAGGCAGGTTGCGCTGGGCCAGCACCACGGCCAGCAGGCCGAGCGGCACGTTGACCAGGAACAGCCAGTGCCAACTGGCCACCGACAGAATCGCCGACGCCGCCGTGGGCCCAAGGGTAAAGGCCAGCCCCACCACCAGCGAGTTATAGCCCATGCCCCGTCCGAGCATTGTCGAGGGGTAGATAAAACGGATCAGTGCGGTGTTGACGCTCATGATCGCCGCCGCGCCCAGCCCTTGCACCACACGGGCAATGGCCAGCGAGGGCAGCGACCAGGCCAGGCCGCACACCAGCGAAGACAGCACAAACACCAGCAAGCCGCCCAGGTACACCCGGCGGTGGCCCAGCACTTCACCCAAGGACGCAAACGGTAGAATGGTCGCCACCATGGCCAACTGGTAGGCGTTGACGACCCAGATGACGGAAGCGGAGTCGGTACCGATGCCACTGGCCAGGGTCGGCAAGGCGGTGTTGACGATGGCCGTGTCCAGCGTGGCCATGCCCACGGCCAGGGAGATGGCAATGACGGCGGGAATACGGTTCTGGCTGGGCAGACCGTCAGCAGGGGCAAGCATGCGCGCAGGTATCCGGTTTGAGACAGGAAGGCTCTGGAGAGTACCGTTGCGCCCGGCAGATTTCATTTCAAATTGGCCAAACTGACCAAGGTTTCATCTGCCCGCAGGCTACTGGACAACAGTGCTGTGGTAACGCAAGGCGCCGCAGCGTTCACAGCGCTCGCAGGTCATCAATGCCATGCCCGGCAGTTGCAGCGGGCAAGCCATCCATTCACAGCCTTTGATCAGACAGATAATACTCACGGTGACCTCCGCGGGGTATGCCCCGATGTTTCTCAGCCAGTGCATTGCAGCCTTCGGGCCAAGGACGGTCTTCTTTAAAAACAAGGAGTTAGCCGCGCATCTGCCGTGCATTTTGCACGAGCGTCAACGGGGACCAGTGCAGCTTGCCGGATCAGGCCGTTGCACCTCGTCCGATTTAACGGCCCTGCCCTCAACCTTGCGCCTCGCCGTCCGATATGCCTTGCATGCAAACCTGCGCCAATACGGCGCTGTAGGACAGGACGTCGTGACTTGAATCGGTAGGCCGGCAATCGATGACCCAGAAAACCATGAGCGACCTGCTCCGCTGCCCCGGCACCCGCTACCTGTTGGTGGCGGCATTGTTGCTGGTTGGCCTGATCGGCACGACCGGTGGCCCCCAAGGCGTCCAACCCTGGGAAACCCCCCTGGCCTGGTTGTGCCTGGGCGCCATTGTGTTGCTTGGCCTGCTGGCGGTGCAGGTGGGCATCAGCCAGCGCCTAGTGTCGCGGCGCAACCTGGAGCTCAAGCGCCAGATGGCCGAACAGAAAGTGATGCGCGCGTCCCTGGCCCTGAGCGAGGACCGGTTACGCCGCCTGTTCGAGGGTTCGCCCGATGCTGTATGGATCCTTGACCAGCACGGTTTCAGCAGCCAGGCCAACGCGGCGATGCTCGCCACCTTTGGGTTCAGCGACCCGGTCACGTTCAAGAACATCAGCCCGCTGGACCTGTCGCCGCCGTTTCAGGACGATGGCACGCCGTCAGTGGAGCGAGCCGACGCGGTCATGTCAGCGGCCAGAGCCAAGGGCGTACAACGGTTCGAATGGACCCACCGGCGCCTGGACGGCAGCCTGTTCCCGGCCGAAGTGACCCTGAGCGTAATGGGCCTGGACGGTGAACCGGTGACCTTCGCCGTGGTGCGCGACATTTCCCAGCGCCGCGAGGCCGAAACCGAACTGCTGCGCCAAAAAGCCATGCTGCAGGTCATTGTCGACAACGCCCCGTCGCTGATTTACATGTTCGACCCCCAGGGCCGCCTGGTGCTGTGCAATCAGCTTTATGAGAATGCGGTGGATCGCCAGGAGGCGGACTTGCTGGGCAAGCGCCGCGATGAGTTCATGATTCCCGCCGACGCCCTGCAGCAGAACAATGACGACACCTCGGTACTGATCAGCGGCCAGGCCCACCGTTTCGAAGACATCCACCACCGCCGCGGCGAACCGCGTACCTACCTGACCACCAAGTGCCCCCTGCGCACCCCAGACGGGCAACTGCTGGGCGTGCTGGGCATTTCCAACGACATTACCCGGCTCAAGCAGACCCAGGCCGCCCTGGAACGCCTGGCGCATTTCGACAGCACCACAGGGCTTGCCAACCGCGTGCTGTTCCACCGCCGCCTGGGCGAGGACATCGATACCGCGGGCACCCACGGCCGCCAGCTGGCCGTGCTGGTGCTGGACCTGGATGGCTTCAAGACCGTCAATGACACCCTGGGCCACCCCACCGGCGACCGCCTGCTGCAAGCCGCAACGCTGCGCTTTCAGCGTGCCCTGCGGCCCGGCGACATGGTGGCGCGGCTGGGCGGCGATGAATTTGCCTTCGTGTTGCCCATCAACCGCCACCTGGAAGAAATCACCGCCCGCCTGCAAGCCTTGCTGGACAGCTTGCGCCCGGCGTTCGAACTCGATGGCAGCACGGCGCTGATCACCGCCAGCATCGGCGTGGCCCTGTACCCGGCCGATGGCGCCTGCGCCGACACGCTGCTGCGCCATGCCGACACCGCCATGTACGCGGCCAAGGAAGCCGGGCGCAACGACTATCGTTTCTACCAGCGGCACATGACCTTGCACATGCAGACGCGCGTGAGCCTGGAACACGCCTTGCGCCGCGCGTTGGACTGCGACGAGCTGGAGGTGTGGTACCAGCCCAAGGTGAACCTGGCGGACGGCCAGGTGATGGGCGTCGAAGCGCTGATGCGCTGGCGCGACCCGGTGGCCGGGCTGATTCCGCCCACCGACTTCATTCCCCTGGCCGAGCGCACCGGGCTGATCGTGCCCATGGGCGAGTGGTTGCTGGATCAAGTGTGTGCGCAAATACGCCAATGGCGTGATCGTGGCTGCTTTGAGGGCCATGTGGCGATCAACGTGGCGGTGCCGCAAATAGAACGCAGCGACTTCGCCGACACCGTTACCCGCGCCCTGCAACGCTACCAGTTGCCGGCACGGACCCTTGAGGTGGAAGTCACTGAAAGCCTGTTTCTGGAAAGCCGCCAACTGGCCCGCAGCGTACTCAGCCGGCTGCAAGGCATGGGTGTGACCACCGCCGTGGATGACTTCGGCACCGGCTATTCATCGCTGGCCTACCTGCACCTGCTGCCCGTGGATAATTTGAAAATAGACCGTGCCTTTATTCAGGAACTGCCCCATTCGGCCACCCACGTGGCCATTACCCGGGCGATTATCCAGCTGGGTCACGCCTTGAAGTTTCACGTCACTGCCGAAGGCATCGAGACGCCGGAGCAATATGAGTTCGTACGCCAGGCCGGCTGCGACGTGGGCCAGGGCTACCTGATCGCGCGGCCAATGCCGGCTGCGGAATTCGAGGTGTGGCTGGCTCGCGCCCCGCTCCCCCTGTAGCAGCGCAAGCCGCGTCAAGACGCGGCGCAAAAAAGGGAGGCTTGCCAGCGAGCCGTTGCGGGGGCGAAAAACTCGCTGGCAAGCCCGCTCCTACAAAAAACAGTTGCGGCTACAGCGGCACGGTGCCCCGCTACGGCGACAAAGCAGGGCATTTCTGCCATTACATGAAACATTTTTCATGCGACTAAGGTATTATCCGTCCGCGACCAAGTGCCGCAACCCGCAATATATTTCTAGCCATCTAGAAAGCAGTAACCGCGCCGCCAGGCGCCGCTTGGTCGTTCATAAAGAGTGCCCCCTAGTAGCTGTCGCCAATAATTAACAATAAATCGGCTCCGGAGGGACATGACTACGGAATAGATAGCTGACTATCTTTTCCAGTACTCACTGCCCCGTACTTTCGAGTTCGGTAACTCATGGCATGTCACCGTGCGTGCGGTGTTTTACGCAGACTCGCCCAAGAGCGGGAGGCGGATTGAGTTTTTTAAATACAGGGGTAACCGATGTTTAAGAAAGTGAACAAGGCACTGCTGGGTCTGGCATTGTCCACGACGCTCATGCCTGCCCATGGCGAAGAGCCCCAGAACGTCGACGTACTGCTGGTGGGCGGCGGCATCATGAGTGCCACCCTGGGCGTGTGGCTCAACGAGCTGGAGCCGGGCTGGTCGATGCAGATGGTCGAGCGCCTGGACGCTGTGGCCGAAGAAAGCTCCAACGGCTGGAACAACGCCGGTACCGGCCATTCGGCCCTGGCCGAGTCCAACTACACCCCGTATGGCAAAGACGGCAAGATCGAAATCGGCAAGGCCATCGAGATCAACGAGGCGTTCCAGGTAACCCGTCAGTTCCTGGCCTGGCAGGTCCGTTCGGGCGTGCTGAAGAACCCGCATTCGTTCATCAACTCCACCCCGCACATGAGCTTCATGTGGGGCGACGATAACGTCAAGTTCCTCAAGGCCCGCTACGAGGCATTGCAGCACAGCCCGTTGTTCGCCGGCATGCAGTACAGCGAAGATCAGGCGCAGATCAAGCAGTGGGTTCCACTGATGATGGAAGGGCGTGATCCCAACCAGAAAATCGCCGCCACCTGGACACCGCTCGGCACCGACGCCAACTGGGGTGAAGTGACTCGCCAGTACGTTGCCGCCTTGCAGACCAGCCCTAACTTCAACCTGAAGTTGTCGAGCGAAGTCGAAGAGATCACCCGCAACAAAGACGGCGGCTGGCACGTCGAGTACAAAAACCTGAAAGACGGCACCACCCACGCCACTGACGCGAAGTTCGTGTTCATCGGTGCTGGCGGCGGTGCGTTGAAGCTGCTGCAGAAAGCCGACATTCCCGAGGCTCGCGATTACGCCGGTTTCCCGGTCGGTGGCTCGTTCCTGGTCACCGATAACCAGGACATCGCCATGCAACACATGGCCAAGGCTTACGGCATCGCCTCGACTGGCGCACCGCCCATGTCCGTACCGCACCTGGACACCCGTGTGCTGGACGGCAAGCGCGTGATCCTGTTCGGGCCATTCGCAACCTTCTCCACCAAGTTCCTCAAGCAAGGCTCCTACCTCGACCTGCTGTCGACCACCACCACCCACAACGTGTGGCCGATGACCAAGGTAGGCGTCGAGCAGTACCCGCTGATCGAGTACCTGGCAGGCCAGTTGATGATGTCGGATGACGACCGCTTCAACGCCCTGAAAGAATACTTCCCGCACGCCAAGAAAGAAGACTGGCGCCTGTGGCAAGCCGGCCAGCGCGTGCAGATCATCAAGCGTGATGCCGAAAAAGGCGGTGTACTGAAGCTGGGTACCGAGGTTGTGTACTCCCAGGACCGCTCTATCGCCGGCCTGCTGGGCGCGTCGCCAGGTGCCTCGACCGCTCCGCCTATCATGATCGATGTGCTGGAAAAGGTCTTCAAGGACAAGGTTGCCACCCCTGCCTGGCAGGCGAAGATGCACCAGATCGTGCCGAGCTACGGTACCAAGCTCAACGATTCGCCAGCGCGCGTCCAGCAGGAGTGGGACTACACCGCTGAAGTCCTGCAGCTGACCAAGCCGCCGGTGATCGACGTGACGGCCGCCCCGCAAGCTGCACCGGCCGTCAAGCCGGCCAGCAACCCGGCGGCCGACATGGCGCTGTAAGCAACCCCCTGCAGGAGCGGACCGTGTCCGCTCCTGCATCGACCTTGGCGCCCGCCAGGTCGATCAGGGCGGGAGGCGGAAGGCATCGACACTGATCCCCAACCGCCCCATCTTCACGTACAACCCTCCCCGCGACACTTTCAACTGCTGTGCCGCCAGGCGAATATTGCCTGCCGTCCCCCGCAGGGCCGCCTCGATGGCCTGCCGCTCATGACCGCGCAAATCCGTGGGTGCCTCCAGCGCCACCGGGCGACTGCCCACGATCAACTCCAACGGTAGATCCTGCGGCTGCAACCACTCGCCGCTGGCCACGTTCACCGCCCGCTCGATGGTGTTTTCCAATTCGCGGACATTGCCCGGCCACGGGTGCTCCAGCAATCGCTCCAGCGCCGCCGGGGTCAGGTCGCGTACCGGCTTTCGCAGGCTGCGAGCGCAGCGCAAGACAAAGTGCCGCGCCAGCGGTCCGATGTCTTCGCGGCGCATGCGCAACGGCGGCACGCTCAGGCTCAGCACGTTGAGGCGATAGTAAAGGTCTTCGCGAAAGCCGCCATCGGCCACCGCCTGCGCCAGGTTTCGATGAGTGGCCGCGATGATGCGCACATCCACCCGCTGGGATCTGCGCGCGCCGACCCGCGTCACTTCGCCTTCCTGCAACACGCGGAGCAGACTGACCTGGGCATCAAAGGCCATGTCACCGATCTCGTCGAGAAAGATGGTGCCGCCATCGGCCAACTCGAACTTGCCCGCCGCACCGCCCCGGGCCGAGCCACTGTTGTGGCCTTGCGGCAGCGGCCATGGCGCTTGCCATCGCAAGCGCTTATCATGCGCGTTTCCCCATGGCCGCTGCGCTCCCCCATGTCCAAGCCCCCTTTTTCCGAGCCCGATGAGTCGTCCGGCCCCCAGGATGTGTTGCAGGCCTTCCTGCAGCAGCAAGGGCGCGTGGAGAAGCAACTGAGCCGATGGGTGGCCTGCCGGGCCACGGCGGCCGACCTGTGCCAGGAACTGTTCATCCGCCTGTGGCGGCGCAAGGACGTGCAGGTGCAGGACATGAGCCAGTACATGATGCGCAGCGCACGCAACCTGGCCATCGATCATATCCGCAGCCAACGCAGCCGCCTGCGCACCGAGACCGCACTGTTGCCCGAACAGTTGGTGGGCGCCCCCACACTTTTGGAGGACGGCCACCAGGCCGAGCATGAACTGCATCAGGTGGACGCTGCCTTGCGCGCGCTGCCCGAGCGCACCCGCCATGTGTTCCTGCTCAACCGCATCCATGGCCAGAGCTACAGCGACATCGCCCGCGCCC
Source organism: Pseudomonas sp. M47T1 (assembly GCF_000263855.1). Taxonomy (GTDB): domain Bacteria; phylum Pseudomonadota; class Gammaproteobacteria; order Pseudomonadales; family Pseudomonadaceae; genus Aquipseudomonas. The sequence continues at coordinate 26,027 of NZ_AJWX01000005.1, forward strand.
TGGATATTTCCGCCAGCGCCGTGGAAAAACATATGATGCGCGCCTTGCAAGCCTGCAAGAGTAGCGTCGATGCCCCTACCGTGAAGCCAAGACAATGAACCTGGTCAGCCCCCCTTCCCGCCACACCCGCGAGGACATCGCCCTGCTGTGGGTGACCCGGCTGGCCGCCGAGCCCGGCAACCCGGGCCTGGACGAGGCGCGCCTGCCCGCTATCGACCAGCAGGAACTGCAGCGCTGGCTGGCCCAAGACCCGGCCAACGGCCAAGCCTATGGTAGCGCCCGCCGCCTGTGGCACCTCACCGGCCCGGGCGCGGCGCAACTGGCCCGTGAAGAAGACGCCACCTTGCAAGCGCTGCTGCGCCGCGCCAAGGCTCCGCGCCGCCGGGGCCGCGCCCGCGCAACCGGCCTGGCCGTGGCCGCCACCGTGGCACTGGCCGGCGTGCTGGCGCTGATGTGGCAACCGGAGCGCTGGCTGGACGATCTGCAAGCCGACTACGCCAGCGCCCCCGGGCAACTGCGAAGCCTGACCCTGGCCGACGGCAGCGAGGTGCAACTGGACGGTGACAGCGCCATCGACGTGACGCTCACCGACCAGGGCCGCGACGTGCGCCTGCGCCGAGGCGCCGCGTATTTTCACGTCAGCCACAACGGCCAGCCCTTCGTGGTGCACGCCGGCAACGGCGAAGTGCGCGTGCTGGGCACCCACTTTGAAGTGCGGCGCCAGGCCACTGGCACCCAGGTCACGGTGGAAGAAGGCAAGGTGGCGGTCAAACCGGCCGCCAACACCACCGCGGTACTGCTCACCGCCTCACAGCGCGTGGACTACCACAAGGGGCAGGCCGAGGCACTGCAGGCTGTCAACCCGCAGCAGGCCTTCGGCTGGCGCCAGGGGCAACTGAGTTTCCGCCGCCAGCCACTGGCCGATGCCTTGGCCGTGGTCCAGCGTTATTACCCGGGACGGATCGTGCTGCTCAACACTGAACTGGGCCACCGCCTGGTCAGTGGCGACTTCGCCAGCAATGACCCGAACGCCATGCTCAATGCCTTCCAGGGCGTGCTGGGGTACTCGCAGCAACGCCTGCCGGGAGGCACCCTGATCATTCGATGACGGGTGCACAATTAAAGATAATGAGATATATTCGCATCTTTAACCCCTAGCCAAGAGCCTATGTTCAATGCGCTGCCGGTTGCGACTTTCCTTGCTGGCAGCAGCACTGAGCGGCACCCTGGCCCTGCCGTCCACGGCACGGGCCAGCGACGCGGCACCCGCGGTGGCCACCGCGCCGCGCTACAGCTTCGCGCTCAAGCCACAGCCCTTGCCCGATGCCTTGGCCGCGCTCAGCCGCCTGACCGGGCAAAACATCGTCTACGCCGACGATGCACCCTATCAACTGCAGGCCCCCGCCCTCGCCGGTCAACTCACCGTGGAGCAGGCGCTGGGCCGCTTGCTGGCCGGCTCGGCCCTGAGTTTCCGCCGCACCGATGACAAGACCCTGGCGCTGACGGCGTTGCCCGGCAACGACGCAAAGATTCTGCTGCAACCCCTGAACATCGACAGCGAGCGCCCGGGACGCTACCAACCCGCAGCCGTGGCCCGGGTCAACCGCAGCTCATCGCCGTGGCTGGAGCAACCGCTGTCCATCAGCCGGGTCAATAACGCGGTGCTGCGCGACCAGCAGCCGCGCAACCTGGACGATGCCCTGCGCAATGTCAGCGGCCTGACCCAGGGCAACACCCTGGGCAGCACCCAGGACACGCTGATCAAGCGCGGCTTCGGTGATAACCGTGACGGCTCGATCCTGCGCGACGGCATGCCCATGGTGCAGGGCCGCAACTTCAACGCCACCACCGACAGCGTCGAAGTGCTCAAGGGCCCCGCTGCCCTGTTGTATGGCATCCAGGACCCGGGCGGGGTGATCAACGTGGTGACCAAGACCCCGCAACTCACCGCCCACAACGAACTGCAAAGCCAGGTGTCAGGCTACACCCACGGGCGGGACGGCAGCGACGTGACCCTGGACAGCACCGGCCCCCTGGGTACCAACGGCCTGGCCTACCGGATGATCATCAACCATCAGGACGAGGACTACTGGCGCAACTACGGTGTGCACCGCGAAACGCTGGTGGCGCCGTCTTTGGCCTGGTATGGCGAACAGGATGAGGTGCAACTGGCCTACGAGCACCGCACCTTTGTCACCCCCTTCGATCGTGGCACCGCCATCAACCCCGACACTGGCCACCCGCTGGCCATTCCCTACACCCAGCGCCTGGACGAGCCCTTCAACGATATGACCGGTCGGTCTGAATTGGCCCGCCTGAGCTACAAGCATCCGTTGGGTGACGGCTGGGAGGCCCGCGGCGCCTACAGCTACAACGAAGAAACCTACGATGCCTATCAGGTGCGCATCACCGCCGTGAACCCTGCGGCCGGGACCCTCACCCGCAGCATGGATGGCACCCTGGGCTCGGTGAGCCGGGCCCAGCAGGGCGAACTGGAACTGGCCGGCACGCCCCAGTGGCTGGGGCTTGAGCATGAAGTGCTGGTGGGTGTGAGCGAAGAACACAGGCTGTATTTTCGCGGTGACCTGTTGCGCCAGAACAGCCTGACTACTTTCAGCTACAGCAACCCGGTGTACGGCCAGGAAGTGGCACCCACCAGCGTCTCGGCCAGCGCCAGCGACCAATCGGACCGCCTGCGCACCACCGCGCTGTACCTGCGCGACGCCGTGCACCTGAACGATCAGTGGATTGCCGTGCTGGGCGCGCGCCTGCTCAGTTACGACCAGTACGCCGGGCGCGGCCGCCCGTTCCATGCCAATACCGACATCAACGGCACCGCGTGGGTGCCCAGTGCCGGGCTGGTTTACCGTTTCGCGCCCGATTGGTCGTGGTACGCCAGCTACAGCGAGTCGTTCAAGCCCAACTCCAGCATCGCGCCGTTGAACGCCGCCAGCGAACAGATCATTGACTCCAGCATCAAGCCCGAACAGGCCAGGGCCTGGGAAACCGGGTTGAAATATGAGCAAGCCGATGGCCTGTCGGCCAGCATGGCGCTGTATGACATTCACAAGCGCAATGTGCTGGTCAGTGAAACCGTCGACGACCTGCCTGTGAGCCGCAATGCCGGTGCCGTGCGTTCACGGGGTATCGAGGTGGAAGCCAGCGGCAACCTGGCCCCCGGATGGGAATTGATGGCCGCCTATGCCTTCACCGACGCCTGGGTCACCCGCGACCCGGAACTGCAAGGCAAGCCGTTGCAGAACGCGCCACGCCAGAGTGGCTCGCTGTACCTGAGCCACGACCTGGGTGAAGTCCTGGGTGGTGACCGCCTGCACATCGGCGCAGGCCCGCGCTATGTAGGTGAGCGCGCCGGTGACCCGGCCAACAGCTTCCAACTGCCGGCCTACACCGTGACCGACGCGTTCGCCCGCTACGACACCCACCTGGGCGACCATGGCCTGCGTGTGCAACTGAACGTCAACAACCTGTTCGACCGCCATTACTACCCATCGGCGGTCAGCCAGTACGTGGTCGCCGTGGGCGACCCGCGCCAGTGGGTGCTGAGCACCAGCGTGTCGTTCTAGGCTCTGTGCATGACCTGATCAGCCCAGGTGGGTGACCAGCTTGGTCACCAGGTACGCCTCGATGGCCTCGGTGCCGCCTTCCGAACCATGGCCCGAGTCCTTGATGCCGCCAAACGGAATTTCCGGCAGGCCTATCCCCAAGTGGTTGATCGAGAGCATGCCCGCTTCTACTCGGTCGCTCAGGGCCTGGGCGGTCTTCGAGGTGCTGGTGAAGGCATAGGCCGCCAGGCCGTACGGCAGGCGGTTGGCCTCGGTAATGGCATCGTCGACGGTGTCGAACGGCACGATCAGCGCCACCGGGCCGAACGGTTCTTCGTTCATCAGGCGCATGCCGGTGTTCAGGCCGCTGATGACGGTGGGCGCGAAGAAGTAGCCAGGCCCAGCGATGGCCGCGCCGCCCAGGTGCACGGTAGCGCCCTTGCTGCGCGCGTCATCCACCAGGGCCTGCAAGGCCGGTGCACGGCGCTCGTTGGCCAGTGGGCCCATGCTCACGCCCTCCTCCAGGCCATTGCCGACCTTGATCTTGCCAGCCAGCTCGACGAAGCGGGTGAGGAAGGTTTCAAACACCTCGCGCTGCACCAGGAAGCGCGTGGGCGATACGCACACCTGCCCCGCGTTGCGGAACTTGGAGGCCACCAGCAATTGCACCGCTTTTTCCACGTCGGCGTCGGCAAAGACGATGGCCGGGGCATGCCCGCCCAGTTCCATGGTTGCCGGCTTCATGTGCAGGCCGGCCATGGCCGCCAGTTGCTTGCCCACTGGCGTGGAGCCGGTGAAGGTCACCTTGCGGATCACCGGGTGCGGGATCAGGTAGGCGGAAATATCCGCCGGCACGCCATACACCAGGCCAATCACGCCCGCCGGCACGCCGGCGTCGGCGAAGGCACGAATCAGTTCGGCTGGCGAAGCCGGGGTTTCTTCCGGTGCCTTGACAATGATCGAGCAACCGGCAGCCAACGCCGAGGACAGCTTGCGTACCACCTGGTTGAGGGGGAAGTTCCACGGCGTGAAAGCAGCCACCGGGCCCACGGGTTCGCTGATGACGCGTTGCTCGATGCCCTGCACCCGCGACGGCACGATGCGGCCATAGGTGCGACGGCCTTCTTCGGCCAGCCAGTCGATGATGTCGGCGGCAGCCAGGGTTTCCGCACGGGCCTCGGCCAGGGGCTTGCCCTGCTCCAGGGTCATCAGCCGGGCGATGTGGTCGGCGCGCTCGCGCATCAGCTCGCCGGCCTTGCGCATGATCTTGTAACGGTCGAAGGCACTGACTTTGCGCCAGGCCTCGAAGCCCTGCTGCGCGGCCGCCAGGGCCTGGTCCAGGTCGGCGATGGCGGCGTGGGCCACGCTGCCGATGGTTTCACCATCAGCCGGGTTGAGCACCGGGATGCTGCGCCCGTCCGCGGCGTCTTGCCATTGACCGTTGATAAACAGCTGCACTTGCGGGTACATAGGTGGCTCCCCATTTTCGTGAACGAATGTTTCTACCCTAACAGGTATGAATGCTGTGACAACCCATGGCGCGCCAGGGTCAGTCGTGAAATTCGTCGACCCGGTTGCGGCTGCCGGCCATGAAGGCGTCGGCCACCAGGCGCAGCGGTTGCAGGTCGGCGTCGCTGACGCGGCGCTCGATCAGTTGGGCAAAATGCTGGTACAGCGAAGGGTATTCAGCCTCGGCCGCCAATGGCTGCGCCACGTCGTCGATAAACAGCGCGCCGCCGCCCTGCTCCAGGCGCAGCACGCCGTTGTCGGTTTCCACCACGATGCGCCAGATGTCCGGCTGCGTGTGGTCCCAGTCAAAATCAGCAGTCACCGGCAGGCCCTGGGCATCGGTCATGCTCAGCCTCGCGGCAATGGGTGCCTGGTGGTTGGCCGGCACGTCCAGCTCGGCGACGGTGACGAACAGCGGCTGCGGCAGCAGCGCGGTGGCGATGGACAAGGCATTGATGCCCGGGTCGAACACGCCCTGCCCGCCTGCCTGCCAGATCCACGCCTGGCCGGGGTGCCATTTGCGCACGTCTTCCTTCCAGGTAATGGCCACGCTGCGCAGGGTGCGGCCTTGCAGCCATTGGCGCGCCGGCGCCACAGCCGGGGCAAAGCGCGAATGCCAGGCAAAAAGGCAAGTCACGCCTTGTTCGGCGGCCAGGTCCACCAGGGCCATGGCCTCGCCCAGGCTGGCACATGGCGGTTTTTCCACCAGCACGTGCTTGCCCGCCAGCAGCGCTTGCCGCACTTGGCCATAGCGGCCCTGGGGCGGGGTGCAGAACGACAGCGCATGGACCGCCGGGCCTTCGCCAAGCAACGCTGTCAAGCTGTTGAAATTGGCCACGTCGGGGCACGGCTGGCCCAGGGTGGCCACCGCTTGCAGCCTGAAGGCCGGGCTGCCGAGAATCGCCGGCAGGTGCTGGTCCTGGGCGATTTTGCCATAACCGACCAGGCCCAGTGAAAGGTGCTCCATGGTGCGACTCCTGTTGCGGGGGATTGTTGTTTTTTCAGGAAGCGAGGCATGTCGGCGCTGAGTCTAAACGATTGCGGGTGAGGTACGACAACTGCCAACCGTGAAAACAAGTGGTCGATACGGTCCATTTTTCTTTAAACTGGCCATCACCTTTTTCCTCCCCCCCTGCCAACACGGCATGGCCGAGCGTGCTCGACCGTGCCGTGGGGGGCGCTGTCGTTCACAAGGAACCCCATGTCACTGTCTTCACTTCGCAGCAACGTCCTGGCCGGGCTGACCTCCTCCTTCGCCCTGGTGCCCGAGTGCATCGCCTTCGCCCTGGTGGCCCAGGTCAACCCGTTGATGGGCCTGTACGGCGCGTTCATCATCTGCACCCTGACCGCCCTGTTCGGCGGCCGCCCGGCCATGATCTCCGGTGCCGCCGGTTCCATGGCCGTGGTGATCGTGGCGCTGGTGGTGCAACACGGCGTGCAGTACCTGCTGGCCACCGTGGTGCTCAGCGGTGTGATCATGGTGCTGTTTGGCCTGCTGCGCCTGGGCAAGCTGATTCGCATGGTGCCGCACCCCGTGATGCTGGGGTTCGTCAACGGCCTGGCGATCATCATTGCCTTGTCCCAGCTGGAGCATTTCAAGATCGGCAGCCAATGGCTGCAAGGTTCGGCGCTGGCGGTGATGCTGGGCCTGGTGGCCCTGACCATGGCCACCGTCTACCTGCTGCCGCGCCTGACCCGCACAGTGCCGCCGGCGCTGGTGGCGATCATTGGCGTGAGCCTGCTGGTGTATGTGCTGGGCCTGCCCACCCGAACCCTGAGTGACATGGCCCACATCGCCGGCGGCCTGCCGAGCCTGCATTGGCCCAGCGTGCCGCTGAACCTGGACACCCTGAAAGTGATTGCCCCCTACGCGATCCTGATGGCCATGGTGGGGCTGCTGGAAACCCTGCTCACGTTCAACCTTACCGACGAGCTGACCGAGACGCGTGGCCAGCCTAACCGCGAGTGCGTGGCCCTGGGCGTGGCCAACGTAGCCTCCGGGCTGTTCGGCGGCATGGGCGGCTGCGCCATGATCGGCCAGACCGTGATCAACCTAAGCTCCGGGGGACGCGGGCGGCTGTCGGGCGTGGTCAGCGGCATCATGGTGCTGTTGTTCATCCTGTTCCTGTCGCCGCTGATCGAGCGTATCCCGCTGGCTGCCCTGGCCGGCGTGATGTTTGTGGTGGCCCAACAGACGTTTGCCTGGGGCTCGTTGCGGGTGCTGGGCAAGGTGCCGCGCCAGGACGCCGTGGTGATCGTTGCGGTGACCGTGATCACCGTGTTCACCGACCTGGCCACGGCCGTGCTGTGCGGCATCCTCATCGCCGCCCTGGCGTTTGCCTGGCAGCACGCGCGGGAAATCCGTGCCGACGCCGACGACAGCCAGCCCGGACGTAAGCGTTACACGCCGCATGGCACGCTGTTCTTCGCGTCCACTACGCACTTCCAGGCGCTGTTCGACCCGCGCAACGACCCGGACGAGGTGGTGGTGGATTGCCGTCACCTGCACATGGCCGACCATTCGGCCATCGCCGCCCTTGAAGCCTTGGCATCACGCTATGAAAAAGCCGGGAAGGGGTTTGCGCTGGAGCAGTTGTCGGAGCGCAACCAGCGCCTGCTGCAACGTGCCGGCGCCGCAGTGATCGTGAATTGACCCCTCGCAGGAGCTGACGTCAGGCTGCGAACATGTCCGCAGGATGTTCGGCGATGTTGCGTCGATCGCAAGCACGCTGTGCGCGCCCTCGCAGCCTGCGGCCTGGCGCCAGCGCCCACAGGTGCAGCCTTTCGGGTTGGAACAGAGGCCATCTGCCGTTAAGGTGTTACAACATTTGTTGTAAAGAGGCAGACATGACTGAAATCGCATTGGTAGTCGGTGCCAGCGGTATCGTTGGCAGCGCCCTTACCCGGGTGCTGGCCGAGCACACTAACTGGAAGGTGGCCGGGTTGTCTCGTCGCCCGGACCTCGCCGCGGGGATCATCCCGGTGGCCGCCGACCTTCAGGACCCGGCCGCCCTGGCCAGTGCCCTGGCCGGCCTGGCGCCTACCCATCTGTTCATCACCACCTGGTCGCGTCAGGCCAGTGAGGCCGAGAACATTCGCGTCAACGCCGCCATGGTACGCAATGTGCTGGATGCCCTGCGCGGTGCCCACAGCCTGCGCCACGTGGCGCTGGTGACCGGCCTCAAGCACTACCTGGGGCCATTCGAGGCCTATGGCCAGGGGAGCCTGCCGCAAACCCCCTTCCGTGAAACCCAGGGCCGCCTGGACGTGGAGAATTTCTACTACGCCCAGGAAGACGAAGTGTTCGCCGCGGCCCAGCGTGACCACTTCAGCTGGAGCGTGCACCGCCCGCACACTGTTACCGGCGTGGCGGTGGGCAACGCCATGAACATGGCCACCACCTTGGCGGTGTACGCCAGCGTGTGCAAGGCCACGGGACGGCCGTTCGTGTTTCCCGGTTCGCGGGTGCAATGGGACAGCCTGACCGACATGACTGATGCGCGCATTCTGGCCCGGCAACTGCTGTGGGCGGCCATCACGCCGGCCGCGGCCAACGAGGCGTTCAACGTCACCAATGGCGATGTGTTCCGCTGGAACTGGATGTGGCCACGGTTGGCCGAGTGGTTTGGCCTGCAAGCGGCGCCGTTCCCCGAACAGCCGATGCCGCTGGCTGCGCAGATGGCCGATGACCAGGCGGTGTGGAGCCAACTGGCTGCCGAACATGGGCTGGTGGAGCGTGATATCCAGCGGCTGATCTCGCCGTGGCACACCGACGCCGACCTGGGCCGGCCTATCGAAGTGGTGACCGACATGTCCAAGAGCCGACGCCTGGGCTTCGTGGATTTCCAGGCCAGCGACCAGGCTTTCTTCGACGTGTTCGCCCAGCTGCGCGCCGAACGCCTGATTCCGTGAAGGCGGCCGCAGCTGCCGTCATGCGAAGGCGCGCACCGCGCGCCCGCGATCGACGGCACACCGCTGAAGATACTGCGGACCTTTTCGCAACCTGGCGGCAGCTACGGGGGGCACGCAACGCGGTCAGTCGTCCAGCGACTGGGGCGCGGCGGGCGCGGCCTTGCCGGCTTTCGCTCCCTTGGCCGGCTTGCCGGCCGGTTCCGGTGTTGCCGGTGCTGGCGCGGCGGCTTCTTTCTCGGCCATGGGCATGGCGTCTACGGCGTCGAACACTTCCTTAAGCTCGATAGGCCCGCTTTTCTCCAGTTTCTTGCCGCCGTCCTTGCCCACCAGGATGGTTTTCGGCAGCTCGCCGGCGCCCAGGCTCAGGCTGCGGATCAACGCCATGGTGGCCTGGGGGTCGAGGTTCTTGCCATCACGCTGGCCAATGGTGTTGACGATGGTATAGAGCACCAGGCCGCGCTGGGCGAACGCCTGCTGGTTGGCCGGCTCCTTCAGGGCATCCTTCAGGTGCACCAGGGTGGGGTCCACCGAGCTGCGCGCGATGATGATCAAGGGGCGGGTCTTGCCCTGCTCCTGGGCCAGCGGCGAGTCACTGTCGGCTGCCAGCACAGGGCCAGCCACCGCAACGAGGGCAGCGAGAGCCAGAGACCGAATGAGCATGTACACCTCCATTTCAAATTGACGCCCTAAAGACTACGGGACAGGGCGAAAGGTCCGGCTTATGGCGTTGAATTTGTAAGTTTTTTCATCTTGCTGCGTTGAAGCTTAGGCGACCTTGCCGCACACGCAACTCGCAACACCACACGATCTCACCACGAATGTATCCGGATGCGAATGCTTATGTATCAAATCTTTACCCAGCGTTTACCGCGCTATCTCCCCATTCAGCCCGGCGCTTCTGCATAATCGGCGCTTTCGTTTCCTGTCAAAGCAGAGCCGTCATGTCATTGCTGCCTTTTTCACTTTCACGCCTCGTACGCCCCCTGGCCCTGGGCGTAGCCCTTGCCTCCCTTGCCGCCTGCGCCGGCGCGCCGCCTGCCGACGATGATGGCATGGTGTCGTTGCAGGAATACCTGAAGACCGCCTACAACCCTGGCCAGTCCAACAAGCTCGATGGCTGGGCTACCCGCTGGGCGTGGGGCACCCATCAGGTGAACCTGTCGCTGCTGGTGCCGGCCGGCCACAAGAACGTACCGCTGGTGGTGTACCTGCCTGGCCTGGGTGAAGACGACAGCGCCGGCCAACTGTGGCGTCAGAGCTGGGCCAATGCCGGCTACGCGGTGCTGACCGTGCAACCGACGCGTTACGACTCGTCGGTCTATAAGTCTGCCGATGCCCAGGCCGGTGCCTTCCGCGGCATCGCCGCCAACAGCTACGCCAACGCAGCGCTACAGGACCGCGCGGCTGAAGTGGTCACGGTATTGGCCGAAGTGCGTCGTCGCGGCCTGGCTGGCGAAGCCGGTTTCAGTGCCGTAGACGTGCAGCACACGGTGGTGGCCGGGTACGACCTGGGCGCGCAGACCGCTGCGGCCCTGGCCGGCGAGCGCGACCCCGGGCAAGTACGCCTGACCGAGTGGCGCCCGATGGGTGTGATTGTCCTCAGCCCTTACGTGGCCGCCGGTGCCGACCCTGCGCGTTTTGCCCAGGTCGACACCCCCGTGCTGTCGGTGACCGGGCCGCTGGACGAAGACCCGTTCAGTTGGGTGGCCAGCGCTCAACAACGCTTTGCCTTCTTTGACGGCCTGGGCGGGCACGGCGCCTATCAGTTGCGCCTGCAGGACGCCAGCCACAAGGACCTGTCTGGTACCGTGGCTCACGCCGAGGGCGGCAAGCCTGGCCAGGCCAAGGGCGAACGCCATCATGGCGGCGGCCCCGAAGGTGGCGGCCCTGGCGGTGGTGGCCCGGGCGGAGAAGGCCGCAGCGCCGGCAAGCCCATGGACCTGGGCGTAGACCGTCGCCAGGCCGCCAGCGTGGCAGCCGTCAGCACGGCCTGGCTGGACGCAACTATCAAGCACGCCCCCGCCGCACAGCAGTGGCTGGACCAGCAAGCCGGCCAGTGGCTGGGCCCGGTGGGCCGCCTGGAACACAAGCCCGCCACGGTGCAATGAACCTCGTCGCTTGACAGCCAGAAGCCGGCGCACCGAAGATCGAAGGTAGGAAGCTAACGGTTTACCTGACGCTTCCTGTCCTCCGCTCAGACTTCGGGAACCCGGTTAGTGAAAGGCACCTTCCGCTCGCTGCATAACTATAACTATCGCGTCTGGGCCGGTGGCGCGCTGATCTCCAACATCGGCACCTGGATGCAGCGCACGGCCCAGGACTGGCTCGTCCTGGTACAACTGACCCACGAAAGCGCCACCGCCGTGGGCATCGTCATGGCCCTGCAGTTCGGCCCCTATCTGTTGTTGATGCCCTTCACGGGCCTCGCCGCAGACCGCTTCGACCGGCGCCGGCTGGTCATGGCCACGCAAGCGTTGTCCGGGTTGCTGGCGCTGATCCTGGGGATACTGACCCTCACCGGCGTGGTACAGCTATGGCACGTCTACGTCTTCGCCTTCCTGTTTGGCTGCGTCAGTGCCTTTGACTCCATTGCCCGGCAGACCTTCGTCGCAGAGCTTGTGGGTGACAAGGACCTGTCCAACGCCGTGGCGCTCAACTCCACCTCATTCAACGCGGCGCGCATGATCGGCCCCGCCGTGGCCGGCGTGCTGATTGCCGCCATCGGCAGTGGCTGGGTGTTCCTGCTCAATGCCGCCTCGTTCGGCGCGGTGCTGTTGTCGTTGCGCTGCCTGCGCCTGGACCAACTGCGCACCTTGCAGCGCAGCAAGACCGGGCGCGGCAGCCTGCGCGCAGGGTTCGCCTACGTGCGCAGTCGCCCAGACCTGCTGGCCGTACTGTGGATGTATTTCCTGATCGGCACCTTTGGCCTGAACTTCCCCATTTTCATCTCCACCATGTCGGTCACGGTGTTCCACCAAGGCGCCAGCCAATACGGCGTGCTGACGTCGTGCATGGCCATCGGCTCGGTGCTCGGCGCGCTGCTGTCGGCCAGCCGTGCCACGCCGCGGATCGGCGTGCTGCTGGCGGGTGCGCTGCTGTTCGGCGTGGGTACCGGGTTGGCGGCGCTCATGCCCGGCTATTGGTGGTTCGGCCTGACCCTGACTGCCGTGGGCATTTCCGCGCAAACCTTTACCACTACCGCCAACAGCACGGTGCAGTTGTCCACCGACCCGGCCATGCGCGGGCGGGTGATGGCCATATTCCTGGCCATTGCCATCGGCGGCACGCCCCTGGGCGCGCCCATCGTCGGCTGGGTGGCGGACATCTGCGGGCCGCGCTGGGCGCTGGGGATTGGCGCAGCGTCGGGCTTCCTGGCGGCCGGGGTGGCGGTGCGTTACCTGATCAGGTATCGCGGGTTGCGGGTATGGATTGAAGGCCGGCGGTTACGGCACAGCATTGATACGATGATATGAACCTGGCCCCTATGGCAGCCCCGTAGCTAAACACGGTTTCTGTAGTCAGGGAAACAGCTACGATTGAAGGGGCCCACCCGGAGACGCCGCCATGAGCCAGGCCATTGCCGCCTACCTGCATTACCTGTCGATTTTCACCCTGTTCGCCCTGCTGTCCATCGAGCACGTGCTGCTCAAGCCCGAGCCCACCGTGGCCCAGGCGCGCAGCTTGATGCGCGTGGATCTGCTGTTCGGGATTGTTGCGGGGCTGGTCGTGCTGACGGGGTTGGCGCGGCTGCTGTGGTTTGCCAAGGGGCCGGACTATTACCTGCACAACGGTTTTTTTCACGCCAAAGTGGCAGTGTTCGTGCTGATCGGCCTGTTGTCGGTCGTGCCCACTGTGCGTTTTCTGGGCTGGCGCCCAGCCGTGAAGGCCGGCGTGGCGCCGACCGTCAGCGCGGCCAGCGTGCGGCACATGACCATGATCATCCGCCTGGAGCTGGCCTTGCTGATCGTGGTGCCGCTGCTGGCCACGCTGATGGCACGGGGCTTTGGCACCTTTTGACTCAGCCGTGGTGGTAGGTCACGCCCAGCGACGCCAACGCATCCCAGTAGCGCGGGTAGGTCTTGCCCACGCACAGCGGGTCTTGGATGCGGATGCCTGCAACTTTGAGACCGGCCAAGGCGAAGCACATGGCGATGCGGTGGTCGGAGTGGGTGTCGATCAATGCATCACAAGTGGTGCCGGCCAGCGCCGGGTCGGCATGCACCAGCAAATCATCGCCTTCCACGGTGGACAGGCCCGGGCGAATGGCATTCAGGCCGTCGTCCAGCGCGGCCACGCGGTCGCACTCCTTCACCCGCAGGTTGGCCAGTTCCACGAAGCGCACCGGCGTCTCATTGAAGGCCGCCAGCACGGCCAGGGTGGGAATGGCGTCCTGCATCTGCGAGCCGTTGATCACCGCCGGCATTTTCGGGAACTGGGCGATGTAGGCCTGGGCCTCGGCATCGGGCTGGGTGAACGCGTCGTCGGCCACGCCCAGGTCGAGGGTGCCACCGGTGAGGGCCTGGGCCGCCCACAGGTAGGTGGCGGCCGACGCGTCGGGCTCGATGAAGTAGTCGCCGGCCACGTAGCCGGTGGGCTGCACGCGCCAGGTGACATCGTCCAGTTGTTCCACCTGGGCACCGAAGGCGCGCATGCAGGCCAGGGTCAGGTCGACATAGCCACGGGCACCGATGTCCTTGCCGGTGAGGGCCACATCGATCGGCGTGGTGCCGCAGGCCGCGACCATCAGCAGCGCCGAGACGTACTGGCTGGACAGGCCGCCATCAATCTCGAAACGCGACGCTTGCAGGGCACCGCGGCCCTTGACCTGCACCGGCGGGCAGCCAGTGGCGCTGTGCACATCGATGCCGCCGGCGCGCAGCGCGGCCAGCAGCGGGCCGATGGGGCGCTTCTGCATGTAGTGGTCGCCGTCCAGGGTCACGTCGCCGCTGACCGTGGCCACCGCGGCGGTGAGAAAGCGCACGGCGGTGCCGGCGTTGCCCAGGAACAGTGGCTCGCTGGGTACCTGCAACTGGCCGCTGCCGGTGACCACGAAGGTGGTGTCATCCGGCTCGTCGATGACCACGCCCATCTGCCGCAGGGCATTGGACATGTGTCGGGTGTCGTCGCTTTTCAGCGCGCCATCCAGGCGGCTGGTGCCCTTGGCCAGGGCCGCCAGCAGCAGCGCACGGTTGGTGATCGATTTTGACCCGGGTGGCGAAACCTGTCCGTTCAAGGCAAAGCCAGGCGGGATCACCGTGATTGTTTGTTGCGCAGCCATTTGTTCAACACTCCCCACTCGAAAACCTTGCCGCCGGTTCTACCACAGCAATAAAGACCCCCATCATGCCATTTCTGCGCGAGCAGATCAGCCCTTTGCTTGCACCCCGTGCGCGACGGCGTCTAGGCTGGGGACTTGAATGGACCATTTCGACCACAGGAGCGCTGCATGAACACCGTCAACCTGGGCAACACCGGCCTCAAGGTATCCCCCCTGGCATTGGGCTGCATGACCTACGGCGTGCCCAACCGCGGCAAACACCCCTGGACCCTTGACGAACAGACCAGCCGCCCGTTGATCAAGCAGGCGCTGGAACTGGGCATCAATTTCTTCGATACCGCCAACAGCTACTCCGACGGCACCAGCGAGGAAATTGTCGGCCGTGCCCTGCGCGACTACGCCCAGCGCGATGAGATCGTGATTGCCACCAAGGTGTACTTCCCCATGCGTGCGGCGCCCAACGTGGGCGGCCTGTCGCGCAAGGCCATCTTCAATGAGATCGACAACAGCCTGCGACGCCTGGGCACGGACTACGTCGACCTGTACCAGATTCACCGCTGGGATTATGAAACGCCCATCGAGGAAACCCTTGAAGCACTGCATGACGTGGTCAAGGCCGGCAAGGCCCTGCACATCGGCGCCTCGTCCATGCACGCCTGGCAGTTCGCCAAGGCGCTGGCGACGTCCGAGCGCCATGGCTGGACGAAGTTTGTGTCGATGCAGAACCACTTGAACCTGATCAACCGCGAGGAAGAGCGCGACATGCTGCCGCTGTGCCGCGACGCCGGCATTGCCGTGCTGCCCTGGAGCCCGCTGGCCCGTGGCCGCCTGACCCGCGACTGGAACCAGAGCACCGCGCGCACCGAGACCGACGACTACGGCAAGAGCCTGTACCAGCCCCACACCGAGGGCAGTGACCGGCAGATTGTGGAGGCCGTATCGCAAATCGCCGCCGCCCGTGGCGTACCTCGCGCCCAAGTGGCGCTGGCGTGGGTGATGCAGGCGCCTGGGGTGACTGCGCCGCTGGTGGGCGCCTCTAAAGCCGAGCATTTGATCGATGCGGTGGCCGCACTGGAATTGAAGCTGGAGCCTGAGGAAGTCCAGCAGCTGCAGGCGCCCTACATTCCTCACGCGGTAGTGGGATTCACCTGACGGCCCACCCTGTAGCCACGTGGCCCTGTGCCTGGCTGATGATGTGCAGCGTACGCAGGGGCCAGCGCAGCCTGACGTCGAATGGCCACCCCCAGCCGCTACAGGATAGGGTGCAATGGCTGGCAATCGTCATACGACGTCTGATAACCTCGGGAGCACAATAACAAGGAGTCACCCCATGCCCTCGCCGTTCCCACGCCTGGCCCGCCGGGCCATCCCTCTCCTGTTCGCCACTCTGTCCTGTCAGGTAACCATGGCCTCTACCTTCGTCTACGTCTCCAACGCCGCCGATGGCACCGTGTCCACCTACCAGTTGGACGCCGCCAACGGGGCGCTCACTCCGGGCGCCGTGGCCAAGGCGGGGCCGAACGTGATGCCCCTGGCCGTCAGCCCTGACCGCAGCCGCCTGTACGCGGCGGTACGCTCGCAACCCTACCGCGTGCAGACCTTCAGCATCGCCCCCGGTGACGGTCACCTGACCCAGGTCAGCGAAAGCCCGGCCGCCGACAGCTACGCCTATATTTCCCTGGACCAGACCGGCCACTACCTGTTTGGCGTGTCCTACGACAACGACATCATGACCGTGACCCAGGTCGACAAGGACAAGGTCGCCGACGCGCCCCTGCACACCTTCAAGACCGCGCAGAATGCCCACTCTGTGCGCATCGACAAAGACAACCGGACCTTGCTGGTGGCCAACCTGGGCGGTGAGCGCGTGCTGCAATATCACTTCGATGCGCGCAACGGCGCCGTCACGCCATACACCCCGGGCCATCTGGCTGCGCCCCCAGGCCTGGGCCCGCGCCACATGGCCTTCGCCCCGGATAACCGCTTCGTGTACGTACTGGATGAGTTGCACGACAAGGTCATCAGCTACGCCCTGGACGCCAAGAGCGGCCAACTGAGCCAGGTGGCCGTGGCCAGCAGCCTGCCGGCCGACTATGGCCTGAAGCCCGGCGCCCCGCGCGGCCCGTCGCGGGTCAGCACCCCGGCCATGCAGCCCCATGCCGACAACAGCCAGGACATCTGGGCCGCCGACATTCACGTGACCCCGGACGGCAACTACCTGTACACCAGCGAGCGCACCAGCAGCGTGCTGTCGGCGTTCAAGGTGGACAAGGCCCACGGCACCCTGAGCCTGGTGGGTACCTTCGCCACCGAGAAACAGCCGCGCGGTTTTGCCATCAGCGCCGACAGCCGCCATTTGGTGTGTACTGGCGAGAAGTCCACGCAACTGTCGGTGTTCAACATCGACCCGGCCACCGGCGGCCTCAGCCTCAATGGCCGTTACCCCACCGGCAACGGCGCCAACTGGGTGGAAATCGTCACGCTGTAGGTCTTACAGGCCCAGGTCGCTCAGGCCTGGGTGATCATCGGGGCGCCGCCCCTGGGGCCAGTGAAACGCGCGCTCACTGGCCTGGATGGGCAGGTCGTTGATGCAGGCGAATCGCTTGGCCATCAGGCCGTTCTCGTCGAACTCCCAGTTTTCGTTGCCGTAGGAACGAAACCAGTTCCCGGAGTCGTCATGCCACTCGTAGGCATAACGCACGGCGATGCGGTTGTCGGTGAACGCCCACAATTCCTTGATCAGCCGGTATTGCAGCTCCTTGTTCCATTTGCGGGCCAGGAAGGCCTCGGCTTGCTCGCGGCTGTGGACGAACTCGGCACGGTTGCGCCATTGAGTGTCCACTGTGTAGGCCAGGCTGACCTTGTGCGGGTCGCGGCTGTTCCAGCCGTCTTCGGCCAGGCGCACCTTGAGTGCAGCGGTTTCGCGGGTGAACGGTGGCAGCGGCGGGCGTGGGGCATCGACGGGCATAGCAGGTACCTCGCAGAGGGAATCAGCCCCCAAAGCCTATCATCGAAACCGCGGCCGCCCCTGCGCCCGATGAATATTTCCAAACACGCGGTCAATAGCGAAAAATATTCTAGAGCTAAGCGATAAGAGCACAGATAAATCAATAATTTTGCCCGTTCCTGCGCGTAAGCTTTCTCCATCACTGACCCGCAGGAAGAAAGGGAACCCACCCATGTCCAACGCCCCGCTGTATTTCGATTACGCCGCCACCACCCCCGTCGACGACCGCGTGATCGCGGCTATGGTCGAGTGCCTGGGCCAGGCCGGCAATTTCGGCAACCCGGCGTCCAGCTCCCATGCCTACGGTCAGCGTGCACGGCAATCGGTGGAACTGGCCCGCCGCCAGGTGGGTGAGCTGATCGGCGCCCACGCCGACACCCTGGTGTGGACCTCCGGCGCCACCGAGTCCAACAACCTGGCACTCAAGGGCATCGCCGCCTCGGCCAGCGCCGAGCGCCGGCACATCATCACCAGTGTGCTCGAACACAAGGCCATCCTGGACACCGTCAACGAGCTGGAGCAACAAGGCTTCCGCATCACCCGTCTGCAACCCGACCACCTGGGCCTGATCCAGCCCCAGGCCGTGCGCGCGGCATTGTGCAGCGACACCCTGTTGGTATCGCTGATGCTGGTGAACAACGAACTGGGCACCCTGACCGACGTGGCCACCATCGGCCAGGTTGTGCGCGACCACGGCGCCCTGATGCACGTGGACGCCGCCCAGGGTACCGGCAAGGTGAACATCGACCTGAACCACTGGCCCGTGGACCTGCTGTCTATTTCGGCGCACAAGAGCTACGGCCCCAAGGGCATCGGCGCCCTGTACGTGGGTGAACGCGCGCGCCCTGCGCTGCGCGCCCAGATCCACGGCGGCGGCCACGAACAGGGCCTGCGCTCGGGTACCCTGGCGACCCACCAGATCGTTGGCATGGGCGCGGCCTACGCCTTGGCCAGCGCACATCTGGAGCAGGAAACGCAGAGCATTGGCGCGCTGTCGGCACGACTGCGCGACGGCCTGCTGCAACTGAGCGGCGTACGTTTGAATGGTTGTGCGCAGCAACGCATTCCCCACACCTTGAACGTGTGCATCGACGTGCCTGGCTTCAACAGCGCGACGCTGGCCAATGAGCTGGCCCTGTCGTCTACCTCGGCCTGCAATTCGGCCAGTGCCGGACCGTCCCACGTACTCGTGGCGCTGGGCTTGAGCGCCGAACAGGCCCAGCGCAGCGTGCGCCTGAGCCTGGGCCGCTACACCACCCAGGCTGACGTGGATCGCGCCATCGACGTAATCGGCCAGGCCCTCAGCGCCCCGCCGGCGCTGTGGTAGACCCTGGCCTGGCGCTCAGGAACAGTAGGACGCGCGCTGATCCTCGATCAGCGTCAACGCCGCGGCCCAGGCCATGTCGATGATCTGCTCCACGCCGTCGCTTTCAAACTGCTTGGCCGTGTGCTCACACACATCGGCCGACGGGTAGACCAGCTTGCTGCCGCCCGCCAACGCCTGGATCTGCGCCTGGCACGCACGCTCCAGGAAATGGATTTCGTGAAAAGCCTCGGCCACGCTGCCGCCCCCGGCCAACAACCCATGGTTGCGCAGGATCATGGCCCGGTGCGGCCCCAGGTCGGCGATCAGCCGCTCGCGCTCGTCCAGCGACAACGCAATGCCTTCATAGGTGTGGTACGCCAGCTTGCCGTAGAACTTCAGCGCATGCTGGCTGATGGGCAGCAGCCCCTGCTCCTGCGCCGACACCGCGATACCGGCCGCTGTGTGGGTATGGATGACGCAGGTCAGGTCCGGGCGCGCCATGTGGATGGCCGAGTGGATGACAAAGCCTGCTGCATTCACCGGCACCTGGGCACAGGCCGGGTCCACTGCCTTGCCATGCTGGTCGATCAGCACCAGGTCGCTGGCGCGCATGCGATCGAACAGCACACCATAACGGTTGATCAGAAAGTGATGCTCGGGCCCCGGCACGCGCAGAGTCAGATGCGTGTCGATCAGGTCGGTCATGCGAAAGTGGGCAATCATGCGGTACAGCGCGGCGAGTTCACAGCGGGCCTGCCATTCGGTCTCGCTAAAGGTTGCGGGCTTGCTCATGGGTGTTCCTCCTGGGCTGGATCGCCTGCGCTCTGACGGCGCATGGCAGCTCAGATACTACCTTCTATCAGTGCTGGTGCCACAACCATTGATGGGGTTGCTGCAACGGCATAAAAGCAGCCGGCCTGCAGCAGCAACTGTGTTTGTGGGAGCCGCCGAAGGCTGCGTCTTGCAATGCCCATGACCAGGCCAACGCCAGGGATAACCCTTTAAAAGCGCACCGTTCTATGCCCCAGTCCCAGGCCCAGGCGTTGGGCCAGGCGCATGGCCTTCATTCACAGGGCGTCAGGACCAGGCTTTGACCACCAGGCGAGTCGCCTCGGCAATTACCTCGCTACGGGGCTGGGCGTTGCGGGCCGTTGCTCGGGTGTACACCGCCAGCACCCAGGGCGCGCGCGCTGCAGGCCAGATCACCGCCACGTCATTGGCCACGCCGTAATCGCCGGAGCCGGTCTTGTCGCCCACCGCCCAGCCACTGGGCACGCCGGCGCGAATGCGCGCCTCGCCCGTGGTGTTGCCCCGCAGCCATTGTTGCAGCTGCGCTCGTGACGGTGCCGCCAGCCCGTCGCCCAACGCCAAATGCTGCAGGCTGCTGGCCATGGCGCGCGGCGTGGTGGTGTCGCGCACGTCACCGGGCAAGGCACTGTTCAGCGCGGTTTCATAACGGTCCAGGCGAAACGCCGGGTCGTTCAGGCTGCGCGCAAAGGCCGTCAGCACCGCCGTGCCCCCCACCACACCCAGCAGCAGGTTTGCCGCCGTGTTGTCGCTGTACTGCAACCCGGCGGCACACAGTTGGGCCACGGTCATGCCGGTGGCCACGTGCCGTTCGGTGACCGGCGAATAACTCACCAGCTGCCCCTGGCGGTAGGCAATACGCTGCTGCAACAGGCCGGGCTGTTGTTCATTGCGGTGCAGGATGGCCCCCGCCAGCATCACCTTGAATGTGCTGCAAAAGGCAAAGCGCTCCTCTTCGCGGTAGCCCAGCGTGGCGCCGGTAGCGGTGTCCAGTGCCCAGACCCCGAGCCGCCCCCCCAGGTTGCTTTCCAGCGCCTGGAAGCCGGGTCGGGGCCCTTCGCCCAAGCCGGCAGCGCCAGCGCCAAGGAGCCCAGGCCTGCGCCCTGCAACAGGCGGCGACGGGTAAGCGTGCAGTTCATGGTGAAACCCTTGCCAGTCAAGTGGGTGCGCAAGGATAACCCGGTTCAGAAGCACACTGACTGGGAACTGGTTTTATTCATACAAAATTTTTCCAACTACCACAGTTTTCTCACACTTACATAAACAGTTCCTTAACAACACTCGGAAATTCCGACTCGACTTTTTATCGTATTCCGATTTTTTTACATCTTTTTCATCGCCTTCCAACGGCGCTGCTTTTAACGTTCCCTCACGATCTGCGCTGTGCAAGTTGCCACAGCTTTACCGTAACTTGCTGAATAAAAATTTAACTTTCCTTTCGACTCAGGAGCACCACCATGGGCCATACCCTCAGCGAGCAGGTTTCCACGGCAGCGGGTTCACGCCGCCGCCCTGCCTGGGTACGCAACGCGCTGGGTGCCGCCGCCGTGGTAGGCATAGCAGGCGCACTGGCGGGCGCTTTCAGCCTGTGGCCACGCTCACCGGTCGACCTGGGCAGCGGCAACAACGCCACCAGCGCAGGCCTCTACAGCCATTGGCAAGCCGGCGACCTGATTGTGCTGGTGCGGCATGCCGAGCGCTGCGACCGCTCCAAAAACCCCTGCCTGGGCCCGGCCGACGGCATTACCCGGCTGGGCAGCGAAACCGCCACCACCGTGGGCCAGGCCCTGAAAACACTTGGCATGGGCCACGCCGACGTGCTGACGAGCCCCGTTACCCGCACCGTGCAGACCGCCCAGTTCATGGTGGATCGCAGCGTGCCGGCGCCGCAGTGGCTGGCCGAATGTGATGACTTGCTGCTGGAAGACGCCATGGCGCACAAGCTCCCTCAGCGCAACCTGGTGGCGGTGACCCACAGCGGTTGCATCGCCCACGTGGAAAAGCAGTTGGGCTACGCCCACGCGGCGCCGGCGGAATACAGCAGTGCGCTGTTCCTGACCTTGGACGACCACGGCAAGGCGCACATTATCGGCCTGTTGAATGTCGACGGCTGGGGCCATGCATTGAAACAACTTCCAAGCATCGCCAATCAGAATAAATTGTAATGTGAGATTTCATGATGACTTTCAAGAAGCTGCTTACTCTATAGTTGCGCGCCTTAATAAAACAGTAACAAGGGCGCGTACTTTCAACGCGCCCTGACACTTCCCTGGATCGTTGACGATGGATATTTCAATACACCGCGTGCCGGCCGAGCGCTCGCGGGTCGCCACTGCGCGCCATGCGCTTTTATTATTGCTGGCAGCCTTCATGCTTGCGTATGTGTTGCCGCTGCCGTTCCATGGCCTGTGGATTCCCGATGAAACACGCTATGCCCAGATCAGCCAGGAAATGCTGCTGAGTGGCCACTGGGCCTCGCCGCACTTCATGGGGCTGCGCTATTTCGAGAAGCCCGCCGGTGGTTACTGGCTGATAGCCCTGGGCCAGGCGGTGTTCGGCCAGAACCTGTTCGGCGTGCGCATTGCCTCGGCGCTGGGCCTGGGCCTGAGCACGCTGCTGGCCTACCTGATTGCCGCGCGCTTGTGGCAGTCGCCCGCCAAGAGCCTGGCCTGCGCCCTGGTGTACATGAGCTTCGGGCTGATCGCCGGCCAGGCCGGCTACGCCAACCTCGACCCACTGTTCACTCTGTGGGTGAACCTGAGCCTGGTGGCCCTGTGGTACGCCCAGGACAGCCGCACCCGCCGTGGCCGCCTGTGGTCGTGGGCACTGGTGGGCGCGGCCTGCGCCATGGGCATGATGACCAAGGGTTTCCTGGCTCTGCTGTTGCCGGTGCTGATCGCGGTGCCGTACATGATCTGGCAGCGTCGCCTGGGCGAGCTGGTCAGTCATGGCCTGATTGCCGTGGCCGTGGCCACCCTCCTGACCCTGCCCTGGGCGCTGATAATCCACCAGCAGGAAGCCGATTTCTGGCGCTTCTTCTTCTGGCATGAGCATGTGCGCCGCTTCGCCGGTGACGACGCCCAGCATGCCCGCCCCATCTGGTTCTACCTGCCCATGCTGGTCGTCAGTAGCCTGCCGTGGGCGCTGCTGATGCCCAAGGCCTTCGCCCAAGGCTGGCAGCAGCGGCGCGTACCCGCCATTGTCTTCCTGCTGCTGTGGTTCACCCTGCCCCTGGTGTTCTTCAGCCTCAGCCGCGGCAAGCTGCCCACCTACATCATGCCGTGCCTGCTGCCCCTGGCCCTGTTGATCGGCCATGCGCTGGTGGACCGTGTGCAACAGGGCGCAGGCGCCTGGCTGCGGGCCAACGCCGTGTTCAACCTGGTGCTGGGCAGCACCGCGCTGCTGGCCCTGGTGGGCCTGCAAGTGATGCGCCCGCTGTACATCGACGAACCGGTGCACCTGGTGTTGATCAGCGTGGCACTGGTCGCCTTCGTGGCGGCCAACGCCTTGGCCGTGGCCCGTCCGCTGCGCCACCACCTGGCACCGGCACTCGCCATGCTGACCTTGGTGGCCGTCCTGCCGGCGGCAGTACCCAATAGCATCACCGACAGCGAAACCCCAGACACCTTCGTCGCCCAGCACCTGGACGCCCTGCGCCAGGCCGACACGCTGGTCAGCAATGAACTGGGCGCCGCCTCGGGCATGGCCTGGCACCTGGGGCGGCCCCATGTGGTGCTTTACAACGTCATCGGCGAAGCCCAGTACGGGCTCGACTATCCCGACGCCCAAGGACGCGCCGTGGACATGGACGGTATCAACCCCTGGCTGGCCCGTGCGCGCGAGCACGGGTCGGTGGCGATGTTGCTGCGCGTGCGCTCGGACACCGAAAAGCGCGAGCTGGCGATTCTGCCTGCGGACGCCACCCGTTATCAGCGAGGCGAAATGACCTTGCTGTTCTTCCCACAGAAAAGCGCGTCGCCCTGACCCCGGGCGCACACGTGCAAGGGGTTGTTTGCAATGACCCGACACTCAGCACCGCAGCGCCGAAAACGCCCCTGGCGCCGCCCCGGCACCTGGCTCTTGATGGCCATGCTGGCCTGCGCCGCCTGTGCACTGGGCGGCGCAGGCTGGGTGTTTTACTACCCCATGACACCCTACACAGCGGTCGCCGGCCTGGACCCCACGCACCTGTCGGTGATTGCCCTGGGTGACCAGGGCAGCGGCAGCCTGCAACAATGGACCGTGGCCCACGCCATGGAAACCGTGGCCGAACGCGATGGTCGCCTGGACCTGGTGGCGCTGCTGGGCGACAACTTCTACGGCAAGGACCTGACTGGGGTGGACGACGTCAGCTGGCAAACCAAGTTCGAGAAGGTTTACCACGGGCCCTGGCTCAGCCATGTTCCATTCTACGTGGTGCTGGGCAATCACGACGATCCGTCGCAGAACGTGGAGCTGGAATACAGCCGCCGCCACGTGGGTTCCGGGCGCTGGCAGATGCCCGACCACAGCTATACCCGTGACTTTGGCCAGGTGGACGGCCGGCCGCTGTTACGCGTGGTATTTCTCGACAGCTCGGTGGACGCGGCCGACCTGGGCGATCAGGTGCAGGTGATGGAGCAGGCCTTCGAACAGCCAGGGCCGCAACCGATCTGGCGTATCGTCACGGCCCACCACCCGGTGCGCGAGGTGGCCGCGCACGACCAGGACTCCCAGCTCGCCGCCGCCCTGCTGCCCACCTTACTGCGCCAGCACGTGGACCTGTACCTGTCGGGGCACGTTCACAGCCATCAATTGCTGTTGCGCCCTGGCGAGCCGGCCTGGGTGATTTCCGGCGGCGGCGGGCAGACGCTCGACCCCTTGCTGCGCGTCAACGAACCTCACGCCTTCGCCGCGTCGCAGGCGGGTTTCGTCAAACTGGACCTGAGCGCCCGCCAGCTGGACCTGGTGTTCTACAACGACCGCGCCGACGCCACCGCCCGCTTCACCTGGCAGCGCGACTGCCCGTGGATGGCCAACGGCTGCTTGCAGCCCGTGGTGCCCGCACAGCAACTGGCTAGAAATACACCGTAGCCTTGACCGTATCGCTGTAGGTATCAGGCACCGGCACACCCTGTACTGGCACCTGACCGTACACGGTCAAGGTCTGGGCACTGCCGGTACCGGCGACGGTGTCAGTGCCCTGGTTGTTGCCCCGGTGGGTGCTCATGGCTCAATCCCGCATCAGCGTGTACGACACGGTGCTGGTGGTGATGCCCGTGGACGTCGCGGTGCCATTGGAATACGTGGCGGCCTGCCCTGGGAGTACCGTGGCGCTCAGTTGCCAAAGGCTGCGTCTTGCACCGCTGCTACAGAAGCCGTTGTAGCGACGGCAACGGCTCCCGCCCCTGGAACTGCCGCCCATGTAGCATCACCCCACCTGCTGGCGGCCCAGGCCCATGTTCAGCAATATTCGCCGGTAGGCGGTGGAGCTGCGGTCGGCCTGGAAATGGGCTTCGAGCAAAGGGTCCAACGGCAAGTCCTCGGGGCGCTGGGATTCGACGATGGCCTGGTCCTCGGCAAAGATCTGCGCGTTGAAGGTGTACACGTCCTCCACCGAACCGGTCTTGTCGAAGTTGCGCGTCAGCGGCACGAACAGGCGGGTCTTGCGCGCCGACATCGGGCAGGCCGCATTGAGGATGCACAGGCGACCGTCGTCCGGGAAGTGCACGGTCAGCACCGCGCTGAATGGCGGGTACACGTCGAACACCCGCAGCCAGCGAAATCCCTCGGGCTCCAGGTGCTGCAACGCCTTGGGGTAATTGCTGACGCCGCTCCAGTATTCGGTGCGCAGGCCATAGTCGGTCAGTTGCGTGTCGTAGGACGGCACCACCGGGTTGTCACGGTCGGCGAAGGCCTCGTGATGCACCCAGGCAAAATGCGCAACGTCGATAAAGCCTTCCAGTTGCCGACCGCTGGAACCGGCGATATCCACCCAGGGCGGCAAGATGGCCTGGTGGTCGGGGTCGTCCCAGGTAGGCAGTTGCGGCAAGTCCGGTTCCAGGCTGTGCAGGCTGGTCCACACCAGCCCGAAACGCTCCACGGCCGCAAAGGTCTTGAGGGTGAAGCGTGGGGAAATGCGCGTCAGGTCCGGCTGCGCGGGGATCTTGCTGCAACGCCCGTCCGCGCCATAATGCAGGCCATGGTAGGGGCAGACGATTTCGTCATGCTCCACCCAGCCCATGCTCAGCGGCACACCACGATGAGGGCAGATATCCCGGGCGATGGTGATACCCGCCGAGGTGCGAAACAGCACCAGCGGGACGTCCAGCAGCATGGCAGCCAGCGGCTTGTCGGTGAGGTCCTGAACCCTGGCCACCGGGTACCA
The DNA here is from genome assembly GCF_000263855.1 of Pseudomonas sp. M47T1. Taxonomy (GTDB): domain Bacteria; phylum Pseudomonadota; class Gammaproteobacteria; order Pseudomonadales; family Pseudomonadaceae; genus Aquipseudomonas. The sequence continues at coordinate 51,776 of NZ_AJWX01000005.1, forward strand.
GTGCTGGGCCAGCACCTGCCAGTCAGTGGCCTCGAAGGTGCAGTTGGACGGCGGGGACAACAATTCGCGGGTTTCAATCAAAGACATGGCAAAAACACCTTTGGCGGTTCATACAAAGGCTTTTGCAGGCTGTTGCACAGGCTTGGAGCATCGCTTCAAGCCATCGCTATATACTAGTGCATATAGCGTATTGAAACACCTGAAAAGCTGACTTATAAGTCAGTTATTGCAGGTTTCCTGCCAACTTCACTTGTGCCGGTACAAAGCGTCGCGCCGTTTCTCGAGGCTGGCCTGGCGCTTGGCGATATCGGCTGCAAGCTCTGTCAGCCGGCCTTCGCCGCAGGCAACGGCAGCGGCCTTGCTGGGGTACAGTTCGTCGACGTGGTAGTTGCGCCCCGACTCGGTACGGTCGTAGCCGCTGGCCGCGTAGCCGGGGCCGATGAGCTCAATTTCCAGGGGCTGGAAGCTGCGGGTCAGCAGCCACGCCGTGTAGGGATAGATTCTTTCGCGCATTGCAGCGTTCCAGGGGCCAATATGAACAGGTAGGATGCAGCGGCAAGCCGCTCGCTATATACCAAATGATATAGCGCTTGGCCTGCATACCGCAAATCCCCCTCGCCACCCGCAGGAGCCCGATGCCCGCATGATCACTCGCCCCCATAACCCTTCTGCCCTGACGTTGATGTTTTCCCTCAAGGGCTCGATCATCCCGGCCATTTGGCGCAAGGTGCTGTTCACGACGCTGATCAGCTCGGCCGTGGTGGCCATTCACGGCACCCTGTTTCATTTCAAAGTGGTGCTGACGTCCACGCCGTTCACCCTGTGGGGCCTGACCCTGGCGATTTTCCTGGGCTTTCGCAACACGGTGGCCTACCAGCGCTTCTGGGAAGCACGGACCTTGTGGGGGGAGTTGTTGATCGTCAGCCGCAACCTGACGCGCCAGACCTTGAGCCTGCTGCCCAGCCTTGCGCCCGCGCAGCATCAACAACTGGGCAACGGCCTGATTGCCTTCGCCTACGTGCTCAAGCATCACTTGCGCCACGAAGCCCTGGACGCGCAGACCCTGCAACACCTGGACGAACACGCCCGGCACACGGTGCTGGGCCATCAGAACCCGCCCAGCGCATTGCTGGGGCTGCTGGGCAAGCGTTACCAGGAAGCAGCGCGCCAGGCCGGCGCCGGCGAGCAAGTGCAGGTGAGCATTGACCAGCAGGTCACCCGCCTGTCCTATGTGCTGGGGGGTTGCGAGCGTATCAAGGGCACGCCCATCCCCTACCCCTACATTCTGTTGCTGCACCGCACCGTGCACATCTACTGCTTTTTGCTGCCGTTCTGCCTGATCGAAAGCATTGGCTGGTTCACGCCGGTGGCGGTGTGCATCCTGGCCTACACCTTTTTTGGCCTGGACGCCCTGGGCGACCAGATCGCCGATCCGTTCGACCTGCAACCCAACGACCTGCCCCTGAACGCCATGTGCCGCAACCTGGAGATTGCCGTGCAGGAGATGCTGGACGTGCCGGCACCCCTGCCCGAGGAGCCGGTGGATGGGGTATTGATGTAGTCAGTTTGCAACACCTAGGATGATGTGCGACGCCTTGATCACCGCCGTGGCCGTCACGCCCGGTGCCAGGCCCAGTTCCTGGACGGCCTCGCGGGTGACGATGGCGAACACCTCCGTACCGCCAGCCAGGCGCAGTACCACCTCGGCGTTCACCGCGCCGTCGCCCACGCGCACCACTTGGCCTTGCAGGCTGTTGCGCGCCGACAGGCGATAGCCACCGGCGTCAGTCATGAGCACTACCCAGGGTGCCTTGACCAAGGCCACCGCGTCCTTGCCCGCCACCAGCCCCAGGCTCTTGACGCTGGCCAGGGTCACCACCGCCACCAGCGACTCGCCACCCGCCAGGGTCAACGCCACTTCGGCATTCACCGCGCCTTCGTTGACCTGGCTGACGACGCCTTTGAATACATTGCGTGCGCTGACTTTCATGGAATGCTTCCCTGTGCTGGTGAGTGAGGGCGCCATCATCGGGACTGACGCTATGCACTTACAACCATAGCGCTATACCAGCAGGTCTTCGAAAAACGCACCGTACGCCAGCGTAGGGTGCGCGATCTGGATCTCCAGAATCCACAACCCCGACCCCGGCGCCTGCTCGAAATCGCCCAGGTTGCCGCCGCGGTAGATGGCATGGGGAAAATCGCTGACGCGGTGGCCCTTGATGTCCAGGTTGAGCACCCAGCCCATGTCCTGCGCCTGGGCTTGCGCGTAGTCATACAGCGCCTGGCCGGTGACTTGCTCGCCGCGCCACATGGCTTCCACGCGGTGGAACAGGGTTTTCGCCGCGGCCGCGCAGGCGACTTTCTGCGGGTCGTTGCCAGTGGTGAACGTGGCGCCGGCGTCGCCTTCATGGCCTTGCCACACAGCGCCCATGTCGAGGAAATAGATGTCGTCCTCGCCCAGCCGTGGGTCATCCTCGGAGCGCTGTTTGAAGGTCTTCAGGGTATTGGCGCCGAAACGCACCAACAGCGGGTGCCAGATGCGTTGCGTGTCCAGCGCGTCCAGCACCTGCTTGCCCAGGGCAGTGGCCTCGGACTCGCGCATGCCGGGCACGATGCGCTGGGACAACTGCTCGATGGCCTGCCAGGTCTTGGCCTGGGCGTGTTGCATGGACGCCACATTATAGGACGGGCCGACGGCCTCTTTGGAAAAGGTATTCATCACGGGGACTCCTGTTATCGTCTGGGTATCGCTGTATTGCTAACTATATAGCGATACCTTGCGCGCTAGATATCACAAAATGTTTAACTGCCTGTGAGGACTTCGCCAGTGCAGCCCGGGTAGGCTTGCCCATCGAAACAACGCCCTGCCTCGTGATCCGGTCGGAAAAAGGATATCGTCATGCTGCTGTTTATCGTTGTGTACCTGGCGGGTGTGATCAGCATCATCAGCCCGTGTATCTTGCCTGTGCTGCCCTTTGTATTCGCGCGCACCGGGCAGCCATTCGTCAAGAGCGGCCTGCCGCTGCTGGCAGGGATGGTCGTCACTTTCGCGCTGGTGGCCACCCTGGCGGCTGTCGGCGGCGCCTGGGCCGTGCAGGCGAACCAATACGGTCGCTGGATAGCCCTGGCCTTCATTGCCCTGTTTGGCCTGGCCCTGTTGTTGCCCAAGGTGGCCGACCACATCACCAGGCCCCTGGTGAGCGCGGGCAATCGCCTGTCTGAAGCCGCCGGCCATGACAGCCAGCCGCGCCCCGGTGCTTCGTTCCTGATTGGCGTGGCCACTGGCCTGCTGTGGGCACCGTGCGCCGGTCCGATCCTGGGTGGGGTGCTGGCCAGTGCCACGTTGCAAGGCGCCAATGTCGGCACTACCCTGCTGTTGCTGGCCTACGCGGCCGGGTCGGCCACCTCGCTGGCAGCGGCGCTGTTGCTGGGCGGCAAGGTGTTCAACGCGATGAAAAGCGCCTTGGGGGTGGGTGAATGGATTCGCCGCGGCCTGGGCGTGCTGATGCTGGCCGGTGCCGCGGCCATTGCCCTGGGGCTTGACACCGGGGTGCTGGCTCAGCTGTCCACCGCGTCCACCAATGACGTGGAGCAGCACTTGCTGGACAGCGTGATGGGCAAGAAAAACCGTATCACCCAGGCCGCCGCCGTCAAGGTAGGCGACAACCAGCCCCTGCCCGTGGAGGGCGACCTGCCGTCCCTGGACGGCGCCGTGCAGTGGATCAATTCCCCACCGCTGACCGCCGAATCGCTGAAGGGCAAGGTGGTGCTGGTGGATTTCTGGACCTACTCGTGCATCAACTGCCTGCGCACCCTGCCCTACCTCAAGGCCTGGGCCGCCAAGTACCACGACCAGGGCCTGGTGGTGATCGGTGTGCATGCGCCGGAATTCGCCTTCGAGCGTGACGTGGGCAATGTCACCGCCGCCATGAAGAAGCTGGGCATCACGTACCCGGTGGCCATCGACAACGACTACAAGATCTGGCGCGCCTTCGATAACGAATACTGGCCGGCGCATTACTTTGTCGACGCCCAGGGGCACATCCGTTACCACCACTTTGGCGAAGGCGAATACGACCAGTCCGAACGGGTTATCCAGCAACTGCTGCGCGAAGCCGGCCATGCCCAGGTCAGCAGCGACCTGGTGAAAACCGACGCCCAGGGTGTGCAACAGGCCGCTGACAACCAGGATATGCGCTCGCCGGAAACCTATGTGGGTTATCGCCGCTCGGAAAATTTCGCCTCCACCCCGGCGCTCACCCCCGACCGCGACGCCCACTACCAACTGCCCACCCAACCGCAACTGAACCAGTGGGGCGTGGAAGGCCAGTGGAAAATCGGCGCAGAACAGGCCACCCTCAGCCAGCCCAACGGCCGCATTGCTTACCGCTTCCAGGCCCGCGACCTGCACTTGGTGCTGGGCCCTGGCGCCCAGGGCAAGCCGATTCGGTTCAAGGTGATGATTGACGGCAAAGCCCCCGGCGACGCCCACGGCACCGACGTGGCGCCAGACGGCAGCGGCGAGGTCACCGAGCAGCGCCTGTACCAGTTGGTGCGCCAGCCGGGCGATGTCAGCCAGCATACCTTCAGCATCGAGTTCCTCGACTCCGGCGTGGCCGCCTACGCCTTCACGTTCGGTTGACCCCTGGTTCCCTGCCCCTTTCCTGCGCGTCGTTGCCCCTGAGGATTCGACGACGCACAGGCCTCCTCGCTGATTCAGCCAGCGCCTTGCAACCTTTCAGCCACCTGCTAGTGTCAAGTCGCGACGCACCAAGACTGGCACACTACCCTGGCATATGAAGGAGCATGCAGCCCATGGGCTACCGTTATTCGCTTGGCGCACTCACCCTTTCGCTTGCCCCCCTGCTGGCCCAGGCCGATAACGCCCGCGACTGGCAGAACACCCCGATCGACCTGAACCTGGTGTTTGGCTACTACAACCTGGTGGACAGCAACACGCCTATCGACAACGCACTGCCCATCAAGGGCCTGTCGGTGAATGCCGACGTCTATATCTTTCGCTACGCACGCTCCTTCGACGTGGCCGGGCGCAACACCGCCATCCAGTTGCTGCAACCCTATGCCGACGTCAGCGCCTCGTTCGACAACGGGCAGTTCTTCAACGGCACCCAGCATAACGGCGGCATGGGCGATACCACGCTGGTCCTGGCCCACAACTTCATCGGCGGCCCGGCGCTGACCGCCGAGCAGTTTGCCGGCTGGACCCCGGGCACTTTCCTGTCGGGTGCAGCCTACGTGACCATGCCCACGGGCGACTACGACAAGGACCGGGTGATCAACATCGGCTCCAACCGCTGGGTGTTCAAGCCTGAACTGGCGTTCGGCACCCCGTTCGGCCCCACTTGGCTGGAAATCAACGCCTACGCATCGCTGTATGGCGACAACCACGACTACATCGGTGACAACAAGCTGGAACAGAAGCCGCTGTACTCGATCGAGACCCACTACAGTTACACCATCAACCGCGCGCTGTGGGTGTCGGTGGACGGCACCTACACCCGTGGCGGCGAATCCCGCATCAACGGCGACTGGCAGGACAACAAGCAGGAAAGCGCCCTGGCCGGCGCCACCCTGGGGTTCAACCTGACCCCGCAATTCGGTGGCCTGGTGGCCTATTCCGACACCGTTTCCGAGCGTTCGGGGTCGCCCGACGTTAACACCTGGACCCTGCGACTGCAGTACGTCTGGTAACCGCAGAACAGCAATGACACCCACGGCCCGGCGCCCGCCACCATCGACGCTCTGCTGGACGACATCGCCACGCGCTACGGGTTAGAACTGCCCCTGGCAGGCCTGCTTCGCTGGGGCAAGGCCACTGCGGATGAAGGGGGTATCCAGGACGCGCTGTTGATCGGTGAAGAGCAGTTGGGCGGTTATACCTGCACCCACTATGCCTACTGCGGACCGGACGTGGACTGGCAACTCGCAAGGGCCCGACGCGCTGTAACCGCCGTGCCAGGCGCTTTGCCCCCCATCAATCAGCAGCATCGATAGTCACTATGCCCCCAGGTGGTTTTTGCCACGCGCCGGGCAGTCGTAAAGTTGGCTCCATGTTCTCCCCCACCCCCTCTGGAGCCTTACCATGAAATCTGTACTGACCTTCAGCGTTGCCCTGTCCCTGCTCGCCACCGGCAGCGCCTTTGCCTCCCCGCAGACCGTCACCAGCCATCCTCAGGCCGTTGTCGCCCAGGACGGCGCCGAACACGCCCGCGCCTACAACCAGCGCATGGCCCTGAACGGCAGCGACCGTAAGGCGCCGATCTATGTTGCAGAAGTGCGCAAGGAGTTCGGTTCCGACTACCAGCGCTATTGAGATGCAGGCCACGGCCAAAACCCGGTTCGGTGAACCGGGTTTTTTTGCGCCACATTCCAAATGTTACACGCCGGCGCGCCACACATTGTCTGCCCAACAAACCAGGCGGACACCGCAGATACCCCTGCAACGGCACGCTGAAAACAAACGGTAGAACCCGCTCCCACACGTTGGTTTCAAGCGTGCCGTTGCAGGGGTGTCTCCACGTCCGCCTGTGTGTTCCACGTCAGCAAAAGGAGATGAAATCCGCTCTTTCCAGCACGCCTGCCATACTGGTTCATGAGTGGACTGCCAAGAGAACGCTGCCATGCACCGCTGTGACGTACTGATCGTCGGCGCCGGGCCCACCGGCCTGGTCCTGGCCCTGTGGCTGGCGGCCCAGGGCATTCAGGCGCGCATCATCGAACAGGAGCAGCAACCCAGTGATACGTCGCGCGCACTGGCGGTGCAGGCACGCACGCTGGAGCTGTACCAGCAACTGGGGCTCAGCGAACACGTTCTGGCCCGCGGCCACACCGTGGCGGCCATCAACCTGTGGGTCAAGGGCGAGCCGGTGGCGCACTTGCCGTTCTCTCATATCGGCGAAGGGCTTACGCCCTACAGCTTCCTGGAAATCTACCCTCAGGACGAACATGAGCGGCTGCTGACCGAACAACTGCTGGCCCGTGGCATCAGCGTGGAGCGCGGGGTTACGCTGCGCGGCTTCGTTGATCAGGGTCCACACCTGCTGGCCCAGTTACAGCACCAGGACGGCCACCTCGAATCCTGCCAGGCCGCCTACCTGGCCGGCTGCGACGGCGCCCGCTCTACCGTGCGCCACGTCCTGGGCAGCGGCTTCCCCGGCGGCACTTACCAGCAGGTGTTCTACGTGGCCGACGTCTGCGGCCAGGGCCCGGCGTTCAATGGCGAACTGCATGTAGACCTGGACGAGGCCGACTTTCTTGCCGTGTTTCCCCTGGCCGGCAGCGGCCGGGCGCGCCTGATCGGCACCGTGCGCGACGAACGCGCGGCGCGCGCCGACACCCTGCGGTTCGAAGACATCAGCCGTCGCGCCATCGACCACCTGCAGGTACAGGTCGACCAGCTCAACTGGTTCTCCACCTACCATGTGCACCACCGGGTCACCGAACAGTTTCGCCAGGGCCGCGCCTTTCTGCTCGGGGACGCCGCGCACATCCACAGCCCGGCGGGCGGCCAGGGCATGAACACCGGCATCGGCGACGCCATCAACCTGGCCTGGAAGCTGGCCAGCGTGCTCAAGGGCCAGGCCGACCCGCAACTGCTGGACAGCTTCGAAATCGAACGCATCGGCTTTGCCCGGCAACTGGTGGCCACCACCGACCGGGTATTCACCTTCGCCACGGCCCAGGGCCCACTGGCCGACCTGTTGCGCACACGCCTGGCGCCCTTGCTTATCCCTCGCGCACTGGCCCTGGGGCCGGTGCGCGAATGGCTGTTTCGCACGGTGTCGCAACTCACCCTGAACTACCGGCAAAGCGCCCTCAGCGACGGCGTGGCCGGCCATGTGCACGGCGGCGACCGTCTGCCGTGGGTGGCGGTGGACGGCGTGGACAACTTCAACACCCTGCGTGCCATCGAATGGCAAGTGCACGTGTACGGCGACACGGAGGAACGCGTGCGCGCGGTGTGTGAGGTCGAAGGGTTGGGGCTGCACGTGTACCCCTGGCAGCAGGCCTATGGCCACGCCGGATTTGCCCGCAACGCGCTGTACCTGGTCCGGCCGGATGGCTATGTGGCGCTGGCCGCCGGCGATCACCAGGCATCAACACTCACCGACTACCTGGCGCGCAGCCCGCGCCGGCCACAATCCCTGTAGCACGTAAGGCATTGACGAATACAGCAGCGCAAGCTTTTACGGAACTGGCCTTTTGCCTTTATGTCTGACTCCCGGACAAAGGGAGTTTATGGTCATGCATACGTTGCACCGTTTTGAAATTCACTACCGCCTCCACGGCCGCCCGTGCCACTTCGTGCAACGGGACACGCTGATGACCGACGCCGACGCCTGGTACTACGCCTCGCTGCACTCGGGCACAGGCCTTGGCCTGCAGGTGGACAGTGGCTGCCAGGTTGCCTTGCGCCAGCAGGCCGGGGACGCGGGGCTGAGCGATGTGACGTGGGTGAAGTTGCCTTGATGGCGGCATTTCAGGACGCAGCCGACAGGGGCATCGTTGCCGCCCTACAAGGGCTCTGAAGACCCCGTGGGAGGTGACAAAACCGCGCTGGCTTTCCTAGTGCGGCATTGCCATCGTGCGGGGCGTGACCTTGTTCAATGCCTCGCTCACGGCCAACATGCTCGCCGCTTTCCAGCGTGGAAAAACCGTACAACCGCCCCTGATCAGCCCGGCCCCCACGGCCACATCCCCTGCGCTAACCCTCAAACAACCCGCTGACTAATGAGTCATTTTTCAGCCACATAGTCGTCTTTACGCCCCAAAGCCCGATGAACACTGGCCGCCGCCGACTATTATGTAGTGCCTCGAAAAATTCACTACAAAAGGTGTTGACGCCCTCTTCGTCACCTTGCATAGTGAGGCTGTCTCCCCGATCGGGAGCCAAGGCAAGGGTGTCAAAGCTGTACGACAAGCCGTCGTCCGGTTGCGTGATGTGTACTGCCCACAAGGCAGATTGATGAAAAGCTGACCGGCAGGTGGCCCATATCGGGCAAACCAGGCTGGCGAGACGATCTCAACATGCTTGTGGCTGACTGCAGTAACGTCATCCGTGGTATCGCTGAACCGTCGCGTCCTCCTCCCTGCTGTAGCGGCTTTCCCTCAACGCTACACACATCCCTCCCTGGTCATCTGCAACCGGCTTTTGCCTTGCAGCGCAGTGTATTGGCCGATTGGGGGCCATGTTTGAACTCATCACAGACAAGACGAAATAACAGTCGAAGGGGGCTTACATTATGAACTTGAACAATCAACCTACCATTGAAGAACTGGCTCAATTGTTCGCATCGCGCAAGGACACGCTGGACAACCACATCCTGTGGGTCTGCGAATCGGGCGAAGTTCATATCGATGGGATGGCTCGCCACGCAGGCGAGACCGAATTCGAACAAAGCAAGCCGACCATGCGGGCCCGGTTGCGCACCTACCGCCGCGGCCAGGGCTACATAGGCCGCAAGGCGGCAGCGGATCGCGAATTCCTGGGGCGCGTGCTGCACACCCTCAAGCATGAATGGCCGAACGCGCGTCAGGCGCGTCAGGTCAAGGTCATCGATCAGTACTGCTGATTGTTCATAACGCGGGGGCTGGCTTTCAAGCCAGCCCCCGCGTTATTGATGTCTCACGCCTGCCAGCCTTGATTGCGCTGTTCACGCACGGCCTGCCACTCGGCATAGGCCCACACCCCGGTGGCCAACAGTGCCCCGACCACCGCCAACCCCCAGTGGTGGCGTTCGCAAATACTGCACAGCACCTGCAGCGTCAGCAGGAAGATCCCTGCCCCCAGAAACGGTCGCGCCCCCCGGGGCGGTGGTGGCGTGTCATAGTCCTTCATGCGCGGGTGTTCCTTGTTCTTGTGATCAGCATTGACCCCACGTTACCACGCCAGCGGGATTCATACAGCGGGACCGAAACACGTCCAAAAAAGTGCACAGATGCTGCAACTTGAGGCACGATGCACACCTAGCCATCTATAAAATCAATAACACTGTGCACAATGAACACCGCTCCACATGCCGCCTGCCCTGTTTTTTCCGCGCTGCGCGCTGGCCCGTAACTTGCTCTGCCAAGGCCCGTCAACCCCATGATTGCCTGCGGAGAATAACAATGAGTTTGGTAGGCATTGGCGCATCGGCCGCCTGTTACCTGATGCTGCGCGTGGGCAGCCCACAGCGCGCGAACACCGTGACGCAACTGTGAGCCTAACCGTCGAACAGATCCTGGCGCTGCCGGGCCTTGAGGAAATGACCCTGCGCGCTGGCAGACGCCAGTGCCATCGCAGCGTGCGCTGGTCGTACGTGGCGGAAAATCAGGGCATTGCCGACTGGGTGATGGGCGGCGAGCTGGTGTTTGTCACCGGCATCAACCTGGCCCGTGATGAAGCCAACCTGCTGCGCCTGGTGCGCGAAGGCGAACACTGTGGCATCGCCGGCCTGGTGATTCTCACCGGCGACGCCTTCATCCAGCGTATTCCCGCGTCCGTGGTGGCGCTCGCCGAAACCCTGGGCCTGCCGCTGATCGAGCAGCCCTACGCGCTGAAGATGGTGATTGTCACGCACCTGATCGGCACGTCACTGGTGCAAATGGCCCAGGTTCGCCGCTCGCACCATGACATCCTTGGGCAACTGCTCAGCGGTGACTACCCCGGCATCGCCATCGTGCGCCAACGCGCGGCGCACTTGCAGTTGCCACTGGAAGGACCGCGCCGGGTGCTGGTGGTGCGCCTGTCGAATCAGGCCGCGCTGTTCGAGCAACAGCCGCCCGCCGATGCCGAACGCCAGCTGCAGCAATATCGCCAGGTTCTTGAAGACCAACTGGGGGCCTGGAACAACGACCGCGCCGCGCCCTTGCCCGTGGTCAGCCAGGGCGAACTGCTGGTGCTGCTGTTGAGCGGCGACGCCGACCCGCGCAGCCAACTGGCACCGCTTTACCGGGATCTGCTGGGCCTGTGCGCGCCCATGACGCTGTTCATGGGCCTGTCGACCCTGGTCCACGACCCCGCCCACTACCGCCAGGCCTTGAGCGAAGCACGCCAGGCCCTGGAAGTGGCCGAGCACCTGCTTCCTGCCCATGGCCTGTGCGACTTCAACGAGCTGGGTGTGTTGCGCCTGTTGCAGGCGATTCCCGATCGCCAAGTGGTCGACACCTTCGTCCGCCAGACCCTGGGGCCGTTGCAGGAAAACGGCCGCAAGCAACCCCAGACCCTGCTATACACCCTGGACGCATTGCTTCAGGAAAACGGCAACGGCCTCAAGGCGGCGCACCGCCTGGGCATTCACCGCAATACCCTGAACCAGCGGCTGCAACGCATTGAACACCTCAGCGGGCAGTTGCTCGACGATCCCCTTTTCCGCATGAACGCTTCGGTGGCGCTGCTGGTGTGGCGTATGGCCGAGGCCCAGTTACAGGACCGCCCATGAACATCATCAACGCTACCCTGCGCAAACGCCAAGGCCTGTTCACCGTGACGTGCGACGGTGGCCGCATCAGCGCCATCACCGCCCAGCCCGACCTGCTGCTTGCCAAGGACGATGACATCGACGCTGCTGGCCAGTTGCTGATCGCGCCACTGGTGGAGCCACACATCCATCTGGACGCCACCCTTACCGCCGGTGATCCGCAGTGGAACATGAGCGGTACGCTGTTCGAAGGCATCGAACGCTGGGGCCAGCGCAAGGCAACCATCACCCACGAGGACACCAAGGCGCGGGCGCACACCACCATTCGCATGCTGGCCGAGCACGGCATCCAGCACGTGCGCACCCACATCGACGTTACCGACCCCACCCTGGGCGCACTCAAGGCCATGCTCGAGGTGCGCGAAGAGGCCCGCCACCTGGTAGACCTGCAAATCGTCGCGTTTCCCCAGGAAGGCATCGAGTCCTACGACAACGGGCGCGCGCTGATGGAGCAAGCCATCGAGCTGGGCGCCGACGTAGTGGGCGGAATTCCGCATTTCGAGAACACCCGCGAGCAAGGTGTCAGCTCGATCAAGTTCCTGATGGACCTGGCCGAGCGCAGGGGTTGCCTGGTAGACGTGCATTGCGATGAAACCGATGACCCCCATTCGCGCTTCCTCGAAGTGCTGGCCGAAGAAGCCCGGGTGCGAGGCATGGGCAGCCGTGTCACGGCCAGCCATACCACCGCCATGGGCTCCTACGACAATGCCTATTGCTCCAAGCTGTTTCGCCTGCTCAAGCATTCGGGGATCAATTTTGTCTCCTGTCCCACCGAAAGCATCCACCTGCAAGGCCGCTTCGACACCTTCCCCAAGCGCCGTGGCGTTACCCGCGTGGCGGAAATCGACCGGGCGGGCATGAACGTGTGCTTTGGCCAGGACTCCATCAAAGACCCCTGGTACCCCCTGGGCAATGGCAACATCCTGCGCGTGCTGGACGCCGGCCTGCACATCTGCCACATGATGGGCTTTGAAGACCTGGCCCGCAGCCTGGACCTGGTCACCGACAACAGCGCCCGCACGCTGAACCTGGGCGAGCGCTACGGCATCGAAGTGGGCCGCCCGGCCAACCTGGTGATCCTGGACGCCGAAAGCGACTACGAAGCCGTGCGCCGCCAGGCCAAGGCGCGGGTGTCGATCCGTGGCGGCCAAGTCCTGATGACGCGCGTACCCGAGCGCGTTGAGTTCGCCTGACGTTCACGTAGGATCTTTTGCGCGTTCGAGCGCCCCGCGCCATCCTGACCTGGAACACACAGGGCGGACAGTGGAGACACCACTGCAACGGCACGCTTGAAACAAACGTGTGGCAGCGGGTTCTACCCGCGAAACGCCGCGCGGGCGGCGCGCGGTTTCATGGGCACCGTTGAAACATCGACAGGCACCTGGCAGCCATCACCCGACCACGCGCCAAACCTGTAGCCGCAGGCTGCGCCAGCGCTTATAAAACGCCAGCAACCGCAGCGGTGACAGGTTTTCATCAACCAGGGGTATTACAAAACGTTTCGTGACGGGCACAATGACGGGACCGGCAACACAAGGAACCTGACAGTGACCGACCACCGCACCACCCCCGCGACCTGGATTGCCCTGCTGGTCGCGGTGACGTTCTTCATGGAAAACCTCGACGCCACGGTCATCAGCACCGCCCTTCCGGACATCGCCCGGCAATTCGGCAAGGCCCCCGTGGACCTCAACATCGGCATCAGCGCCTACCTGCTGGCGGTGGCGATTTTCATTCCGCTGTCGGGCTGGGTGGCTGACCGTTTCGGCACCCGCCGGGTGTTTTCCTGTGCCATCAGCCTGTTTACCCTGGCCTCCCTGTGGTGCGGCCTGAGCCAGAGCCTGGAAGGCTTCGTGGCGGCGCGCGTGCTGCAAGGCATCGGCGGCGCCATGATGGTGCCCGTTGGCCGGCTGGCCGTGTTGCGCACCACCGAGAAGAAAGACCTGGTGAAAATGATCGCGGTCATCACTTGGCCAGGCCTGGTGGCACCCATCCTCGGCCCCCCACTGGGCGGCCTGATTGTCACCCATGCCTCCTGGCCATGGATTTTCTACGTCAACCTGCCGCTGGGCGCCATGGCCCTGGGCTGCGCCCTGTGGCTGGTGCCCAAGGGCCACGCGGAAAACAATCGGCCCTTCGACAGCGTCGGCTTCCTGCTATTGGCCGGTGCCTGCGCCGCGTCCATGCTGGGCCTGGAATGGCTGGGCGGGGCCGACCACATGGGCACCGGCTTTGGCCTGCTGGTGGCCGGCGGCGTGCTGGCGGTCTTGGCCATCCGCCATTGCCGCAGTCACCCTTCGCCACTGCTGCCCCTGGGGCCAGTAGCGATCGACACCTTCAGGGTCAGCATTTTCGGTGGTTCGCTGTTCCGCGTGGCCATCAGCGCCCTGCCGTTTTTGCTGCCACTGCTGTTCCAGGTGGGCTTCGGTTTTTCACCGGTGTACGCCGGTAGCCTGGTACTGGCGGTGTTCGCCGGCAACCTGGCGATGAAACCCTTCACCACCGCCATCATGCGCCGCTACGGCTTTCGCCGCGTGCTGCTGGTCAATGGCCTGATCGGCGTGGCGTCGATTGCTGCCTGCGCGTTGTTCAGCGCCGCCACACCCTGGCCGCTGGTGGTGCTGGTGCTGTTCATCGGCGGCCTGTCACGCTCAATGCAGTTCACTTGCTACAACTCCATCGGCTTTGCCGACGTGCCCAAGGACCGCATGAGCGAGGCTTCGACGCTGTTCAGCATGTTCTTCCAGCTGGGCATGGGTGTGGGGGTGGTGGCGGCGGCCTTGCTGCTGCGCCTGTCCATGAGCGTCCAGGGCCATGCGGCGCAGGCTCAGCCCAGCGACTTCCGCGTGGCCTTCCTGGGCATCGCGGTGCTGGGCCTGATTGCGCTGGTGGATGCACTGAAACTGCCGCGCCAGGCGGGCGAGCAGGTGTTACAGGGCTGACCGGTGATCAGCGACGGGCGGCCATGATGCGCAGTTCCAGGTACTGCAACAGCATGATGGTCTTGCCGTCGACGATCTGGCCATTGCTGACCATGGCCAGCGCCTGGTCAAAGCCCAGTTCCAGCACTTCGATGTCCTCGCCTTCGGCTTCCAGCCCGCCGCCATCATTGACCCGGTCGCTGTCCTCGTATTCACCGATGAAAAAGTGAATGCGCTCGGTCACGGCGCCAGGGCTCATGAAGGCCTCGTAGATTTTTTCGATGGCCTTGACCCGGTAACCGGTCTCCTCCTCCACCTCCAGGCGAATGCGTGCCTCGGGGCTGGCGTTGTCCAGCAGCCCGGCGGCCGTCTCGATCAGGTAGCCGTCGCCGCCGTTGAGGAACGTTGGCAAGCGGAACTGACTGATCAGCACCACGGTGCGCCGCTCCAGGTTGTACAGCAGGATGGTGGCGCCATTGCCGCGGTCATAAACCTCGCGAGTCTGGGTTTGCCAGCTGCCGTCACGGCGGCGCAGGTCAAAGGTGTATGTGTTCAGCAGGTACCAGTTGTCCGAGAGCAGTACCTTGCCCGTGATGCGCACAGGGCTGTCAGCCATGGGGTGTCCTTAGTGGAAGTGATCGGCAAGGGCTCAGGGTTACCTGCCGCCAGTGCCGCCGTCAAGCATCGGGGCCAGCGGACACACCGCTTGCGCCCGCTCGCTCAACGCCTGGCGCAGCCGCTGCAACTGGGCGATGCGCTCATCGATGGCGGCCAGTTTTTGCGCGAACACCACCGCCAACCGCTCCACCGGTTCGTCGCTGGCCTGCCACAGGGCCGGCAGGTTCTCGCCCACCTCGGCCAGGCTGAAACCCAATTGCTGAGCGGTACGAATGTACAACACCAACTGCACAGTCTGCGCAGGGTAGTGCCGATACCCATTGGCGCTGCGGGTAGCGCGAATCAGGCCGCGCTCCTCGTAGAAACGCAGCGCATCGCAACTGACCCCGGCGGCCTTGGCCAACTGACCTATCTTCATGGCTTCCCCTTGACCCTGGACCTAGCACCAGGGTTTAGCCTGGCGATCCTATCACTACGCAAGGGCTTCACAATGGATACCTCTCGCTACCTGCGCCTGGTGCGCGCCAGTGCCTGGTACGACCTGATCGCCACCGGCGCCTTCATGACGCCGTGGAGTATGCGCTGGCTGTTCGAGCAGATTGCACAACTGTCGACGCGCCTGGGCCTGGGCCAGGCCGAACCGCTGCTGGACCCAACTCACATGCTGCTGGCCAACCTGCTGGGCAGCGTGGTGGTGGTCTGGGCCATGCTGCGCCTGCGGCATACGCGGCCCGAACATGGCGTTTACGACGGCGTGGCGCGAGGGTTGTTTGCCCTGTGGCAAACCGTGGCGGTGATCAAGGGGGCCACGCCGTTGATTCTGGTGTTTACGGTGATGGAGGTTGTTTTTGGGGGGCTGCAACTGGCGCCTTATTTGTCTGCAGCAATCGTTCGCTCCAGATCTGCCGCGTAACTGCGGGCCGGCGGCTACGACGACTGCGCCTGCGCGTTCAAATCAATTTCCTCATCCGCCAACGCCTGCGGCAACGAGGCCCGCAGGTGGTCAACCCAGGTGCGAATCTTGGCGTCCAGGTACAACCGCGACGGGTAGATGGCGTACAGGTTCAGGCGCTGCAACCGGTACCCCGGCAACACCCGCACCAATTCGCCGCTACGCAGGCCGTCGATGGCCGAGTAGCTGGGCAGCACGCCAATGCCCATGCCACTGCGGATGGCCACGCGCATGGCGTCGATGGCGTTCACCTGAAAGGGTGACGCGCGCAGCGAGGGCACCACCGGGCCTTCCGGCCCCTCGAACTGCCAGCGGTTGTCGGGGTAGGCCACGCTGCTCATCAGCAGGCAATCATGACGTTCAAGCTCGCTGGGCGTCTGCGGCATGCCGCGCCGCTGCACATAGCGCGGCGCCGCGCACAGCACGCTGTAGATGGTGCCCAGGCGCTGGGAGATATAGCCTGAGTCGGGCAGTTGCGCGGCCAGCACGATGGATACGTCAAAGCCTTCCTCGATCAGGTCGGGCACGCGATTGCTCAAGTGCAAGTCAAAACTGACCTCGGGAAAGCGCTCGCGGTACTCGGCCATGGCTTCGATCACGTAGTGCATGCCGATGCCGGCCATGGCATGCACCTTGAGGCTGCCCGCCGCGTAGTCCTGGGTGGCTTCGGCCTCGGCTTCGGCCTCAGCCACCGAGGCCAATATGCCTTCGCAGCGCAGGTAATAGCGCTTGCCGGCCTCAGTCATGGCGATGCGCCGGGTGGTGCGGTTGAGCAAGCGCGTGCGCAGGTGGGTTTCCAGGTTGGAGACGGCCCGCGACAGGTTGGCGGTGGTGGTGTTCATCTGCTCGGCGGCCACGGTGAAACTGCCGGTTTGCGCCACGCAGACAAAGGCGCGCATGTATTGAAGAATGTTCATTGCGTGAAATGCCACTCACCCCAATTGTTTGATTATAAAATTAAATACAACAAACAATCATATTTTGTTGCGTTTATTGCAGCCATCGTTCACCGGTAACATCCCCCCTCATTCAGAATCAACGGGCACATCGGGGGATTTACCAGCGGTGAGACGAGTTATTTCCAACCCTGCATTACCCCTGATGGTACTGACATTAACGTTAACAATCAGTGGCTGCATCAGCACCCATGGCATTGGCCCGCAGAGCCGCCCCGAAGCCGGCAATGGGTTGCAGATCGACGCCAACATCCAGCAGGCGCGCAGCGACGCCCATTGGCCTGACAACCGCTGGTGGCAGGCCTTCGGCGACCGTCAACTGAACACCTGGATCGACGACGCCCAGCGCAACAGCCCGTCCCTTGCCGAAGCCGCCGCCCGGGTGCGTCAGGCCAAGGCAATGGCTGGCATCGAGGCGGCCAACGAAGCGCCGCAGCTCAATGCCAACGCCTCCATCACCCGGCACAAATGGCCCACCGATAACTTCTACGGCCCTGGCGAGCTGGCCGATGTCACCGACTTCGACAACAACGCCGCGCTGGGCCTGAGCTACTCCCTGGACCTGTGGGGTCGTGACAGCAGCGCCACTGAGCAGGCCCTGGACAACGCCCATGCCGCTGCGGCCCAAGACCGGGCGGCGCAGTTGGACCTGCAGGGCACTATCGTGCGCAGCTACATCCAACTGTCCGAGCAGTACGCGCAGCGCGACATCCTGCAGGCCCTGCTGGCCCAACAGCAGCAAGTACTGGACCTGGCGCAGAAGCGCTTCGCGCATGGCATCGGCACCCAGCTGGAAGTGAGCCAAGCGCAGACCTCGCTGCCTGAAACCCGCCGCCAGATCGACAGCCTTGACGAAGCCATCGCCCTGACCGGTAACCAGCTGGCAGCCCTGGCCGGTCAAGGCCCGGGCGCCGCGCGGCAATTGCAGCGCCCCAGCCTGGCACTGAGTGCGCCGTTGGCCCTGCCCAGCCGCCTGCCCGCGCAACTGATGGGCCAGCGCCCGGACGTGGTCGCCAGCCGCTGGCGGGTCAACGCCCAGGCCCGCGGCATTGAAGTGGCCCGCGCCGGCTTCTACCCCGACGTGGACCTCAGCGCCAGCGCCGGCTACAGCGGCACCGGTGGCGGCGTGCTGGAGTTTCTCAACGCCAGCAAGCTGACCGGCAGCGTCGGCCCGGCGGTGAGCCTGCCGATCTTCGACGGTGGCCGCCTGCGCGCGCAGCTCGGCGCCGCCTCGGCTGGCTATGACCTGGCCGTGGCGCAGTACAACCAGACGCTAGTGCTGGCCCTCAAAGACATCAGCGACCAGTTGATCCGCCGCCGCTCCATGGACAACCAGGCCGCGTTGGCCACCCAGGGGGTCGCCGACGCCCAGCGCAGCTACGACATCGCGCGCATTGCCTTCCAGCGCGGGTTGACCGGCTACCTGGACGTGCTCAACGCCCAGACCCAGCTGTTCCATGAACAGCAGGTTCAGCAGCAGGTGCAGGCCGCGCGCTTGCAAACCCAGGCGTCCCTGGTCATCGCCCTGGGCGGCGGCGTGGCCGCAGGCAAGGACAGCCCCGACCCTGCCCGCGCCACTGCGGCCCCACCGGGCCTGGCGCTGCTGCGCGGCGAGCAGGCGCCATGAGCGGGCTCAACGAGTGGCGCCCGGCGCTGCGGGCCTGGGCAGCGTGCGACGGGGTGACCTGGATTTACCTGTTCAAGTTGCTGTGCGCCACCTTCCTGACCTATTGGCTGGCCCTGCGCCTGGAGTTGCCGCAACCCTCCACGGCACTGGTGACGGTGTTCATCGTCATGCAGCCACAAAGTGGCCCGGTGATTGCCAAGAGTGCCTGGCGCCTGCTGGGCACTTTGCTGGGGCTGGTGGTGGTGGTCACGTTGATTGCGTTGTTCGGCCAGCACAGCGATGTGTTCCTCGGCTGCCTGGCGCTGTGGGTAGGGCTGTGCTGCGGCCTGTCTGCGCGTTACCGCAACTTCCAGGCATATGCCTTTGTGCTGACCGGCTACACCGCCGCCATTGTCGGCGTACCCGCCCTCGCCCATCCCCAGGGCGTGTACCTGTCGGCCGTGTGGCGCGCCGTGGAGATCGGCCTGGCCGTTATTTGCAGTGGCGTGGTGTCGGCCGTGATCTTCCCGCAGAGCAGCCGCACCGCCCTGCGTGCCGTGATCGGCAAACGCCTGGGCCTGTTTGCCGGCTTTGCCGCCGACAGCCTTCAGGGCCAACTGGCCCCCGCCGCCTTTGCCCAGCATAACCGCCGGCTGGTGGCCGAGGCCGTGGGCTTGGAGAACCTGCGCAGCGTGACAGTGTTCGAAGACCCCTTGACCCACCTGCGCAGCGGTCGCCTGAGCCGCCTGAACAGCGAGTTCATGCAGTGCACCACCGGTTTCAACGCGCTGTATCAGCACTTGCAACGCCTGCACCACGAGGCACCCACCGCCTGGCAGGACGTGCAGCCGGCACTGGCCGGGCTGGTGCAGGTACTGGAAGATTATCGCGGCAAGCAGCTGGACAGCGGCGCCGCCGCGCCCATGGCCGAGCGTCTTCATCGCCTGGCGCAGGACACTGCCGTGCGTCTGCGTCATCTGCCCGCCAGTAACGGCCAACAAGACCTGGACACCGCCGGTGAACTGCTGATGGCGCTGATCACACAGCTCCACGACTACGCCCAGACCCACGCGTCGCTGGCTAGCCATCGGCACCCGCGCGAGCAATGGACGGCCGGCTACACCCCGCGCACCAACCTCTGGGTATGCGCCGCCGCCGGGTTGCGCGGCTTCATCACCGTGGCCCTGGCCGCCACCTTCTGGCTGGCCACGGCGTGGCCCAGCGGCATCAGCCTGATGATTTCAGCGGCCGCCGGCATCAGCCTCACCGCGTCCACGCCAAACCCGTGGCGTGCGGGCGTGCAAATGGGCATGGGCGTGGTGCTCAGCAGCCTGTTGGGTTTCGTCGAGTACTTTTTCCTGTACCCGCACATCGACGGTTTCCCGTTGCTGTGTTTCGTGCTGGCGCCGGCGTTGCTGTTCGGCGGGTTCCTCACCACGCGGCTGCAAACCATGGGCATTGGCCTGGGTTTCCTGATCACCTTTGCCTCCGGCTCGATCCCGGCCAACCTGACGGTCTACAACCCGGCCGGGTTCGTCAACGACTGCCTGGCCAACATCATCGCCTTCGGCCTGTGCGCCATTGCCGGTGCGGTGATTCTGCCCACCAACGCGCCCTGGGCCTGGCGTCACCTGCAACGCGACCTGCGACGCCAGGTGGGCTTTGCCGCCAAGGGTGGCCTGAAACACCTGCGCCAGCGCTTTGAAAGCCGCACCCGGGACGTGCTGCAGCACGCCACCACACTGTCGGCCGCCCGCCCGGCGGTGCAGGACGACCTATTGCAATGGGCCCTGAGCGTTCAGGACGTGGGCTACGCCCTGGTGCAACTGCGCGAACACGGTGGCGTGCCGGTCGCTGTCGCCCAGCCGCTGATCACGCTGTTCGAACGCCCCAGCGCTGCGAATCGCCAGCAGGCACTGGCCGCCCTGGCCCAGGCCTTGGCCGAACAACCGACAGCGCCGCGGGCAGCCTACCTGCACTTCATTCGCAGCGCGCTGCTCAACCCTCGCTCGCCATTGGCCTGCGTGTGAATTGGACCTGACCATGCCCCGCGAACTGATGTTCCTCGAGCTGTACCTGCCCACGCTGATGCTGCTGCTGGGCGTCAGCGCCTTGTTGATGTGGCTGCTGGACCGCGTGCTGATTGCGCTGGATGTGTACCGATTTTTCTGGCATGCCCCGTTGGCGCGCCTGAGCCTGTTCATGTGCCTGTTCAGCGCCCTGGCGCTGACTATTTACCGCTGAGACCCCCATCATGAAAAAATGCTTGAGCGTGGTGGCCACCCTGTTGCTGGTGGCCTTGGCCGCCTGCCTGGGTTCCACCCTGTGGAACCACTACATGGCGCAACCCTGGACCCGCGACGGCCGGGTGCGCGCCGACATCATCAACGTGGCACCCGACGTCAGCGGCGTGGTGGTGGACGTGCCGGTGCACGACAACCAGCAGGTGAAAAAGGGCGACGTGCTGCTACGCATCGACCCGGCTCACTATCAGGTCGCGGTGGACCAGGCCAAGGCTCAGGTCGCGTCGCGCAAGGCCACCTGGCAGATGCGCGCAGTCAACGCCCGGCGCCGCGCCGACATGGACAACCTGGTGGTGTCCAAGGAAAGCCGCGAAGACGCCGGCAACACCGCCAGTGCCGCCCAGGCCGACTATCAGCAGGCCCAGGCGCAACTGGCCGCGGCCGAACTGAACCTGAGCCGCACCCAGGTGCTGGCCACCACCGACGGTTACGTCACCAACCTGAACGTGCACCCCGGCGACTACGCCAAGGTGGGCGAGGCGAAAATGGCCGTGGTGGACCGTCATTCGTTCTGGGTGTATGGCTACTTCGAAGAATCGAAGCTGCCCAACGTTCACGTCGGCGATACTGCGCAGTTGCAGATGATGAGTGGCGAAGTGCTCAAAGGTCACGTGCAAAGCATCTCGCGCGCCATCTATGACCGCGACAACCCCGAGAGCCGCGAACTGGTGGCCGACGTCAACCCCACCTTCAATTGGGTACGGTTGGCCCAGCGGGTGCCGGTGCGCATCCAGCTGGACGATGTCCCCGCCGACATGCTGCTGGCCGCAGGCACCACCTGCACCGTGGTCATCCAGGCCACGACGCGGTAGACACCCTGTAGCGTTCTGCGCAGGTCCTGCATCAATCAAGATTTACAGCGCACTCAAGGGCCGGCGCAGGCGCGCGGCACCGGCTACGCTATGGTGAGGGGCCAGCCCCTGAATAATCAGAACCGTAGAGGCCGTCATGAAAACCGTCGCAGAATTGCTCAAGCTCAAGGCTCAGCACAATCAACAGGTGCACACCATCGGCCCGGACCAGATGGTGGTGGAGGCACTGCGCCTGATGGCCGAGAAAAACGTCGGTGCCTTGCCGGTGATCAAGGATGGCGCCGTGGTGGGCATCGTCAGCGAACGTGACTATGCCCGCAAGGTGGTGTTGCTGGGGCGCTCGTCAGTGGGCACGCCGGTCAGCGAGATCATGAGCGCCAAAGTCATCACCGTGGACCCGCACAAGAACATCGATACCTGCATGAACATGATGACCGATGGCCACTTGCGCCATCTGCCGGTGGTCGAAGGGGGGCAGCTGGTGGGGCTGCTGTCCATCGGTGACCTGGTCAAGGAGGCCATTGCCGAGCAGGCCGACCTGATCCGCCAGCTGGAACAATATATTCGCGGCGAGTAGGCCCGCACCCCGGGGCGCGCAGGTATACTGCGCGCCCCGGGGGACGGCCCCGGACATTACCCTGCATGCTCCGGAGCTCTACCATGTCTGTCGACCAACACCCCCCCGCCCAAGACCTGCCCGACGAAACCGGCAGCGACAGCCAGCCGGCCGTGCCTGCCTTCAGCTTTCCGTTCAAGCCCGGCGCCTTTGCCGCGGCGAAAAAGGCCGCCACCTACCCGGGCGCCGGCAAGTCCAGCCACGACAAAACCCCAGGCCGGGCCCCCAATGGCACCCGTAGGTCCATGGGCAAGCGCTGAGCCTCAGCGGTTGACGTCGACCACCACGCGCCCGCGCACACCGCCTGCCAGCAACTGATCGGCCACGGCAACGGCGTCGCTCAAGCCGACTTCATGGCTGATCACCGCCAGCAGGTCACGGTCCAGGTCGCGGGCCAGGCGGTCCCATGCCTCGACACGGTCAGCCCGGGGGCGCCTGACGCTGTCGATGCCCAGCAACGACACCCCACGCAGAATGAACGGCGCCACCGAGCCAGGGAAATCCATGCCTTGGGCCAGGCCGCAGGCCGCCACGGCGCCGTGGTAACGGGTGGTGGCACAGACGTTGGCCAAGGTGTGGCTGCCCACTGAGTCCACCGCCCCGGCCCAGCGTTCCTTGCCCAACGGCTTGCCCGGTTCGGACAGGCTGGCGCGGTCGATGATTTCGCTGGCACCCAGGCGCTTGAGGTAATCGTGCTCGCTGGTGCGGCCGGTGGACGCCACCACTTGGTAGCCCAGCTTGGCCAGCAAGGCGATTGCAAAGCTGCCCACGCCACCGTTAGCGCCGGTTACCAACACCTCACCCTGCCCCGGCAGCACACCGTGGCGCTCCAGCGCAATCACGCACAGCATGGCGGTGTAACCTGCGGTGCCAATGGCCATGGCCTGGGCGGCGGTGAAGCCCTTGGGCTGCGGGATCAGCCAGTCGCCATTGAGCCGGGCCTTCTGCGCCAAGCCACCCCAATGGCCCTCGCCTACGCCCCAGCCATTGAGCAACACGGCGTCGCCCGCCTTGAAGTCAGGGTGCTCGCTGCTGCTCACGGTGCCCGCCAGGTCTATCCCCGGCACCATGGGGAAACTGCGCACCACCGGGCCCTTGCCGGTAATGGCCAGGCCGTCCTTGTAATTGAGCGTGCTGTAGGCAACGTCGACCGTGACATTGCCAGCAGGCAGTTGTGTTTCATCCAGGGCCTGCACGGCGGCGCGCTGCCCCTGGTCGTGCTTTTCGATGACAATGGCATTGAACATGCTGTTCTCCTCATTTAGACCGAACGTCTTTAAATGGCCTTGAAAAAGCCGGCAGTCAGGCCGGCTCACGATCCATCACATCTGGAAAAATGCCGAGCGCAGAAAGCCGCTGACGAAGGTGCGCATGGGTTGCGCGTTGCGTACCAGCCGGGCGCGCAGCACCGCGCCTTCCCAGCCCGTCCAGAAAAACGCTGCCAGTTCGTCGCAATCGGCTTCCTTGGGCAGGTCACCGCTGGCCTGGGCTGCCTGAAGGCAGGCGCTCAGGCGCTGTTGCCAATCGGCGAAGACCGCTTCGATGGCCTCGCGGTAGCCCTCGGGCAATACCGAGATTTCCTGGCCCAGGTTACCCACCAGGCAACCGCGCCGGTAATCGTGCTTGGCCATGCCCTTCTGAGCGTCTTCGACGAAGCCCAGCAGGCGCTCCAGCGGGGCCACCGACTCGTCCAGCAGCCAGCGGTCGAGCTTGCGCGCAAAGTATTGGGCATAGTTGTCCAACAGGGCCCGGCCGAAGGCGTCCTTGCTGGCAAAGTAGTGGTAGAACGAGCCCTTCGGCACCCCGACACGCTTGAGAATCATGTCGATGCCGGTGGCGCTGAAGCCCTGTTCAGTAAGGATCTCGGTACCGCAACGGACCAGCAGCTCGCGGGTGTCGTAATGCTCGCGAGGCACCTTGGGAGGGCGGCCGGGTCTGCGGGGGACGGGTGCTTGGGTTGGCGTAGTCATGTAGATGGATATTAGACTGGCCGTCTCAATTGTCAACTGGTTGATGTTCCAACATCGCAACGACGCCAGCTTCCACACAGGCGGCCTGCGGGGGTAGGCACGTTATGGCGCTTCGCTATATATTCGCCAACATAACGAAAAATTCAAAAAAGGAGTTTCACCATGTCTGTCGCTTCCCCTCGCCTGGTCCTGCTCGGCCTGTTCGCAGCCCTCTCCTTCAATGCCTATGCCGACGAAGTCCAAGTCGCCGTTGCCGCCAACTTCACCGCGCCTATCCAAGCCATTGCCAAGGCTTTCGAAGCCGACACCGGCCACACGCTGGTCGCGGCCTATGGCGCCACCGGGCAGTTCTACACACAGATCAAGAACGGTGCTCCGTTCGAGGTGTTCCTGGCGGCCGACGACAGCACCCCGGCCAAGCTGGAAAGCGAAGGCGACACCGTCAAGGGCTCGCGCTTCACCTACGCCGTGGGCACCCTGGCACTGTGGTCGGCCAAGGAAGGCTATGTCGACAGCAAGGGCGCGGTGCTCAAGGCCAATCAGTACCAGCACCTGTCAATCGCCAACCCCAAGGCAGCGCCCTACGGCCTGGCTGCCACCCAAGTGCTGGACAAGCTGAAACTGACCGACGCTACCAAGGCCAAGATCGTCGAAGGCCAGAATATCACCCAGGCCTACCAGTTCGTGTCCACCGGCAACGCCGAACTGGGCTTCGTGGCCCTGTCGCAGATCTTCAAGGACGGCAAGGTCACCAGCGGCTCGGCCTGGATCGTACCGGCCGACCTGCATGACCCCATCAAGCAGGACGCGGTGATTCTCAGCAAAGGCAAGGACAGCGCCGCGGCAAAAGCCCTGGTGCAGTACCTGAAGGGGCCGAAAGCGGCCGCCATCATCAAGTCCTACGGCTACGAAATCTGATGCCACTGGACGCAAGTGACCTGTCGGCCATTTGGCTGACCGTGAAACTGGCTTCGCTCACCACCCTGTTGCTGCTGTTGATCGGTACGCCGATTGCCTGGTGGCTGGCCCGCACCCGCTCGCGCCTGCGCGGGCCGGTGGGGGCTGTGGTGGCGCTGCCGCTGGTGCTGCCGCCAACCGTGATCGGCTTTTACCTGCTGCTGGCCATGGGGCCCAATGGCTTTATCGGCCACGCCACCCAGGCGCTGGGCCTGGGTACCCTGACCTTCAGTTTCGTCGGCCTGGTGATTGGCTCGGCCATCTATTCCCTGCCATTTGTGGTGCAGCCGTTGCAAAACGCCTTCACCGCCATCGGCGATCGCCCGCTGGAAGTGGCCGCCACCTTGCGCGCCAGCCCGTGGGATTGCTTCTTCAGCGTCGTGGTGCCGCTGGCACGCCCCGGTTTTGTCACCGCCAGCATCCTAGGCTTTGCCCACACCGTGGGCGAGTTCGGCGTTGTGCTGATGATCGGCGGCAATATCCCCGACAAGACCCGCGTGGTCTCGGTGCAGATCTACGACCACGTGGAAGCCATGGAGTACGGCCAGGCGCACTGGCTGGCCGGCGCCATGCTGGTGTTTTCGTTCCTGGTGCTGCTGGCGCTGTACGCCCGCGGCCACACCAAAGCCCGCTGGAGTTAACCTGTGGCCACGACCTTGACGGCGCGTATTCGCCACTGTTTTTCCGCGTTTACCCTGGATGTCGACCTGCAACTGCCGGGGCGTGGCGTCAGCGCCCTGTTCGGCCAGTCAGGGTCTGGCAAGACCACCTGCCTGCGTTGCCTGGCGGGCCTGGAGCGGGCCAGCCACGCTTACATCGAAGTCAATGGCCAGGTCTGGCAGGACAGCGACCGCGGGCTGTTCCTGCCCCCACACCAGCGCCCGCTGGGCTACGTGTTCCAGGAAGCCAGCCTGTTTGCCCACCTGAACGTGCAGCGCAACCTGGAGTTTGGCTGGCGGCGCATTCGCGCCACGCAGCGCAAAGTGCAGCTTGACCAGGCGTGTACCCTGCTGGGCATCGGCCATTTGCTCACGCGCATGCCCACGCACTTGTCCGGTGGCGAGCGTCAGCGCGTGGGCATCGCCCGTGCGCTGTTGAGCAGCCCGGGCCTGTTGTTGATGGACGAACCCCTGGCCGCGCTGGACAGCCAGCGCAAGGCCGAGATCCTGCCCTACCTGGAGCGCCTGCACGACGAACTGGACATACCCGTGGTGTACGTCAGCCACGCCCAGGATGAAGTGGCGCGGCTGGCCGACCATTTGGTATTGCTGGACCAGGGCACCGTGCAGGCCAGCGGGCCAGTGGCGCACACCCTCGCCCGCCTTGACCTGCCCCTGGCGCTGGGGGATGACGCCGGGGTGATCATTCAGGGCCGAGTCTGGGACTATGACCCCGCCTATCAGTTGCTCAGCCTCGGCCTGCCGGACAGCCTCCAGCACATCCGCGTGGCCCATGGGCCGCTGGCGGTGGGCAGCGCGCTGCGAGTCAAGGTGCAGGCTCGCGACATCAGCCTGAGCCTGGACGGCCAGGGCCACAGCAGCATCCTCAACCGCCTGCCGGTAACCGTGACCGGCCAGCGCGTGGCCGACAATAGCGCCCATGTGCTGGTCAGCCTGGAGGCCGATGGCACGCCGTTGCTGGCGCGGATCACGCGGTATTCGTGGGATCAACTGGGGCTGGGGGTGGGCAGCGCGGCGTGGGCGCAGATCAAGGCGGTGGCGGTGTTGGCTTAGGTAGGCCTGCAGCAGCCACACCTCGGCAACCCGTGCATAATACTCACCCACCGATCCTCCAACGGCGTCCCGTTTTATGAAGGCACTGCGTCTAAGCCGCTTACCCATCCTGCGTCACCTGCTGCGCCCCCTGCTCGACCCGCACCGCCGCTACCTGTACGCCCGCTACATCCATGCCGGGCGCGTGGCGGTGGGCCTGCTGGCGTCGATTCTGCTCACCACAGGCCTGAGCCTGCCCCACGGCGAGTGGGCCTCGGTGACATTGCTGATCGTGATCGGCGGCCTGCAGCACCAGGGCAATATCGGCCGCAAATCGCTGGAACGCGCCTATGGCACGCTGATCGGCGCCGCCATCGGCCTGTTGCTGGTGGTGCAGCAAGGCTACCTGCACGAGCAATGGCTGACGTACGTGGCCATGTCCACGGTGTGCGGTTTCTTCGCCTATCACGCTATCGGCAAAGGCGGCTACATTGCCCTGCTGTCGGCGATCACCGTGTTCATTGTCGCCGGTCACGGTGACAACCCCATCAGCGATGGCCTGTGGCGCCTGGTGGACATTCTGATCGGCATTGCCCTGGCACTGGCATTTTCCTTTGCTATCCCGCTGTACGCGGTGTACTCCTGGCGTTTCAGCCTGGCCAAGGGGCTGCGCGGTTGCGCCAAGGCCTACGGGCGCATTCTCAACGGCCACTCGGTAACCGATGACGAACACCTCAAGCTGGCCGCGCAACTCAACGCCATCATGGTGCAGTTGCGCTCGCTGATGCCATCGGTGTCCAAGGAAGTGCGTATTCCGCTGACCGAACTGGAAGTGATCCAAGGCCAGTTCCGCCTGTGCCTAAGCACCCTGGAACTGCTGTCGAACCTGCGCCCGCGCGAGCACAACGACTGGCACGACTGGCTGCACCCGGAACACCGACAAATCAACCGGCAGCTGATTGCCATGGCCCGCGCCCTGGAAACCGGCGCCACCGATCGCCTGGCACGCCAGGTGGAACGCGGCGCCGAGATCGAACACGTGCAGGTGCCTGACAGTCAGGACGCCCAGGGCTTTCGCCTGCTGACCCTGCAACTGGCCACCAACCTGGAAGGCCTGCGCCAGCGTCTGCACAAGAGCTCCCGGCGCTGGAACCTCTGATCAGGCCGACTGGGCCACGCCGGCCGGCGCCCGGAAGTGGCCGTAGCCAACCAGCACCAGCCCCGCCAGCGCCAGCAGCCCACCGGCAGGCGCGATCCATTCATAGCCCAGGCCAAGGGTCAGCACCCCACCGCCCAGGGCTGCGCCCAGGCCATTGCCCAGGTTGAACGCACCGATATTCACCGATGACGCCAGGCCCGGCGCGTCATGGGCCGACTGCATCACCCGGGTTTGTAACACCGGGATCAGGGCGAAGGCCGACGCGCCCCACAGCACCATCAGCACGGTGGCACTCACTTGCCCTTTCAGCAGCTCGGGCATGCCGAACATCAACACCGCCATCAACACCAAAAACCCCGCCAGGGTGCCTTCCAGCGAGCGGTTGGCGAGCTTGCCACTGAGGTAATTGCCGGCTGTGAAACCGATCCCAATCATGACCAGCAAAACGGTCACGAAGGTCGGCGTGGCGTTGATCAGGTGCTGCATCACGGCCGCGATGTAGGTGTACAGCGTAAACATCGCCCCAGCACCCAGCACAGTGGTGAACAAGGCGCGCACCACGTCACCGCGCATGAGCACGCGCAGTTCGCGGCGCACGTCCGGCTTCTCGCCGCGCTCACCACGAGGCAGCCACAGGGCCAGCCCCAGCATCGACAACGCACCCAGCCCTGCGGTGGCGGCGAATGCCATGCGCCAGCCAATGGCCTGGCCCAGCCAGGTGGCGGCCGGCACGCCGCCGATGTTGGCGATGGTCAGGCCCATGAACATGGTCGCCACGGCGCCGGCGCGCTTGTCGGCCGGTACCAGGTTGGCCGCCACCACTGAACCGATGCCAAAAAAAGCGCCATGGGCCAGGCTGGTGAACACCCGCGACAACACCAGGGTGTCGTAACCCGGCGCCAGGGCCGAGAACAGATTGCCCAAGGTGAAAATCGCCATCAACCCCAGCAGCGCGGACTTGCGCCGTGCCGGGGCCAGCAGCAGGGTCATCAGCGGCGCGCCCACCATCACGCCAATGGCGTAGGCGCTGATCAACAGGCCGGCCGTGGGAATGGAGACATGAACGCCGTCGGCAATCACCGGCAACAGGCCCATGGGCGCGAACTCGGTGGTGCCAATGGCGAACGCCGCCAAGGCCAGTGCAAACAGGATCAACTTCATGGGTGGACCTCCAGGTCGCAGGGGTAAACCATACTCGTGAGTAGTATTTGCCCAAAGAGGCTACTCTTGAGTAACATTACTCACAAGTAAAAATTTCCCGGCCAGTGATCCTCACCCATGCCCAGCCAGCCACCCCGTACCAAGGGCGAACACACCCACGCCCGCTTGCGTGAGGCCGCCGCCGCAGAATTCGCCCGGCGCGGCTTCCACGCCACCAAGGTCAGCGACATCGTCAAGGCCAGCGGCCTCACCCAGCCCACGTTCTACAGCTACTTCGACAGCAAGGAAGCGGCCTACGAAGAACTGGTGGGCGAGTTTCGCCGGCGACTGGAAGCGCTGATCAGCACCATGCTGATCAAGACCGCCATGAACACCGATGAACTGCTGGACAGCGTGGCGACCAGCTTCCTGCGCTTTTTCGATTTCCTGGCCCAGGACCCGGACCTGACCCAGATCGGCTTTTTCCAGCCGCCAGGCTGCACCCTGACCAAGGCCGGCATGGCCACGTGGATCGGCAACAACATCGCCAAGGAACAGCAGATTGGCTTGTTTCGCACCGATGTACCGGCGGACATGATCGGCAAGTGCTTTGTCGGCATGGTCGACCAGATGGCGCGCGAGCCAGTGGATGCCCGGCAGCGGCAGGCCAACGCACGGCATTGCGCATTGCTGCTGTGCGAGGGCTTGTGGACGGGTGTCGCCGCTGCCGTGGGTGAACCCTGAACGCTTGAGGCACAGGGCCAGCGCAGCCTTGCGGCAGCAGCTGCAGTGTCCGCGCAAGACGGTGGCCCCAACAACCAAGCGTGCAAAGGCTGTATATCCATACATATTTTGCTTGCCTGACGCGCCCGCTTTGCCCATGCTATGGGCTTCGCCCCGCTGCTGAAGACCGACCACGGCCATGCGCCTCTACCTCTGCGAAAAGCCCTCCCAGGCCAAGGATATTGCCAAGGTGCTCGGCGCCAACCGGCGCGGTGACGGCTGCTGGATGGGCACGGACGTGACGGTGACCTGGTGCATCGGCCACCTGCTGGAAACCGCGCCGCCCGACGCCTACGACGAGCGCTACAAGCGCTGGGTACTGGCCGACCTGCCGATCATTCCGGACAAATGGAAGATGCTGGTCAAGCCCAAGACCGCCAGCCAGTTCAAGGCGGTCAAGCGGCTGCTGGGCGAAGCGCGGGAACTGGTGATTGCCACCGACGCCGACCGCGAAGGCGAAATGATTGCCCGCGAGCTGCTGGAGCACTGCCGCTACCGTGGCCCGGTCCAGCGCCTGTGGCTCTCGGCACTCGACGACGCCTCCATCCGCAAGGCCCTGGCAGCCCTCAAGCCTGGAGCGGAAACCTTCAGCCTCTACCACTCGGCCCTGGGCCGGTCGCGCGCCGACTGGCTGATCGGCATGAACATGAGCCGCCTGTTCACCTTGCTGGGTCGCCAGTCCGGCTACCAGGGCGTGCTGCCTGTGGGCAGGGTACAAACCCCCACCTTGCGCCTGGTGGTGGACCGTGACCGCAGCATCGCCGCCTTCGTGCCCGCGCCGTTCTGGGCCATCGACGTGCGGCTTGACCCACGCGGCCTGCCCTTCATCGCCCAATGGTGCCCGCCCAACGACCACTGCGACGATCAAGGCCGCTGCGTGAACCCGTCCGTGGCTCAGGCGGCCGCCGATGCACTGCGTACCGCCAGCGTCGCCAGGCTGGCGAAACTGCGCACCGAACGCATGGGTGAAGCAGCGCCACTGCCCTTCGACCTGGGCACGCTGCAGGAAGTGTGCTCGAAAAAGCTTGGGCTGGGCGCCCAGGAAACCCTGGACATCGCCCAGGCGCTGTACGAGCAGTACAAAATCATCACCTACCCGCGCAGTGACTGCGGCTACCTGCCCAACAGCCAGCACGCCGAGGCACCGTCGATCCTCGCCGCCCTGGGCCGCGCCGACCCTGCCCTGGCCGGGCTGATGCCACACATCGACGCCAGCCGGCGCTCACGCGCCTGGAACGACGCCAAGGTCAGCGCCCACCACGGCATCATTCCCACGGCCGCCGGCACCGACCTGGGCCGCCTGGGCGGCAAGCAACGCGCGGTGTACACACTGATACGCGCCCGCTACCTGGCGCAGTTCCTGCCCAACCACGAGTACGACCGCACCCAGGCCGACTTCGACTGCGCCGGCCAGCGCCTGCGCGCCGTGGGCAAGCGCATCGTCGAGCCCGGTTGGCGGCGAGCGCTGCCTGAGGCGCTTACACCGGCCAAGGGGCGCGAAGCCCCTGCCCCCCAAGCACTGCCGGCCTTGCACGAAGGGCAGGACTACGATGTGGGTGAAACCACCCTCAAGGACCTGTGGACCCAACCGCCAAAACCCTTCACCGAAGGCGACCTGATCAAGGCCATGAAGAACGTCGCCAAGCTGGTGGACGACCCGCGCCTGAAACAGAAGCTCAAGGACACCACCGGCATTGGCACCGAAGCCACCCGGGCGGGCATCATCCAGGGCCTGATAGACCGGGGTTACCTGAGCAAGAACGGCAAGGCGCTCAATGCCACGCCTGCGGCCTTCAGCCTGATCGACGCCGTGCCCCGGGCCATTGCCGACCCCGGCACCACGGCCATCTGGGAGCAGGCACTGGACATGGTGCAAAGCGGTGAAATGAGCCTGGAAGAATTCGTCGCCAAGCAATCGGCGTGGATGAGCCGTCAGGTAGAACGCTGCGCCGGGCTTAGCCTGACCATCAGCGGCCCCGCCAGCCCGCCGGGCCAGGGCGCGCCCTGGAAGAAGAAACGCAAGCCCGCCGCGCGCAAGGGCACCGCGCCGCGCACGCGCAAACCCAAGGCAGCGGCCACCTGAAAGCAGGCGAAACTGCTATCGTCGTGCCCCTGGATAACGGAAAGGAAACCCTGAGAATGCTTGAGTTCATTGGCCTGTCGGTCGTTTTCGGTGCAGGCGCCACAGCGCTGCTGGACGTGTGGAACCTGCTGTTGAACAAACTGTTCGGCTTGCCCACGCCGCCGTGGCACTTTGTAGGGCGCTGGTTTGCCGGCCTGCCGCGCGGGCATTTCGTACATCGCAAAGGCATTGCCTCGTCCGCCCCGGTGCACAATGAACTGGCTATCGGCTGGGTCATGCACTACGTCACCGGCATGGTCTTCGCCGCCGCGCTGCTGTTGATCTGGGGCCTGGGCTGGGCCGTGCAACCTACCTTCGCGCCTGCATTGATCGTGGGCATTGTCACCGTGGGCGCTGGCTGGTTCATCCTGCAACCGGGCATGGGTGTTGGCATCGCGTGTTCAGGCGCGCCCAAACCGGCGCTGGCGCGGCTGTTGAATGTGGTAGGTCATATAGTCTTCGCCGTCGGCCTGTACGGTACCGCCCGCCTGCTGGCGTGAGCCTGCACGTATTGCGCCGCTACAAAAACCTCGCAGGCGCTGCCGTCAGGCGGCGAAAAGGTGCGCAGCACCTTCAGCCTGCGGCGGCTCCTACAGGGTCGCCACGCAGGTGCAAGGCTGCCGTCATTGTACCGGCAGGAAATTGAGGAACAGCAGGCTTTGCGCGTAATTCAGACCCATGCGTCTATATCGCTCGTCGAGCATCTGCGTCACCAGGTCGAGCCGCGCCACGATCTTGCCGAACTCGGTGGCGAAACTCAGGTTGCTGCCTTCCTCGGAAATGGCGTTGGAAAACAGCAACGGCTCGCCCTGGGCATCCTGGCGCTGGCTGAGCAGCCAGGTGGCCTTCTCGATGTTGCGCGCCGCGTTGTTGATGAACGTTGGGTTAAGGTTGTCGGTCATGTAGAACGTCAGCCGATTTCCGTGCGCCGTCACCAGCATGCTGCCGATGGCGTAGATGAACGCCCCCACGCGGTCGCCCAGAAACTCGGGACTCATGGCGTAGCTCAGCGCGGCCAGGTCCTTGCGGCCACCCAGTTGCGGCAACGGGTGTTGCTGCTCAATGGCCAGGCGCACCTGTTGTTCGGCCGTGGCGGCATCGACAAAGCCGGAACGCTTCAACTGCGCGGGGTTGCGCAGGTACAGCTTGTTCATCAGCACGTAGAGGCTTTGCAGGTTATCGTGCATGGCCAGCGTGGCCATGCGGTCCACGCTGGTCTGGAAGAATTCATCGGGCTTGCCGTTGCTGATCTGCGTGGCAATGTCTTGCCCGGTCTGCCGGCTGCAGCCCTGCAGCGCACACAGCAGCGTCAGGGCCGGCAACAGCAGGTAGGGAAATACGCGAAACATTGGAATCTTCGGGCCTGGGAGGGGGTGAAAACCACGGCGGTGCCGCAGGCGAGCGATCTATAGAGGGGCAAATCGGGAAAAAGTGCGATCACCCGGCAATTGGTCGGGATTCACACATTGGTCATGACCAGGGCTTTGTGAATGGCCCCGCACCCGGTACCCTCTGCGCTCATGCCCATCCAGGACCACGCCCTTGATTCCGCTGCACACCCTGCCGGTGCTCGACCCCACTGCCACCTGCGACACCTGCGCCGCCAAATGCTGCCGCCTGGAAGTGATGCTGATCACCGACACCGGGGTGCCCGAGCGCTTCATCGACACCGATGACTGGGGCTCGCAAACCATGGCGCGGCTGGACGACGGCTGGTGCGCGGCACTGGACCGACGCACCATGAGTTGCAGCATCTACCGGCAACGACCATTGATTTGCCGTGAGTTCGAAATGGGCGGCAGTGACTGCCTGGAAGAACGCCTGGCGCCCTGACCGCCCGCCTGCCTCACACCATGGCTCGACGACCTGGCCGCACGAAGGCCAGCGATGAGCGGATACGCCCGGCCAGCGAACTGGCGCCGTGCAGGTTGTCATAATGGAACACCGCCGTGGCACGGATGCCGCCAGGGTCGGCGGGCAGGTTGGTGTGCAGCGATCGGTAGCCCCAGAACAGGTACATATTGCCCGGCTCCATCGCCACCTGGGTGAAACGGTTGCTGCCTTGCTGATATGCCTTGATCAAGTGGCGTTGGGACCAGCGGTTGTCAACCTTAAGCTTGTCGATCAGGTTCATGGCGTAGGTGCCGCGCAGCGGCCGCTTGCTGGGCAGCATCAACAGGTCGCCCTTCTCGCCCTCGGGCATGCACACCGGCATGATCGTGGTGAGCACGAACGAGTCGTAGTGGAAAATCATCGACTCGCGGTGGCCACTGTCCCCTACCAGGCAGCGCAGCACTTGGTGCAAACCATCGTCGTTGGCCGCACGGCCGGTCGCCTGGGTGACCACGCGGCGGCACAGGTCCAGGAACACCGGCGACCGGCCCCACTCATACAACAGGGAGCCCGTCACGGCCTGGTGACCGGTAAGCGCCACGTAGCGGTTGCCCGCCTCGGCAACCGATCGCTCGACCAACGCCTGCACCTCGGCAAGCTCCGCCGGGCTCGCCCAGTTGGGCAATACCGCATAGCCCTGCCGGTCTATGGAGGCAGCCAACGCCTTGATTTGTTCATCACTGAAACTTGAGTATTCCATGCTCATCTCCCCAACTCTGTTTTGACCCAAGGTTGTTAGAAGCTCCGGTTTCGAACAGCCAGCCGCGTGCCGCCTGACAAAGGCAGCACACAGGCAGGTTCGTCAAAACGGGCGTTTACAGGACAATGCGTCGATGGTGTTGCCACCCACGGCGGATGCAGTGTCGGCGTGCCCCTGTGGCAGCCGGTGCTTGCGAAAAGCACGCAGCTGGGGACTGAGAGGAGATTAGCAGCGGTTATCAATTGCACCTAAGAAAGCTGAGCAAATATTCATACCGGCCGTCGACTTAGCTTCACTGATGAGGAAACGGT
Source organism: Pseudomonas sp. M47T1 (assembly GCF_000263855.1). GTDB lineage: Bacteria > Pseudomonadota > Gammaproteobacteria > Pseudomonadales > Pseudomonadaceae > Aquipseudomonas. Next base: position 86,793 of record NZ_AJWX01000005.1, read on the forward strand.
GAATAATCGTCGGAAAACTGTCAGGGCATGGCACGCCTCACTGCACCACCCCCGCCTCGCGCAAGCGACGAATCTGTTCCTCGTCCAACCCCAACCCGCGCAGCACACTGTCGGTGTGAGCCCCCAGTGCCGGGCCCTGCCAGCGCACTTCGCCCGGTGTGTCGGATAACGTGGGGACGATGCCGGGCATTTTCACCTGCGCACCGCCAGGCAGTTGCGCCGTCAATAACATGCCACGAGCCTGGAAGTGCGGATCGCTGACGATGTCGGCTACCGAGTAGATTCGCCCCGCCGGCACCTCAGCCGCTTCCAGGGCAGCGAGAATATGCGCGACGCCGTGGCTCGAACTCCAGGCGCTGATAGCCTCGTCCAACAACCCGCTCTGGGCCGCGCGGCCGTCGTTGTGTGCGAACGCGGGCGCGCGGCCCAGGTCATCACGGCCGATGGCGCTCATCAGGCGTTTGAAAATGGGGTCACTGTTACCGGCTATCACCACATAGGCACCGTCGGCCGACGGGTAGGTATTGGACGGCGCGATACCGGGCAAGGCACCGCCGCTGCGCTCGCGCACATGGCCAAAGTGGTCGTATTCGGGTACCAGGCTTTCCATGACGTTGAATACGCTTTCCACCAATGACACATCGACGATCTGGCCATCGCCCTGGCCGGTCTTCACCCGCAACAGCGACATTAGCGCGCCCATCACCGCGTGCATCGAGGCCAGCGAGTCGCCCAGGCTGACACCCATCCGCGCAGGGGCGGAGTCCGGGTGGCCGGTGGTGTAGCGGATGCCGCCCATGGCCTCGCCGATGGCACCAAAGCCGGGGCGGTCGCGGTAAGGCCCGGTTTGCCCGTAGCCTGAGATGCGTACCAGGGTCAGCCCGGGATTGAGCGCATGCAGCACGTCCCAGCCCAGCCCCAGTTTCTCCAGGGCACCGGGGCGCAGGTTCTCGATGACGACGTCGGTGTCCCGCGCCAGTTGCTTGATGATGTCCACGCCTTCGGGCGATTTCAGGTTCAACGCCAGGGACTGCTTGTTGCGGGACTGCAGGTACCACCACAGCGACGTGCCTTCGTACAGCTTGCGCCACTTGCGCAGCGGGTCGCCCTGCCCCATGGATTCGACCTTGATGACCTGGGCGCCGAACTCGCCCATCAGCCGCGCGGCAAAGGGCGCCGCGATCAGCGTGCCGATTTCGAGCACCTTGATACCACTGAGCGGACCGGACATGGGGCAGGCCTCTTGTTGTTGGAAGGTTCAGCGTAGTTGCTCAGGCCCGCGTGGCGCTCAGGGTGTAGCACATGGGCAGTTGAACGGCCCGGCCCTCATAGCGATGCCCTGGACTGGGCGCATTGTTTCAAAAATGGTCCGAAACCGTCGCAGGATCAGGCAAAAGCGCAAGAGTTTTGGTACTACGCAAGCTGGCCAGGCAGGTCTAGCCTTGGTACTCCCCTCTCAAGGAGCCCGGCCATGACTACCAAAACCTTTTTGATCACCGGCGTCAGTTCCGGCTTTGGACGCGCCTTCGCCCAGGCGGCCTTGGCCGCCGGGCATACCGTGATCGGCACGCTGCGCTCGGCGGCCGCCGTGGCCGAGTTTGAGCAGCTGCACCCCAGTAACGCCCATGGCGTGCTGCTGGACGTCAGCGACTTCGCCGCCATAGAGCCGGCCATCAATACCCTGCTCGCCCGCCACGGCGCCATCGACGTGCTGGTCAACAACGCCGGCTACGGCCACGAAGGCACCTTGGAGGAATCACCGCTGGAAGAACTGCAACGCCAGTTCGACGTCAACGTCTACGGCGCCGTGGCCATGATCAAGGCCGTGTTGCCGGGCATGCGCGAGCGGCGCAGCGGGCACATCATCAACATCACCTCCATGGGCGGCATGATGACCCTGCCGGGCATTTCCTACTACCACGGCAGTAAGTTCGCTTTGGAAGGCATTTCCGAATCCCTGGCCCAGGAAGTGGAGCCTCTGGGCGTCAAGGTGACCGCCGTGGCACCGGGCTCGTTCCGCACCGACTGGGCAGGCCGTTCGATGGTGCGCACGAACCGTTCGATCGCCGACTACGACGCCGTATTCGACCCCATCCGCCAGGCTCGCGAGGCGCGCAGCGGGCAGCAGCCGGGCGATCCGGACAAGGCGGCGCAGGCGTTGTTGACGCTGGTGAATGCCGAAAAGGCGCCGCGGCATCTGTTGTTGGGCCAGGATGCGCTGCAACTGGTGCGGGCAAAGCTCAAGGCGCTGGAAGCCGAAATCGAAGCCTGGGAAAAGGTGTCGGCCAGCACCGGGTATTGAACCCGCCGCCCGTCGTCGTCAAGGCGCTGCCATAAGGCTGCGAAAAGGTCCGCACTCGGCGCAGTGATGCCGATCGCGGGCCCGCTGTGCGGGCCTTCGCAGCCTGGCGGGAGCGGCTGCAGGGCATTACCTAAGAGCGCCCGAAGCCCCATCAGCAAAATCGATAGCAAGCTTACGAAATGCCCGCGCCAGAGCCTCTGAGGCACTCTAATATCATTGTGAATGATAGTTACCTTCGCCCCATTCGATTCGTCGATAGCCCCCCCAAGCGACCACACTCCGCCCATTCTCAATACAGTGGCGGACGTGCCCCATGGAACAGTCAATCAAACATCTGCGCTTCCCTCTGGCCGCCCTCGCGGTCGTGGTGATGAGTGCTTGCGGGCGTGCCCCCCAGGTAGCCCAGGCGCCGGCCGCCCCCAAGGTGACCGTGGCCAAGGTGCTGGAACAGCCCATTAATGAGTGGGACGAGTTCACCGGACGCCTGGAAGCGCCGCAAACCGTTGAAGTGCGCCCACGGGTCTCGGGCCAGATTGACCAGGTGGCCTTCACCGAAGGCTCGCTGGTGAAAAAAGGCGACCTGCTGTTCCAGATCGACCCCCGCCCCTTCGAATCCGAAGTGCATCGCCTGGAAGCCCAACTGCAACAGGCCCGTGCCACCGCCACCCGTACTGAAAGCGAAAGCCAGCGCGGTGAGCGCCTGCGTGCCAGCAACGCTATCTCCACCGAGCTTGCCGAAACCCGCACCAGCAGCGCCCAGGAGTCGCGTGCCGCCGTTGCCGCCATCCAGGCGCAGCTGGACCTGGCCCGCTTGAACCTGAGCTTCACCCGCGTGACCGCGCCCATCAGCGGCCGGGTCAGCCGCGCCGAAATCACCGCCGGCAACATCGTCACCGCCGACGTCACGCCGCTCACCAGCCTGGTGTCCACCGACAAGGTCTACGCCTACTTCGACGCCGACGAGCGCGTGTACCTCAAGTACACCCAACTGGCACGCAAGGGCGAACGCGGTGCCACCACCCCGGTGTACCTGGGCCTGTCCAACGAAGACGGTAACCCGCACCTGGGCCAGATGGACTTCATGGACAACCAGGTCAACCCCAAGACGGGCACCATCCGTGGCCGCGCCGTGTTCGACAACCGTGACGGCGAGTACACCCCGGGCCTGTATGCGCGCCTGAAACTGGTGGGCAGCGGCACCTATGAAGCCGTGCTGATCAAGGACGAAGCCGTGGCCAGTGACCTGGGCAAGAAGTACGTGCTGGTCATGGACAAGGACCACACCGCCACCTACCGCACCGTGGAGCTGGGGCCAAAACTGGAAGGCCTGCGCATTGTGCGTTCCGGCCTGGCCAAAGACGACACCATCGTCATCAACGGCCTGCAGCGCGTGCGCCCCGGCACCCAGGTAGACCCTGAGGATGCGCCCATGGCCAGCCCCGCCACCCTCGCCGCCCTGGCCGAACAGCTGAAGGCGCTGCAGGCCAGCAACGCGCCCAAGCCTGGCGCGGCCACCCCGGTGAGCGTGGCCAGCGTCGCCACCCCACGCGGCTAACAGGAAAAGACCGATGAAATTTTCCCAGTTCTTTATTCAGCGGCCGATCTTCGCCGCGGTGCTCTCGCTGCTGATCCTGATCGGCGGCGCGATCTCGCTGTTCCAGTTGCCCATCAGCGAATACCCCGAAGTGGTGCCGCCCACCGTGGTGGTGCGCGCCAACTTCCCGGGCGCCAACCCCAAGGTCATCGGTGAAACCGTGGCCGCGCCCCTTGAGCAGGCCATCACGGGCGTGGAGAACATGCTGTACATGTCCTCGCAGAGCACCGCCGACGGCAAGCTCACCCTGACCATCACCTTCGCCCTGGGCACCGACCTGGACAACGCGCAGGTGCAGGTGCAGAACCGCGTGACCCGCACCGAACCCAAGTTGCCGGAAGAGGTGACGCGCATCGGTATTACCGTGGACAAGGCCTCCCCCGACCTGACCATGGTGGTGCACCTTACTTCGCCGGACAAACGCTACGACATGCTGTACCTGTCCAACTACGCCATCCTCAACATCAAGGATGAGCTGGCTCGCCTGGGCGGCATTGGCGACGTGCAGCTGTTCGGCATGGGCGACTATTCCCTGCGGGTGTGGCTGGACCCGAACAAGACCGCGTCGCGCAACCTCACCGCCACTGATGTGGTCACCGCCATTCGCGAGCAGAACCGCCAGGTAGCGGCCGGCCAACTGGGTTCCCCGCCCTCGCCGAGCGCCACCAGCTTCCAGATGTCGATCAACACCCAGGGCCGCTTGGTGACCGAGGATGAGTTCGAGAACATCATCATCCGCACCGGTGCCGACGGCGAGATCACCCGCCTCAAGGACATCGCCCGGGTGGAGCTGGGCTCCAGCCAATACGCCCTGCGTTCGCTACTCAACAACCAGCCGGCGGTGGCCATCCCGATCTTCCAGCGCCCTGGTTCCAACGCCATCGATATCTCCAATGAAGTGCGGGCCAAGATGGCCGAACTGAAGAAGAGCTTCCCCGAAGGCATGGACTACAGCATCGTCTATGACCCGACCATCTTTGTGCGCGGCTCCATCGAAGCGGTGATCCACACCCTGTTCGAAGCACTGATCCTGGTGGTGCTGGTGGTGATCCTGTTCCTGCAAACGTGGCGTGCCTCGATCATCCCGCTGGTGGCCGTGCCGGTGTCGCTGATCGGTACCTTTGCGGTGATGCACCTGTTCGGCTTCTCGCTCAACGCCCTGTCGCTGTTCGGCCTGGTGCTGGCCATCGGCATCGTGGTGGACGACGCCATCGTGGTGGTGGAGAACGTTGAACGCAACATCGAGCTGGGGCTCAACCCCGTGGACGCCACCAAGCGTGCCATGGGTGAAGTGACCGGGCCGATCATTGCCACGGCGCTGGTGCTGTGCGCGGTGTTTGTGCCGGCGGCCTTCATCTCCGGCCTCACCGGGCAGTTCTACAAGCAGTTCGCCCTGACCATCGCGATTTCCACGGTGATCTCGGCCTTCAACTCCCTGACCCTGTCGCCGGCCCTGGCCGCGGTATTGCTCAAAGGCCACGACACGCCCAAGGACCGCTTCTCGAAAGTGCTCGACCGGCTGCTGGGCGGCTGGCTGTTCGCCCCCTTCAACCGCTTTTTCGTCAAGGCCAGCCATGGCTACGTGGGCACCGTACGCCGGGTGATCCGCCGCAGCGGCGTGGCCCTGGTGGTGTACGCCGGCCTCATCGCGTTGACCTGGCTGGGTTTCTCCACCACGCCAACCGGCTTCGTGCCGGCCCAGGACAAGCAGTACCTGGTGGCCTTCGCACAACTGCCGGACGCTGCCAGCCTGGACCGCACCGAGGACGTGATCAAGCGCATGTCCGAGATCGCCATGAAACAACCGGGCGTGGCCAACGCCATCGCCTTCCCGGGCCTGTCGATCAACGGCTTCACCAACAGCCCCAACAACGGCGTGGTGTTCGTGGCGCTCAAGGACTTTGACGAGCGCCGTGACCCCAGCGAGTCGGCCGGCGCCATCGCCGCAGCCCTGAACGGCAAGTACGGTGCGATCCAGGACGCCTATATGGCGATCTTCCCGCCACCACCCGTGCAAGGCCTGGGCACCATCGGCGGCTTCCGCCTGCAAATCGAAGACCGTGGCAACCTGGGCTACGACGCGCTGTACAAGGAAACCCAGAACGTCATCGCCAAAAGCCGCAGCGTGCCGGAACTGGCCGGCCTGTTCACCAGCTACACCGTGAACGTGCCCCAGGTAGACGCGGCAATCGACCGTGAAAAAGCCAAGACCCATGGCGTGGCCATCAGTGACATCTTCGACACCCTGCAGGTGTACCTGGGCTCGCTGTATGCCAACGACTTCAACCGTTTTGGCCGTACCTACCAGGTCAACGTGCAGGCCGAGCAACAGTTCCGCCTGGAGCCTGAGCAGATCGGCCAGTTGAAGGTGCGCAACAACCTGGGCGAGATGATCCCGCTGGCCACCTTCATCAAGGTCAGCGATACCTCCGGCCCCGACCGGGTCATGCACTACAACGGCTTCGTCACCGCCGAAATCAACGGCAACGCCGCGCCAGGCTACAGCTCTGGCCAGGCCCAGGCGGCGATGGAAAAACTGTTGAAACAGGAACTGCCCAACGGCATGACCTACGAGTGGACCGAACTGACCTACCAGCAAATCCTCTCGGGCAACACCGCGCTGTTTGTATTCCCGCTGTGCGTGTTGCTGGCCTTCCTGGTGCTGGCCGCCCAGTACGAAAGCTGGAGCCTGCCACTGGCGGTGATCCTGATTGTGCCCATGACCCTGCTGTCGGCCATTGCCGGGGTGATCATTGCCGGTAGCGACAACAACATCTTCACCCAGATCGGCCTGATCGTACTGGTGGGCCTGGCGTGCAAGAACGCCATCCTGATCGTGGAGTTCGCCAAGGACAAGCAGGAAGAAGGCCTGGAGCCATTGGCCGCCGTACTGGAAGCCTGTCGCATGCGCTTGCGCCCCATCCTGATGACCTCGTTCGCGTTCATCATGGGCGTGGTGCCGCTGGTGCTGTCCCACGGCGCCGGTGCCGAGATGCGTCATGCCATGGGCGTGGCGGTGTTCTCCGGCATGCTGGGCGTGACCTTCTTTGGCCTGCTGCTGACCCCGGTGTTCTTCGTGCTGATCCGCAACCGCGTGGAGAAGAAAAAGGCCCGCAAGGCCGCCCAGCTTCTGACTCTGGAGACCCCAGCATGAGCCTGAAACTCTTCATGCCCAGCCTGCTGGTCCTGGCCCTGGCCGCCTGTGCGGTGGGCCCGGATTACAAGACCCCGGACACCGCGGCGGCGAACGTCACCGCCGCCAAGGACGGCCAGTACGATCGTGGTCACTTCGACGCCGTGTGGTGGCAGCAGTTCGACGACCCCACCCTGAACCAGCTGGTGGACAAGTCCTTGCAGGGTAACCGTGACCTGCGCGTGGCCTTCGCCCGCCTGAAAGCGGCGCGGGCTATTCGCGACGACGTCAACACCGAGCGCTTCCCCGTGGTCACCAGCCGCGTCAGCAGCGAAGTGGGCAAGGGCCAGGTGCCCGGCCAGACCACCGACCGGGTCAACCAGGAGCGCTACGACCTGGGCCTGGACATGGCCTGGGAAGTCGACCTGTTTGGCCGCATCCAGCGCAGCCTGGAAGCCAGCGACGCTCAGGAAGACGCTGCCCGCGCCGACCTGCAGCAACTGCAAGTGACCATGATCGCCGACCTGGTGGACGCCTACGGTGACCTGCGCGGTGCGCAACTGCGTGAAGACATTGCCCGGGCCAACCTGAAGACCCAGCAAGAGTCGCGCACCATCACCGTCAGCCTGCGGGATGCCGGCGTGGGTAACGAGTTGGACGTGGTGCGTGCCGACGCGCGCCTGGCCGGCGTGGAAGCCACCGTGCCGCAACTGCAGGCCGAACAGGTGCGTGCCCGTAACCGCATCGCCACCCTGCTGGGCGAACGCCCGGACCAGTTGAGCGTGGATCTGAGCCCGGCAAAACTGCCGGCCATCTCCAAGGCCCTGCCCATCGGCGACCCGGGCGAACTGCTGCGTCGGCGCCCCGACGTGCGCAGCGCCGAACGCAAACTGGCCGCCGCCACCGCCAACGTCGGCGTGGCCACTGCCGACCTGTTCCCACGGGTCAGCCTGTCGGGCTTCCTGGGTTTCACCGCCGCCCGTGGCTCGCAGATTGGCTCGGCCGCCGCCAATGCTTGGTCCCTGGGCCCGAGCATTACCTGGGCTGCTTTCAACCTGGGCAGCGTGAAAGCGCGCATCCGCGGCGCCAACGCCGAAGCCGAGGGCGCCCTGGCGACCTACGAGCAACAAGTGCTGCTGGCCTTGGAAGAGTCGGAAAACGCCTTCAGCGACTACGGCAAAGTGCAGCAACGCCTGGCCTCGCTGGTCAAGCAAAGCCAAGCCAGCCGCGCCGCCGCAGACCTGGCCTCGATCCAGTACCGCGAAGGCACCGTCGACTACCTGGTACTGCTGGACGCCGAACGTGAACGCCTGAGCGCCGAAGACTCCCAGGCCCAGGCCGAAGTGGACCAATATCGCGGCATCGTCGCCATCTACAAAGCCTTGGGCGGCGGCTGGCAAGTACCGGACAAGGGCCAGACAGTGGCGTCGGCCAAGTGACGTGACAGAGCTCCTTTGGTTGGTGTTTGACTGACCTTTTTTGCCCCGCCTTGTGCGGGGCTTTTTTGTGGCCTGACACACCGAGGTTTTAGCCTTGTTTGCATGGCTCAAGGTTTAGGTGGCCTGCGGGTGTTCAACCATCAATTCACCGAAACCCCGCCAATCAACGCATCCGTCAGCGCCTTCGCGGCTTCGATCTGGTGCAGTGCCGACCACAGCAGGCCGCGTTCCTGCAGTTCGCAATCGCATCGCTCATAGGGCGATTCGCCGGCGCACTTGAGCAGCAGGGAGATTTGCGACAAGGCGTCTTCAAGGGGGATGCCGGCACGGACGGTGTAGAAGGGTTCGGAGATGGCGCCGTGGGTGCCGAAAGGGGTTGTGGCGGTGCAGTGGATATCGAATGTCATGTAGGGTCCTTTACTTTCGAATGAGCGCCGCTGCATCGCTACCAAACGATGGGAGGCGGCGGTACGCAGGTTGGTAGACCGGGCAAAGTAAGGAAAAACCGGCGCACACGAAGGTGCCCTGCGTACAGCCACCATAGGTGCCAACACGCAATTACTTTAAGACCCGGGCTACCAAACCCGACCACCGTGGAAACAGTGGCACGAGAGAGGTTATTGCCATGACCCGGGGGGAACAAGGCTACCGGAGCAAATCAGAATTGTCCTACGTTTGGTCCTATGAAGTGTTACGTGGTAAAACCCAATCCTCGCCGCTGCCGCCAGGCTGCGGGACTGGGGTGTTGCTTATAAGGGCTAGCCGATGTTTCAACTGCGGTCTCGAGACCGTGCGCCGCGCGGGCGGCGCGCGATCTCAAGCACACCCCAAAGCCACAGACATGCACCTACGGCCCGTTTGACTCCCACCCCCCACCTGTCCCAAGCTGGCCGTCCCTGCAAAAGCCCGCTGCGCTATGGACTGCTCAATGCCCAAGCTTTTCCGTAACCTGTCCCTGTTGATCACCCTGTTCATTGTGCTGGGCGCCGCCTGGTACCTGGCTCGGCCGGCGGCCAAGCCTTCGGAGACGGAACTCAAGCACAGCTTTTCCATTGCCCTGGAACAGGCGCACAACGGCAAGCCAGGGGCTGCGCGGGTGCTCTATCAGCAGCTGGCGCGCGATGACCTGTCGCCCATCCGCCGCATCAGCTTGTTGGCCGAGCTACCGAATTACCCAAGCCCCCAGGCGCTGAAACTGGTGAGCGCCGACCTCAAGGACAGCCAGAACCTGCTGGTGCGCCACGGCGCCATCGACGCGGTGACGCGGTTGGTGCCCGATGCCCAGCGCAGCCTGTTGCTGGGCCCACTGCTGGACGATGACGATCAGGAAATCCGCTACCACGCAGCGCGCGCATTGCTGGGGCTGTCGCCGGACGACGTGGGCCTGTATTTCGCCCGACTGGACGCGGTGCTCGACGATTATGTGCAGTCCCTGCTGAGCACCCCCGACGACGCCGACGGCCAATTGCAGCTGGCGAAAATCTACCTGTACAACGATGACTACACCCAGGCCCTGGCCACCCTCAAGCACGCCCACGAACTGGCGCCCGGCGACCTGGAAACCGTGGCCGTGCAAGTCCGCGTACTGGAAAAGCAGGGCCAGAACGACGCCTCCCGGCAACTGCTGGCCGAACAATTGATCGCCCACCCCGACTCGGCGCTGCTGCAGCATGAACTGGGCCTGTGGCTGATTCGCCACGGCCAGGGCGAATACGCCCTGCTGGCACTGGCCAGGGCCTCGGAGCTGGAGCCGGACAACAGCGACTACCGCTATAGCCTGGCCGTGACCCTGCACCAGATGGACCAGGTGGAAGCCGCCCAGCGCCAGCTGGACGAACTGCTGCGCCGCCAGCCGGCCAACCGCAGGGCGCGGGTGCTGTTGATCGAGTACTGGAAGCAGACCGGGCAGTTGCAGAACGTGCAGGTGCTGCTGGCCGAACTCGAACAGCAGAACCCCGACGACCCGGCCCTGCAACAAGGCCTGTAGCCGGGTAATGGTTGAACTGCCATCACCGCCCGTTGTCCAGTGTAGGTGCGGTGGCCTGTTGCAAAGCCACTGCGCGCCCTGACTGCCACACGAGGACTGAGCGTTGATGACGTCGAAAGCTGCCACCGGTATTACCGGTCTCGATGACATTCTGTGCGGCGGCCTTAGCCGCAGCCATATCTTTTTGCTTGAAGGCCAGCCCGGCGCCGGTAAAACCACCGTGGCCCTGCAGTTTTTACTGGCAGGCGCGGCGGCCGGTGAGCGCTGTCTGTACATTACCCTGTCGGAAACCCAACGCGAATTGCGCGAGGGCGCGCGCTCCCATGGGTGGGAGCTGGACGAACAGATTGAGGTGTTCGAACTGACGCCACCGGAAATGCTCCTGGACGCGCAGCAGCAACAGAGCCTGCTGTACTCCAGCGACCTGGAGCTGGGCGAAGCCACGCGGCAGATTTTCGACGTGGTCGACCGCATCCGCCCCGAACGCGTGGTGCTCGACAGCCTGTCAGAGGTCCGGCTCCTGGCCCAGAGCTCGTTGCGCTACCGTCGGCAGATCCTGGCCATCAAGCACTACTTCGCCCGCTACAACACCACGGTGCTGCTGCTGGACGACATGACCAGCGAACCGCTGGACAAAACCCTGCACAGCATCGCCCACGGCGTTATCCGCCTGGAAGAAAAAGCCCCCGATTACGGCGCCGAGCGCCGCCGCCTGCGCATCATGAAATACCGCGGGCAGAAATACCGCGGGGGTTATCACGACTTCACCATTCACCACGACGGCGTGCAGGTGTTCCCCCGCTTGGTGGCCGCCGAACATCGCGCCCATTACGAGCGCTCGCAACTGAGCAGCGGCATCGGCGGCCTGGACGCGTTGCTGGGCGGTGGCATCGAGAACGGCTCCAGCACCCTGATCCTGGGGCCGGCCGGCACCGGCAAATCGCTGATCGCCATGGTGTTCGCCGCCGCCGCCGTGGCGCGTGGGGAGAAGGTCGCACTGTTCATTTTCGATGAAGAACTGGGGCTGCTGTTCGAGCGCATGCGCTACCTGGGCATCGACCTTGAGGCCATGCGGGCCAGCGGCGCCATGGTGGTGGAACAGGTGGACGCGGCCGAACTGTCACCCGGCGAATTCGCTCATCGGGTGCGCAGCAAGGTGGACGAACACCAGATCAAGACGGTGATCATCGACAGCATCAACGGCTACCAGGCAGCCATGATCGACGAAGGCTCACCGGTGATGCATATCCATGAGCTGCTGCTGTTCCTCAACCGCCGCGGCGCCGCCACCTTCATGACCGTGGCCCAGCAAGGGCTGGTGGGCGACATGAAGGCGCCCGTGGACCTCACCTACCTGGCCGATACGGTGATCCTGTTGCGCTACTTCGAGGCCTTGGGCCAGGTGCGACGCGCCATGTCGGTGATCAAGAAACGCTACGGCGGCCATGAGGCGACTATCCGTGAATACAAGATCAGTGGCGACGGCATGACCATCGGCGAACCCTTGCATGAGTTCCAAGGCGTGCTGCGCGGCGTGCCGACTTACGTGGGCGAAGGCAAACCTTTGCTTCAGGATCGCCAGCCGTGAGCCCACAAGCCCCGGCCCCCGAGCGCGCGATCATTCTCGCGCCGCTGGGCCGCGACAATCAGGTAGCCTTGTCGATTCTGGGCGAGGCCGGCTACAGCGGTTCGGCCGCCACCACCCTGGCCGACCTGTGCGCTCAGCTACAGGAGGGCGCCGGCATGGCCGTGATCGCCGAGGAGGCGATCAATCACGTGGATCTGGCGCCGCTGTTGCAGCACTTGGTTGACCAGCCCGCCTGGTCGGATTTGCCCATTGTGCTGATGACCTACCACGGCGGCCCGGACCACCCGCCCTCAATGCGCCTGGGCAAGCAGTTGGGCAACGTGACGTTCCTGGAGCGCCCCTTTCACCCGGTAGCCCTGGTCAGCCTGGTGAGTACCGCCATTCGCGGGCGCCGGCGCCAGTACGAGGCACGCGACCGCCTCAATGACCTGGGCGACAGCCAGCAACGCCTGCAAACCGCACTGAGCGCGGGGCAGCTGGGCGAAGAGCGCCTGCGCCAGCTCAATGAAACCCTGGAACAACAGGTAGAAGAGCGCACCGCGCAAATCACCCAGAACGAAGAAGCCCTGCGCCAGGCACAGAAAATGGAAGCCGTGGGCCAGTTGACCGGCGGCATCGCCCACGACTTCAACAACATGCTCACCGGCATCATCGGCAGCCTGGAAATGATACGCCGGCGCCTGGCCCGCGGCCGAACCCAGGACCTGGATAATCTGATCGAACTGGGGGTCACCTCGGCCAACCGCGCCGCCGGCCTGACCCACCGATTGCTGGCTTTCTCGCGGCGCCAGTCGCTGGACAGCCAGCCGGTGCAGATGAACCGCCTGGTGGTGGCCATGGACGAGCTGCTGCAACGCAGCCTGGATGAAAGCATTCGCCTGAAGATGCAACTGGGCAGCGACCTGTGGGTGGCCGAGGCCGACCCGCATCAACTGGAAAGCGCCCTGCTGAACCTGGTGATCAACGCCCGCGACGCCATGCCCAATGGCGGCGAACTGGTGGTGGAAACACGCAACCAGCACCTGGATGCACGCTTTATCCAGGGCCAAAGCAACCTGCCGGAGGGTGACTACGTGTGCCTGAGCGTGCGCGACAACGGCTGCGGTATGCCCCAGAGCGTGATCAGCCGCGCGTTCGATCCGTTTTTCACCACCAAACCCATTGGCCAGGGCACGGGCCTTGGGCTGTCGATGATCTACGGTTTCAGCAAACAATCCAGGGGCCATGTGGCCATCGACAGCCACATTGGCAAAGGCACCACGGTCAGCCTCTACCTGCCTCGGTTCAAGGGCGAGTTGCCCGAGCAGGCCGGCACGCCGGCCATCCGCTCACGGCGCGCGCGCTCGGGGGAAACCGTGCTGATCGTAGAGGATGACAGTGCCGTGCGGTTGCTGGTGTGCGAAGTACTGCGCGAACTGGGCTACACCTGGATCGAAGCCGCCGACTCGGCCAGCGCCCTGCCCTTGCTCAGTTCACCGCAGCGCATCGACCTGCTGATCAGCGACGTAGGCTTGCCCGGTGGCATGAACGGCCGACAGCTGGCCGAGATCGGCCGTCAATTGCGCCCGGGGCTCAAGGTGCTGTTCATCACCGGCTATGCCGAACACGCGGCGGTACGTGGCGGTTTCCTGGACCCTGGCATGCAGATGATCACCAAGCCGTTTGCCTTCGAACTGCTGACCAGCAAAGTGCGCGAGATGATCGAAGCCTGATACCGCGTTCTATTGGCCACTGCGTTTTGACCGCTACCTGGTAGCCGCTGCGGGGTCAGACCAGCAGCTTCTGGATCTGCTCGCCCAGGGTGTCGAGATCGAACGGCTTGGCCAGGATCGGCGCTTTACGCGTGATAGGGCTGTCAGTGTCGATGATTTCCTGCGGGTAGCCGCTGATGAAAATCACCTTCAGCTCCGGTCGCAATTTAAGCGCCGGCTCGGCGATCTGCACGCCGGAGATACCGCCCGGCAGGCGGAAGTCAGTGACCATCAGGTCCAGGTGTGGTTTACGGGCCAAAATATCGAATGCTTCCTCACCGTCCTTCGCTTCCAGCACGTGGTAACCCTCGCCACGCAGGAAATCGGACAACACCATCAGAATCGAGGGTTCATCCTCGACAATCAGGACTACGTCTTGTGCATCTTCACTCATGGTAACGCCTATGTACTTTTGGGTTGGCTGCCTATACGACCGTGGCAACCAGCAGAGGTTGCGTGCCGTTGGGCGAATCCTACATCGGCAGGCAGACGGTAAACGTCGACCCTTCACCCAGCGCGCTGTTCACTGTGATCGACCCACCATGGGCCACCACAATCTGCTCGGAAATGAACAGCCCCAAGCCCAGCCCCGCCACTACATGGGTGGCCGAGACCCGCTCGAACTGCTGGAAGATACGCGCCTGGTTTTCCTTGCTGATGCCGATGCCATGGTCGCGAACCTCCACCAGGGCGGCGCCCTTGTGGGCGTACACGCTGACTTCGATGGGCCCGCGGCCGCCGTAGCGCAGGGCGTTGGACACCAGGTTGGAAATCACCTGTTCCACCCGGAACTCGTCCCAGGTGCCCACAACCGGCTCGGTGGCGTGCAGGCTGATGGTGCATTCGGCGGCGGCGACCTGCGGGGCAAAATTGTCCACCAGGTTGGCCACCAACTGGGTCAGGTCGAACTCGCTGGGGCGAATCGACAGCTTGCCGGTACGAATGCGTGACACATCGAGCATATCTTCTATCAGGCGAATCAGGCTCTGGATCTGTCGCTCGTCGCGCTCCACCATGCCGCGCATCTTGTCCAGGCTGAACGCGTCGGCGTTGTCCCGAGCCAAGTGCAGCTTGCGCAGTTGGGTTTCCAGGATCAGCCCATTGAGCGGCGTGCGCACTTCATGGGAGACGATGGACATGAAGTCGTCGCGCATGCGCACCGCGTGCTGCAATTCGTTCTGGGTGGCTTGCAGTTTTTTCAGCAGCACTTCCTGTTCCTGGCGGCTGCGCTCCAGGGCATCGAGTTGCTCCTTGAGGGCTTTGCGCTGGGAGTACAGGTCGACAAACACACTGACCTTGCTTTTCACCGCATGGATTTCCAGCGGCTTGTGCAAAAAGTCCACCGCCCCGCTTTCATAGCCCTTGAAGGCGTAGTTCAGCTCACGCCCCGCGGCGCTGACAAAGACGATGGGGATGCTCTTGGTCTTTTCCGTACCGCGCATCAGCTCGGCCAGCTCAAAGCCGTTCATGCCCGGCATCTGCACATCCAGGATGGCCAAGGCGAATTCGTGTTGCAACAGCAGCGACAAGGCCTCGTCGGCCGAGAGTGCTTTGTGCACTTCGCGGTCGTCGGCCTTGATCAGCGCTTCGAGGGCCAGCAGGTTTTCTGGCAGGTCATCGACGATCAGCAGTTTGGCTTTTTTTATCGGGCTTGACATGCGCTATGTTCCAGCTCGGCGAGCAATGAGCCTATGCCGTTCAATGGGAGAATATGGTCGGGCCGGCGTAACTTGAGCGCCGCTTCTGGCATGATCGCCACGCGCGCCTCGGCCGGGTCCTGGACAATGGTCAGACCGCCGCGTTCGCCAATCGTTGCCAGGCCACGCGCACCGTCTTCGTTGGCGCCGGTCAGCAGCACCCCGATCAGGCGCGGGCCGTAGGCGTCGGCAGCCGATTCGAACAGCATGTCGATGGAGGGGCGCGAGTAATGCACCCGCTCCTCCTGGCTCAACGACAGGCTGCGGTCCTGTTCCACCGACAGGTGATACCCGGGGCCGGCGAAATAAAACATCCCTGCTTGTATGTCTTCCTTGTCCACGGCCTCCTTGGCCGCGCGGTGCATGCGCCGGGCGAACACTTCGGCCAGTTGACTGTGACGGTCGTCGGGCAGGTGCAGCACGGTCAGCACCGGCAGGGCGAAACTGGGCGGTAGCAAGCCGTACACGCGCAACAGCGCTTCCACGCCACCGGCGGACGCGCCTACTACCACGGCTTCGTACGGCGCGGCGCGGTTCATCGCTTGCGGTAGATCCGTTCAGGTTTGGCCAGGGCTTCGAACTGCTCGCTGTACGCCGAGAAATCCAGGGTTTCCTTACTGCCCAGCACCAGGAAGCCGCGGTGGCACAGCGACTCGTGAAACAGGCCAAAGGCCCGGTCCTGGAGCTTCTTGTTGAAATAGATCAGCACGTTGCGGCACGACACCAACTGGGTTTCGGAAAACACGCTGTCGGTGGCCAGGCTGTGGTCGGCGAAGGTCACATTGTCGCGCAGGCTGCTGTCGAAAATGGCGTTGCCATAAGCGGCGGTATAGTAGTTGGAAAACGCCTGCTGGCCACCGGCGCGCTGGTAGTTCTCGGTGTAGGTGCGCAAGTTTTCCATGGAGTAGATGCCTTGTTTGGCCTTGTCCAGGGACTGCGGGTTGATGTCGGTGGCGTAAATAATGGTGCGTTCGAGCAGCCCTTCCTCGCGCAGCAGGATGGCCATGGAGTACACCTCTTCGCCCGTGCTGCAGCCGGCGATCCAGATCTTGATCGACGGGTAGGTCCTGAGCAGCGGCACCACCTCGCGGCGGATGGCCAGGAAGTGCTCGGGGTCGCGAAACATCTCGCTCACCGGAATGGTCAGGTACTGCAACAGTTGCATGAACGCCGTGGGGTCGTGCAGTACCCTTTCCTGTAAGGCGGAAATGGTCTTGCATTCCAGTTGACGCAGGGCGTGGTGGATCCGGCGCTTGATGGACGCGCCGGAATAATCACGAAAATCGTAGCTGTACTTGAGGTAGATGGCCTCGATCAGCAAGCGGATCTCGATGTCGGTATTGGGTTCCACCATCGTCATGGACGATGGCCTTGTTCAACGGGGTCCTGCACTAAATGCGCTCCAACTGTGGCAACCACACGCGTATCAGCGAAAACAGCCGATCCAGGTCGATGGGCTTGGCCAGGTAATCGTTAGCGCCCGCCTGCAGGCAGCGCTCCTGGTCGTCCTTCATGGCCTTGGCGGTCACGGCGATGATCGGCAGCTTGCGCCAGCGCGTGTCCTTGCGGATCTCGCGGGTGGCTTCATAGCCGTCCATTTCCGGCATCATCACGTCCATCAGCACCAGGTCGATGTCTTGCACTTCATTGAGTTTGTCGATGGCCTCACGGCCGTTGCGACCGATTTCCACGATCGCGCCCTTGTGCTCCAGGGCACTGGTGAGGGCGAAGATGTTGCGTACGTCGTCGTCCACCACCAGAATCTTGCGCCCCTCGAAGACCTTGTCGCGGCTGCGCGCAGTCTTGAGCATCTTCTGTCTTTCCTGAGACAGCTGGGATTCGACTTTGTGCAGAAAAAGTGTCACTTCGTCGAGCAGGCGCTCGGGCGAGCGAGCGCCCTTGATGATAATGGAGCGCGAATACTTGAGCAGCTCGGCCTCCTCGTCACGGGTCATGTTGCGCCCGGTGTAGACGATCACCGGCGGGAACGCGCAGATTTCCTCGGTGGACATGCGTTTTAGCAGGTCGTTGCCCTGCATGTCCGGCAGTTTGAGGTCGATGATCATGCAGTCGTAAACATTGTCGCGCAGCAGGTCCAGGGCCTCCTGGGCCAAGCCCACCGCAGTGATCTCGATGTCTTCGTCGCCAATCAGGCGGGCAATGCTTTCGCGTTGCAGGTCGTCGTCTTCCACCAGCAGGATGCGCTTGAGCTTCTGCGTGAGCTTGGCTTCCAGACGGCCGAACACCTGCTTGAGCTCGTCACGGGTGGTGGGTTTCACCGCATAGCCCACCGCACCCATGTGCATGGCCGCCTCCACGCGGTCTTCCACAGAAATCACGTGCACCGGGATGTGACGGGTGGCCGGCAGCTCCTTGAGGCGTTGCAGCACGGTGAGGCCAGAATGGTCGGGCAAGCGCATGTCCAGCAGGATGGCGTCGGGCACGAACTGTGCGGCCAGGTTGAAGCCTTCGTCGGCGCCATGGGCCACCAGGCAGTGGTAATTCAGCTCGTGGGCCAGGTCGAACAGGATACGGGCGAAATTGGGTTCGTCCTCGATCACCAAAATGCAGCGGCGCTGGAACGGCCCCTGCTCGCGGTCGTCGGGGAAGCGCGCGATCACCACGTCCGGCACCAACACAGGCGCAGGCTCGCTGGGGGCGCTGTAGGCTGGCTGCAGGACCATGGGCGCCGGGTGCACCTCTTCGCGCTCGGCCTCTTCATAGCGCTGCGGCAGTATCAGGGTGAACTCGCTGCCCTTGCCCAGGCTGCTGCTGACGCTGATGTAGCCACCCAGCAGGTTGGCCAGGTCGCGGGAAATCGACAGGCCCAGGCCGGTACCGCCGTAACGGCGGTTGGTGGTGCCATCGGCCTGGCGGAAGGCCTCGAAAATGGCCTGTTGCTGGTCGCTGGCAACACCAATGCCGGTGTCGCGCACGTGGAACGCGATGCCGTTGTCCGGCTGCGGCGCCACACTCAAGGTTACCTGGCCGTGCTCGGTGAACTTCAGGGCGTTGGACAACAGGTTCTTGAGAATCTGCTCCACGCGCTGGCGGTCGGTGAACAGCATGGTCGGCGCGCCTTCCAGCAGTTCCACGGAAAACGCCAGGTTCTTGTCGGCCGCCAGCGGCTCGAACAGGGTGCGCAGGCCATCGACCAGGCGCGCGGTGCTGGTGTTTTCCGGGCGCACGTCCAACTTGCCGGCCTCGACCTTGGAAATGTCGAGAATGTCGTTGATCAGGTTGAGCAGGTCGTTGCCGGCCGAATAGATCGACTCGGCGAACTTGACCTGCTCGCCCGTGAGGTTTTCCTCGGCGTTCTCGGCCAGCAGCTTGGCCAGAATCAGCGAGCTGTTGAGCGGCGTGCGCAGCTCATGAGACATGTTGGCGAGGAATTCGGACTTGTACTTGCTGGAGCGCTGCAGCTCTTCGGCGCGCTCTTCCAGCTCCACCTGGGCGCGGTTGAGCTCCAGGTTCTTGGCATCCAGAGCATCGCGCTGCTCGGCCAGGGCGTCGGTGCGCTCGGCCAATTGCTCATTGGTCTGTTCCAGCTCGGCCTGCTGGGTTTCCAGGTGCGCCTGAGACTCCTTGAGCACCCGCGACTGCTCTTCGAGCTCTTCGTTGGCGGTCTTGAGTTCTTCCTGCTGCACTTGCAGCTCTTCGTTGAGCTGCTGGGTCTCGGCCAGCACTTCCTGCAGGCGCTGGCGGTAACGGGCCGCCTCGATGGAGGTGCCGATGTTGCTGGCCAGCAGCTCCAGCAGCTCGGCGTCGCGGTCGGTCAGGGGGCGCAGGAAGCCCAGCTCGACCACGCCATTGATGCCGTCGTCATTGTGGGTGGGCACGATCAGCACGCTGTGGGGCAGGCCTTCGCCAAGGCCCGAGGCGAACTTGAAATAGTCCTGGGGCAAGTCGTCCAGCCGCACCAGGCGACCGTTCTGGGCAACCTGGCCGATCACCCCTTCACCGTTGATGATAACCTGGTCGCGGTTTTCCTGCTCGCGGGAGAAGCCATAGCTGGCCACCCGGCGCAGGCTGCCGTGCTCTTCACGCACATAGACAGCGGCCACCACGCTGCCCAGGTAATTGGAGAAGAACTGCAGAATATTGCGCCCCAGCATTTGCAGGGTCAGCTGCCCCAGCACCTGCTCGGCCAGCTGAGTCTGGCCGGTTCGCAGCCAGGCCTGGGCTTCCAGGCGCTCGGAACTGCGGCGCTGGGCGTCGAGGTTTTCCCCGTAAGTGGTGGAAAGGCTGACCATGTCGCGGCGGCCGAAAAACGCCAGGGCCGCGCTGATCAGCACCAGGAACAGGATGTAGAGGGTGACCGACAGGGTAATGGTGTGGGACACATCTTCGCTGCGTTGAATGCGCAGGCTGTGTTCCATAGCGATGAAGTCTTCGAATTCACCACGAATCGCGTCGGTGAGGCGCTTGCCACGACCGGTCTGCACCACCGACGAGTAATCGCCGGTGCTGCGCTTCATGTCGATCATGGTCTGCGAGTAGTTCAGCCACTCTTTCTGCAGGGCCATGATGCGGGTCAGGCGGTCCACCTGGGTGTTGTTGTCGGCCACCAGTTCTTTCAGCGCCGGTACCTCGGCCGCCAGGCGCGGCTTGGCCAGCTCGAAGGGGTCCAGGTAGTCTTCCTTGCCACTGAGCAGGTAACCGCGCATGCCGGTTTCCATATCAATGGACAGCTTGGCCACTTCGTTGGCGTTGTTGATGACCCGGTCGGTGTGCTCCACCCAATCGATGGTATTCATCAGGTAGGCGATAATGCCCACGAACACTACACCGCTCAGCAGGCCCACGCCCAACGGCAGACTGACGTTGCGCGTCAGCAGCTTGCGGAAACTTTGCTCATCGATGCTGGAGGGTTTGCTCATGTCCATGCGCCCGGGTCTGGTGGTAAAACGGCAGAGTTTGCCGGAAATCCACATAAAAGGTCCAAAATTTCCCACATCATCGTAAGAAATTTCGCTTTTAACATTCCGTGTTCCCTTACCCTTTCTAGAAGGCGGCCGGGGTTTTGGCCAGTGGCGGCGGGCGTATTTTGCGATTTGACCATAGGGCCTGTAGCAGCGGCCGTCAGGCCGGGTAGCGGCTACAGGGCCTGCCTTGGTTGCATCTACCCACCACGCCGGTATCCTTGCCGAGCAGTTTTTTACGATTTGGCCTCCCCTACCACGGAACTTGCCAGCCCACCCGCTTACTATTAGAGACCGGCGGCGCATATCCCGCGCCCTGCCCCTTGCCACCGCCCAGGACTGCTCCAATGCCAGAAGCCACCGCCGCAACCATTCTTGTCGTCGAGGATGACTCGATCGTGCGCATGTTGATCGTCGACGTGCTGGAGGAGCTGGAATACACGGTACTGGAAGCCGCCAACGGCTTGGAGGCGTTGGCTATTCTGGAAAGTGACGCGGTCATCGACCTGATGATGACCGACCAGGGCCTGCCTGACACGCCAGGCACCGAACTCGCCGTCAAAGCACGCAAACTGCGCTCTGACCTGCGCGTGCTGTTCGCCAGCGGCTACGCCGAAAACATCCAGGTAGCGGCCGACATGCACATCATCGGCAAGCCCTTCTCCATCGACCAACTGCGCGACAAGGTCAAGGCCGTGCTCGCACAGCGCTGATCCACGCAGGCGGGCACTGTGATCTAATAGCCGGCTTTTTCGCCTGCCCGGAACCACTGCCCATGTCTCACCCCCGCTCACACCTGCTGGTCATCGGCTACGTCTGGCCCGAACCGCGTTCCTCGGCCGCCGGCGGGCACATGATGCAGATCCTCCAGGCGTTCCTGGACCAGGGTTGGCAGATCACCTTCGCCAGCCCCGCAGGCGACGGCGAGCACATGGCCGACCTGGCCGCGCTGGGCATCGCCCGCCAGCCCATAGCACTGAACAACGAGAGTTTCGACCGGTTTGTCGCCACCCTGGCGCCGGACGTGGTGCTGTTCGACCGGTTCTTGATGGAAGAGCAGTTCGGCTGGCGCGTCGAGAAGCACTGCCCCCAGGCCCTGCGCGTGCTGGAAACCTGCGACCTGCAAAGCCTGCGCGACGCCCGCCAGGCGTTGCTCAAGCAACGCTTGAAGGACAACCCCGAGGGCGAGGACTTCAGCGACCTGTTCCAGCTTGACCACCCCGGGCTGTACCGGCACATGGCGGCGGCTGATATCAGCCAGCGGGAAATGGCGGCCATTTACCGCTCGGACCTGAGCCTGATGATCTCCGATGCCGAGAGTACGCTGCTGACCGAGCACTTTCGCGTGCCGGCCGCGCTGCTGCATGCCTGCCCGTTGATGGTCGACGACACGCCCCGGGACTGGAAGCCCTTCGAACAGCGAGCGCACTTCCTCAGCATCGGCAATTTCCGCCACGCCCCCAACTGGGACGCCGTGCTGTGGCTCAAGACCGTGCTGTGGCCGCGCATTCGTCAACGCCTGCCCCAGGCCGAACTGCACCTGTACGGCGCCTACACGCCGCCCAAGGCCACCGCGCTGAACAACCCGGCCCAAGGGTTCCGCATCATGAATTGGGCCGAGGACGCCCTTCAGGTGATGGGCGATGCCCGCGTGGCCCTGGCGCCCCTGCGCTTTGGTGCCGGCATCAAGGGCAAGCTGCTCGATGCCATGCTGTGCGGCACCCCCAGCGTCACCACGGCCATCGGCGCCGAAGGCATGCGCGGCGACCTGCCCTGGCCCGGGCGGGTGGAGAACGACGTGGCCGGCCTGGTGGAGGCCGCCGTCACACTGTATCAGCAGGCTGATACCTGGCAACACGCCCAGGCCCAGGCCATGCCGTTGCTGCGACAGCGCTACGCCTATACCGCCCATGCCCAAGCCCTGGTGCAGCGCGTGGAAAGCTTGCGCCAGACGCTTGCCGAGCATCGCCTGGCGAACTTCACTGGGGCCATGCTGCGCCATCATCACCACAAAAGTACCCAGTACATGGCGCAATGGATCGAGGCGAAGGGAAAAATTTCATCCTGAATTGGATCCGGATTATAAAATAACGGATACACTTTTTGGATTACGGACCAGAACCCTCCAATAAAACCCACAGGTCGCCGCCGTCATGATGGACTCCACGTTCACTGATTTCTCGCACAAGGTCTACAAGACCCCGTTGATGCAGCAGATGATCCAGGTGGCCGACGGGCTGCGTCACAATGGCGGCACTCAGGGCGAAAAACAGACCGCCCTGTACAAGGTGGCGTATTTCATCCTGCAGAACCCCTGGCTGTCGCCAACGCTGAACATCGAGCGCCTGGCCGAGGGCGCGTGCACCTCCACCGCGGCGGTCAACCGCCTGGCCAACCATATGGGGTTCAATGGCTTCACGGGCCTGCGCGAGGCCCTGGTGCAGCACTTGCTGGCGCTTGTGTCGCCCGCCGACCAGATCCACAGCGAATTGGCTCATCACCCCGAGCGCGGCTTTGGCCTGAGCCAACAGGTGCGCCTGAGCAACGGCAACCTGGAGGCCCTGCTCAACGCCAATGACGATGAGCACTTCGACGCCATCGTCAAAGCCGTGAGCCAGGCCAACCACCTGTACATCCTGGGCTTCGGCAACTGCCATTTTCTGGCCGGGCTGGCCGCCAGTTGCCTGGTGCCCCACTGCGCCCACGTGGTCACGCTGAACATGGAAGGCGGCAGCGAAAACGCCGCCTACCGCCTGGCCACCATCAGCCAGGGCGACACCTTGCTGACCCTGGCGTTGCCACCCTATACCCGCGACACCCTGCGCATGGCCCAATACGCCCGCAGGCGCGGGGCTGCGGTGATGGCCATTACCGACTCGCCAGCCTCGCCCATGGTCGACATTGCCGACCACTGCCTGTTCGCACCGCCGGCGCACCCGGTGCTGCGCAACTCCAAGGTGGCCCTGCTGGCGATTATCGAAGCCCTGGCCAGCGCCGTGCGCCTGCGCAACCTGGAACCGGTGAACGAGTCCATCCGCCTGGCCGAGGATGCCCTGCAGTACCTGCAACGCACTGGCAGCGACCCCCACGACTGAGCGGCCATTGCGCGCCGGCCGAGCCATTGATTACTCTGAAGGTACCTGGCAAACAACAACAAGCGGCCACGGCATGACCCGACCCAGCAGAATCACCGATCCGTCCTATGAATTGATGGACGACCATGAAGGCCTGTCGATCATCTATCGCCAGCACGGCTTCCCCTGCCCGCTGGTGCGTTGGCACTTCCACAAGGAATATGAACTGCACCTGATCGTGGCCAGCTCGGGCAAGGTCTTCGTGGGCGACTACATTGGCAATTTCAACCCCAACAGCCTGTTCCTCACCGGCCCCAACCTGCCCCATAACTGGATCAGCCAGATAGAGCCCGACCAGGTGGTGGAAAAGCGCGACATGCTGGTGAACTTCACCGACGAGCTGTTCGACAGCGCGCAGCCGGTGTTCAGCGAACTGAAAACCTTGGCGCCACTGCTGGAACGCGCCCGCCATGGCATTGAGTTTCGCTGCCCGCACACCCTGGCCCAGGCCGCGCTGCTGATGCAGCGCATCGCCGACAGCCGCGGGGTCAGCCGCCTGGGGCACTTCCTGATCCTGCTGGAGCTGCTGGCAGGCTGCGAAGACTATCAACTGCTGTCCGACAGCAGCGCCCCGCCCCTGGCGGACGACCACAGCATGGACCGCACCAACCGCGCCGTGGACTACATTTTCAGCCACTACGGCCGCGAGCTGCCGCTGGAGGAAGTGGCGCAGTACCTGGGCATGAAACCCACCTATTTCTCCCGCGTGTTCAAACAAGCCACGGGGCGCTGCTTCGTGGAGTTCGTCAACCGCCTGCGCATCAGCAAATCCTGCGAATTGCTGGCCGATGGCGACAAGGCCGTGACGGACGTGTGCTTCGAGTCGGGGTTCAATAACATTTCCAACTTCAACCGGCGGTTCCAGCAGTTGAAGGGCATGACGCCCAGCCATTATCGGCGCTTGGTGGTGCAGCGGTTGACCGAGCAGAACATGGGAGGCTGATTCGATGGCGTGGCGCGTTGCAACCAATGTATCGGGCCTGCGCATCTGGCGGCGATCGATACTGAGAACGCCGCACATTCCCCGCCAAGTGCAAAATAGTATCAATCCCCATGCCTCCAAGGATTTGTAACCCACCCATTTTCGGTCTGTAATCAAGGCAGATGCTTCCCCCGCTTCAGGAAGCGACAACAACAATAACCAGGCTTCGTGCCCACCGGGCACCGAAGAGGAGTGTGTGATGTCGATGCCCGTCAAAACCCTGCTTGCCCGCGCCACCCTTGCCGCCCTGCTGGGGCTCTGCGTCACGGCCCAAGCCGACCAGACCCTGACCATTGCCACGGTCAACAACAGCGACATGATCCGCATGCAGCGGCTGTCGAAAACCTTCGAGGAACAGCACCCCGACATCAAGCTCAAATGGGTGGTGCTGGAAGAAAACGTGCTGCGCCAGCGCCTCACCACCGATATCGCCACCCAGGGTGGCCAGTTCGACGTACTGACCATTGGCATGTACGAAGCGGCACTGTGGGGCGCCAAGGGCTGGCTGGAACCGATGAAAGACCTGCCCGCCGACTACAAGCTCGATGACGTGTTCCCCTCGGTGCGCGACGGCCTGTCGGTGAACGGCACGCTGTATGCGCTGCCGTTCTACGCCGAAAGCTCGATGACCTATTACCGCACCGACCTGTTCAAGGCCGCCGGGCTGACCATGCCCGAACGCCCCACCTGGACCCAAATGGGCGAGTTCGCCGCCAAGCTCACCGACAAGGCCAAGGACCAGTACGGCATTTGCCTGCGCGGCAAGGCCGGCTGGGGCGAGAACATGGCGCTGATCACCACCCTGGCCAACGCCTGGGGCGGCCGCTGGTTCGACGAGAAATGGCAGCCTGAATTCACCGGGCCGGAATGGACCGGCGCCCTGACCTTCTACGTCGACACCATGAAGCAATACGGCCCGCCAGGCGCCTCGAGCAACGGCTTCAACGAAAACCTGGCGCTGTTCAACAGCGGCAAGTGCGCCATGTGGGTTGACGCCACGGTGGCTGGCTCGTTCGTGACCGACAAGTCCCAGAGCAAGGTGGCCGACAGTGTCGGCTTCACCTACGCGCCCCACGAAAAAACCGACAAAGGCTCAGCCTGGCTGTACTCCTGGGCCCTGGCCATTCCCACCAGCTCCAAGGCCAAGGACGCCGCCAAGACCTTCACCCAATGGGCAACCTCCGAGCAGTATGCCTCGCTGGTGGCTGACAAGGACGGCATCACCAACGTACCGCCCGGTACCCGTGCCTCCACCTACAGCGATGCCTACATGAAGGCCGCACCGTTCGCGAAGATCACCCTGGAATCGCTGAAGTCGGTAGACCCCAAGCACCCCTCGGCCAAGCCCGTGCCCTACGTGGGCATCCAGTTGGTGACCATTCCTGAATTTCAGGGCATCGGTACCCAGGTGGGCAAGCTGTTCTCCGGCGCCCTGGTGGGTACCAGCACCGTGGAAAAAGCCCTGGCCGACGCCCAGGCAACTACTGAGCGCGAAATGAAGCGCGCCGGCTACCCCAAGTAACAGGACTGTAGCGGCCGGCCCCGCCCCGGGGCCGGCCAGCCTGTTCCGCCTTTCAAGGTACCCCACACCATGAGCACCTCCACTGCCAAGGCGCAGCCCCATGCCCAACGCCACCCGGCCCAGCCGGACCCGGGCAAGCGCCGCCTGAACAACCCTGGCTGGTTTCTGGTCACCCCTTCCGTGGCGCTGTTGCTGCTGTGGATGGTGGTACCGCTGGCCATGACCGTGTATTTCTCGCTGATGCGCTACAACCTGTTGGACGGTGGCGAGAAAACCTTCACCGGCCTGGGCAACTTCACCTTCTTCTTCACAGATGAAGGGTTTATCCCGGGCATGACCAACACCCTGTTGCTGGTGGGCAGCGTACTGCTGATCAGCGTGGTGCTGGGCGTGCTGATTTCGGCACTGCTGGAAGCCAGCGAGTTCTTTGGCCGCGGCATCGTGCGTGTGCTGCTGATATCGCCGTTTTTCATCATGCCCACGGTGGGCGCGCTGATCTTCAAGAACCTCATCTTCCACCCGGTGTCGGGCATCCTCGCCGCCCTGTGGCGGGCATTCGGCGCCCAACCCGTGGACTGGCTGGCGAACTACCCGCTGCTGTCGATCATCATCATTGTCTCGTGGCAGTGGCTGCCGTTCGCGATTCTGCTGCTGATGACCGCCATGCAGTCGCTGGACCAGGAACAGAAAGAAGCCGCACGCCTGGACGGTGCCGGCCCCATAGCGATTTTCTGGCACCTGACCCTGCCGCACCTGGCCCGGCCGATTGCCGTGGTGGTGATGATCGAAACCATCTTCCTGCTGTCGGTGTTCGCCGAGATATTCACCACCACCAACGGTGGCCCAGGGTTCGCCTCCACCAACCTTGCGTACCTGATCTACAACCAGGCGCTGGTGCAGTTCGACGTGGGCATGGCCTCGGCCGGTGGCCTGATTGCCGTGGTCATCGCCAACATCGCCGCCATCATCCTGGTGCGGATGATCGGCAAAAACCTCACCGACCAGCCTTGAGGGCCGTGCCATGAACCTCACACTCAAGCAACACCGGCGCGTGCAGAGCCTGCTACTGGGCATTCTGGCCTGGGCCATCGCCCTGCTGCTGTTCTTCCCCATTTTCTGGATGGTGCTGACCAGCTTCAAAACCGAGATCGACGCCTTCGCCACGCCGCCGCAGTTCATTTTCACGCCCACGCTGGAAAATTACCTGCACATCCAGGAGCGCAGCGACTACTTCCACTTCGCCTGGAACTCGGTGGCCATATCGTTCAGCGCCACGGTGCTGTGCATGCTGATCGCGGTACCGGCGGCCTACTCCATGGCCTTCTACGAGACCAAGCGCACCAAGCAGACCTTGCTGTGGATGTTGTCCACCAAGATGTTGCCGCCGGTGGGCGTGTTAATGCCCATCTACCTGCTGGCCAAGGGGTTCGGCCTGCTGGACAGCAAGCTGGCGCTGATTGTGATCTACACCCTGATCAACCTGCCTATCGTGGTATGGATGGTGTACACCTATTTCAAGGACATCCCCCGGGACATTCTCGAAGCCGCCCGCCTGGACGGCGCCACGCTGCTGCAGGAAATGATTCGCGTACTGCTGCCCATCAGCAAGGGTGGCCTGGCGTCGACCCTGTTGCTGTCGCTGATTTTGTGCTGGAACGAGGCCTTCTGGTCGCTGAACCTCACCAGTTCCAACGCAGCACCGCTGACCGCGCTGATTGCCTCCTACTCAAGCCCTGAAGGGCTGTTCTGGGCCAAGCTGTCGGCGGTGTCGACCCTGGCCTGCGCGCCCATCCTGATCTTTGGCTGGATCAGTCAGAAGCAGTTGGTGCGCGGGCTGTCCTTCGGTGCTGTGAAATGACCCCCTTACCCACAGCTTCTCAATGCTCGTGGGAGCGGGTTCTGCCCGCGAAACAGGCACCGCATTGCTGCTGATACACCCAGGTGTCCTTTTCGCGGGCAGAGCCCGCTCCCACAACAGCTGTTCAGCCATTCGCCAGGAGTGATGTCATGGCCACATTGAAAATAAAAAACCTGAAAAAGGGCTTTGAAGGCCTGTCCATCATCAAGGGCATTGACCTGCAGGTGAACGACAAGGAATTCGTGGTGTTCGTCGGCCCGTCCGGCTGTGGTAAGTCGACCCTGCTGCGCCTCATCGCAGGCCTGGAAGAGGTCACCAGCGGCACCATAGAACTCGACGGCCGCGACATCACTGAAGTCAGCCCAGCCAAGCGCGACCTGGCCATGGTGTTCCAGACCTACGCCCTGTACCCGCACATGACGGTGCGCAAGAACATGTCCTTCGCCCTGGACCTGGCCGGCGCCGACAAACAGGAAGTGCAGCGCAAGGTTGGCGAAGCCGCGCGCATCCTCGAACTGGAACCGCTGCTGGAGCGCAAGCCCCGGCAATTGTCCGGCGGCCAGCGCCAGCGCGTGGCCATCGGCCGGGCGATTGTGCGCAACCCGCGGATCTTCCTCTTTGATGAACCGCTGTCCAACCTCGACGCTGCCCTGCGGGTTCAGATGCGCCTGGAACTGGCGCGCCTGCACAAGGAGCTGCAGGCCACCATGATCTACGTCACCCACGACCAGGTGGAAGCCATGACCCTGGCCGACAAGGTGGTGGTGCTCAGCGCCGGGCGCATCGAGCAGGTGGGCTCGCCGCTGGAGCTGTACCACCACCCGGCCAACCTGTTCGTGGCCGGTTTCCTTGGCACGCCGAAAATGGGTTTTCTCAAAGGCCACGTCACCCGCGTTGACCACCAGGGCTGTGAGGTGGAATTGGCAGCCGGCACGCGCATCAGCCTGCCGCGCAGCAACGCCAGCCTCAGCGTGGGCAGCGACGTGACCCTGGGCATCCGCCCCGAACACCTGGAGCTGGCGCAGCCGGGCCAGCCCTCGCTGGCGGTAACCGCCGACGTGGGTGAACGCCTGGGCAGCGACACCTTCTGCCACGTGGTCACCGATTCGGGCGAGCCCTTGACCCTGCGTATTCGCGGCGACATGGCCAGCCAGTACGGCGAGCGCCTGAACCTGCACCTGGACGCCAACCACTGCCACCTGTTCGACGCCCAGGGCGTCGCCGTGGCCAAACCGTTGCTGGCCGCGGCCTGAAGAGGATTTTCACCGATGAAATTGAATCAGCAGAACCTGGCTGCCCTGGCCGCGCACATCAAGCGCCCCACCTACGACCGCGCCGCCACTCGCCAGGGCATTGTGCACATTGGCGTGGGCGGTTTTCATCGCGCTCACCAGGCGTTTTACACCGACGCTTTGATGAACATCGGCGAAGGGCTGGACTGGGCCATTTGCGGCGCCGGCCTGCGCAGCGAGGACCAGACCATGCGCGACGCCCTGGCCGCCCAGGACTCGCTGTACACCCTGGTGGAACTGGGCGACGGCAGCGGCCACGAAGTACGGGTGATCGCCGCCATCAGCGGCATGCTGCTGGGCGAGGACAACCCGCAGGCCCTGGTCGACAAACTGGCTGAAGCGGCCGTGCGCATCGTCTCGCTGACCATTACCGAGGGCGGCTACTGCATGGACGACAGCACCGGCGAGTTCATGGCGCATCTGCCCGCTATCCAGCATGATCTGGCCCACCCCGACGCGCCGCACACGGTTTTCGGCTTCCTGTGCGCGGCGCTGGCCAAGCGGCGTAAGGCCGGCACCCCGGCGTTCACGGTGATGTCCTGCGATAACCTGCCACACAACGGCGCGGTGGCGCGCAAGGCGGTGCTGGCGTTTGCCGCGCTGCGTGACGCGGGCTTGCGTGACTGGATTGCCGAGCACGTCAGTTTTCCCAACGCCATGGTCGACCGCATCACCCCCATGACCAGTACCGCGCACAAGCGCCAGTTGCTCGAACAACATGGCCTGGACGATCAATGGCCAGTGGTGTGCGAGCCTTTCGTGCAATGGGTGCTGGAAGACAAATTCGGCAACGGCCGCCCGGCCTGGGAGAAGGTTGGCGTGCAGTTTACCGACGACGTCACGCCCTATGAGGACATGAAGATCAAGCTGCTCAACGGCAGCCACTTGGCCCTCACCTACCTGGGCTTTCTCAAGGGCTACCGTTTCGTCCACGAAACCATGAACGACCCACTGTTCGTGCGTTACATCCGCGCCTACATGGACCGCGACGTCACCCCGCAACTGGTCTCGGTGCCAGGCATCGACCTGGAAGGCTACAAGGACACCCTGATTGAGCGTTTCAGCAACCAGGCCATCGCCGACCAACTGGAACGGGTGTGTTCGGACGGCTCGTCGAAGTTTCCCAAATTCACCGTCCCAACCCTCAACCGGCTGATCGAGGACGGCGCCACGCTGGATCGCGCCGCGCTGGTGGTCGCCGCCTGGGCGCTGTACCTCAAGGGCGTCGACGAAAATGGCACGCACTACAGCATTCCCGACCCGCGCGCCGAGTTTTGCCAGGCGCTGGTGGCCGACGACGTCATGCTGACCCAGCGCCTGCTGGGCGTGGAAGAGATTTTTGGTACCCGCATCCCGCAATCGGCGGCCTTCGTCGCCGCGTTCGAAAACCAGCTCAAGCACCTGCGCCAACTGGGGGTCGACAAGACCCTGGAGCGCCTGCTGAGCTACGAGGAGTAAGGCCATGTACCTGGGCATCGATTGCGGCACCCAAGGCACCAAGGCGCTGCTGCTGGACGCCGCCAGCGGCCAGGTGCTGGGCCAGGGCTCAGCCCCCCATGACATGATCAGCGGCCCCGGCGGCCGCCGAGAGCAAGACCCGGCCCAATGGGTACAGGCGCTGTGCACCGCCACTGCCCAGGCCTTGGCCGAGGCCGGCGTGGATGGCCAGCAGGTGCAAGCGGTGGGGGTGTCGGGCCAGCAACATGGCCTGGTGCTGCTGGACGAGCACGGCCAGGTGCTGCGCCCGGCCAAGCTGTGGTGCGACACCGAGTCCAGCGCGCAGAACCAGCGCCTGCTGGACCACCTGGGCGGCCCGCAAGGCTCGCTGGACCGCCTGGGCGTGGCCATCGCGCCGGGCTACACGGTGTCGAAGCTGCTGTGGACCCTGGAGGAACACCCCGAAGTCTTTCGCCAGATCGCCCACGTACTGCTGCCCCACGACTACCTGAATTTCTGGCTGACCGGCCGTCACTGCAGCGAATACGGCGACGCCTCGGGCACTGGTTACTTTGATGTACGCCAGCGCCAATGGGACCTGCAGATACTGCGCGACATCGATCCAGGCGGCCGCCTGCAAAAGGCCCTGCCAACCCTGATAGGCCCCCGCGAAGCCGTGGGCCAACTGCTGCCCGAGGTGGCACGGCGGCTGGGGCTGAACCCGGCGGCGCGGGTGTCCAGCGGCGGTGGCGACAACATGATGGGCGCCATCGGCACCGGCAACATCGAGCCGGGGGTGGTGACCATGAGCCTGGGCTCCTCGGGCACCGTCTACGCCTACAGCGCG
The DNA here is from genome assembly GCF_000263855.1 of Pseudomonas sp. M47T1. GTDB lineage: Bacteria > Pseudomonadota > Gammaproteobacteria > Pseudomonadales > Pseudomonadaceae > Aquipseudomonas. The sequence goes on from NZ_AJWX01000005.1 coordinate 118,278, forward strand.
GAACCTGCGGTCAGCGCAGAGCCCGAGGTGGCCACCTTCTGTTCGTCCACCGGCGGCTGGCTGCCGCTGATCTGCACCATGAACCTGACCAACGTCACCAGCGCCGTGCGCGAACTGTTCGCCCTGAGCGTGGAGGCGTTCAACCGCCAGGTGGAAATGGCCCCTATCGGTGCCGACGGTGTGCTGATGCTGCCCTTTCTCAACGGCGAACGGGTACCCGCCCTGCCCCATGCCACCGGCAGTCTGCTGGGCCTGACCCCCGGCAACCTGAATGCGGCCAACCTGTGCCGGGCGGCCGTGGAAGGCACCACCTTCGGCCTGCGTTACGGGCTGGACCTCTTGCGCGCGGCAGGCCTTGCCAGCCACAGTATCCGCCTGATCGGCGGCGGTGCACGCAGCGCGGCCTGGCGGCAGATGGTGGCTGACATCATGAACACCCAGGTCACCTGCCCTCGGCACACCGAGGCAGCGGCCCTTGGCGCGGCCATCCAGGCGGCGTGGTGCGACGGCGCGGGAGAGTTGACCAGCCTGTGCCAACGCTGCGTGCAATTGGACCCGGCCCATGACGCACGCCCCATCGCCGCCCATGTGCAAGCCTACGAGCAGGTCTATCGACACTATCGTCAGCACCTTGCGGTGCTGTGAATTCATAGGGAGTCATCATGTTTTTGGTCTGTGGCGAAGCACTGTTCGATTTTTTCTGTGAGCCCCATCGCTATGCCCAGGCCTCGCGCCTGGGCTACGAGGCGGTGGCGGGCGGCTCGCCCTTCAACGTGGCGGTAGGCCTGGCGCGCCTGGGTGTGCCTTCGGCGCTGCTGGCCGGGGTGTCCCAGGACTTCCTGGGGCAACGGCTGCGCGCGGTGCTGACCGGCGAAGGCGTCAGCGAGCATTACCTGCATGATTTCGATGCGCCCACTACCCTCGCCATGGTGGCGGTAGGCGCCAATGGCACACCGCAGTACAGCTTTCGCGGCCAAGGCTGCGCCGATCGCCTGTTGACCCTGGCGCACCTGCCCACCCTCGATGACTCGGTGCGTGGCGTGCACTTCGGCTCGTTTTCACTGGTGGTGGAACCGGTGGGCAGCACCCTGCTGGCCCTGGCCCGGCGCGAGCACGACCAACGCCTGATCAGCCTGGACCCCAACGTGCGCCTCAATCCCGCCCCGGACATCGGCCTGTGGCGCCGCCGCATCGGCGAATTCGCCGGCCTTGCGCACCTGATCAAGGTCAGCGACGAGGATCTGGCGCTGCTGTACCCCGATCAGGACGCCAGCGCCATCGCCAACCAGTGGCTGGGCGAGCGCTGCCAGGTGGTGTTCGTCACCCGTGGGGCCGAAGGGGCCAGCGTCTACAGCCGCCAGCACGGCCACCTGCAGGTGCCTGCCCAGGCCGTGCAAATGGCCGACACCGTGGGGGCCGGCGACACCTTCCAGGCGGCGCTGCTGACCTGGCTGCACGAGCAGGACCTGGCCTCTGCCCAGGGCCTGGAAAGCCTGGGCCGCGAGCAGTTGCTGCAACTGCTGCACTTTGCCACGGCTGCAGCGGCCCTGACCTGCACCCAAGTGGGGCCCGACCTGCCGTACCGCCGCCAACTGCCCTGACCGCCCCGTAGCCGCTGCCCGCAGCGGCTACGTTTGTTCTTTGAACTAGCTTAGATACGAACTTGTACAAACTGATTAATACTTTTGCAAGAACTTCGCAATTCGCAGGAAAGTTCTTACAGAGTTATCGGAAATTACAAAACTTGACGTCCTACATAATGCACCGGAATGAGGCAGGGCAGGAGTAAGACGCGCTAAAAATAACGGCACCCACCCGGAAAAACATTCACTTTCGGCATTTACTAATGCGATAACTGCCACTATCCTCTGCTCACGCAAGACCATCGAATGATCATTCCGTGATGTTGCAAGTTGATCGTAAGTGCCGCTGCCGGGGCCGCCAACGTTTTGTGGTGGCCCGGCAGGTTATGAATACATGATTGGAGAATGACATTGTCCAGACTCGCCGAGTTTCGCGCCGCTGAAAAAGCCCTTGAGGCACAGCTTGCCCAATTGGAGTCACTGAAGAATCACGCCGGCCTGAAAAAGGAGATCGAATTCGAGCACAAGTTGCTGGACCTGATGAAGGCCTATGACAAAGGCCTGCGCGATATCGTCGCCATCCTCGACCCCAGCCACGGCCTGTCGCTCGCCACGCGCCAAACCCCGCGCCAGCACCGCCGGCCACGGGTGGTGAAGGTCTATGAAAACCCGCACACGGGCGAGCTGATAGAAACCAAGGGCGGCAACCACCGCGGCCTGAAGGCCTGGAAGCAGCAATATGGGCCGGCGGCCGTTGATAGCTGGCTGCGCGGCTGACCAAAGGTACGGTCGGGCATTTTTTTTCACAGGATTTTCACACCCGATCTTACAGGATGGAATCTGCTAATGGACTAGCGCCCCAATGCCCGCTTCGGCGGGCTTCTTATTGCCTGCGATTTGGTTATTGGCCCGATGGGTATTTGGCCTGGTCGCAACAGTTGCGTATCATGGCAGGCTTACAAGAACTCTTACATCCACTGCGGCGATGCGCCCGGCGCGTCTTGTCCAACTTTCATCCTGTTCTGGAGTTCCCATGAGCCTGCAAGACTTGAATACCTTCCCCGGCGTGACCGCCACCCCGGATGCCGCCACGCATAATTTCGTGTTCAACCACACCATGTTGCGCGTCAAGAACATCGAGCAGTCGCTGGACTTCTACACCCGTGTGCTGGGTTTCAGCCTGGTGGAAAAGCGCGATTTCCCTGAAGCACAATTCAGCCTGTATTTCCTGGCCTTGGTGGACAAGGCGCAGATCCCGGCTGATGACGCCCAACGCCACACCTGGATGAAGTCGATGCCGGGCATTCTCGAACTGACCCACAACCACGGCACCGAAAACGACGTCGACTTCGCGTACCACAACGGCAACACCGACCCGCGTGGCTTTGGCCATATCTGTGTGTCGGTACCCGACATCCAGGCCGCCTGCCAGCGCTTCGAAGCGCTGGGCGTGGACTTCCAGAAGCGCCTGACCGACGGCCGCATGAAGAACATCGCGTTCATCAAGGACCCGGATGCCTACTGGGTGGAAATTATCCAGCCAAACTTCTGACCGGCAACGCTGTAGCAGCGCCGCCAGCCGCGTCGCAAGACGCTGCCTGCGACAGGCGCCTGGTGTGCCGGGCCCTGCTTGGGCCCTGGCACTCAATCAAAAGCCACGTCAAAAGCTAACAGCAGCAGCGGAGTATCGCAGGGTATTCCCGTGAATCCCGTCAAGCACCACAAAAAAGCCCGCTGGCCGTAATGGCCAGCGGGCTTTTTGTTGGCACAGGCCTGATCAGGCCGGTGCGGAGGTGCGTATCAAGTGGTCGAACGCGGACAGCGACGCCTTGGCGCCCTCGCCCACCGCAATCACGATCTGCTTGTACGGCACGGTGGTCACGTCGCCGGCGGCGAAAATGCCCGGCAAGTTGGTTTCACCACGCGCGTCAACCATGATCTCGCCACGCTGGGACAGCTCGATTGTACCCTTGAGCCAATCGGTGTTGGGCAACAGGCCGATCTGCACGAAGATGCCTTCCAGGTCCACGGTCTGGGTTTCGCTGGTCTGGCGGTCCTTGTAGCGCAGGCCGTTGACCTTCTGGCCGTCGCCGGTCACTTCAGTGGTCAGCGCACTGGTGATGACCGTGACATTCGGCAGGCTGTGCAGCTTGCGTTGCAGCACGGCGTCGGCGCGCAGTTGGCTGTCGAATTCCAGCAAGGTCACGTGGGCGACGATACCGGCCAGGTCGATGGCCGCTTCCACGCCCGAGTTACCGCCGCCAATCACGGCGACGCGCTTGCCTTTGAACAGCGGACCATCGCAGTGCGGGCAGTAGGCCACGCCGCGGTTGCGGTATTCCTGCTCGCCGGGCACGTTCATTTCACGCCAGCGCGCACCGGTGGCCAGGATCACGGTCTTGGCCTTCAGGCTTGCACCGCTGGCGAAGCGCACTTCGTGCAGCTGACCGTCCTGGCCCGGGATCAGGGCCTCGGCGCGTTGCAGGTTCATGATGTCGACATCATATTCCTTGACGTGCTCTTCCAGCGCCACGGCCAGTTTCGGGCCTTCAGTGTGCTGCACCGAGATGAAGTTCTCGATGGCCATGGTGTCCAGCACCTGACCGCCAAAGCGCTCGGCGGCAACGCCAGTACGGATACCCTTGCGCGCTGCGTAGATAGCTGCGGCAGAACCTGCCGGGCCACCACCCACCACCAATACGTCGAAAGCGTCCTTGGCGTTGAGCTTCTCGGCCGCCTTGTCGCCGGCGCTGGTGTCGATCTTGGCAAGGATTTCTTCCAGGCCCATACGGCCTTGGCCAAAGTTCTCGCCATTGAGGTAGACACTGGGCACCGCCATCACCTGACGGGCGTCGACTTCAGCCTGGAACAGCGCGCCGTCAATGGCCACATGGCGCACGTTGGGGTTGAGCACCGCCATCAGGTTCAACGCCTGCACCACGTCCGGGCAGTTCTGGCACGACAGCGAGAAGTAAGTCTCGAAATTGAATTCACCCTTGAGCCCGACGATCTGTTCGATCACCTCGGCGCTCGCCTTGGAAGGGTGGCCGCCGACTTGCAGCAGGGCCAGCACCAGGGAGGTGAATTCGTGGCCCATGGGGATACCGGCGAAACGCAGGCTGATATCCGCGCCCGGGCGGTTGACGGAGAACGACGGCTTGCGCGCGTCATTACCGTTGTCCAGCAGCGTGATCTTGTCCGACAGGCCGTCGATGTCACGCAGCAGGCCAAGCAATTCCTGGGATTTCGCGCCGTCATCAAGGGACGCGACGATCTCGATCGGTTGGGTGACCCGTTCCAGGTACGACTTCAACTGGGCTTTAAGATTGGCGTCCAACATGCGGGCGATTCCTTCATTTTCAATACGGTATAAAAAACAACGCCCGGGCGAATTCGCCCGGGCGCGTTCAGGGCGATGAGGGTGCTATGGGATGACGCAGCCGATCATCGTCATGAGGACTTAGATCTTGCCGACCAGGTCCAGGGACGGAGCCAGGGTCGCTTCGCCTTCTTTCCACTTGGCTGGGCAAACTTCGCCTGGGTGGGCAGCCACGTACTGGGCAGCCTTGACCTTGCGCAGCAACTCGGAAGCGTCACGACCCACACCGCCGTCGTTCAGTTCGACGATTTTGATCTGGCCTTCCGGGTTGATCACGAAGGTGCCACGGTCAGCGATACCGGCTTCTTCGATCAGCACGTCGAAGTTGCGGGAGATGACGTGGGTCGGGTCGCCGATCAGTGGGTACTGGATCTTGGCGATGGTTTCCGAGGTGTCGTGCCAGGCTTTGTGGGTGAAATGGGTGTCGGTGGACACGCCGTAGATCTCGACGCCCAGGTCTTTGAATTGAGCGTAGTTGTCAGCCAGGTCGCCCAGTTCGGTTGGGCAGACGAAGGTGAAGTCGGCTGGGTAGAAGAACACGACAGACCATTTGCCTTTCAGGTTGGCTTCGGTGACTTCAACGAACTTGCCGCCGTGGTAAGCCTGTGCTTTGAAAGGTTTTACTTGGCTGTTGATGATCGGCATCGGTAAATCTCCATGGGTTTGTCGAAGGGGTTAAAACTGTGTAGGGCTAATCCTAGCCAAGTGGGCGCCAGAGCGCTCATTGGCAAAGCTGATGTGCACGATTGGTTTTGCCTATCAGGGTGCCTAATATATAGAAGAATCACATGAAGATCAGTTGTAGGCGAAGGTAAACGTGGCCAGGGCGCCTGCGGTGCCCGGCGTTACTGTGTTGCCGGTCTGGATAAAGCGCGCAAGCAACGGCACCTCGAAGCTGCGCTGCCCCGCCACCACCGCGCCGGCCAGCCACTGGCCCGGGTTACCGACATGGCCGGCGTCGGCACCATAACTCACTGGCTGCCCATTACTGCGCAGTACCTGCACGCCCACGCCCAACGCCGTAGCGTCATTGCGCAGGCTCAATACCGTGGTGCGGTTGCCAGGGTCACTGGCATCACTGAGGGTGAGGTGCACAAACAGCGAGTCCCCACCACCGCCGCCCTCACACGCCAGGCGCAGGCTGAACGGCACCGCTTGGGTGGTGCTGCCTGGCCCGGTGAAGTCGCGGGTATCGCGTTGCCCCAGGTTGACCGTGACCTGTTGGCTGTCGGCGGCCACGTCGCAGGTGGGCTTGTTCAGCACGATGTCGATGTCGGCCTGAGAGAACCGCAGCGCCGTGGCTTCCAGCGCCCCGTAACGACGGGTCACCCCAGCCGGCGGCAACCGCAGGCGACCTTCCTGCAACGGTCCGGTCTTGACCAGCTCCACCACGTAGGCAGCTGAGGGGGTGGCGTGGGACGGCTCCAGGCGCACGTCGCGGCGAGGCCAGAATTGAGTTTCAAGTGGCTGCTGCTGAACAACGCGCAAGCCGACACCGGGTACCGTGGTGGCGTAGACGCCCTCCTGGCCAGTCGCCTCCATGGGCGTGGCCCAGCCACTGCTCATGACTGTCTCGGCGGTGCATTCCAACGCCGTGGCCGCCCCTGGGATAGTCCGCGAATACAGCAGATGCCCCGGCAGCGCCAAGGTGGAAACGACAATTCGCGCATCCAGAAGCGCGTGAGCCACCGCTGGCCCCATGCCCGGATAATACTGGCAAGCGCCTTGAACCATGGGCGCGGTCAACAACGTGGCCAGTGCAATCGTGGTTTTCATGGCTGCTCCTTGCTGGCCGTTTCACATACTGCCGCAAGCCGTACCAGAGACTCGCCAGGCGTCGGCAGGTGGTAGCGTGCGGTGCACTGCCCGGTGCCCCAATCGGCGCGCAGGTTGCCATGGGCCTGCAGCCCCCGGGCCAGAACCCGACTGCCCTGACCGACGACGCCCATCGGCGTACCCTGCTCATCGCTGACCTGGGCCCCGAACGGCAGCGGCACACCGCACGGCCGGCGCAGTTCGATCAGTGCCGTACGCCCGGACACCGTGGGATAACGCAGCAGGGCCACCGTACCGGCGCGCGGCGCCACGTGCTGGCTGTTGGTGGCCAATTCCACGTCCAAAGGTAAGCCAAGCGGGTCGATGTCGATGCGGTTGAGCTGGTACGGCACCAGGTGCGGGACAACCGCGTAGCCCCGGCTATCCACGCGCACCTGGCTGCTGTTGCTCACCTGGGCGCCCTTGGCGTGCGGGACCTGAACAATGGCAAAGGTCTCGGCCAGGGGCTGCGAGAGCGTGATGCCCCCAGCGTGAGCGACAGCCGCACCACGGGCGCTGAGCGACAGCTGCCGGCTGTCGTCGTCGCGGCCCGCCGCCACCGCAAAGTCGCCGAACGGCGCTCGCCAGCCGCCAAACGCATTGACGCGTGCGCCCTCACGGGCTTCGCTGGCACTGGCAGTGGCACCGTAGTGATAGCGTTCGTCGCCCGCGCGGTAGCCAACCTGGCCCTGGGGGCCTTGGGGGCCGTGATTCAACGTGGCGCTCAGGCTGGCGCGCGTGCCGCCCAGGGGCAGGTTGAAATCGAGCGTCCAGAAGGTGTCTTCGCGGCCGTGACCATCGCGCTCGCGGTTAGCGCTAATGCTGTACCCCAAGGTGCCGAACCGGTGCCCATAGTTGAGCGAATAGCCGCGGCCACTGCCCTCACCTCCCCAGGCGCGGGCTCGCCAGAACCCGGCGTTGACCTGCCCCCAGTCACTGCCCACCGGCTGATTGAGGCTGATGGAGGTGCGCGAGCGCTCATGACCACTCACCGGGCCATCCCGTTCGCGGGCCAGTTGCGCATCCAGCAAGGCATGATAGCCGGGCCGGTTGGCCCACTGATGGCTGAGCGATGCGCGCGTGCCGCTGGCCTGGAACAACGCGCTGTAGGTCGCCCGTGCCCGCCCGCCTTGAGCGTCCGAGGCGCCCGGCAACTGCGTCCGGGCCATGGCCAGGTCCAGGCCAATGGCGCCGACGGGCGTGTTCAGTGCCGCCCCCAGCAGGCCCTGCCGATAGCGCTCGGCCACTGTGCCGCCACCATAGGCCGTGAGCCAATCGCTGACACCTTGCTGCCAGGTGCCCTGGACGAACGCCGGGGTACTGGCCAACGTGGGGGCATACAGGTTGCCCACACCCAACGCGAAGCGCGACTGGCCCTCACGCAGCGTCATCGCGGTGGCACCATTGGCCACAGTGAAATGCTGCTCGCTGCCATCGCTTTCACTGACGCTGACCTGCAAGTCGTTGCCGTAAGACGCAGCGTACAGGTCATCAATGACATAGGGCCCCGGCGGCACGACCACCTCACGCAGCAAACGCCCGCCCTGACGGATCGTCACGCGCGCATTGCCCCGCGCCACACCGCGCACCACCGGGGCGAAACCACGCTGGGAGGCCGGCAGCATGCGCTCGTCACTGAACAACGTGGCCCCGCGCATTTGCACGCTCTCCAGTAATTCCCCGGAACTGCTGGTATGCCCCAGGCGAAGTTGGGCACTCAAGGGCGCCACTTCGCGTTGCAGGTAATGGGACAGGGTTTGATAACTGCCGGGGTGGGAGACATTGCCCTGCAAGCGCCAATGCCACGCACCCAGGTTGGCGCCACTGGACAGCCCCGCATAGGTTTGAGTGAGCCTGCCACCCGTGGTGGCCACGTTGAAGGTGTTCACGTCATAGTTGGCGAAGGCACTGTTCACGCCCCATTCCCACCGATGCTCGTCGACCTGGCCCTGGGCCGTGCGCACCATGAACGCCTGGGGAATCTGCAACGCGAGCCGCTGCTCGGCGAAGTTCAGCTGTACCGTCGCCTGGGGCAGCCATTGCTGCAACGGCATACATCGCTCAGCCGCCGCGTCGATGGTCAGCGCTTGCGTATCCACACCCAGGCGCTGCAACAGCGGCAGATCGAAACACGCTTCGGCGAATGGGGCTGGGTCATCCTGACGATAGGCCACCTGCAGGCGACCGCGCGGCGCCGCGTTGACACTAACGTCCAGCCAGTAATCGCCCGCCGGCACCCGCGCCGGCAACGAAAATTGCCGCAGGTCGACCGCCCCCGGCGCGCCGGGCCGCAAGAAGCGCTCCTCGAACAGCACCGGCGCCGGCTCTTCCACCGCCCACACCACAGGCAGCCAGGCCACCGCCCAGGCACCCGCCATACGCGGCCCCACCCCCATCATGGCGACGTCAGCGCCAGCTCACCGCGCCGGCCGGCGCCGTGGTCGTCCAACGCAATGAACGAAACCTGGCCCTGTTTCACGGCGCCCGGCTCACCCTGTACAGTAAAGCGCGCCTGGCCAAACGGCGGCACATGGCCTGCGCCCGCCTCGAACACGCGGCCGGCAACGACAAGATTGACCTCGCCCAGGTTGACGAAATAAGGGGTCGGATTGTGGCCTTCGAGCTGCCAGGGGCCATCACTGTGCAGCAACTGCCAGCGTACCTGAGTCGGCGCCTCGGCTGCGTGGCTTGCCAGCCCGTCAGGTCGAAACATCACTTTGATGCGCGTGCGCACAGCCACCTGAAGCAGGTTTCCAGGGCTGTCGGCACGCGGAGGAATTTGCTGCATATTCAGCCAGAACAGGCTTTCGCGGTCCGCAGGCAGCGGCTCGCCGGTGTACATCAGGCGCAGTGCCTGGCCCTGCTCGGCCTCCAGGCGGAACATGGCCGGGCTGATCACGAACGGCACCTGGACCCCACCGGGGTCGGCATCGGCGTCGCCGTCGTCCAGCCATATCTGCAGCAGCGCCGGCGTGGCGTCGCGGTTAAGCAACTGTACCGTGACTTCCGGCGCCGACGCCGGGTAAATCACCCGCGTGGAACTGATCACCACACCCGCGTGGGCGGGCAACGCCAACAGCCAGGCCGCCCACAGGGCAAGCATCATTTTCAACATGAGGGATTCCAGTCAGACGTATGCGAAACGCCAGGAACGCCGGACGGCGCCCCTGGCGAGGCCATCAGTAGTGCACGATGGAGTAGCGCACTTGCGTGCGCACATCGCCCGGGGTGACCGAGCCAACCGGCATGTACTCGGCGAAATAGTCCAGATAGGCGTTGCCCGCGGTGATATCCACCACTTGCGAATCTTGGAAACCTGGGCCTTCGCGCAGGTCCATGGTGCGTTGCTGGTTGTTGAGCAGGCCGACTTCCACGTTCCCGGCCTGGCCAACCCCGGTGTTGGTGATCAACCGACCGGTCCGTGGGTTGATGGTGGGGCCCGGTTCGAAATAGGTCATCACCCGGCCCGTTTCGGGCACGCAACCGGTCAGGCGAATCTGGAACGGCTGGCGCCCTGCCGACTTGCCTACGACCGAAAGCGCGGTAGTCGACACGGTGGGCAACTCCACATTGAAGCTGGGGTTACCATCGTTGATATCACAGGTGGGGCCGATGATTCTGCCCAGAAAATCGATCGTGCCGTCGGCGGCCATTGCCGCTGGCATCGCCAGCAGGCCGCACAGCCCGGTTATCAGCGCAGATGGGTAAAGTTTCATGGTGAACAACTCCCGTTGAGTTCGATGTCGGCGCACGCCAAGGCGTGACCAGACGCAAGACTGCGAGGCCGGAGTATGTAATTGGCGAACTCAAAAGAAACGTCAGACCGTTTGGCCCGGATTGTAGGAATAAAACCTGAAAGCCGTGAGACCTGCTTTCATACGCAGCAATAGAAGGCTCTAGAGCGGAGTTTTTAGAGGTGTTTCAAAAAATAAACAGATAGATCCCTTGCGATAGCAGGGCCGGCGGCAACCCTCGCAAATGGGATTCGCCGCCTGCCGAACAGTACATATCAATATGTATTCATGCGTAACACATTTTTACTTCGCCACCGGCGTACGCATCGTCACGAATTCCTCGGCGGCAGTCGGGTGCACACCAATGGTCTCGTCGAACACCTGCTTGGTGGCCCCCGCTTTCAGCGCCACCGCCAGGCCCTGGATGATCTCACCCGCCTCCGGCCCCACCATGTGGCAGCCCAACACGCGATCGGTGCTGGCATCGACTACCAACTTCATCAGCGTGCGCTCCTGGCACTCGGTGAGCGTCAGCTTCATCGGCCGAAAACGGCTTTCGAACACCTGCACTTCATGGCCCTGTTCGCGCGCCTGCTCTTCGGTGAGGCCCACGGTGCCGATGTTCGGCAGGCTGAACACCGCCGTGGGGATGTGCGCATAGTCCACGGGGCGATACTGCTCAGGCTTGAACAGGCGACGGGCTACGGCCATGCCTTCGGCCAGGGCCACTGGCGTCAGTTGAACGCGGCCAATCACGTCACCCAGCGCCAGGATCGACGGTTCGCTCGTCTGGAACTGCTCGTCCACGGCAATGAAACCCTTGTCGTCGAGCTTGACCGACACGTTCTCCAGGCCCAGGTTGTCCAACATGGGGCGCCGTCCCGTGGCGTAGAAAATGCAGTCGGCTTCCAGCACTCGGCCATCCTTGAGGGTGGCCTTGAGGCTGCCGTCGGCCTGTTTGTCGATGCGTTCGATGTCGCTGTTGAACTGCAGGTTCAGGCCGCGCTTGGTCAGTTCCTCGCTCAGGTGCTCGCGCACCGAACGGTCAAAGCCGCGCAGGAACAGGTCCTTGCGGTACAGCAGCGTGGTGTCGGCGCCCAGGCCATGGAAAATGCCGGCGAATTCCACGGCAATGTAGCCGCCGCCCACCACCAGCACGCGCTTGGGCAACTGCGGCAGGAAGAACGCCTCGTTGGAGGTGATAGCGTGCTCGCGCCCCGGAATGTCTGGAATCTGCGGCCAGCCGCCGGTGGCAATCAAGACGCGCTCGGTGCTGAAGCGCTGACCGTCGACTTCCACGTGGTGGGCGTCGACGATGCGTGCGTGGCCTTCGAGCAGTGTCACGCCGCTGTTGACCAGCAGGTTGCGATAGATGCCGTTGAGGCGCTGGATTTCGCGGTTCTTGTTGGCGATCAGGGTTTGCCAGCTGAAGTCAGCCTCACCCAGGGTCCATCCGAAGCCTTGCGCCTGCTCGAAGTCATCGGCGAAGTGGGCGCCGTACACCAACAGCTTTTTCGGCACGCAGCCGACGTTGACACAGGTACCGCCCAGGTAACGGCTCTCGGCCACCGCTACCTTGGCACCAAATCCGGCCGCAAAGCGCGCCGCGCGAACACCGCCGGAACCGGCGCCTATAACAAACAGATCAAAATCGTGGGCCATTGCTAGGTCTCCTTGGCAGGGCTCAATAGTACCGCGCGCCCCCCTCAAGAAACACCCACCTCTGTAGAGCTGGCGTCACGCTGCGAAGAGGTTCGCAGGACCCTTGGCGGTACCATATCGATCGCGGGCCCGCTGTGCGGGCCTTCGCAGCCTGGCGGCAGCTCCTACGGGCTGGCGGCAGCTCTTGCGCGATCGCGGGGCACACATGAAAACGCCGCGGCTGGTGGCCGCGGCGTCGGGTGCTGCATCAAGTACAGGCTGGCTTAGAAGGCCTTGCCGGTCTTGTAGAAGTTCTCGAAGCAGAAGTTGGTGGCGTCGATGTAGCCTTCGGCGCCGCCGCAGTCGAAGCGCTGGCCTTTGAACTTGTAAGCCAGTACGCAGCCGGCCTGAGCCTGCTTCATCAGGGCGTCGGTGATCTGGATTTCGCCACCCTTGCCTGGCTCGGTCTGACGGATCAGGTCGAAAATGTCCGGGGTCAGGATGTAGCGGCCGATGATGGCCAGGTTGGACGGGGCATCTTCAGGCTTTGGCTTCTCGACCATGCTGTTGACGCGGTAGATGTCGTCGCGGATCATTTCGCCGGCGATCACGCCGTACTTGTTGGTTTCCGAAGGATCGACTTCCTGGATGGCCACGATCGAGCAACGGAACTGGTTGTACAGCTTGACCATCTGGGCCAATACGCCGTCGCCTTCCAGGTTCACGCACAGGTCGTCCGCCAGTACCACGGCGAAAGGTTCGTCACCAATCAGCGGCTGGCCAGTGAGGATCGCGTGGCCCAGGCCTTTCATTTCGGTCTGGCGGGTATACGAAAAGGTGCACTCGTCCAGCAGCTTGCGGATACCAACCAGGTATTTTTCCTTGTCGGTGCCCTTGATCTGGTTTTCCAGCTCATAGCTGATGTCGAAGTGGTCTTCCAGGGCGCGCTTGCCGCGGCCGGTCACGATGGAAATCTGGGTCAGGCCGGCTTCCAGTGCTTCTTCGACACCGTATTGGATCAGTGGCTTGTTGACCACCGGCAGCATTTCCTTGGGCATGGCTTTGGTCGCTGGGAGGAAGCGAGTGCCGTAACCGGCTGCTGGGAACAAGCATTTCTTGATCATATGAGTCCTTACAAAGGGCTGTGCTTACGAGATTCGGCGCAGTCTAATCGCGCGCAGGCCACCTTACAATGCCCCGCCACCGGCCGACCGATGCAGAAATAGAGAAAACCGGTCGCGGATAGTTCCACGCCCGATACAAATTTACCCGTGTGCACTGGTTTTAGCAGCAATCGCCAGCAGCGCAAGGCAGAATTTCATCACAGGGCTATCCGCCGCCCGACGCCTTGTATAGCATCAGGCGTCCCCGCTGGCGCGGCCTCGCGTTCACGCAGGCACGGCTGCAGTATCTGCCGCCCCCTTCCACACTTTCGTGATGATGAAACATTCGATGAACAGACTCCTGGCTCTTTTCGCGGTCCTGGCCCTGGGCGGGTGCGCGTCGGCCACGCCTACCATTCTGAAAAACGGCAAGCAAGGCGTGAGCATCGATTGCTCGGGCGCGGCGGCGTCCTGGGACGCCTGCTACCAGAAAGCCAGCGAAGCGTGCGCCAGCGGGCGCTACGACATCGTCGGCACCACCGGCACACCGCCGCCCAAGGACAGCGACAAGACCCTGGGCGCAGACGTGGGCAACTATGCCAGCCGTAACCTCACCATTCTGTGCAAATAACCTGACTTACCGCGAAGCCCGTGACGCAGCCTTTGGCAACTGCTACGTCTGTAGCAGCCGCCGCCAGGCCGCGTCATGGGCGCCTCAGCGCCGCTATCACTCGCCAGAAATACACGCGGTGACCGCACGCTGCACATCATGAGGACGAATCGGCACGTTGGAGATGCGCTCATGCAGCTTGATGCTGCTGCCATCGTTGGAGCGCCTGTCGATATCGATGATCGCCGCCGGGCCCGACGTCAGCTTCTGCGGCACAATCACGCGAAAGCCTTCGCGCCAAGGCTCGATGGTCGAAGGCTTGCGGGTTTCAGCCAGGTGCTTGACGACGCAATCGCTGAACTGGCGCGGTGATTTACCAGACATCACCCCCATGGTTTCCGGGCTTTGCTCGATGTCCGAGACACTGGCGCACCCACCCAATAAAGCCATCACTGCCACCCACGCCCATTTCATAAGCCAAACTCCCTTCAAAAGACACTGTGACCGCCCAAGTGGCCATTTGCTCCACCTGGTCGTAAATTTTCCTGGTCGCTGCATGAAACGCGGCGGCGCGAAGCCCGCCATGGTATCGTTTTGGTTTGCCAAAAGATGCATCCCGGAGATCTACATGAAATTCGTACACCAGCGCGAGCACCTAAACGAGGATGACCTGGTGGTCATCGAGTGTTCCCAGCGCTGCAACATCCGCCTGATGAGTGATGCCAACTTCCGCAGCTTCAAGAACGGCGGCCGTCACACCTACCACGGTGGCCAGTTCGACACCTTCCCGGCCAAGATCACCGCGCCCACCACCGGTTTCTGGAACATCACCATCGACACCACCGGCGCCAAGCTGGCCATGGGCGCGCACCGCAAGGCCTTCACCCACAAGATCAAGATCGTGCGCCGCTCGGCGTCGAAATTCAGCTGATCCTTTTTGCAGGTAACACCGTGACCAAGTACGTAATCCACTACAAGATCAATGGCGAGCGCCGTTGGGACTTCGCCCATCTGCAAACCGGTTCGCTGGATGAAGCCAAGGCAGCGCTGGCGGCCATCCACGGGGACAGCGATGAGCAGATCACCGAGATCCGCATCAGCAAGGCGCTGTAAGCGCCCTGCCTGCACCGCGCTGCCATGAGCCTGGAGCTGTTTGACGAGGCGGCCACGCGCCAGCCGCCACGGGCCGAACAGATCGGCCCGCAGACCTTCGTGCTGCGCGCCTTCGCCCTGCCCTTCATCGACGACCTGCTGCCCCCCCTGCGCGCGGTGCTCAAGGCGGCGCCCTTGCGGCGCATGATGACGCCCGGCGGGCAAACCATGTCCGTGGCCCTGAGCAATTGCGGGCAGCTGGGGTGGACCACCGACACCCACGGCTATCGCTACACGCCCCTGGACCCACGCACAGGCCAGCCCTGGCCGGCCCTGCCCGAAGCCTTCCAGCGCCTGGCCCACGACGCCGCCGCCCTGGCCGGTTTCGCCGATTTCACGCCCGATGCCTGCCTGATCAACCGCTACGTGCCGGGTGCGCGCATGTCCCTGCACCAGGACCGTAATGAGCGCGATTACAGCGCGCCCATTGTTTCGGTGTCGCTGGGGCTGCCGGCGATGTTCCAGATGGGCGGCCAGCAACGCAGCGACCGGCCAGTGCGGGTACCGCTGTTGCATGGTGATGTGATGGTGTGGGGAGGGGTTGATCGGCTGCGGTTTCATGGGGTGTTGCCGTTGAGGGAGGGGGTGCATTCGGTGATGGGCGCGCAGCGGATCAATTTTACGCTGCGCAAGGCTGGCTGAGAGGTTGCTGTTGCTGTTAGCTTTTAGTGGTTACGTTGGGCAATGTCTGGTTCGTGCCCACCCTTAAGGAAGACCGGACGCCCGAGCAAATCCATCAACGTGCAGCGGCCATGTCTGGCCAGGGACCTGCCTGACTCGTCATGCGAATCATCGAAAAAAATGGCGCACTGGTGCGCACCCTCACCCCCGCCGAGCAAGTGCTGGTCGAAGGTTTTGTGCACAACAGCCTGGACGGCCATCGCCTGCTGCAAGCCAACCAATGGCTAATGAAGGTGCGCGGCCAGGGCCAGTGGCTGGCGTGTGACTGCCAGGCCAACGCCTTGCCGGTGATGAACGTGACCCTCAATAGCAGCACCGGCACGCTGTTCCTCAAGAACAACCCCGGCACCGCCGAGCATGCCGCCGACTGCCCGTTCATCAAGGACGACCGCGAGCCGGGCAGTGCCAGCGAGCGCGACGAGCCGCCGGCAGCCTGGCTGGCGCCCGATGTTCCGCTGCGCCTGATCGGCGAATTTCGCCCAGCCGACCCCAGCGACAGCGGTGTTGACAGTGCGGCCAATACCCGCAAGGAACAGCACCGTTTGCTGTCGCTGCTGGTCACGTTGATCGAGGCGTCGGGCCTGAACGTGTATGCCACCCAACACAAACAGGACCTGACCCGGCAATTCGCCGAATTGCGCCGCGTGGCGGCCCGTTACCCGTTGGTGGAACGGGTGCCCGCCAGCAACTACCTGGAAACGCGCATGGACATGAAGCACATGATGATGCTCAAGGCGCGCCTCAAAGACTCCACCGCGTTCGGCAGCCAGCGTCGCTATGGCCTGCTGCTCGACTGCGTCAACGAAGTACGCACGCGCAAGGTCTTCAACGGCCGCAGCGACACCGGCTTCGACTTCCAAGGCCACCACTGGCTATGGGGCGGTGAGCGCACCGCAGGCCCTCTGTTAGCCCTGGCCCTGTATTCGCCCACCACCGCCGGCAGCCAATACTACGAAATGATCCACGTGGCCAGCGTGCCCGTGCTGTCCCGCGCGCAACTGTTCCCCGTGCTGCGCGAGGAAGAGCGCGAGCCGCTGATGGTGTCCTTGATCGACTGGATGGCCGGCAAAGGCGTCAACGTCATCATGCGCCGCCCGGTGATCGGCGGCGACGTGATGGATGAACTGGTGCTGACCTCGGACCTGGATCGGGTGCTGTCGGTGTCGCTGATGAAACAGCCCCTGGGCCCCGAGCCCAGTAGCGACACCTTCAAGCGCCTGGCCGACTTCAAGAGCCTGGATACCTTTCGCAAGTATGTGGCCGGGTTTTTCATGCGCGAACGCGATTAAAGGCTGTTGACGATGACCCGCATCAACTTTATATGAAATTTGCCCTGCGACTTTCGCCCACTACTTCCCCTGACTTGCTGGTGGGTTATACTAGCCGGCGCTTTCCTTATCTTGATTTCTGCTTTTCCTACACTCATTGCGGCCCGTCTGCTGGTGTTCAGTCCTACTTAAACGATCCATTATGAAACTCATCATTCTTGCCCTGTTCATCTTGTCCATTGCCTTCGTGCACTTTCGCGGGCGTGTGCGGCACAGGTTCACTCGCCAACTGAGTGACCACTCCAGCTTCCTCGCACCGGTCAATGTGTTCCTGTACCTGTTCTCCAAATTGCCGGCACGCCCGTACCTGGATGCCCGTGACTTCCCCGAATTGGCGCCCTTGCAGCAGCACTGGCAGGAGATCCGCGAGGAAGGCGTGCGGTTGATGGAAATGGGCGAGATCAAGAAGTCCGCCGGCCACGACGACGTGGGCTTCAATTCGTTTTTCAAGACCGGCTGGAAGCGCTTCTACCTGAAGTGGTACGGCGACAGCCATCCTTCGGCCAGCCAGCTGTGCCCGCGCACCACCGAACTGCTGGCCGGCATCGGCACGGTCAAGGCCGCCATGTTCGCCGCGCTGCCGCCTGGCTCGCGGCTGGTACGCCACCGCGACCCGTATGCCGGCTCGTACCGCTACCACCTGGGCCTGCAAACCCCCAACGACCCCGGCTGCTACATCAACGTGGACGGGGAAAACTATTACTGGCGCGACGGTGAGCCGGTGCTGTTCGACGAGACCTACATTCACTACGCCGAAAACACCACCGAGCAGAACCGCATCATTCTGTTCTGCGACGTTGAACGCCCATTGAAATACCGCTGGGCTGCGGCGTTCAACCGCTGGTTCAGCTACAAGGTCATGGCGGCCGCTGCCGCGCCTAACAGCGAGGGCGACAAGACCGGGGGCATCAACCGCCTGTTCAGCCGCATCTACAAGGTGCGCGAACGCGGCAAGGCGCTGAAAAAACGCAATCGTGCGCAGTACTACGCAGAAAAATGGGCCGTCGTGACGCTGTTCGCGCTGTTGTTCATTTATATCTGAGTGCCGGCGGTGCCCTTTGCAATAAAGGGCACCGGCTAACTACCTGCAATTTGCGCAACAGTCTTTTCCAACTTCAGGCATGAATCACTTTACCACTTAGTGTAAGTTGGGCCTCGACCTGATTTATCTTGCCCTAGTTGTACTTCCCAGCGGCAATCGCTGAATGCCCATCATAAAAATTCCTGCGTCGCCGCCACGGTGCAAGTATGCCTGCACCCTTGTTTTAGATGCTCAGCGCCGCTGGTGGTGGAGCCGCCGAGCAAGGCCCATGCCCTGCACGTGGACAGCCTGGAAGAAGCCTGAGGATGACGACGCCGCGAATCGCCTCAAACACCGCCCCTGTAGAAGCTGCCGCCAGGCTGCGAAGGCGCGCACCGCGTGCCTGCGATCGACATAACACCGCCAAAGGTCCTGCGGACTTTCTCGCAGCCTGGCGCCAGCTCCGGGATTTTGGCGTGGCCTGCGCGCGACCAACCTGTACGTGATTACGCCATGGCTTGGGCCTGGGCCTCGCGGGTACGGCGCGCGCTCATGCCCAGACCGAACCCCAGCAACCCGATCAGCGCCGAGGTACTGAGCACTGCCGCGGCGCTGAACGCCGGGTCGTGGCCAAAGCCCACCGCAAAGGTGCACAAGGCCCCTACCGCCATTTGCCCGAAGCCGTACAAACCGGCCGCAGCCCCTACCAAGTGGGCATCCACGCTCAACGCCCGGCTCATGGCCGCGGGGCTTGCCAGCCCCGCCCCCACGGCAAACAGGCTGACCAGCCCGACAATCCAGGCCACGGACACCCCGCCGGCCATCACCACCGCCAGCAGGCTAAGCGCCGAGGCAATGCTCAACAGCGCCCCCACCAGCAGCAGGCGATCAACCGACATGGTCCGAATCAGGCGGCGCGTCAGGGCATTGCCCACTGACATGCCCACGATCAGCATGCCCAGGTAAACACCAACTTCGCTCAAGGGGCGATGCAGCTCAGTGCCAATGATGAACGGCGCCGCGGCAATGAAGGCGTAAATGGCCGTGGTCATGCACGCGCCACCGATGGCAAAGCCGAGAAATACCGGGGAACGCAACAATTGCGTGTAGTCACGCACCAGCGCATGGGCACTGACTTGCCCGCTGGGGGTGGAGGTTTCCGGCAGCAACCGCCAGGTGCACAGCAACGTCACCGCGCCCAGGCTGGCCAGCACCAGGAAAATGGCCCGCCAGCCCAGGTGCTCGCTGATCAGCGAGCCCACCAGCGGCGCGAAGCCGGGGCCGATCATCATCATGAGGTTGAGCAGCGCCAGGTCACGCACGGCATCGTCCAGCCGTGCGCCATCGCGCACAATCGCCCGCCCCAAGGCCAGGCCCGCACAACCGCCCAGCGCTTGCACCAGGCGCGCCAGCACCAGGGTATGCACGCCGCCGGCAAACGCGGCGCAAAACCCGGCCACGGTGTACAGGCTCAAGCCTACCAGCAGCAACGGGCGCCGTCCCAGGCCATCGGACAGCGGCCCGTAGGCCAACTGCCCGAACGCCAGGCCCAGGATGTAGATACTGATGGTGCGTTGCATCGCAGCGCTGTCCACCCCCAACGCCTGGGCGGCGGCAGGCAGTGCCGGAACGAACATGTGCATGGCCAGCGTGCCGCTGATGGTGATCAGCACCAACAGCCAGACAGGGGCACGCGGGGGTGACGCGGCAACGGATGAGGGCATATAGGTAGCAACCTAATGAATAGGCTGCCAACTATAGGGAACCGCCCTCCTCCTTGTCTACGTGCCGCTTGTCGCCAGTATCACGCAACAGGTCGTAGAGCACGGTCGCCGGGCCCAGTATCGCAATCACGACCAGCGCGATCAGGCCGATAGTCGAATGGTTCATGGTCAATCCCTGCCAGGCTGGGTGATACGGCAAGAATCCCCCCAACGGCGCGGGCCTGGCAACCGTTTTTACCGAGTCTTTACGCCCGATCGCGTCTCATTCAGCTGCGGTTCACTCACCCAGGTTGCACACCTCGGCCATGCGACGGTAGTTGAGCACATGTTCCTGGTGCTGCGAGTCCAGGTACGTCATGTGCGCACCCACCACTTGGCAGGTCATCGAATTGTCGGCATTGTCGGCCAGCACTTTCTGAATATCCAGGTGCTGACCGTAGTGGTAGGTGTCCTGGACCGGTGCGGCGGCGGCCTGTGCGGCTACGGCGCCAAAGCTGGCGGTGGCAAACACGGCAATGGCGCTGATGGTCTTGATGTTCATGGTGAAGCCCTCAATCATTCAATTCGCTGGAAGGTGGCCGCTACTGCTGTGAGGCCGTGGTGCTATTGAATGGCGGCGGGGTATCTGCAATGTGTCACCATAGGCCCTTGAAACGAGGGTTTTGCACCACTGTGTATCTGTACGCCGGCAGATACACTGGTATACAAAGCCAGGCGAGCAAACCCCAGGCCGCTGGGTAGAATGCGGGCAACTGCCCAAAAGGAGCTGTCATGGAGCATGTGGACCATATTCTGATCGTCGACGACGATCGCGAGATCCGTGAACTGGTTGGCAACTACCTGAAGAAGAACGGCCTGCGCACCACCGTGGCCGGTGACGGTCGGCAAATGCGCGCCGCCCTGGACGACACCCCCATTGACCTGATCGTGCTGGACATCATGATGCCCGGCGACGACGGCCTGCTGCTGTGCCGTGAACTGCGTGCCGGCAAGCACAAGGCGGTACCAGTGTTGATGCTGACCGCCCGCAACGACGAAACCGACCGCATCATCGGCCTGGAAATGGGCGCCGACGACTACCTGACCAAACCGTTCGCCGCCCGCGAGCTGCTGGCCCGCATCAATGCCGTGCTGCGCCGCACCCGGATGCTGCCGCCCAACCTGCAAGTGACCGAAAGCGGCCGGCTGCTGGCGTTCGGCCAATGGCGGCTGGACACCAGCGCCCGACACCTGCTGGACCCCGAAGACACCCTGGTGGCCCTGAGCGGCGCGGAATATCGCCTATTGCGGGTATTTCTCGACCATCCCCAGCGGGTGCTCAACCGCGACCAGTTGCTGAACCTGACCCAGGGCCGCGACGCCGACCTGTTCGACCGCTCCATCGACCTGCTGGTCAGCCGCCTGCGCCAACGCCTGCTGGATGACGCCCGTGAGCCTGCGTACATCAAGACTGTGCGCAGTGAGGGCTATGTGTTTTCCATGCCGGTACAGGTCATCGGAGCCCCCGCATGAAAGCCTGGTTTCCCTGGCCGCGCACCCTGGCCTCGCGGCTGTCGCTGATTTTCCTGGCTGGCCTGGTGCTGGCCTATGGCTTGTCGTTCGGCGCGCAATACTGGGAGCGTTACCTGAGCTCCGAGTCGATGATGCACAAGACCATGGAGCGCGACGTGGCCACCGGCGTCGCCATTCTCGACCATGTGCCCGCCGACCAGCGCAGCGAATGGATCACCCGCCTGGAACGCCAGGTGTACAAGTTCGAACTGGGCGAAGGCAGCGGCGGCCAGCCGCTGGCCATCAAGGACCTGCCCCACGCCGGGCAGGCGATTCTCACCGGCCTGGACAACAGCCATCAATTGAGCTTCACCCACACGGTGGACCCTCGTGACCGTTTCCAGGCCCACGTTCGCCTGCAAGACGGCACGCCGGTGACTATCGACGTGCACCCCTCCTCCATGCCCATTCCACAGTGGTTGCCGATCATGCTGCTGATCCAGTTGGCCGTGGTGTGGGGATGCACCTGGGCGGCGGTGCGCATGGCCACCCGCCCGCTGACCCGCCTGGCCAGCGCCGCCGAAGCCCTGGACCCCAACAGCAGCGGCCAGCGCCTGGACGAAAGCGGGCCCAGCGAGGTGACCCACGCCGCGTCAGCGTTCAACGCCATGCAGGATCGCATCGGCGCCTACCTCAAGGAACGCATGCAACTGCTGGGCGCCATCAGCCATGACCTGCAAACGCCCTTGACGCGGATGAAACTGCGCGCCGAATTCATGGATGATGGCGTGGAAAAAGACAAGCTATGGCACGACCTCAGTGAGATGGAGCACCTGGTGCGCGAAGGCATCGCCTACGCCCGCACCATCCACGGCGCCACCGAAGCCAGTTGCCGCATCGACGTGGACGCCTTCCTGCAAAGCCTGGTTTTCGACTACCAGGACGTGAACCAGCCGGTCAGCCTGGCCGGCAACAGCGTGGCGCAGATCGACACTCGCCCCCAGGCGCTGCGGCGCATCCTGTCGAACCTGGTGGACAACGCGCTGAAGTTCGCCGGCGACGTCAGCCTGGGCAGCACCCAGGCCGAGGACGGCAGCGTGACCATCGAGGTGCTCGACAACGGCCCGGGCATTGCCGAGGAGCAACTGCAAGAGGTGTTCAAACCGTTCTACCGCCTGGAAAACTCGCGCAACCGCGACACCGGCGGCACGGGCCTGGGCCTGGCCATCGCCCAGCAACTGACCTTGGCCATCGGCGGCACCCTGACCCTGAGCAACCGCGAAAGCGGCGGCCTGCGGGCGATGTTGCACTTGCCAGCCTGACCCTCCGTAGCGGCCACCAGGCCGTAGCTGCCGCAGTCTGCGAAGGCCCGCATTGCGGGCCCGCGATCACCGTGACACCGTCAAAGGCCCTGCGGACCTTTTCGGAGTTTGTGCAGCAACTGCACATCCTGCAGCATTACCGGGCCGTTGGCGCCGGCGGTTTGTGAGTGCTGGTTATCACCCACCGCAGCGCCATTGTCGCGGGTCAGGGTGTCGGCAATGAAAGCGTCTATGCGCTCGATTGAACGTGTTACGTTCCATACCCCCGTGGCGCAACGGTCATGACAGACTGATCAGTCTATTTACCAGCGGTGTACGGCGTTGAGTACTTCTGCAGCAGTTTCAAGGTAACGCCGTTGGTCCAGCCAAAACCGTCCTGCAGCTCATATTCACCGCCACCACCGCCCTGCCCCATGCCCGACAGGTCGTATTTTTCCACCAGCTTGCTCTGCACGCTGTACAGCTCTTGCACCTGGTGCAGGAAGCGCGTGCCGATCTGCGCCGCCAGGCCGGTTTCCTGGTACCGGCTAAGGCCCTGCACCGCCACCCATTGCAGCGGCGCCCAGCCGTTGGGTTCATCCCACTGCTGACCGTTGCTGACCTGGGTAGTGGCCACGCCACCGGGGCGCAGCAAGCCGGTGCGTACCGCATCCGCCGTGGCCTTGGCGTGGGCCGCGGACGCCAGGCCCGTGTACAGCGGGAACAGCGCGGCGGCGGTCAGTGCCGGGCGCTGCTGGTTCAGGCGCCAGTCGTAGTCCACGTAATGGCCGGCGGCGGTGTTCCACAGGTGCGTTTCAATGGCCACCTGGCGTTGCTGCGCGCGGGTATCGAAGGCCTGGGTACAGGCGCTGTCAGCCGTGGTCTGGCACGCCTTGGCGATGGTTTTTTCCAAGTGGTACATCAGGCTGTTGAGGTCCACCGGCACAATCGATGTGGTGCGGATGGTTGCCAGGCTCTTGCTGTCGCCCAGCCAGCGCGAACTGAAGTCCCAGCCGCTTTCGGCGCCCGCGCGCAGGTCTCGCCACACTTGCTCCTTGGGCCGCCCGGCGACCTGGCCGGCGGTTTTCACGTCCTGCAGCCACGACTCCTGGCGCGGTGTGGCGCTGGCGTCCCAGTAACGGTTGAGCACGCTGCCATCGGCGAGCTTGACCACGTGCTCGATGGCGTAGCCGGGCTGCAGGCTGTTGGTGCCCTGCATCCAGTAGGCGTATTCCTTTTGCAATTGCGGCAGGTAGCGGCCATAGGCCTGGTCGCCTTCGATGCGCGCTTCCAGGTCCACCATGTAGGCGAAGAACGGCGGCTGCGAGCGGCTCAGGTAGTAGGTGCGGTTGCCGTTGGGAATATGCCCGTAGGTGTCGATCATGTAGGCGAAGTTATCGACCATCTGCCGCACCTGGGCTTTGTCGCCGCTCTGCTCCAGGCCCAGCATGGTGAAGTACGAATCCCAGTAGTACATCTCGCGGAAACGCCCGCCGGGCACCACATAGGGTTGGGGCAAGGGCAACAGGCTGCTGTACTGTGGCACCTGGCTGTAGCTGCGGCTGAGCACGGGCCAGAGCTTGTCGATGTGTTCCTTGATCGGCGCGCCGGGCCTGGGCGCCGGGCTTTCGGCCTCGCCGGACTCGATGAAGTTGGCGGTGACAAAGGCTTTCAGGTCAAATCCGGAATGATCACGCTGGGCCAGGTAATCGGCGCGGATCTGCGCCGGGTCGCGCTTGGGCAGCGCGTCCACAAAGTGCTTCTGGTCGGTGAACACCTGGCCACGTTGTACCGCTTCAAACAGTTCCGGGTACGCCTGGTCCGGGGACAGGGCCTGGCGGCTGGCGGCATCGTCCGCCCCCCACATGGCCGGTGGCTGGCTGGAACAGGCCGCCACCAGCAGGGCGGCGCAGGTCAGGCTGGTAAAGTGCAAAGGTCGCATAAGCGGACTCCGTGTCGGGTCGGTGGCAACAGTCAAGTGACCGCCCCTGCCAACCTGGGGTTCACTCGGATTGCGCCACCACCGTTGCTTGCTCGCGGCTCAAGCGTCGTTCGCCCAGGAACAACAGCACCACGGCCGCTGACACCAGGGTGATGGCAATCAGCACCCAGGTGACCTCGGTAAACGCCGTGGCCACCGCGCTCGCCAGCACCTGGCGCGGCACCGGCGGCAACAATGCCGCCGCCTGGCTCAGTTCACCGGCGCTGAGGTACTGCGCGGCCTGGGCGGTCTGCTCGGCACTGGCCTGGGGCACCGCCTGCGCCAATTGGCGAGCCACCAGGCTGCTGCTCATGGCTGTGACGATGGCCAGGGCAATGCCCTCGCCCGCCACCCGTGTAGTACTGAAAATACCCGTGGCCATGCCCGCGCGCGCCTTGGGCACCACGCTCACCGACAAGCCGTCCATCAGCCCCCAGGGCAACCCGGTGCCTATCCCGATCACCAGCATCGGCGACACCCACGCCGCCGCACTGGCGCCGGTGCCGATACCCCCCAGCCACCATAGGCCGGCCGCCGCCAGCACCAGCCCCAGGGCACAAACCACCCCGGCGCTGGCAAATCGTGTCAGCCAGGCTGCAATCCCCGGCACCACCAGCATCGGCGCGCACAGCGCCAGCATGGCCAGCCCGGCGTCGATCTCACTGCGGCCCTCGATGCCCACAAAGCGCAAGGGCAAGGCCACCAGCAGCACCACGAAGCAATAACAGGTAGCAATGGGCAGCACCTGCACGCCGAGAAAACGCGGGTAGCGCAACAGTGACAGGTCCAGCATCGGCCGCACCGCACGCTGCTGACCGCGAACGAACGCAGCCAACAGCAGGCCCGAGGCGCCCAACTTGACCAGCACCTCGGCGCTGGACAGGCCGCTGACCGGCCATTGCATGATGGCCCAGGTGAGCAGCGCCAGGGCCGCGCTGAACAACACCGTGGCCACTACGTCCAGGCGCCCGGCGTCTGGGTCACGCGATTCGCGCAGAAAACGCCGCCCCAGCACCAGGCCGACAGTACCGATCAAGGCCGCGGTGACAAATACCGAGCGCCAGCCCCATTGGCTTATCAACCAGCCCGATAGCATAGGCCCCAGCGCCAGGCCCAAGCCGAAACTGCTGCCCAGGGCGCTGTAGGCACGGGTGCGGGCGTTGCCGTCAAACAGTTCGGCCAGGGACGCCGAGCCGCCGGCCAGCGCCGCCGCGCCCGCCACGCCTTGCAGGCCGCGCAACAGGTCCAGCCATGGCACGCTGGGCACTGCCCCCAAGGCCAGCGACACGCCTACGAACATGGCCACGCCCCACACAAACAGGCGCCGCCGCCCGTAGGTGTCGGCCAAAGTGCCGGCCGCCAGCAGCAGGCTGCCGAAGGTCAGCATGAACGCGTTGGTGATCCACGCCAGCGCCACGGGGCTGCCGCCCAGGTCTCGGCCGATAGCCGGTGTGGCAATGGCGCCGGCGGAAAAACTCAGCGGCAGGATCAGCGCCGCCAGGCACACGGCCAGCAAGGCATACTGCGCCGCGTACCGATGGGGCGTGGCAGTGAGTGAGGTCATGAGCAACATCCTGTAGCCAATTTCGAGGCCTCGAGGATAGGATGTCGGGGATCCTGAAAAAACAGGCCAGCCGTCCCGTCTAACCGGACACATTGTCCGCAAAGGGTGTCCATGGAAAGCCTCAGCGGCTTGACCGCCTTCGTCCGGGCCGCAGAGCTGCGCAGTTTTGTCGCCGCCGCCCAACGCCTGGAAATATCCGCCTCGGCGGTGGGCAAAAGCATTGCCCGCCTGGAGCAGAGCCTGGGCGTGCGCCTGCTCAACCGCAGTACCCGGCACATCAGCCTGACCGAAGCGGGCGAGCTGTTCTACGCCCGTTGCAGCCGCGTGGTCAGCGAGTTGGAGCAAGCCCAGGCGGAACTGTCGCGTCAGCGCGAAGTACCGCGCGGGCGCCTGCGCATCAGCCTGCCCGCCCTGGGCTACCGCATGCTGTTGCCGATCTTGCCTGAATTCACCCGGCGCTACCCCGAGGTCGAACTGGATCTGGACTTCAGCGACCGCATGGTCGATGTGATCGCCGAGGGCATGGACGCCGTGATCCGCAGCGGCGAGGTGCTCGATTCGCGCCTCAAGGCCCGCACCCTGGGGCGCTTTCGCCTGGTACTGGTGGGTGCCCCCGGCTATTTCGCCACCCATGGCGTGCCAGCGCGGCCAGAGGATTTGAGCACCCATGCCTGCCTGTTCTACCGCTTTCACAGCAACGGCCAGCTTCAGCCCTGGACGTTCGAGGGGCGCGAAGGCCTGCCGCCGTTGAACCTGCCGGGCACGCTGACGTTCAACAACGTCGAGGCGCTGATTGGCGCAGCGGTGGGCGGGCTGGGCATTGCCTACCTGCCCGACTTCGCGGTGGGGCAATACCTGCGCGAAGGCCGCCTGCACAGCATCCTTGATGAGCGCCTGGTGGCCGGCGGTGTTTTCTCACTGCTGTGGCCCGGCAGCCGTCAGCCTCTGCCCAAGCTACGGGTGTTCATCGATTTCCTCGCCGAGCACCTGGTGTTGGGGCCATGAGTCCAGCGGCGCTACGAGTCGTGCGCCACACGGCAGCCCTTGCGGTTGCGGATTTCATCATCGGTGGGGCGCGTGGGGTCGAAGCGCAAGGTGCGGTCGGAATAGATTTCCAGCCAGCCCCAGTCACAGGTGGCTTCGTCCTGCCCGGGCGCAGGCGGCCGGGCCCACCAGGGTTCGCGGCTGATGAGGGTGCGTGGAGAAGCAGGCATGTTTAACTCGCTCAAAAGCCAGGGCACACAGAACAACTGTAGCACTGGCCACCCGGCCGGATTGCGCCGCCTGCGGGGTGTTTGATCAGATAAACGCCGAACCCAGGTCGCACGCCAGCCAGGCTTATGAACTAACTAGTTACATACCAATTTAATACCAATTTTCGACCTACCCCCTTCAGTCTCCGCCACCCAAGCCGATAGTGTGCTAACGAACCCCGGAATGCGCCCCGCGTTCACGTTCGCACTGCCAAGCAAGGTGCTTTATGAAGTTGACCCTAGGAAAAAAGCTGGCCCTGTCGGCCAGTGTGGCGCTGCTGCTGGTCGGCTGTAGCCTTACCGCGCTGCATTACCTTGAAAGCCGCGACAATATCGAAACCGGCATTGCCCAACAGGTCAGCAACACCGGCAAGGTGTTCGCGGCCAACGTCAGCTACTGGCTGGCGAGCAAGCAGATGGCCATGGCCTCGGTAGTGGCCGGCACCCGCGATGAGACACTGCTGGCACAGATCCAGCAGGCCAAGGTCTCGGGCGGCTTTGACAACGTGTTCCTGGCCCGCCCCGACGGCAGCCAGATCAACGCCAACGGTGCCAGCCTGCCGCCCGACAACAATGACCCGCGCAAGTGGAAGTGGTACCAGCAGGCACTGTTGGCCCCTAACGACGTGTACTTCTCCACCCCGTCGATCGCCGCCGCCACGCAAAGCTACGTGCTGTCACTGGGCAAGGTACTCAGCCGCAATGGCACCACACTGGGTGTGCTGGGCGCCGATGTCAGCATGAACGAAATCCTTGGCCAACTGAAACAGATCAAGCTGCCGGGCAACGGCTTCGCGTTTTTCGTCGACCATGACGGCATCATCCTCGGCCATAACGATAACAATGCCCTGGACAAGCCGGTGGACAGCCTTTACCCGGCGCTCACCAGCAGTGCCCTGCAATCGCTGGCGGCCAGTGACGGCGCGCAATTCCTGCTCAACGACCAGGGCCAGCGCCTGTACGTCATCCCTATCCAGCACCAACATGAAAAACTGGTGCTGGTGCTGGACAACGACCTGCTGCTGGCCCCGTTGCACCGCAGCCTGTGGGTGGCCCTGGGTACTCTGGTGGTGATCCTGGTGCTGTCGCTGCTGGTGGTCAACGCCCTGTGCGTCTGGCTGCTGCGCCCGCTGGGCGCGATGTCTCGCGGCCTGCAAGTGATTGCCAGCGGCGACGGCGACCTGACCCAGCGTATCGTGCAGCAGTCTGATGACGAAGTGGGTGAACTGGGCCGCCATTTCAACCAGTTTGTCGGCAGCCTGCATACGCTGATTGGCCACGTGCGCCAGCAGGCCGTGGAAATTGGCCAGGAGTCCACCAGCGTGCTGCACCGCAGCACTGATTCTGCCCAGAGCCTGGAGCGTTTGCAGCAGGAACTGACGTTGGTGGCCACCGCTGTCACGGAGATGGCCTCGGCCACCCAGGAAATCGCCGGCAATGCCGAGCGCACTGCTGCGTCGGCGCAGCAGTCCTCGGTCAGCAGCCTCCAAGGCCTGGAACTGGTGCGCAAGACCCAGGGTTCCATTGTCGACCTGTCCAGCGAGATCAGCGCCGCCACCCAAGTGGTCAATGAGCTGAGCGAATACTCGCAATCGATCAGCAGCGTGCTCACCAGCATCCAGAGCGTGGCCGAACAGACCAACCTGCTGGCCTTGAACGCCGCCATCGAGGCCGCCCGTGCCGGCGAGCATGGCCGCGGCTTCGCCGTGGTGGCCGACGAGGTGCGCATGCTGTCACAGCGCACCCAGGAGTCGACCAAGTCGATTCAGGCCACGGTCAGCAACATCCAGCGCATCACCCATGATGCCGTGGAGCGCATGGCCAACAGCACCGGCCTTGCCGAACGCAGCGTTGCCGATGCGCAGCAAGCCTACGCCTCGCTGGAGCAGATAACCGAAGCGGCCAGCGAAATTTCCGGCATGTCGCAACAGATTGCCTCGGCGGCCGAAGAGCAATCCTCGGTCACCGAGGAGATCACCCGCAACGTGGTCACCCTCAAGACCCTGGGCGAGGACCTGGTGGAAGGCTCGCTGGACGCCGAAAAACAGTCCCGCTCGCTGCAAGAGCACGCCAGCGACCTGAACGGCAAGGTGGCGCGGTTTATCTTGTAACGCGATAACACCCCGGTAGCCGCAGCCTTCGGCAGCGGCTACGCATCCCCACTGAAATTGACACCTCCTTCCCCTCCCCGCATGCTCGCGCTACTGCCCACGGGCCTTTGCCTGCCGCACGATCAACACGGGAAACCACCATGCAGAAAAAAGTTTTCATTGATTCAGACATGGGCTGGGACGATGTTTTATCGATTGCCTACCTGATGAAAGACCCCAGCGTCGAGATTGTGGGCCTGAGCGTGACCGGGTGCGGCGAGACCAACCTGGGCTGGGGCACCTTGATCGCCCAGCACCTGCTGGGCATCGGCGAGCATCAGCACGTGCCGCTGGCCCGCGGCACCGACGTGCCCCTGAGCCTGAGCAACGTTTTCCCACAGCCGTTCAAGAACGACATGAACGACCTCATGGGGCTGCTAGGCAGCCTCAACCCTGCGCACCTGCCCGGCGTGTCGGCCAAGCCGGGCTGGGAACTGCTGCACGACACCCTCAAGGTCAGCACCACGCCCATCACTGTGCTGTCCCTGGGCGGCTTCACCACCTTCGCCAAGCTGCTGGCCCTCAAGCCCGCCGCCAGCGACCTGGCCAAGATCGAGCGCATCGTCGCCATGGCCGGCGCCGTCCATGTCGACGGTAACGTCGCCGCGCTCAACGGCGCATTGCCCGAATGGGACCAGGGTAGCCGCTACCGCAGCAACCACTACGCCGAATGGAACGTGTTCGTCGACCCCCTGGCCGCCGACCTTGTGTTCAAGTCCGACCTGCCCCTGACCCTGGTGCCCCTGGACGCCTGCAACCAGGTCATCCTCGACCCAAGCTACACCGCCAGGATCACTGCCACCGACCCTGTCGCCACCCTGGTGCGCAATGTGTTCGAGAAAAAGACCGGCGACAACCAGGAAGGCGCCCTGCCCGTGCCGATCTTCGACCCCTTGGCCACTTTGCTGATGACCGGCGGCGTTGCGGCCAACAAGACCCTCAGCGAGTTCCTGTCGGTGGAAACGAAGGAAACCGAGCAGGACAACCACTGCGGCCAAGTGCGCGTGGAGCCCAGTGGTTCGCGCCCCATCGATTTCGTGGTGGGCGTGTCGCAAACGCAATTCGCGCAGCAATACGCCAACGTCATCAACGGCGCCTGATGTAGCCGCTGCCACAGGCTGCGCTGGCCATTAGGGGCGCAGCAGATGTGCGGGGGGCATGTCATCATTCACTCCCTTCAACCTGCATGTCGGGTGATGAAGCCCAATCCCTTTTCTGGCGCAACTGATAGAACTGACAGCTACTCAGGAGTAGCATCGCCAAAGGATCCCCATGACCACCACAGCCCACGCCTGCCCCCCTCCACCCGCCTCGGCCATTATGCGCTACGTGCCCGGCGCCGATTTCATCGACTGCCACTACGTGCTGGTGCGCGACACCGAGCGCACGGCCCTGCGCCACTTGCTCACCCTGCTGGCGGCCACCCCACCGTGGCTGGACAACCTGATGAAGTTGCGCAACAGCCTGGTGCAAGTCGCGGGGCTCAAGGACCTGGGTTCACTTGCCCGCATTGACCTGGCGCGGCCGGACGAGGACTATCGGCCCGGCGACCGGACAGGGATTTTCACTTTGCAGAGCAATGCGGCCGACGAGGTGCTGGTGGCCGACCAGGACAAGCACCTGGACGTGTTCCTGGCCCTGACGCGCCTGCCCGTGGCCGCTGACGGCACGCGCACCGTGGTGCTGTCCACCGTGGTGCGCACGCACAACTGGCTGGGCAAGGTGTACATGCTGCCGGTGGCGCCGTTTCACCGGCGCATTGCGCCCATGACCTTGCGCGGCATCAACCGGTGTTGAGTGCGCTTACAGCCAGGCGCGCAAGGCGAAGAAGAACGCCATGCTCAGCAACATGCTCAGCAAGGTATTGCGCGTGTACACCACCAAGCCCACCGCCACCACCGCGCTGATCAGGTAGGGGTTGTCCCAGTGCAGGTTCAATTGCTTGTCGGGCATGAACACGATCGGCCCGCAGATGGCGGTGAGCATGCCCGGCACCGCAAAGCCCAGGAACTGCCGCGCATTGCTGCTCAGGCGAACCGGCAGCCGCGGTTCCAGGAACACGTAGCGGTTGAGAAACACCAACAGCCCCATGCCGATAATCACGCCCCAGATCATGCCCGTGCTCCGTGCAGTTTGTTGCAGATGAAGCCTGCGCTCATGCCCGCCAGGCCCGAGAGCACCAGCGCCGAGCCCCAGTGCCAGTAGCTGAACAGCACCGAACAGCACAACGACACCGCCACACACACCACGGTGGGCACATTGCGCACCACCGGCGTGATCAAGGCGATAAAGGTGGCGGCGATGGAGAAGTCCAGGCCAAGGTGCTCGATGCCGGGGATGCTGCTGCCCAGCAGGATGCCCGCCAGGGTGAACAGGTTCCACGCCACGTAAAATGTCAGCCCAACGCCCAGGGCGTACCAGCGGCTGAAGGTCTGCTGGTCATAATGGCTGGTGAGGGCGAACAGTTCATCGGTCAGCAGAAACCCCAGGCCGGCGCGCCAGCGGCCGGGCAGGCCGGCGATCATCGGGCGCATGCTCATGCCGTACAGCAGGTGCTGGGAGGTCAGCAGCAACGTGGTCAGCAGGATCGACAGGATGCCGGCGCCGCCCTTGAGCATGCCGATCGCCACCAGTTGCGCGGCACCGGCGAAGACGATGGTCGACAGGCCCTGGCCCTGCCAGGGCGTGAGGTTGGCCTCGATGGCCATGGAACCGGCCAAGAGGCCCCACGGGGCGGTGGCCAGGGACAGCGGCATGATGGCAGCAGCGCCGCGCAGGAAGGCGTGGCGCGGTAGACGTGTGTTGGGCATGTTCTTGTAAGGCTGGCAAAAAACGGACAGCGACTGTGGCAGAGACCCAGGGACGCTGTCTTGAACAATATTGCGCACTTATCCAGCCTTGCAAGGTTGTATACAACGCCTGTGCACCTGTGCCGTGCAGGGTTGCACAAGCACAGGGCACACTCAGCACGTTTAACCCGAATATTTCCTTGATTTCGGGTCGAAACGGATTTGGCACACATTCTGCCTACCACCTCGTATACAAAAATATCGATTGCGAGGGACATACGCCATGTCAGATCAACGCCCGGCCGGTTACAGCCCGCGCCTCTACAACCACGACCTGGGGCCCACCCCGCAAACGTGGAGCTCGTACAACATCTTTGCCTTCTGGATGAGTGACGTACACAGCGTGGGCGGTTACGTGTTCGCCGCCAGCCTGTTCGCCCTGGGCCTGGCCAGCTGGCAGGTGCTGATCGCCCTACTGGTGGGCATCTGCATTGTCCAGGCTATCGCCAACCTGGTGGCGCGCCCCAGCCAGCAGGCGGCCGTGCCCTACCCGGTGATCTGCCGCCTGGCCTTCGGTGTGTTCGGCGCCAACATCCCTGCGGTCATCCGTGGCCTGATTGCCGTGGCCTGGTACGGGGTGCAGACCTACCTGGCGTCGAGCGCGCTGGTGATCGTGGTGCTGCGTTTTTTTCCGGCGCTGGCGGCCTATCAGGACGTGACCTTTGCCGGCCTGTCGTACCTGGGCTGGTTGGGCTTTCTGAGCTTGTGGGTGGTGCAGGCCCTGGTGTTCTGGACCGGCATGGAATCCATCCGCCGCTTCATCGACTGGGCGGGCCCTGCGGTGTATGCGGTGATGTTTGCCCTGGCCGGGTGGGTCGTGTGGCGCGCGGGCTGGAGCAACATCAGCTTTACCCTGGCGCAGAAAGCCGTCTCCGGCTGGGCGGCGGTTGGCCAAGTGATCGTGGCAATCGCGCTGGTGGTGTCGTACTTTTCCGGCCCTACCCTGAACTTCGGTGACTTCAGCCGTTACTGCCGCAGCATGAGCGAAGTGCGCCGAGGCAACTTCTGGGGCTTGCCGATCAACTTCCTGGCGTTTTCCCTGGTAACCGTGGTGATCGTGTCCGGCACGTTGCCGATTTTTGGCGAAATGATCCACGACCCCATCGCCACCGTAGCCCGCATCGACAACACCACCGCCGTGCTGCTGGGCGCCTTCACCTTTGTCACTGCCACCGTGGGCATCAACATCGTCGCCAACTTCGTCTCCCCGGCCTTCGACTTCGCCAACGTGTCGCCCAGCCGCATCAGTTGGCGCATGGGCGGCATGATCGCGGCGGTGTTGTCGGTGTTCATCACGCCGTGGAACCTGTTTAACAACCCCGAAGTGATCCACTACACCCTCGACGTGCTGGCGGCGTGCATTGGCCCGTTGTTCGGCATCCTGCTGGTGGACTACTACCTGATCAAGCGCCAGCAGATCGACATCGACGCCCTGTTCAATGACGGCCCCAGCGGGCGCTACTGGTACACCAACGGCGTCAACCGCGTGGCCGTGCAGGCGCTGGTCATCACTGCCCTGGCCGGCCTGTGCATCACCTTTATTCCATGGTTCAAGCCCATGGCCAACTTCGCCTGGTTCACCGGCTGCTTGCTGGGCGGCGCCCTGTTCTATGGCCTGACCCGCTGGTCGCAGCGAGCGCTGCCGGTGGCGGCAGCGACGGTGTAGCTCGCGTATTTGTTGCCGCTGCCGCCAGCTTGCGCGGGCCAGTGACCAGGCTGAAGGTCTTCGGCGTTGGTTCGGGCCAGCGCAGCCTCGCGGCAGCGCTACACACCATGATCCGTGGTAATTTGAGGGTTTACCGTACACTCGGAAATCGCTCATGCTCCAGATCGCCCGCCAGGCCCCCACCATCGAATCCATCATCGCCGCCCACGCTGCCTTGCGTGCCCAGGGCCCCCTGGTGCAGTGCCTGACCAACGTGGTGTCGGCCAACTTCATGGCCAACGTGCTGCTGGCCGCCGGGGCCTCGCCGGCCATGGTCGACAACCCCGAGGAAGCCGTAGGCTTTGCCAGCGTCGCCGGTGCCGTGCTGGTCAACCTGGGCACCCCCACTACCGCGCAGGTGCAGTCCATGCGCCTGGCCGTGCAGGCGGCCGATGACATTGGCAAACCCTGGGTGCTGGACCCCATCGGCGCTGGCGCCCTGCCCTGGCGTGGCGCCATTGCCGCCGAACTGCTCGCCAGCCGGCCCACGGTGATTCGCGGCAACGCCTCGGAAATCATTGGCCTGGCCGGCCTGGGCAACAGCAACGCCAAGGGTTTTGACAGCTCCAACGACCCGGCCGACGCCGTGCCTGCCGCGCTCAGCCTGCTGGCCCACGCCAGTTGCGTTTCCGCCTCCGGCCCCATCGACCACGTGGTCGGCAAGGTGCAGGACGACCAGGGCAACCTGGCCCATTACCTGCTGCGCATCGCCGGCGGCAGCGCCCTGCTGCCCCGCGTCACCGCCTCCGGCTGCGCACTGGGTGCCCTGGTGGCCGCTTACGCAGCCGTGGCCCAGAACAGCTTCTGCGCCGTGGCCGCCGCCCACGTGCACTTCGCCTTGGCAGCCGAATACGCCGAACGCCAGGCCCGCGGGCCCGGCTCGTTCGTGCCCGCGTTTCTGGATGGTCTGGATCTGGTCGATGCGCGCTTGATTCGTGCGAAGGGGCAGGTTGAGGGGGTGAAGCTTTGACAGCCGGCAAATGAAATGGCTGATTTTCATGGGGGCATTCGCGCCTGGAGTCCAACCCGGTGTGGCCACCTGACGCGCAGCCGAATGGCCGGCTCCCTGGTCCTATATTGATTGCAACGTACCATTGGCTGACAAATAGGCGCTGGCCGCGTTGGGTGTTTGACGTCAGGCCTGTGTCCGGCCCTGCCCGCTCGCCAACCACGCGCGCCACCCGCCAAACTCACTGATATCAGTCGCACCCTCCAGACCAATCCCCTCGCAAATAAACCCCGTCTCCCAACGCCCATCGCTCAGTTCCACTTTGCCCAGCCCCAGCGGCGCTGGGACGCCGCCCAGGAAGGAGCCCAGCTCGCTGGACGGCAGTTCCCACACTTCCACCGCAATTGCTACACCATGCTCCGCCACCCGCACCATGCCAGGCCGTTGCACGGGGCCACCGGCCAGGGCGTGCAGGCGATAATGGGCCGCGCTGTGGGTGGCTTCCAGCAGGCGGCCGCCGCGTTGGCGCAATTGGCCGTTCAAGGGCAGGCCGTCCAGGTGGGCGCCACACACCACCACCGCAACCCGGTCATTGCGGGCCGCACGGCCGGGCAATGGCATGGCCTGGAAGGCGTTGGCCAGGCTGAGCAGGTACTGGTCGGTAAAGGCTCGGCCGAACAGTGTAACGCCCCACGGCAAGCCGTTGGCCATGGTGCCGGCCGGCACGGCCACGGCGCTGTAGTCCAGCAGGTTCATGAAGTTGGTGTAATAGCCCAGCTCGGCGTTGCGCAGCACCGGTTCGGCGGCGAGTTCGGCCAGGGTGACCGGGCGGCCGATGGTGGGCGTCAGCACGCACTCAAGGTCAGCCATCAACGCGTCGCAACGGGCCTTGAGCCGCTGCAGGCGATACTGGGCACGGAAGGTCTGTACACCATCGACGCCCGGCGCCTTGGCCAGTACCGCGTGGATCACCGGTAACACTGCGCCTGGGTCACGCTCGGCCAACTCGCCGACCACGCTGTAACGTTCAGCCACCCAAGGGCCGTCGTACAACAGCCGGGCGGCCTCCAGAAAGGGTGACAAGTCCAGGCTCACGGCTTGACCGCCCAACGCCTCAAGCCGGGACACGGCCGCGGCGAACAACGCCGGGCCTTCGTCGCAGCCGAAGAACTGCAGGTCCTGCACCTGCGGCACGCCGAAGCGAAACGGCCGCAGAGCACCGAATGCCGTGGCATCATTCCAGGCCGGGTTGGCGCGGCTGTATTCGTCGCGCGGGTCAAGACGTGCGGTCAACGCCAACAGGTGGCTGGCCTCGCGGGCGGTGCGGGTGAAGGTGGTTACGCAGTCCAGCGTTCGGCAAGCCGGCACAACGCCTGCGGTGGACAACAGCCCCTTGCTGGCCTTGAGGCCCACCAGGTTGTTCAGCGCCGCCGGTACCCGGCCCGAACCGGCCGTGTCGGTGCCCAGGGCAAAACTGGCCAGGCCCAATGCCACCGCCAGCGGTGAACCGGCGCTCGAACCTCCCGACGGATAGTCCGCCAGCACACTGTTGCGGCAGGCGCCATAGGGACTGCGGGTGCCGTTCAAGCCCGTGGCAAACTGGTCCAGGTTGGTCTTGCCCAGGGGCACGGCGCCTAGCGCGATCAGCTGTTCCACCAGCGTCGCCGAACGTTGCGGCACATACGCAAACGCCGGGCAGGCGGCCGTGGTCGGCACACCCGCCAGGTCGATGTTGTCCTTGATGGCAAAGGGCACGCCGTACAACGGCAGGTCATCCAGGTGCCGCCCAGCCAGGGCGGTGAAATACGGCTCCAGTTCCTGAGGCGTCAGCAGGTGAATGAACATCCGGTATTCGTCGTTCAACGCTGCCGCCCGCTCGCGCAGCGCCAGGATCAGCTGGCGGGGTTGCTGGCGGCCGGTGCGATAGGCTTCACGCAGGGTGTCCAGGTTCAGGTCAGTCATTGCCTGTGTACTCACGATCATGTTCATTGCGCCTCCAGAACCACCACGCGCTGACCGGCGCGCACGGCGCTGCCCGGTTGCACGCGAATCTCAAGAACTACACCGGCGCAGGGCGCCAGCACCGGAATTTCCATTTTCATCGACTCCAGCACCACCAACGCCGTGCCCGCGGCCACCTGGTCGCCCACGCTGACCTGCACCTGCCAGAGGTTGCCGGCAATGGGGCTGTCGACGCTGTGTTCGCCGGGCTGCAAAGTCGCCTCCTCCTGCGCAGGCGCGTAGGCTTCCTCGCTTTCGAAGTGTGCCTGCCCGCTGGCAATCCAGCGCTCACGCTCAGCCTGGAAGGCCGCCTGCTGCTGGCCACGAAACGCGGCGATGCTCTGCGCTTCGCGCGCCAGGAAGGCCTGGTACTCGGCCAGGTTCAGTTGGCCCTGTTCGATGCGCAGGTCGTAGCGCCCCTGGGGGAAATCACGACGGATGCGCAGCAACTCGTCGGCGCTGACCGGGTAGAAGCGGATCTGATCGAAAAACCGCAGCAGCCACGGCTTGCCGGCAAACGCCGCCACCTCGCGGTAACGATTCCACATTTGCAGGGTGCGGCCCACGAACTGATAACCGCCCGGCCCTTCCATGCCGTACACGCACAAGTAGGCGCCACCGATGCCCACCGAGTTCTCGGCCGTCCAGGTGCGCGCGGGGTTGTACTTGGTGGTCACCAGGCGGTGACGCGGGTCCAGGGGCGTGGCCACCGGCGCACCCAGGTACACGTCGCCCAGGCCCATCACCAGGTAACTGGCCTCGAACACCGTGCGGTACACCTCGGCCAGGTCCGGCAGGTCGTTGATGCGGCGAATGAATTCCAGGTTGCTGGGGCACCAGGGCGCATCCTTGCGCACCGTGGTCATGTATTTCTCGATGGCCAACTGGCACGCCGGGTCATCCCAGGACAACGGCAGGTGGACGGTGCGCGACGGCACGCTGAGGTCCCCGGCGCTGCACACCTGGGCCCATTCACCTTGCAACTGGGCCAACAACTGCGCCAGGGGCAGTTGCTCGGGTTGATAGTGCACTTGCAGTGATCGAATGCCGGGCGTCAGGTCGATTACCCCGGTTAACTCCTGGGCGGCCAGCGCCTGCATCAACGCATGGGCGCGAAAGCGCAGCACCAGGTCCAGTTCGGCGTCCCCCACCTCCAGCAGCACGTGAGTGTCACCGGCCAGGCGAGCCACCAGGCGCCGGTCGCCCTGGCCAATGTCGAGCACAATGGGCGAGGCCAGCGGTTCGGCCACTGTCATGGCCTGCGGGTCGCGCGCGCAGGCCAACGACACCGGCACGAACTGCACCTTGTCGCCCGCCTTCAATTGGCCCAGTTGCCACAGGTCGGCCTCGATCACCGTCACCGGGCACACAAAGCCACCCAGGCTGGGGCCGTCGGGGCCGAGAATCACCGGCATGTCACCGGTGAAATCCACCGCGCCCACGGCGTAGGGGTTGTCGTGGATATTGGAGGGGTGCAGGCCGGCTTCGCCGCCGTCCGTGCGTGCCCACTCCGGCTTTGGACCGATCAGTCGCACGCCGGTGCGGCTGGAGTTGAAGTGCACCTCCCAGTGGGCCGCGAAAAACACCTCGATGGCGGCCGGGGTGAAATACTCCGGCGCGCCGTGGGGACCGTAGATCACCCGGATGTGGCGCAAGGCCGGCCAATGCGGCACGTCCTCAGCCGCCGCCTGCGTACCCGCCGAGGCGTCCTGCAAGGGCGCCAGGTGCAACACGTCACCGGTGCGCAAGGCACGCCCGCCGTGGCCGCCGAATTGACCGAGGGTAAAGGTGCTCTTGCTGCCCAGGTAATCGGGCACGTCCACGCCGCCGCGCAGGCACAGGTAGCTGCGGGCGCCGGCACCTTCAATACTGCCCAGCGCCAGCACCTGCCCGGCTTTGATCAGCAGGCTGGTGTACAGGGGCTGCGCGACGCCGTCCAGGCTGACCGGCAAACACGCGCCGGTGATGGCGACAACGGCGTCGGTATTGAACCGCAGCGTCGGGCCGCTCATGGTGATTTCCAGCCCGGCAGCGCCCTGGGGATTGCCCAGCAAACGGTTACCCAAGCGCAGCGCGCGGCTGTCCATGGGCCCGGACGGCGGCACGCCAACGGCCCAGTAGCCCAGCCGCCCGGGGTAGTCCTGCACGCTGGTCTGGGTACCGGGGCTCAGCACTTCCAGAGTGTCGGCCTGGTAGGCCAGCCCTTCCAGGCAACGGGTCCAGGCCTGGCCGCCAGCGAAAGGTTGGTCTGCCAGGATCTGGCGCAGGTAGTGGCGATTGCTTTCCACACCATACACCCGGCTATTGGCCAGGGCCTGGTCGAGGCCGGTACTGGCCTGTTCGCGGTCAGGCGCCCAACTGATGAGCTTGGCCAACAGGGGGTCGAAGTACGGCGCCACCTCGCAGCCGGCTTCCACCCAAGTGTCGATGCGCAGGTGCTGGCCGTCGGCTGGCGGGAACACCACTTCGGTCAGCAGGCCGGGGCTAGGCTGAAAGTCCTTGCCTGGGTCCTCGGCGTACAACCGCGCCTGGATGGCGTGGCCACGTGGCTGCAAACCCGCGGCCAAGGTGGCCAACGGCGGCAGGTCGCCGGCCGCCAGCTGCACCATCCAGCTCACCAGGTCCACGCCCCACACCTGTTCGGTCACCCCGTGCTCCACCTGCAGGCGGGTGTTGACCTCAAGGAAATAGAACTGCCCGCTGCCGCTGTCGAATACAAACTCAACGGTACCGGCGCTGCGGTAATTCACCGCCCGGGCCAGCCGCACCGCCGCTTCGCACAGCGCCTGGGCCATACCCTGCGGCAGGTTGGGTGCCGGGGTTTCCTCCAGCACCTTCTGGTTGCGGCGCTGTACCGAGCAATCACGCACGCCCAACGCCAATACCTCACCGCAGCCGTCGCCGAATACCTGAACTTCCAGGTGACGGGCACGCTGGATGTACTTTTCCAGGAACACCCCGGCGTCACTGAAATTGTTCTGGCCCAGGCGCTTCACCGCGGCGAATGACTCGCTCAGCTCGGCAGCGTCGCGGCAAACGCGCATGCCGATGCCGCCGCCGCCGGCCGTGCTCTTGAGCATCACCGGGTAGCCAATGTTCGCGGCGGCGCTCAAGGCGTCGTCCAGGCTGCCCAGCAGTTCTGTGCCTTCCAGCATGGGCACGCCATGCTCGCGGGCCAGGGCGCGGGCGGTGTGCTTGAGGCCAAACACCCGCAGTTGCTGGGGCGTGGGGCCTACAAAGGCAATGCCCGCCGCCTCGCAGGCCTCGGCAAACGCGGCGTTTTCCGAAAGAAAACCGTAGCCTGGGTGAATGGCCTGGGCGCCGCTGTCATGGGCGGCGGCAAGGATTTTGTTCACGTCCAGGTAGGTGCCGGCGGCAGCGCCCTCCCCCAGGCTCAAGGCCTGGTCGGCTTCAAGAATATGGCGGCTGGCAAGGTCCGCCTCCGAGTACACCGCCACCCCCTTGACCTTCAGGGTGCGCAAGGTACGCAAAATGCGGCAGGCAATGGCGCCGCGGTTGGCAATCAACAGTGTGTCGAACATGGCAGGGTTCCCTGGAGGCGCCATCCGGCGCCTCGACTGGGGTGCGGGCCGTCCCGCACATTGACGATCGCATGCCGGGGCCGTCCCCGGTGGCGTTCAAGCCTGGCGCCGGGGCCGACACTGGCCGGCGCGGCTCTGGCACAGGGCAAACAGCCAGCGCCGCAGGGTCACGCCCATACCAGCAACTCCGCTGGCGTGGGGTTGTAGCCATTGCACGGGTTGTTCAATTGCGGGCAGTTGGAGATCAGCACAATCACGTCCATTTCGGCGCGCAGCTCCACGTATTTGCCCGGGGCGGAAATACCGTCCTCGAAGGTCAGGCCGCCCTCGGCGGTGACCGGCACGTTCATGAAGAAGTTGATGTTGGGGCCAATGTCGCCCTTGCCCAGGCGGCCGTCGTGCAGGCAGGCGTGCAGGTAGTTGTCGCGGCAGCTGTGCATGTGGCGCGTGTCCAGGGCGTAGCGCACGGTGTTGCTCTCCTGGGCGCAGGCACCGCCCAGGGTGTCGTGGCGCCCGCAGGTGTCATCGACGATGGTCAGCATCGGGTGGCCCAGGTTGGAATACAGCACGCTGCCGGTGGTCAGGTAGACGCTGCCCTGGCGCCGCAACGTACGCTGCACGTCATAGCGCTCGCGCGGGTTGGCCAGGCTGAAGAACAGGGTATCGACGGCCTGGTTGCCTTCCAGGTCGAGAATGCGCAGGGTCTGGCCGGCTTTTACTTCGGTAAGTGACGGCGCGCCGGCAGGGACGACCGAGCGCCACAGGGGTTCACGTGCAAGGGGGGTCATGGTCAGTTCCTCAGGCAAACAGCCGATCGGTGTTGATGAAACCGCGTTCGTTCTCGGGGCGCGACGTGCGGCAGTGTTCCGCAACCTCGGGGTGGGCCTTCATCCAGGTGAGCAACACCGGCTGGGGGGCGTATGCGGGATTAGGGTCCATGGGGTGTTGCAAGGCCGTGAGCACCACCAGGGTATCCATTGGCGCGTACAGCTCGATCAGGTCACCGGCGCGCGAGTTGCCGGGCACGTAGTGCAGGCCGCCAGCACTGTCGACGTCCACGCGGCTGAACAGGTTCAGGGTCATCAGCAGGTCGGACAGGCCCAACCCCCACTTGCCCAGCTCCACCAGCAGGTTGT
Source organism: Pseudomonas sp. M47T1 (assembly GCF_000263855.1). Classification (GTDB taxonomy): domain Bacteria; phylum Pseudomonadota; class Gammaproteobacteria; order Pseudomonadales; family Pseudomonadaceae; genus Aquipseudomonas. The sequence continues at coordinate 159,971 of NZ_AJWX01000005.1, forward strand.
CGGTGCCGTTGCGGTACGCACCGTTACGCAGCTCCTGATAGCGGCCCTGACCGTACTTGTGCAGCACTTCCTCGGCGCACAGCACGCCACCCAGGCTGTCGCTCCAGCCGCAGGTGTCGGTGGTGATGGCCGCCAGTACCCGCCCCATGTCCGAGTACAGGCAATGACCGGTGGTGAGCTTGGCCGTGTGCTGGCCCTTGAGGCTGTCGGGCAGGTTCAGGCGCTCGGTTTTTTCCGCCGCATTGAGCAGGGTCAGGCTGACGTTGGCGTTACCATTGAGGTCGGTGAGGCGCAGCAGTTCGCCGCGCTTGAGCACGAACGAGCGATGGCCGCCGCCAGGCAGCAGTTCTTCGGCAAAGGCCGGGAAAGGCAAGGTCGATTCAGTCATGTGCAGGCTTCCATCAGGGCCGGGTTCACGGCAGCGAGCGCCGCGCGCGCGGCGCGACGATCAGAGTTCAAGGCAATGTCGTAGGTAATGCGTGCGCCAAACGCCTGGGGCGCATGGGGGTCGTGGCGCACCTTGTCGAACACCAGCAGGCGGGTGCCCAGGTTGAAGCCTTCTGACAGGTCATGAGTGACCATGAAAACCGTCAGGCGGGTTTCGCGCCACAATTCCAGCAGCAGCCCATGCATGTCTTTGCGGATGCCCGGGTCCAGCGCACCGAACGGCTCGTCCAGCAGCAATACTCGCGGTTTCATGATCAGCGCCTGGGCGATGGCCAGCCGTTGCTGCATGCCCCCGGACAGTTGGCTGGGGTATTTATCCAATGCATGGCCCAGCCCCACCCGCTGCAACAAACTGGCTGCCTGCTCGCGGGCGCGCTGTTTGGCGGCGCCGAACAGGCGGCCCAGCCAGGGTGCGTTGGGCAACTCCAGGCCCAGCGCCACGTTGTCCAGCACGGTCAGGTGGGCGAACACCGAATAGCGCTGGAACACCACCCCACGGCTGGCGTCTGGCTCGCCAGGCAGCGGCTGGCCGTCCAGCAGGATCTTCCCGCGGCTGGGGGTTTCCTGGCCCAGCAACAGGCGCAGGAACGTCGATTTGCCACAGCCGGAGGCGCCCACCAGGGTGCAGAACTCACCCTCGGCGATGCTCAGGTTCATCTGTTCCAGCACCACTTGCTCGCCGTACTGCTGCCACAGGCTATTGACCTGGATAAAGCTCATGGTTGCGCCCCCTCGAACCAGGGAAAGGCCTTGCGGGTCAGGGCCTTCAGGCCCCAGTCCATCACCCAGGCCAAGGCCGTGATCCACACCACGTAGGGCACTATCACGTCCATGGCCAGGTAACGGCGTACCAAGAAAATCCGGTACCCCAGGCCGTCGGTCGAGGCGATGGCCTCGGCCGCGATCAGGAACAGCCACGCCGAACCCAGCACCAGGCGCACGGCAATCAACAGGCGCGGCAACAGGTAGGGCAACACCACGCGCAGGATCAGGGTCCAGGTGGAAGCACCCAGGGTTTGCGCCTTGATCAGCACCTCATGGGGAATTTCCCGGGCACGCTGCTCCAGGTCACGGGCCAGCATGGGCGTGATGCCGATGACGATCAGCACCACCTTGGACAGCTCGCCCAGGCCGAACACGATGAACAGGATCGGCAGGATCGCCAGCGGCGGCACCATGGACAACACCGTCATCAGCGGCGATAACGGCGCGCCGAGCAGCGGCACGATGCCGGCGGCTATGCCCAGGCACAGGCCCAGCACCGCACTGATGCCCAGGCCCAGTGCCAAGCGCCGCAGGCTGGTACCGGTGTCTTGCCACAGCAGGTATTCACCGGTGCGGGTGTCGGCGGTGAAGGCCGCGCGGTCCACGGCCTGGCTCATCTGCGCCACGCTGGGCAACAGTTTGTCGCTGGGGTTGTCTGCCAGCCGCGACGCCGAGCCCACCAGGTAGGCAAACAGCAGCAAGGCAAACGGCAGGATCACCAGCAACAGGCGGCTGGCACGTTCCGGTCGGCGATTGATCAGGCGCATGGCATTGACCTCAAGGTTCACAATTTACCGTCAGCGGCCATCTGCACGTAGCTGGGGTCGAAGTGCAGCTTGAGGTTGGCGGGATCACCCTGGGTGGCGCCGCCGGCGAAGGTCATGCCCACCGCCTTGCTGTCCTGGGCACCCTGGCCCAACAGGCCGTGCTTGAAGGAAAAGTCGGCGACGTAGCCCATGGTGGTGGGGATCTGCTTGTCACTGACGAAAGCCAATGCTTCGCGGGGCGTGGCGAACAGTTTGGTGGTGTGCAATTGCGCCTCGAACCCGGCCAGGTCAGTGCCCGACGCCTTGGCCATGTGCTCCAGTGCTGCCTTGGACGCCGCGTTGTCGGCGTTCATCAGCGCCACAGTTTCAAACCAGGCGCCGGTCAGCGCCTTGCCCAGCGCGGGGTTGTCTTTCAGGGTCTGGGTGTTCACCACCATCATGTCCATGATCTCGCCCGGCACCTTGCTGGAGTCGAACACCTCGGTGACGGCCGGCTTAGCCTTGACCTCGGCAAGCATCGGGTTCCAGGTGGTCACGGCCTTGACCTGATCGGTGTTGAAGGCGGCGGCGATGTCGGCGTCCGAGGTGTTCTCCACCTTCAGGTCGGCTTCCTTCAGGCCCACGCTGTCCAGCGCCCGCGCCAGCAGGTAGTGCGACACCGACAGTTCCACCAGGTTGACGTTCATGCCCTTCAGGTCGGCCACGGTCTTGCCGGTGCCCTTGATGACAATGCCGTCATTGCCGTTGGAATAGTCGCTGACCACCAGCGCGGTGCTTTCCACGCCACCGGCGGCGGGAATGGTCAGGGCGTCCATGTTGGTCATGGTGCAGCCGTCGAACTGGCCGGCCGTGTACTGGTTGATGGACTCTACGTAGTCGTTGAGCTGGGTCACATCAATGGTGATGCCGTACTTCTTCGCCCACTTGTCGACAATGCCCTGTGCCTTGGCGTACTCCCAGGGCATCCAGCCGGCATAGATCGTCCAGCAGACATTGAAGTGGGTCTTGGGCGCAGCCTGGGCCGCGAAGGAGAACACAGCGAGGATGCCGGCAATCAGCAGGCGGGAACGACGGGGCTTGTGCATGTAACAACCTCCAGTAGTGATGGGGACGGCCAGGAGCAACGCGACACCAAAAAGTGTCCTGTTCTCCCGGGCTTTTATCCCGCCGTGTAACCTCTACTGGAGGTCGCTGGCTCTCGGACCAGCCACTCGCCTGTGGCGAGCCGGAACCCTAGTCAGCTATTGCAAATTGTGTGTCGCGCATCCGTTTGAGTGCCGAACACTGAAGGTGAAAGCGAAAGGCGTGCCAAGGTGGCCCGCCCCCTGAAAACCGTGGCGGCCGGCCATGTGACAGACCATCGAGCGCACCATAGTGGGCCGCTCGGCACGGGTGGTGCGCCAAAGGGTGGCCTGCGCGTACTCAAATGACCTTAAGCACGATCTTGCCCACATGGTCGCCACCTTCCATGCGCCGGTGTGCGCCGGCGGCATCGGCCAGAGGGAACACCTGGTCCAGCACGGGCGGGCATTTGCCCTCGGCCAACAACGGCCAGACGTGGCGCTCGAGGCCGGCGGCAATCACCGCCTTTTCTTCGGTGCTGCGCGAACGCAGCAACGAACCGGTGACCACCGCCTGCTTGGCCATGATCGCCAGCAAATTGGCTTCCTTGACCGTGGGCGAACCGAGGAAACCGATCACCACCAATCGTCCACGGCGCGCCAGGGAAGCGACGTTGGGCTCGAAATACGGCCCGCCCATGATGTCCAGAATCACGTCCACGCCCTTGCCACCGGTGCGTTCGGCAATCACCTTGGCGAAGTCCTGCTCCCGGTAGTTGATGGGCTCGCCACCCAACTGGCGGATCTGCTCGCACTTCTCGCTGCTGCCAGCGGTGGCGAACGCCTTGATGCCAAGAGCGCGGCACAGCGACAGCGCGGTGGTGCCGATGCCACTGGTGCCGCCATGGATCAGCACGCTTTCTTCAGCGCCCAGGTGCGCCATGTCGAACAGGTTGGCCCACACGGTGAAAAACGTCTCGGGTATGGCTGCCGCCGACACCATGTCGATACCCGCCGGAATCGGCAGCACCTGGGTGGCCGGCACCGTGGCGTATTCGGCATAGCCGCCGCCATTGGTCAGTGCGCACACCCGGTCGCCCAGGGCAAAGCCCTTGACCTCGGCGCCCAGTGCCACGATTTCCCCCGCCACTTCCAGCCCCGGCAAGGGGTTCATGCCCGGCTGCATGGGGTATTTGCCGGCGCGCTGCAGCGCGTCGGGACGGTTGACCCCGGCGGCATGCACCTTGATCAACAGTTCATGGGCCTGGGCCACGGGCAGCGGGCCGGTGCGCGGCTGGAGCACTTCGGGGCCACCAGGGGTGGTGATCTCGATATAGGTCATGGTGGACGGCAAAGGAATGGCAGGCATGGTCGGGCTCCGGAGTCGAAGGGTGTCTGGCACAGACAACAGCCAGAAGACAGGCGTTCATCATAACGCTGGGAAATGATGCGATAATGCAGCGATTTCTCATGGTAGCGATGCATATATGCATCATCGGAGCGGCGATGAATTGGGACGACACGCGTTTTTTCCTGGCCCTGTGCCGCGAGCACACCTTGCGCGGTGCCGCCCGCCAGCTGGGCGTGGACCAAGCCACCGTGGGCCGGCGCCTCGCCGCCCTGGAGCAGGCACTGGCGGCCACGCTGTTCTTGCGCAGTTCGGACGGTTACCGGCTGACACCACCGGGCGAGGCGGCGTACAGCGCGGCGTTGAAAATGGAGCAATCGGCCCACGACCTGCAGCGGCGTATCCAGGGCATGGATGACCAACCCAGCGGCCAGGTGCGGGTGGCCACCACCGATTCCCTGGCCGTGGATTTCGTCATCCCTGCCCTTGCCCGCTTGCGTCAGGACTATCCGCACGTGCAGGTGGAGGTCAAGGCCAGCGCCCAGATGCTCAACCTGGCCCGGCGCGAGGCCGACATTGCCATCCGCACCATCAAGCCCGACAACCCCGACCTGCTGGTGCGGCGCCTGGCTTGCTGGCCGGTAGGGCTGTTTGCTTCCCAGGGGTACTTGCAGCGTCACGGCGTGCCCCTGCCCGCCAACGGCTTTGCCGGCCACTCATGGGTGGCCTGGCAACCACACCTGGACGCCGGCCAGGCCGCTACCTTGCTGGACGAATCGGCCGATCAGGCCCAGTTGGGGTGCAGTGCCAACACCAGCCTGCTGATACGCCAGGCCATCGGCGCCGGCCTGGGGCTGGGCGAGCTGCCGCTGGTCGCGGGCCTGCGCGACGGCTTGATTCGGGTGTGGCCCGAGCGCCAGCGTACGCAGCCTTATGAAGTGTGGCTGGTCAGCCACGCCGACCTGCGCCATACGGCGCGGGTCGATGTGGTGGTACAGGCCTTGGTGCAGGCCTTCAACACATCGACAACAGGTCGCGACGTTCCAGGTTAAGCAGGTACTGCTTGGCCGGCAGCCCACCGGCAAACCCGGTGAGGTTGCCCGAACTGCCGATCACCCGGTGGCACGGCGCGATGATGGAAATCGGGTTGCGGCCATTGGCGGCGCCCACCGCGCGCACGGCCTTGGGGTTGCCCAGTTGCGTGGCGATGTCCAGGTAGCTGCGGGTTTCGCCAAAAGGAATGGTCAACAGTGCGTGCCACACCTGTACCTGGAAATCGGTGCCGGCGAAATCCAGCTCAAGGTCGAACTGCTGCCGCTGCCCGGCAAAGTATTCCTGCAACTGAGTGGCGGTGCGCATCAGCATCGGGTGGTCCTCCTGCTCGCACAATTCACCCAGACGCACGCGGCTGGGCCGGTCCTCTTCCCACAAGATAGCCGCCAGCTTCGGGCCGCGCGCCACCAGGGTAAGCCGCCCCACCGGGGATTCAAGGAACGTGAAGGCGTCAGGCATGGCAATGGTTTCCCGCGAATGAGCGGCCATTGTAAAGCAGCGGGCGATGCAGAAAACCCCGAATATTGCGCCGATGTGTCGCCGCAGCCTGGCGGCAGCAGCCACGCGGGTTGAATTCGATCATTGTCGACAATCTCTCTTTTTCCTTTGACTAAAATCGCACATAACGTTAATTTCACTCAAACAAAACTACAACGTGTCGACAATATGCTCATCCATGAAGACACCGAGACGCTGTCCGAAAACGTCTTTCGACGTATCCAGGCCGCTATCGTGAAAGGTGATATCGCCCCCGGCAGCAAAATCTCGGAGCCGGAACTGGCCCGTACCTACGGCATCAGCCGCGGGCCGCTGCGCGAGGCCATCCACCGCCTGGAAGGCCAGCGGCTGCTGGTGCGCATTCCCCATGTGGGGGCACGGGTGGTCTCGCTCAGCCATGCCGAGCTGATCGAACTGTACGAGATCCGCGAGTCCTTGGAAGGCATGGCCTGCCGCCTGGCCGCCGAACGCATGAGCGACGCCGAAATCGACGAACTGCGCCATGTGCTCGACACCCACGAGCGCGACGCAGCTTTCCAGGCCGGCGTGGGCTACTACCAGCAGGAAGGCGATTTCGACTTTCATTACCGCATCATCCAGGGCAGCGGCAACCGCACCCTGGTGCAGATGCTGTGTGGCGAGCTGTACCAACTGGTGCGCATGTACCGTATCCAGTTCTCGGCCACCCCCAACCGCCCTCGCCAGGCGTTCGCCGAACACCACCGTATTCTTGACGCCATCGCCGACCGCGACGGCGAATTGGCCGAATTGCTGATGCGCCGCCATATCGGTGCATCGCGTCGCAATATCGAGCGTCACTACGCCGACGCTTCCACCCAGCCTGAGAGGTGAGTCATGAACAATAAAAACAGCCCCGGTCAACGCTTCCGTGATGCCGTGGCCAGTGAACATCCGCTGCAAGTGGTAGGCGCCATCAACGCCAACCACGCGCTGCTGGCCAAGCGTGCCGGTTTCAAGGCCATTTACCTGTCCGGTGGCGGCGTGGCCGCCGGCTCCCTTGGCCTGCCGGACCTGGGCATCAGCGGCCTGGACGATGTGCTCACCGATGTGCGCCGCATCACCGACGTGTGTGATCTGCCCCTGCTGGTGGACGTGGACACCGGCTTCGGCTCTTCGGCGTTCAACGTGGCGCGCACAGTCAAGTCGATGATCAAGTTCGGCGCTGCGGCCATTCACATCGAAGACCAGGTGGGCGCCAAGCGCTGCGGCCATCGGCCGAACAAGGAAATCGTCAGCCAGCAGGAAATGGTCGATCGCATCAAGGCCGCCGTGGACGCGCGCACCGATGACAGCTTCGTGATCATGGCGCGCACCGACGCGCTGGCCGTGGACGGCCTGAACGCCGCCCTGGACCGCGCCGAAGCGTGCATCGAGGCCGGTGCCGACATGATCTTCCCTGAAGCCATCACCGAACTGGCCATGTACAAACTGTTCGCCGACCGCGTGCGCGCGCCGATCCTGGCCAACATCACCGAATTCGGCGCCACGCCGCTGTACACCACCCAAGAACTGGCGTCGGTGGACGTTTCCCTGGTGCTGTACCCGCTGTCGGCCTTCCGCGCCATGAACAAGGCCGCCGACAACGTCTACACCGCCATCCGCCGCGACGGCACGCAGAAAAATGTCATCGACACCATGCAGACTCGCATGGAGCTGTACGACGCCATTGATTACCACGTGTTCGAACAGAAGCTCGACGCCCTGTTCGCCCAGAAAAAGGCCTGACCCACAACACCAGGGCCCATGAAAATTATGTAACACCGTGAATCCAGACAATAAATTCAAGAATGGAGACAACCATGGCCGAAGCAAAAGTATTGAGTGGTGCCGGCCTGCGTGGCCAGGTGGCCGGGCAGACCGCCCTGTCCACCGTGGGCCAGGCGGGCGCCGGCCTGACCTACCGTGGCTACGACGTGCGCGAACTGGCCGAGCACGCCACGTTTGAAGAAGTGGCCTACCTGCTGCTGTATGGCGAGCTGCCCAACCACCAGGACCTGGACCACTACCAGCACAAGCTGAGCACCCTGCGCGACCTGCCCAAGGCGCTGAAGGAAGTGCTGGAGCGCATTCCGGCCAACGCCCACCCCATGGACGTGATGCGCACCGGCTGCTCGTTCCTGGGCAACCTGGAACCGGAAAAAACCTTCGACCAGCAGCATGACGCCACCGACCGCCTGCTGGCCGCCTTCCCGGCGATCATGTGCTACTGGTACCGCTTCAGCCATCACGGCGTGCGCATCAACTGCACCAGTGACGAGCCCGACGTAGCCGGCCACTTCCTGCACCTGCTGCACGGCAAGGCGCCCAGCGAGCTGCACCGCAAGGTGATGAACGTGTCGCTGATTCTTTACGCCGAGCACGAATTCAACGCCTCAACCTTCACCGCCCGCGTGTGCGCCTCCACCCTGTCCGACCTGCATTCGTGCGTCACGGCCGCCATCGGCAGCCTGCGCGGCCCACTGCACGGCGGCGCCAACGAGGCGGCCATGGCCATGATCGAGAAGTTCCGCAACCCCGAGCAAGCCGTGCGCGGCACCCTGGGCATGCTGGAGCGCAAGGACAAGATCATGGGTTTCGGCCACGCCATCTACAAAGACAGCGATCCGCGCAACGAGGTGATCAAGGGCTGGTCGAAAAAGCTTGCGGCCGAGGTCGGTGACACTGTGCTCTTCCCTGTCTCCGAAGCCATCGACAAGACCATGTGGGAGCAGAAGAAACTGTTCCCCAACGCCGACTTCTATCACGCCTCGGCGTACCATTTCATGGGCATCCCGACCGAGCTGTTCACGCCCATTTTCGTGTGTTCGCGCCTGACCGGCTGGGCCGCGCATGTATTCGAGCAGCGGGCCAACAACCGCATCATTCGCCCGAGCGCCGAGTACGTAGGCGTTGAGCAGCGCCCGTACACCCCAATAGAACAACGCTGAAAAGCAGCGATACAGCCGCCTTTCAATGTGGGAGCGGGCTCTGCCCGCGAAGCAGACGCCGCGGTTTGGTTGACGCATCGGGGTGTGCTCTTCGCGGGCAGGGCCCGCTCCCACAACAGCACATATAGGCTGCTTCCGTGACCCACCGTGACCGAGTCCAGCGCCATGAATACTGAATACCGCAAAAACCTGCCAGGCACCCCCCTGGACTATTTCGACACCCGCGCCGCCGTCGACGCGATCAAGCCCGGCGCCTACGCCACGCTGCCCTATGTATCGCGCGTACTGGCGGAGAACCTGGTGCGCCGCTGCGAACCGGCCACCCTCAACGCCTCGCTCACGCAGTTGATCGAGCGCAAGCGCGACCTCGACTTCCCCTGGTTCCCCGCCCGCGTGGTATGCCACGACATCCTCGGGCAAACCGCCCTGGTGGACCTTGCCGGCCTGCGCGACGCCATTGCCCTGCAAGGCGGCGACCCGGCGCAGGTCAACCCGGTGGTGCCCACCCAGTTGATCGTTGACCACTCCCTGGCAGTGGAACGCGGCGGCTTCGACCCCGAGGCCTTCGAGCAGAACCGCGCCATCGAAGACCGCCGCAACGAAGACCGCTTCCACTTCATCAATTGGACCAAGAAGGCCTTCAAGAACGTCGACGTGATTGCGCCCGGCAACGGCATCATGCACCAGATCAACCTGGAGAAAATGTCGCCGGTGATCCAAGTGCAGGGCGGCGTGGCCTTCCCCGACACCTGCGTGGGCACCGACAGCCACACCCCCCACGTGGACGCCCTGGGCGTGATCGCCGTTGGCGTCGGTGGCCTGGAAGCCGAAAGCGTGATGCTGGGCCGTGCCTCGTGGATGCGCCTGCCGGAAATCGTCGGTGTGGAACTGACCGGCCAGTTGCAACCAGGCATCACCGCCACCGACATGGTGCTGGCCCTGACCCAATTCCTGCGCCAGCAGAAAGTGGTAGGCGCCTGGCTGGAGTTTTTCGGCAAGGGCGCCGCGAAGCTGACCTTGGGCGACCGCGCCACCCTCTCCAACATGGCCCCGGAATACGGCGCCACCGCGGCCATGTTCTACATCGACCAGCAAACCATCGACTACCTGAAACTCACCGGCCGCGAAGACCAGCAAGTTCAACTGGTGGAAGACTACGCCCGGTGCACCGGCCTGTGGGCCGACAGCCTGAAAACCGCCGAGTACGAACGCGGCCTCACCTTCGACCTGAGCACCGTGGTGCGCAACATGGCCGGCCCCAGCAACCCCCACGCGCGCCTGGCCACCAGCGACCTTGCCGCCAAGGGTATCGCCGCGCCCTGGACCCAGACACCTGGGCAGATGCCTGACGGCGCGGTGATCATCGCTGCCATTACCAGTTGCACCAACACCAGCAACCCGCGCAACGTGATCGCCGCAGGCCTGCTGGCGCGCAACGCCAACCGCCTGGGCCTGACGCGCAAGCCGTGGGTGAAGACGTCCCTGGCCCCCGGTTCGAAAACCGTCAAGCTGTACCTGGAAGAAGGCGGCCTGCTGCCGGAACTGGAGCAGTTGGGCTTTGGCGTGGTGGCCTTTGCCTGCACCACCTGCAACGGCATGTCCGGCGCGCTGGACCCGGCCATTCAGGAGGAAATCATCGACCGCGACCTGTACGCCACCGCCGTCCTGTCGGGCAACCGCAATTTCGACGGGCGCATCCACCCCTACGCCAAGCAGGCGTTCCTGGCTTCGCCGCCGTTGGTGGTCGCGTATGCCATTGCCGGTACCATCCGTTTCGACATCGAAAAGGACGTACTCGGCCACGGCCCCGACGGCGCCGAAGTTCGCCTCAAGGACATCTGGCCCAGCGACGAGGAAATAGACGCCCTGGTCAAAACCTCGGTCAAGCCCGAGCAGTTCCGCCAGGTGTACATTCCCATGTTTGCCATCCACGAAGACACCGGCCCCAGAGTCACGCCGCTGTATGACTGGCGCCCGCACAGCACCTACATTCGTCGCCCACCCTATTGGGAGGGCGCGCTGGCCGGCGCCCGGTCGCTCAAGGGCATGCGCCCGCTGGCAGTGCTGCCAGACAACATCACCACCGACCACCTGTCGCCGTCCAACGCCATCATGCTCGACAGTGCCGCCGGCGAATACCTGGCAAAAATGGGCCTGCCCGAGGAAGACTTCAACAGCTACGCCACCCACCGCGGCGACCACCTCACCGCTCAGCGCGCCACCTTCGCCAACCCCAAACTGTTCAACGAAATGGTGCTGAAAAACGGCAAGGTCAAACAGGGCTCCCTGGCCCGCGTGGAACCAGAAGGCCAGGTGATGCGCATGTGGGAAGCCATCGAGACCTACATGGAGCGCAAGCAGCCGCTGATCATCATTGCCGGCGCTGACTACGGCCAAGGCTCGTCCCGCGACTGGGCGGCCAAGGGCGTGCGCCTGGCCGGGGTGCAAGCCATCGCCGCCGAAGGTTTCGAGCGTATCCACCGCACCAACCTGGTGGGCATGGGCGTGTTGCCGCTGGAGTTCGTGCCGGGCACCAACCGCCACACCCTGGGCATCGACGGCACGGAAGTGTATGACGTGATGGGTGCCCGCACGCCGCGCGCCACCCTGACCCTGGTGATCACCCGCCACAACGGCGAACGCCTGGAAGTGCCGGTGACCTGCCGCCTGGACACCGCCGAAGAAGTCTCCATCTACGAAGCCGGTGGCGTGCTGCAACGCTTTGCCCAGGACTTCCTCGAACAAGCGCCTGCGGCCTGAGGACTGAAGCCATGACCCACCCCGCACACATCAGAATACCCGCCACCTACATGCGTGGCGGTACCAGCAAGGGCGTGTTTTTCAAGCTCGACGACCTGCCCCAGAGCGCCCGCCAGCCGGGTCCGGCCCGTGACGCACTGCTGCTGCGCGTCATTGGCAGCCCCGACCCCTACGGCAAGCAGATCGACGGCATGGGCGGCGCCACCTCCAGCACCAGCAAGACGGTGATTCTGGATGCCAGCACCCGCCCTGGCCACGACGTGGACTACTTGTTTGGCCAGGTGTCGATCGATTCGGCGTTCATCGACTGGAGCGGCAACTGCGGCAACTTGTCGGCGGCAGTCGGCTCGTTCGCCATCAGCAATGGCCTGGTAGCCGCCGAGCGCATTCCGCGCAACGGCATCGCCACGGTGCGCATCTGGCAGGCCAACATTGCCAAGACCATCATCGCCCACGTACCGATCACCGACGGTGACGTGCAGGAAACCGGTGACTTCGAACTGGACGGCGTGACCTTTCCCGCCGCCGAAGTGCAACTGGAGTTCATGGACCCGGCGGCCGAGGAAGAAGGCGGTGGCGGCTCGATGTTTCCCACCGGCAACCTGGTGGACGACCTGGAGGTGCCCGGCATCGGCACCTTCAAGGCAACGCTGATCAATGCCGGTATCCCTACCATCTTCCTCAACGCCGCCGACATCGGCTACACCGGTACTGAACTGCAGGACGCCATCAACAGCGACCCGCAGGCCCTGGCCCGCTTCGAAACCATCCGCGCCCATGGCGCCTTGCGCATGGGCCTGATCAAGGACCTGAGCGAGGCCGCCACCCGCCAGCACACCCCCAAAGTGGCGTTCGTGGCCTGCCCGGCCGCCTACACCGCCTCCAGCGGCAAAGCCGTGGGTGCCCAGGACACCGACCTGCTGGTGCGCGCCCTGTCCATGGGCAAGCTTCACCACGCCATGATGGGCACCGCGGCCGTGGCCATCGGCACTGCCGCGGCCATCCCCGGCACCCTGGTAAACCTGGCCGCCGGCGGTGGCGAACGCCAGAGCGTGCGTTTCGGCCACCCCTCGGGCACCTTGCGCGTGGGCGCCCAGGCCGAACGAGTCGGCAGCGACTGGACCGTCATCAAGGCCATCATGAGCCGCAGCGCACGGGTGCTGATGGAAGGCTGGGTGCGCGTCCCCAGCTAAGACCATGACGTGGCGCTCCCACACCATTCAGATGCGTAGGAGCGGCCCGTGACCGCGAAACAGGCGCCGCGGTTTATCAGGCAAAGCGCGGGTATGGCCTTCGCGGACCCGGTCCGCGCCTACAGGATGGCGCGGTACCCAAGCCACCGCCAAAGGTCCCGCGTATTGCGATGGTTCACAACTTCCTTAGTTGCCTGAAAAATAATCGGCCCACGGCTCTTTAATCGCCTATACCTTTATTCCTACGAACTAGCGTCATTAACTGCTGGCCATGGGATGGCACTGACTAGGCTTGGCCCACACCGCCAATTGCCCGCATTTAGACAGTTTTTCACCGTATTTCCCTAACGCCTGCCACGCAAGCACTGCGCCTCGCGATCATGTGCCCACACCCGGAAGGTCCGTTAAGGAGATGCTCATGAGTCATTCGCCCACCCCACTGCCTATCGACATGTCGCAACAATACCCGGTGTTGATCGTCATAAAAGAACAGGCGCAAAACGACAACATTATTTCCCGAAGTGCCCACGCTATTGTTACAGCGCTGCAACACCATGACCTGGAAGTTGAACTGGCGAATTCGTTGGAAGAAGCCCATATCGCCGTGCTGGCCAACCCCGCCTACAGCTGCGTCATCATCGGCTGGGGCTTGTGCGAAGACGCCCAGGAGCAGGCGCTGGACCTGGTTCGACTGATTCGTCGACGCACCGCCGGCCTGCCCATCATACTTGCCATGCGCAAGGCCATCAGCGGGCGCGTGCCGCTGGATTTCGTCGAACACATAGACGGTTTCATCTGGCACCCCGAGGACAGCCCCGAGTTCATTGCCGGCCGCATCGAAGCGGCGGCACGGCGTTACCTGGACACCCTGCTGCCACCCTTCTTCGGCGCGCTGGTGAACTTCGCCGGCACCCACGAATACTCCTGGCATACCCCGGGCCATACCGGCGGTACCGCTTTCATGAAAACCGCCGTGGGCCGCAGCTTCCTGGACTTCTACGGCGAACAGATGCTGCGCTCCGACCTGAGCGTGTCGGTGGGCGAACTGGGTTCACTCAATGACCACTCCGGGCCGGTGAACGCCGCGGAAAAGTACGCCGCACGGGTGTTCGGCGCCGACTTTACCTTCTTCTCGGTGGGTGGCAGTTCGGCCAGCAACGAGATAGTGCTGCACTCGGCGGTCACCGACGGCGACGCGGTGCTGGTGGACCGCAATTGCCACAAATCCTTGAACTACGCCTTGAACATGTCCGGCGCGGTGCCGCTGTACCTGCGGCCACGGCGCAATGCCCGTGGCCTGATCGGCCCGGTGCCGCTGAGCGAACTGACCCCGGCCGCCGTGGCGCAGAAACTGGCCGACAGCCCATTGGCCAGCAACAAGTCCGCCCGCCCGGTGCTGGCGGTGCTCACCAACTCCACCTACGATGGCCTGTGCTACAACGTGCAGGCCACCACCCGCGAACTGAGCCAGAGCGTGGACCGCATTCACTACGACGAAGCCTGGTATGCCTACGCGCGCTTCAACCCATTGTACGAAGGGCGCTATGGCATGCATCGCGGCGAGCGCCATGCCGACGACGCCACGGTGACCGTCACGCACTCCACCCACAAGTTGCTGGCCGCCCTCTCCCAGGCCAGCATGATCCACATTCGCTCGGGCAAGGTGCCAGTCAAACCGGCGCTGTTCAACGAAGCGTTCATGATGCACACCTCCACCTCCCCGCAATACAGCATCATCGCCTCCATCGACGTCTCTTCGAAGATGATGAACGATGCCGGCGGCTACCTCACGGACGAGTCCATCGGCGAAGCCATTGCCTTTCGCCAGGCCATGGTGCGCCTTGGCAACGAGGTGCGCGAACGCAATGCCCAGGACTGGTGGTTCGGCGTATGGCAGCCCGATGAGGTGAACGGCGTGCCCTTCGCCGACATTGACCCGCAGGTGCTGCGCCACGGCAATGCATGGGTGTTGAAACCCTCGGCTGGCTGGCATGGCTTCGGTGACCTGGGCGACGATTACTGCATGCTCGACCCTATCAAGGTCACGGTCCTCACGCCCGGCCAGACGCTATTAGGCGAAATGGAGGAAGACGGCATCCCGGCGCCGCTGGTGTCCTCGTTCCTTTCGAGCCGCGGCATCGTGGTGGAGAAAACCGAGCCCTATTCGATATTGCTGCTGTTCAGCCTGGGCATTACCAAAGGCAAATGGGGCTCGCTGGTGGCGGGGTTGATGGAGTTCAAGAAGCACTACGACAACAACGCGCCGCTCGAGCAGGTACTCCCTGACCTGGCGGCCGCCCACCCCGCGCACTATGGCGACATGGGCCTGCAAGACCTGGCCCGGGCCATGCACAAAGACATGCTGGCCACGCAGATGTTGCACAACATGGACCAGGCCTACACGGTGCTGCCGGATATTGTCAGTTCGCCCCGCGAAACCTACGCGCGCCTGGTGCGCGGCGAAGTGGAGCAGATTGACGTGCGCGACATGCGCGACCGAACCGTGGCCGTGCAGATCGTGCCCTACCCGCCTGGCATCCCGCTGATGATGCCCGGCGAGAAAGTCGGCGCCGACAAGCAGGCGGTCATCGACTACCTGCTGGCCATGGAACTGTTCGACGGCCACTTCCCCGGGTTCGAACACGACAACCACGGTGTGGAGATCGAGCGTGACGCAAAGGGGCTGCCGACCTATCGCATCTACGTGGTGAAACAGTAGGACTATCCCTTCCCGCTACGGGAAGTCGCCCGGCCAACGGGCTAACACGGTAGACAACGCAAGGAGTCTGCGATGGCTGAGTCAAGTAAGAAGATGAGCCTGATGGGCCTCACCACACTGGTGGCGGTCAACATGATGGGCTCGGGCATCATCATGTTACCCACCAACATGGCCCAACTGGGGGCCGTTTCGCTGTTGTCATGGATCATTACCGCAGTCGGCTCCATGGCCATCGCCTATTGCTTTGCCCAATGCGGTATCTATTGCCCGCGCTCGGGGGGCATGTCCGCCTACACGGAGGAAGCCCATGCCAAGTCCGGGTTCTTCCTGTGCTCGTTCCTGTACTTCCTGTCGCTGGCCATCGCCAACGTGGCGATCGCCATTTCGGCGGTGGGCTACCTGACCTCGTTCGTGCCATGGCTGGGCAGCGGCGCCGTGCCGTTGTTCATCGGCACCGTGGCGCTGATCTGGGTGACCATCGTGGCCAACTTCGGCGGGCCGGCCATCACCGGCAAGATAGGTGCGGTCAGCGTGTGGGGGGTGATTATTCCGGTGGCGGGGTTGAGCATCATCGGCTGGTTTTTCTTCAAGCCAGAGCTGTTCTCCGCCGCCTGGAACCCCAATAACCTGCCCCTCTCCGACGCCATCAGCAAGAGCATTCCGCTGACGTTGTGGGCGTTCCTGGGCATGGAATCGGCGGCGCAGGCCTCGGATGCGGTAGAAAACCCCAAGCGCACCGTGCCGCTGGCCTGCCTGTTCGGCACCCTGGGCGCGGCCGTGGTGTACGTGCTGTCGACCACGGTGATACAGGGCATCGTGCCCAACGCCGAACTGGCCAACTCCTCGGCGCCGTTCGCCCTGGTATACGCGAAAATGTTCACCCCGCTGGTGGGCAACATCATCATGGCCTTGGCCGTGATGGCCTGCATCGGTTCGCTGCTGGGCTGGCAATTCACCTTGGCGCAAACGGCCAAGATGTCGGCGGACCAGGCCATGTTCCCGCGCTTTTTCGGCAAGGTCACGGCCATGGACGCGCCCATCGTCGGCATGGTGGTGTGCGGCGTACTGCAAACGATCATGGCCGTGTCGACCATCTCGCCCAACGCCAGTGCGCAGTTCAGCAAGCTGGTGAACCTGGCGGCAGTGACCAACCTGATCCCCTACGTCACCGCACTCACGGGGCTGCTGGTGATGATGTACAAGGCCAATGCGAGCGCCTCCACCTACACCCGCAACACAGCGCTGCTGCTGATAGCCGTGGCCTATTCGCTGTACGCGCTGTACGCGTGCGGCAAGGACGCGGTGTTCGGCGGCACCTTGGTACTGGCCTTCGGCTACCTGCTGTACGGCTTCCTGGCCAAGCGCTTTGTCGACCCGTTGCCGGTTATCGAACCAGGCCGGCGTTGATGGTTAATTCAGGATTGCCAAGACCCACGAACACGGGGAACAGGAAATGAACGTTAAATCAGCCAAACCCGCCGGCCTGTGGCTCGCCTGCCTGCTGGCGGTACTGCCAGTGATCGCCACCGCCAGCACGCTTGAGCGTGTGCGCGCCAGCAACACCTTGACCTTGGGCTACCTGCCCGACTTCGAACCGTTCTCCGGCAAGGACGGCGACAAAGTCAGCGGCTATGCCATGGCCCTGTGCGAGAAAATCGCCGACAAGGTCAAGGCCGACCTGGGCCTGCCGTCACTGCAAGTGCGCTATCAGCCGGTGACGGTCGCCGACGAGATCAGCAGTGTCAGCTCGGGCAAGGTCGACATCCTCTGCACGCCTACGCCGGCCACACTGCAATGGCGCAAGACGGTCAGTTTCTCCATTCCGATCTACACCGCCGGCCTCTCTGCGGTGGTGCGCGCCAACTCCCATGAAGCGCTGCTCAAGATCATCAATGGCAAAGAGGCCCACACCGGCCCTACCTGGCGCGCCACTCTCAACCGCGGCCTGTCCAACCAGACCTTCGCCGCCATCGAGGGTGGCGTCACCGAGGACTGGTTGCGTGATGAGTTCAAATTGCTTGGCTTGGTAGCGACCCTGGTCACCGTCAAAGATAACGACGAAGGCATCAAGCTGGTGGCCGATGGCAAGGCCGATGCCTTTCTGTCCGAACGCATGCTACTCAAGACCCAGGTGGCAAAGGACTACCCCCAAGGTGAATTGACGGTGGTCGATCGCATCTTCGACTACGCCCCGGCCTCCATGGTCATCGGCCGTGGCGACGAGGATTTCCGCCTATTGGTGGACACCGAACTCAGCGAGCTGTACCGCTCGGGGCAAATCGAACAAGGCTACAATCAGTACCTGGGCGGGGTGAGCGACACCACCCGAAGGCTGTTCAAGGTGTATGCCGTGCCAGACGTTGCGCACTGAGCCGGTCAGCAGCATCACAGCCCTTGCCGCCCACGGCCAAGGGCTGCGACCCGCGCTTCAATGGAACGGGAAGATGTAGTTCATCCAGGCGGCCATCCTCAGCAGTATCTTGCGCATGGCCGCGATGTGATGAAAATGCTGGCTGTACAGGGCCGTCTGGCCATAGGCGCCCCCTGGCATCTGCTTGCTGTACTGCGCGAAGGCAGGGTCTGTGATTTCGATGATGACCGGAACGCGGCCCGGCGGCGGTGAGCCGGTATAGCTGATCAAGTCACCCGATGGCTGCACCTGACCCTCACCGATCACACCCAGCACGCTTTTTACCCGGCCCGCGAACACCTGCCCGGGAATACCGTCAAACGCCACTTCCGCTTCATCCCCGACCGTGAGCCGCAACAAACTGTTCTGGCGCATCCATGCGGTAAAATAAAAGCCCTCATCAGGAATAAACACCATGGAGGGGCGAAGCGGAAACTTGGTCGCCATAATGCCGGGCCTTAAGGCAACCTGGGTCACAAAGCCTTTGCTGGGTGCCCGCACCGTTGTGTTATCCAATTCAAACTGGGCAATATTAAGTTGCGCCTGCAAGTCGTCGGCATGGCCCATGGCCGCTTCCAGTTCGCGGGGCGTACCAAACCCTCGTTTGATCAACTCACTGACCCGGTACTGATCGCCTTTTGCCACAGAAAGCTGCGCCTTGATAGACTTCACCTTATTGTCGAAGGGCGTGGGGTCCAACCGAAAGAGCACGTCGCCTTTTTCCAGGGGAACATTCGCCTGGACCGGCACCTCAATCACTTTCGCGGTCACCACGGGTATCACCGGCACCGAAATAAAATAGGTGCGTGCGACTTCCGAGTACGGGTGGTTGTAGTTCATCGTGAATATCAAGGCACCCATCAACACCACCCCACCCAGCACGGCCGTGGGCACGGTCCATTTATTCAGCGGTATGCGAAATATCTTGAACAGCGCAATGCACACCGCCGCGTAGGTCAATATCAACAGCAGGTCCATGGTTCAGTCACCCCTGCCGGTATCTTCATTGACCACAGGCACGACGCCGCTGGCCTGCTCAAGCCTGGCAAGGCGGTCCTGCAGTTCGCGCACCTGTTCTTCAAGGTGCACCACGTGAACGTGCGGCGTTTGCCCGTCCTTGAAGCCCCAGCCTCGGTCCTTTTGATAAAGGGTGGCCCAGATCCAGAGGAACGGCCACAGCGCATGCAGGGTAAACAGGCTGACCCAGCCCGTTGCATGTATTGCGTCTTGATGGGGGTGATTGCGATGTACGGCAATTTCATACGGTATATCGTGCAGCACGATAATCCCGTAAAACAACACAACCCCCACGAAAATCAACAGCCCCAGTGCAAAGTAGTCCAGCATGATGCCTCCGACAAACACGCATTAAACCCCCGCACCGAGCGGACGGCGGTTTCAGGAGAGTTCCTTGTGCACAGGCATCATTAGTTATAGTCGAGGTTCATCTCGCCGCGGCCACCCTCAGTCGGAAAAAACATGACCGGTAACCGCCAAATGTTAAGTGGCAGCCGAGCAGCGGCAGCCAGTTTATCAATGATGACTACCGAAGCGACTCCGATAATTCCTACATGATCTAACCTCATCAGTCTGAACGGTTGACCTGCGAGCGAGAACGCCATGCGCCGTACGCACACGTCATTGATTGGCGCATTATTAATATTTATTTATTTATTCGCCAGCGAAGCAGCGGCCGTTGAGCCCACCACGGAACCTGCGAACCGAGACAAACCAGCCTGGGTTGACGTATCCCCCGCCGACCTCACGGTATTACAACTGCAACTGGACAGTCTCAAGCAAACGATTTCCTCAGCCAACAACTACAATCAGTTGGAACGGCCCCTCAATCAGGTTAAATCCGTACTCGAAGAAATCGCTCGCCTGACGGCCGCACTAGTGCCTGAACAGGCACAACTGCAAAACCGTCTGGCGGTGCTGGGGCCGGTGCCAACCGGTTCGCTCACGCCGGAAAAAGCCGATATCGCGGCGCAGCGCAGCATGCTTGTGCAGCAGAAAACCGCGGTAGACGACGCCCTGCAGGCCTTGGCGACCATCAAGCAGAACGCCACCGGTTTGCAGGCGCAGATCACCGACATTCGCCGCGACCTGCTGGAAAATGAACTGACCCTGGCCACCGAAAGTATCCTCAGCCCGCGTTTCTGGGCGCCGTTGCTGGCCCCGGCGCAGGAGGACCGGCAACACCTGGGGTTTTTCATGGGCCAACTTGGCGAGGCCGGCGCGACGGCCTGGTTACCGGGCTATCGATTAGCGACCTCGTTGTTGATTGTCCTGGCGTTGCTGGTGTGGACCCTGGGCCGTTACCTGATGGAGCGCGGCCTGACCCACCTTTGCCTGCGGTATGTGCCCGAAGGGCGCTTGCGCCGCAGCACACTGGCGCTGGCCTCGGTGGCGGCGTGCCTGGTCGCCGCTGCCTGTGCGTTGCACCTGCTGATGTATGGCTGCACACGCAACGCCACCTTGACCCCACTGCTGAGCGAGTTCTGCGAGCAGTTCGAAAAGGTGGTGTACGCCTGCGTACTGATCACCGGGCTGGGCCGTGCCTTGCTGTCAACTTCGCGCCCTTCCTGGCGCTTGCCGACCATGGCCGATGCCATGGCAGCAACGCTCGCCCCGTTTCCCCGGCTGTTTGCCTCGGCGTTGCTGGTGCTGACCACCGTGCAAATCACCAATATCGCCGGCATGAGCAGCCCAGTGGTGATTGCCGGCCGCGGTATTATCGCACTGGTGGTCACCGGCCTGATGCTGGCCCTATTGGTGCGCGCCGCCAAGGCACGTCGGCAGACCGCACCTGCAAAAGCGGCGAGCACCCCGGTCAGCACCTTCACCGGAGTGCTGTATGTTGCGGCGTGCCTTGTCGTGGTGGCGTCGCTGTTCGCCCTGCTGGCCGGGTACATTTCCTTTGCCCGCTTCATCACCTATGAACTGGTGTGGGTGTTCATCATCTTTGCTGGTTTCTACCTGCTGTTGCAGTTGTTCAAGGACAGCGTCGAGTCCCTTTTTTCACCCCGGCATGCCAGCGGCAAAGCGCTCAAGCAACTGCTGGGCCTGAGCGATCGGCGCCTGGACCAAGCCTGCGTCATCGTCTCGGGGGGTGTTCGGGCCGTGCTGTATCTGCTGGCCGCCATCAGCCTGTTTGTCGGCGGTATCGGCGTGACCCTGGGCCAATTGATCACACGCATCGCCGACATTCTCGGCGGCGCGGGGCTGCGCAAACTGGACATCATCCCCAGCCACGTACTCAATGCACTGCTGGCGCTGTTGATTGGCGTCTTCCTGGTTCGGTCCCTGCGGCGCTGGCTGGACCATGAACTGCTGCCCAAAACCGACATGGCCCCGGGCATGGGCGCCTCCCTGAGCACGCTGTTCGGGAACATTGGCTACGCCCTGGTCATCCTCTTCAGCCTTTCCTCACTGGGGGTTCGCTGGACCAACCTGGCCTGGATCGTCAGCGCGCTGTCGGTGGGCATCGGCTTTGGCTTGCAGGAAATCGTCAAGAATTTCGTCTCCGGCCTGATCCTGCTGACCGAACGCCCGGTCAAGGTCGGCGACCTGATCAGCATCAGCGGGGTGGAGGGCGATATCCGCCGGATCAACGTGCGCGCCACCGAAATCCAGCTCAGTGATCGCTCCATCGTGATTGTGCCCAACTCCCAATTGATCTCGCAGAACCTGCGCAATGTCACCCTGGGTGGCAGCGCCCAGGGGGTGGCGACCCTGGAGTTGCTGTTGCCGTTGAACATCAGTCCCGACCAGGCGCAGAACCTGCTGTTGGACACCTACCGCAGCCACCCCGCCATTCTTGAAAAACCTGCGCCCTTCGTACGCTTCAGCAAGTTGTCGCCCGACGGCATCACGTTGACCGTCACCGGCTACGTCGGCAGCCCGAGGATTGTCGGCACCACCAAGAGCGACCTGCTGTTTGAGATTCTCAAGCGCCTGGGTGCGGCCGGCATCGAGCTGGCGCGCCCCAGCCCGGTTACGTGACCGCCAGCTACAGCCCCATCAGCTCTCGCACCCGCGAGGTCAGCACATCAATGGCAAAGGGCTTGGTCAGCACGTGCATGCCAGGCTCCAGTTGCCCCTCGCCGATGGCCGCACTCTCCGCGTAGCCGGTGATGAACAGGGTTCGCAAGCCGGGCCTGACTTCCCGGGCGGCGTCGGCCATTTGCCGGCCGTTCATGCCGCCCGGCAACCCCACGTCGGTGATCAGCATGTCGATGGGCACGTCCGAGCGCAGCACCTTCAGGCCACCGACGCTGTCGGCCGCTTCAACCAGCGTATAACCAAGGTCGCTCAACACCTCGGTCAGGAGCATGCGCACGGTAGGTTCATCGTCCACCACCAGGATGGTGCCGCCGCCGCCCACCACCGTCGCCGCCGTGTTGCTGACCGCGCTCTCGACATTGATGTCACCTGCGGCATACCGGGGCAGGTAAACGTACATCGACGTGCCCTCGCCTACCTGGGAGACGATGCGCACCTGGCCCCCCGACTGCTGGGCAAAGCCATAGATCATCGACAGCCCCAGCCCGGTGCCCTGGCCAATGGGCTTGGTGGTGAAGAATGGGTCGAATGCCTTGGCGACCACGTCCGGCGCCATGCCCACACCGGTGTCGTGCACGCACAGGGTCAGGTATTCGCCGGCAGCCATGTCCAGGGCCTTGGCTTCCTGCGCCTGCACCCGGACGTTGGTGGTGGCAATGGTGATCTTGCCGCCTTCGAGCATGGCATCGCGGGAGTTGATGCACAGGTTCAGCAGGGCGTTTTCCAGCTGGCTGGGGTCCACCAGCGCTGGCCACAGGTCGGTGGCACCGACGGTTTCCACGACAATGCTGGGGCCCACGGTGCGCTGTATCAGGTCGCTAATGCCTTCCACCAGCGCATTGACGTTGGTGGGGCGCGGGTCCAGGGTTTGCCGCCGGGAGAAGGCCAACAACCGGTGGGTCAGCGCCGCGGCGCGTTTGGCCGCGCCCTGCGCCGTGGTCAGGTAACGGTCGACGTCCGTCAGGCGGCCCTGGGCGATGCGCGTGCCCAGCAGTTCCAGCGCCCCCGAGATGCCCGCCAGCAGGTTATTGAAATCGTGTGCCAGGCCGCCGGTCAGTTGGCCCACCGCCTCCATTTTCTGTGACTGGCGCAGTTTTTCTTCCGCGCGCATCAGCTCGGCGCTGCGCTCGGCCACCCGCTGTTCCAGGGTGTCGTTGAGCGAGCGCAAGGCGGCCGTGGCCCGATCACGCTGGGCCTCCACCGAGCGGCGCTCTTCCACGTCTATCAATACCCCTGGAAAACTCAGGGGCGTGCCATCCTCGGCCAGGTCAACGCGGCCGTTGGCTTCAATCCAGTAATACTTGCCGTCGGCGCGGCGCACCCGGTACTGGTGCGCGTAGGCGCCGCCCCGGGCAACCACCTCATTGATGGCCGCCGTCAGCCCAGGCTTGTCCTCGGGGTGCACGGTCTCCACCACCTGGGCCAGGCTCAGGCCCTCGTGGCCCAGGGCCGGGTCCAGGCCGAAGGCGCGGGCGAACGCCTCATCCACCGTGAAATTATCGTTGGGCAGGTCCCAGTGCCAGGTGCCGAAAATGGCCCCCGCCGCCAGGGCCAGTTGTACCCGTTCCACGTTCTCGCGAGCCACGGCTTCGCTTTTGCGCAGGCGCTCCTGAGCGTCACGGCGGCCGGTCACGTCGTTGAAAATGATCGCGATCTGCCGGTCCACTGGGTCGCCCACGGGCACGGCGCGCACGTCGAACCAGCGCTCGAACGCCTTGGCGTAACTCTCGAAATTGATCGGCACCCGGGTCTTGGCCACGCGTCCATAAGTCTCGAACCAGAACGGCTCCAGGTCCGGGGCAAACTCGGTCACCCATTTGCCGCGCAGGTTCACCCCCGACTCACGCTCGAACGCCGGGTTGGCCTCCAGAAAGCGGTAGTCCACCGGCTGGTCGTCAGCATCGAACTTCACCTGCACAATGGCGAAGGCCGCCTCCACGGTCTCCAGAATAGTGCGAAAGCGCTCCTCGCTCTGCCGCAACGCCGCCTCCGCGGTGCGCATGCGGGTCAGGTCCAGCATGGCGCCGATCATCCGCACCGCCCGGCCCTGCCCGTCGCGGATCACCTGGCCACGGTCGAGCACCTGGGCGTAGGTGCCGTTGAACCGGCGGAAGCGGTATTCGTCCGACCAGTCATTGGTGCCGCCGTCGATGACCGCGTGAATGGAAGCATGAACGCGCGGGTTGTCGTCGGGGTGAATGTGGGCCAGCCACCATTCGCCGGTGTTCTCCACTGACGCCACCGGGTGGCCATAGGAGCGCTCCAGCGCCTCGTTCCACTGCACGTGGTTGCTGGTGAGGTCCCAGTCCCAGATCGCGTCATTGGTGGCTTTTACCGCCAACTGATAGCGCGTGCGCGCGTCGTCGATGGCGCGTGCGGCCTCATCGGTCGCACTGTCGGCACCGCTGCTGATGCCCGCTGCCGCCAGCAACCGGCGAAGGCGCGCGTTCTCGGCCTCAAGTTCCTGAGGGGTATTGTGTTTCAACGTTTCACCCACGCACGCACCCTTAGGCATTTGGACAAGCTTTGCGCTCCTCGTTGCAGATTATGAGGAGGACTGCGGGGGCGATGCAAAGGTTCCTTGGGGGCAAGGCTAAAATTGCCAGCATTCTGCGGCTCAAGGCTCGCTGGCTATGCCCTGCCGCTGCCGTCAGGCTGCGCTGGCCCTGTGCCTTGCTGAGGTTCTTCAGTGTACTCAGGGGGGCCGCGCAGCCTGCCGGCAGCGGCTACAGTGATTCTCTGCGCCCGGTATCTAACCCTGGCCGGTCATTTGCTAGAAAGCAGCATCGATCAGGCTGACGACACCACCGGGCGGGCAGTTCTTCGCCGTCGAGCAGGAATATAACGGCAGGCACAAATACAAGTCCGAAGCGTTCCGAAAGCCCCCACAACTCCTTGGGAATTATCCTACATACCCCCTCCTCCCACCCGGGCATATTTCCCCGCCTGCGCCCGCGGTCCTGATGCACAAAATGCCCCAGCTCCAGCCCGGCCACTACCCACAGAGCAAGGAACGCCGCATGTTTGCACCGGCCAACGCAGCCGCCTTCACTTTCGAGATTCACGGCATCGGCCACGACTTCCAGGTGCTAGCGTTCGACGGTCACGAAGGCCTGTCGCAGCTCTTCGCCATCAACCTGGTGTTGGTCAGCGAAAACCCCGACATTGACATTCAACCACTGCTCCAGCGCACGGCCAGTTTGGTGTTCGGGCCGGGCGAGGAACTCATTAACGGCATCATCGACAATATCCGCATCGGTGGAAGCGGCAATCGCCTGACCCGTTACAGCCTCACGCTGAAACCGCGGCTGCATCGCTTGCAACACCGCCGCAACAATCGCATTTTCCAGCAGCGCACCGTCCCTGAAATCATTACCCTGGTGTTGAAGGATCACTGGATTCTGGCCGACGCGTTCCGTTTCCATATCGAACCTGCGCCCGCCGAACGCCGCGATTACGTGGTGCAGTTCGATGAGTCGGACTATGACTTCATTACCCGCCTGTGCGCGGAGGAGTCCATCAGCTTCCACTTCCAGCACAGCCGCGACGAGCACCTGCTGGTGTTCTCCGACAACCAGGCATTTTTCCCTTTCCTGCCGGCCACGCCCTATCAGCAAGACAGCGGCATGGTGGCAGACCAGCCTGTGATACGCGACTTCTCGGTGGGCTTCGCCACGCGGCCAACATTGGTCAGCCAGCGCGATTACAACCTGCGCAACCCCAACCACCGCCTGCACACCCAAAGCGATCGTCCCCAAGGCGTTGACCTGGAGGTTTACCGTTACCCCGGGCTGTACACCGGCGAGGAGCACGGCAAGCGCCTCACCCGGCAAGCGCGTGAACGTCAGGGCGTAGAGGTTCAGGTTGCCGAAGGCCACGGCGACCAACCGAATCTGCGCAGCGGCCACTTGCTGCTGCTGGAAAGCCATCCGCGTATCAATTGCAACGCTCGCTGGTTGCTGCTGGAGGTTCACCACGCTGGAAAACAGCCCCAGGTGCTTGAGGAGTCAACACCCGAGGCGGATGCCGGCCGTGATGATTTCACCCAGGGTTACCGCAACCGCTTCCGCGCCATCCCAGAACTGACGCCCTACCGCCCGCCATTACCCGCACCCCGCTCCCCACTGGTGGCACAAACCGCCGTGGTCACCGGCCCCGAGGGCGAAGAGATATTCACCGACGACCTGGGCCGCGTGAAAGTGAAGTTCCAGTGGGACCGCGCCGCCCATAGCGGCGAGCACAGCAGTTGTTGGGTGCGGGTCGCCAGCAGTTGGGCCGGTGCCCAGTTTGGCGTCACCACCCTTCCACGCATTGGTATGGAAGTCATCGTCAGCTTCATGGACGGCCTGGCCGAGCGCCCGTTGATCACCGGCGCCGTGATCAACAGCCGCAACCTGGCGCCTTACCCGCTGCCCGCAAACAAAAGCAAGACCGTGCTGCGCAGTCACAGCACGCCGCACACCGGCGGTTACAACGAGTTGAGCCTGGAAGACCGCGCCGGGCAGGAAAAGGTGTACCTGCGCGCCCAGAAAGACCTGCAACAAGACGTACTCAACGACAGCCTCATCAACATCGGCAACGACCGCCGCGAACAGATAGCCAACGACAGTTTCACCCTGGTCAGCGGCGCGGAAAGCCGCACCACTGCGGGCAACCGCACCACGGTGCTGGAGGCCGACGACCTCACGTCCGTCAGCGGTAACAGCTACACCCAGGCAGCGAAGGTACTGGTGGTGGAAGCCGGCACGCACTTGCACATCAAATCCGGCGCCAAGCTGAGCGTCGAGGCCGGCGCCGAGTTCAGCGTGTTCGCGGGCGGCCACCACCTGGTGATCAATGGCGGCGGGATTTTCAGCAGCGTCCCCATCGTGCAGGGCGGCGCACCGTTGCCGGGCCTCGCCAGGCCCGGCTCCAGCGCCCTGGCCGCCATCCCCCTCACCCCCGCGCAACTGGCACTGATGACCCTCACCCGGCAAAGCGCCGCCGATTTCTGCCCGCTGTGCGAAGCCTGCCGCGACGGGCTGTGCAACCTCAAGGAAAGCGCATGATCAACAGTTGGCTGGACACTCAACAGCATTTGGGCCGCAGCGTTTACCTGATGCTCGACAGCGACGGCCAGCGTGACGCACGCAATGCGCTGATGGCCACGCTGGACTACCGCGACTACGTCGGCCTGTATGCGCAAACCGCAGCGGCGGCGCTGGTGGATCACGGTCCGTACCTGATGCCCCTCGACCCCCAGCACCCCACCGCGCACGCCTTGTTCAAGGCGGCGGATCAACACTGGGGGTGGCTGGCCAGCAGCGAGTTCACCATCACTGAATTGGTTGAACACTGGCGGCAACGGTTGATCGTAGGGCAGCGGCCGCAACAAGCGCTTTATCGCTTCCACGACAACCGGGTGCTGGCCAAGGCGTTGGCCGCCCTACCCAAGGGTGAATATCCCGTCTACCTGGGGCCGATGGCCAGCGTGTGCTATTGGACGACCGAAGGATGGGCCGCTGTCGACAATCCGGCACCGGGGCCTCACCCCCCGCCGGACGATCCTGCCTGGTTGAGCCTGCCGCCAGCGGAGTCGGTACAGGCCGCCGTGCTCCACGACAACGCCTACCAGTATCTGCTAGCCGAACAGGTGGACGCCTTTGCCACCTTGGCCGCGGTGTGCAACCCCGGTGACTGGTTGAAAGAGCAATTGGCATTGGCGCAGACCTGGGGCTGGACGGCGCCCGAGCGTATTGCACTGGTGCTGGAGGCGAGCCTGATCGCCAAGGACAATACCCCGCCCCGGCATTGGCAGCCAAAGGAATTTGAATCACAAGATGATCATTTCGATCGGGTGCAGTACGCCTGGCGCAATGTACGGAAGGAAGCTCAATCATGAGGAATCTTGCGCTACTGGCCGCGGTTGCTGTGTTGACGGGCTGCTCCGGCGCCCCTAAGTCTGAAACCTTCACCTTCACGGCGGATCTGCCGCCCAACTTTGCCTATACCGCGACCGTTAACTATGTGCCTGGGGCCGGCCAAACATGCACCGTGCCCCGGAAGGATAATTTGAAGCCTGTATTTAACCGCAAGTGGCGTGAGCGCTATCAACCTGACGCCGAGATCGAGATTCGCCGAGTTCGTAATGGCTGCGAGTTAGTCGTGCATAGCGTGGAGTTGGATATCAATGCCAGTTACGGCGATGACTCAGGCGATATTGGTGTTGCCAAAGCCACCGTCGCCATTCGAGAGACCCTGGACGACCTGCATAAATCTTCATTTGACGCCGAAGGTAAACGTAGTTTTTCGGGGCAATGCCAGTGGATGTTTCGTACAACAGGACCCTCGAGACGCATTGTGAAGATACTTGATTGCAAAAGTATAACCGCACATGGCGACCTGATCCGGAGCCGACCATTTGCAGCTATAGAACTCAATCAACTATCAGGAAAAACCATCTCCTTAAAAATAAATTTAGCCACAGAGGAAAAGCCTTATTACAAAGGGTGGTGGGTACAAACCGACTTGGGTTGGCGGCCTTGTACTGGTCGTTGGGGCACAACAAACGAAGAGCGCTGTATAGACCCACCACAATTTACTGATTTCAAAATGCCAAACGGACAAACATGCACCGTTTATCCAAATTGCCAAGAGCGTGGAGACACAAATGTCGATTAACACGTCCTCACCTAAATCCATATCTCCACCCAATGGAAAAATCCATAACTGCCCCTTACAAGGTTACATCACGCACTTTCAATTGATTGATGAGTTTGGTGACGGGACGTTCTATGCCGGGCTACATTGGGAGGCCACGGATTGCGAAGGGCAACACTATAACGGAAAGCTGGACCCCTACGGGATAGGCGAAGTAAATAACCACTTTTGCGGCCCAATCTTGTTATCGTTCAATGCTGTTTACTCCGGCAGCAATGAAATGTACACGCGGCTTTCTGATAGAGCGTTCTACCCCCTACCCATCACCGAACTCCAAGTCCGCGCCGAACAGACCGTCTATTGCAATCCTAACGGCAAACGCACCACCCTCAACCGAGCCCAGCACCCTGCCGAGCTATTCTGGCAAGTCGAAGTTCGTGACTTGGTCCGGCATGTCGCCCATCTCCCGCCTAAAGTCCCGGCATCGTTCCCCGCTCAAGCCGGGGCACGCGCACTTATTTGCAACGCGCCCTCTGTAGCACTATCAAATAAGTCACCTGACGCTCAGCCTTTGTGCGGCTTGGCCTTGATGCCCAACAAGAAGCATATTCTGGAGGTTCGGCCACTTCGGGCGTTACGCCCTCTTTTTTCGACAGGCAATGAATTCTGCGCGCTAAACCTCTACCAGCTGGCACTCATGTCCACGCTCAGCTACACCGCGTTCGGCCAATCGCCCAACGAGCACCCGGTGACGGCGCAACAGGTGACCTTCCCGCACCAACCCACCAGCGGCAACTGGTTTGGTGAAGCACTGGGAAAATTCGAAGAGCTTTGGCAAGTAGACGCTGACCAGCCGAAACAGCCAAACTATTACCCTCTGCTTGAAGACGTCCCCTACTCCAAACGATTGGAGATCGCGCCGTTCGACCCAGAACTGTATCGCGAGCTAAACAGCGCCACTTTAGGCCCGGATCAGGAAAATCCCGCTTCGCTGCATTTCTTCGACGATACGGACCAAGCCGATTCCACCAACACCCAGGCCTTCATTTCCCACAGCGATGAAGTGGTCCTGATTGCCGTGCGCGGCAGTGCCCAACTGGCAGACTTCATCCGAGATGCCGACGCAACACAGGTTCCGTTCAAAGGAGGTGGCAGAGTTCATGACGGATTTCATGGTGCTACCCAAGCTCTGGAAGCATTCGTGACCACGTACCTGGATAAATTCCATACCACTCAAAAACTGCTCATAACCGGCCACAGCCTCGGCGGCGCAATCGCCCTGCTGCTTTCCGAAGTCCTGCGACGTCGGCAAGGCTTTGACTACGATATTGTGCTTTACACCTACGGCGCCCCCCGCGCTGCAGACAGTACTTTCATCGACGGCGCCGCCGACTTGGTTCACTACCGCATGGTCAACCACGACGATCCAGTACCCAGCGTCCCGGCCCCCTGGATGAACACCTCCTCACCCACCTATGGCGCAGGCTCGATACTAACGTTCGTCAACGTCCCCACAGGCATGACGCTGTTCGCAGCAGGCCTGGTCAACGCCCGCGGCGACCCATATGGACATCATGGCCACCTGCGCCATTTCATGCCCGTGACCTTCGAAAACGGCCACCGTTCTTCAATCCTCTGGGCGCCCGGCTGCGAAACCATCACCCAGCACGCCTGCGCCAGGGCGCTGAAACAAACCGACGGCCTGCCGGAGCGGGCGCCACTTCTGGGCCAAATATTGCGCGGGGCCAACCACTCGATGGTGGGCGGCTACATTCCCAACTGCTGGGCCACTTTGCGGCGTTGGCAGGAAGCGCTCGAAGGTCAAAGGAGCCTGGTGACCGAGCGCGAATTCGAATGGGTGGACCGAGCCTTGACGAGCATCAACCGCCAACTTGACGAGAGCCCCAGCTGGTTGGGTCAGGCCATGCAGGCTCGGCGCGAAGAACTTCAGCAAACTCTGCGCAATGAACGACGCAAAGTAGAAACAACCCAGCAGCGCCTCGCCACGCTGCGCTTCAAAA
The DNA here is from genome assembly GCF_000263855.1 of Pseudomonas sp. M47T1. Classification (GTDB taxonomy): domain Bacteria; phylum Pseudomonadota; class Gammaproteobacteria; order Pseudomonadales; family Pseudomonadaceae; genus Aquipseudomonas. Next base: position 190,665 of record NZ_AJWX01000005.1, read on the forward strand.
CAGTCACGCAAAGCGACGTGTATGGTTCAGTGGCAGCCACGCCGCAGGTTCTCGCCAATGCGCTGGCCCGCTGGAACGCCCATCCGGACAACACCAGCGAACACCCATTGGCCATGGCGCCTGCGCTGGTCATGAGCGATGAAGAGGCCATCGCCACGATCATCGGCGGCCATGTGATCGGCGCGCCGTACACGTTCGATATCGACTCGATCACTTGAACCTGCCGGAGTGAACCCTGATGTTGCAACGCCCGCTACCCGGCGCTGCCAAGCGTAGGCTGGCGGACTATGACGCTTGCTTGCCCACCAAGTTGCGAGCGGAAGCCGACAGCCTGATCCGCTACCTGCACGACTTGCTTGGCGTTGCGTACGGTTTGCCCTTGGTGCGACAGCGCTCGAATCGGCGAGATCGCTGGTCGACCTTTGCGCTTTACATGCTGGCGGGTTGGTCCAGCACTCAAGTTTCCGCGGCCATGACGACGGGGTTCAAGCTGTATTACTCGGGGGGCCCCGTAGTGGACGCCGTCATGGGTGAGCACTACCCATGACCTGCATGAGTGGTGGGTCACTCGCCATACGCGCAAAATCCTGCAACCTTCGGATCAGATCGCCGCCCAGCAGCGGGCGATGATCGAGTGGCTCGACTTTCTCAAAAGAGTGATGGACGGATATGGCATACCTGACCTGAAGAAAGGCTCGGGCATTGGCATGGGCGCCGCCACACGCTGGCGCCAGCAATTCCTGCTATTGATCGAATCACAGGGCCACACCGAACGACTCCAATGGATAACCTGGATGCGCAAGCGACGAAACATTGAAATCCAACAGTACGTGCGAGAAGGGGGCGTGGTTGAAAAAAGCGACGCGCTCCGTGTTCCGGCAAAGAGCGCGTACCGGCGGCAAAATCACAAAAAAGAAAACAACGGCTGGTCACTCGCGGTGCGGCAAAACGAATAGGCTGCGGTAACACTGTCGGTGGTCATCATGAGGTACGTCCTTGAGCAGTTGACAACAATTGGAAAACCAAAATCACAGAATGCTAATTTATTTATCAATAGCTAAATGCAATTTACTGATTGCTAATGCATTGTCAGTATCGATGGATGGATATCAAAACCCTTCGAATCGAAGCGCTGCGTCAAGTCATCGGCACCCGAAGCCAAAAAGACTTTGCCGACCTTCACGACCTCGACGCCTCTTATCTCTCCCAAATCCTCAATGGCCATCGCGTGCTCGGGGAGAAAGCGGCGCACAATCTGGAACAGAAAATTGGCCTGGTCATGGGCACGCTGGTGCATCCGCCAACCGCCTGGCAAGAAGTGCCTCCAACTGCGTCCAACGTGGATGGGTTATTGGAAAATGCCGATCCTCGGGCGTTGGAAATCATCAAGAAGCTGACGCTGGCCGTCGCACGCGGCAAGCTGAGCGCCGAGGATATGGCCATCCTGGCTGGGCTTGCCGATATCTTGCAGAAGCGTAAGTAAACCGCGCCGGATTTGGATGACCTGCACGTCAAGTGATCCTGACGCCTGAACCTGCGTAACCGCCGAGTCGTAGCCACTGCCGCCCTGCTCCACTGGCCCTCGCATGCACCTGAGATCTTCAGCAAGGCGCTGGCCCCGCGCAGCCTGCCGGCAGCGGCTGCGGGTCATTAAGTCGCCGAGTAGCAATTGAGATACATTAAGCTACATTACATGGACAAAAGAGCGACCCTGAACAGTCGGCTTGTTGTCACGGCGGGCAAGTCAAACGGCGTAGAAGCACAAAAAGGGGCAAAAAGCCCAGGCATCAGGGACGCGCACGCACATGGAGGTTCGCATGTCCCTGTACCGCACGGCGGGTGCCCTGCCGGCAAAGCACTGCAACGCCCTGTTCCTGGCCATCACCAGCGCCCTTCTGGCCGCTGGCAGCGAAACCGCTCAAGGCGCGTGTGGCCCGTTGGCCGCTGGCAACTACAGCGTCAGCCAAAGCTGCACGCCCACCGCTGGCAACGAAGCCAGCCTCACCACCCTGGCCGGTACCACCATCGGCACCACGGCCGGGGTGTCGGTACTGGCGCGGGCCACCAATGCCAATGCCGGCATCACCCTCAATGGCACCACGGTAACCTCAACCCCGCCCTCGGCCTTGAACGCGGTGCTGGCGCAGGTACTCGGCCTCGTCACACCTGGCACCGCCAGTGTGCAGGTGGGCAGCGGCAGCAACCTGGTTCAACTGATCGGTGCCGGCCAGGATGGCATCGGCGTAAGCAACGCCGGCTCGGGCCTGTCAACGGTGTCGGTGGCCAGTGGTGCGGTGCTCACTATCCGCAATAACATCACCGGCACTGAGCACGACGGTATCGACGTCAATGCCTCCGGCGGTGGCGACATCAGTTTCAACCATGCCGGCACGGGCACCATCACCACCTATGGCGGCAACGGTATCTGGCTGAAGGCCACGGGCAGCGGCAACGTCACCGCGAACGTGGGCGCGGGCAACACCCTGATCGTCGATAACAACGACCCGCTCTCTGCGGGTGATCCCAATCTGGATGACGAGAATGACCCCCAGGCCGGCACCGGTAACCACGCCGGGGTGCATACCCGTGCGATCAACGGCAACACCACGGTCACCAACGCCGCCACCCTCATGGGCATGGGCACCAATGCCTTCGGCATCTTCACCGAAGGCGGTACCGGCAGCACGCAACTGACCAACAGCGGCACCATCACCACCAATGGCCTCAACGGCTTCGGCATCCGCGCGGTGTCCACCACGGGCAGCGTCAACGTGGTCAACAGTGGCGCCATCACCACCACGGGCGGCGGTGGCCACGGTATCTACGTCAACGACAATGTCGGTTCCACCGGTTCGATCAGCATCGAGAACAATGGCGCTCTTGAGGTGGGCAACGCCGCCGACACCGTCGGCTCGCGGGCGCTTTATGTGATCAAGCGTGGCACTGGCGACGTTTCGGTCAGCGGCAGCGGCGACATTATTGTGCACGGTGGCCTGAATACCTTGCGCGCCTTCGGCATCCTGATTACCGCCGCCAGCAATGCACGTGTCGCCTACAGCGGCGATATCGTTGCCAGTGGCGCGGCTGCGGGGGGTATACGCGTGGACGCGGCCACGGGCAATGTGGTCATCGACTACAGCGGCGAGCGCATCGAAACCTTCAATGGCAACGCCAACGCCATCTACGCCACGGCGCCCCAGGGCAGCGTGGTAATCAACGCCAGCGGCACGCTCATTACTCACTCCAACACCGGCAGCGGCGAGGGCAGTGGCTTCGGCTCGTTTGGCCTGCAGGCCCTGACGGGCGGCGGCGATGTCAGCGTGACCTTCAGCGGCACCCGCATCGACGTGAATGGCGCGGGCGCGGCCATACTGGCCGGCAATGCCTTCGACGTCGGAACCGGCACGGGCGCCGTGGCGGTGAGCAACAGCGGTGAACTGATTGCACGAGGTAACAATCAACGGGGTATTCGAACGCAGTCGACCACCGGTACGCAAACCCTCGTCAACCAGGGTGCTATCACTACCCTGGGCGCCACCGCCAGCCAGGGCATCCTGGCCGAGGCCACGGGGGCCGCGGACATCAGCGTCGACAACAGCGGCAACATCACCACCCACGGCAGCCAATCCTCGGCCATCGACGCGCTGACCCAGGGCGGCACCGTGGTCGTCGACAACAGCGCGGTACTGTCCGGCGGCTGGGGCACCAGCACCGGCGTATCACTGGGTGGCACTACCCAGACACTCACCAACACCGGCACCATCAGTGCCCTCAGCGACATTGCCGTGCTGGGTGATGCCAGCGGCCCCGACGCTACCCTGGCCCTCACCAACAGTGGCGAGATCGAAGGCGCTATCAACGCGGCAACGTCCCAAGTCAGTATCAGCAACCTTGGGTTATGGACGCTGCGCAACTACGCCGACAGCGACGGCGATGGCGTCCGCGATACCTGGGGCGTGGCCCGCAGCAACCTGGGCACTGCCAGTGGCAACAGTATCGATAACCTGGGTACCCTGAGCCTGGCGGCGCAGCCGGCCACGGGCATCACCACCTTCGACACCAGCGGTGCCTTTGTGCCGCTGGGCCAGGCGGCCAACGCACCGGTATTGGGCGGTGCGGTGCAAGCGCAGTTGCTGGGGGTGCAAACCTTCACCAACAGCGGCGTGATCGACCTCACCGGTGGCAGCGATAAGGTGGGCAATGTGCTGCTGATCAGCAATGCCCAAGTGGCGGGCAGCGACGGCGGTGGCGTGTTTGTTTCCAACGGCGGCCGCCTGCTGCTCAATACTGAACTGAACGAAGGCGGCGCCAACAGCCGCTCGGACATGCTGGTGGTGGACTCGACGCAAACGGGCGCGGGTGGCGCCACGGGCCTTGTGGTCAACAACGTCGGCGGCCGTGGCGCCCTGACCCAGGGCAACGGCATTGCCGTGGTGACCCTGCTCGACAGTAGCGCCGCAGCGAGCAGCGCCGATGCCTTCAGCCTGGCGCGGCGGGTGGTGGCCGGGCCGTATGAATACCAGCTGTACCGGGGCGCCGAAAATGGCAGTGGCACCGGTACCTGGTACCTGCGCTCCGACGTGGAGCCCACCCCGCCAGACCCCACCCCGCCCTCGCCGCCCGAACCACCCGAGCCACCGCAACCGCCAACGCCGAACTACCGGCCCGAGGTCTCTCTATACGGTGCGTTGCCGGCCTTGGCGCTGGTGTATAACCGCACCTTGATCGACACGCTGCACGAGCGCGTGGGCGAGGAACGTGACAACAGTTGGGAGCCCTTGCCCAAGGAAGACCAGGCCACCGGCGGTCCCTCCATGGGCTGGGGCCGGGTGATCTACCGCAGCGGCACCCAGGACAGCCAGCGCAAGAATGCGTTGGGCGACACGCCACAGTACAACTACGACTTGACTGCCTTCCAGGTGGGCACCGACCTGTACCGCAAGGTGCGCACCGACGGCAGCCATGAGCAGGCCGGTGTGTCTCTGGCCATCGGCAGCATCGATGCCGGCGTCAGCCACTACACCGGTGCCAATGCCGGCAACGATACCCTGCGCGCTTACAGCCTGGGCGGCTACTGGACCCATTTCGGCCCGGCCGGCTGGTACCTGGACAGCGTGCTGCAGGTCAGTCGTTACGACATCGAGGCGCAGCCCGACCAGTTGGCAAAACTTGAGACCAAGGGCTGGGGCTACACCGGCTCGCTGGAGGCCGGCTACCCGCTCAAGATGGACAATGACCTGTGGCTCGAACCCCAGGCGCAGGTCATCTACAGCCATGTGGACCTGGACAGCAGCGACGACCTGGGCGCCAACGTGCGCTTTCGCGACGTGACCTCGTTGATCGGCCGCCTGGGCGTACGCCTGGCCAAGGACTGGGAGACCGAAGGCAGTGACCATACCCGCCAGCGCACCCAGGGCTGGCTGCGCCCCAGCGTGTGGCACGAATTCAAGGGCCAGCCGAAAACCGAGTTCTCGTCAGAGACAGGCTACATTCCCTTCGAGGCAAACCTGGACGGTACTTGGGGCGAAGTGAACCTGGGCGTTGACTATCAGGCCGACCAGCAAACCACCTTCACCGTATCGGCTGGTTATCGCGAAGCCTTTGACGGCAACAACCATGGCTATGATGCGATGGTGGGGGTCAAATATCGGTTCTAGCGCTACGTGTAACCGCTTCAGATACGGCCACGCATTTCCTCCACCAACACGCGCACCAGCTCTGCCGCCGGCAGCGCGCGGGCCAGCGGGGCGCCCTGCCCGGCCCACTGGGCAGCAAAGTCGTGGCAGCCCTTGGCGCTGGCGGCGGTGTGCAATGCCTTGGCCACGTCATAGGCCAACGGGTATTCGGCGGGCAGCGGCATCTGCGGTTGGCTGGCTTCCAGGTAGAGACGGTTGGCCAAGCCCCGGGCCGAACGGCCGGAAATGGCGCTGGTGAGGCGTGTGTCATAGGCCCTCGCGCTGTTCAGCGCGGTGCGGTGTTCGGCGCTCGCCGCTGACTCCGGGCAGAGGATGAACGCCGTGCCCATCTGCACGCCACTGGCCCCCAGTTGCCATGCGGCCTTGATACCGGCGCCGTCCATGATGCCGCCTGCGGCAATCACCGGCACCTGCACCCCCGAGGCTATCAGCCGTACGAGCGCGAACAGGCCGATCTGCGCATCTTGGCCCGGCCGGTCGTCAAATACCCCACGGTGACCACCCGCTTCCTGGCCCTGGGCGACGATGGCCTGCACCCCTGCCTGCTCTAGCAGTTGCGCTTCGGCCAGGGTGGTGGCGCAGCCCAGCGTGAAGATACCGGCCTGTTTGAAACGGCCAACCCAGTCAGTGGAAGGTACGCCGAAATGGAAGCTGACCACCGCCGGTTTTTCCTCCAGCAGCATGTCCAGCATCGCCGGGTCGTCCTGGAAGCTTTTGTAGATCTCGTTCAGGGCCGTGGGCGCGGTGGCGTCGAATTGGGCAAACAACGGCGCCACGTGACGGAGCCAAGCGTCATTGCGGGCGTGGTCGAACGTGGCGGGCTGGTGGCAGAACAGGTTGACGTTAAAGGGCTTGTCGGTAAGGGCGCGGGTTTGCCGGATCGCCGCGCGGCCTTGCTCCGGGGTGCTGGCGCCCAGGCCAATGGAGCCCAGCGCGCCGGCGTTGCTCACCGCAGCGGCCAGCGCCGGGGTGGACACGCCAACCATGGGCGCCTGGATGATCGGGTAGTCGACGCCCAGTTGCTGGCACAGTGAATCAGCCATGTTTACCTACCTCGTGGATGATGGAAAATGCTGGGTATAGGTGCTGCACAGGCACTCCCTGGCCTGCTGGAACGAGGCTACCGAGTATCCCGCGCGCCACACCAGCCAGGTGGTGGACTCGATGCCCACCTGCGGATTCACATGCCCCGGCGCCGAGGACAGCGCCAGCACGGCGTCCGGAATGAAACTGAAGCATTGCCCAGCGGCCACGCACGCCAGCATGGCGTGGTAGGAGCCTACTTCCTGAACACTTAGGCCAAGGGCGGCTTCAGGGTTACGCCTGGCCAGCCAGCCGTGGGCCATGGATCGATAGGTGCAGCCGGACTGGAACGCCGCCAGGGCCAAGGGTGAAACGCCACTGCCCAGGTCGGTTTCGGTGTAGCCCCGGGGCAGGACCAGCCGCAGGGTTTCCGCGAAGGCGGGCTCGCCCATCAGGCCCTGCTGCGTCAGGTAGTCGACCTCGGTGCAATCAAGGTCCTGGGGCAGCGCCACCAGGGCGCAATCGATTTCACCCGTTTGCAGAAGCCCCAGCAGCGCCTGGGAAGGCCCCGTGCGCACCTGGAGACGGACCTGGGGGCATTGCTGATGAAACTGGCTGAGCGCCAGCGGCAAGCGAGTGGCCGCCGTGCTCTCCATGGAACCCAGGCGCAACACGCCCTGGGGCTCGGTGGGGTGCAAGGCCTGTCGGGCTTCATCGGCCAAGGCTAGCAGGCGATTGGCATAACTCAGGAACAAGGCCCCCTGCTCACTGAGCTTCAATTTCTTGCCTTCGCGGTTAAACAGCTCGACGCCCAGTTCCAGTTCCAACTGCTGCACGCGGGTGGTGACGTTGGACTGCACACGACCCAGCAGCGCGGCGGCGCGGGTGATGCTCAGCTCGGCGGCAACGGCTTTGAAGATTTCCAGGGTGACGAGATCCATGGGAATTGCCTCAACGGTGAGGCCTCATAATATTCCCAATAAAAGATTTATCAACACAAACACATCTCATCTAAAGAATATAAATCTTTTTTAGGGGCTGCCACCAGGCCGGAGCTGCCGAAGGCTGCGAAGGCCCGCACCGCCCTGGCCAAGGTAGCTGGCCTTGGGCGCATCGTCGTTGCGGTTGAAATCGGTGATACCGCTGAGCACGACTCGCGGTTCAATGCCGATGGTGTATCTGACCAGCTCACTGCGCCAGCCGCCAGCATCACCCAGCACCGAATCCTGCAGCGGTGGGAAGTGCGTGGCAGGCCCATTTCCTGCCAGGTCAGCGAATTGATCTTTGCCCAGTCGGTGTCATTGCCAGTGGCATCCGCCGCCACCGCAGTCCCCATTCCCACCTACGGCGCCAACGCCAAACCGGCCATACAGCCACAAAACACTCTCCTCATGTTACTTCCCTATTATTTTTGTGTTCAGGATGCCTGAGCGACAATTCTTGTTATTCGAGCGGCCCACGCTGAAGCCATTCTGATCGGTCGCCGCGACAAACCCCGTGGTCGCCAGGCGTGACAGCGCTTCGCGCAGCGCAATCACGCCCAGCTCATAGGCCAGCGCCAGTGCCTTGAGACGCAGGCGGCTGCCCGGCAGCAGGCGGCCATTGATGATGTCCTGGCGAATCACTGATTCAAGCTGCGACGCCAGCGTGCGCTTGGCGGAAGGCTCTATCAGCGGGCCGTAGGTCAGGGGCGAAGTGTCGGGCAAGTACCTGCAATGGATGGCCGACGCCGGCCTGAAGGCGCTGCCGCAGCTGGTGAGCTCGCTGCGCGCCCAACTCCAGGCCTGAGGCAACGGGCTCACTCGCGGCACTTATTCCCTGCAGGTTGACAGACTGCACTTTGCCGACAAAGCTCTTGGCGATATACCAGGCATTGATCAAGACAAGGGAAGTCGGTATGAGCAAGCCCGCTGCGAGCAACCCCCGCCCGGCCGCGTCCTCGCGTACACGCAATGTGCTCTATACCCTGGTGGGCGCCGTGGCGCTGGCCGTGTTGATCGGCCTGGTGGTGTTTCTCCAGGCGCCGCCCCCTGCTCCGGTGCATGCCAGCGCACCGGCGGCGGTGGCCGCACCGCCCCCGCCGCCGCCCGCCACCCTGGTGGATGAAACCAGCTGCCAGGGCTGCCACGCCAGCCAGGTCAAGCACTGGCAAGGTTCGCATCACCAGATGGCCATGCAGGCGGCCACGCCCGACACCGTGGAAGGCAACTTCAACGAGGTCACCTTCAAGGGTGAAAAGGACACCACGCGTTTCTTTCGCAAGGACGACGGCTTCTGGGTCAACACCCCCGGCATCGACGGCAAGGCGGCCGACTTCAAGGTCGCCTACACCTTCGGCGTGGCCCCGCTGCAGCAATACCTGCTGGAAGTTTCCGGCGGACGACTCCAGGCCCTGGGGGTTGCCTGGGATACCCAGCAGCACAAGTGGTTCCACCTGTACCCCGGCCAGGGCGTGACCTTCAAGGACCCGCTGCACTGGAGCAAACCGGCGCAAAACGCCAATTTCATGTGCGTGGAATGCCACACCACCGGCTACAAGCGTAACTTCGACGCCGCCAGCAACCAGTTCAACAGCCAATGGCACAGCCTGGGCGTGGGCTGCCAGGCCTGCCATGGCCCGGCGTCCAACCACCTGGCCTGGACCGCCGAACAGTCCTCCTCGGTGACCAATGCCGGCTTCGTGGTGGACCTGGCCAGCAAGAACGCCAGTACCGAGATCGACACCTGCGCGCGCTGCCACGCGCGCCGTGCGCCCCTGGCCGACGGCTACGCCAACCAGCACGCGTTCATGGATGACTACCTGCCCAGCGCGCTGACCCGCGAGCTGTACGCGCTGGACGGCAAGATCAAGGACGAAGTGTTCGAGCACGGCGCCTTCCAGCAAAGCAAGATGTTCGACAAGGGCGTGCGCTGCAGCAACTGCCACGAACCCCACAGCAGCGAACTGAAGGTGCCGGGCAACGGTGTGTGCCTGCAATGCCACAACACCGCCGGGGTGGCGGCCTATGCCACGGTGAATGGCGCCGGCCTGCAAGCCAAGCAATACGACTCGCCCGAGCACACCCATCACCAGCCGGGCCAACCCGGCTCCCAGTGCGTGGATTGCCACATGCCGGGCAAGTTCTACATGGTCAACGACTACCGCCACGACCATGGCTTCACCCTGCCCAACCCACCCCGTGCGCAGCGCCTCGGCACCCCGGACGCCTGCCTGAGTTGCCACCAGGGTACCGCCGCCAACAAGGTCAGCGAGCAGTTCCGCCTGTGGTACGGCGCCGACAAGCCGCAACCCACGCGCTACGACGAAGGCCTGTACCTGATCCGGGCGGGTAAGCCGGGCGCGGCCGAAGCCTTGATCACGTTGCTGCAGCAGAACAACCTGCCGGCCATCCGTCGTGCCACGCTGCTGGCGCAAGCGCCCAGCTACGCGTCCACGGCCATGCTGGACCGGGTGAATCGCGACTTGCACCACCCGGCCCCGCAAGTCCGCGAGAGCGCGGTGCACAGCCTCAGCGCCATGGTGGAGCCCCTGCAGCGCCCCGACTACCTGGTGCCGTTGCTCAGCGACCCGGTCCGCGCGGTGCGCATTGCTGCCGCCCGCGACCTGCTAAGCCCTGGCCTGACGGGCCTGGGTGCGGCGCAACCAGCGTGGGACAAGGCCATCGGCGAATATCAACAAGTGCAAGGCGCCCTCGCGGAACGCGCCGAAGCCAACCTCAACCTGGCCATGTTCTACCAGGCCAGCGGCCGCTCCAGCGAAGTGGAACCGGCGTTGCGCGCCGCCCTGCTGCGCGATCCCGACTTCCTGCCGGCCACCGTGGCCCTGAGCCAATGGCTGGACAACCACGACCGGGCCGCCGAGGCCACCACCCTGCTCGACCAGGCGGTGCGCCTGCACCCCGAATCCGGGCTGCTGCTGCACACCCGCGCCATGCGCCTGATTCGGCACAAACAACTGCCCCAGGCCATCGACGCGCTGCGCCAGGCCAGCGCACGCGAACCCGACAACGCCCAATATCCCTTCATCCTGGCCGTAGCCCTGCACGACAGCGGCCACCCGCCGCAAGCCATCGACGTACTCAAGGCAGCCCTGGCCCGCCACCCGCAAAACCGCGACCTGCGCCTGACCCTGGCGCAGTATTACCACGAACAGGGCAACCCCCAGGCGGGGCAGCAGCTGGTGCAAGACCTCAAGGCCATCAACCCCGAGGACCCCATATTTACCGCGCAAGCACAACAATGAGTCGCCTGGAGCCGCTGGGGGCGGCTACAGGTTTGGCTGTGAGAGGTGCAGTATCTGGTAGTGCTGGGTAGCCGCTGTGGCGTTGCACGCTTCGACGTGGCGGTGAAATTTCATGCGTATCAGCTGCCAGTTCTGAGGATCAAAGCCAATCACCACCGCCTCGACATTGGCATCTGCCAGCCATTGCGCTGCCAACGCCCGCTCCTGTACCCAGCGTTCGGCCAGGGGCTGAGCCCCGATGGCAACGCATTCGCGCGTAGCCACCGCAGCGCCCGCCCATCCGGCCTTGCGCTGCTCCACCACCGGAATCCAGAGCCTGACTGCCGGGCGACCGAACGCCTCGCACACCGCCGCGAACGCCGGGCTGGCAAGAAAGTCGTGCAGGGCCTGGGTGTCGCGCCACAGATAAAACGGCGCATACAGGTTGTGATCCGAGCGCACCTGCGGATCCTCTCTACTGGCGGCCAGGAAGGCCTTGAACACCAGGTTCGGCCAATCGTCGAACAGGTGTCCTTTCTGTGCCACGCGATCGGCGATCAACCCCATGTCATATTGCTGGGGGAATGAAAAACCATATTGCATCGCAATCATCATGGCCGCTCCTCCCCATTCACCCGCCCGCCACCAAACGACCACTCCTGCGCCAAGGTGGTATTGATCACCACCATCACGTCCTCGGGGTCCAGGCCCACGGCGCTGTGCAGGCGCTTCACCAAGGTCTGGTAGAACGCCCGCCGCGTGCTGTCACTGCGTGGTTTGCCGGCGGTGATGGCGATCAGCGTGAAGGCATCGCTGCGCGGGCCGCCTAGGTAGTCGCGGTCAAACAGCAGTTCGCCCGGCGCATGCTGGTGGATCATCTGGAAGCGGTCGCTGGGTGGCACGTCGAAGGTGTCCACCAGCGCCTGGTGAATGGCCGTGGACAGGGCTTGCAGGTACTGCGGCGAACGGCCTTGCAGCACAGAGATACGCACGAATGGCATGGTCAGGTCCTGAACAATGAGTTGACGCTCCTACGCTAACAAGCGACGATAATCCCGAAAATCAGATTAATCAGGATCAACAATCCACTTTTTCAGGACTGTTACCATGCGCCTTCCCGCGTTCGACCTGGACGTACTGCGGACCTTCGTCACCGGCGTCGAGCTGGACAGTTTCGCCAAGGCCGCTGATCGCCTGGGCCGCTCTACCTCGGCGGTAAGTGCACAACTGAAGAAACTGGAGGACGTGGTGGGTGCGCCCGTGCTGGCCCGTTCCGGCCGTGGCCTGGTGCTGACGCCCCTGGGTGAGTTGCTGCTCAGCCACGCGCGACGGCTGTTGAGCCTGAACGACGAGGTTTTTGCCCACCTGCACGGGCACAAGGCCCACGGCACGCTACGCCTGGGGGTACAGGAAGATTTTGGCGAGCACCTGCTCCGTGACGTTCTGCAGCGTTTCACCCGGGTGTACCCGCACATTAACCTGGAAGTGCGGGTAGGCCGCAGTGCCGAATTGCTGCCGATGATCGAGGGTGCCCGCCTTGATGTGGCCCTGACCTGGGACACCGGTGTATCCACGCCCTGGGCGACACGCCTGGGGCAGGCGCCGATGACCTGGATCGGTAGCCAGGACAGGCACTTTATCGCTACCCGCGACGAGCCATTGCCGCTGGTGCTGTTCGAGCCCCCCTGCGTGCTGCGCAGCGCGGCCATTCAGGCGCTGGACGCCGCCGGCATTGCCTGGCGCATCGCCCTCACCAGCCCCAGTGTCGCCGGCCTGTGGGCGGCGGTCGGCGCGGGGTTGGGGGTCACGCTGCGCACCCGCGTGGGGCTGCCGGCACATCTCAGGGTTATGGATGAGCTGCCCGCCATGGCGCAGTTGGGCTATGTGCTGCACCGCGCCAGCGAACAGGGCAGCCCGGCCGTGGAGTGCCTGGCGCACATGACGGCGCAGGCGTTGGCCGCAGTTTGATTTCAGGGTTGTTGCAGGGGCTCTGGGCACGCGTTGTCGGTGTTTTCCGTGCGGCTGGCGCGCAGCTGTTTTTTCAGCGTGGCGGCCGACGGCGCGTAGAGGAAACCGAACGACACACTGTTGTGTCGCCCCTTGACCGCATGGTGCATCAGGTGTGCCTGGTACAGGCGGCGCAGGTAGGGATGACGCGGGCTGGGCCGCACCGGCCAGTGGCGGTGAACAATGCCGTCGTGGAAGAACACGTAGATCAGGCCATAACCCGCCACCCCGGCGCCGATGCACTGAACCACGGCATCGCCCAGCACCATCAGGCCCACGGCGGCCAGGGCCAGGGCCAGGAGAAACACGTCATTTTTTTCCAGCGCGCCGAGGTGCTCTTCATGGTGCGAACGGTGAAGCCACCAGCCTGGGCCATGCATGATGTACTTGTGCGCCAGCGTGCCGACGGCTTCCATGGTGACCAGGGTGCAGAAGAAGATGAGGAAATGGGCAATCATGGGCGGCGTTGGGTCAGGGCGTATGACGGTGATGGGTCAGAGGATACCCCTGTGACGCATAAATGTCCTGTAGCAGCGTCGTCGGAGCGATCGTCGTAGACGCTGCGGGGCGGCCATCCGCCGCCTGGCTGCGAGAAGGTCCGCAGGACCTTCGGCGATGTCCTGTCGATCGCGGGCCCGTCGCAGCCTCCGGCAGCTCCAGCGGCTCAGGTGGTTGCACCGTCTATACCCGCCAGCCCAGGCCCAGGGCTTTGTGCAGGGCGGCGAAGTCCTTGAGCAGCTGGGCATCGCCGCTGATACGGTTCTGCTCGGCGTCGAAGCGGGTGCGTTCGGCGTCCAGCCAGTCCAGGGTGCTGGCGGTGCCGGCCTTGTAGCGCTCACGGGTAAGGCTGGCGGCGCGCCCCGACGAGGCTTCGATTTCACGCAGCAGCACCACGTTTTCCCGTTGGTGGCCATAGCGGGTCAACGAGGTGTCGGCGTCGCGCAGGGCTTGCAGCACCACGCTGCGGTAGTGGGCCTGGGCTTCGTCGCGGCCGGCTTCGGCGCTGTCGACGCTGGCAGCCACGCGGCCGAAGTCCAATGCATTCCAGGTCAGGCGCGGCAACAGCAACCAGGTGCCATTGTCCTTGCGAAACAGGTGCGACGGTTCGGCGGCGCTGAAGCCCAGGTCGCCCATCAGCGACAGTTTGGGAAACCAGTCGGCTTTCTTCTCGCCAATCTGCGCATTGCTGGAGGCCAGTTGACGCTCGGCCGCGCGAATGTCCGGGCGCGCCTTGAGCATGGCCGCAGGGTCAGCCAGCGGTACCACGGCGGGCACCTGCGGGAGGTCAGTGGGCTTCGCCAGGCGCGCATCCAGCTCGCCCGGTTCCTGGCCGCACAGCACCGCCAACTCATCCAGCGACTCGACAATCTGCGCCTGCAACGGCAAGCGCTGGGCCTGGGTAGTTTGCAGTTGGGTGGTCACCTGCTCCAGCTGCAACTGCGAGGCCACGCCACGCTCGCGACGCTGCTGGGTCAGGTCCAGCACCTGGCTTTCCAGATCGGCGGTGGCGTCCACCAGCGCCAGGCGTGCCTGGCGGTCGCGAAGGTCGACGTAAGCCTGCACCACTTCGGCGGCCAACTGCACCTGCGCATCGGCAAGATCGGCCATGGAGGCATCGGCACTGGCACTCGCCGCCTCGATGGCTCGGCGGGTGCCGCCGAACATGTCCACTTCCCAACTGGCGTCGAAGTCGGCCAGGTAGAACTGCACCGGGCCGCGCCCGCCGCCACTGTCGCTGCCGGTCAGCGTCGACAGGTCGGGCGAGCGCATACGCAGGCTGGTGGCGTTGGCACTGAGCTTGGGCATGCCGTCGGCTTGCTGGCTGTGCAGGCCGGCCCGCGATTGGCGCAGGCGCGCCAAGGCCGACTGGATATCGGGGCTATCCTTGAGGGCCGCCTGCACCAGCGCATTCAATTGCTCATCGCCCAGGCCGCGCCACCAGTCGGCGGCCGGCGGCGTGCTGGCGGCCTGGCTGTCGGCATGGGGCAGTTTGCCAGCGGCCAGGGTCTTGTCGGCCACCGAGGGCGCGCCGTGGTAGTCAGGGCCCACGGTGCAGCCAGCCAGCAGGCTGAGGACCAGGGCCGACATCAGGGTTCTGTCGATCATGCGGCTCTTGCTCATGGATGGTTCGCCGGTTTTTTCAAGAGAAGGGCCAGGGGTACACAGACCGCCAACGCAATGCCCAGCAGGTAGAAGCATTCGTTGAACGTCATGACCGTGGCCTGGGTGGCAATGTTGCCGGCCAACTGCGCCGTAGCCTTGAGCTGCGCCAACGCCTGGTCACCGGTTTGCACCAGGAAGCCGGCCGTCTGGCTGGCCATGTAGTCCTGGCCCTGGGTGCTGTTGGCGGTCAACGACTCGCGAATCATGTCGTCGTGGTAGGTGTCGCGCCGATCGATCATCACCCCCATCAGCGCCAGGCCGATGGAGCCGCCCAGGTTGCGCGACATGTTGTACAACCCCGCCGCATCCCCCGCTTCATGAGCGGCCACGGCGGCCATGGAGGCCTGGTTGAGTGGCATCATCGCCAGGATCTGAGCAAAGCCGCGCAGCAGTTGCGAGCCGTAGAAGTCATGCCCCACGCTTTGCGCCGTAAGCCCCACGTCCATGGCGCAACTGATGGCAAACATTACCAGGCCGATGCTCACCAGCCAGCGGCTGTCATAGCGTTGCAGCAGCGCCGGCAGCACCGGCATCAGCAGGAACGCCGGCAGCCCCGACAGCAGCATGATGGAGCCGGCCTGCTGGGCGTTGTAGCCCGCCACGGTGCCGAGGAACTGCGGCAACAGGTAGGAAATGCTGTAGATGGCCGCGCCAACGGTGGAAACAATGAGGATCACGCTGGCGTAACGCGGGTTGCGCAACAGGTTCAGGCGCACGATGGGTTTGGCTGCCGTGACCTGCCCCACCGCTATCAGGAAGAAACCCAGCAGCGACAGCAAGCTCAACCACACGATCATGTGCGACTCGAACCAGTGTTCGCGCTGGCCTTCCTCCAGCACCACAGTGAGGGTGCTCAAGCCCAGCGCCAGGCCGAGGATGCCGACCCAATCAGCCTTGATAAACTGCTGCAGGTTGGTTTTTTCCGGGCGCAAGCCGCTCCACAGCAAGGCTACCAGGGCCAGGCTGATGGGCAGGTTGAGAAAAAAGCACCAGCGCCAGCTGGCGTTTTCGGTGAGCCAGCCGCCCACCACCGGCCCCATCAATGGCCCCAGCAGCACGGTCAGGCCGAACACCGACATGCCCACCGACATCTGGTGCCGTGGCAGACGGGTGCGAATGATGGTTTGCGCAGTGGGGATCATCGCGCCACCGGCAAAGCCCTGGCCGATACGGCCCAGCACCATGGCCATGAGGCTGGTGGACAGCCCGCAGTACATGGAAAACAAGGTGAAGAGAATGGCGTTACCCATCAGAAACCGACGCAAGCCCAATACCCGGGTCAACCAGGCCGCCAAGGGAATCATGACGATTTCCGACATCAGGTAGCCGGTGGAAATCCACGTGCCTTCGGTACCCGAGGCTCCGATCTGGCCCTGGATCTGCGGCAGCGCCGAGTTGGTGATGGAGATGTCCAGGGTGGCCAGCAGCGCGCCCAGGGAACCGGCCGCCACCGCCACCCAATCAGTCAGCGAGGCGTTGGCCTCGCGCGGCGCCGGTGCGCAGGCCGGTGATGCCAGGGCTTCAGCCATGGGTGCGGATGTCCACGTCAACGGTGACCGACAGGCCTGGCAACAGGGCTTTATGCACGTCCTCGGGCACGTCCATGAGAATGCGCACTGGTACCCGCTGGACAATCTTGGTGAAGTTGCCGGTGGCGTTCTGCGAGGGCAGCAAGGCGAACTGCGAGCCCGTGCCCGGCGACAGGCTGTCTATGTGCCCCGCCAGGTCCTGGCCGGGCAGCGCGTCCACGTGCACGGTGACCTTCTGGCCCGGGCGCATCTGACCGATCTGGGTTTCCTTGAAGTTGGCGGTGAGGTAAAGCGCCTGCACCGGCACCACCGTCAGCAGGCGCGTGCCCGGCTGGGTGAACTGCCCTACCCGCACGCTGCGGTCGGCCACGCGGCCGGCCAGGGTGCTGACCACCGTGGTGTCATCCAGGTCCAGCTGCGACTGGCGGGCACTGGCCTGGGCCACCACCAGTTGCGCCCGGGCTTGTTGCAACTGGGCCTTGAGAATACCGGTACGGGTCATGGCCGACTGCAGCGCAGCTTGATGGGCGGTCTGGCCGGTGGCCGCCTGGGCCAGCTTGTTGTTCAGTTCGGCCAGGCGCTCCTGGGTCTCGGCACCGGACTTGGCCAGCGGCGCATAACGATTCACTTCGGCCTGGGCGTGCTTGGCGTCGGCGCCGGCGCCGGCCAGTTCGGCCCGGGCCTGGGCAATGCTGGCGTCCTGTTGCACCAGGTCGGCCTGGGCCTTGGCCACGTCGGCTTCACGGGAAGCCACCGTAGCCTGGGCCTCGTCCAGCGCCGCCTGGTATTTGCGCGCGTCCAGGCGCACCAGTGGCTGGCCCACCTCCACGGTCTGGTTGTCGCCGACCAACACCTCGGTCACGTAGCCGCCCACCTTGGGTGCCACGGTCATGCTATCGGCCTGCAGGTAGGCGTCATCGGTGCTTTCGATAAAGCGTCCGTGCAACCACCAGTAGCCACCCCAGACCAGTGCGGCCAGCACAATCAGCAGGCCGAGGCCCATCAGCACTTTACGTGGACCCGCGCGTTGTGGGCCCTGCGTGTCATCGGCCACGGGGGAAAGACGCTCTTGCGGACCGAGAGGACGATCGACGGACATGCCACGGGCTCCAAATTATTCCAGTCGATACAAAATGTAGGGATGGCGAATTTATGTCAAGTGATATATTTTGCACCTGACTCACTACAGGCGCTTTGACATGGCACGACATCGACCGGCGAAAGAAGGCGGCTATCAACGCGGTGAAGAAACGCGCTCGCGCATCATCGACGCGGCCATGGGGCTGTTTGCCGAGAACGGCTTCGACGGCGCCTCGACCCGCGATATCGCCACGGCGGCCGGGGTCAACGCCCCTGCCCTGCAGTACTACTTCGACAACAAGGAAGGCGTTTACGTGGCCTGCGTAGACCACATCCTCACACATATCTGGGAACAGCTGAGTAGCGTGGTGACCCACGCCGAAGGGTTGCTGGAGGACGCCGATGCCACCGACGCCATGCTGATCGACGCCTACCTGGACATCCTCGGCGGCTTCGTGGCGTTTATCCACGATACCCCGCAGTCCAGCGACTGGCGCCGCTTCATGGCCCGCGAACAGGCCGGCCTGGGCCCGCCCGCCGCCTTCGAGATGATGGACCAGGGTTTCAACCGGCGCCTGGGCGGCGTAACCCGGGGCATTGTCGGCCGACTGATCGGTCGCAGCGCCGAGGACGAAGTCACCATCATTCGCGCCCTGGCGTTCAACAGCCAGGGCATGGTCTTCCGCGTGTTGCGCCGCCCGCTGCTAAGGGCGCTGGGCTGGGACGAGATCGACCGGGTGCGCATGGAAACCGTGCGCACCGTGCTGCTGTCGCAGAACCGCCTGACCCTGGAAGCGCTGGTGCGCGAAAGGTTGCCAGGGTCTGTATGAACTGTATTCCAGCGAAGGTCAGGCAAGGCGAAAACAGGCGAGGAACGTCCGGGTTCGCGCTCGACTTGACGGGTTGTCAATGAGCATTGCGAGTCTGTTTTCAGCGCAGCATGGCCGAGCTGGATGCATTTCATACAGAGCCTAACCGATAACCACTTGGTTACGGCCCTGAGCCTTGGCTTGGTACAGGGCCTGGTCGGCGATGCTGAAGCCTTCGCGCGGCGAGCTGGCGTTGGTGACCTGGGCGGCGCCGATGCTCACTGTGACGCGGTCGAAACTGGACCGTCGGTGTTCAATATTCAATGCCCAGATGCCGTGGCGCAACGCCTCCAACGCTTCGCGCAACTGCGGCTGCTGATGGCCGGCCACCAGCAGGCCAAATTCTTCGCCGCCCAACCGGCCGGCCACCAGGTGGTACTGGTCGGCCACCGCCTGAATCACCGCCGCCACCTGGCGCAGGCAATCGTCCCCGGCCGGGTGGCCGTAGGTGTCGTTGTATTGCTTGAAGTAGTCGATGTCGATCATCACCGCAGCAATGCCCTGCCCTGCGGGGGTTTCCTGCCATTTGCGCTGCACGCTTTCGAGCATGAAGCGGCGGTTGAACAGTTGGGTCAGCGGGTCGATGGCCGTGGCCGTGCGCAGCGCCAGGTCGTTCTCGATCATGGCGCGCAGATGGCGCAGCACGTCCAATTGCTCAGGTTGCAGGTGGCCGGGCCGAGGGTCCATGGCGCACAGGGCGCCGATCAGGCCGCCACCGGGTGCGCGCAAGGCAATGCCGGCGTACAGGCGCACAAAAGGCGCGCCGCTGACCAGTTGGCAATCGACAAAGCGAGGGTCCTGTCGCGCGTCCTCTACCATGAACACGTCTGGCTGACGCACCACGTGGTCGGCCAGCGACCGTTCACGCGGGATGTGGGCCATGACCACACCGGCTTCGGCGCGGTAATGCTGGTGCTCGGCATCCAGCAGGATCACCGCGCTGTAGGCGGTGCCCAGCGCGGTCTTGAGAATGGCCACGGCATGGCGAAAACATTCGCGCATCACCTGATCGTCGTGCAGCAACCATTCGACGATGGCGTGCTCGGGCTCAGGGGCCACCGCGTTCTGCACACGGCTGCCGGGGCGATCCAGGGAAGAAGTGACGCTCACAGTGGGCCTCTGAACGGGTGGCGATTGAGAGCGTATCGTCATCCGTTCGGCAAGCTTGAGTCCGGTGGTCGGGATGAGCGTTCAGATCAACGCGTCAAGCCTCGCCTTCCACGTCTTCCAGACTGAACGTTTCGGTATGGTCGTCGTAGGAGAAGATTTCCGCGTAACGCCCCCAGGTGATCACGCTTTCCAGGGTCTGCTCCACCGCCGAATCGGTCAGCGAGTCTTCCAGTTCCTGTTCGAAACGCACCCGCGGCGCGTGGTGGCCGCGACGTTCCTGGAGGATGCCGCGGATGCGCGCGGCCAGGGGCACGTTGCGCACCAGGTGTTCGGCGAACAGCGCCTTGCGTTCCTGGGTGCCCTCCTCGGCAAACAGCTTGCCGGGGTCGGTGAGGCTGATGTCGGCGCCCTTGAGTTCGACGAAACCCAGGTGTTCGAGCATTTCCGCCACCGGGAACAGGTCGTCCACCTCCAGCAGCAAGCGCTCGGCCACCATCGGCATGCCTGCGCGGCCATGGTACGGCTCGGCCGCCAGGGCCTCCATCAAGCCCGCCATAAGGTTGGTAGACACCTCGGGCAACTGGCTGCCGACCTTGAGCTCGGCGCGGCCCTTGCTGGCGTCGGCGCTGCGGCGGTCGGTCATCAGCGCGTAGATGTCATCGATCAGGTTGCGGAACTTGGGCTCCAGGCGATTGCGCGGGTGGGCGAACGGCACGTTGATCTGCGCCACCACCCGGCCCGGGTTGGACGACAACACCAGGATGCGGTCACACATCAGCACCGCTTCCTCGATGTTGTGGGTGACGATCAGGATCGACTTGATGGGCAGTTGCTTATCGCTCCACAGGTCCAGCAAGTCGGTGCGCAGGGTTTCCGCGGTCAGCACGTCGAGGGCCGAGAACGGCTCGTCCATCAGCAGCAGCGTGGGGTTGACCACCAGAGCCCGGGCAAAGCCCACGCGCTGGCGCATGCCCCCGGACAGTTCGCGCGGGTAAGCGTTCTCGAAACCGTCCAGGCCAATCAGGTCGATGGCCGCCAGTGCCCGCTGGCGGGCTTCCTTGCGCGGCACCTTAAGGGCGTGCAGGCCGGCTTCCACGTTTTCCAGCACGGTCAGCCAGGGAAACAGCGCGAAGGTCTGGAATACCATGGCCACGCCTTCGGCCGGGCCGGTCAACGGTTCGCCGCGGTACAGCACGTCACCGGAGCTGGGTTCGATCAGCCCGGCGATAATGCGCAGCAGCGTCGACTTGCCTGAGCCCGAGCGGCCCAGCAGGCCGACAATCTCGCCTTCGCGCAGCACCAGGTCGACGTCACTGAGTACCTGCAGTGCTTCCTTGCCCTTGCCGAAACCACGGCTGACATTGCTCAGGGAAAAAATCTGCGCGGTATTGCCCGGGTGTTGGTTCAAGGTATTCATCCACGGTTCCCCATTCAATTCATGCGCAACTTGTTTTCAGCCATGGCGTACATCGGGCGCCATACCACTCGGTTGAACACCACCACGAACAGCGACATCACCACCACCCCGAGGGTGATCTTGGGGAAGTCGCCATCGGCGGTGGTCTGTGCGATATAGGCGCCCAGCCCATGGGCCACGACCTTGTCCTGGCCCCAGGCCACGAATTCGGACACGATGCTGGCGTTCCAGGCGCCACCCGACGCAGTGATCGCGCCAGTCACGTAATACGGGAAGATGCCCGGCAGCATTACCGTGCGCCACCACTGCCAGCCACGAATGTGGAAGTTCGCCGCTGCCTCGCGAAAGTCGTTGGGGAAGGCGCTGGCACCGGCAATCACGTTGAACAGAATGTACCACTGGGTGCCCAGCACAATCAGCGGGCTGAGCCATACGTCCGGGTTCAACCGGTAGCGCAGGATGACAATGACGAACACCGGAAACAGCAGGTTGGCCGGGAACGCGGCGAGGAACTGCGCCAGGGGCTGGATCGTCTCCGCCCACTTGGGCCGCAGGCCGATCATTACCCCCAGCGGCACCCAGATCAGCGACGCCACGGCGATCAGCAGCAGCACCCGCAGCAGGGTAATGAAGCCCAGGCCCAGCACGTGCACGCATTCGCCCAGGCTCACTTCGCTGCCCACGTACTGCACGATGTGCCACAGCGCGTACAGGGTCAGCGCACCGATGGCCAGGTTCCACACCCAGTCCACCAGCCTGGAGGCGGCAGGGTGGCTGGTGGCCCGGCGGTGCCGGCGCGGCAGGCTGAAGCGGCGGTTGCCCAGGCGGCCGATGGAGCGCGTGATGGGCCGTAGCATGCGCTGAACCAGGCGCGTACGCTGGATCAGGTTGAGCACCCAGGATTCCGGCGCGCCGGCCTGGGAGGCGGTGTTTTCCATGCGGAACTTGTCGGCCCAGGCCACCAGCGGGCGAAACAGGAACTGGTCGTACAGCACGATCACCACCACCATGGCCAGAATCACGTAGCCCACGGCTTTCAGGTCCTGTTGCAAGATGGCCGTGGCCAGGTAGGCACCCACACCCGGCAGGGTGATGGTCTTGTCGCCCACAGTGATGGCTTCCGAGGCCACCACGAAGAACCAGCCACCGGACATGCTCATCATCATGTTCCACACCAGCCCCGGAATGGCGAATGGCACGTCCAGTTTCCAGAAGCGCTGCCAGGCGGACAGCTGCAGGTTGCTGGCCACCTCTTCCAGGTCACGGGGCAGCATACGCAGCGACTGGTAGAAGCTGAACGTCATGTTCCAGGCCTGACTGGTGAAGATGGCAAAGATAGCCGCGCATTCAGCGCCCAGCACCCGCCCGGGGAACAGCAGCAGGAAGAAGGTAACGGTAAACGAGATATAGCCCAGCACCGGCACCGATTGCAGGATATCCAGCACCGGCACCAGCAGCTTTTCCGCGCGACGGCTTTTCGCCGCCAGGGTGCCGTACACCAGGGTAAACACCAGCGAGGCGGCCATGGCCGCGAGCATGCGCAAGGTAGTGCGCACGGCATATTCGGGCAGGTCGGCGGGGTCCAGGGAAATGGCCTGGCTTTGCAGGGTGGAGATCGGCGCCCAGGTCTGGTGCGCGCCAATGGAGAAGAACAGCAGGAAGCCCACCACCAGCGGCAGCGCCATCAGGTCCCAGCGGTTGGGCAGCATCCGCAGCGTCGAAGCCGGAATATAGTGACGCAGTACTTTGTTCATGGGGCGAATTCCGGCAGTGTGGCAAACGGGGTTCACGGTGACAGCCTACAACCTGCGCGCACGTCGGACGACCACGCGGACAGTTCAAGCACAGCACAGGATGACGGGTTGGCAAATATCGGTGCTGAGCCTGGCAGGCGTTTCGACGCGGAGTATAGGGATGCGATTGTTACAATGGCGTAAAATAAGCTTCACGTTTGCCGTTCGTTCAGGTTAACCCGCAACCGTCAGCGGCGCTTGCGTTCATCGTCCTGCTGCGCCCGGTACTGCTTGACCTCGCCCACGCGCAGATCCTCCGGCAAACCGCGCGAGCGCTGCTTGCTGTGGCCCACGCGCTGGGCATTGTAGATGCCGGTGTGCCCGGACACCAGGTAGCTGGCAATGCAGGCAATGGCCGCCAGCGGGCCGATGTCGGCACCAAACAGTTCCATGGCCATGATGATGGTTGCCAGCGGCGTGTTGGCGGCGCCGGCGAACACGGCGACGAAACCGATGCCCGCCAGCATGGCGAACGGCAGGTGCAACAGCGGCGCCAAGGCATTGCCCAAGGTGGCGCCAATGTAGAACAGCGGCGTGACTTCGCCACCCTTGAAGCCCGCCCCCAGCGACGCCACCGTGAACACCAGCTTGCCGAACCAGTCCCACGGCGCCATTGGCGCATGAAACGCCGCGACAATACTGGGGATGCCCAGGCCAATGTAGTCATAGGCGCCCAGCGCCCAGACGGCCAGGGCAATGACGATACCGCCCACGAACGGCCGCAATGGCGGGTAAGTGATCACCCGTTTGACCAACGCACCCAGACAGTGGGTGGCGCTGGCAAACAGCAGGCCGACCAGGCCGAAGACCACCCCGGCGATCAACACCGCCAGCATGCTCCACGGCCCCACCGGCACAATCTCGCCAATGGCGTAGTGGGTGTGCTGCACGCCCCAGGCCAGCCCCACCTGGTCGGCGACAATGGCCGCCACCATGCACGGGAACAGCGCGTCGTAACGCATGCGCCCGATGGCCAGCACCTCCAGGCCGAACACCGCGCCCGCCAGCGGCGTGCCGAACACTGAGGCAAAACCGGCGCTGATGCCGGCCATTAACATGATGCGCCGGTCTTCGCGGCGCAGGCGCAGCAGGTGCGTGAGCTGGTCGGCCAGCGCCCCGCCCATCTGCACAGCCGTGCCCTCGCGGCCCACCGACGCGCCGAACAGGTGCGACACCAGCGTGCCGCCCAGCACCAGCGGCACCATGCGCAACGGAATGACTTTCTTGGGGTCGTGGATCTCGTCGATCAGCAGGTTGTTGCCCGCCTCCACAGTCTTGCCCAGGCGGTAGTAGACCCAGCCCACCATAAAGCCTGCTACCGGCAGCAAGGCGATCAGCCAGCGATGGCTTTCACGCACCCCGGTGACGTAGTCCAGGGCGAACAGGAAAAACGCCGAGGCGCTGCCGGCCAGCAAGGCCACCAGGCACGCCAGCAGCAGCCACTTGCCGATATAGGGCAGCAGGTCAAATTGTTCGAAACGTTTGAACCGGGACATAGGGTCAGCCACGAATAGAAGGAAGAGTGCCTGACCAGGAGGGATTCATCGCGCGTGCACCTACAGCCCTGGAGATCAGGTGTCTGTAGGCATCATCAGCTGCGGCCAGCGCGGCGGTTCGGGGAGGAATGCCATCTCCGGGCACGAATCATAGCGAGATGAGCACGGGTATTACAACCCGCCATTAAGCCCCCGCCTCCGCTGTTTTTTGGGGCACGTACCCTGTAGCGGCAGGTCTGACACCCTCCCCCCGCAGCTCGTGTGGGGGGAGCAGTATAAAATTCGGAGCTGCCGCCAGTCAGCTAACGACTCAATAGGCAACAGGGGCACAAGGGTGCGATCAGCGAACGCTTTACGGCGCGTAGCGCAACGGCAACCGGGTGGAGTATTTGATCTGTTCCATGGAAAAGCTTGAACTGATGTCCGACAGCCCCGGGATGCGGATCAACTGCTTGTACACCGCGTCATACCCGGCCACGTCCGGCACGGCCACGCGCAACAGGTAGTCCGTGTCGCCGGCCATGCGGTACACCTCCACCACCTCTTCGATATCGGCCACTGCGCGATGAAAGGCGTCGATCCACTCGGCGTTGTGTTGGGTGGTGCGGATGGACACGAACACCACCACGCCAACGTTCAACTGCTTGCCATCGAGCAAGGCCACGCGGGCGCGGATGATGCCCGATTCTTCCATTTTCTGGATGCGCCGCCAGCACGCGGTGCTGCCCAAGCCTATCTGATCGGCAATGTCGCTGACCGAACGGGTGCAGTCCACCTGAAGGATGTCGAGGATGGCGCGGTCGAGTTTGTCCATGAGAAAGACCTGGCAAGGGAATGCGGCGAATTTTATTCGCATTCAGGCCTCTACGGCAGGATATTTTTCCACGGCGACCGGTGACGCCCCGCGTTCAGGTGCCCTTCAGGTTCAAGGGGTATAACAGAACCAGGCCCCTCCTCCCCGCAGCACCACGCCGGAGTCAACGCCATGCCATACGCCGTCAACCTGAATGTCCGCTTCCCCCGCTTCAGCACCAACATGTTCCGCCAACACGGGGTGGTGCGCGGCGCGCCTGCGCTCATCAATAACCCGCGCTTTGCCGCCGTGCTGATGCCGCAGACCAGCCGCCATTTCAGCAACGAAGTGGTGGGGCTGAACGACCCGTTCCGGTTTCTCAACGCAATCCTGCAAGACCACCTGGTTCACCCCCCCACAGCCAAGGCTTCGCGATCCAATACGTAATATGTATCCGCCCCGGCGGCGAAGCAAAATCACTGCCTGCAAGCGCCGTGGATTGCCTATCCTGAGAGCATCGCCACTGAACCTTGCCGCCCGCGCCCGGTCGACAGGATCAGCCAGCACATCGCTGCCCTTTTTTTTGCTGGAGACGCTCCGTGATCTCGACCTTGCACCTGGCCCGGCTGAAAGCCTGGGGCGCCCATGGCTTCACGGCCACGGGCGTGGTTACCGCCTTGCTCGCCACCCTGGCGCTGTTCGAGAACCAGCCCAAGGCCTGCCTGATGTGGCTGGGCGTGGCGCTGATTGTCGATGGCGTGGACGGCTCGCTTGCGCGGCGGGTGAACGTGCAGACCGTATTGCCGCACTTCGATGGCTCGGTGCTGGACCTGGTGATCGATTACCTCACCTACGTGTTCATCCCGGCCCTGTTCATCTACCGCTATATCCCGCTGCCTGACTACACCGCCCTGGTGGCCACTTCGATCATGCTGGTGTCGTCGCTGTTCTGCTTCTGCAACGTCAACATGAAAAGCCAGGACAACTACTTCCAGGGCTTTCCCGCCGCCTGGAACGTGGTTGCCCTGTGCCTGTACACCCTGTCGCCCTCACCCTGGCTGACGTTGCTGACCATCGTGCTGCTGGCCCTGCTGACGGTGACGCGGATGAAATTTCTGCACCCTTTCCGGGTACGGCGCTTCATGCCGATCAACATCGCCGTCACGGCCATCTGGCTGCTGTGCAGCCTGTCACTGGTGCATGACCACCCTGCCATCAACCCACCGGTGATGACCTTGTGGCTGTTGATGTCGGCGTACTTTCTGGGTGTGTGCGCGTGGCGCACGGCGGCAGATTGGTTCGCCCGCACCGGTACCCCGTGATAGGCGCCCACACCGCGGCGCAGGGCGCAGCCTTTGGCAGTTGCGTCGGTGTTGGTTGGGGCATTGTGGGAGCGCCACCCGGCTAGCTCCCACAAGGTCAAAGGCTTGGCGAAATCCGTAGCACTTCCCACGGCCAAGCGTGCAGACAGCAGCCATCGGCCGCCAGGATGCCTGGCATCGGTAAACACGATGAGCGTTTTACCCGCCGGCCTTTCTAGAATGCGCCCTCACTCCATGCCAAGAGGGCACAGCCTTGACGTCCATTCATGCTGAACTTGAAACTCACCTGCTGGCCCTGGAAGCCGAGCGCAGCCGCGCGCTGGTGCAGGAAGACCACGCGCAGGTCGCCCGGCTGTTCGCCGATGACCTGGTGTACGTGCACACCACCGGGCTGGTGCACGACAAGGCGCAATACCTGGCGTATGCGCAGAACGTGGTGCGTTACCTGAGCGTTGAGCGCGGTGCGTTGCAGGTGCGTTTCGCCGGCGATGACTTGGCGATCATGACCGGCCCCCACGCCAATACCCTGCAAAAGCGCGGCGCTGAGCACAGCGTGGCGTCGGGCGGCTTTACCACCCAGATCTGGCGCCGTAGCGCTGATGCCTGGCAGATCTGTTCGTTCCACGCCACCCGCGTGGCCGAGGCCTGACCTTCAGTCGTGCAGCACCGAGGGTTCGACGTCGTGGATGGCCTGCTCGCGCCGGTTCAACGGCCCGCCCTGGCGGCCGTTGAACACCGCGACAATCTCCGCCAGGATGGCCATGGCCACGCTCTCGGGGCTGTCGCCGCCCAGGTCCAGGCCCATGGGGTAATGCAGGCGCGGGAGCGCCGCCAGCCGTGAAGGGTTCATGTCCGCCAGCAACCGCTGCGTGCGGTCGCGCGGCCCCAATTGGCCGATGTAGGTGGCCTGGCTGGCCAACGCGGCCTGCAGCCAGTGGAAATCCTGGGTCAGGCTGTGAGTCATGATGGCCACGGCGGCACCGTCGAGTTTCAAGGCAGGAGGCAAGGGCTCGCCCGCCGGCGCGCAGATTACCGCCTCGGCCAGGGGAAAGCGCTCGGCGCGGGCGAAATGCGCGCGGCCGTCCACCACCGTGACCCTCCAGCCCAGCTCGCAGGCCATGCGCACCAGTGGCTGCACATCATGCCCGGCGCCGAACACCACCAGGCGCTGCGGCGGCGGCAGGTATTCCAGAAACACCTCCACCTCCCCCCACTCGCCCCGGTAGCGGCGCAAGGCGGACTTGCCCTGGCGCAGCACCACGCCCAGGCTGTGTTGCACCTGCTCGCTCAAGGCCGGCGAAACCAGCGCCTCGCCGCCCACCACCCTGCGCGCGCCGACCGGCACCGGGCCGTCGCTGGCAATGACCGTGGCCAGCGCGCTGGCCTGGCCGCTGTCGCGCACCTGCCGCAGCGTGCTCAGCAGCAACGACTGCGCACCGCCCTCCAGCCGCTCCATCAACACGAACACCGTGCCGTTGCAGCCCAGGCCGAAGTTGAACGCCGCCTCATCCTGAGGCTCGTCTTCGTCCTCGGCGGTGCTGTAGGCCACCACCTTGGGCCCTTGCTCGCTCAACCACCAGGCCTTCCTGGCCACCTCGCTTTCCAGGCAACCGCCACTCACCGTGCCGCTGGGGTTGCCCACCCGCGGAATCACCATGCGCGCACCGGGGCGGCGGTAGGCCGAGCCCTGCACCTTGACCACCGTGGCCAGCACCGCGTCGGTGGCGCTGGCCAGGCTGGCGTCGATGGCGTCCAGCAGTTGATCAATGCAGGGCACTGGCACGGCTCCGGGCCACTTGTTGCTCGGTAATGCGCGCATCGGTGGCACCGAAGCGGCGCAGCACAAAGGTACTGACGGCCGCCAATTCCTTGTTGCTGTAGCTCTGGGCAAAATCGGGCATTTTCTGTTGCGGCCCAAAGGTGTACGGGTAGTGCCCGGCCAGCAGCACGGCGATCATGTTGGTGCCGGAGGGATCATTGAGGGTCTTGAGCCCGGTGAGGGTGGCCACCGAGGTCTGGTTGCCCTGCCCGTCCAGGCGATGGCAGCCGGCGCAGGCGTCGACAAACACCTTGCGGCCCAGGCCGTCGCCCGGTGCCAGCGGCCCGTCATTGACCGCCACCGGCGGACGAATGATGCCCTCGCTGCGCGCTGGCGAGGCTTGCAGGTACACGGCCACCGCCTGGATGTCGGCCGGCGTGAGGAAACGCAGGCTGTGCTCCACCACATCGCTCATCGGCCCGCCCGCCATGGCGTAGCCGGGCGCCTGGCCGGTGGCCAGGTAGCGGGCCAGCACGTCGCGTGGCCAGCCGCCCACACCGTGGCTCTTGTCGGAACTGATGTTGTACGCCTGCCAATTGCCAATGGCCGCGCCGGCCAGGGACTTGCTGCTGTCCACGGCCTGGAACAGGTTGCGCGGCGAGTGGCATTCGCCACAGTGGCCCGGGCCTTCCACCAGATAAGCACCGCGGTTCCACTCGGCCGACTGCTGCGGGTCCGGTACGAAACGCTTGTCACCGGCGAACACCCTATTCCAGAAGGCCATGCCCCAGCGCTGGTTGAAGGGGAAGCCGATGGTGTTGTCCTTCGGCGGCTGGCTGACCGGCGCCATGCTGAACAGGTACGCCTTGATGGCCAGGATGTCTTCGCGCGGCATCAGCGTGTATGAGGTGTAGGGGAACGCCGGGTAGTAATGCTTGCCGTCCTTGCCCACGCCTTTCTGCAGGGCGCTGACGAAGTCGTCATCGCTCCAGCTGCCGATACCGGTGGCGGTGTCGGGGGTGATGTTGGGCGAATACAGGGTGCCGAACGGCAACTGGAACGCCAGGCCGCCGGTGAAGGGCTTGCCGCCCGGCGTGGTGTGGCAGGCCTCGCAGTCGGCCGCGCGAGTCAGGTATTCGCCCTTGGCGATCAACTGGGCGTCGGCCGCCTGGGCACTGGCCCCCAGCATCGCCAGGGTGGCGGCCAGGGCTACTTTGATAAACGTCATGTCAGCCATCCTCAAACGGTGTAGTAGCCGGAACGGCTCAAGGGCAAGCGGCGAACACGGGCATTGGACGCCGCGTGCAAGGCATTGACCAGGGCGGCGGCCACCGGTACGGCGCCGGTTTCACCCACACCCCCGGGGCTTTCCAGGCTCGGCATCAGGTGCACTTCCACCGGCGGCGCGTCGCTCATGCGGATCTGCCGGTACGCGTTGAAGTTGTTCTGCTGCACCCGGCCGTTTTCCACCAGGATCTCGTTGAACAGCGCCGCCGATAGACCAAACAACGTGCCGCCCTCCACCTGGGAGGTGACGGAGGTGGGATTGTTGACGAAGCCGCAGTCGATCACCGACACCAGGCGCTTGATCTTCAGCGCCCGCTCGCCTTGCATCTCCAGCTCCACCACGGTGGCGATGAAGCTGCCAAACACAGCGGTCACGGCGATACCACGGCCCTGCCCGGCCGGCAACGGCGTGTGCCAGTCGCTCAGCTCGGCGGCGCGTTTGAGCACCGCCAGCGCACGCGGCTGCTCGGCAATCAGGTGCGCGCGGTAGTCAACCGGGTCGGCCTTGGCCCGATGGGCCAGTTCGTCCACGAACGACTCCAGCGCATAGGTGCTGCGCAACGGCCCCACCCCACGCCACCAGGACACGGGAATGGTTTTGGGGTCTTCGCGAATGTAGCGCACCTTCAAATGCGGCAACTGGTAGATCGGCTCAATGGCCACTTCCACCGCGTCGGCGTCCACGCCGCTGGGCGGCAAAGCGCCCACGAAGCTGGCGATCACCGAAGCGCCGGCAATGCGGTGCTCCCAGCCCTGGGGCCGACCGTCGTCGTCCAGCGCCGCATTCAAGCGGTCAACGTAGTGCGGGCGGAACAGGTCATGGGTCATGTCCTCTTCGCGGCTCCACACCAATTTGATCGGGTACGGCACCTGGCGGGCAATGTCCACCGCCTGGAAGATGAAGTCCGACTCCAGCCGACGGCCAAAGGCACCGCCGATCAACTGGTTGTGGATGATGACTTTTTCCTGGGGCAGGCCGCTGATCTTCGCCGCGCCCATTTGCGCAAACACAGGCGCCTGAGTACCCACCCACAGCTCGCAGGCATCGGCCCGCACGTGTGCCACACAGCCCATGGGCTCCAGCGGCGAATGGGACAGGAACGGTTGCTCGTACACCGCTTCGAAGCGGCTGGAAGCCGCCCCCAGCGCGCTGGCGATATCGCCGCTCTCATGGGCGATAACACCGTCGCGGCTGCTGGCGTCCAGCAGGGCCTTGTCCAACTGCGCCGAATGGCCGTCGGCGTTGGCGCCGTAGTCCCAGTCAATGCTCAGGGCCTTGAGGCCTTGCTGGCAGGCCCAGAAGTGATCGCCGATCACCGCCACCGCGTTGCTCAACTTGATGATGTCGCGCACCCCGGGCACTTGCCGGGCGTCGCCCTCATCCACCGCCTTGAGCGTGCCGCCGTGCACCGGGCACGTCAGCGTCGAGGCAATGCGCATGTCGGGCACTTGCAGGTCGATGGTGAACCTGGCTTTGCCAATCACTTTGTCGGGGGTGTCCAGGCGCCGTGCCGGGGTGCCCAGCAACTTGAAGTCGCCAATGGCTTTGAGCGGCACGTCGGTGGGCAGCGGCAGCTTCGCCGCCTCATTGGCCAGCTCGCCGTAGCCCAGCACCTGGCCTTGCGGGCCGTGCACCTGGCCCTGTTCCGCGCGGCATTGGCTGGGCGCCACGTTCCAGCGCAGGGCGGCGGCCTGGATCAGCAGGGTGCGCGCCGTGGCGCCGGCCTTGCGCAGCGGTTCCCAGGTGTAGCGGGTGGACGAAGAACCACCGGTGGCCTGGAATTGCAGAATCGTGTCGGTGTACAGCGCGCCATTAGGCGGCGCTTCCTGGATCTGCACCTGGTCCAGGCCCACTTCCAGTTCTTCGGCCACCATCATCGCGATGCCGGTCTGGGCGCCCTGGCCCATCTCGATTTTGGGCGAGATGACGCGCACGCGGCCGTCCTCGCCAATTTGCACGAACGCACCGAAGCCTTCGAAATTCGTGGTGCCGGGGCGCGCGGGCGCCACCGCTTCGGCAGCCGCCGAACGGGCCACCAGCGGCGGCAGCCAGGTGCTGAGGATCAGCCCGCCCATGGACAGCGCGCTGCCCTTGAGCAAGCCACGACGCGATAACGCCGCGCCAGGATGATTGGCGGTTTTCATGGGGCTGTTCCTCAGGCCTGGCTGACGCTTTTGATCGCGGCGCGGATGCGGGTATAGGTGGCGCACCGGCACAGGTTGCCGGTCATCGCCGTGACGATTTGCTCATCGTCGGCCTGGGGATGGTTATGCAGCAAGGCCGCCGCAGCCATGATCTGGCCCGGCTGGCAGTAACCGCACTGCACCACTTCGTGTTCCAGCCAGGCGTGCTGCAACTGCGCACCCAGCGGCGTTTCGCCAATGCCTTCGATGGTGGTGATGGCCAGCCCTTCCACGGCGCTCACCGGCAGCACGCACGAGCGCACCGCCTGGCCGTCCAGGTGCACGGTACACACGCCGCACTGGGCGATACCGCAGCCATATTTGGTGCCGGTCATGCCCAGCACATCGCGCAGCACCCACAGCAAGGGCATGTCGTCGGGCACGTCGACGTCGTGCGCCTGCCCATTGATGGTCAACTTGTGCATGGCTTTCCTCGTTGCAGCAATCACGGTGGCGCCTGCCCGGCTACATTGGCCGGGCAGTACGTAAGCAAGTTTAGAACCTTACCAGCGTGGCACGCCCAATATTGGACCGACGTGCTGTTTTCGGACGATCACGCAAGCAATCCGCAGCATTGTGCAAGCCTGCACCCACGCTCTATGCTGAAGCCATGACCAGCCCTGCCGCCATCCGCCAACCCTGCCCTCCTGCCGCCTGCACTTGCGGGCACGAGCAACTGCTGGCCAGTGCCGACCCGGGTCAGCAACGCATCCTGCAATTGACCCGCCATGAAGAGCGCAAACTCATCGAGCGCCTCGACGCTCTGCAAAGCTTCGAAGACCTGCAACGCCTGTGCGCGCGCATGCATGAGCTATTGGGCATTCGCGTGCGCATCAACCCCAGCCACAACGAGGTGCGCAGTGTGCGCGGCCTGGTGATCGAGTTTGACGACCAGCCGGGGCTGTGCCGCAAGACCCGCGACACCATCCCGGCGGCGATACGCCGGGCGTTGGTGCGGCGGCCGGAGATATTCTTCCGCCTGCTGGATGAGCATGACTTGCTGCGCGGTGCGTAACAGCAGGCCGCACACACCCCCCACAACCGCATCTGGCATAGCGACACGTATCCGGCAGTGCCTAGGCTCTGTATGAAATGCATC
Organism: Pseudomonas sp. M47T1; assembly: GCF_000263855.1. Lineage (GTDB taxonomy): Bacteria > Pseudomonadota > Gammaproteobacteria > Pseudomonadales > Pseudomonadaceae > Aquipseudomonas. Next base: position 223,514 of record NZ_AJWX01000005.1, read on the forward strand.
TCATACAGACCCTAGGGTCTTTATACCGAAGCAGAACCCGGCGTGCCCGAAGACACCCACGCACGAACCCGCCCATAAAGGGCGCAACCGTGCTGCAAATGATAAAAAATCAACACTGCACTATTGCCCGGCCGGCCGCCCTTTCACCACCAAACTCAACACCAGCAACCACGCCACCGTCATCACCGCCCCGCCCCCCAGCAAACTGGCGCTGATGGCGGTGCGGTAGAGTTCGGTCAGTTGCGCCACATCCGCCGGCGACTGCGCGGCCGCCCCCAACCCTTCGGGCAAGGCCAACGACATGCCTTGCAGCGCAGCCGGTAGCTGCGCCAACTGTTGGCGCAAGGTGTAGCTCATGATACCGCCCGCCACCGCCACGCCCAGCGCTGCACCCAGCGAGCGGCAGAACGACAGGCCGGCGGTGGCCGCGCCCATGACCTTGAGCGGCACGGCGTTCTGCACGATCACGGTGGCGTTGGGCATGCCAATGCCCATGCCCGAGCCCAACACGCCCATGGCCAGCAGGAAATAACCGGCGCCCAGTTTGTGCTGGGCGAAGATCAGCAACATGAATAGACCGATGGCCTCCAACCCTACCCCTACCAGCAGCAACGTGGCGTGATTTTGCCTACGGGTAGAGACGGCGCCGCCAGCGAACGAGCTGATGACCATCATTACCACTTGCGGCAGGGTCATGATGCCCGACTGGGTGGGCGTCTGGTGCAGCACGGCCTGGTAATACAGGGGCATGAAAACCAGTGAGCCCATCATCGCAAAGGCCATGGCCGCCATGGCGGCAATGGCAATCGAGTAACGGCGATTGGCGAACAGCCGTGGGTCGATGATGGGCTCCTTAGCCTTGTGTTCCACCCGGTACAGCAGCGCAAAGCCGCACACGGCCACCCACCCCAGCACCCAGGTGCCGAGGGTATTGGCCTGCCCGGCCTGGGAGAAGGAGTGGGTCAACAGCAGCAACGCCGACGTGGCCACGGACAATACCGCGGCGCCGCGATAATCAATGGTGACGTTGGCCTGGCGCTTGATGGCCGGCAAGTTGATCATCAGCCCGGCAATGGCCAGCGCGCCCAGCGGGATGTTGATCAGGAACACCCAACGCCAGCTCCACTGGGTGGTGATGAAGCCGCCCAGCAACGGCCCGGCCGCCGCACTGACGGCAAAGGCGGCGGAAAACAGTCCCTGGTAGCGGCCGCGGTCGCTGGGCTTGACCACACTGCCGATCACCACTTGGGACAAGGTCATCAGGCCGCCGGCGCCCAGGCCCTGCAAGCCGCGAAAGGCAATCAACTGGCCCATGCTGGTGGCCAGCCCGCACAACAGCGACGCGCCGACAAATACGCCGATGCTGAGCAGAAACAACGGTCGCTGGCCGTACTGATCCGAAAGCTTGCCATACAGCGGCGCGCCGATGGTGGACGTGAGCATGAACAGGGTCACCACCCAGCTCATGCCTTCAATGCCTTTCATTTCACTGGCGATCACCGGCAATGCAGTGGCGACGATGCTCTGGTCCAGGGCGGCGAGGATCATCGCCACCAGCAACGAAGCCAGCAGCCAGAAACGCGGCGCGGTACTGGCCGTGGAGGGGGCGTTGGATGCATCGGTAGTGCGGGACGAGGACAACAGGCAGTTCCTTGCAGGTCAGGTCATGGCGCGTCTGCCGATTTAGCCTTGCCGGTTAGGGTCTGACAAGTGTGCGCGGAAAAGCTCCGCGTTTTCTGCACAATTGCCGGGGCGTTTATCCGTGGGCAAATGCCTGTAGACTCAGGCTCCCGTTTTCCACACCACAAGAACCCCGCCATGGACGCCCACTCGCTGCTCACCTACCTGCTGGTTGCCAGCATCGCCATTGCCAGCCCCGGCCCTGCCACGGTAATGGCCCTGCACAACAGCATCGCCTATGGCGCCAAATCCACCCTGTGGTCGTCGCTGGGCAACGCCAGCGGGCTGTTCTGCCTGTCGGCAGCGGCCATGCTGGGCCTGGGCGTGCTGATTGCCAGCAGTGAGTTGATCTTCAACGCGGTGAAAATCGGCGGCGCCTGCTACCTGTTCTACCTGGGTGCCAAGCAGCTGTTCGGCAACAGCCAGGCCCTGGCCGCCGTGGCTGCCGACGCCGGCCCGCGCCAGGCGCCGCCGCGGCTGAAGCTGTTCAAGTCAGCCTTCCTGACCGCCGCCAGCAACCCCAAGGCAACCATGTTCTTCACTGCGCTGTTCCCGCAGTTCATCGACCAGGGCGCGCCGCTGCTGCCGCAGTTCTTTACCCTGACGCTGATGTTCATGGGCCTGTCAATCACGTCCCTGAGCCTGTATGCGCTGCTGGCCTCACGGGCCAAGGGCGTGTTGACCCGGCCGCGATTCTCGCGCTGGGTGAACCGCACCGTGGGCGCCACGTTCATCTTCTTCGGTTCGGCCATTCTGACCATGCGCCGCCAAGCGGCCTGATCAGCCTTTCAACGCCAGCAATGCGGCGCACAGCACCAGGAACAGGCAAAACAAGGTGCGCAGCGTACGCTCTGGCAGGCGGTAGGCCACTTTCACACCCCAGCTCACACTGACCAAACCGCCCACCGCCATGGGAATGCCCATCAGCCAATTAACGTGGTGGTGCAGCGCGTAGGTGACCAAGGTGATGCCCGTGCTGGGCGCGGCCAGCGCCAGGGACAAGGCCTGCGCTGCCACCTGGCTGGCGCCGAACACGCTGGTGAGCACCGGCGTGGCCAGCACCGAGCCACCCACACCGAAGAAGCCGCCCAACACCCCCGAGCCCCCGCCCAGCGCCAGCAACGCCTGCCAGGTGGCGCGCACCGCACCGTTGCCCGGCGCCTTGGGCAGGAACATTTGCGCATAGTTGTAGGCCGCCAGCAGCAACATGAACACGGCAAAACCGATGCGCATGGCGTTGGGGTCCAGGCCCACCGCAATCATCGACGCCAGCCCTGCGCACACCAGGCCGCCAGCCGCCAGCGGCAAGGCCTGGAAGAAGTTGATGGGCGTGCGCTGGTGGTAGCGCCACATGGCCAACAGAATGTTCGGCACCACCATCACCAAAGCCGTGCCCTGGGCCAACTGCTGGTCCATGTTGAAGAACAGCGCCAGTACCGGAATGGCGATCAGGCCACCGCCAATGCCAAACACCCCGCCCAACGTGCCCATGGCGGCGCCCAGCGCCAGGTACATCACCCACTCAATCATTTATTTCACTACCTGTTGTCTCGATCGCCCTGCGCGTGAGCGCGACCTTACTGCAGCCAAAGGCATTCAACAATCACGAACGCTGAGGGGTGACGTCCAGCAGCGGAATTTCCTCGATGGCCCAGGCGCCACCCGCCCGCCGCTCCGGGCTGGGCACTACGCACGCGGTGCGGCCGGTGAATTCGCGTGCCAACCGCGCCTCGTCGATGCGCCAGCCGTGCTGTTCCAGTTCACGCAGGCGCTGGCGAAAGGCGATCTGCAGGCCGTCGGACTTTACCGACACTTCCTGCTGCCAACTGTCAGGCACGCGTTCGGGGCGCACCTTGCGCAGCACTTCGTGGTCCTGCTCGAAGATGCGCAGGTTGCTGGCGATGGTGCGGCGGTCGAACAGTGGTGAGCGCAGGAAGGTGCGGCCCATCATCCACCAGGTGCGCGTGCGGTTGGCCGCTACCGGCACGTGGGCCGAGACGATATGGATAGTCCAGCCCGCGCGGGGCGCCAATTCCAGCGTGGCGCAGGGGCCCGAGAAGTGGTAGCCCGGCACGGTGGTGACCTCCACGTACTCGCCGGTGGGCGTGCGCCGCAGCCAACCTTTGCGTACCGGCCGGCGCATGATCATGTGCGCCTGGCCGCTCCAGGCCTGGCGCTGGACTTCGAAGGCGGCGATTTCCGGGTGGTCTGGGTCGCCGAAGGTGGTGCCATGGACAAAGGGCGCGTGGGCAAAATCCAGACCATTTTCCATCACCCTGTCCCAGCTGGCGTCCCAATCGAAATGACCGGACACCACCCGCACGGCCGGGTCATCTACCCAGTCCAGTGCTGGCAAGGGGGGCCGTTCGGCCTCGGGCAGGTCGCCCAGGAAGGCCCATATCCAGCCGTGGCGCTCCACCGTGGGGTAGGCGTCTACCCGCGCCTTGAGCGGTATCCGCGCGTGAGGCTGCGCTGGAATGTGCGTGCACACACCATCGGCGCTGAAGCGCCAGCCGTGATAGGGGCATTGCACGCTGGCGTCCACCTTGCCACCGGCCGACAGCGAGCCGCCGCGGTGCACGCACACATCCGACAGCAGCCGCGCCTGGCCGTGTTCATCACGAAAAGCCACGAACGGCTGGCCCAGCAGTTGCACCGGTGACAGGCCATCGGAAAGCTGCGCCGAGGGCAGCACCACGTACCAGAGATTTGTGAGCATGACGGCAATAAAACCAGAAGAAGTGGCTGAAGGATAACCCTTGGACAGCGGCAAACGCCAAACTGACACTGCGCGACCCGCGGTGTTGACCGTTTGCCGCGCCCTGCCCCAGAATAGCCACCTGTTTCAGCGGATTGCTTCGCACATGACCTGTGCCCACCACCCCTTCCAGGCAATGCCTCCTTGCATGACCGACGCCGGCCTCAGTCGTCGCCGCAGCGTGCTGTTCGCGTTCACCTTCTCGCCGCCCATCGCCCACACCTGATTGCAACGGCTCGCCTCGCCTGTTGAACGTGCGCGGCCTGCCCCTGTGCGCGCTTGTTCGTCCTGCGCGCGCCTTTAGTCGATTTGCCGCGTGAAGACCCCATGAACCGCCTGACCCTGCCTGTACTGTTGTTCGTTGCCGCCGTGACCGGCATTTGCCTGGGCGCCACCGCGCCGCTCACCGCCCTGCGCCTGTTGGAGGGCGGCGCCAGTGCCGCGCAGATCGGCATACTCTCGGCACTGCCCGCCGTGGGCATGATGCTGGCGGCCAGCCTGTGCGCACGCCTGTCGCGGCGTTTCCACCGCCGACAGTTGTTCCAGGCCTGCCTGGCAGTGTGCCTGGCCAGCGTGGCCTTGCTGGAACCGGCGCGCCACTCGTTGTACGCCCTGGCCGGCCTGCGCCTGGGCATGGGGTTGGGCATGGGCCTGGTGATCATCCTCAGCGAAGCCTGGATCAACGAACTGAGCAGCGACCAGCGCCGCGGCCAGTCGATCGCGGTGTATACCACGGCCTACACCGGCAGCCAGATGCTCGGGCCGTTGCTGATCTCGTTGTTGGGCACCGACGGCCCGCAAGTGATCATCACCGTCAGCGTTGCCTTGGGCCTGGCGTGGCTGACGCTGCTGGCGCTCGACAGCAGTGACGTCGCGGTCAGCGAGGAGGACGGCGTGCGCAGCTTTTCGCTGATGGGCTTCCTGCGCCTGGCCCCTACGTTGTGCATGGGGGTGTTGTTCTTCTCGTTCTTCGACAGCGTGATCCTGGCGCTATTCCCGGTGTACGCCACCGCCAACGGCGTGGGGCCGGCCGAGGCGGCGCTGATGGTCAGCGTCATCCTGCTGGGCGACATGTGCCTGCAACTGCCCTTGGGGTGGCTGGCCGACCGTGTGCCACGCAGCACCCTGCACCTGGCCTGCGGCCTGTGCGTGCTGACCATTGGCGCCAGCCTGGCGTGGCTGATCAGCGGCAGCACGCTGCTGTGGCCCATGCTGTTCCTGCTGGGCGCCGCCGCGGGTGGCACCTACACCCTGGCCATCGTACTGATTGGCGAACGCTTTCGCGGCCAGGACCTGGTCACCGCCAACGCCGGTGCCGGCCTGCTGTTTGGCCTGGGCAGCGTGCTTGGCCCAGTGGTCAGCGGCGGCCTGATGCAGGCGTCCAGCGCCGGCCTGCCGATGGCCCTGTCGGTGGCCGCCGGGGTATTCGTGTGCACGGCACTGGGTGGGGTGTGGCAGGCACGGGGGCGGTTGGCAGCGTCTTGATGTGCTGTCCTTGCGGCCTCGAAGACGGGGCGCAAAACGCAGCCTTTGGCAGTTGCTACAGCGTAAGTGATAGCCTGTACCACGATGCCCACCGACACCGGAGCCACCTCGATGCTCATTGGCCTGATTGCCGATACCCACGGCCTGCTGCGCCCCGAGGCGCTGGCGGCCTTGCGCGGGTGCGATCATATTGTGCATGCCGGTGATATCGGCAAGCCCGAGGTGCTGGCCGCGCTAAAAGCCGTGGCGCCGCTGACGGTGGTGTTTGGCAATGTCGACATCGACAAAGCCTGGGCCATCGACCTGCCCAAGGCCGTGACCGTCAGCCTGGGTGGCCTCAAGCTGTACATGACCCATGAAGCCTGTGACCTGCCCGAACCACTGCCGCCCGGGGTGCAGGTGGTGGTCACCGGCCATTCGCACAAGCCCCTGATTGAACAGCGCAACGGCGTGCTGCACATCAACCCCGGCAGCGCCGGGCCGCGACGCTTCAAACTGCCGATCTGCCTGGCATTGCTGAGCCTTGAACAGGGCCAGGCCAGCGCCCGACTCATCGACCTCACCGCGCCTATTTAGCCTTGCCCTCACGTGGTTTGTAGAAGATGAACTTGCCGGTCTGGGCCGTCTTCAGGTATTTGCCGGCCCACTGCGGGCTGACGTTGCGGTCGTGGAAATACATGGCGCCACCGGTGTTGTCGGCCAGTTGCTTGTTGAGCACCTTGCGCGCGATTTCCTTGGCTGCCCCATAGCGGTCTTCCTCCTGTACCTGGTCGGAGCGCCCGTCGCACCACCAGGAAAACTGGCACACTTTCTTGTCCGCACCCTGCTTGACCACCTCGCACACGCTGTCCGGAAAGCCCTCGTGCCCTAGCCGGTTGAGTACCACATGGGCCACCGCCTGCATGTCGGCCGGGGTGCCGCCCTTGGCTTCCCAGTAAATGGTGCGGGCCAGGCAGGTCAGCGTGTCGTCTACCGGCTTTTCCCCCACCGGGTCCACGGCCTGGGCTTCGGGCGGGGTGATGGTTTGCGCCTTGGGCACCGGCGCGGGGTCCTTGTCGGCGGCTTTGTGCTCCAGCACCTGGGCCTTTTCGATGGCCTGTTGTGGGCTGGCGGAGGGATCGTCGGCCAGCAACGGCCCCATGAACAACAACGTTGCCATGCCTGCAGCAATACGGAGCGAACGCATGATGAACACCCACTGGACGGGTCGCAGACGATGCTGCCTCGAAGCCCGTATACCCCCGTTTTTACCGGCGCATCGGGCCATTATCCTTATTGGTAACGACACTGTAGCGGACAAACCTGATAGGCGCCGCCACAGGCAAATAGGCACACCGCCACCACTGGGCTAAAATTGCTCTTTATCCTCCCCAGCCCGGATGCTTGCGATGACCACCCTGACTTCCCCCGCCGAACAGCGCTCACGCCTGTTCTGGCTCAAACCCCTGGCCTTTGTGCTGGTGGCCGTGATTGGCCTGTACTACGTGAAGTGGTCGCCCTACTACCTGAAGTCATTCGTGGCCGCCAGTAGCCACAGCATTGGCGGTTCCATCATCAATGACCACCCGCAAGACCCGATGGCAGCTGCCCTGGCCTATGCCCAGGTGTACTTCCTGGCGATCTGGAAGGCGGCGGTGCTGGGCGTGGTGCTCGGCTCGCTGGTGCAGGTACTGATTCCCCGCGACTGGCTGCTGCGTGTGTTCGGCAGGGCCGGCCTGGGTTCCACGGTGCGTGGCGGCCTGTTCGCCCTGCCCGGCATGATGTGCAGTTGCTGCGCGGCCCCTGTGGTGGCCGGCCTGCGCCGTCAGCGGGTATCGGTAGGCGCGGCGCTGGCGTTCTGGATCGCCAACCCGGTGCTGAACCCGGCCACCCTGATTTTCATGGGCTTTGTGCTGGGCTGGGGTTTCACGGTGCTGCGAGTGATTGCCGGGGTGGTGCTGGTGGTGGGCGTGTCGCTGTTTGCCCAGCGCATCTCGCGCCCCGAGGTGCTGCCTGAGCCGGCCGTGGAAGCGGTGGAACAGGTGACGACTCAGGAACAGGGCAACCTGTTCGGCCGCTGGATGCGTACCCTGTGGCAGCTGTTCTGGACCACCATCCCGGTCTACATACTGGCGGTGCTGGTGCTGGGCGCCGCGCGGGTGTGGCTGTTCCCCCATGTTGACGGTGCCATGGGCAACAGCCTGCTGTGGCTGGTGCCCCTGGCGGTGGTGGGCACGCTGTTCGTGATTCCCACGGCGGCGGAAATCCCCATCGTGCAAACCCTGATGACCCTGGGCCTGGGCACCGCCCCTGCCGTGGCGCTGTTGATGACCCTGCCCAGCATCAGCCTGCCGTCGCTGTTGATGCTACGTAAATCGTTCGACCGGCAGGTGCTGGTTACGGTGGCGCTGCTGACCATGCTGGTGGGCGTGATCAGCGGCCTGGTGGGCATGTTGGTGCTGTAAACCTGCTGCGAAAAGATCCACAGGACCTTCAACGATATAATGCCGATAGCGGGCCCGCTGTGCGGGCCTTCGCAGCCTGGCGGCAGCTCCACAGAATCACGCGGGGGGTGCAGGTCAACGGTTACCCGGCACGGTGACGCAGGTAGGCGACGACGTCGTCGTGGTTGCCGGCGAATTCGATCCGGGCGCCCTTGGCCTCGCGCTGGTAGGCGTACATGGGGTCGTAATATTCGTTCAGCAGGCCGCTGATCCAACCCCGGTGGCCAGCCACCGCGCCGCTGCGGCCCTGCTCTGCCAGCGCCTCATCCATAAGCTGTGCCAGGCGCTGATAGCGCTCGCCCCCCAGGCGCTTGACGATGCTGGCCAGGCTTTGCTGCAAACGCTCGGCAAACCGCACCTCACCCTGCTCAGCACCGTGCACCTGGACGAACTCGGCGCACAGGTCCACCACGTAGTCCTTGAGAATACGCTCCACGCGCAGTTCCACGCTGTCCTGCAACCACACCAGCGGCGCCGCCTGCATGCGCCGGTAGAGCGACAACGGCACCGCCCGGCTGCCAATCGCCCGCCCTTCATCCTCCAGCACAAACTGGCCGATGCCGCGCGTGCGTTTCTTGAGAATGTCCACCGAGAGCTGATTTTCAAAATTGATCTGCTCGGGCTGCGGGGTAGCGTGCTTGCCAAAACTTGAGCCGCGGTGATTGGCGTGGCCTTCCAGGTCCAGGGCGTTGTCCAGGCGCGCCAGCACCTCGGTTTTGCCGGACCCGGTCAGCCCGCCCACCAGAACGAAGTCGCAGTCCGCCACCGCCTGCTCGCTCACCTCGATCAGGTAGCTGCGCAACGCCTTGTAGCCACCCACCACGCGCGGGTAGTCGATACCCGCCTCATCCTTGAGCCACTGCTGGGTGATCTGCGAACGCAGGCCACCACGAAAGCAATACAGGTAACCCTGTGGGTGTTGCTTGGCAAACGCCCGCCACCGCTCGATGCGAGCGTGCTTGAGGTCACCCTGCACCAGGCGATGGCCCAGTTCGATGGCGGCCTGCTGGCCGTGCTGTTTGTAGCAGGTGCCCACCTGTTCACGTTCACGGTCATCCATCAACGGCAGGTTGATTGATTGATCAAAAGCGCCCTTGTGAAATTCCACCGGGGCGCGTACATCCATCAGCGGTGTATCGGTCAGGAACAACGCGGCAAAGTCGACGCAATTATTGCGCATCAGACGACCTCGACCGCGTGGCTCTGTCGCGCTACCAATAACCCGATCGGCGCCAGGTCCAGGCCCAGTTCGGCGGCCAGCGCCAGGAACTCGGCACGGCCCTGGGGGTGCACCGCCACCAACAGGCCACCGCTGGTTTGCGGATCGCACAGCAACAGTTTCTGCATGGCCGTGAGGCGGCCGACGCGTTCGCCATAGCTGTCAAAGTTGCGCAGGGTGCCGCCGGGCACGCAGCCTTTGTCCAAGTAGTATTCGATGTTGGGCAACAGCGGTACTGCCGCCGCTTCCAGGCGCGCGGTCAAGCCGCTGCCATCGGCCATTTCCACCAGGTGGCCCAACAGGCCGAAGCCAGTCACGTCAGTCATGGCGGTGACCCCGGCCAGGCGGGCAAAGCGGCTGCCAGGCTTGTTCAGGGTGCACATCTGGTCACGGGCCACGCCGATGTCGGCCTGGCGTAACAGGCCCTTCTTCTCGGCCGTGGTCAGCACGCCAATGCCCAGCGGCTTGGTCAGAAACAACTCGCAGCCCAGGGTGGCGGTGTCGTTGCGCTTCATGAAGCGCTTTTCCACCATGCCGGTCACGGCCAGGCCGAAGATCGGCTCCGGCGCGTCGATGGAATGGCCGCCCGCCAGGGTAATGCCCGCCGCGTCACACACCGCGCGGCCGCCGCGAATCACTTCACGGGCCACTTCGGCCGGCAGCACGTTGACGGGCCAGCCGAGGATGGCGATGGCCATGATCGGGTCGCCGCCCATGGCGTAGATATCACTGATGGCATTGGTGGCGGCGATACGACCGAAGTCATACGGGTCATCGACAATCGGCATGAAAAAGTCGGTGGTCGACACCACTCCGCGCTCTTCGTCGATGCCATACACCGCCGCGTCGTCGCGCGAGGCATTGCCCACCCACAGATTGGGGTCCAGGTCCTGCGCGCCGCTGCCGGCCAGGATCACTTCCAACACCTTGGGGGAAATCTTGCAGCCACAACCAGCCCCATGGCTGTATTGAGTCAGGCGAATGGGTTCATTCATGGTCGGGCCCCGTCGGTAAATCAAATCATTTTACCAGAGGGGCGAAACACCCGCTGACCGTTGCATTTGGTCATTATTTCATCACATCGACCTCACCCCCTGTTTTGCGAGGTTTTGGCGTTTTATCCACAGAGATATTCACGATTTCCGGGGACAACTTTTCCGCCAAAACTGGATGGACAACCAGTAAATACGGGGTGTCTGGGCCGTAACAGTGAGCCGTCAGCCACCCCCTCAACGCATGACAAACCCGCCATCCACCGAAATAGACTGACCCGTCACATAACTCGAACCCGTGCTGCTGAGCCACAGCACCGCATCGGCGATTTCCTCAGGTTGGCCGTGGCGGCCCATGGGCACGGCCTTGGTCATGCCTTCCAGGGCCTCGCCCTGCCCCGCCGCCACCATCTGGTCGGCCATGGGCGTCCAGATCAGCCCTGGGCACACCGCGTTGACGCGGACATTGCGCGCCGCGTACTCCAGTGCCGCGCTTTTGGTCAGGCCGATCACGCCATGCTTGGCGGCGTGATAGTTGGCGCGCTCGGCACCGCCCACCAGGCCGCCCAGGGACGAGCAGTTGACAATGGTGCCGCTGCCCTGGCGGCGCATGTGTTGCAACTCGAACTTCATGCAACTCCACACGCCCCGCAGGTTGACCGACATCACCCGGTCGTAGTCCTCGACGGTGGCGTCGGCGACTTCCGCCAGCAGGTTCTGGATGCCAGCATTGTTGAAGGCGGCATCCAGGCGGCCGAAGGTGGCGACGGTGTCCTTGACCATGGCCTCGACCTGATCGATGTCCGCCACGTCGCAGCCAATGCCGATGGCCCGGTGGCCGGCGTCGACCAACGCTTGCGCGGCAGCGCGCGCGGCCTCGAGGTTCAGGTCAACCACCGCCACTGATGCGCCGGCCTGGGCAAATGCCCGGGCCGTGGCCAGGCCGATGCCAGAGGCGCCGCCAGTGACCAGGGCAACCTTGTTCTCGAATGAAAAGCTCATGGATTCTTCCTCGGTTTGGATGAGTGGAATCAGGCTAATCCATGCGGGAATGGGCGAATACGGGGAAAACCCGGGACGTTCTGATGAGCAACACTCATCAATGACGGTGAATGCCGGGGGTGCGCGGCTGACGCTTGATAAGCGCCATTCTTTGCCTCACGCCGAATCAGCCCAGTGGCTGTAATTCCCGAATCAGCTCGATCAACAAGCGCAGCCCCGTCGGCAGTTGCCGGTGGCTTGAGTAGTACAGGTAAAACCCGGGCCCGACGCTGGCCCAATCATCCAGCACCGTGACCAGCTCTGCGCGTTCTATCAAAGGCGCCGCAACCGGTTCGGGCAGGTACATCAGGCCAGCCCCTTGCCGGGCCAGGGCCAGCCCGGCGCGGGTTTCGTCGATGGTGATCATGCCGGGCACGGCGATCGCTATCTGCTCACCCTGCTGCTCGAACTCCCAGTCATACAGGTTGCCGTTACCCAGGCGAATCCGCAGGCAGCGATGCCTGAGCAGGTCGGTTGGGTGTGTGGGGGTGCCAAATCGCTGAAGGTACTCGATGGCGGCTACCACCACCCAGCGAATGTCCGCTGACAGGCGCTGGGCAATCATGTCCTCAGGCACGGTGCCGCCGTAGCGGATACCGGCATCATGGCCGCCGCCAATCACGTCAACGATCAGGTTGGTGGCAGTCACGTCGACCTGTATTTCCGGGTAGCGATCATTGAACACCGGCAACACCGGACCCAGCAGCAGGTCGGCGGCGTCGCTGAGCAGGTTCAAGCGGATGCGGCCGGTGGGCTCATCCCGGTACCGGTTGAGCACCTCCATGGCCTGATCCATTTTCTGCATCGGCGCGCTGATCACCTGATGCAACTCCTCGCCTGCCGCCGTCAGGGTCACGCTGCGGGTGGTGCGGTTGAGCAACCGAACGCCAATCCGGCCTTCCAGCCCCTTGATGGCGTGGCTCAAGGCCGACGCGCTGATGCCCACCTCCTGGCCCGCGCGGCTGAAGCTCTGGTGGCGGGCAATGGCCAGGAAATAGACGAAGTCCGCCAGGTTGGCGCGGCTTAGCTGCATGGTGAGGTCCTTCACGGTTCAAGAAAGAGAGCGGCGACGTTGAAGTCTACCGGCACGCACTTGGCTTCCGACACCTGCGCCGCTCCATCAGAACATGAGATTGCCCCTGGAGCTGCGGGGCCGCCATCCGTCACCAGGTTGCGAAAAGGTCCGCAGGACCGGACCTCCAGCGGTGTCAGGCCGATCGCGGGCCCGCGGTGCGGGCGTTCGCAGGCTTCGGCAGCTCCGGGGGGAGGGGCGCAGAATTAATTCACGGCACTCCACCACCGCGCAGTAGTCTGTCTCTAGACACCTTACCTGCCCCGGAGCCGCCATGATCACCGTCCACCACCTCAACAACTCCCGTTCCCAGCGCATTCTCTGGCTGCTGGAGGAGCTTGGCCTGCCCTACCAGATCAAGCGTTACCAACGTGACCCGAAAACCAACCTGGCACCGCCGGAGCTCAAGGCGATCAACCCGCTGGGCAAATCGCCGGTGATCGAGGATGGCCCCCACACGTTGATCGAGTCCGGCGCCATTATCGACTACCTGATCCGCCGCCACGGCGACGGCCGCCTGCAACCCGACCCGGCCAGCGCCACCTTTGACGAATACGTGCAGTGGCTGCACTTCGCCGAAGGCTCGGCAATGCTACCGTTGATGCTCAACCTCTACGTGGGCCGCCTGGGCGATGCCGGCGCACCGCTGCACCCACGCATCGAGTCGGAAGTGGCCAACTACCTGGGCTACCTGGATAACGCCCTGGGCCTCACGCCCTACCTGGTGGGCGAAGAATTGACCGGCGCGGATATCCAGATGAGCTTCATCGGCGAAATTGCCAAGGCCCAGGGCAAACTGCCGTCGTACCCCAACCTGGCCGCGTGGGTGCAACGCTTCCAGGCGCGGCCTGCTTATCGCAAGGCGGTGGAGCAAGGTGGCGAGTATGCGTTTGCGCATTGAGGGCTGAAAGCCCCCTCAAGCGCGCAGCCCTGCCCGGCGCTGCAACGCAATGACCGTCGCATGGGCCTGGCGCCCCAGGTCGGCCAGGTCCACCCCGCACACCTGATCGTCCTCGACCCGGCGCTGGCCACCGATCAGCAGCGCCTTGAGGTGGGCTCGCCCGCCACACGCCACCGGGCCGATGGCCGGGTCATGCAGGCCGTAGTAACGCGGGTCATCGAGCTTATAGACCGCCAGGTCGGCGGCCTGCCCCACCGCCAGGGTGCCCACCTGGTCCAGGCCCAGCACCCGTGCGCCGCCTGCGGTTGCCCAGCGAACGACGTCTTCGATGGTGGCGGCGTCGGCACCGCCTTCAAACTGCCCACCGGCATAACGCGGTTGAGCCAGCTGGCCTTTACGCGCGCGCTGCAGCAACCAGGCCGCATGGGTTTCGCAGAGCATGTCGGCGGCCTCGTTGGACGCCGCGCCATCAACCCCGATGGACACCGCCACGCCCGCCACTTCCAGCGCGGCAATGTCGGCAATGCCGCTGCCCAGCCGGGCGTTGCTTTGCGGGCAGTGGGCAATGCCGGTGCCGGTCTGGCCCAGCAAGGCTATTTCGTCGGGCAGCAATTTCACCAGATGAGCGAACCACACGTCCGGGCCCAGCCATTCCTGCTCGGCGCAGAAACGCACCGGGCTGGTACCGAACTTCGCTTGGGCGACGTCCAGGTAATCCACGGTTTCCGAGAGATGACTGTGCAGGCGCAGGCCCAGGGCGCGCGCGGCGCGAGCGGTCTCGCGCAGTTGTTGGGGGGTGGTGGAATGCAGCGTGGTGGTCGGGGCCATCACAATGCGCCGAAATGAATCACCCGCCGGATCGTGGTAACGGCTGGCCAGGCGCTCGACGTCGGCCACAAAGGCGTCCAGCGTTTCCGGGCGCAAAGCCTGGGGCAGGTCGGCTTCCAACTGCCGGGTCTGGGTGGCCCCGCCCCGGCACAGCACAAAGCGCATGCCCAGCGCCTGCGCCTCCTCGAACAGGATCTCGGCGCTGTCGTAGGGCATGCCGGGGTAATACAGGTAGTGATGATCTGCCACGGTGGCGCAGCCCGAGCGTAGCAATTCCACTAGGCCTACGCGCGCGGCCAGGCGAAAGCTGTGCGCGTCGAAGGCGGCGCGAAAGCGATACGGCGTTGCCGCAAGCCACGGCGTCAGGTTTTGGTTCAACCCCTGTGGCTCACCCTTGAGCAACGACTGGAACAGGTGATGGTGGGTGTTGACCCACGCCGGGTACACCACGCAGTCACGGGCGTCGATCACCTGTTCCCCCGGCAGCGGTTGCAGGCTGCCCAGAGCCGCAATGCGGCCGTCGATGACGCGAATGTCGGGGCCGGCGTGGCGTGCGGCGTGGCCTGGCAGCCCGGTCATCACCGCGCGGGCATGGCGTATCAGCCAGTTATTGCCTGTGTTCATGGTTACCGTCTCCGTGGTCATGAGGGGTCAGCCCTGCTCGCTGTCGTGCCAGTGGCCCAGGCTGTAGCGGGCCAGGGTGGCCATCAGGCTGAACAGCAGCACCCCGGTCAGCGCAATCAGCACAAGGGCTGCGAACAACCGGGGGATGTTCAATTGAAAGCCCGCCTGCAGAATCTGGTACGCCAAGCCGGCGCCGGTGCCGCCGGTGCCGGCGACAAACTCGGCAATCACAGCGCCGATCAGCGCCAGGCCGCTGGCAATGCGCAGGCCGCCGAAGAAATACGGCAACGCACTGGGAATGCGCAGGCGCAGCAGGGTTTGCCAACGGCTGGCACGGTTGAGGCGAAACAGGTTGAGTAGCCCCGGGTTGACGCTGCGCAGACCCAGCACCGTGTTGGAGATCACCGGAAACACCGCCACCAAGGTGGCGCAGATCACCAGTGCCAACGTGGTGTTGCTGACCCAGATGATGATCAGCGGCGCGATGGCCACCACCGGCGTCACCTGCAACAGAATGGCGTAGGGGAATAGGCTGGCCTCCACCAGCCGGCTCTGCACGAACACAAACGCGGCCAGCACCCCCAGCACCACCGCCAACGCGAACGACAGGAAGGTGATTTTCAGCGTCACCCACAGCGCGCCCAGCAGCATGGGCCCATCGCTGACCAGGGTGCGGCCAATGTCCATTGGGCTGGGCACCAGGTATACCGGCACCTTCAGGGCCACACACAGCACCTGCCAGATACTCAGCAGCACCACGCCTACTGCCAGCGGCGCCAGGGTGTTGCGCACCGAACGACGGGCCAGCCAGGGTGTTTGATCAATGGGCATACGCACCTCCGTTGGCCTGGGTCAGCAGCGCTGACAGCCGGGCACATTGCTGGATGAACTGTGGTGAAGTGCGATAGGCCTCGTCACGCTCCTGGGGGCCTTCGATGTTCACGTCCGCCAGCACCCGCCCTGGCCGGGCGCCCATGACCACCACCCGTGAGGACAGGAACACGGCCTCGTAGATGCTGTGGGTGACGAACACCACTGTCAGGTCCTGACGCGCCCATAACTGCCGCAGGTCGCTGTCAAGGCGGTTGCGGGTGAACTCATCGAGGGCCCCGAACGGCTCGTCCATCAACAGCAGGTTGGGTTCGGTGGCCAAGGCCCGGGCGATGGACGCGCGCATTTGCATGCCCCCCGACAGCTCGCGCGGGTAGGCGTCGGCAAAATCGCTCAGGCCCACCCGTTCTAGGGCGGTATGCACGCGCCCGGCACTCTGTTGCCTGGGCATGCGGGCCAGGTCCAGGGGCAGTCGCACGTTGTCAGCGATCCGCGCCCAGGGCATCAGGGTGGCTTCCTGGAACACCATGGCCAGCTTCTGCCCGGCCGGGCTGGCATTGATATCGCCCTTGCCCCACCAGCGCACATGGCCGGCAGACGGCTGTTCCAGCCCGGCGAACATTTTCAGCAAGGTGCTCTTGCCGCACCCCGACGGCCCGAGCAGCGAGACAAATTCACCGCGGCCCACACTCAGTTTCATCCGCTGCAAGGCATGGGTGCCGTTGCCGTAGGTTTTCTCCACCTGGTTGGCCATCAGCACCGGAGCGCCCTCGCCTGCCGGCACACTGGCGGCATCCACGGCGGCGTTCACAGGGCCGCCCCGGCTGGGCGGAACTGTTCTTCTTCACCGTGGGCCTGCAATAGCTCGAAGAGCATCTTGCGCATGATCAGGCCGGGCTTGTCCGATACCATGTGAAACTCCACCCGGCGCCGGGTATCGACGCAGGCGTCATAGTCGGTGGCTTCGAGGATGTCCTGGTCTTCGCGGGTGATGGGCGCATCCCAGGCGATCAGTTCTTCGGTGCTGCACGCAGCTTCGCTGTCGTTGCGGTACAGCCACTGCACCAGTTGGATGTGCTTGTCGTCGATGGGCGTGGCGCAGTTGTAGATGATGTGGTGCACGCCACTGTCGGGGTAGGTGCAGCCGAACCGGCGTACAAACGGCAAGTACCAGCGATTGAACAGGTGGCGGGTGGTGGTGGGCGTGTCGGTGCCGGTGATGCGGTGGCCGGCGGGTGGGTTGTTGATGGGCACCACGGTCTCGGCCTCGAAGCCCCACTCGGTCTGCTGCAACTGGTAGCTGGACGGCTGGGGCTGGTTGAGCATGCCGAAGTTGGCTTTATGCACGAAGGAAAAATGCGAGTTGTCGAAGGAATTTTCCATGAAGCGCAGCGGGCTGGTGTTCCAGCGCTCATAGAACTGAAAAATGCGCCGGTAGGCCGGTGAGCTGTCTTCCTCGAAGTCGGGGATGCCCTGCAACGGCTCGCCCAGGCACACCCACACGTAGCCGTATTTTTCTTCGCAACGGTAGGCCGGCACCCGGGCGCCATTGGGGATGGGAGCGTTGTCGGCCAGCTGCGGGATGCACACGCAGGCGCCGCTTTTGTCGTAGCGCCAGCCGTGGTATCCACAGACGATCTGCCCGTCCTCTACCCAGCCCTTGGACAACTGGGCCGTGCGGTGGCAGCAGCGGTCGGCCAGGGCCACGGGGCCCTGGTTGCCCATGAACAGCACCAGCCGCTCGCCCAGCAAGGTGAAGGGATGGGGGCCGTCCGCCAGCGCGGTGACGGGGGCCAAGGCATACCAGAAGCGACGCAGTACAGGTTGTTGAGTGACCAGCATGGGGTATTCCTCGAAATGGCAAGGCGCGGTGTGCGCAAGGCGCACAGGGCGGATCAGTTGGCGGCGACGGCAGGCGTGGCGGGCAGCACTTTCATGGCTTGCACGAAGCGCGTGTCGTAGGCGTTGTGCCAGTTCGCGTCAGCGGCCAGCAGGCCTGCGCCCACCATGAAGTCGCGGGTGGCCTGCCAGCGCGCATCGGTCATCACGCCGATGCCCTGAGTCTGGGCATCGCCGCCGTCCACCAGGCGATACTGCTTGAGGGTGGCCACGCCCCAGGCGAGCAGTTCGTCGCTCATGCTGGGGTTGTCCTGCCTGATCAGGGCGTTGCCGGGCGCGGGGTTGGCCAGGTAGCTGCGCCAGCCTTCCATGGTCGCCTGCACAAAGCGCTGCAGCACCTCGGGGCGCTGTTGAATGACGTCCGGACGGGTTACCAGGGTCGAGCCGTAGGGGGGGTAGCCGGCGTCGGCGAAAAGGAAAAAGCGCGCGTCCTGGTCCTGCTTTCTGGCCTGGAACAATTCGGAGCTGGCGTAGGCCTGCTGAGTCGTGGCCGTGTCGCTGAAGAAGGGTTGCAGGTTGAAGGTGTAAGGCCGCGCCTGGGCGTCGGTGAGGCCGTATTTGTGCTTGAGCCACGGCCACCAGGTGGTCTGCCCCGAGGTGGACACCAGCACGCGGCGCGCGCCAATCTGGCTCAGGTCATGGACATCCCCGTGGGTCAGCAGGCCTTGGGGGTCGCCCTGGAACGGCGCGGCAATGGCCACCACTGGCAGCTGTTGTTCGGCGGACTTGAGCACCTGCAGGTCGTAACTGACGATCACATCCGCCTGCTTGTTCAGCAGCAATTGCACGCCGTTGACCTGAGGGCCACCCATGCGAATGGTCACATCAAGGCCGGCCTTGGCGTACAGCCCTTCGGCCACCGCCTGGTAGAAGCCGCCTTGCTCGGCCTGGGCGTACCAGGAGGTCAGGAGCACCACCTTGTCCGCCGCCTGGGCCAGGGGGGCCAGCAACAACGCCAGGGGCAATACGGTGTGCCGGCAGGCTCGGCGCAGGGAAGAAGCGGTAAAGATCGGCACGTCATTGGTTTTCATCGGTGTTTCTCCAAAAGGAAAGCACGAAGGAAACCGGGATGCGGGGTGTGGGGCGAAGTGGTCAGGACGAGGAGACGGCCAGGCAGGCAAGTGAAGCTGGCGACACGTCTCTCTCGTTCATGACCCTGGGTCACGTCCAAGCGCCCGCATCACGGGCGTGCGGCGAAAGCCGCAAGAGCAATGTCCTACGCTGGCACGGGGCCGGCGCTGACCGCTTCTACTCGGGAATGGGTGTAGCAGGAGCTGTGCCAATTCGGTGAACACCAGCTAATCCGCGCATGGGCCGGGATGCGGTGACGGGGGAACGCTCGAATGCAGTGCAGGCCGCATAGCCTGGTGTGCTGCGGTGGTGCGCACTGAAGATTGCCTGTGGCAGCGTTGTTCGAGAGCCGCCTGCGTTGCTCTTGCATCACTGGAAGCCGGATACGGGGCTTATCACCCATTGGGTTCCAATCGGTACGTTTCCTGGGCCGCTGCCCTTTGCCTGAGATGCCGGGGCGGTTACTCCAGAACCGGCCGTAAAAAGCTGCGCTCGTAGCTCAGGATAAACTTCAGTTCTGTTGCCTCCTCCACCAGGCGTTCACATTCCGCGTCTTGCGCAGCTTGCTCGCGGTATCGCTCGTAATCGGCAAGGCTGGGGAAGCTGAACAGGCAATAGGCGATATTGTTGGCGCCTTCGGCAGGCAGGAAATAGCCGTGATGCTGGCCGCCCAGGCGGGTTACGAGGCCGATCCATTGGCGTGAGTAGCGTTCGAATGCGGGGAGTTGGTAGGGGTCGATGATGTATTTGACGTGGCAGGTGATCATGATGGGCAGTCCTTTGAAATGGGTAGGCGGTATTCTACCTATCCTGGGTCGGTAACCGTTGCTCGGCAGTGACGGTGAAACATCGCCCTGCCCCGCTGCGTAACCTGGAGCGATTTTCCTGCGCCGAATCGCCAACCACTGCGATGGGCGATTTGGGCCAGTAATGCAGTGCTTCCCTTGGCGCGGTGGCTGTTGTGGGCGCCTACGTTAATCCATCAACCGACCACATCTACCCACGCAAGCAGGCAAAGACGTTTATGCTATCGGGGAAGCATGTTTGCTTACGCTCACCTTTTTCTGGATACCCCATGTCACCCAACGCAGAACTCTATAACCCTTCCACCGACTATGCCGACAAGCTGATTTCGCGCATTGGGCAGACGCCTTCGTGGATCGCCAAGCGCCTCGGTGTCACGGACAAGCGCATTCGCTACATCCTTGAGGGTGAAAGGACCGTCAAGGGCGAGACCACACCGATCCAGATGACGTACACGGAGCAGTTCGCCCTTGAGTGCCTGGCGGCAGAGGCCAAAGCGCTGAGGAAGTAACGCTTTCATCGGCGAGGCTGACGGCCAGCGCAGCCTGCCCGGCACGCTGGCTGCGTTGCGTCATTTGGCAAAGAGTTGGGACATGTCCTTGAACGCTTTGAACTCCAGCGCATTAGCGCAGGGGTCAAAGAGAAACATGGTCGCCTGCTCGCCCGCCTGGCCCTTGAAGCGGACGTAGGGTTCAATCACAAAGTTCGTCCCGAATGACTTCAAACGCTCCGCCAGCGCTTCCCATTGTGGCCATTGCAGAACGATGCCGAAATGCGGGACCGGAACATTGTGACCATCCACGGGGTTGCTGTGCACGCTCTCCTGGGAAGCGGTTTTGGGGTGTTCGTGAATGACCAACTGATGGCCGTAAAAGTTGAAATCGACCCATTGCGCGCTGCAGCGACCTTCCTCAAGGCCTAAGACCTCACCGTAGAAGGACCGGGCGGCCGCAAGGTCGTAAACCGGAATGGCAAGGTGAAAGGGAGACAGGCTCATCATCAGGTTCCAGTTTTCAGGGGTGATGGTAGGTAGCAGCCTGCACTCAAGCTGCTGGTACGATCCTAGACAGCGTCATAGAATAAAAAAAGCAATATGATGTTATGTTTAGCACAAAGGATTTTGATCAATGATCCGTGAGCTCAAGACACTTGTGGCGGTTGCACAAGAAGGCACCTTTGCTGCCGCAGGTCATAAGATCGGCCTCACCCAGGCGGCCGTGAGTGCACAAGTCCAGCGTCTGGAAAGCGAGTTGGGGTTTGAGTTGTTTGACCGCAGCGGCCGAACCGCTCACCTGAACCGCCGCGGCCAGCACACCTTGCGCCAGGCCCAGGAACTGATCCGCCTCTACCACGAATTGGGCAGCGCCCCGCACGGGAGCGCACCCTCGGTACTGGTCAACATCGGCGCGATCGCCTCCGTGCAACGCTCCCTGCTGCCTCAGGTACTGGCCACCTTCCACGCGCGCTTCCCGCAGTGTCGGACACGTATACTGCCGGGCTTGTCCATGGACCTGGTCAACCTGGTAGACACCGGCGATCTGGACATGGCCCTGATGATCCGGCCGCCCTTCTCGCTTCAAAGCGACCTGCGGTGGACCACCTTGATACGCGAGCCGTATCGTTTGTGGGTGCCTGAACATCTGGCGAATGAAAACTGGCAGGACCTGTTGCGCACGCAACCGTTTATTCGCTACGACCGGTCATCGTTCGGGGGGCGGCAAGTGGACCGCTTTCTGCGCCACCAGCACCTGGTGGTTCATGAAAAGTGCGAGCTTGATGAATTGGAGGCTATCGTCAGCCTGGTGGGGCACGGCATGGGTGTCGCGTTGGTGCCGCAGACGGCAAGCCATGCCTACTGGCCAGCGAACGTCACGAGCCTGGATTTGGGACACCATACCTTTCACCGGGATATTGGGTTGGTTCACAGGGGTAAGGGTGCGGTGAGTGATCCTGTTCGGGCGCTGATCGAGATTATTCATGACGCAGTTGGATTGCCGAGTAGTCAGGGCGACGCCAACACGTGACCTGCAACAACCAATCGTCAGGTGCCTAATTAAAGTTGGTCATGCGCGCGATTGTCGCCGCGCCAATCCTCAAAGCGCTGGATGAGCAGCTGGAGGCCATCGAGTTTGATCCGCTGGTGCCGTCCAGCGTGGACCAGGTGATCGAGGCGTCGTTCGCGCCCTTCAGCACCCACCCTATCCTTGGCCCAATGGCTGCCTCGTCGGCGCTGCCGCCGGGCTGCTGCCTTTTTGTGTGCCTGCCTGCTCCGTGATGGCGCCGCGAGCATCCGGTTAACTCCATTAACCAGACACCTGCTCTATTTCACTTCAAAAGCGTCGTAGACCACCGCATTGCCCAGACGCATGGCGCTGCCCACCCCTACCGTGCGGTTGAGCCAGGCATACTGAGGTGCCGACGTCTCGAACCGCAGGGTGATGCGAAACTGGTAAAGGCCAGGGTCGACGTCCTCTCCCGCCGCGACCTGTTCCATGACGTGCGCAGGACCAAATCGGAAACCCTCGGTGCGCAGGTAGATCAATGCCCCGTCATCGGTCTGCAACAGGTAGCGCGTGTCGATGATCGCCACGCCGTCCGGGGTTACCACCTGCCAGTCGGCGCCGCTATCGAGGATGGTCCCTTTGAGCCGCGGGCCTTCAAAGTGTCCTCCCGTGATAGGGATGATGCGTCGCTTTCCTTGGCCGCTGGTAGCCCCCAGCTCCCAGATGGGGGCTACCAGGTCTACGCTGAAGCGCGCCAGGGGTTCAAGCGTGAGGGGTGGCGGGTTGTATGTGGCCGGTTGGGACATGGACGCGCAGGCGGTTGGCAATTGTGTACGCTGGCTCATGGTGTTAGGACCCCTGCTCCGTCACTTTAGTTAATTTCATTAACTATTACTGCCTATGCCGTTAAATGGCAATAGGTCTGTGCGGCTACAGACATTGATTTCGGCCATCAGTGAACAGGCTCAGCATCGTGTCGAGGAGGCCAACTCATCGCAATACTGACCGCTGGCGTGGGCACTGGCAGCGCAAAAATCCGCTCGTGGCTGGAGTGAGGGCTCCAGCGCGCGACAGGTTCGGCTATCGCGGCACTGAAATCCCACCGCTGCCCGGCATTACCCCTTGGTCAAATCAACCAAAGGCGTCTGCCGCACCTCAGTCTCCCGCCCACCCTGAATCTCGCTGACCTGCTTCAAGGCCTGATCCACCGCCATCTTGTCCGCCAATAAGCTGTAGCGGATGTGGAACTGCTTGTGTTCCTTCGGCCCAATGGTCGGTACCAGGTTCAGTGGTCGCTGATAACGGCGGTTGTAGGAAAAACTTGTCCCCGGCTCCAGCCCCGTGACGTAGCCCTGGCCCTGGGTATCGGTGTTTTTCCATAGGGAAAACACCGGCAGCGTCTGCGTGTTGAAACCGATCGAAACGCCCAGGCTGCCAGCCTTGTTATGCAACACGGCTAACGTGTCGCCCTTGGCATCGGCATAGGGCACCACGTTGTACACCGTCTCGTCATAGTCCTTGGTGGGCGCGCGGTAGGTTTGCCAGTCGTGCAGGTCGCCCTTGGCTTTATCGTTGAACGGCGATACCTGCTTCACCGGCGCGGCGAAACGAGCGCCCTGCTCCAGGAACGGGGTGCTGAAGTTACTGTGATACAGCGCCTGGTATTCCTTCGGATAATCGCCGTTGTTGGTCAGGGTGTCATTGAGGGCGAACACCACGCTGCCGGGTTCAGTGACCAGCTCGGTGGCGATGGAGAAGTCGACCTGCTTGAACGCCTGCTCTTTCAGTTCGCCACGCAAGGTGATGGCATACGGTGGTTTTTCATCGATGTGCAGGGTGACGTTGCTCGCAGGAATATTGGCGGCCCTACCGTGCAGGGTCAGCAGTTCGCCATTGTCGACCCCGGGGTGGCCCACCCATTCGTATCCGCAGCGCACAACCGTTTCGTTGAAACCTTCCAGCCAGCCCAGCCCGCCGCGGCCATTGAGTTCGATGAAGGCTGGGTTAACCACTTCCTTGACTGGCGAATCCCAGCCCATGCGCACGTTACCCACCGAGGCGTGCAAGACGTTCATGCCGCGAGTCGGCACTACCGAGAGTTTCATCGTACCGTTGTCGATGTCGACGATGCTGACACCCTCCTGCCGGCCGCCGTGCAAGGTGCGCAGGGTAACGCTGAAGGGTTTGTCGGTTTTTACGCCGAGTTGCTGGCTGGTGATCTGCCAGTTCTGGGCGGCTTTATCGGTGTCGAGCAGCACGTAATCCCAGGCCATGGCGTGGGTAGCAGCGGATAGTGCGCCAAGGGCAACACAGAGTTTGAGCGGGGTCATTGCAGTAGCCTTTCTTGGAGTTGTACCGTTTTTATAGACTTGAAGAAACGTTTCAGCAAGCTCCGCGAGCGATGTTGCCGGCGAATATCCAGTGTGGATTGCGCCAAGCGGAGAATTGAGTCGACGCGATTGCCAGCGGGCTCGCTGTTACATTAGACCGAAGGGTAGCGCGCGCACGAGGCAGATTCGGTGATGCTGCTGAAGGCCGAGTAGCGACGAGGGCGCAGCCGCCGGTCGCGAAGGGCCACTTTCGGCCAGAAGCGGACAGCCCCGCCGATGGGTGACGAGTGTCTGCTGTGTCTCCAGCGACGCATCTGAACCGCGATTTTGCGCATTCCGACCAGGAATGCCCCCATGAAAATCATTGATTTCACTATCGATTCCCGATCTCGTAGGGTGCAGCCTTCTGCATAAGGAGACCCGTCTGTGAACCCACTGCGCTTATACGTTGATTCGCAATTCACCAGCCCCTACGCCATGTCGGTCTTCGTCGCACTGACTGAGAAAGGCATCGATTTCGAGATGAGTACTGTCGACCTTGAGGCCTTGGAGAATAAGGCAGAGGGCTACGCTGCTCTCTCGCAAACCCAACGGGTCCCGACCCTGCTGGACGGCGACTTTGCCTTGTCCGAATCTTCTGCGATTACCGAATATCTCGAAAACGCTTATCCCCAGGTGCCGATCTATCCGCACGATATGCGGCTGCTTGCAAAAGCGCGGCAGGTTCAAGCGTGGATCCGCAGCGACCTGCTGCCCATCCGGCATGAGCGCTCGACTCTCGTCGTCTTCTACGGCGAGAAATCAGGCCCCTTGTCACCTACCGCCAACGTGGCAGCCGACAAGTTGTTCAACGCGGCGCAAGCACTCCTGAAGGACGATGCGGAATATTTGTTCGGCGAATGGTCCATAGCCGATGTGGATCTCGCGCTCATGCTCAATCGGCTGATACTGAATGGCGATGCAGTGCCCCCGGCTCTCGTGGAATATGCCCAACGCCAATGGCAGCGTCCCAGCGTGAAAGCATGGGTGACACTCCAACGTCCGCCGCTTTAAACCTGTGCTTGAAGAAGACCATTGAGGGAGCTGCTGGCCGTCCGCTTCGATATCTGATTAAGGTCAGACACCACCGACTGACTGAAACAGGTCGGGAGCGCAGCCGCGGGTGTTGAGATTGCCCAACTCGTTGGGTCTGGCTTTGATATCGAAGCGGTTGACCTGAACCACGCCATCCGGATACCAGCCGGACGGACCAAAGTGTGTCCAGTAGGCTCCGAGTCCGTATGCCCTTAAGGTGTCTTCGCCCGCCGCGCGGCGGGTGTAGTGGTTGACGCCTGCATCCAGCGTAGCGGCGGACAGGGACAGACCAGCCTGCTCATGACTGCCGTCGGCTCTCACCTTGCGATAAAGGTCGGTGCCCACCTGGAAGGCGGTCAGGTCGTAGTTGTATTCGGGGGTATGACCGAACGCATTTTTCGTTCGCCGTCCCGTTTGCCACTTCGATAGATCACGCGCCCCCACCCCATCGACGGAGAAAGGGTGCTCTGATCCTGGGCTGGCAGAGGTTCGTCTTCATTCAGACGCTCCTCGCCTAGGGGCCCGCCACACGTGGCGAGCCAGGCGAAACGCATCCGGATCGCTGGCCCGGTCGTCTTGTTCAGCAGCTCGACGACCGCGATGCCGTTGCCCTGAGTCAGCTCTCCCTGCCCGCCCACATTGCTCACTGTCACGCGTGTGGCGCCATTTGCTGTCTGAGTCGAGTCAACGACCAACATGTCAGAGCGGCTATTCAAGGTGGTGTTGAGCAGCAGGCTGCCGCCGTTTGAAATATAAGTACCGCCGCCATCCGCACCTGCAACTGTCGCGCCGCTGATCAGCAGTACTGCGCTCGTAGCCTGAGCGAGGAGCGCCTGACTGCTTTCTCCAGGACCCGCTGCGCAGACCTGGCTCTGCGAATGGGCGCATTACAAGACTCAAGCATGACCGCCCAATGCATAGGGGAAGCCAGACGCCGGGTGCTGGCAACGCCTGCCTACTTCGAGCGCCGGGCGCACGTGTTCGGTCGTCGCGAGGATAAACAATCTATGGTCACCCCCATTTTTGCAATGCTGATTAACGGGCGATGTGGTGGCTTGCTTAAATCTATCCGGCGTCTGTTGGGGCAAGCCCCGCGCCACGATGAGAGTCGCGCCTGGCGATCCTTAAAAACCCGTGCGGCTTAAAAAGCCAGATGTTTATCCAGGATCTTCGCCAGGCCGGTTGGCCGTTCACATCATCTGTTGTTCAACTATCGCAAAACCTGAAAGGTGAATCGTGGTACAGCAACAACCGAAGGATCAGGCTTTCACCACGTCTGGCCCTGCTTCGTATTGGGTGTGGTGCGCAGAAATTGCCCAGGCTATGCGGGCCAGCTTGTTGGCCAGCGCGCAGGCAACCACGTTGGAATGCCGCCGTGTCAGCAGCGATCGCACCCATTCGGCCAACCCGCCCTTTTGGCGCTCCAGATGCCGCATATAGACTCTTGCGCATTGCACTAATAGGCTTCGCAGGTTCTTGTCTCCCCGCTTGCTGATACCTAACAAGTTGGCTTTGCCACCGGTGCTGTACTGCCTTGGCACTAGGCCTAGCGAAGCCGCGAAGTCTCGACTACAGCCGTACTGCTGTCCGTCGCCCATTTCCACAGCCAGCAGGCTGGCGGTGATCGGGCCGATACATGGCATGCTCAGCAAGCGACGGCCTAGATCATCGTCAGCCAGTTGGCCCGCCAATTCTTTATCCAATTGCTTGATTTGCTCGTCCAAGTAGACGAAATGATCATGCAGACGGTGCAGCAACACCGTCAGCCGAACAGGCAACTCATGCTCCGCCAGAACGGCCGACAGGCGTTTCATCACGGCCAGGCCTTGCGGCAGACTGATACCGAACTCGAGCAAGAAACCGTGCATCTGGTTGACCGCCTTGGTGCGGTCTCGGATCAGCGATTCGCGCAGCCGATGCAATACTGAAAGAGTCTGCTGGCCTTCGGTCTTCGGCGAAACAAAGCGCATTGTCGGGCGCGAAGCGGCCTCGCAGATGGCCTGCGCATCGACGAAATCATTTTTGTTGCCTTTGACGAAGGGCTTAACGAACTGCGGGGAAATCAGCTTGGCCTGATGCCCTAGGGCGGTCAGTTCGCGTGCGACGAAGTGCGCTCCGGCGCAGGCTTCCATCACCACGGTGCACGCGGGCAGGTTGGCAAAGAACCGCATCATCTGCTGTCGTGAAAGCTTCTTGCGAAACAGCTCTCGGCCAGGTTTGTCTTGGCCGTGCAGATGGAAGGTGTGTTTGCCGAGGTCGATACCGACCAGTGCCAAATTGCTCATGGTGATGGTCTCCGAATTAAAAACACCCTACGAAAGCGTAGCCTTCGCAGGATGTCGGGGGTGACCATCTCATTACCCGTCGAAAATCCATCCGGCGGCTCGTCTGCTGTGGCAGACGAGCGACGGGAAGACGGCGAAGCGCCTTAGCTGTTAGACCGTTACAACGATTTTGCCGAACTGTCCGTTGTTCTCCAGGTAGCGGTGAACATCGACCATCTCGTCGAATCGGAACGTGCGATCAATAACCGGCTTGAGTGCGCCGGCTTCCAAACCCTTCACAACGTATTCAACTGCTGCCTTGCGACGCGCGTCGTCTCCGCTGGTCAGCCAGATATTGTGACCCTTCACCACTGGCATTTTTGCAATCATGTCCAGAACTGGAAGGTGTGCAGGGCCTTCAGCGAGCGCGCCGTACAGATAAACAATGCCTTGGAAACTGATAATCGAGATCAGCTTTGCAAAGTTAGCGCCGCCAATAGGATCGAAGACGACCCGTGCGCCCTGGCCATCGGTGATACGCAGGACTTCTTGCACCAGATCGGTTTCTTCAGTAGCGATCACGTGCGCAGCGCCGGCGTCGAACAATTGCTGTTTCTTGGCCGATGTACGGGTCAGCGCGATGGGGATGGCGCCTTGGTAAGCAGCGACCTGAATCGCGGCAAGCCCTACGCTGCTGGAGGCGGCGGAGATCACAACGAAGTCGCCTTTGCCGACCGTCGCGTCTTCAACCAAAGCACCATAAGCGGTGACAAACATCATCCAGACCGAAGCCGCTTCTTCGAAGGACAGCGATGCCGGGTGTTTCACCACCGCATGGATAGGCAAGGTGACGATTTCGCCGTAGGTGAAGTACTGGTTTTGCGAGAACGACGGCATGACGCTGACCACATCACCCACTGCAACGCCGGTGACGTTTGGACCGACCGCGTCCACGAGCCCTGCGGCCTCGTAACCCAGCCCGGCAGGGAAGGTAACCGGCTCAATGTATTGGTCCGTGCGCCACATCGATTCGGCGCGGTTGATGCCAATCGCCTTGACCTTGATACGAACCTCGTCTGCGCCCGGTGCAGGCACATCCACTTCAACGAATTGAAGAACTTCCGGGCCGCCGGGCTTAGCAAACTTGATGGTGCGAGACATGGGTATTTCCTCGAAAAATTTAATGCACGGAATGTGCGAGCCGGGCAGCCAACGCCGCCCGAAAC
The DNA here is from genome assembly GCF_000263855.1 of Pseudomonas sp. M47T1. GTDB lineage: Bacteria > Pseudomonadota > Gammaproteobacteria > Pseudomonadales > Pseudomonadaceae > Aquipseudomonas. Next base: position 252,099 of record NZ_AJWX01000005.1, read on the forward strand.
GGAATTGCATCGGCAGAAAATCTGTGGCGCCTGTTCACCACCCTGGAAGCAGTTCGCCCAGGGTGAGACACACGGCACCTGTTTTGACGTCTACCGGTGGCCGACACGGTGATGACAATCTATCCGTTGCCCTGGACCGCGATAACTTGGTCGGCCGGAATAGGGTTCATTCCAAGGCGGGATAACTACCGACCCAGTCGCTTGCTTCACCCCATAGACCTGCAACGCTGGAACTGGGCAGATCCACCTTCCCAGAACTTCCTGCCTAATCCTCTAGCCACCGCCCATACAGTCGGGGGAACTGCTCGCGCACCCAATCGACAAACACCTCGACCTGCGGCGCCAGGTGCGAGCGGCTGGGGTACAGCACTGAGACAGGCCTTGGGTGCGGACGATAGGGGCGCAGTACTTCAACCAAGGTTCCGTCCGCAAGAAAACGATCCAGCGTAATCCCAGGCGCCTGAAGAATGCCAAAGCCGGCGACCCCGCACTCAACATAGGCGTTGGACTCGTTGACGGTGATACCTTGGCGACTGACATGACATTGCTCACGACCACCATCGACGAAGCGCCAGGCCTGTGGCCGCTGGTTATGGCCTGACAGAAAGGTCACGCCGCGGTGCGCGTTCAAATCCTCAAGACTTTTGGGCTCGCCATGTTCCGCCAGGTATCGCGGCGCCGCGCAGGTGACCATGGTGGCCAGGCCAATGCGACGGGCCACGAGGCTCGAACTGGGTAATTCACCGATCCGCAATGCACAGTCGACGCCTTCGGCAACCAGGTCCACCGTCCGATCCGTGACCCCGAGGGCCAGCTCGATTGCAGGAAAGAGCGTGGCAAACGTACGCAGGCTTTCGATGAGACCCGGTTCGGAAAACGCCGTCGGAATGTCGACTCGCAGCCGACCACGGAGGGTTGAACGTGGAGAGGCAAACATCGCTGTCGCACTCGCGACTTCGCCAAGAATCGATTTGACGCGCTCGTAGAACCGCTCTCCTTCCGAGGTCAGTCGCACCGTACGGGTGGTGCGCTGAAACAGACGTACGCCCAGAGAGGCTTCCAGTTCCTGGATCGCTCGCGTGACTTGCGGGCGGCCGATCTGTACCGCGTCGGCTGCACGGGTGAAGCTGCCGAGTTCGGCCAACCGGGCGAAGACCTGCATAGACTGGAGCAATTCCATAACGTCATCTCACTTATGATTTGTTGCACACCCAATGCCAGCATTCACTCTGATTGTTATCTTCATAAATAACAATCCTGTGCCGGACCAGGCATTTATCGGGCAGCCACGCTTGATGAGAATGTCGTCAACTGGTAACCCAAGTGGAGAACGACACATGAAAGCATGGCTTCTGAACGACTTCGGTCTCGATAATCTGGCCCTCGGCGAGGCGGCCACGCCTGATCCTAAAGCTGGCGAGCTGCTGGTAAAAGTGGGTGCGGTTTCGTTGAATTTCCGCGATAAGGCCATCGTCGATGGCTTCTATGAACCTCATCTGGTGCCCAAACCTCTGATTCCGGTCAGCGATGCTTCAGGCACGGTCGTCGCCGTGGGTGAAGGCGTAAGCCGGTTCAAGGTGGGTGACCGCGTCAACTCGCACCTGTATTCGCGCTGGATAGACGGCGAGCCGGGACCGGACGAACCCGCCTACTGCTTCGGCATGCCACTGCCCGGTGGCCTGGCCGAGTACATGATCATTCATGAACAAAGTGCCGTGCGTGCCCCGGACGCCATGTCAGACGAAGAAGCCTCAACGCTTCCCATCGCAGCCCTGACGGCATGGTTCTCGTTGGTTGACTACGGTCAGCTCCAACCTGGCCAGACCGTTCTGGTGCAAGGCACCGGCGGCGTCTCGATTTTTGCTGTACAACTCGCCACCGCGCTTGGCGCCAAAGTCATTGTTACCTCAAGCAGTGATACCAATCTTGAGGCGGTGAAGAAGCTCGGCGCAGTCGCCGGAGTCAACTATCGGACCTGTCCGCGTTGGGAGGAGCAAGTACTGAGACTCACCGACGGCAAGGGCGTCGACTTGCTGCTGGATGTGGCCGGTGGCGAAGGATTGAACCAGTCGATTCTGGCGACCAAGGCCGCTGGGAAGATCGCGCAAATTGGCTTCCTTACCGGGCAAACCACAACACTGAGCCTGATGCCGTTGATCTTCCGCCAGACCACCATCAGAGGAATCGCCGTGGCACCTCGCTCCGCGTTTGATCGCATGAACGCATTCCTGAACGAACACGCGATCCGCCCGGTGATCGACCACATCTACGCGTTCGAAGAAGCCCACAAAGCGTTCGAGCATCTGGCAAAGGGAGCCTTCGGCAAAGTGGTCATCAAGGTTTCCTGATTCAGCTCGTGAACCCCGGTTGCCACCATTGTGCGGAGGGTGGCTGTCCAAATCATGTAACGCCAGCGGGTGCCGCTGGCTGCGATAGAACCTGGGAGCGCTCTTGTCAAACACAAGCTGCTAGCGGGACCTGGACTGACGGTCACCGGTTATGAGGGGCAAATACCGGCCATTACCAGCCCCTGTGTTGTTGCTCATCCTTTATCCCCTGGGAGGCTCAAATTGATCTTTGATTGACCCGTTTCGAGAGTGCCTCGGCGCTTTCCTTACGCTCCGAGTAGCGGTCTACCAGATACGTTTCCCGGCCCCGAACCATCAGCGTGAACTTCATCAGTTCTTCCATCACGTCCACCACACGGTCGTAGTATGCAGATGGCTTCATACGCCCTGCGTCGTCGAACTCCAGGAAGGCCTTGGGTACTGACGACTGGTTTGGGATGGCGATCATTCGCATCCAGCGCCCGAGGATCCGCAGCTGGTTTACCGTGTTGAACGACTGTGATCCACCGCAGACCTGCATGACCGCCAGCGTCTTGCCCTGGCTGGGCCGGACGGCACCCAGCGCGAGCGGAATCCAGTCGATCTGGGCTTTGAACACAGCAGACATTGCACCGTGACGCTCTGGCGAACACCACACCTGTCCCTCTGACCACAGAACCAGATCCCGCAACTCTTTAACCTTTGGATGGTTTTCCGGAGCGTCATCAGGAAGAGGCAGGCCTGAGGGATCAAAGACAACGGTCTCGGCTCCCATCAAGGTCAGGATGCGCGCGGCCTCTTGGGTCAGTAGCCGGCTGAAAGAGCGCTCACGAGTTGAGCCATACAGCAACAAGATGCGCGGCTTGTGAGTCGGTTGCTCGTTACCTTGCAGGCGATCCAGTGTGGCAACGTCAATCAGCGCCTGATCCAGATTAGGGAGCTCCAGACTGCTTTGCGAGAGAAATTCGTCCATTAAAGTGCACCTATTCGATCTAGCTCGCGCTTCAGTTCCGGCGGTGAAAGCGCCGAATGATCCAGGCTGAAGAATGCCTCGAAACGCTTTTTAATCTGAACGACGGTTGCGTCAAATGCGGCCTGGATTTCGCTGTCCGTTCCTTCAACATCGGAAGGATCGGCAAGGCCCCAGTGGCTTTTGATGGCTGGCCCGAAAAACACCGGGCATGGTTCGCCCCCGGCTTTGTCGCACACGGTGATCACCACATCCGGTGGGGAATCCGAAAACACTTCTGAGCCCTTGCTGTAGAGATCTGTAGTGTCGATGCCCAGCGCTTGCAGCGTGCTCACAGCGCGTGGATTCAGTTGCCCGCTTGGGAAGCTGCCCGAACTGACGGCAGTAAAGCCGCTCGGCGCCAGGTGGTTGAACACCCCCTCCGAGAGAACGCTCCGGCAGCTGTTTGCCGTACACATAAATAGCACTTTCATGGGTTTCTCCTAGACAGGGATGCTAAGCCGCAACGCGAGTGCCACCAGCGTTACCAGCAAGATAGGAAGGGTGAGGACGCTGCCGACCTTGAAGTAGTAGCCCCAAGTGATGCGGATATTTTTCTGCGCCAGCACATGCAGCCACAGCAACGTGGCCAGGCTTCCGATTGGCGTGATCTTTGGGCCGAGATCGCAACCGATGACGTTGGCGTAGATCATGGCCTCACGCACCAATCCCGTGGCGTCGCTACCCTGAATGGACAAAGCACCGATGAGCACACTCGGCATGTTGTTCATCATCGAGGACAACAGCGCAGCGGTCATACCCATGCCCAGGGTAGCGGCCCACACACCATGCTCAGCAAATATGCTCAGTAGCGCCGAGAGCGCGTCGGTGAGCCCGGCATTTCTCAGGCCGTAGACCACTAGATACATGCCCAGTGAAAACACGACGATTTGCCAGGGCGCGTGCTTGAGGACCTGTCTTGTGGAGATGATGTGGCCTTTACCTGCGATGACCAGCAGGATCACCGCACACGCCGCAGCAACGGCGCTGATGGGGATGCCTAGCGGCTCCAGCGCGAACAGGCCAACCAGCAGCAGGCCAAGTACCCACCAGCCCGCAATGAACGTCGCCCGGTCACGAATCACCGTTTCTGGGGCCTCAAGTCGATCCGCGTCGTACTGGGCGGGAATGTCATTGCGATAGAACATCCAGAGCATGAACAGCGTCGCGGCCACCGCCACTAGGTTCACTGGCCACATGACCGATGCATACCCACCGAAACCGACGCCGAAAAAGTCAGCCGAAACAATGTTGACCAGATTGGACACCACCATGGGCAGACTGGCGGTATCCGCGATGAAACCTGCGGCCGTCACGAATGCCAAGGTGGATGCCGGGCTGAAACGAAGCGCCGTCAACATCGCTATAACGATGGGGGTCAGGATCAGCGCTGCGCCATCGTTAGCGAACAGTGCCGCTACGGCTGCACCGAGCAGGATCATCAGCGCAAACAGGCGTCCACCTTCGCCCTGCCCGCAGCGAGCCACATGAAGCGCTGCCCATTTGAAGAGTCCCGCTTCATCAAGCAGCAAACTGATGATGATCACTGCAATGAAGGTAGCGGTCGCGTTCCAGACGATGTGCCACACAACCGGCACATCCCCTAGGCTCACCACGCCCGTCAGCAGTGCCAGAACGGCACCCGCTGCTGCGCTCCAGCCGACACCTAAGCCCCTTGGTTGCCAGATAACGAGTACCAGCGTAACGACGAAAATCGACGCAGCGGTCAGCATGGGGGTTTTCCAGATCAGAAGGTCAGCAGCAGGAGGCTTGGCGCACGGGTCTGTCTTCCATGGCAGCCAGCCGTCCTTGATGGTCGTTAACCCAGGACTGGTGGGCTTGCGTAGTGACATTCAGAACATCCAGCGCCCACTGTTCAAGCTCAGGATGTAGACGGTAGTAAACCCATTGCCCTTGCCTGCGATCCGCGAGTAACCCGCAGGCACGCAGTTGGGCCAAGTGCCTTGAAACCTTCGACTGGTTGTCATCCAACGCCCAGATCAACTCGCACACGCACAGCTCGCCCTCAGCCGAAAGCATGAGCATGATCCGAGCGCGGGTTTCGTCCCCCAGGCATTTGAAGAATGTGTACGGTGCAAGGCTCATTATCAGCCGCTCTGAATATGTGAATAACCGAATATCCAGATTTAACCACATGTAGCTTGCTTGTACAAATGCCTCGCTCAGGGAGTTGAGGGCCTTGATATCAATGCCCACAAGCAGATCATGGGGCAGAGAACTGCTTGATCGGCCGTTATCGGCCAAGTTCCGCCTGTGCTAGCTAGCAGTCGTGGGTCGATTCTGCCTACCGTAATCGACCTAGGGAATCTCCGAACAAGTCCCCAAAAAGGGTGCTGAGCATCGTCGCCGCCGACAAGGACATGAGCCAGTACCTGGTCAGCCAGTCGCCGGCCCGCTACCGCCTCTTCTGTATGGCGGAAAAACCTGCCGTCTGTGACTACAAACCAACGCTGCCCGCTTGCTACCGTACCCAGCTTCCTACTTCGAATGGACTGCGCCATGCGCCTCAAGCTCTACCAGATCGACGCGTTCACTTCCCAAGTCTTCTCCGGTAGCCCCGCAGCCGTGGTGCCGCTGGAAACCTGGCTGCCGGCGGCAACCATGCAGGCGATCGCCATCGAGAATTCGTTGCCGGAAACGGCGTTCTTCGTGCGCAACGCCAAAGGGCAATATGAAATTCGCTGGTTCTCGCCGCTCACTGAAATCGATTTTTGCGGCCATGCAACGCTGGCCAGTGCGTTCGTGCTTTTCAACCAGTCGAATGCGCCGCAAGCGGTCACTTTCTGGGCTAAGGCGGTCGGCGAGATTCCGGTGCAGCAACTGCCTGACGGCAAAATTGAGCTGAATTTCCCCGATCGCACACCGCGCCCCCTGGCTGATGTCCCTGCGCAATTGCTGGAAGGGTTGTCGATCGAGCCGGTGGAGTATTGGGTGAACCCGCAGGCGTACTTTGCCGTATACGCCAGCCAGCAGCAGGTCGAAGCCGTGGTGCCCCGGCTGGACAAGCTGGTGGAGCTAGGCCCGCTGGATGTGGTGGTCACTGCGCCGGGAGTGCAGCACGACTTTGCTTCGCGCTACTTCTGGCCGGCGAACGGAGGGGCCGAAGACCCCGTGACCGGCTCTATCCATGCCGGCCTGGCGCCTTACTGGGCGAAGCGTTTGAGCAAGGCGCGACTGTCGGCGTTGCAGGCCTCCGAGCGCGGCGGTGTGCTGGACTGCCGGGTAGCTGACGGGCGCGTGTTCGTGGCGGGGAATGCCGTGCAGTATCTGGAAGGGATTATCAGCCTCTGACCTCGCCGACTCGCGCTGTCCGTGACGGGCAGTTATCGGCCAGAAGCAGTCAGTGGACATTCGAGAAATACCGCAACGTTCCCACTAGCCCCTGCACCCTCAGATGCAGTCCGTGGGAAGCAGGCCTGCCGCGATCTGGCGCATGCCGACCTCTCCCCCCGCCACTAGCGCTTAGACCTCCTGCTCAGCAAGGGCATCACGCTCAGCGAAGATCCTCGCCATTTCAGCGGCGTTCCGGGTTCCCCAACTGCATAGGGGAAGAATCGCCTCCGACAAACTGCTACCCAGTGGGGTCAGCGTGTAGTCCACGCGCGGTGGCACTTCCCGGTAGTCATTGCGGGCCAACACGCGGTCACATTCAAGATCCTTCAGCTGCTGAATCAGCACTTTGTCGCTGACGCCTGGGATCAAGCGTTTCAACTCGCCATAGCGTTTCGAACCATCGCGCAGAAAAAAAAGGATCAGTGGTTTCCACTTGCCCGAAATGACGCGCAGTGTGGCGTTGAGCCCGCAACCGGTACCGCAAACTTCATCAGATGTGGTCATAACCTACCTACTTACCAAAAGGTGCATACTTGTCCTTAGGTTATCAGGAATGCATCCTTGTTCTCAAGCAAGCAGTTTCGCTTGCATCTACCCGCAATCGAGGATGCACAACATGACCAGACTCAATGGCAAGACCGCCGTGATCACCGGCGGCGCTACCGGCATCGGCCGCGCGGCGGCGAAGCGGTTTATCGAGGAAGGCGCTTTCGTCTTCATCTTCGGCCGCCGGCAGCAGGCGCTGGACGCTGCAGTGGCAGAGTTGGGGCCCAATGCCCGAGCGGTAAAAGGATCGGTTTCCAATGAGGCCGATCTCGGCCGGCTCTACGCAGCGGTTAAAGCCGAACGCGGAACCCTCGACATCGTCTTCGCCAATGCCGGCGCTGGCAGCCCACTGCCGCTTGGCAAGATCACCGCCGAGCACATTGACGAAGCCTTTGATACCAACGTCAAGGGGACCATCTTCACGGTTCAGCAGGCACTGCCGCTGATGGGCCCAGGTAGTTCGATCATCCTCACCGGTTCGAGCGCCGACACCACCGGTGCCCCGGGATTCACCGCCTACAGCGCAAGCAAGGCAGCCGTGCGCAATCTTGCCCGGACCTGGGCTGAGGATTTGAAGGGCACGGGCATCCGCGTCAATGTGCTCTCCCCTGGCGCGACGGCGACCGAACTGGCCAAGCAAGCGTTGGGCGAAGAAGGTCAGAAAGCCTACGGTGCAATGACTCCGCTCCAGCGCATGGCCGAGCCGGCGGAAATTGGAGCCGTGGCTGCGTTTCTCGCGTCGTCGGACAGCAGCTTCATGACCGCCAGCGAAGTCGCCGTCGACGGCGGCCTGGCGCAACTTTAAACCGCTGCGCGCGACCTTCTTTCCATCATTCGTCGGGTGCGGTAAATCCGAAAGGAATAGTATGAGCTACGCAATTATCGGCTTTGGCAAAATCGGCCATGCCCTGGCAAAGGCGTTTGCCCGCAAAGGCATCGACGTAGCCGTGGCAGCCACTCGCAGGCCTGAAAACCTTGCAGCCGATGCGGCTGCTATCGGGCCGACGATCATTCCAAAAACGCTGACCGACGCCGTCAGCGCGGACATCATCTTTCTTGCTGTGCGTTTTGAGTCCCATCTGGATGTCGCGAAGGCGCTGCCAACCTGGAAGGGAAAGACCGTCATCGATGTGACGAATGCGTATGGCGTATCGCCTGAAGAACTGGGTGGCGAGCCATCGTCCAAGGCCGTCGCTCAGGCGTTTACGGGCGCAAGATTGGTCAAGGGGTTCAACCATTTGGGCTCAAATGTCCTTGAACAGGATCCGACCGTGCAGGGTGGCCGAAGAGTCGTCTTCTTAGCCAGCGACGATGACGCTGCGGCAGAGGAAATCGGTTCGCTTGCCGAAACCCTCGGCTTCGCACCGATCAAACTGGGAGGGCTTTCGGAAGGTGGACTGCTTGTGCAAGCGCGGGGCAATAGCTGGGGTCCATTGATCTTTAAGGATCTGGTCAAACCAAACTGAGCAATGGATTAGATCGCTGCCAGCGGCGAATACAATCACCCGCGGTTGACAAGTGATATGAGCGTCGCCACTGACTGCTGTCGGCCAGTTACTTTCCTTCGCTAACAAGCGTTTCGTCGATGTTGTCCGCACGATGGACATTTTTGAGAGGATGCCGGCCAGAGGCCAGCGAGCGGGTGACGCTTTGGGTCGAAAGACATCACTCCCGAGCGGCTGCTTCTGGCCGAAAGCGGTACGTTACGAAAGGTTTGGTCACGATCATTGGCAGCTTCGTCAACACGCGAGGAGCTTCAATGGTCAAGCCAACACCCGATCCCCCCAATGCAACCTGCCGTCCGCGTCCGGCGAACAGCCCCACCTTCCAGACCAGCGCCGCTTGACGCCACACCAACCCTGGCCTTGAATCCTGTCTACGCTGGATTCCTGGTCAGCGCGCCGCCCCCAACCAAGGTGCCTGGCGCTGTTTGCAGCCTGTAGGCCATGTGATTGTCGGGGTTTGTGAACGGTCGCCCGCTTGGCGGGTGAGAGGATCTTGCCATGGCTAATCTAGTGATCTGCTGCGACGGTACCTGGAATACCCCCGACCAACTCGACCAGGGCGTGCCGGCGCCCACCAATGTGGTGCGGCTGTTCAATGCCGTGGCGAGCAGCGACGCCAACAGCGTGCCACAGAACACCTATTACCACCCTGGCGTGGGTACCGACGGCACCTGGTGGGACAAGGCCGTGGGCGGCGGCACCGGTGCGGGGCTCGACAACAACATCATGAGCGCCTACCAGAAGCTCTGTTACTGCTACCAGCCGGGCGACGCCATTTACCTGTTCGGCTTCAGCCGCGGTGCCTATACGGTGCGCAGCCTGGCGGGGTTTATGGCGTGCTGCGGGCTGTTGCAACTGACCGGGCTGCAAACGGCCGATGTATGGGCACGCATCCAGACGCTGCTCACGTTTGGCTACCGGCGCAAAACTGAACACCGCGTGGACTGGGATTCACGCGGCTGGGCGTTTCACAACAAGGCTTTCGAGGCGATACCCATTCATTTTATCGGTGTGTGGGACACCGTGGGCGCACTGGGTATTCCAGACGACATGGCGTTGCTGAGCCTGCTCGACAACCGTGACCGCTACACCTTTCACGACACCACCCTGCACCCATCGGTCAAACAGGCGCGCCATGCATTGGCCATGGACGAGCGCCGCGCCTCCTTCCAACCCACGCTGTGGAGCGTCCCCGCACCGGCAGGTACGGACCTCAAGCAGGTCTGGTTTCCCGGGGTGCACTGCGACGTGGGTGGCGGCTACCGCGAATGCGGGCTGGCCAATGGTGCGTTGGTGTGGATGCTGGGCGAAGCCGGTCAGGCCGGATTGGTTTTTGACGCAAGCGTGATGCAGCAGATCAAGCCAGACATCTACGACACCCTGCACGACTCGTGCACCGGCGTGTTCAGCGTGCTGGCGACCCAGCCACGCAGCGTGCCTGACATGGCCACGCAGGCGGGTCAGTTCGACGGTTCGGCGCTGGCCCGGCAGAAAAATCCGCCCATCACCCAATCGCCGTACCGCAAGGCGCGCGTGCTGGTACCGCCGCCGCTGGTGCTGGATGTTTCCGCCTGCCTGGCGTGGAACGAAACCGGCGTGTGGCTCAACGGGGGCACCGCGTATACCTTCCGCGCCAGCGGTGAGTGGCTGGACGGCTCGGTAGTGTGCGACCCGGCCGGGCCCGTGAGTGGCCATTTTCAAGCGGGGGAATTGGCTTACCTGGCCGGTAATGCGCTGGGCACGCTGGACACCTGGTACGGCAAGCTGTTTCACAACAGCGATGCGAATTTCTACTTCACTCGCCGTCATGAAGACTACCCCTGGTTCAGCCTGGTGGGTGCCATTGCCAACAGCGACGGGGTCGATGCCAAAGGCGTCCTGCTCAAGCCCGAGGCCTTTCTGATCGGGCAGGGGGGCACGTATACGCCGAAGCGCTCGGGGTATCTGTATGTGTATGCCAATGATGCGTGGAATTGTTATAGGAATAACAAGGGGCATGTGGCGTTGACGATTCAGTGACCCACCACCACTTATCGCCTTTCACATCGCCAAACAGTTTCTATACTGACCCCGCTTGGAAGTCGCGTTGGTTCAAAGCAGCAAGCATGACAAGGAACCGAGGGTATATCGCTTTCGCGAGCCCCGAATAGGCGTTATGAGTATGTTGACTGCCTTGAGAAATACAGCGCTATTTTCGATACTGCTGTGCAACGGTGCCCTGGCGGCCGAAGCCGATCACCACGCACCGCTATTGACGTAAGAGGGCCAGAACCCTTGAAGCCCTGCACACCGAGAAAGGCTCGAGCCTGTCCAATCATGAGATTGTGGCCAACCCCGGTGGCCAGGATTTCACCCTGCATTTCGGCAATCCCGATACCTGTGGCAAGGACGCAAAAAAACTGCTGGTTGCGCCAACCGACCATTGGACGCTGGCCTTGCGCGTCTAAATGCCCGACACGTCGGTCCAGCACAACGAATACAAACTGCCAGAACCAACACCCATTCCCCATTGATTGGCTCGCATCACGGTAGCGGTCTTTGCGCCCACACAGCACCGGATTCATCGCCCCGGCGGGTCGCTGGCTTGCCAGCCCCCGCTGGGGCGGGCGAAGCGTCTGCGCCACATCGCGCAAGCGCCCTACTCGCCCGACCGCGCCGCCGCCATCTGGTCGTTGAAGTTCTTGAAGAACTCCGCGTAGCCGCCGTTTACTTCGGCATAACGCAACGGTTTCACGCGTTCCACCAGGATCTCCTCGGCGTCGGGCGAGTGTTGAAAGATCCCCATCACTTCGTCGATAAAGTCCTTCAGCGGCATGGCGTGGGGGTCGTTGGCCTGGCGTTCGCCCATCAGTTCGGTCTGCACATAGGGCGGTGCCAATTCGTGGACTTTCACCACGGTGTCCTTGAGCTGATAGCGCAGCGATTGACTGTAGGAGTGCACGGCGGCCTTGGTCGCGCAGTAGCTGGGCGTCAGCGCCAGCGGCACGAAGGCCAGGCCCGAGGACACGGTGACGATGGCAGCGTGGGGCTGTTTGAGAAAGTGCGGCAACAGCAGGCCGTCCAGGCGGATGGGGCCAACCAGGTTGGTGGCAACGGTGGCGTCGAGTTCGGTGGCGCCGGCGCGCAGGGATTCACCGCGCATGATGCCGGCGCTGTGAATGACGGCGTTGAGTGTCGGGTAGTCGACGATCAATTGCTCGGCCACCCGTTTCGAGGCGGCCGCGTCGCTGGTGTCGAGCACCACATAATTCAGGCCCGGGTTGGCGTCGGCCACTTCCTTGAGTACCGACTCCCGGCGCCCGGCAATGATCACTTCGTTGCCCAGCGCCAGGAACGCTTCGGCAAGCGCGCGGCCAATGCCGCTGCCCCCACCGGTGACCAATAGGGTATTACCTGTGATGTGCATAGCGTGTCTCCAATGGGGGTGGTGAACAAGGAGGCGCCCGGTGCCGGGCGACTTGATCTACCATAGGAGCAACAGGGGCGTTGGGGAAGTAGGCGCCCGAAAGTGCCGTACTTACCCGCAGGAAACCATGGCCCATGAACGATCCACTGCAAGCCGTCACCCGCGCCCCTCAATGGCCTTATGGCGCAGAGGCGCGTGACCCCGAACTGGATGAACTGGTGCGCGAGATCATCGGCCGCATTGCCGACAAATGGACGATGCTGGTGATCGAGGCCTTGGCCGAACACGGCTGCCTGCGCTTCACCCAACTGACCGCCAAGGTAGGCGGCGTCAGCCAGAAAATGTTGACCAAGACCGTGCGCCAGATGGAGGCCGACGGCTTACTGGTGCGAACCGTGTACCCGCAGGTGCCACCGAAGGTGGAATACCGCCTGACGGAGATGGGCATGAGCCTGGGGGAAGCGTTTTGTGGCGTGTGGTTGTGGGCTGAGCGGCATCGACAAAGCATCGAGGCCGCGCGGCAGGCTTACCAGGCACAGGCTGCGGCTAGCGGGGGCAGTGGCAACGCCGATGCCGCTGCGGCCCGCCTGTCTGGCACGCTACCGGTACATTCGCATTGACCTGGGCGTTTAAGACCGCTCGGTCCACCTCATTCGCAGGCCCGCTGTAGCGGCAGGGCGGCCACCCGTCGCCTGGCTGCGCAACGGTCCGCAGGGCCTTCGGCGGTGTCATGTCGATCGCGGGCCCGCTGTGCGCCCCTTCGCAGCCTGGCGGCAGCTCCAGGGGTGTTGAAGGCGCGGCGCCGGTGACGCGGCCCTTGGTGGCTGGTACGCGTGCAAAACACCTGACCTGATACATCACGTCATGATATAAAAACGGTGGTTTCTCTGACTTTGGTAGCTGCTCGTGATCCGAACCCTGCAAAACGCCCTGCAGCGCTGGCGCCCTGCCCCCTTGCACCTCAGCCCCCGTGAATGCCTGCGCGCCGCGGCGGGTGCGCTGTTCGGTATCGGCGTGACCGCCGCCCTGTGCACCTGGGCGCTTGGCCTGAGCGCCGACCTGCCGTTGCTGATCGCGCCCATGGGGGCGTCGGCCGTGCTGCTGTTCGCCGCGCCCGCAAGCCCCTTGGCCCAGCCGTGGGCACTACTGGGCGGCAACCTGGTGGCGTCACTGGTTGGCGTCACGTGCGCGATGTGGGTGGGTAACGAGATCATCGCTGCCGCCCTGGCCGTGTCGGTGGCCATTGGCCTGATGCTGGCCCTGCGTTGCCTGCACCCTCCGTCCGGTGCCGTGGCGTTGACCGCCGTGCTGGGCGGGCCTGCCATCCATGCCGCCGGTTATGGCTTCGTGCTTGACCCGGTGCTGCTCAATTCGGTTGTCCTGCTGGTGTGCGCTCTGGTGTTCCATGGCTTCAGCCGCCACCGCTATCCCCACGGGCCTGCACCCAGCCCGGTGGCGGCACGCGCCGTGTCGCCCGCCAGCCAGCACTTGCATGAAGCGTTACAGGCCGTGCTGGATGAGCGCGACGAGTTTATCGACGTGGAACCTGATGACCTGGAAGCCATTGTCAGCGCTACCCTGGCCCGGCTGAACAGCGAGGCTTGCCCATGACCGACGCCCTGGACAAGCGCGATTTTGAAACTCTGTCCGAGTTTCGTTACCAACTGCGACGCTTTCTGCGCTTTTCCGAGGAAGCGGCGCAGGCCCAGGGCGTGACCCCGCAGCAGTACCTGCTGATGTTGCACACCCAGGGCTTCGACGGCCGCGACTGGGCCACCGTGGGGGAACTGGCCGAGCGCCTGCAAATGGTACCCCACGGCGCCGTAGCCCTGGTCAAGCGCTGCGAGGCGCTGACCCTGGTGCAACGCCGGCGTGGCGACCAGGACCGCCGTGAGGTGCAGGTCAGCCTCACCGCCAAGGGTTTTGAGGTGCTGGAAAAACTGGCCTTTGTTCACCGCCAAGAACTCAAGTCCGCAGGCAGGCGCCTGCGCGTGCCCTTTCGCCCGTAGCGGCTGCCCAAGGCTGCGTCTTGCGATGGGGTGGGTCAGGCACAACCCGGCGCCTGTGACGCGGCCTTCGGCCGCTTGCAACGAGATGCGTATAAAACGCAATAATGCGTTACAACATAACATTTATCCCGGTATAGTCCTCCCCGCTCTACCCTCCCCGAAAACCGGCGAGGCGCCAACCAGAGCGCTCGCCTTGTCGCATTTAATGGAATGACACATGCCTCGATTCAATCCCCTCGCCCGCGCCGTCGGCCTGGCACTCTCCGTTTGCGCCGCCGTCATCAGCTTCGATGCCCACGCCGACGACCCCACCCCCACGTGGATGACCGGCAACTGGGGCGGCACCCGCACGGACCTGCTGAACAAGGGGATCGACATCCAGATGGCGTACATCGGCGAAGCCGCCGCCAACCTGCGCGGTGGCTACAACAACCACCACGCCACGCGCTACGCCGACCAGTTCAGCCTGGGCGCCACGATTGACCTGCAAAAGCTGTTGGGCTGGGACGATGCCCAGTTCATGATCCAGATGAACAACACCAACGGCAGCAGCCTCAATGACGACCGCATCAGCGACCCGCGCGCGGGCAGCCTGTCAGCCACCCAGGAAATTTCCGGGAACGGCAGCGTCACCCGCCTCAGCGAACTGTGGCTGAGCAAAGGCTTCTTCGATGACGCCCTGAACATCAAGGCAGGCCGTTTCGCCTTCGGCGATGACTTCGCCGTGGAAGACTGCCTGTTCCAGAACCTGGCGTTCTGCAGCTCGCAGCCGGGCAACTATGTAGACAGCATCACCGTCGGCCCGGTCAGCACGTGGGCTGCACGCGTGAAGTACAGGCTCAACGACGAGGTGTACGCGCAAGTGGGCGTGTTCGCCGTCAACGACTCCTACGGCGACAACCACAACGGCTTCAAGCTCAACGGCTCGGGCACCGCCGGCTCGATGATTCCGGTGGAACTGGTGTGGGCTCCCACGCTCGACAAGCTGCCCGGCGAATACCGCGTCGGTTACTACTACAGCACCGCCAACGCCGACGACCTGTACAAGGACGCCAACAACCAGGCCGCCGCGCTGAGCGGTGACGACTACCGCCGCGACCATAGCCGCCACGGCTGGTGGCTGACCGGCAAGCAGCAACTGACCACCGTGGACGGCGACGCCTCTCGCGGCCTGGTGCTGTACGGCAACATCAGCGCCTTCGACCGCAACACCACGCCGGTGGACAGCTTCCAGAAAGTGGCCCTGGTGTACAAAGGCCCCTTCGACGCCCGTCCCGCCGACACCCTGGGCCTGGGCATCGCCCGCCTGCACGCCAGTAACCAACTGCTGCGCAACGCCCGTGCCGCCAACGAAGCCAGCGGCTTGAGCTATGACGATGCCGACTTCGTGCCCGAGCAGCACACCGAATACGACATCGAGCTGAACTACGGCATCCAGGTCACCGACTGGCTGAACGTGCGGCCGAACCTGCAGTACGTAGCACACCCTGGCGGCGTGCGTGAAGTACAGAACGCCGTGGTGGCCGGCCTGCAGGTGCAATCCACGTTCTGAAGACGCCCCGCAGCCGCTGCCGCCAGGCCGCGAAGGCCGGCACAGCGGGCCCGCGATCCACATGACACTGGCGAAGGTCCTGCGGACCTTTTCGCAGCCTGGCGGCAGCTCCTGCGATGAACTCTGTAGCAGCGGTCGCGGGCCGCGTCACAACACCGCCTCCCGGACACTTAACAACGGCAAAATTTCACCTCATATCGGAATTTATCGATATAATTGAACGTTGCGTGGCATTCATCTCACGCCATCCCCGCGGCAGTGGCCGCGCTTCAGGATCACGTTCAATGCGACTACCTTTACTGCCCCTGCTGACCGCGCTGTGCCTGGCGGGTTGCGCTACCCCCAACGCCCCCTCCAAGACGTTTACCAGCACCAAGTCCCCTGAAGAAGTCGGTGCCTGCATCTACCCCAAATGGCAGGCGCTGCGCGTAGGTACGGATAAATCAGGCAGCCAGAAACACATGCGCCTGACCGTCAGCAGCAAGATGGCCGCCGACGAGATTCTCGACATCTACAAGACCCAGACCGGCAGCGAAGTGTCCTGGTACCAGCGCGAGCCGCTGACCTTTGGCCGTGGCGAACTGAACAGAGCCGTGCGCGAATGCCTGTAGGCGACGTCGCAAACGCGCCCGCTTCTTGCAAATTGGGCAAGGGCTTGACCGCTGGTTGAGCCCTGGCCGTTGATTGCCCACTGACTGCCCACCTGCTACCAGCGATGCACCATCGCGAACGTGGCAACGCGCCAGAATAGCGCGCCCGTCGCGCCTTCCTCGTCACGCCTGGCTGCCCTGCCCACACTCCCCTTCGTACGCAAACCCGCAGCATTCAGGCTGCTGGCGTGCCCTTGCACAAAACGCATGGCCTGAACCAATAAACCATTCCCACTCCTGTGCCCGCTGCCCGACTCTTGGTGCTCCCCGGTATTGCCCAAGGAGCTGTCGATGAACAAAGGTTACGTTACCGCCGCGTCCCTGGCCGTGCTGACACAAGGCCTGTCCTTGTGCTCGGCCGCCCAGGCGGATGGCTTTCCCGGTATCGCCATGATTGCTCCTGGCTTTGGCTACTACGCCATCGACACCGGCTTCGACAGCAAACTCAAGGCCTACGGCACCGTTGACGCGTTCGCCAGCTACCACGACTCCGGCCACTCCAGCGGCACCCAACTGGGCGGCGGTGGCGCCTGGACCAACAAACTGGGCGTGTATGCCCGCACCCCGGTGGCCAAGGACACCGTGCTGGAAATGGACGTGGAGGAAGGCTTCAACGTCAACGGCAATACCGTGGGGCAAAACTGGAGCAGCATCGGCACCCTGCGCCTGGCCGTGGCGGCGTTGCGCTCCAAGGACTACGGCAAGCTGGAAATCGGCAAGACCTACGGCATGGCCACGCCCACCTTCGCCGACCCGTTCCTGGCCAGCTACGGCTCGCCCTACACTTACCTGGCGGTGCCGGCTGCGGGCAAGGGTGCCTACTACCTGGACCTGCGCCCCAAGCACACGGTGGCCTACACCACGCCCACCTTCCATGGCTGGAACGTTGGCACCGCCGCCAGTTTCGGCCTGGACGACCACGCCAGCGAAGGCCGCACCCTGCGCGGTGGCGGCGCCAAGGTGCAGTACACCGACAAACAATTGATTCTGCTGGCCTCCTTTAACCGCTACCTCAGCGACCCGTGGGAAGACGGCGGCCAGCTCAAGCAGACGGCCAACTATTACAAGAGCCTGTCCGCCTTCTACGACTTCGGCCCGTTCTCCAGCAGCCTGACCTGGCAACGCCAGGACGTGGACGAACCTGGCAGCCCCAGCACCACGGTGGTCACCGCAGGTTTCATCCTGCCCCTGGGCAAGCGAGACCTGACCCGCCTGGTGCTGGTCAAGCGCACGGTGGCGTTCGGCGCCAAGGACGCCTACGGTGCCATGATCGGCTACGACCACTTCTTCACCCCGCGCCTGGCCACCTACGTGCACCTGGGCATGATCAGTAACCAGCGCAACGCCTCAGTCACCTACGAAGGCACACCCGTGGAACAGGCCGGCGATGACCCGCAGAACCTGACGGTGGGAGTCTATTACCACTTCTAACCCTGTAGGCCACGCGGCTTGCGCCGCTGCTACGGTCAGGTCATGTTGTAGCAGCACCTGTCTCAATTGTGGGAGAGGTAGCAAGCGGCACAGGGAACCTGCACAAAACCACGCAGTCATTTATCATCCGGGAGCCATTGCCAGCGTCAGGGAGCAGTACGGATGAGGATCGAGCCGTTCAACATTGCCATCAGCGACGAGGCGCTGGACGACCTGCGTCTGCGCCTGGGCGCCACGCGCTGGGCCGCCGGCGTGGAAGGCAACGGCTGGAGCGAGGGTACCGACAGCGCCACCCTGCACCGGCTGGTGGACTATTGGCGCGATGATTTCGATTGGCGCGCCCAGGAAGCCCGGCTTAACCGCCTGCCGCAGTTCATGGCGCACATGCCTGGCCAGCGTATCCATTTCCTCCACCAGCGCGGTCAAGGCCCGGCGCCGCTGCCCCTGGTGCTGACCCACGGCTGGCCCGGGTCTTTCGTGGAAATGGAAGCGATTCTACCGTTGCTGGCCGACCCCGCCAGCCATGGTGGCGACGCCGCCGATGCCTTTCACGTGGTGGTGCCCTCGCTGCCCGGTTACGGCTTCTCGCCCGCCCCCACGGCCAAGGGCACCGGCCCGTTCGAGATCGCCGGCCTGTGGGCGCAACTGATGACCGCCTTGGGCTACGACACGTTCGCCGCCCAGGGCGGCGACTGGGGGGCCAGTGTGTCCACCTGGCTGGCGTACCGCTACCCGGTGCGGGTCAAGGGCCTGCACCTGAACTTTTTACCCGGCTCCTACCGCCCGCCCCTGGGCGCCGGGCAACCCGCGCTGGACGCCGACGAGCAGCGCTTCCTCGACCAGGCCAGCGCCTGGGCGCAAATGCACGGGGCCTATGGGCAAATCCAGGGCACCCGCCCCCAGACCCTGGCCGTGGGCCTCAACGACTCACCCGCAGGCCTTGCCGCCTGGATTCTGGAAAAGTTTCAAGCCTGGAGCGACTGCCAGGGCGATGTGGAGCGCGCGTTCGGCCTCGATGCGCTGCTGACCAATATCGCCCTGTACTGGTTTACCGGCGGCATAGGCGCCACCTTCCGGCTGTACCTGGAAAGCCGCCGTCGGCCCCTGCAATTCAGCCCCGGCCAGCGCGTGCTGCCGCCCCTGGGCGTGGCCCAGTTCCCGGCGGAACTGCCCATGCCGCCGCGCCAATGGGTAGAGCGCTGCTACAACGTGCAACGCTGGACCCACATGCCCCGCGGCGGTCACTTTGCCGCCATGGAATGCCCCTACGCCCTGGCCGAAGACATCCGCGCATTCTTCCGCCCCTTGCGCTGAACCGCCTGGCGGCAGCGGCTACATCGGGTTCATTGGTTTGCTCAAGGTCAGGGCACCAACAGCGCTTCGTGAATCTCCACGCTCGGCACTTCGCACTGGTGCCGTTGCACCTGCAGCCAGACGCGCATCTTGTGTACATCGAAAATCTGCCCCTGCTCCATCAGGGTCAGCACCAGTTCATGGGACATGCGATAGCGCCCGCAGTCGGGGCAATGACGTTCTTCCCAAGCACCTTCGCACTGCATGTCTTCCGCGCTCCCAGCGCATATCAAGCAGCTCATGGGCGGCCTCCTTATTGTTGTTTTTCTTCACTTTAGCGTTGAGCACTTGCAAATTGTGTGACAGCTGCGCAAGTAAACTCACTCCTTCGCCCCCGCAACCGTAAATCAGCCGAACAATCTTTGTCCAGCCACGGAACTGCGGGCGCACAAACGCATCAATGTCACAATAAGTTGGCATCCTTAATGCTTGAGTCATTCATATGACGAATTTGTGACAGCGCCAATGCCCGTTTTAGAGCATGGCGTTGCAGTACAGTGGGAACCTGCACCATGAAAGAGCGCGCCACCCTCATCTGCCGCCGTGAAGACCAACTGCTCTACGTGCGCAAAGCCAACGCCCGCTGGAACCTGCCCGGCGGCAAAGTCGAAAAGAACGAAAGCCCGGCGGTGGCCGCCGCGCGCGAGTTGTTTGAGGAAACCGGCCTGCAGACCACCGCCCTGGTATTTATTGGCGCCTACGAAAGCGACGATACCCTGCACCACCTGTTCGAAGCGCAGTTGGCGGAAAACGCCCAGCCGCATCCACAGAACGAAATTGCCGAGTGCCTGTGGCAGAATCGCCAGCAAACCCGTGAGCTGCGCCTGACACCCAACGCTCGCGCCATTGTGAAGATTCTGCGAGCGGCCTGAACCATGCCCACTGTGCTCAGCTACGACGATACCCACCACCGCGAAGCGGTCATCGCCTTGTGGCGCGACGTGTTCGACTACCCTACCGCGCACAACCAACCGTCCCTGGCCCTGGAGCGAAAACTGGCGGTGGACCAACTGCTGTTCGTGGCCATGGACGGCGACACGCTCACCGGCACCACCATGGCCGGTTACGACGGCCACCGTGGCTGGCTGTATTCGGTGGCGGTGCACCCCCACTGGCAGAAGCACGGCATCGGCGCCGCCCTGGTGCGCCATGCCGAAGCGGCGTTGACGGCGCTGGGGTGCCTGAAGATCAACCTGCAGATCACGGCGGGCAATGACGCCGTGGTGGGGTTCTACCAACGCCTGGGTTACGTGGTTGAGCCACGCATCAGCATGGGCAAGGTGATCAGCACCAACATCCCTGGCAATTATCGCCCCTGACGCAACCTCCGGACGCTGCTACCACCCCTGGGCATCGGCACAACCCGGAACGCGCGCCGGGGATACGGGCTCACCTGTACCCCATCATTCTGAACGGATCTGTACATACCCAACCCACCTCCCCGAGGCCTAAAATCACCCCAGCAAAACATGACGCAGCATCACAAGGACATTCGTACATGCGGTTAAAAGACATCCTGCTGGCACTGAGTGTGGTAGTAGCCTGGGGCATCAATTTCGTGGTGATCAAGGTGGGCCTGCATGGCATGCCGCCCTTCCTGCTGGCGGGGCTTCGGTTTGCCCTGGTGGCCTTTCCGGCCGTGTGCTTCATCAAGCCACCCGCCATTGCGCTGAAATGGTTGGTGGCCTATGGCATGACCATCAGCTTTGGTCAGTTCGCCTTTCTGTTCCTGGCCATCAAGTTGGGCATGCCGGCCGGCATTGCCTCCCTAGTGCTGCAAGCCCAGGCGTTCTTCACAATGATGTTCGCAGGGGTGTTCCTGGCGGAAAAACTCAAGTGGCACCACTTGGCCGGCATGCTGATCGCGTGCTTCGGCATGCTGCTGCTCGCCCGGGCTGCCAGCCCCGCCCAAGGCGGCAACGCCCTGCCCCTGGTACCGTTGTTGCTGACATTGGGTGCGGCGCTGTCGTGGGGGTTGGGCAACATCACCAACAAAGTGATCGCGCAGAAACACTCGGCGCCGATGCTGTCCCTGGTGGTGTGGAGCGCGCTGATACCGGTTGGGCCGTTTTTCTTCTGTGCGTGGCTGATTGACGGCCCAACGGTCATCCAGCAAAGCCTTGCGAACATTTCAACGCAAACGGTGTTATCGCTGATCTATCTTTCGTTTCTCGCCAGCTTGTTTGGCTATGCCATTTGGGGCAACCTGCTCAAGCGCTATGAGACGTGGCGCATCGCTCCCTTGTCGCTGTTGGTGCCGGTGGTGGGCTTGATCAGCGCCAACCTACTGTTGGGCGAAACGCTCTCAGGGGCGCAGGTGGCCAGTGCCATGGTGATTATCGCCGGCTTGCTGGTGAACATGTTTGGCGGGTTCATTCCCAGGTTGTTTGCCGCACGAGCCTGAGCCTGGTGAACGGTGAACGCAGGGCTTGGGTCTACACTGACGCTGTCTTTCAACAGAAAGGGCCAGGCAGAACGCGTGAGATATTCGACTCTGATCCCTGCGTTGCTTTGCATCGGCCTGAACGCCTGGAGCTGGGCCGCCAGGGCCGATGACTATCAGGTGGTGACTGAAGAGTGGCCACCTTACAACTACGTGGAGAATAATCAGCTCACGGGCATGACCACCGACATTGTCAGGGCAATCATGGCGCTGACCGGCGACAGTTTCGCGATGAGGCTATTGCCCAGCATGCGCACCACCCGTGCCCTGGACACTCACCGCAAGACCATCTCCTACTCGATGTTCCGCACCGCCGAACGCGAATCGCTGTACAAATGGGTAGGGCCCATCGCCGAAGAATCCATCTACCCCTATCAGTTGGCCAGCGCATCGCAACCGGTAAACTCCCGCGAGCAATTACTGCAGGCCCCGCAGATCACCACACGACAGGCCGGCCTGATTCCCCGGGTGTTGCACGCCCAGGGCTTCACTAACCTGGACCAGAGCGCCACCGGCGACCAGCAGCTCTACCGCATGCTACTGGCCAGCCGCACCAGCCTTATCATCGGCGACACGGCCAGGGGCGTGGCTTACTACAGCCGTCAGTTGCACATACCGGCGGGCACCTTGCGCCAGGTACCGATAGAAGTGTACCGCGCCTCGCTGTACATCGCCTTCAGCCGCGATTCGGATGACAAGGTAGTGGCCGCCTGGTCCAGCGCCCTGGAGCAACTGCGCCATTCAGGCGAGTTGCAGCGCATCCAGCAGAAGTACGACCCGCCCCCGGCCCCCTGAGCGGACGTATTGGTGCGTCCCTCAAGCTGATATCATCCACGCCGTGAGAATACCGAGTGGAACACCATGAACCGCCGCAAGAAGATCAAACAGCTTTTACAAGCCCATGCGAAAAAGGCCAGCGCCAAACTGGCACCGCAGAACAAGCCCAAGTACATCAGCAAGGCTGACCGGTTGAAGCTGGCCGAGCAGGCTGGCGTGGATGCAAGCACGTCGACTGAAGGCTGAGCCGGTAGCCGCTGCCGCCAGGCCGCGTGGGCCCGAGTGGCCCTTGAAGGCCGTCAGTGAAGCCTGTCCAGGGTAGCCTTCGGGAGCGGCTACCGCCTTATTGAACCCCCGCCACAAACCCTGCAATCACTCTCCCTAGCTCATCCGGCGCCTCCAGCGGTGACAGATGCCCGACGCCTGGCAGCACATGCACCACTGCGCGCGGGATGCGCGGCAGCAGTTCGGCCTGCAAGGTGGCCAGGCGGTCTACCTGGTCGTGCTCACCGCTGATGACGAGGGTTGGCACGCTGATCAATGCGGCTTGCTCGGTCAGGTCTTCGGCCATGGCCTGGTTGGGCCACGCGGCCTTGGCCTGTGGCGCGGCCCTGAGGCTGTCGGCGATGACCTGCTCGCGATGGGCGGCGCTCAATGGCCTGTGGGTGAGCACGTGATCAATCACGAATGCCACCGACTCACGGGATTGGTAGGCGCCGGTCAAGGTAGCCCGCTGTTCGGCGGACAACATCATCGGTGACGGCGGCGATGGCGCGACCAGCACCAGCCCTCGCAGCCCGCGGGGCCGGCGCGAGGCGATCAGTTGCGCGACCTTGCCGCCCATGGAGTGGCCCACCAGCACGTAACGTTCCAGTGCCAACGCCGCGATGACGCCTTCGGCATCGGCGGCAAGGTCGGCGATGCCATAGCCGTGGGCCGGGGCATCGGAGTCGCCCCAGCCGCGATGGTCGGTGGCGACGATGCGATAGCGCTCGGCCAAGGGCCGCGCGACCTCGTCCCAGGTGCGCGCCGAGCCGCCGTAGTAGTGCAGGAAGACCAGCGCCAGTTCGCCGCGGCCTTGCTGTTGGACGTGGATACGCGTGCCGTTTGTCTCGATGTGCATTGAGGTTCTCCAGGGGGCCTGCAAGGGCTATATGCGGGGGTTCAGCGCAGGACTTCAATCAATTGGCGCTTGGAGCAGCCACACGGGGCGGGCTGCAAGGCAAACCGGCGCCCGGGTTTCAAGCCGGCCAGGTGGTGCGCATGCCGACGAACTTCATCGGCTGACAGCGGCCCGCCATGGCCCATGTGAAAACGTTGCAGGCCGGCGTCGACCATGCCCAGCAACTGCCCACTGACCGCTTGCGGGTCGTCTTCGAAGGGTGGCCGCGTGGCATGTTTCAAGCGCATCACCCCGCCCAGCAGAATGCCAGATGCGATCAGGTCGCCTACCAGCGCATCGCCATTGCTCAGCTCCACGGAGATGGAACCGGCCGTATGGCCCGGGGTGTGCCGCGCCACACCCTCGATGCCATAGGCGTCCAGCGGTACCTTGGCGTCATCGTGCAACAGAATGTCGGGGGTGAACGCCTGATAAGGCTCGCCGGGCACGCCGGAGCGCAGGAACAGCGGCCCCCACCACTGGGTCACGCAGTAGGTCATTTCCTTGCGGCACTCGTAGTAGTCCAGGTCACCGGCGTGGGCCAGGATGGGCGCGCCAGAGAGCTCACGCAGACGCGCGGCCGAACCGGCGTGATCGGTGTGCGCATGGGTGACGACAATCAGCTTGATGTCGCGAAAGCTGCGCCCGTGTTGCTTGAGCACGCGCTCGATCCTGGCGTGCGAGCCGGGGATGCCGGTGTCCACCAGCACACAGCCATCGCAGCCAATGATCAGGTGACAATGGACCATGCCGAACGGCAGGATCGGAACAGGGATGATGAGCGGTGAGTTCACGGCGTGGCCCCTTGGGGTGGTGGCTGGGGACGCATCGCGCCCGGTTGATGGCACCATTATGACGACGACAATGGCTGCACAAGCCTGTCAATATCGACTATAAAATAGTCAAATTAGCCAAATCCTTCGATTTTTGGAAACCGCGATGAACACTGTGCGTATTGCCGTGCTGGCCTATAGCGGTTGCATGCCCACTCAGCTGTTCGGCATTGCTGATGTGCTGCGCATCGCCGCTGACATCGACCGATCCCTGGGCGCCAGGCGCGGTGTCACCCTAGACGTGGAACTGGTTGCGCTGTCGGGACGCGCAGTCACCGTTGCGGGGGGCGTTGCATTGCGGCCCAAACGGCCCGTAGGCACCTACGACCTGCTGATAGTGCCCGGCCTGGAAACTCAGCGGCACCCAGACTGGGCGCAGGCGCTGGCGCCGCTGTCGGCGGAGTGCCAGTTCATCCAAAACAGTTTTGCGCGCGGCACCACGGTGGCGGCCGTGTGCATCGGGGCGTTCCTGCTGGGCGAGGCCGGGTTGCTGGATGGCCGCAAAGTCACCACCGCATGGCTGTTTTCTGCCGACCTGGCAACGCGCTACCCCGCTGCAAAGCTGGAAGCCGACGCCATCCTGATGCAGGACGGCGCGGTCATCACCACGGCGGCCGTAAGCTCCGCCTTCGACCTGGCCATTCACCTGGTCAAGCTGTACCTGGGCGCCGAAGTCGCCACGGCAACGGCAGCCGTGACCTTGCTGCCGGCGCCCAGGGCCAGTCAGTCGCCTTATGTGGACACGGCGATGCTGGACACGCCACGCCCCACCTTTGCGCATAACCTGATGCAGTGGTTCGAACAACGCCTGACGGACGAATTTGACTTGGAACAGGTGGCCCGGGCGTTTCACGTCAGCAGTCGAACATTGATGCGCCGGGCGAAAGCGGAAACCGGCAAATCGCCTCTGGCGCTGTTGCAGGAAGCTCGGGTAGAGCATGCCAAACGCCTGTTGCGAGACGGCGACTGGCCGATCATTCGGGTGGTGGAAGCCGTCGGGTATGCCGACGTCGTCAGCTTCACCCGACTGTTTGCCCGCCTGGTGGGCGAAACCCCCGCCAAGTATCGGCAACGCCAACCCTTTGTAGCTTCCGAAGGCTGCGTCTTGCGGCACCGTGTGTCAGGCACTGCGCGGCGCCTATGACGCGGCTTGCGGCGCTGCTACAACTTTGTGGAATATCGTGGTCGCGCACAGCCCGCCTTCGGGCCATAACGCATACCCGGGAATCTGCCCCGTCACCTGCCAGCCCAACCGCTGGTACAAGCGCTCGGCATCGCCGCCGGTGGCGGTGTCCAGCACCAGCACGCTCTTGCCCTCCTCGATTGCCACCGCTTCAGCGGCTGTCATCAAGGCCTGCCCTACCCCCAGCCGGCGGCCACGGCGGTGCACCAGCAACTTGGCGATGTCGGCACGGTGCGGTTGGTTTTCGGGCTGCGCCAGCACCACCTGCACCGTGCCCAACAGCACCCCGTGTTCATCCTGGGCGACCAGCAGCGCGCACTCGCCTGCCGCGACGCTGGCGCGCACGCCGTGCCAGAAACGGTCAGCCCGCGCGCGCGGCAACGGCAGCATGAAGCTCACCGAGGCCCCGCCCTCCACACAGTCGATGAGAATATCGGCCAGTTGTGCGCAGGTGGCGTCGTCCAGTTGTTCAATTCGTTTGATGTGCATGGCGGCTGTCCTCACAGGCGGCGGTCTGTGACGATAACCACCGCATAACGTGCCGGCTGGTCGTAGGGGTTATGAAAACGCGTGGGTTTGTCCAACTGGAACGCCAGGCAGTCGCTCGTCTCCAGCGTGTAAGGGTGCTCACCCACATGAATGTCCATCCGGCCACTCAGCATCCACACTTGCTGATCGACGCGCACCTCCCGTGTGGACGTTTCATAGGCCACCTGGGCCCCGGCCGGAAACTGCACCTCCACCACCTGAATGGGTGACAACGCACCACTGGGCGACACGTTCCGGCGGATGTACCCCGATTGCGGGTCGCGCCATTGCAGTTGGTCGGCGGCGCGCAGCAAGTGGCCGGCCTCTTCTGCAGGTGCCTCGAACAGCGCAGACAGAGGCACGCCCAGGCCGGTCGCCAGCTTCTCCAGCACCACGGCGGTGGGGCTGCTTTGGCCGCGCTCGATCAGGGAAATCATTGAGCGGCTGACGTCGCACCTTTGCGCCAGGGCCTCCAGGGATAACTGCAGTGATTTACGCAGCGTACTGACGCGAGCGGCGATGCGAGTGTTGATGTCCATGGGCGTGCCGAGAGAATGGAATTAGCGAAGATTCCATTATAAAAGAACAAAATGTCAATATACAGGACAGACGCAACGCAACTTTCTTCACTCGCCCCTTTCGAATCCTGGAGACTGATCATTCAAGCCTTATCAGGAGACCTTCATGCCATCCGCCCCACTGATCACCCTCAACGACGGCGTACAAATTCCGCAACTGGGCCTCGGCGTCTGGCAACTGGATGACGCACAGGCCTACGAGTCGTCCAAGGCCGCCCTGGCCGCCGGTTACCGGCATATCGACACGGCAATGATCTACGGCAACGAAGCCGGGGTCGGCCGTGCGGTGGCCGAAAGCGATGTGCCTCGCGAGCAGATTTTCGTCACCACCAAACTGTGGAACGCCGACCAGGGCTTTGACCGCACCCTGCGCGCGTTCGACGCCAGCCTGGAGCGCCTGGGCCTGGAAACCCTGGACCTGTACCTGATTCACTGGGCTATTCCGAAGAAAGGTGCCTACCGCGACACCTGGAAGGCCTTCGTACGCCTGCACCAGGAAGGCCGGGTGCGCTCCATCGGCGTGTCCAACTTCAATGCCGAACACCTCGGCCACATCATCGACGACACCGGCGTGGTGCCGTCGGTCAACCAGATCGAAATTCACCCCGACTTCAACCAGGCCCCACTGAGCCAATGGTGCCGCGACCGCGGCATCGTCACCGAGTCCTGGAGCCCGCTGGGCCAGGGCGGCGAGTTGCTGAAGCTGCCGCTGTTCGCCGAGATCGCCCAGCGCCACGGCAAAACCCCTGCCCACGTGATCCTGCGCTGGCACCTGCAGAACGGCCACGTGGTAATCCCGCGCTCGTCCAATGCCCAGCGCATCGCGACCAACATCGACGTGTTCGACTTCGAGCTCAGCGACCAGGAACTTGAGGCCATTGCCCGGCTCACGCAGACCGGGCGCCTGGGGCCGGATCCGGAGACGATTGAAATGGGCTTGTAGCGGCCGTCAGGCAGCGTAGCAGGCTCCCCACATGAAACGTTTCCAGCAGGGGGTGGACGCACGATGCCTTGCTCGTTAAGGTCGGGCAGGCATCCCCATCCCTCCCAAGGAGCGCGCCACATGGACGTACCCTGCACCTCCATCGAAGAAGTACGCCAGCGCATCGATTCCATCGACCGCGAGGTTGTTGCCCTGCTGGCCAAACGTGGCGATCTGGTCACCCAGGCCGCCGCGTTCAAGAAGACCACCGCCGATGTGCGCGCGCCCAACCGGGTGGAACAGGTGATTGCCAAGGTGCGCGCCATGGCCAGCGAGACCGGCGCCTCGCCTGAGGTGGTGGAGCAGGTGTACCGCGCGATGATTGCCGCGTTCATCGATGAAGAACTCAAGACCCACGCGGCGTTGGCCGGTCAGGTGGAGATGGCCCGACCTTTGTAGGCACTGCCGAAGGCTGCGTCTTGCGATGCGGTGCGTCAAACACTACGTGGGGCTTGTCTCGCGGACTTGGCTGCTACAGGGTTTATTGCAGCCACCGCGCCGCCGCAACTGCTGTGTCCCGCGGCGAAATATTGAAGGAGGGGCCGCCCGGCGGGCACGCGAGGCCCGCCGCTGTGCTCCCAAGGCAGTTATTCCGAATCGATCAGGCTGTCCGTTTTCACACCATCATCGTCCTGATCAGACCCGGAACTTTCAGGTGGCGGATCCCAGTCCACCGGGCGCTCGCCATTGCCGTGCCCGGGCTCGGAACTGGTCTGTTCAAGGCCAGAATCATGGCCTTCGCCGGCGTCCGGCGTTTTATCATCCGGGCCCGGATAGGCTGCCTCGGGGCCATTGGTCGTGTTCACCATAACGATTCTCCCGTGTGGTGGTACAGAGTATCTGCACCTATAGGTGGGAAAGCGCTGGCAAGTCGCAAGTGCCCGCACGCCGACAAGCGGCCTCGCGGCAGCTCGCAGCCTCTGCCCCACGGCCGGCGAAACCTGGCGGCAGCGGCTACCCCGACCCGGGTGTAAGACCCCACCGGCCTGCCGTTGCCCGACGACGTCGCAGACAGCCACCCCAAGGTGGCTGAGCTGCCGGATCTGATGCAAGGGTCCGAGGCCAGCCCAAGGCATTCACCACGTTCGACGACCAGGGGCGTAGAAGCCCTCGCCTTATTACGACCGGCTGGTGGACGTGATGGAGGACCGGATGAAGTTCACCTTGCTGGTGCGCGACCGCTGACGACCTGCGCAAGCGGATATTCCATCGTCGGGTATTGCGCTTCAGGCCTGCGATGTGCCGTTAGGCGCTACACTACGGCAAGCCCCTCTGACACAAAGGAATTCCAGATGCTGAACGCCTCACACTGCCTGAAAGCAGCGCTCGCTGCCGCCACACTTTCGCTGTGCGCCTGCGCCACCCCACCCCCCAATCCCGGCCCGGACTATTCCGTGGTCAGGTTCAGCCACGACAACCCGGATGAGGTGCTGGGGGAAAAACTGGATGGCAAGAGCACGTCCGATGGCAGGACGTTCAAGATCAAGGCCGGCTCCCACGACCTGGTCGTCATCGTTCAGCGCCAGGACACCAACGGCAAGATGCAGTACTGCTTCACCACTCTCCACTATGCGCAGTTCAAGGATGACGAGGTGTACAACATTCATGAGGACCGGCTTGGCAGCAAGGTCTTCCTCCAGCTTCGTCGCCACACCGACGTGCTGGCCACCAACACCGGTGGCCTGAACTGCTCGCCGGGTAGCTGACATCCAACTGCTACCGTTTTACTGGACGGCGGCCAGTGCGTCGGCCACCACTTTCAGGTCCAGGTCGCCATCAGGCGTACTGACGGCCACCGAGCCTATGACTACGCCGTTGTGACGAATCGGCTCGCCGCCGGGCAGTGGCGTCAGGCCCGGCACAGCCACGGTCACCAGCTTGTTCTGGTTGAGCATCTTGTAGAACGTGTTGGTGGTTTCCTGGAAGCGCGCCGCGGTTCTCACTTTGGCTTCGGCCGACTCCAGGCAATCAGGCGCCGAGCCTTCCTGGCGCTGCATGAACAGCAACTGCCCATCTGCGTCGGCCACGGCGATACAACCCTTGGTGTGGTTCTGCTCCATGGACTTTTTCGCCGCGTCGACGATCTTCTGTACGTCGCTGTCTTGCAGTACCGACACGGTGGTGATGGCGCTGGCTTGAGAGGCGAAACCACACAGCAGGACAGCGGCGGCCATCACGGCTGCGCCAGGGAAACGGGCTTTTTGAAACAGTGCTTTCATGATTTTCTCCTTGAATAGTCAACGCCGCCGGATGATAGGTAAGTCTGGATGTGCAGCAATTGAATAATTGACGGGTTTACGTCATTCAATTCCGGCTGCGGTGCTGCGTTCACCGATGCCGTTCATCGCGCAATGCCGCTCTTTTTTAAAATTCTTCCGCGCCCGCGCCAGTCACAATTCATGAGTCGCTGGAACAAACACCAGCGTTTTATCCCTCTGTGATGAGGCTTCCACTATGAACAAGAAATTGAGTTGTGCGTTTGCGATGGCCGGGCTGACCTGCGTGCTGTCGATGCCGTTGATGGCTGCAACCGCCGCTGGCGGCACCGGGGGTGCCGGCGGTTCCACTGGCGGCAGCATGGGCGGCGCGGGAACGTCGTCGCAAGGCAGCTCCATGGACTCTTCAGGCGCCACCGGCACCAACGGTGCCAACACCAAGGGCACGGCGCTGCCGGGATCGGGCGGCGAAGCCGGTAGCGGCGGCAATTCAAGCCCGGGCAATCAAACTCGCTCCGGTGCAGGCTCCAGTTCCGATGGTTCGTCCACACCCAGTGGCGCCGGCACCGGCGCAAGCTCTGGCAGCGGTTCATAGCCGCCACCCTGACGCTGGCCGCGCCGCGCACCCTATAGCCGCCGTAATGCCGCGCGCGGCTATTTCACAAACCGGGTTTCCTTGGAAGGCCGGTAGCCAAAGTAGCCGCTGTAACAGCGACTGAAATGGCTGGGCGAGACGAAGCCGCACGCCACCAGCACTTCCACCATGGACAACTCGGTGTGCTGAAGCAGGCGCCGCGCCTCGATGATGCGCAGTTCCATGTAATAGCGTTGGGCGGTAGTGCCCAACTGTTCCTTGAACAGACGCTCGATGTGCCGGCGCGAGCGCTTGGCGTACGCAGCCAGCTGGGCGAATTCCAGCGGCTCTTCCAGGTTGGCGTCCATCAGGTCGATGACCTCGCGCAACGCCGGGCTCACCGAGACATTTTTCGACGGGTTGAGGCGCCGATACCGCGACTCGCCAAAGGCCAGAATGTCTTCGATACCTTCGATCAGCGCCTTGTCATACAGCACCTTGATCCATTCCAGCATCATCTGGAAAGCACCCGTGGGGCTCGACGCGGTTAAGCGGTCGCGGTCCAGCACGTAGGCTTCGCTGGTGACGTGGGCGCCCTTCGCGATTTCCGCCAGCGCCGGGCGGTGTTCGGGGTGGATCACGCAGCGGTAGCCGTTCATCACCCCGGCGCGGCCCAGGAACCAGGCGCCGTTCCACAGCCCCGCCAGAGCAATGCCACGCTGGGCCGCGGTGTTGATGAGGTCGTTGAGCGCAGGGCTGGCCTTGAGTTCGGTTCGGTGGCCGCCGCAGATCACCAACAGGTCGAGGCCATCGATCACCGCCGGGGTCAACGCCACGTCGGGGCGAATCACCAGGCCCAGGTCGCTGATCACCTCACCGGCCTCAAGGCCGATGGTGGTCGTTTCAAACAGCCTGGGCCTGAGCAGGTTGGCAGTCACCAAAGTGTCCAGCGCCTGGGTGAAGGCCGGCAGGGAAAAATGCGCCAGCAAGACAAAACCCACCCGTGCCTGTTGCGGGCGCAGTAGGGTTGGCTGGGCGGTGCGGCCCGGGGCACTGGCCTGGTGAAAACCGCCAAGGGTGGTGCGTGGGATCAAGGGCATGCCTCATGCATCAAGCCGGAAAAAACCGTGCGCCGTGGGGAGCGCCGTCGTCGGCGCAAATCGTAGCCTTGTCGGCCGCCACAGGGAAGGCGCTCGCGTGATCGGCCCTCAGGCCTCAGTCACTGGCCGGCCGCCGGCCAATGGTAAAACTCCATCCCCAGCGCACTGCGGTTCTTGAACCCGGCCCAGTAGGTGTGGCCCGGCAGCGGCTTGCCCTGGGCGTCCATGGCCCACTTGCCGTCGCGCGACTGGGGTATCAGGGTCAGGTAGGCCTGGCGGTCCTGGCCCTTGAGTTGCTGATCCAGAAACGCGGTGACAAAGTGTTGGTTGAGGTTGTTCAGGCGACTGCTGTCCCAGGCCGGTTCGCTGTAGGCGCTGAAGTCGTCGGCATTGGCGCTGGCGGCCGGCGGTGGCGGGTTGGGTGCCACGTTATGGCGGGCGTTCTGATACACCAGCAAATAGCGGTCGGCGTTCACCGCACCTTCCGCCAGTCGGCGCACGCCATCGCTGTAACCGGCCACATCGTCCTGGTCGCCCACCACGAACAGGGTGGGCAAGCTCAGGCCAGCCAGGCCCTGGGCGTCGAAGAAGCCTTGGCGGCCGCCCCACGGCGCGAAGGCGACCAGTGCCTTGATGCGCGGGTCATGCAAGCGTGCGTAGGCGGCAGTGCCAGCCTGCAGGCGCTGCAAGGCACCACCCGGCACAACGTCCACGGCCGTCTGGCTCAGCCCGGCGCCGCCCACCAGCAACGCCCCGTACCCGCCCATGGAATAGCCGATCAGTGCGCTGTGGTCCACGTCCACCTTGCCGGCCAGCCAGTGCCCGCTACCCGGGCGGGCCCAGGCGGCGATCTGGTCCAGCACGAACAGGTCATCCAGCGGGCGGTTGAGCAAGGTGCTGGCAAAGCCGGCCTTGTCGGCGCGGGTCGAGTCGGTGTGGTCGATGGCCACCACCACGTAGCCGCGCGAGGCCAGGTGCTCGGTGAGGTAGCTCATTTGCAGGCGCGAGCCGGGGTAACCGTGGGACAGGATCACCAGCGGGTAGTTGCCCTGGGCGGTTGGCGCTGCGTCGCGCACGGCGCGGCCCGCGAACTGGAACGGCGTGTTAGGGCGCTTGGGGTCGTGGGCGCCGGCGCCGAGTACATCGGTATAGGCAGTGCCGGGGAGTTGGCCAGGCTTGAGGCTGGCCGGGTACCACAGCTCTACTCGCAGGGGCCGATCGTGGTGCTGGCCGGGCGGCGTCGCAAGGATGTCTATCTGGTCGTGATGCACCAGTTGCTCACTGCGCACGCCCACGCTGAACGCCCCGGGGGCGGCAAGATCGGGAGCATCGGTGCGTGGGTCACCGTAGAAGGCAAAGGCGCTGCAGGGAATCAACAGGGAACACAGGCAAAGCAGGTGCTTGACGCTCATTACGGGGCGGCTCTCGGCAATTGGTAGCGCTAACATCGCATGGCACCTCCCTGTCGTCCAATGACGAAAACAGCGTGCGGGTCTGCATTTCGGCATAAGCGCCGGCGTGCAGCAGCGCTGTCTGCGTGGGGGCTGGAGATACCTGGGTACAGCTCCGGTCAGCGCAGCCAGACGGCAGCAACTGCACGGCTGCGCGTCGGCTGCCGAAGGCTGTTCTAGACGTCTTGGGCGGCGTTTCGCTATCATTGGTGGTTTTGCCTTGACCCGTGGAGCCCACCCCCTCTCATGACCATCCAGCAAACACCGGGGCATGTGCTTCCCGCCCGCGACGCCGCCAAAATGGAAGCCGCCATGGCCGT
Organism: Pseudomonas sp. M47T1; assembly: GCF_000263855.1. Taxonomy (GTDB): domain Bacteria; phylum Pseudomonadota; class Gammaproteobacteria; order Pseudomonadales; family Pseudomonadaceae; genus Aquipseudomonas. Next base: position 285,388 of record NZ_AJWX01000005.1, read on the forward strand.
TGGCAGTTTCGCCATCGGCACCGGCGAATTCGCGATCATGGGCCTGATGCCTGACATCGCCACCAACCTGCACCTCACCGAGCCGCAAGTGGGCCACGCCATCAGTGCCTACGCCCTGGGCGTGGTGGTGGGTGCGCCGCTGCTGGCCATCCTCGGTGCGAAGCTGCTGCGCAAACACCTGCTGATGTTGCTGATGGCACTGTACGCCGTGGGTAACCTGGCCACTGCGTTTACCCCCAGCTTCGCCAGCCTGGTGGCGTTTCGCTTCATCAGCGGCCTTCCCCACGGCGCCTTTTTCGGCATTGCCGCAGTGGTGGCCGCCAGCATGGTACCCGCCAACCAGCGCGCCGGCGCCGTGGCGCGGGTGATGATGGGGCTGACCCTGGCCATGCTGCTGGGCAACCCCATCGCCACCTTCCTGGGCCAGTTGTTCGGCTGGCGTTCGGCGTTTGCGCTGGTGGGGGCCATTGCCCTGTGCACCATCGCCCTGGTGTGGCGCTTCGTGCCCGACCGCCGCGACGAGCCGCGCAGCGATCCGCGCAAGGAATTGCGCGCCTTCAAGCAGCCGCAAATCTGGATGGCCCTGGCCATCGGCGCCGTCGGTTTTGCCGGGATGTTCTGTGTGTTCAGCTATCTGGCGCCGACCATGCTGGAGGTGACTCGTGTCACGCCCCAATGGATTCCGTTCGGCCTGGCGGCGTTCGGGGTAGGTGGCATCATCGGTAACATCGCCGGCGGCAAGCTGTTCGACCGGCTGCAGTTCCGCGCCGTGGGCTTGCTGCTGGTGTGGTCGATGGCGGTGTTGCTGTTCTTCCCCTTCGCGGCAGGTTCGCTGTGGGGCGTGTTGCTGGGTATCGGCCTGGTCGGCACCATGATCGCGCTGGCCGCCCCGGTGCAAATCCGCCTGATGGACATTGCCCATGAAGCGCCGAGCCTTGCGGCGGCCTCCAACCATGCCGCCTTCAACCTCGCCAACGCACTGGGCCCCTGGCTCGGCGGCATGGCGATCAGCGCGGGGTTTGGCTGGACCAGCACCGGCTACATCGGCGCGGTGACGGCGCTGGCCGGCTTGGGCATCTACGCCCTGGCGCGGCGCATGAAGGGCGGCGATTAATGCCCCGACCTGTGGCAGCTGCCGCCAGGCGCGTCGTGCGACGCGCTGTGTCAGGCCCTGCTCGGCGCCTATGACGCGGCCTGAGGCCGCTACATGGCTGCTGTCGCCATCGCGCGCTCGACCCCAAGCGCGCGAATGAACCACCCGCCTACGCTTTTTTCTCCACGTTGACCATCCATGGCACCCCGAAGCGGTCGGTGAGCATGCCGAACCCTTGCGCCCAGAAGGTTTCGCCCCAGGGCATGCGCACGGTACCACCTTCGCTCAGGCCATCGAACCAGGCCTTGCCCTGGCCCAGGTCATCGGTGGCGATGGACAGCGCATAGCCCGCATGAGGTGTCTGATCGGGGCTGGGGTCGTCGCTCATCATCAACGAAGTGGCACCGATCAGCAGGTTGGCATGCATGATGCCGTCCGGTGGCGCCGAGGGGCATTGCGTGCCCGCTGACGGCTCGGGCCCTTCACCGTAGGTCATCTTGAACTGCACCGTGGCACCCAGCACGGCGCAGTAGAAATCCATCGCCTGCTTGCAGGTGCCGGGTAGAAAGATATAGGGCTGCACGATCATCACATGGCTCCCGGAGCGTGGCGGCACGACATGGCCACCTTACCTAAGAGTTTAGGTGGTACACGCCGTGTGGATGGGCGAGAGGACGCGCGGCAGAGGGCAAGCATGATCGCCGGTGATTTATCGACAGGATACCTTTGCGACCACCCAGCTCAGCCGCGTGATTGATTGTGTGCTGAGCGCGTTTTGGGGCTGCGGCGAGGGCTGGCTGATGCGGGCGCTGGCCCCCGGGTTGCTGTGGCGGGCGACTAACAGGATGGTTGGCGCGAAAAGACTTTCGCCGGCTTTCGGCTGGCCAGCCCGCAGGCATCGCAGCACCCGCAAAGCAGCCAGCCGCAACCGTTGCTATGGGTGGCCGAGGCGCGCCGTTGAACCGGCGCCAACGGTAATATGCGTCAGCCCTACCAACGCTGCCTGCTCAAGAATCTGTGCCGGGGTGGCTTCTGCCGTGGGCATGGCCAGGCTGTTTTCGCCGTCGCCGAAATGCAGTTGCAGCAGGTGCATCGCCGCCTCGTGCACCGGCAAACCCACGCGTTCAAGGTCGAACTCGTGAGTGCGGGCCTCGCCGTTGAACAGATAGTCGATTCGGTAGGTGTACATGGAAGTCCTCGTGGTGAGAGCAGAGTATGGATAACTTGACCGGCAAGTCAGCATTTAGTTCGAAAGCCCTTAGCCGTATCAGGCGCTCCCCGGCGTCAGTGACGCGATCGTCACCCCTTCAACGCGTCGTAGGCCTCCAGCGCATGCAAGGAGTAGATGTACGCCGCCCCTGCGTTCAGTGAGATGGCCGTGGCCAGCGCGGCGGCCACCTCCTCGCGTGTGGCGCCTGCGGCGATGGCCGCTGCCGAATGGCTGGTGATACAGCCGTCGCAGCGCGTGGTGATCGCTACCGCCAGGGAGATCAGCTCGCGGGTCTTGGCATCGAGCACGTTGTTTTCCGCGGCAGCTTCGCCAAGCGCCATGTAGGCCTTGACCATTTTCGGGTTGGTACTGGACAACGCGCCAAAGGATTTTTTGACCGTGGCAAGCAGGTCTGGCCAATTGCTGAACATGATGGTATCTCCTGAGTGCGGCGCCGGAAATGCGCCGGGTACAGGTTCAGTCTCTGCCTGCTGGCGTGTTTGATCTTGCTCGTTCAGCCCACTTTTTTGTCCGAACGTCTCACATGAATGCGATCGACACCCTTATTACCCTGGCCGACGTGCGCGGGAGCCTGGACCTGCGCTACCAGTTCCAGGGCGACTGGGCGCTGGACCATGCCCAGGCCGCCCGCGGCCGTGCGCCCTATCACATCGTGCTGGCCGGCACTTGCCGGGTTGAGCTGCCGGGTGGCGCCAGCCTGGAACTGGCGGCGGGCGACATTCTGGTGCTGCCGGGCGGCGCCCGTCATGTGCTGGCGAGCAACGGACGCCGCGTAGCGGCCAGCAGCCCACGACGCATCGAGGGCGGCCTGCTGCCCCTGCAGCGATTCGGCGACGGTGATGGCCTGGACCTGCTGTGCGGACAATTCGTGTACCAGACCGATTCCATGCTGTTCGCCACTCTGCCTGACCATCTGCTGATCTCGGGCAGCCACCTGAGCGGCAGTGACCCCCTGCCCTCCCTGGTGTCACTGTTGCGCAGCGAGGCGGACCTCAACCAGGCCGGTGCGCAGTTCGTGGTCAACGCGCTCACCTCGGCGCTGTTTGCCTGGGTGATTCGCGCCTACCTGCAACAATCCCCCAGGACCGAAGGCACCTTGGCCCTGCTGGCCGACAAGCGCCTGAGCCGCGCCTGGCAGGCGATACTGAAGGAACCGGCCCATGACTGGACCATCGAAGCATTGGCGTCCCTGGCCAACATGTCACGCGCCGCGTTCCTGCGCAGTTTCAGCAAGCTCAGTGGCCGCTCACCGGGAACACTCCTCACCCAGGTGCGCATGGAGATCGCCTGCGGTCTGCTTAGCCATTCCAATGATGGCCTGAGTGATATCGCTGCCCACGTGGGCTACCAGTCCCAGGCAGCGTTCACCAAGGTGTTCAAGAAGACCTATGGCAAAGCGCCGGGGCAGTTTCGACGTGGGCAGGGCATCCAGGCTTAGGCTCTGTATGAAATGCATCCCCGGCCGTTCCTCGCCTGTTTTCACCTTGCCTGAGCTTCGCTGGAAGAGCGGCCCGTTCTCTAAACGTACGCTTAGGAAATTTCCTACATTATTGCCTAGGACCCTCCGCTACCGTCCTGAACTTGCGCCGTTCGTTCAAGCGCCACGGGCAGCCCATACCTGACCCTGTGCCCCTCATCAGTTCTTGCGGAGTACCTCCATGCGCACACTGTTTTCCTGGCTTTACGCCCCCCTGTTTTTCCTCGGTTTCCTCGCCGCCGGTGTCTGGCTGGTGAGTGATGGCTGGCCACTGCCCACGCTGCTGGCGCTGCTGGCCGTGGCGGTGCTGGTGGCCACCGTGGCCGAACGCTGTTTACCGTACCGCACACAGTGGAACGCCAGCCACAAGGATGAACCCCGCGACCTGCTGCATGCGCTGGTCAATGAGGGCATCAATGGCTTGGGGGTGATCACTATTCCCGTGCTGGCCTGGCTGCTGCCCAGCCCCGGGCTGTGGCCAAGCCATTGGCCGCTGTGGCTGCAACTGGCGGTGGCGCTGCCCATCGCCGACCTGGGCATTACTTTGGTGCACTTCGCCAGCCATCGCTCGCCGCTGCTGTGGCGCCTGCACAGTGTGCACCACAGTGTGCAACGCATGTATGGTTTCAACGGCCTGATGAAACACCCGTTGCACCAGACGCTGGAGGCGCTGGGCGGTGTATTGCCGCTGTTGCTGCTGGGCCTGCCGCCGGCCTTGGCGGCGTTGCTGGGGTTTGCCGTGGGCATTCAATTGCTGTTGCAGCACAGCAACGTTGACATGCGCATCGGCGTGCTACGCCACGTGTTCGCCTGGGCACCGGTGCACCGCCTGCATCACCTGAAATATGGCCAGGTAGGCGACGTCAATTTTGGCCTGTTCTTCAGCTTCTGGGATCGTTTGATGGGCACGGCGCTTTACCTGCCGGACTACCGTTTGGGCGATGACGTGGGCATCGGCGACCGCCCGGACTATCCGGTGGGCTACGTTGCCCAGTGCCTTGAGCCGTTTCGGGCGCAGAACAAACACGCGCCTGCCGAGGTGCCCGAGGCGTTGAGCGCGGCATTGCAGAGCCCGCGCACGCCTTGACGCGAAGTTGGAATTCCCCACCGCCGGTGTAGCCGCCGCCTGGCGGCAGCGACCACAAGGACCGGACAGATAGCGCGGCGTAAGCCGCGGCTATTTGGGGCTGCGCTTCAGAAACGGTCCAGGTTCATGACTTTATCCCACGCCGCCACAAAGTCGGTGACGAACTTCTGCTGGGCGTCGGCACTGCCATAGACCTCGGAAAACGCACGCAGCTGCGCATGCGAACCGAATACCAGGTCCACGCGGGTACCGGTCCACTTCACGGCACCGGTCTTGCGGTCACGGGCCTGGAACGTGTCGTTGTCGGCCGACTGCGGCCGCCACTCCACCCCCATGTCCAGCAGGTTGACGAAGAAGTCGTTGGTCAAGGTCCCCGGCCGCTGGGTAAACACGCCATGCTGGCTCTCGCCCACGTTGGCACCCAACACGCGTAAGCCCCCCACCAGCACGGTCAGTTGCGGGCCGGTGAGGGTCAACAGTTGCGCCTTGTCGATCAACAGCGCCTCGGCCGATACGGTGTATTTGCGTTGCTGGTAGTTACGGAAGCCATCGCTCAGCGGCTCCAGGAAGCCAAACGATTCCACATCGGTCTGGGCCTGGGAAGCATCGACACGGCCCGGCGTGAACGGCACGGTCACGCTATGCCCGGCGTTCTTCGCCGCCTGCTCCACCCCCGCCGCTCCGGCCAGCACAATCAGGTCGGCCAGGGAAATTTTCTTGCCGCCTGCCTGCGCGCTGTTGAAGTCACGCTGGATGCCTTCCAGGGTGCTCAACACCTTGGCCAACTGTGGCGGCTGGTTGGCTTCCCAGTCTTTCTGCGGAGCCAGGCGCAGACGGCCGCCGTTGGCGCCGCCGCGCTTGTCCGAACCGCGGAAGGTGGACGCCGCCGCCCAGGCGGTGGATACCAGTTGCGGCACGGTGAGGCCTGCGGCCAGCACCTTGGCCTTGAGCGCGACCACGTCGTTATCGTCCACTAGGGTATGGTCCAGCGCTGGCAGCGGGTCTTGCCACAGCAGTTCTTCAGTGGGGGTTTCCGGGCCCAGGTAACGCGCCAATGGCCCCATGTCGCGGTGGGTCAGTTTGAACCAGGCGCGGGCAAAGGCGTCGCTCAGTTGCTCGGGGTTGGCCAGGAAGCGCCGGGCGATGGGCTCGTAGATCGGGTCGAAGCGCAACGCCAGGTCGGAGGTGAGCATGGTCGGCGCACGGCGTTTGCTCGGGTCATGGGCATCAGGAATCTTGCCGGCACCGGCGCCGTTTTTTGGTATCCACTGGTGCGCGCCGGCGGGGCTCTTGGTCAGTTCCCAGTCGAAACCGAACAGGTTTTCCAGGTACTCGTTGCTCCACTTCGTGGGGGTGGAGGTCCAGGTCACTTCCAGACCGCTGGTGATGGCGTCGCCGCCCTTGCCGCTGCCAAAGCTGTTGCGCCAGCCAAAGCCCTGCTCTTCCAGGCCGGCGGCTTCGGGCTCGGGGCCGACATTGTCAGCGGGGCCGGCGCCGTGGGTCTTGCCAAAGGCGTGGCCACCGGCGATCAGCGCCACGGTTTCTTCGTCGTTCATGGCCATGCGGCCAAAGGTTTCGCGGATGTCCGAGCCAGACTTGACCGGGTCGGGGTTGCCATCCGGGCCTTCGGGGTTGACGTAAATCAGGCCCATCTGCACGGCCGCCAATGGGTTTTCCAGGTGGCGCCCGGCGTCGGTGCGGCTGGACTCGCTGCCATGCAGGTCGGGTTCGGCCACCAGCGTGCCGTCACCCGGCGGCTGGGCCTTCTGCCCTTCGTTGCCATAACGCACGTCACCGCCCAGCCAGGTTTTTTCATTGCCCCAGTAAACGTCTTCGTCCGGTTCCCAGACGTCGGCGCGGCCACCGGAATAACCGAAGGTCTTGAAGCCCATGGACTCCAGCGCGACGTTGCCGGTGAGCACGATCAGGTCGGCCCAGGAAATGTGGCGCCCGTACTTCTGCTTGACCGGCCAGATCAAGCGCCGAGCCTTGTCCAGGCTGACGTTGTCAGGCCAACTGTTGAGTGGTGCAAAACGTTGCTGCCCTGCCCCCGCGCCGCCGCGCCCGTCACCGGTACGGTAGGTGCCGGCGCTGTGCCAGGCCATGCGGATGAACAGCGGCCCGTAGTGGCCGAAGTCAGCTGGCCACCAGTCCTGGGAGTTAGTCATTACCGCCAGCAAGTCTTGCTTCACGGCGGCAAAGTCGAGGCTCTTGAAGGCCTTGGCGTAGTCGAAGTCGTCGCCCATGGGGTCGGACAGCGACGAATGCTGGTGCAGAATCTTCAAGTTGAGTTGGTTGGGCCACCAGTCACGGTTGGTGGTGCCGCTGCCAGCGGCGTGGTTGAACGGGCATTTGGATTCGGTTGCCATGATTGATCTACCTTATCGTCGTGGGCATGCAACGGCCCCGGCCCGGGTGGGCAGAGGCAGGAGGTGCAAATTCATTGACATAGGGTGCTGGCCAGCGGCAGGGTCACCAGGTCAGGGCGGTCTGCCGACGAAAGCCAGGCGTAGCAATCAGGTTGCCCGCACGGTGTGGGCTGGCAGGCTGGGCAAGCGTCTGGCTCATTTTTATCTCCTTATCAGGTTCCCCCTACCGGCATGCGATGGGAGTAGAGACAGCCTAGACGCGAGTTGGGCATAGGGCTAATAGGCGCAGTATTGGGTGCTGATAGACAAACACTCTTGAGCGCGCCATGGGCTCAGGCCGACACCGGGTGGAACAGGTAGTTGAGCGGTTCGCCCTCGTCGAATGCCAACGGCAAACCGCTCAGGCGCTCACGCAGTGCCGTATCGACCACCCGCACCTGCCAGTCGCCGCCCAGGCGTGGCGACGCACTCGCGGGCAGTCGTTCAATGGCCTGCAGCAAGGCGTCGCGCAGCGGGAAATAGATCGCCAGGCCATTACCTTTCCAGGCGGCCGTGGTCAGGCCCAGGTCCTGGCACAGGGCAATCTTGCGCGCTGCGTCCGCCCGGTCGGCCTGGCGCGAGCGCTCGATGTTGGCCAGCACCTCACGCTCCTCGGCGCGGTCCGTGGCCAGGGTGGCGGGCGCGGCCCAGGACTCGGGCGGGCATTCCTTGTCGCTGATGCGCAAGGCAATGAAAGGGTTGATCTCCATCGGATAAATGCGGCACACCAGCGGACGCTCGGCGTAGATGCCACACCGGTCGTCACCGCCCAGGTTGGGGCAGCGTGGAATAGCCTGGCCGGCCAGGATGGCCGTGACCTGCAACGTCTGCTCGCCACAGCGCACGGGCGCCGAGCGCTGCACGTTGTAGGCATAGGCTTGCGGGGCTTGCGGCCAAGTGGACACCTCGAACGCTTCCAACAGCACCGCCACCTCATGGCCGCGCTTTAGCCATTGCTGCGCCTCGGCCAGGGTCAGGGGGATGAAGCGGCCCTTGCAGCAGGCGCCGCAGCCCACGCAGTGAAACGGCGGCGTTGGCGAGGGGGATGAGGCGAATTGTGTCGATAAACTCATACAGGCGGCGCTTATCCGAGATATATGTATCGCGGATAATACAATCAGTTACGGGCATGAGTTGATGAAACAATCTGAAGGTGCTTATGCCGGGTTTCGCGCCTTGAGCCATAGGCCAAACGTTTTCATCACCTCCACCACCGGTTTCAGCCGCTCGCCATCGGCGGTCAAGCGGTATTCAACCTTCACTGGCACCTCGGCATACACCGTGCGCAACACCAGGCCCGCCTCCTCCAGCGCACGCAGGTCCAGGGTCAGCATGCGTTGGGAAATGCCCGGCACATCACGACGCAATTGGTTAAAGCGCTTGGGTCCGTCTATCAGGTACGACACCAGCAACAGCCGCCAACGCCCACCCAGCAATGACATGGCCTCTTCCACCGAGCAACCCGAGACATTCTTTTTCATATCGCCAGCCAGGTATATTTTTTGTACCTATACCACAAACTGATGCCTTCTTCCCCTTTTATACCGGTTCCGTCACCCTAGGCTCAACCCCATCAGCAAGGACTCACTATGAAGCTGTACTACATTCCCGCCAGCTGTTCATTGGCAGCGCACATTGTCATTCGCGAACTGGGCCTGAACGTTGAGTTGGTCAAGGTTGATCACCGTACCCATCTCACCGCCCAGGGCCAGGATTTCTACGCCATCAATGAACTGGGCTACGCACCGGTGCTGGAACTGGCCGATGGCAGGCGCCTGCGCGAAGGCGTGGTGATTCTCCAGTACCTGGCAGACCAGGTGCCGGAGGCGGGCCTTGCGCCCTCCCCCCACAGCTTCGAGCGCTACCGTTTGCAAGAATGGCTGGCGTTTCTCGCCAGCGAGATTCACAAGGGCTTTATCCCCTTGCTGTACGCTGCGCAGGCCGGGGAGTACCTGCAAACGGTCAGGCCCAAGCTGCTGCAACGCTTTGCCTGGCTGGACCGCCAACTGGCGGAACGGCCGTTTGTGGCAGGCGAGCGGTTCAGTGTGGCCGATGCCTACCTGTTTGCGTTGGTGGGCTGGGGTTCGGCTCATTGGCTGACGTCCTATTACCATGCGGACATTGCGCTGGACGAGTTCGTGCGCCTGCGTTGCTGGTATGAAGCGGTTCGTGCGCGCCCGGCGGTGATTGGGGCGTTGCAGGCGGAGGGGTTGGGCTGCTCCCGGATGCATTCGTAGCGGCGCACGCCGCGTCACAGGCACCGCGGATTGCCTGACACACCCCGCGTAATAGCCCTTTGCTTGGCGGCCCGCGCAATCCTTTACGCAGGTGACAGGTTCGAAAAACTACGCTGTCACCGCGAACCCCGCGCCCCTTTCCGTTGTCTGGATATGCTTCACCTGCACACTTTGTTTAAAAATGCGCGGTAAACGCCCATTCAGCCTCGACTTCTAGTATCGTCTATCGCTGTCCCGCCCCCGGAGCCCTCCATGCCCGACCTGTCGCCCGCCTTGCGCATGGCCACCCTTTCGCTGGGCCTGATGCTGGCCACCCATGCCGTCGCCAGTGACGAGTCGCAGTTGATGGATTCGATCAACCAGTACCGTGGCCAGGTGCAACGTTGCGACGGCCAGGCTTCCCACGAGTTGCCACCCTTGAACCAGGACCCGCGGCTGATATTGCCAGCCAGCGGCGGCGGTGATTTGCGCGACGCCATGGCGCGCGCCAGCTACCCCATGGTCAGCGTGCAGGCCATCAGCCTGTCGGGGCCGCGCGATGCCCAGGCGGCCATGGCGGCGGTGCAGGAAAGCTTCTGCAAGGTGGTGCTGGACCCGCAGTTCATCGACATCGGCGTCAGCCACCAGGGCCAGGACTGGCGCATCGTGGTGGCGCGCCCCCTGCTGGCCGGCGGCCTGGGGGATGCGGCCGCCGAAGGCCAGAAGCTGCTGGCGCAGATCAATAGCGCCCGCGCCCAGCCTCACACCTGCGGGGCGCAGGCGTTCAACCCGGCGCCGCCCCTTGTCTGGAACGCCACCTTGGCCGGCGCCGCCCTGGCGCACTCCCAGGACATGGCCAACCACAATTACTTCGACCACCTTGACCACGACGGCCACACCCCAGGTGACCGTGCCGAACTGGCGGGCTACAACGCCCAGGCCCTGGGCGAGAACATCGCTGCCGGCCAGGACGCAGTACGCAAGGTGGTGGTCGGCTGGCTGGCCAGCCCCGGCCATTGCGCAAACCTGATGAACCCGCAGTTCCACGACCTGGGCGCCGCCTACGCCACCGACCCGAAAAGCGACGCAGGCATCTACTGGACCGGGATGTTCGGCGCCCAGCAGTAAGGTGTTCGGCGCCTAGACCGTGTCCACCTGCACCCAACGCTGTTCGCGTGCCGCCACGCGAATGGCCGCGGCCAGACGCTCCACCGCCAGGGCTTCGGCGAAGTCGGTACCGGCCTGGCCCTGCCCGGCCAGCGCCATGATCAGCGCGTGTACTTCCAGGGTCTTGAGTTCGTTGTAGCCTAACTGATGCCCCGGCGCCGGGCTGAACGCCGCATAGCCGGGCAGCGCCGGCCCGGCCAGCAGCCGCTCGAAGCCACCCTGCCCGGCGCGGCACAGCCGCAACTCGTTGAGGCGCTCCTGATCGAATGCCAGCGTGCCGCGGGTACCGCTGATCTCGAAGCGCAAATGGTTTTTGTAGCCCAGCTTGAGCCAACTGCTGCTGAACGTGCCGCGCGCACCATTGGCAAACCGCAGCAGCGCCTGGGTGTGGTCATCGACCGCGATCGCCTTGCGCTCGCCGCTGCCCGCCACGGCCGGGCGCTGGCCGTGCACCGTTTGGCTGTCGGCGCACACCGCCTGCACGTCGCCGACCAGGTAGCGGGCCATAGCCAGCAGGTGGCTGCCCAGGTCGGCCAGGGCGCCGCCGGCGTGCTGCTCCTCGCAACGCCAGGACCAAGGCGAAGCGGGATCGGCCATGAAGTCTTCGCAGAACTCGCCCTCAAAGCTGATGATGTCGCCCAGTTCACCACCCTGCACCATCTGCCGGGCCCACTCGATCATGGGGTTGTGCTGGTAGTTGTACCCCACCCGGGTCACCACGCCGGCGGCCTTGGCGGCCTGGTGCATCTGTTCAGCCTGCTCCAGGCTCACGGCCAGCGGTTTTTCGCAGTACACCGCCTTGCCCGCCGCCAGCGCTGCCATGGCCATGGGGAAATGCAGGTGGTTGGGCGTGGTGATGGCCACCACGTTTACCGCCGGGTCGTCGATCAGCCGTTGCCAGTCGCTGTGTGCGGTCTCGAACCCCCACGCCCGCGCGCACTGGCTGGCGCGTTGCGGGTCGGCGTCGGCCAGCGCCGCCAGGCGCAGGCTGACGGGCAGCTCGAATGCCGCGCTGACATTGCGAAACGCCAAGGCGTGAGCACGCCCCATGAAGCCTGTGCCAATGAGACCGATGCCGATTTCGCGCATGAGGAATACCTTGCAGATTATTGTTGTTGGACACCCTAGTTATGGAATATTAATTCCATTTTATCAAGCTCGGAATTTTATTTCTTTTAGCCGTCAATGCTGACTCCACGCGCTGGCGGTGACGGCCTGGCGCAGCCAAGTATGCGTCGGGCACGGCGGGGCTCCAGACGAGGGTAAAGACGAAGGATGGAATGGCCAGGCCAGCACCGAGCGCCTCGCCGCAATGCCACTGGTGGTGTGCGGGGTTATCGTTATCCAGTGCTGTGCCGTGGCGCCCGCATGCAGCTGACGCAAACTGCGCACGCCGAGGTCCATACTGGCACAATGGCCGGTGCCCTACCTCGACTGCTTTGCGGAGCGCCCTGTGTCCATGCTGTTGCTGACTCGCCTCACCACCTTTGCCGACCAGGCCCGCCGCGCGGTCAGCCTGGTGTGGCGCACCTCGCGCCCTTTGTTTGTCGGCCTGGTATTGGCCACCCTGGCCGCAGGCATGCTGCCCGCGCTGGCCGCCTGGATCGGCCAGCGCATTGTCGACGCGGTGGTCGCCGGCATGCAGTTGCACGCCAGCCACGGCCAGGCGCCACTGTGGTCGGTGCTGCGCTATGTGCTGGCCGAAGCCGGCGTGCTGGCGTTGCTGGCCGCGGCGCAACGGGCGCTGTCGGTGCAACAGGCGTTGCTGCGGGTGCAACTGGGGCAGAAGGTCAACCTGCTGATTCTGGAAAAAGCCCAGACCCTGTCGTTGTTGCAGTTCGAGGACTCAGCCTTCTACGACAAGCTGGTGCGTGTGCGCCGCGATGCCTCCACCCGCCCGCTGGGCCTGGTGAACAAGGGCCTGGGGCTAGTGCAAAACCTGATATCGCTGATCAGCTTCGCGGTGCTGCTGGTGCATTTCTCGCCTTGGGCGCTGGTGATTCTGGTGGTGGGGGCACTGCCGGTGTTCTTCGCCGAGGCGCACTTTTCCGGCGATGCCTTCCGCCTGTTCAAGCGCCGCGCGCCGGAAACCCGCCAGCAAGGCTATCTGGAAGCCTTGCTGTCACAGGAAGCCCACGCCAAGGAAGTGAAACTGTTCGGCCTGGCGCCCTTGCTGCTGCAACGCTACCGCGACAACTTCAACCGGCTGTACGTTGAAGACCGCCGGCTTACCCTGCGCCGTGACGGCTGGGGCCTGGGGCTTGGCCTGCTGGGCACCGCGGCGTTCTACCTGGCCTATGCCTGGGTGGTGCTGGACACGGTGAACGGCCAGACCAGCCTGGGCCAGATGACCATGTACCTGGTGCTGTTCAAGCAAGGCCAGAGCGCCATCAGCGCCAGCTTGGCGGCCATTGCCGGGCTGTACGAAGATGGCCTGTACCTGTCCGACCTGTACGAGTACCTGGGCCACCCGGTGATGGCCGTGGGCGGCAGCCTGAAGATGGGCGTGCGCCCGGGCGACGGCCTGCGTTGCGAGCACCTGGGCTTTCGCTATCCGGGGGCCGCCCACGACACCCTCAGCGACATCAACCTGCACCTGGCGCCCGGCAAGAGCCTGGCGCTGGTGGGCGAGAACGGTTCGGGCAAGACCACCCTGATCAAGCTGCTGACCCGCCTGTACACGCCCCACCAGGGCCGCATCCTGCTAGACGGCAGCGACTTGCAGGACTGGGAGGAGCACGCCTTGCACCAGCGCATCGGGGTGATTTTCCAGGACTACATACGCTACCAGATGAGCGTTGGCGAAAACCTTGGCGTGGGCGACGTCAGCGCCTTCAGCGACCCAGCACGCTGGCGCGACGCCGCAGCCCAAGGCGTCGCCGCCGAGTTCATCGAACGTCTGAGCAATGGCTACGCGACCCAGTTGGGGCGCTGGTTCGTGGGGGGCCAGGAGCTGTCGGGCGGGCAATGGCAGAAAGTTGCACTGTCGCGTGCCTACATGCGCCGCGAGGCCGACATTCTCATCCTCGACGAGCCCACCGCCGCCCTCGACGCCGGCGCCGAAGCCGCGGTATTCGACCATTTCCGTGAATACGCCCGAGGCCGCATGACCCTGCTGATCTCGCACCGCTTCAGCAGCGTACGCAGCGCCGACCATATCATCGTGCTAGACAGCGGCCGCGTGCGTGAACAGGGCAACCATGAGCAGTTGATGGAAGTGCAAGGCCGCTATGCACAACTGTTCGACCTGCAGGCGCAGGGCTACCGCTAAACGCCGCACGGGCGGCGCGCGGCCTCCCACGCCTTGTAGGCACACCTCGGTCATCCAGCGCCTGCCGTCGCATGGCCACCCCCACCCGCTACACCTTGGTAGCCATTGCATTAACCCGGCCCGGTTGTTTCAATGGCCGCCCTCTGCCCTTGCCTCCAGGCCCATCATGATCGAACTGAACCAGGTCACCGCCTTCCAGCAGCAAACCCGCGTTTTCGACCAACTGTCGCTGCACATCGGCTACAACGAACGCGTGGCCATCCTGGGCCCCAACGGTGCGGGCAAAAGCACCCTGCTCAAGCTGATCAACCGCGAAATCTACCCGGTGGAGCGCGCCGGCAGCTCGCTCAAGCTGTTCGGCCATGAAACCTTCAACCTGTGGGACCTGCGGGCCAAGATCGGCTTCGTGTCCCAGGATATGCAGGAAGATTACACCCCCTACACCTCGGCGCTGGACGTGGTGACCTCCGGCTTTTTCGGCGCCATGGGCACCCATGCCCACCTGCAACCCAGCGACGAGCAGACCGCCCGCGCCCGCGAACTGCTGACGCAACTGGGCATGGGGGTGGATGAACAACGCATGTTCCAGCGCCTGTCCACCGGCCAGAAACGCCGCCTGCTGCTGGCCCGCGCTTTGGTGCACAACCCGCGCGCGCTGATCCTCGACGAACCCACCAGCGGCCTCGACATGGGCGCCAGCCTGAGCCTGCTGAGCCTGATGCGCGAGTTCTGCCACAACGACCGCGCCATGATCATCACCACCCACCACATCGACGAAATCATCCCCGAGATCGATCGCGTGGTGCTGATCAAGCAAGGCCAGGTGGTTGCCGACGGGCCAAAGGCCGAGGTGCTCACCAGCGAGCAGCTGTCACAGCTATATCAAACCCAACTACAAGTCAGTGAACACGACGGCTGGTATCGCTGTTGGCACGGTTAAACTGCCTGCCACCACGCCTGGCGCTTTTGGCGCCGGCCTTTATTTAAAGTGCCCCGCCTATCAATATGACACTTATATTTCAGATACAGCACGACCTTTCTTAACCTGAACCACGACTTCTTAACACTTACCTTTGTATAAGTATCCGAATACGAAACACTACGTTACACGATATTCAGACTTTGCTATTTACCCCGCCCAACTTTGCCGAATACGATGACGAACACGTTGTATTCCGACTTGCCTTATGCGCACGCGTTCATTATCGCCATTGAACATCCGCGTCGCGTCCAGTCAACGCTGCAGAGTTGCCCGCAATGAACCGCTTCGACACTTCCACTGCATTGACGCCGTCCTTCAGTATTGCACTGGTCAATTACAAGACCCTGGACATAACGCGTATTTGCCTTGAACTGCTGCACACTCACCTGGCCCACAGCAACATTCAGGTATGGGTGGTGGACAATGACTCCGCCGACGCCAGCACGCACTACCTGCGCTCGCTGGACTGGATCAACCTGATCGAACGGGTGCCCGCCCCTTCGGAGCCCGGCCATGTCGCCCATGGCAAGGCCCTGGACCTGGTCCTTGAGCGGGTAGACTCCGACTACCTGTTCCTGCTGCACACCGACACCTTCATTTTCGACCCCTGCGTGTTCGAGCGCATGCTCCAGGCCTGCACACGCCAACCCGGCACGTGCGCGGTCGGCTGCGTGGAGCAGATCAATCGCGGCCTTGCGCGTACCGTCTGGCGTGGTGTGTCACGCCATTGCAAACACTATTACCGGCGCCTGCTGCGCAGCGCAGGGCTGCCCGCACGGCTGCCAAAGCCGTGCCGCGAGGTGTACCTCAAGAGCTTCTGCGCCCTGTGGGACTGCCGCCTGATCAAGCAGCACGGCCTGCGCTTCTGCCTGGACGACCGGGTGCCCGGCTACACCCTGCAAGACCGCCTGACCACCCTGGGCCATGACGTAGTGCGGCTGGCACCGGGCCGCATATTCCGCTACCTGGACCACATCCAGTCCGGCACGGTGGCTGCCGCCGGTGGCTATGGCGCCAGCCACCGCCGCACGAAGATGTACAATCAGATACTCAAGCGGCTGAACGCCCATGCGTGAACGCCCGAACGACCAATGCCGGGACCTGCAATGACCGACCATGCGCACACGCTGCCAATTGCCCTGACACCTGAACTGGATTTCAACTTCGACGCCGCTACAGAATTGGGCCAGTTATTGTCAGCCCCTTATCAAGGCAACCAACCGTTCCCGCATATCGTTATCGACAACGTTCTGCCAGCAGCCTTGATTGAACGTATTTGCGAACAGTTTCCTATTGATACTACCCGCGAAGAGACATTGTATGAGCGCGGCTACAAAGGCCAGCTTAAACGCCAAATAAGCCCCACTCACTGCACGCCTTTCCTGCGTTCGGTCTTTGCCGTTTTCAATTCGGCGGCGATGTTGAACTTCATGGAACGCCTGACGGGCATCGAGGGTTTGATTCCCGACCCTTACTTTACCGGTGGCGGGCTGCACGAAACCCGCACCGGCGGCTTCCTGGGCGTGCACTCGGACTTCCGTCTGAACAAGAAACTCAAGGTGCAGCGGCGCATCAACGCCATCATTTATCTGAACCCGAACTGGCAGGAAGCCTGGGGCGGCCACCTGGAGTTGTGGGACAAGCCCATGACCCGTTGCCTGAAAAAAGTGCTGCCGGTGTACAACCGCTGCGTGATTTTCAACACCGACGAAGACAGCAACCACGGCCACCCCGAACCGCTGACCTGCCCCCAGGACCGCTCGCGGCGCTCCATCGCGCTGTATTACTACACCGCTACCCCGGCCACGGCAGACCCCGCTCAGCGGCAGAAAACCCACTACAAACCGCGCCCCAAGGACCGGCTTAGCCTTTCCTACTACCTGGGCAAGTTACTGCGCAAAAAGCGCTGACAGGCACGCCAGTGCTATGGTTCTTGCTGACGCTGCATAATCACAAGAACAAGAAGACTGGCCATGAACATTCTCCACGACGAACGTCTGGACGGTGCCCTGCCTCAGGTGGACAAGCAGGGCTTGATCAATGCGCTGATCGCGGCCCTGCCCGACCTCGACCTGCTGTACCGCACCGAAGACCTCAAGCCCTATGACTGCGACGGGCTCTCGGCCTATCGCACCACACCGCTGCTGGTGGCGCTGCCGCACCACGTCGACGAAGTGCAGGTCATCCTGCGCATTTGCCACCAGCGGCAGGTGCCCGTGGTACCGCGCGGGGCCGGCACCGGCCTGTCCGGCGGTGCCCTGCCCCTGGCCCAGGGCGTGCTGCTGGTGCTGGCGCGCTTAAACCAAATCCAGCATATAGACCCCAATGCCCGCACTGCCCGGGTTCAGCCCGGCGTGCGCAACCTGGCAATCTCCCAGGCGGCGGCCCCCTACGGTTTGTACTATGCACCCGACCCCTCTTCGCAAATCGCCTGTTCCATTGGCGGCAACGTTGCCGAAAACGCCGGCGGCGTGCACTGCCTCAAATACGGCCTGACCGTGCACAACCTGGTGAAACTTGAGGTGTTGACCGTCCAGGGCGAGCCTCTGACCCTGGGCAGCGACGCCCTGGACAGCCCGGGTTTCGACCTGCTGGCGTTGTTCACCGGGTCTGAGGGCATGCTCGGCGTGGTCACCGAGGTCACGGTCAAGCTGCTGCCGCGCCCCCAGGTGGCCAGGGTGCTGCTGGCGGCCTTTGATTGCGTGGAAAAGGCCGGCCGCGCGGTGGCCGATATCATCGCGGCGGGCATCATCCCCGGCGGCCTGGAGATGATGGACAACCTGGCCATCCGCGCCGCCGAGGACTTCATCCATGCCGGCTACCCGGTAGAAGCCCAGGCCATATTGTTGTGTGAACTGGACGGCGTGGAAGCCGACGTCCAGGAAGACTGCGAGCGTGTGCGCCAGGTGCTGGAAGCCGCCGGCGCCACCGAAGTGCGCCTGGCCCGCGACGAGGCAGAACGCGTGCGCTTCTGGGCTGGGCGCAAGAATGCCTTTCCCGCCGTGGGCCGCCTGTCACCGGACTATTACTGCATGGACGGCACCATTGCGCGACGCGAGCTGCCTGGGGTGTTACAGGGCATCGCGGCCTTGTCTGCCGAATACGACCTGCGCGTGGCCAACGTTTTCCATGCCGGCGACGGCAACATGCACCCGCTGATCCTGTTTGACGCCAACGTCCCGGGTGAGCTGGAACGCGCCGAGGCCCTTGGCGGCAAGATCCTGGAAATGTGCGTGGCCGTGGGCGGCAGCATCACCGGCGAACATGGCGTGGGCCGGGAAAAAATCAACCAGATGTGCGCACAGTTCAGCGCCGAGGAGTTGACCCTGTTCCACGCCGTGAAGGCGGCGTTCGACCCCAGCGGCCTGCTCAACCCGGGCAAGAACATCCCCACCCTGCACCGCTGCGCCGAATTCGGCGCCATGCACATTCATCACGGCCAGCTGCCGTTCCCTGAGCTGGAGCGCTTCTGATGAGCCTGGACACCCTGTTGGACGGCGTTCACCAGGCCATTGCCACGCGCACGCCGTTGCGCATCCGCGGTGGCAACAGCAAGGCCTTTCTCGGCCGCCCTATCGCCGGCACGCCACTGGATACCCGGGTCTATAGCGGCATCGTGCGCTACGACCCCACCGAACTGGTGGTGACCGCGCGCGCGGGCACGCCGCTGGTGGAGTTGCTGGCCGCGCTCGACGAGGCCGGGCAGATGCTGCCCTGCGAACCGCCGGACTTCGACGGGCAGGCCACCGTGGGCGGCATGGTGGCCGCCGGGCTGTCGGGACCGCGTCGTCCGTGGAGCGGTGCGGTGCGCGATTTCGTGCTGGGTACGCGGGTCATCAGCGGCCTGGGCCAGCACTTGCGTTTTGGCGGCGAGGTGCTGAAAAACGTCGCCGGCTATGACCTGTCGCGGCTGCTGGCTGGCAGCCTGGGCAGCCTGGGCGTACTTACCGAGGTATCGCTCAAGGTGCTGCCCACGCCGCGCTGCAGTGCCAGCCTGAACCTGGACATCAGCGCCGCCGAGGCGTTGCAACGCCTGGCCGAATGGGGCCAGCAAGCCCTGCCCATCAGTGGTGCCTGCCATGACGGCCAGGTGCTGCACCTGCGCCTGGAAGGCGGCGCCGGCTCAGTGGCCGCGGCGTGCGACCGCCTGGGCTGTAGCACGGTGGCGGGCAGCTTCTGGGCAGACCTGCGCGAACAGCGCCTGCCCTTCTTCCACGACCCGCGGCCGTTGTGGCGGCTGTCGCTGCCGTTTAACGTCGGCGAGCTGGCAGTGCCCGGCCTGCAACTGCTGGACTGGGCCGGCGCCCAGCGTTGGCTGAAAAGTGACGTGGATGCCGCGCTGCTGCGAAGCCAGGTCGCCGCAGTGGGCGGCCATGCCACCTGCTTCAATGCCGCGCCGGGGGACTCGCCCTTTCATCCCCTGGCGCCGACGCTGCTGCGGTATCAGCAGCGGCTCAAGGCCCACCTGGACCCCCACGGCCTGTTCAACCCTGGCCGCCTGTACCCGGAGCTCTGACCATGCAAACCCATCTCAGCGAACAGGCTCGCCAACTGCCCAGGGCCGCCGAGGCCGAACAGGTGCTGCGCAGTTGCGTGCACTGCGGTTTCTGCAACGCCACCTGCCCCACCTACCAGTTGCTGGGCGATGAACTGGATGGCCCGCGCGGGCGCATTTACCTGATCAAAGAAATGCTGGAAGGGGCGCCCATCACCGCCGCCACCCAGACCCATCTGGACCGCTGCCTGAGCTGTCGCACCTGTGAAAGCACCTGCCCGTCCGGGGTGCAGTACCACACGCTGTTGGACATTGGCCGCGACTTCATCGACCAGCAGGTGCCACGCCCACTGGCCAGCCGCCTGTTGCGCGGCGGCCTGCGCGCGGTGGTCCCGCACCCGGCGCTGTTCACCGCCCTGGCCCGCGCAGGCCAGGTGCTGCGGCCCTGGTTGCCCGCCACTGTGCAAGCCAAGCTGCCGCGCCAGGTCCGAGCCGCCGGTGCCCGACCCAGTGCGCGCCACGCCCGCCACATGCTGATTCTGGAGGGCTGCGTGCAACCGGGTTTCTCGCCCAACACCAATGCCGCCACCGCGCGGGTACTGGACCGCCTGGGCATCAGCCTGGTCCCGGCGCGCAGTGCCGGCTGTTGTGGCGCGGTGGACTTTCACAGCGACGCCCAGGCCGCCGGGCTGGACCGCGCGCGGCGCAACATCGATGCCTGGTGGCCATCCGTTGAAAGCGGTGTCGAGGCCATCGTGCAGACCGCCAGCGGCTGCGGCGCCTTCGTCAAAGAGTACGGCCGGCTGCTGCGACACGACCCGCACTACGCCGACCGTGCCGCGCGCATCAGTGCCCTGGCCAAGGACCTGGTGGAAGTGTTGCGCGACGAGCCGCTGGGCCGCCTGGCCCTGCGCAGCGAACTGCGCCTGGCCTTCCACTGCCCGTGCACCCTGCAGCATGCCCAACTGCTGGGCGGCGCCGTGGAAGCCGTGCTGACCCAGCTGGGCTTCAGCCTCACCCCAGTGGCCGACGGCCATTTGTGCTGCGGCTCGGCAGGCACCTATTCGCTCACCCAGCCTGCCCTGGCCAGGCAGTTGCGCGACAACCGCCTCAACGCCCTGGAAAGCGGCCACCCGGACGTCATCGTCACCGCCAACATCGGTTGCCAGACCCACTTGGACGGCGCCGGCCGCACGCCGGTGCGGCACTGGATCGAGATCGTCGACGAAGCGCTAGTCCCCCCGACCCCGCCCCTTTTGTAGCAGTTCTCGCAGAATTCATGAGGTGAGTCAGGCAGTGCGCCGTGCCCGTGAAGCGGCCGGCAGGCGCCGCTACAGAAATCAGTTCAGCCCATGTGGCCGCTGAATTGCTCCTGCCCTGTCAGAGCCAGACTATGCACATAGATGCTCCTCACAGAGCCCGGTGTGTACGCCCAGGCCACCCGCGGGCAAAGCGCAGCCAAGGTGTCGATCCGCGGTTCGGGCATCAGACGCAGCTGGCTGCGTCTTATTGCCTGATGCACAGGTGTTGTCAGCCCTGTCTGTGCGCTGGCGTACAGACCTCGTCAGCTTGCCCACCCACACTGTTCCGGTGCCTTGCCCTGCCATGCCCGGGAGCCTATGAACCGTTACTGGAACCGTGCAGTCGCCGCCATCAAGCACCTGCCCTCTGCCGGGCGGCCTTGGCGCCCTGCGCAACGCGCCTTTACCTATGAGCCCCTGTTGCGCGCCGAACTGTTCAGCGCCGAGCAGATGGCCGACCACGGCATCCTGCTGGCCCGCGAGCATGTACTCAGCCCGCTCAGTGCCAGGGACTCGCTGCTCGCGCGGCTGGCCGACAACGAGGCCACGCTGGCGGCCAGTTGCGCCGCGCTGGCCAAGGCTCATCCTTCGGCGCGCCGGGTGACGCCGGCGGCCGAGTGGTTGCTGGACAACGACTACCTGATCGAAGAACACATCCGCATTGCCCAGAGCCACCTGCCCAAGGGCTACAGCCGCGAATTGCCGCGCCTGGCCAACGGCCCCTCCAGCGGCTTGCCGCGGGTGTACGACATTGCCCTGGAAACCATTGCCCACGGCGATGGCCGGGTAGACGAGCAAAGCCTGAGCCGCTTCGTCGCCGCCTACCAGACCGTGACTTCACTGACCCTGGGCGAGCTGTGGGCCATCGCCATCATGCTGCGCCTGGCGCTGATCGAAAACCTGCGGCGGGTGGCCTCGCGCGTGATGGCCAGTTGGGCCGACCGCAACCTGGCCAATGATTGGGCCGACCGCCTGACCGACACCGCCGAGCACAATGCCCGCGACGTGGTGCTGGTGGTGGCCGACATGGCCCGCTCGGCGCCGCCCATGACCCCGGCATTCGTCGCCGAACTGACGCGCCGCCTGCAAGGCCAGAGCGCGCTGCTGATTCAGCCGCTGACCTGGGTGGAGCAAATGCTCGCCGAGTCGGGCCTGAACATCGAGCGCCTGGTACAGCTGGATGCCCAGCAGCAGGCTGCCGACCAGGTGTCCATCAGCAACAGCGTCGCCAGCCTGCGCGTACTGTCGAGCAATGACTGGCGCGACTTCGTCGAGCGCATGAGCCATGTGGAGCGTCAACTTGAGGGCGACCCCGCCGGGGTATATGCGGCCATGGACTTTGCCAGCCGCGACCAGTACCGCCACGTCATCGAGCGCCTGGCGCGACACAGCCAGTACAGCGAAGAGCGGGTGGCCATCCAGGCCATTGCCCTGGCCAGCGCCCAGGCGCGACCGCCGCCCGACACCCTCGTCGCCGGGCACGTAGGCTACTACCTGGTGGGCCCGGGGCTGGCCGCGCTGGAGCAGGCCATCGACGCCCGCGTGCCGCTGGCCCAGCGCTGGCAGCGCCAGGTGCGTCGTGCCCCGTTGTTATTCTTCCTCGGGCCGGTGACCGTGCTGGCGCTGGCCATGGCCTGGCCGCTGGCACGCTACCTCAGCGGCTTGCCCAGCTGGCAGTGGCTGCTGACCATAACCCTGCTGTTGATGACCAGCCGCCTGGCCATGAGCCTGATCAACGGCCTGGTGATGATGACCCTGGCGCCCAGCCTGCTGCCGCGACTGGACATGCGCGACGGCATCCCCGCCGCCGCCCGCACCCTGGTGGCGGTGCCCACCTTGGTCGGCCAGGCCAGTGACGTGGAGGAACTGGTGGAAGGCCTGGAAGTACGCTTCCTGGCCAACCGCGATGAACACCTGCACTTTGCCCTGCTCACCGACTTCATGGACGCCCCGACGCAAACCCAACCCGGCGATGATGCCCTGCTGACGCTGGCGGTACAGCTGATCGACGACCTCAACCGGCGCTACCCGACGCTGGGCCCATCGCGTTTTTTCCTGCTGCACCGGCCGCGGCGCTGGAACGCCGGCGAAGGGGTGTGGATGGGCCACGAACGCAAACGCGGCAAACTGGCCGAACTGAACGCCTTGCTGCGCGGGGGCAGCCGCGAGCCGTTCTCGCCTATTGTCGGCGACATTGATGCGCTGGGCAGGGTTCGCTACGTGATCACGCTGGACACCGACACCCAACTGCCACGCGACGCCGCACGCCAGTTCGTGGGCGCCATGGAGCACCCGCTCAACCACCCCGTGCTGACCGCCGACGGACGCGTCAGTGCCGGCTACGCGGTATTGCAACCGCGCATCGGCATCAGCCTGCCCAGCACCGCGCGCTCCGGCTACGCCCAGCTGTTTGGCAGCGATGCCGGCATTGACCCTTACACCCGGGCGGTGTCGGACGTGTACCAGGACCTGTTCGGCAACGGCTCGTTCATTGGCAAAGGCATTTATGCCGTGGACGCCTTCGAACAGGCGCTGGCCCATCGATTTGCCGACGATTGCATTCTCAGCCACGACTTGATCGAGGGTTGCTACGCCCATTCCGGCTTGCTCAGCGATGTGCAGCTGTTCGAAGATTACCCGGCGCGCTTCAGCACCGACGTCAAGCGGCGCCACCGCTGGATCCGGGGCGACTGGCAGTTGTTGCCCTGGCTGCTGCCCTGGGGCCACGGCAAAGGCACGGTCGAACGCGCCGGGCTCAGCGCCCTTGCGCGCTGGAAGATCTTCGACAACCTGCGCCGCAGCCTGGAACCAGCCGCGCTGCTGACCCTGTTGCTGTGGGGCTGGCTGGGCGTTGACGGCCCTGTGGGCTGGACCCTGGGGGTGCTGGCGCTGGTGTTCGCACAACCCCTGCTGGACAGCCTGCTGGCGCTGGCCCGCAAACCCTTCGATGTTTCCCTGCGCCACCACCTCAACGATGCCTGTTACCGCGCCGGCAAGGACTTTCTGCGCAGCGGGCTGACCCTGGCCTGGCTGCCGTTCGAGACGCACTACAGCCTCGACGCCATCACCCGCACCTTGTGGCGCATGCTGGTCAGCAAGCGCCATCTGTTGCAGTGGAGCGCCTCGCGGGAAGTGGAACGCAGCAGCATCAACGACCTGCCCGGGCTGTATCGCCTGTCGTGGGTGTCCCCCGCACTGGCCTTGGCCGTGGCCGGCTTGCTGGTGCCACGGCCCTGGGTGCTACTACTGGCGCTGCCGTTGCTGGCCCTGTGGCTGGTGGGCCCGGCAATGGCCTGGTGGAGCAGCCGCTCGCCCGCCCCGCAGGCCTTCGACCCTTCCGCCGAAGAGCTGGGCTTTCTACGCACCCTGGCTCGTCGCACCTGGGCGTTTTTCGATGCGTACGTGGGCCAGGCCGACCATTGGCTACCCCCGGACAATATCCAGCACCCGCCCTACGACAACGTTGCCCATCGCACCTCCCCCACCAACATGGGCATGGCGCTGCTCTCGCACCTGGCCGCCCATGACTTTGGCTACCTGAGCAGCACCCGCCTGCTGCAGCGCCTGGGCCTGATGCTGACCACGCTGGAAGGCCTGGAACGCTACCGTGGGCATTTCTACAACTGGTACGACACCCAAACCCTGCAACCGCTGGCACCGCTGTACGTGTCAACCGTGGACAGCGGCAACCTGGCCGGCCTGCTGCTGACCCTGCGCCCCGGCATACTGGCGCTTGGCGACAGCTCGATGGTGGATGGCCGTGTGGTGAACGGCCTGCTCGACACCTTGGGCATCCTGCAGACCAGCCTTGTGGCAGCGCACTTGCCCACCCAGGTGGTCGATGACCTGCACGGCGACATCCACGCCTTGCAGCACCACCCCGACCTGCCGCCGCACATGCTGCTCGAGCTGCTGCAACGCGGCATCGACCTGCCCGTCCCCTCCGCAGCCAGTGCCGCGGGGGGTGATGCCGAGTTCTGGACCCAGGCGTTGAACGCGCAATGCCTGGATTTTCAGCAGGAAATCCAGGCCTGCCAACAGGCCAAACACCGTGTTGAACGCATGAAGCTGTCCCAGGACCTGGCGACGCGTATCGCCACCCTGGCCATCATGGAATTCGACTTCCTGTACGACAGCGCCCGCGACCTGTTCGCCATCGGTTACAACGTCAGCGACCGGCGCCTGGACACGGCCTTCTACGACTTACTGGCGTCTGAGGTGCGCCTCACCCATTTCGTCACCATTGCCCAAGGGCAGGTGCCCCAGGCCAGTTGGTTCAACCTGGGCCGGCTGCTGACCAGCAGTGGCGGCGTGCCGGTGCTGCTGTCGTGGTCGGGCTCGATGTTCGAATACCTGATGCCCATGCTTCTCATGCCCTCGTACGCCGGCACCCTGTTGGACCAGACCTGCCACGCGGCCGTGGCGCGGCAGATCGAGTACGGCAACCAACTGGGCATTCCATGGGGCGTGTCCGAATCGGCCTACAACGCCCAGGACGCCAGTTTCAATTACCAGTATCGGGCTTTCGGCGTGCCGGGGCTGGGGCTCAAGCGCGGCCTGGGCGATGACAGCGTGGTGGCGCCCTACGCCAGTGTGTTGGCGCTGATGGTGGCGCCCGACGCCGCCACCCGTAATCTGCAACGCCTGGATGAACTGGGGGCAAGCGGGCGCTTCGGCCTGTACGAAGCGCTGGACTATACCCAGGCACGCCTGCCGCCCGGGCAGCGCCTGGCGGTGGTGCGTTCGTTCATGGCCCACCACCAGGGCATGAGCTTGCTGGCACTGACCTCGCTGTTGCTGGACCGGCCCATGCAGCGGCGCTTCGAGGCCGAACCGCCGTTCCAGGCTTGCGCCCTGTTGCTGCAGGAACGCGTGCCGAAAACCTCGGTGCAGTACGTGCAGGCCAACCACGCCGCCACCGGCGAAAGCGTCGGCCGCCACCCCGAGGCCATCCTGCGCGTGTTCGATGACCCGCAACAGCGCCGGCCGGCCGTGCAACTGCTGTCCAACGGTCGCTACCACGTGATGGTCAACAGCGCCGGCGCCGGCTACAGCCGCTGCAACGACGTGGCCCTGACCCGCTGGCGCGAGGACATTGTCAACGACAACCTGGGTATCTTCTGCTACCTGCGCGACGTCGCCAGCGGCACGTTCTGGTCCAACAGCCACCAGCCCAGCCAACACCAGGCCTACCGCCAGGAAGCGATCTTCAGCGATGCCCGGGCCGAGTTTCGCCTGCGTGAACAGCATGTGGACTGCCACACAGAAATCGTCGTGTCCCCCGAAGACGACGTGGAGTTGCGCCGCCTGCACCTCACCAATCGGGGCCGCGTGCGGCGGTGCCTGGAACTGACCAGTTACGCCGAAGTGGTGTTGGCCCCGCTCCTTGAGGACGCCATGCATCCGGCCTTCAGCAAGCTGTTTGTGCAGACCGAACTGTTGCCCGCGCTGCAAGCCATTGTCTGCACCCGCAGACCGCAGTCGCAGCAGGCCGTGATGCCGTGGATGTGCCATTTGCTGGCGGCTCACGGCATCGACATTGATGCCATTTCCTATGAAACCGATCGGGCTCGCTTTATCGGTCGTGGGCGTACGCTGCTGGCGCCTGCTGCCCTGGACCCTGCGGTAGAGCAACTGAGCGGCAGCCAAGGCTCGGTGCTTGACCCTATTGTCGCCATTCGCTGCCGAATGACCCTGGAGCCCGGTCAGACGGCCACCATCGACCTGGTCACCGGCCTGGCGGCTGACCGTGACACCTGTGTGCAACTGATCCACAAATACCGTGACCGCCACCTGGCCGACCGGGTCTTCGACCTGGCCTGGACCCACAGCCAGGTACTGCTGCGCCAGCTCAACGCAACCACTGCCGATGCCCACCTGTTCGAACACATGGCGGCATCGGTGATCTATGCCAACCCTTCCCTGCGCGCAGACAGTGCATTGCTGTTGAGCAACCGCCGCAACCAGTCGGGGCTCTGGGGTCAGGCCATTTCCGGCGACCTGCCCATCGTGCTGGTGCAGATTGGCGATGCGGCCAACCTGGAACTGGTGCGGCAAATGGTGCAAGCCCATGCCTATTGGCGCCAGAAAGGCCTGATGGTAGACCTGGTGATCTGGAACGAAAGCCAGGCCGGTTACCGGCAGCTGCTGCAAGACCTGATTATGGGCCTGGTAACGTCTGGCAGCGAAGCCAGCCTGGTGGACCGGCCGGGGGGCATTTTCGTGCGCCCCGCCCAGCAACTGTCCGCCGAAGACCGCATCCTGCTGCAAGCCGTGGCCCGCCTGGTGCTACGCGACAGCCTGGGGAGCCTGGCCGAGCAACTGCAACGGCGGCGCACCGAGCCGCCGTTACCGCGTTTCGATCCTGCCCTGGTGCGCAGGCCAGGCAAACCTGCGCAAATGCCCGCTCCCGATGCCAGCTTGATACTCGGCAACCCCTACGGTGGCTTCAGTAAGGATGGCAGCGAGTACGTGGTAAACCTGGCTGCGGGCCTCACCACGCCAGCGCCTTGGGTCAATGTGCTGGCCAATGCGCAGTTCGGCACCCTGGTGTCCGAGTCCGGCAGCGCCTATACCTGGAGCGAAAACGCCCACGAATACCGCCTGACCCCGTGGCGTAATGACCCGGTCAGTGATGGCAGCGGCGAAGCGATCTACCTGCGTGACGAAGACAGCGGCGCCTACTGGTCACCCACGCCACAACCGTGCCCCAGCACTGGCGCCTACCGCTGCCGTCACGGCTTCGGTTACAGCGTCTTCGAGCACGACGAACAAGGCCTGCACAGCGAACTGTGGGTATACGTGGCGCTGGATGCGCCGCTGAAGTTTTCCCGCCTGGTGGTGCGCAACAACAGCGGCCGCACGCGGCGGCTGTCGGCTACCAGCTACGTGGAATGGGTGCTGGGCGACCTGCGCGAACGTGCGGCCATGCACGTGGTGACCGAGGCCGACCCATTCAGCGGCGCGTTGTTTGCGCGCAATGCCTGGTCCATGGAGTTCAGCGGGCGGGTGGCGTTTCTCGACACTGATTCACCCGGGCGGCGCATCACCTGTGACCGCGCCGAGTTCCTGGGCCGTAACGGCAGCCTGCAAGCGCCGGCCGCGTTGTCGCGCAGCCACCTGTCCGGGCGTAGCGGCGGCGGCCTGGACCCCTGCTCGGTGATGCAGGTCAGCCTGGAATTGAATGACGGTGAAAGCCAGGAGGTGATCTTCCGCCTGGGTGCCGAACAGGACGCCACCGCCGCCACCCGCCGGGTGCAGCAGTACCGCGGCACCCGCGCTGCGGCCGTGGAACTGGCCAACGTGCAGGCCCATTGGCGCGCCACCCTGGGGGCCTTGCGCGTGCACACGCCAGAACCGGCCGTGGACGTGCTGGTCAACGGTTGGCTGATGTATCAGGTGATCGGTTGCCGTTTCTGGGGGCGCAGCGGCTATTACCAATCGGGCGGTGCGATCGGCTTCCGCGATCAGTTGCAGGACAGCATGGCCATGGTTCACGCCGCGCCACAGGCGGTGCGCGACCACCTGTTGCTGTGTGCGCGGCACCAATACGTGGAGGGTGACGTGCAGCACTGGTGGCACCCCCCCATGGACCGTGGCGTACGCACGCGCTGCTCGGATGACTTGCTGTGGCTGCCCCTGGCCGTGTGTCGTTATGTGGAGGTGACTGCCGACCTGGGTGTGCTGGACGAGCGCGCCGACTACCTGGAAGGCCGGCTGTTGAACGAAGGTGAAGAGTCCTATTACGACCTGCCGGGCCGCTCGCCGCGCCCGCAAACCCTGTACCAGCATTGCCAACGCGCGTTGGAACACGGGCTGCAAGGTGGCCGCCATGGCTTGCCGCTGATGGGCAGCGGCGACTGGAACGACGGCATGAACCGCGTAGGCGACGGTGGCCACGGCGAGAGCGTGTGGCTGGGCTTCTTCGGCTACCAAGTGCTGCAACAGTTTGCCCGCCTGGCCCAGCGCCTGGGCGATGGTGCCTTTGCCCTGCGCTGCAGCGAGCAGGCCGGCGCGCTGCGGCTGGCCCTGGAAAGCCACGGCTGGGATGGCGGCTGGTACCGCCGCGCCTATTTCGACGATGGCCAGCCGCTGGGGTCGGCCAGCAACGAGGAGTGCCGCATCGACTCCATTGCCCAGAGCTGGGCGGTGCTGTCGGGGGCCGCGCCCCTGGCCCGCGGGCGCACGGCCATGGCGGCGCTGGACCGCTACCTGGTGCGCCGCGATATCGGCATCGTGCAACTGCTGGCGCCGCCCTTCGACCATGGCACCCTGGACCCTGGCTACATCAAGGGCTACGTGCCCGGGGTGCGCGAAAACGGCGGCCAGTACAGCCACGCAGCGGTGTGGGCGTGCATGGCCTTCGCGGCCCTGGGCGACGGCGACAAGGCCTGGGAGCTGATGCGCCTGATCAACCCGGTGCGCCAGGGCAGTACCGGGCTGATCGAAACCTACAAGGTGGAGCCCTACGTGATGGCCGCCGACGTCTACGCCGCGCCGCCCCATGCCGGGCGCGGCGGCTGGACCTGGTACACCGGCTCGGCGGGTTGGATGTACCGGCTGATCGTCGAGTCGTTGCTGGGCCTGCACCGTGAAGGCACGACCCTGCGGTTGCGGCCATTGTTGCCGCCCGAGTGGCCCGGCTACACCCTGGACTACCGGTTTGGCGGCAGCCACTACCAGATCAGTGTCAGCCGTGGCAGCGCCGCCCTCAGTCTGGATGGCGTGGACCAGGCTGACGCCACGCTGATACTGGTGGACGATGGCCTGGCTCATCGCGTGGTAGCGGCCTGCGGGCATGCCGACGTGACCGTAGGGCAGGTATAAGCCGTGATGGGCCTGCAATGGCCTACCCTGTGAGTCTCGCTTACGCCTTCAACCCAGGTTGCCTCATGCCCGCTGTACCCGGCCCCTACCAGAATCATCTGCTCGCCGCCTTGCCTGCTGCCGCGTTGGAGCGCTTGCTACCGCATCTGGTGCACGTCGACATGCCGTTGGGCAAAGTGCTGTACGAGTCAGGCGATGCGCTGCGCCATGTGTACTTCCCTGCCGACTGCATCGTGTCGCTGCTGTACGTCATGGAGAACGGCGCCTGCGCCGAGATCTCGGTGGTCGGCAACGAGGGCCTGGTGGGCGTGGCAGTGTTCATGGGTGGTGAAAGCACCTCCAGCCGCGCCATTGTGCAAAGCGCCGGGCATGCGTTCCGGCTGCCTGGCCAGCGGCTCAAGGACGAATTCAATCGCCACGGCGAAATGCTGCATTTGATGCTGCGCTATACCCAGGCGCTGATCACGCAGATGGCGCAGACCGCCGTGTGCAACCGCCACCATTCCATCGACCAGCAACTGTGCCGCTGGCTGCTGTTGTCATTGGACCGTCTGCAGGGCAACCAGCTGACCATGACCCAGGAACTGATTGCCAATATGCTGGGCGTGCGTCGCGAAGGGGTCACCGACGCGGCTGGAAAACTACAGCGTCTGGGCGTGATCGAATACACCCGCGGGCACATCCGCGTCCTCGACCGCCCGCACCTGGAACGACTGAGCTGCGAATGCTACGCGGTGGTCCGCAAGGAAACCGAGCGGCTGCTGCCCTACGTGCCAATCAAACCCTCACCGCCACCGCGCGCCCTCTGACGTACCGAATGCCCCCCCGGAGCTGCCGCCAGGCTGCGA
Organism: Pseudomonas sp. M47T1; assembly: GCF_000263855.1. Taxonomy (GTDB): domain Bacteria; phylum Pseudomonadota; class Gammaproteobacteria; order Pseudomonadales; family Pseudomonadaceae; genus Aquipseudomonas. The sequence continues at coordinate 315,790 of NZ_AJWX01000005.1, forward strand.
AAAGGAGGCAGCGCGCCGTCAGGCTATCTGCACTGTCTGGCGGGCCAATCATGCAAAGTGCACAGCCCACCGATCGGGGCGATGGTGTAACCGCTTGAAAACCCACGCATCAGGCCAAGGGTGCAGGGTGGCACACGCCCTGCACGGTTAACACGGTTACCCACCGTGAAAAACCGAGGCTCGCCCCATGAACGCCATCGAACTGCTGAAAGCCGACCACGAGAAGGTCAAGTCCATCCTCGCCCAGTTGAGTGAGTCCACCGACCGAGGCATCAAGAAACGCACGGATTTGCTGGCCAAGCTTGAAATGGAGATCACCATTCACACCCGGCTCGAAGAAGAAATCCTGTACCCCGCCTTCAAGCAGGCCGGGGGCAAGGACGAAGCTGAAATGTACTACGAGGCCAAGGAAGAGCACCGCACTGTCGACTCACTGGTGCTGCCTGACCTGAAGGTGACCGACCCGTCGACGCCGGAATTTGCCGGGCGGGTAAAAGTCGTGAAAGAACTGCTGGAGCACCACATCGAGGAAGAGGAAACTGACATGTTCCCCGACGCCGAGAAGCTGCTGGGCAAGGAGGCTCTTGAGGCACTGGGCGAGCAGATGGAAACCATGAAGGCCCAGTACCGCAAAGACGCACAGGCAGCCTGAGCCACCACACCCGCTACCCAGTGTGCACGCCTGATGATTGCGCGGTGCGGCCTTCGCTCCTGCAGGACTGTAC
>NZ_AJWX01000006.1 GCF_000263855.1 Pseudomonas sp. M47T1
TATCCCCTGTGTGCCTTGACCGCGCCGTAGTGGCCGCCGCCGAACATGTCCTTCAGCGCCTTCGGCCCTGCATAGCTCAATTGCCGGCCGTAGCCGAAATTGCGGCCATCGCGTCTACCCACCAATGCCTTTTCGGTTACCTCATCATCCGATCTTCAATCCTCGCCCCACGTCATCCCGCCAAGAATGTTGAGTGTTATCAGGGATCAAGGCCCCTGCGACCTGTGGGGATGTCCTCTAACGCGGGACTGGCGGCTCCTTACGTCCGGGAGCAAGGGCATCTCATGATCTGGCCTCCTGAGCACCGTTACCGGTGGGCGGGTGGAGGCCGCATTGGCTGACGAGACCAGTGCCGCGAGATCCTGAGCCATGTGCAAGCAGCACTGCGATGACCGGGGCATGCCTGACTGTCAGTCAGGTGCAGTCCATTCCCTGGTCTGCGGCACCATCATCTACAAGGCTGTTGCTGGTGACATCGGCGTTTGTCACGCCAATTGTCACGAGGGGGATTGCCGCAAAGCCATATGCGATAAGGGCTGCAGCAGTGTTAGAAGTGCCCGTCTCTTTCCAGAAGAAAGAGACGGGCACAGGTTGGCGCAAGATTCGGCCAAGCGAATAGGTTGCTGCAGGGCAGCGAGGTACGGTGTATCTGGCGCACGAGCGCTATATGTGTAAGAGCATCCATCACATGGGTAGTGACCGGGCGAGCTGCCGGATGCGAATCGCCCTTGGGTAGAGCCACCGCGAGAGCGGCGTGACCTTGAAGGCTCGGGTCACCTGGGGTGCTGCCTAAGGCAGCGTTTGCACGATCAGTTCTACGCCTGTGGGTAATTTTGGTCAACGCCCCAATCCTCGTGGCCTCTGGGGCTGTGCATGAAATTATCCACCGGTGGAAATCAGTGGTATTCAAAGGATTTGTGTCGGCTTTTAGCTTTGCAAAGCTAGGTCCATCCAAACAGGGCGGCTTTGCAGCCCTGTTTGGATGGACCCGAATTAAAGAGCGGCCAACGGTGTTCTGGAGGGTTCACCGACGATTGAATGCGCCACGCCCACTTGGCAAGGGAGTGATGTTGTCGCCAGCTGGATGGGCAAACTCATGTGGAGTGACATGCCCCGATCTGTTGGCATCGATGTAATTGCTCCACCACGCCATGATCAGCCGACGCTGCTCCAGAAATTCGGCTTTGTGGATATAGGCGGCGCGCACGCGATTGCGTTCCTTGTGGCTCATCTGCCGCTCAATAGCCGCGTCTGTCCACAGCCCTGACTCCAGCAAGGCGCTGCAAGCCATGGTCCTGAATCCGTGCCCGCATACTTCTTTGGATGTGTCGTAGCCAACGTTGCGTAGCACCTGGTTAACCGTGTTCTCCGACATTGGCTTCCAGTACTTGTGGTCACCGGGCAACACCAGTTCGGAGAAGCGACTCAAGCCGCGCAGCCGTTCAAGGATCGCGATGACTTGGGGAGAGAGCGGCACCATCTGTATGTCTCCGCTCATCTTGGTGCCACGGGTGGAATTGCGCACGCCGTCGATTGGCTTACGGGTGTCCGGGATTTCCCACATCGCCCTTTGCAGGTCGAACTCATCCCAGCGCGCAAAGCGCAGCTCGCTGGAGCGCACGAACACGTGCAGCGTTAGCAGTACAGCCAGCTTGGTTAGTTCACGGCCGTTGTAGTTATCGATCCGGTTTAATAGTTCGGCGAGGCGGTTGAGTGAGAGGGCAGGGCGGTGCACGGTACGCGGGGCATGAATCGACCCTGCTAGATCGAGCGCCGGATTCTGGTTAATCTGCCGCGCCCGCTTCGCGCCCCGCATGATCGTGGAGAGATAGTTCTGCACGCGCAGGGCAACGTCCATGGTGCCGCGCTCTTTGATACGCAGAGTTACTTCAAGCAGATCATGGGTATCAAGCTCAGCGATGGGGCGTTGGCCGATCAGGGGGAAGACGTGGGTGCGTAACCGGCTCATGACGGTCTTGGCGTGTCCCTCCGTCCAGCGCCGGGACATTTCGGCGTGCCACTCCAGGGCGACTGTTTGGAACAGCAGGGAGGCTCGTTGGGCAGCTACCTTCGCTTTCTTCTTCTCTTCCATCGGGTCGAGGTTGTCGATCAACAGGGCCTTGGCTTCATCGCGCTTGGTCCTCGCGACGGCCAGCGAGATGATGGGGTAGTTGCCGATGATCAGCGTGCCTTCCTTGCCGCTGGGCTTGAAGTAGCGCAATCGCCACGTTTTCACGCCGTTGGGTTTCACGAAGAGGTACATGCCGCCACCGTCGAATAGCTTGTAGGCACGTTCGCGAGGTTTCGCCGTACGGCATTTGAGGTCGCTGAGAGGAACGGCTAGGCGTGGCATAAGGGTACGTTCTCCATGCAGGCAAGACGCTGTACCCTAAAAATACCCCCCGGGGATGGGGTATTTTGTTGGATCCCGACGGAGGGTCCTGGAACGAAAAAACCCGCCAAAGGGCGGGTTTTAGGGGCTTCCAAGGCATTCGGTGGAACGCGATGGAGCTGGATATGGTGCCGGCACCAAGAGTCGAAAAAGTTTTTAACTATCTGATCCGTTAGGCTTTTATTTATATGTGATGATCCGTCTATCTCTAAAACTATCCCGGCATCTGGGCTCGCTAAGCATTGATCGAGAGGGGATAGCCAGAGTGGGACCGATTCCCATCAGTGCGTGGCTGCCTCTCATGCTTTCCTGAGTCTGGGGGCTCGTTCTCCAACTACGGTAAGCGACAACCAACGCCTAAAGGCTACCGTTGCTAGACGGCCGCTATCGGCCAGAAGCGGTCATTCTGTGTCTTGGAAAACCGGCGCAATTCAGTGATCAAACTCAGGGATGCCAGGTATCTGCTGTGGCTCGGCATCAAGGTGTTGTGCGCTCTCAGTTTGACCAACTTTCAGGCGGCGTCCCGACCATCTTTGCTGCATGGTTCTAAATGGTCAGCTTCCGGCTGCGCTCAACCCGAAGCCAGGCTTGTTCGTGTTTGCATTCACTCCCCAGTACGTGGATCGGTCAGCGTAAAGGTGAGGGTTTTTGGGATATGGTTTGCTGTATTGAGAGCGTTGGGTTTTGCCCTTGCCGGGCACTGGCGTAGTCATCAATCAGGTTGAAAAAAGGGCATTTGGCTGAACGCCAAGTGCCCTTTTTTGGGGTATCCAAGGTATTGCTCGGATGTTAAGGTCACGCGCAACAGACCCATCACCCTATGAATCCTGCGTCTGCATCAAGGAGAGATACGTGTTCAAATCGCTGCGTTTGACCAACTTCAAGGCATGGAAAGACACAGGGGAAATTGGTCTGGCGCCTGTGACCATGCTGTTGGGCACCAACTCCTCTGGCAAGTCTTCATTGTTGCAAAGCCTGCTGTTGCTCAAGCAAACCGTCCGCTCTCCTGATCGCACCATCCACTTGAATCTGGGCGGTGATGAAGTAAACGATCTTTTCAGCTTCGGTGATTTCGATAGCGTTCTCAAGCATGGCGCCGATTCACCCAGGCAGTTTTCAATTGGCTTCGACTTTAACCGCTTCGATGACTCCCGGGTGAAGGCCGGCTCTCTGGAAACGTTCTATGGAAAGACCTCCAGTGGCAGTGTCGCGGTCCAGCAGATGAAGCTGAACACCGACGCCCGCGAGTTTCGTGCGGTGCGTAGGGACCGAGGTGCTTTCTCAATATTTGTCGATGACGAAGTTCAACCCCGTTTCAAAGGGCGAAATTATGCGCCTGAACGGTCCATCTCTTTTTCTGCCGATGCCATTGCCGAACTCGATCAGGATGGAGCCTTGGTGGAGGACCTTAGTCTTTCCATCCGACGCGAACTGGAAGGTATCAGCTACCTTGGGCCTCTACGGCGCAAACCCGAACGTGACTACGCCTGGAACAAAAGTAAACCAGGTGACGTCGGCAGCGATGGCGGCAACGCCATCGGCGCTTTGCTGGCGAGCGCGTTGTTGCGTTCGGAGGAGCAGAACTACATAGTCGAGGGCGTTTCCAAATGGCTCAAACGCATGAAGGTAGCCGAGCAGTTGGAGGTCCGGCAGCAGGGGCGCTCCAATCGTTATGAGTTGATCATCCACCGCGATGGTGTGGCCTGTAATCTAAGGGACGTCGGTATAGGCGTTTCGCAGGTACTACCTGTGTTGGTCGTCGCCTATTTCGCCCCTGTGGGTAGCACCGTGATCCTGGAAGAGCCCGAGATTCACCTGCACCCCTTGGCCCAGTCGATCCTCGCCGAGTTGTTCGTTTCCGTCAGCAAGGAGCGCAACGTTCAGTTCATCGTCGAAACCCATTCGGAACACCTGTTCCGACGAATGCAGACGCTCATCGCCAAGGGCACCGCAAAAAAGCGCGATGTCTCAATGTACTTCGTCAAGCGCAAAGGCGCGCAAGCACTTTTGCAGACGTTGGAGGTCGATGAGTTCGGCGTCGTTGGCAATTGGCCGGAACACTTCTTCGGTGACAGCGTGGGTGAAGCGCGACAGCAAGCGATGGCGCGCGCTAAGCGCATGCAGGAGCGTGCACATGGCTGACACCAGGGTCGTCGACACCAATGTATTGATCGTAGCCAGTGCCGCGGACGAATGTTCGCTCTTCGACGAGGACGCCACGCCGGTCCAGGAAAAGCAGTATCGTGACAAGGTGTTGGCATGGGTGCATGCGTTCGAAAAGGATGTCGAGCGCCGTGTAGTGCTCGATTGGGACTGGCATATATGCACCGAATACAGAAAGAAATTGACTGAACAGGACTACGGTTGGCTGGTCATGATGCGTAAGCATGATCATGGCCAGGTTGAGTGGGTCGGTATCGAAGTCGATGATAACGGGCATGCCCTCTTGCCCGATGAACTGAGTGCGGCCATCAGCGATCTGGAAGATCGAAAGATGGTGGCCGCCGTGTTGGCGGCGAGGGCGGACGGGCATGACTGCACGTTGGTCAATGCCTGTGATACCGATTGGCTCGACTGTGCAGCGGCGCTGGACAAAGCGCAGGTGGACACCGAACACCTGATCGAGCACGAGTGGCTGCGTCCCAGGTGGGCGAGCAAGAAGGCACGAAAGAGAAGGGCATGAGTGATTTTTTCCGTTTCCCCTCCACCCCCCATCTTTTCAGCGCCGCGGGTGCCAAGCTGCCACGCGACGACAAGCTGATGTCCGCTCAGGCGCTAAATGAACTGCTGGCGGGAGAGGTAACGGTAGAGGAAAAGCTCGATGGCGCCAACCTGGGCATTTTCATCGACTCGCAAGGGGCAATACGGGTACAGAACCGGGGGACTTATCTTGTCCCGCCTTTCTCAGGTCAGTTTGATCGCTTGCGACAGTGGTTACGTCAGCATGAAGACCACCTGTTCGATGTGCTGAGTGGCAACATCGACCTCATCCTCTTCGGCGAATGGTGTGCGGCCCGCCACTCCTTGGAGTACGGCGGTCTGCCGGACTGGTGGCTGCTGTTCGATGTGTATGACCGTAGCGTGGGGCGTTTCTGGAGCGTAGCGGAGCGTGACACGCTCGCTGGGAGGCTCGGTGTTGCGGTGGTCCCCTGCCTGTTCCGTGGACGTGTCACCTGCGCACGCCTAGAGGCGTTTCTCGAATCCCAACCAAGCCATTATCGAGATGGACCTATGGAAGGTGTTGTCGTGCGCAGCGATGACGGCGTATGGCTGCGTGCTCGAGGGAAATTGGTGCGCGCAGAATTCTCGCAGGCTATCGAAGAGCACTGGCGGAGCCGTGCGATTGAGTGGAACCGCATCAAGTTTTAAAAGGACCTGCGTAGATATTTTTGCGTTAAATGTTGTATTAATTTGCGTGTTTCCAAGTACATCAGCGCACATGAGCTAGGGTGCTGCAGAGGACCTCCCTACGGATGAAGTCGGTAAATCACACGCTTAATGACTATCCTTGGTACGAACGTGGATTTACTTACATCCATTTGCCTGACTTCCTTTTCATGAGCCTGCGACTGATTGGGCAGGCAGTGTCTTGCGGTTCGGGCAGCTATTGCAGCCTCTGGTGAATGTCCGCAGTGGGTCGATAGCAGCCCTTCACGACAGGCAGCTAACGGCCAGAAGCGGTCAGTCACTACTGCCGCACTGGTGACGATTACTGGCGAGTCTAGAATCACTGATACCTTCAGCGCCGTTACGCAAGGCGGATCGGCCTTTTCACCAGAAGTGAGGACTAATCTTCGACGTTGCCTTCAACCTTCTCGAATAACAGACCACGAATTTCCAACTTACCCTGCTTTTTCCACTGGATTCGTGCAGGTTGGCGGCCTGGAGTTTCCTCGCCGAATAAAGAGATCCATGCATTTCGAAAGCTCTTATACGTCACGCCATTGACCGTGCATTGGGGGCTGTCTAGGCGTGCTTCCCGCACCTCCGGAATGTCCCAGCCGTTCATTCTTGATGGAACCTTGATGTGGCCTTCCATATCGCACACCTCATAACCTTCACCCAGCGGTGACTCGAGCGCAGCAAGGAGGAGATTGCTCACTAAACGAAAGTATCCGATACGAAAGCATTCTGTACGGCCATCAATAATGCGACTAGCCCCCTTACCGCGTGCGCTTGGTAGAGAGCGTAGGATCAGCAGTTCAAGGTGGCGCGCGGCTTCGATACTCGGGAGCTTGTAAAGCGTACCATCAGCGACCACGAAATCTTGACGGGTATGCTTGTGTAGACGGTTGGTGGGCACTGTACTAATCCCGACTTTAAACACATCACCGCGACTGTGGACGAGCAAGTAAAGATACCCATGGGACATGTTCATGACTCCAGTGAAAACGACCCAGTCGCGTTCATTCTGTCTCACGAGGTAAGTGCCACAACCCGCGAGATAGATCCGATTCGTCGTAAGCCATTCGACAAGGACGCTGCTAACGGCCAGAAGCAGGAAATGCAATTGGGCCTGCTTGCCGCTCATTGCGAGCATGCTGGAGACTGGCAAGTAAGAAACTAGTTGCTGGCTTACGCGCGCATGACCTTGTTCCAGTCGATCTCATGACCGGCAGCTTCAAGTTCACGGCCCAAGGCTTGCTTCCAGCTATTACTTTCCATGGACTCCCACACCACACCGGCGAAATCGCTGGGAATCTCCACGGCGCCGCGTTTCAACGCGCACACTTTGTCACGTCCTAGGCGCCCGAGGAAATAGCCCAGTTCGAGCAAGACATTCTGCCGCGCTCGCGGCTCGGGAATTCCACCCTTGGTGCAACCCTGGTCATCGGGCGTCAACAGCACAACGGCAAAACCCACCTCGCCATGCGCTTCGACTTTCTCCATGACCGTGCAGCCCTGGTTGGCTTGCTCGTGCAAAATGATGGACTGAAAACCAAGCCGCTCAAGGAAGCGAGCAACCATTTCTCGGGCACCTTCGTCGTGTCCGTGCACGATAAACACCTTACGAGATAGAGATGACTGACCTTTGTCAGCAGCATCCGGACTTTCTGGCTTGGCTTCGTGCTCATGGTCAGCAAGGTCTTCTCTTAGTGTCCGCTGCGCCTCCCCAAGCATACTCATCGATTGCAGAATATTTTTCTGTGTGCCTTCTACGTAGTGGTGCCTTTGCGGGTAGTCATCTGTCCAAACGCCAGGGGAAAAGTGCAGCTGTGCCGCAGATGAAAAACGGTAATACACCGATGTACTCTCACCAAAGCATCGCACTAAGGTGTCTTCGATTGAAGTTGAAAGGGCCACCAGCTTTGGAGAGTCTCCGTCATCGCTGAGCTGTGAAGCGTCAAAATGTGCTAGCTCGGTAATGCGCTCTTGCAGTCGCGCAATACCCCGTTCGATGCCTTGAGGGCTCAGTTGCAGCTTGGGAGCGACGTTAGCGGTTGGAGGTTTAGTGCGGGCCATCGGGTGAATCCTTTCCTATAGGTGATAACGGACATTATTACCTATAGAAAAGGATAGCGGTGGCTGTCTGCGTTACCTGTCGTCACCGACCGCTTTGGTCGGCAGCAGTCAGTCGAGACCGGCAGCTATCGACCCAAAGCCGACACTCATTGCTGCCAAGCAGATACCGCCTTTTTGTGCCCCCGCATGTCTTGCCCTTGCCATGTCTCTCGTAATCGGTTAAGTAAAATTCTCTGTGGAAGCCTCAGGCTAGAGGCTCCGAAACGTCCCCACGCTTCGAATGCTTATTAAGCCTTTCAGCTGAGCTAGGGTTAAGTGCCGCCGCGCTGTTGGCCCTGACCCTCGCAGAAACCGAGCGCGGTATAGATCCAGAAACTTTAAAGGCCTTGTCTGAGGAACTGGATGACCTCATTACCTGCGCCAGGAACCAGCATTCATAGGGTCGTGAGCGCGGTTAAACCAAGCCTTGAATCCCGAGCCCCCGTTCGTATACGAGTCCCGACACAGATCTAGTTTCGAGAACTCTCAATTCCAAAGTGCTATCATCCTCGCTCGGTCAGCGGAGTTACGGTGCGAGGGATGGCATGCAGGATCATGAGTACTCGGTAATTGGGCATCGCCGGAGCACTATCGGGCGCTACCTAGGGATGCTAGCCACGATAGTTGTCTCCTTTCTCCCGGCTATTGGGATCGGGCTATCCGATCTGATAGCGCAGTTGGGCTTGTCAGACTGGAGTAAGTATTTCCTGGTGATTCCAATCACCGCAAGCCTGACTTATACAGCTCTTCACTGGTTCTTTAATAAGTACGGCTGGCGTCCGTTGAGCTTCTTGGCTCAAGTTCCCAACATTGCTGGAGAGTGGGGCTGCGTCGGCCAGACACTTAATGATGATGGAACCGTCACTCAAGATTGGAAGGGTGATGTAACCATATCTCAAACTTGGGAAAAAATTCGAGTCAGGTTAGAAACTAGGTCATCCGTTTCTCATAGCCTCTCGGTAGCATTGATTCCTGAGCCTGATGGCTGCTGGATGTTGATGTACAGTTATTATAATAAGCCTAAGCCCGGCAATGCGCATCTCAATGCCCATCAGGGGTACAGTGAAATGAGATTTTCTAAAGGTCTCAAAGTTTCTACTGGGGACTATTTTACTGCGAAAGGGCGTGGCACTGCCGGCATTATGACATTTACAAGGAAATAGATAATGGCAAAGGATGTTAATCGTAGGCTTGCTGACCTGAAATCTCGGCGTCGTGGCAATAGCACGGTTGTGATGGATAGTGCTTATGCAACGGCGAGTAATCGCTCAGAAAAATTTGAGACTCGATCGACCAAGCAGTGGGCGAAATACGCGCTGGGAATCATGCAGGAGGTTGATCCAACCTACACCAGAAACTCTGTTGCCGAAGGTGAGAGGGTTAAAAGCCAGATATCCAACAGGGTTGACCGAGATATAAAATTTGAGTATCAGGGTTCTGTCCCGCTAAACGTCCACATTAGAGGCGTTAGCGACATCGACATTTTGGTGCTGTTAGGTCAATATTTGACTATAGATACCCAAGGCGTCAGGGCTAACACAGCAGCTTACTCAGATTGGGTTGGCCCTAGCGGCATCGATCAGCTTGCTGCTCTGCGGAACGAGCTTGAGGTGGCATTAAAAGCTGCCTATCCAGCTGCCGATGTTGATATCACCAAAGATAAGGCGATTGCTTTGTCTGGAGGAAGCCTAGCGCGAAGCGTGGATGTGGTGCCTTCACATTGGCATGACTCAGCTACCTATCAGGTTAGCCAAAACAAGCGAGATCGCGAAGTTAAGATCTATCAGAAAAACACTCATAATACATTTCTCAATAGACCATTTCTTCATATTGATAAAATAAACGAGAAAGAAACATACACGCGGGGTGGAGCTAAGAAGATTATTCGTATGCTAAAAAATCTGAAAGCAGATAGTGATAATCCTACGGCTATTCTGATAAATAGCTATGAAATCGCAGGGTTGGTGTACCACTTCGAAAGCAGCTCTATGTCGGTTCCGGTGTACAACGAGTTAGCTCTGGTTGCGGTGGCAAAGCAGCAATTGACTCGGCTCATCGACAGCAAATTGTGGGCAATGGGTTTAAATACCCCAGATGGAATCCGCAAGATCATTGACTCGGAAGCAAAGTTTAACTCAATAAAGCTGCTGCGGGATGAAGTCAGTGAGCTGGGGAAAAATCTTGCAATTGAGCTGACATCGCGCTATTGGATGGATGATTTGGAAACACTCAAGGCACTGCGTGAATCTTATATTGCCGAATAGTTAGGTATAAGGGTGGGGCGAGGATGAGCGATGTAAAGTTCGCTTTAGAGTTAGAATTGATATTTCATAAATCTGATGGCTTGTCATTTCAGAGCTTTTTCAATGAGCTTATGAGAATGGCTGTGCCAGGCTTCTGTCCTGTGAGACAGCAAAGAGATGGGGGCAATGACGGGTTTGTCGGAGTGACCGGAACATTTTACCAGGTGTATTCGCCGCAAAGGATCACTGACGCTACTCTTAAAGCTGCCTCACTAAAGCTTGTCAATGACTTCGATAAGCTGGCAGCGAACTGGCACTATCTAATAAAGCTAAAGAAGTATGTTTTTGTTCTGAACGATAAATATCAGGGTGCCGATGCCGAAATCATCCGCCGAGTAGCGAAATTGGGGCAGGATCGTGATGTTGATGCAGAGCTTCTGACTTCAGGTGGCCTCGAAGATTTGTTCTATAAGCTAGAGGATGGTCAACAGCGGCGTCTAATTAATAGGTATAGCATAAGCAGAACTCATTCGTCGGCGATAAAAATTGCAGCGAAGGCTGTGTCAGGAAATCTCTCCATCGAGAAATGGACGGAGATGGATGAGCAAATATCTTATGGGGCTTTGGATGTAATAAATTTAAAAGCCATCACGACCTTAGTGTCAAAGCTCTTTTCGATGAATCTCGTAGATCATGAGTCCGTGATGGTTAAGAATCTTGTTGCCCGGCTAAATGAGCTTGTGAACGTATTTCATGATGAGGGTACATTTGAGCAAAATGGTGAGAGGTGTTGGGACAGCACTTGGAAGAAAACTTACCCTCATCCAATGGCGGGGGTTTTTGATCAGCAGTTGGAAGCTTGGCAGAAGAAGGTCTCAGATAGCTGTTATAATGCGTGTGCTGCGTTGAATGAGTTCGCGACCTATATTAGGAAACAACACTTGCCTGCTTTTTTGGATTATTGCAACTATAGCATGTCAAGAAGGGAAGCCGGCTCGATAGATGTGTACAACCAATTTATCCCTGGCTCGGGTGATTAGCAGAATTGCAGAGGGGATAACTGAATGGGCCCGGATTTCTTAAGCATATGTGGACGCTGATTATGGCCGGTATCTGACTGTTCCCAGCGGCAGCTTCGGAGTGACTTCCCCACTTAAAAAGCCCCAGCGAATAGTCGTGGGGGAGCCGCGAGCGGAGTGGCCGCTTCTGGCCGATTGCAGTCGGTCGTGATTATCGGGATCACATCCCCGTCAGAGCTTGAAAAGCCATGACGTTCCTAGACGTCGAGCTAGCAATCGGGCCGTCAGCACGTAGTAATACTGCGTTGCCTGACTGTGTTCGCTCAAGCAATTCTCAAGAAACCACACCACATGCTTCCTTTGCCAAGTCCAAGGGTTTTCCCGCTGCCACCGCTCTGCGATTGCAACCTGAATGATTTTTGCCTGGCGCACATGACGTTGCCGCGTTGCGTGCGATCCAATCAGCACGCCAGCCAAAAACAGTTCCATATCGAATGACTTACTCACGTCCGTCCTCCGATGTAGGCAGCGACCACATCGATCCGACCGTGCCCGAGCTCATAGCTGACTTGCTTCCGCGCTTCATGATCGAGGCGCTGATCCAGTTGGCAGCATTTACCGCCGTTGATAGGCGCGCGATGTAGGATGATTTGCTCGTAGCGCTCACATGCGTACGCCGCTCGTAGTTCGTGGAGGCCTTTGAGCTTGTGGGCATGAATGATGTCGCGTGCAGGACGGACGATTTCCTGCAGAATGGTCGCGTAGCTTTCGTTCGGAGCAATCAGGTTGCGGCTACCAGCAGGCGACACTAGCCTCGCAAATTCAAGCGCGGCACGAATATGGTCGTCCACCGTAATCCAGCGAGGTGCTGATGCACCGGCGCGGCCGCCTTTGGTGCCGTCCTGAATGTTGATCTTGGCAAAGCTTTCAGCCTCGCGGCTCAACCGTGGCAGGTCAGCCAAGATGGCCTCACGCAACCGCATACCGGTGGCTCGTGCCAGCTGCACGATCGCCGCAGCCCTTAGATGGTGACGGCTGCAAAGCGCCTCGACTATTCGCTGTATGTGTTCGCGATCCTGGCCCTGTGGCACGGATTGACGAACTCCGGTCCGTTGCATGCCCAACGCCTTGCTCGGACTTGGCACTTTCACATACTGATCACCGCGAAGCGCAGCCATTGTCCTATTAACGCTGGATAGCCGGTTTTGCGCAGTGCTGATAGCTAGGTGGCGGTGTTCAACCAGGCCGCGAAGGTATGCGGCATAGTTCGACAACACTTCGCGGTCAATCTGCCGCGCATCGTTCACCCCGGGCCCCGCTTCAGACCGGCACCACTTCACGAATGCCCGCCACCGGTCACTGTGCGCCTTGACCGTGCCATAGTGGCCGCTGCCAAACATGTCTTTCAGCGCCTGCGGCCCCGCGTAGCTCAATTGTCTGCCGTAGCCGAAATTACGACCATCGCGCCTACCCAATAATGCCATGTCGCACACCTCCTACCCGTTCTCCAGTCCTGCCCCACGTCATCCCGCCAAGAATGTTGAGTGTTATCAGGGATCAAGGCCCCTGCGGCCTGTGGGGATGTCCTTTAACGCGGGACTTACGGCTCCTTACGACCGGGAGCTTGGGCATCTCATGATCTGGCCTCCTGAGCACCGTTACCGGTGGGCGGGTGGAGGCTGCATTGGCTGACGAAACCAGCGCCGCGAGATCCTGAGTCGGGTGAAGGCAGCCATGCAATGACAGGGGCATACCTGACTGTCAGTCAGGTGCAGTCCAATCCTTGGTCTGCGGCACCATCATCTACATCGCTGTTGCTGGTGACTTCGGTGTTTGTCACGCCGATTGTCACGAGGAGGATTGCGGCAAAGCTCCGTTCTATATGGGCTGCAGCACTGGTTTGAGCGCCCGTCTCTTTCCTGGAGAAAGAGACGGGCAAAGGGTTGGCGCACACGAAATGGCCAAGCGGGTAGGTTGCTGCTGGGCAGAAGGGTAGGGTGGTTGCCGCAGTGGCAACGATGTTGAGTAGGCATCCATCACATGGGTAGTGACCGTACGAGCTACCGGACGCGAGTCGTACTTGGGATGAACCGCCTCACGAGGGGCGTGACCTTTCAGGTTTCTGGCCACATTTTGCTGCCTCGGCAGCGCTTGCAATTTCTGGTTTACGCCTGTGGACAAAAGTCGTCAAGCGGCCTGAATTCAGATAATTAGCGCCTGTGGATAAAACTATCCCCCGGTGGACAATGGTGGTTTTCCACAGACGCTCAGTTGTGCCAGCCGTTTTTTTCAACGTTCGGTCCTTTTAAACGGGGCGGCTTTGCAGCCCCGTTTAAAAGGACCCGCGCGGAGGAGCTTCATGCGGTGCGGCGTGTAACTACACAGCGGGTTTGCAGCGGTGGGGCGGCGGGCTACTCGGCCCACCTGGCACTGCGAATGCGCGTGACGTTCTCACCCGCCTGCTTGGCAAATTCATGCGGCGTCACATGATCCCCGCGGTTTGCCTCCAGAAACCGACTCCACCAAGTCATGATCATCCGGCGCTCCTCAAGAAACTCGGCCTTGTGGATATACGCGGCGCGCACGTTGTTGCGTTCCTTGTGGCTCATCTGCCGCTCGATTGCCGTCTCTGACCACAACCCAGACTCGATCAGTGCGCTACACGCCATGGCGCGAAAGCCGTGGCCGCAGATGTCCGCCCTGGTGTCATAGCCCATCGTCCTCAATGCAGCATTCACCGTGTTTTCGGACATCGGTTTCCACGGCTTGGCGTCTCCGGCAAACACCAGGTCGAATTTGCCGGTGATCTTGTGGATCTGCTCCAGCAGGGTCACCGCGTGCGGGGATAAGGGTACGAGGTGAATGTCTCCGGCCATTTTTGTACCCCGTGTGGAAAAGGGTACGCCGTCCAGCGCTGGGCGGGTGTCGGGGATCTCCCAGATGCTTCGCTTGAGGTCAAATTCGTTCCAGCGAGCGAAGCGCAATTCACTGGAGCGCACGAACACGTGCAAGGAGAGCATCACCGTCAGTCGCGTGAGGGCCCTGCCGCGATAAGTGTCTATCAGTTCCAGCAGTTCTGGCAGGCGAGCCAGTGGCAGTGCTGGCCTATGTTTCACGCGGGGGGCCTTTATTGACCCTTCGAGATCATGCGCTGGGTTCTGGGTGATCAGCCGGAGCCGTTTGGCTTCCCGCATGATGCTCTGGAGGTAGTTTTGTACCCTTAAGGCAACGTCGATCGTGCCGCGCTTCTTGATGGCCTCAAGCGGCGTCATCAAGTCATGGGTATCCAGTTCGACGATGGCTCGGGCGCCAATCAAGGGGAAGACGTGAGTCTTGAGCCGGCTCAGTACGGTTTTGGAGTGCCCGGGCGCCCACTTGGCAGACATTTCCTTGTGCCAGTCCAACGCTACGTCTTCGAATGTGCGGCCGTTGATAGCAGCCGTGGTCTTGGCGTCACGCTTTGACTCAATGGGATCAATGCCATTCGCCAGCTGCCTTTTCGCCTCAAGCCGTTTCCGTCGTGCATCGGCGAGGGTTATCACAGGGTAGTTGCCGAAAGAGGTCAGGCCCTCTCGCCCGTCAGGCTTCACATAGCGAAAACGCCAGCCCTTGCGGCCATTCGGTTGAACGAGGAGGTAGAGCCCGTCGCCATCGAAGAGCTTGTAGGCGCGGTCTGTAGGCTTTGCCGAGCGGCAAGCGGTGTCGGTAAGAGGTGCGGTTGTACGCGACATAAGGGTACTCCTTATTATCGAATTGAAATCTACCCTAATCTTTACCCTTAAAAGCGCTGGCTGCCACCGGAATTCGACGGAACGCCAAAACGAAAAAACCCGCCAGAAGGCGGGTTTTTCAAGGGTTCCAGAGATTTTGAAAGCCTTCTCTGGAACCTCAAATGGTGCCGGCACCAGGAATCGAACCCGGGACCTACTGATTACAAGTCAGTTGCTCTACCATCTGAGCTATACCGGCATCTGAGGGCGCTGATTATAGCGACTCGTCCGCCCGAGGCAACCCCCAATTTGCACTATTTTATTGACGCATCATTCCACCCCCAAAATCGCTTATGCACAACGGCCCAGTGAATGGGCCAAAGGCCCCGGCTGGCGGTGACGATTTTGCAGTGTTTGCGCAAATGGCTGTTTTTGCTGCCAAATAAATGATGAACAAAAAATGACCAGGGTCGTTTTTGCCGTGGATCCAGCTATTTTCTTAGCTTGCTGGCAATTTTGCCCACAGAGTTATCCACAGGGTGCGTTCCAGGTTTGTTACGCTTTTGGGCGCTGTGCCAGCAGCATCAGGTTGCGGGGGGTGAGGTGGCTTGTGCAGAAAAGGCCCAGCCGTACTTCGTAGCCTTTTTCTTGCAGGTAGAGGGCGCGGTCGAGTACCAGCCACAGTTCCAATGGGCGGCGGAACAGGTTGCGGACCCCTTCCAGGTTGCGCACGTTGGCCAGGCGGTGCCAGCCAGCGGCTTCGGCGGCGGGCCAGTGGGTGGCCGGGGGCAGGGTGATGCCTTTGAGTTGGGCGAGGTCGTTGCAGTAGTCAGGGAACGGTTTGGCCAGCCAGGCGCTTGGAAGCGATGGGGTGGGCAGGTATTGGTCTGTTCCGCGCGCCTGGCGTTGCAGCAGGTCGAAGCCCAGGCGCCAGGCCATTGACTGGTCGCGCTGGCGGCGTACGCGGGCGCCGGCGGTGACCGTTTCGCTCAGGGGCAGGCCGAGGTCGTCACGGCTCAGGCGCAGGTTGGAGGCGGCTGCGGCTTCGGACATGGGTTGGTACTGGTCGGCTTCGGTGCGGTTGTAGCAGCACGGGGCTATGGCCAGTTGGCGGCAGTGGTCGGCGGCGGCGCGTTGCAGTAGGCGTACGTGCAGATCGCCGCAGGCGTGCAGGGCCACGGCGGTTTTATCCACAGGCAGGTGGCAGTCGGCGGCCATGACGTTTTGCAGGCGGTGCTCGGCGCTGAGCTGGTGATGCTGGCTCAAGGCGTGTCCGGCTTCTACCAAGGCAGGGTCGTATTCATAGCAGGTGAGATTCTGGCCGGGTTGCAGCAGGCGGCGGCCCAGGTGGCCTTTGCCCGCGCACCAGTCGAGCCAGCCGGTGACGGGGTGCTGGAAGGTAAGGGCGTCGGCGAAGGCTTCGATCTGTTGCCATTTGCGGCCGGGCACGTCGACTTTCAGGCGTGGCGGGCAGGGTTGCAGGGCGCCTGTGGGTAAGCTGGGTACTGCGCTTAGGGCGGCGGCCTGGGCAGCAAGGGCAGGGTAGGGCGCGGGGGCGGCCAGCCGTTCGGGGTGGTTGTGTTCGGTTTCGGCCTGGTCGAGGGTGCGGGTGCGTAGCCATTGGGCCAGGTCGGGGTGGGCGGTTTCCCAGGGCAGCGTGAGCTCGGTGAAAGGCTTGGGGCGCCATAGGGGCTGGTGGGCCAGCAGGAAGGCGTCCAGGGCGCGGAAGCGGTTGAGCAGGTTGGCAGGGGTTAGGCTCATGGGGGGGGCGCCCGGGTTGAGGGGGTTGGGCACGCTGTGCGTGCCTTCGCAGCCTGGCGGCAGCTTCTACGGGGCGGTAGGCGGTTGCCGTCAGGTTGCGGGCAGTGGGTTAGCGGCCTTGGGTGGCGTCTACGCGCAGCCAGCGCTCCAGCAGTTTGAAGCCTTGCACCAGCACGAAGGAGATCAGCAGGTACAGTACGCCGGCGGCGAAGAAGATTTCCACCGGCAGGTAGGTGCGGGCGATGATGGTTCGCGCCATGCCGGTCAGGTCCAGCAGGGTGACGGTGCTGGCCAGGGCGCTGGCCTTGAGCATTAAAATCACTTCGTTGCTGTAGGCCGGCAGGCCAATGCGTACGGCGCGCGGCAGGATGATGTACAGCAGCGCCTTGGGGCGCGACATGCCCAGGGCGCGAGCAGCTTCGATCTCGCCCTTGGGGATGGCCTGTATGGCGCCGCGCAAAATCTCGGCGATGTAGGCGGCCGTGTGCAGGGTCATGGTGGCGGCGGCGCACCAGAAGGGTTGGCGCAGGTACGGCCACAATACGCTATGGCGCACGGCGTCGAATTGCGCGGCGCCGTAATACACCAGAAACAGTTGTACCAGCAGCGGCGTGCCGCGGAAGAAGAAGATGTAGCCGTAGGGCACTGCGCTGATGTACCACTTGCGCGAGCTGCGGGCGATGCCCAGCGGCACGGCCAGGATGAGGCCGGCGAGCACGGCAATGGCTACCAGTTCCAGTGTCACGGTGGCGCCCTGGGTCAGCTTGGGCAGCCACTTGAAGATTACTTCCCAGTTCATTGCGCGGCCCTCGTGAAGCCGCGTGCGGCGTATTTTTCCATGAAGTGCATGCCAATCATGGCCAGTACCGTGAGGCCCAGGTACATGACGGCGGCCACCATGTAGAAGTTGAACGCCAGCTTGGTGTCGGTGACGGCGTTTTGCGCGTTGCGCATAATCTCTTCCAGGCCGATGACGGACACCAGCGCGGTGTCCTTCATCAGGATCATGAACAGGTTGCCCAGGCCCGGCAGGGCGATGCGCCACATTTGCGGCAGGATCAGCCGGGTGAAGATGCGCACCTTCGACAGCCCCAGGGCTTGGCCGGCTTCGCGGTGGCCCTTGGGAATGGCGATGATGGCGCCGCGGAACACTTCCGTGGCGTACGAGCCGAAGCACAGGCCCAGGGCGATGACGCCGGCGGCGAAGGGGCTCAGGGTCAGGTCGGGCATGCCCAGCCAGCTACCCAGGGCGGCCATCATGTTGACGGTGCCGAAGTACAGCAGCAGTACCCACAGCAGTTCGGGCACGCCGCGCACGATGGTCGAATAGGTGCCGCCCAGCGCTTGCAGCGCCTTGTAGGGCGAGGTCTTGGCCAATGCGCCGAGCAGGCCCAGGACCAGGCCCAGGCACAGGGCCGACAGCGCGAGTTTGACAGTCATCAGCGCGCCAGCCGCCAGGGCCGGGCCGAATCCGTGGAGATCAATGTTCATGGGCAGGCTTTATTGAGGACCAGCCCCGCGCACGGGGCGCGACGGCAGTCGGGGAGGTCATTCGATGCTGAACGGGAAGTACTTGTCGTTGATCTTCTTGTAGGTGCCGTCGGCCTTGATTTCGGCCAGGGCGGCGTTCAGCTTCTCGCGCAGGGCGTCGCCCTTGCGTACGGCGATACCGATCTTGTCGCTTTGCTCCACAGGCTCGCCCTTGAACTCGTAGTCTTTGCCGGCCGCGGATTTGAGCCACTCGTAGTTGGCGTACTTGTCGGCCAGGATGCCGTCCAGGCGGCCCGAGGTCAGGTCCAGGTAGGCGTTTTCCTGGGTGTCATACAGTTTTACCTGCACGTCCGGCATGTTGTCTTCCAGCCAGGTACCCGACAGGGTCGAACGCTGGGTGCCGATGATCTTGTCCTTCAGCGCGTCCTTGTCCACTTTGAAGTCGACGTTCTTGGCGGCGATGAACTGCAGCTTGTTGGTGTAGTACGGGTCGGTGAAGTCCACGGCCTGCTTGCGCTCGTCGGTGATGGACATGGACGAGATCAGGAAGTCGAATTTCTTCGCGTTCAGGGCCGGGATGATGCCGTCCCAGTCGGAAGTGACGATTTCGCACTCCACTTTCATCTTGGCGCACAGGGCCTTGCCCACGTCGGCGTCGAAGCCCACGACGTTGCCGCTGGCGTCCTTGCTGTTGAACGGAGGGTAGGCGGCTTCGATGCCCATCTTCAGGGTGTCGGCCATCACGTTGGCGCTCATCGCCAGGCTGGCGGCAACGGCCAGTATCAGTTTCTTATAGGTCTGCATGCGTGATGCTCCGTTAACGGTTGCTGGACATGAATTGTTTGCATCGTGCCGACACCGGGTTGTCGAATACTTGATCCGGTGTGCCATGTTCTTCCACCAGGCCCTGGTGCAGGAACACCACTTCGCTGGACACCTGGCGGGCAAAGCCCATCTCGTGGGTCACCAGCAGCATGGTGCGGCCTTCTTCGGCCAGGTTGCGAATGACGCTCAGTACTTCCTGGACCATTTCCGGGTCCAGCGCCGAGGTGGGCTCGTCGAACAGGATTACTTTAGGCTGCATCGCCAGGGTGCGCGCGATGGCGGCGCGTTGTTGCTGGCCGCCCGACAGTTGATTGGGGTACACGTGGCGCTTGTCGGCAATGCCGACCTTGGCCAGCAGCGCTTCGGCCACCTCGATGGCCTCGGCCTTGCTCTGGCCCAGCACGCGGCGCGGCGCCTCGATGATGTTGTCGAGCACGGTCATGTGCGGCCAGAGGTTGAAGTTCTGGAACACGAAACCGATTTCGCTGCGCATGCGGTTGATCTGCCGGCCGTCGGCGGCCACCCGTTCGCCGTTGCGCGCGGCCTTGAGCTTCAACTCCTCGCCAGCCACGAAAATCTGCCCTTCGTGGGGGTTTTCCAGCAGGTTGGTGCAGCGCAGCAGCGTCGACTTGCCCGAGCCGGACGAGCCCAGTATCGAGATCACGGCGCCTTCCCGGGCGCTCAGCGAAACGCCCTTGAGCACCTCAAGCTGCCCGTAACGTTTGTGCAGGTTGCGGATTTCCAGCGCGGGCGTGGCCTGGGCCATGTGCGGTCCTCATCTATACGGTTGCGTTCCCGCCCTGAAGCGGTGCGCCAAACTAGCATGGCGCCGCCGATATGGCAGGGGGTATGGGCGCGGGGTGTCGCCTGGCTGTAGCAGCATGTCGCCAGCCAGCCGGTGCGGGGCCCCGCGCGCAAGCGGGTGCGCGTGAAAAAAGGCGCGATGGTGCCAGTTTTGGCGGGCAATGGAAAGTAAACGTTGATTAAACCGACCGATGTGCAGTGTGCCCAGTCACGTCCTTTGGTTGCACGTTTTTGTCGCTAAACCGCGTGCCAGGTTGCACCTCTGGTTGCACTTAAATTGTGCATTGGTGTTACCGAAGTGAGTTTTTGGTGCGACATTTCGTCCTGTTATTGTGTAGGGCGGTAACCCTTGGTTACAGGTGTACGGAAATTTCATGTCGATCAAGGGCTTGACCAACAAGGCTCAAAAGGCCGTCCTAGCGCATTGGCATCAGTCGTGAAGGATTTTGGCGCAATATTTGCGTAAAAAATCCGCAACGGCATGTTGCATTCCCACAACATGGGTAGGTGTAACGCCAAATGCTGGACCGAACGCTATTCTCTGCATAGGTAGTTTTATGAGCAGTAAGCACAATCACAACGACCTCGGGTCGGGGCTTAAACAGCGTCATGTAACCATGCTGTCCATTGCTGGTGTCATCGGCGCTGGCTTGTTCGTGGGTTCCGGCCATGCCATTGCCGAAGCAGGCCCAGCCGTGCTGCTGGCCTACGCCGCTGCGGGTACGCTGGTGGTACTGGTGATGCGCATGCTGGCCGAAATGGCCATCGCGCAACCAGACACTGGCTCGTTCTCCACCTACGCCGACCGTGCCATCGGTCACTGGGCCGGTTTCACCATCGGCTGGCTGTACTGGTGGTTCTGGGTACTGGTCATTCCACTGGAAGCCAACGCCGCCGCAGGCATCCTGCATGCCTGGTTCCCGGACATCGCCGTGTGGGTGTTCACCCTGGTGATTACCCTGGTACTGACTGGCACCAACCTGCTCAACGTGAAGAACTACGGTGAATTCGAGTTCTGGTTCGCGCTGATCAAGGTCATTGCCATCATCGGCTTCATCATCCTGGGCGCGGCCGCCATCTTCGGCCTGGTGCCGGGCAGTCAGGTCAGCGGTGTCAGCCATATCGTCGACACCCAGGGCTTCATGCCCAACGGCCTGGGCGCGGTGGTTGCGGCCATGCTCACCACCATGTTCTCGTTCATGGGTACCGAGATCGTCACCATCGCCGCTGCCGAATCCAAGGATCCGGGCAAGCAGATCACCAAGGCCACCAATTCGGTAATCTGGCGTATCTTCCTGTTCTACCTCGTGTCGATCTTCATCGTCGTGGCCCTGGTGCCATGGAACGATGGCAGCCTGCCGGCCATGGGTTCCTACCAGACCGTGCTGAACCTGATTGGCGTACCTAACGCCAAGATGATCGTTGACGTGGTGGTTCTGGTTGCCGTGACCAGCTGCCTGAACTCGGCGCTGTACACCTCCTCGCGCATGCTCTACTCCCTGAGCAAGCGTGGCGACGCACCGAAAATGGCCCAGCGCACCAGCCAGGGCGGCACCCCGTACTGGGCCGTGCTGCTGTCCACCGCTGCTGCTTTCCTGGCGGTGTTCGCCAACTACGTCGCGCCTTCGCAAGTGTTCGACTTCCTGCTGGCCAGCTCCGGCGCCATCGCGCTGCTGGTGTACTTGGTGATCGCCGTATCGCAATTGCGCATGCGCAAGCAGCGTGAGCAGAAGGGCGAGAAGATCGAGTTCAAGATGTGGGCTTTCCCGGTGCTGACCTGGCTGGTGATTGCTTTCATCGTCGCGGTACTGACCGTCATGGCCATCCGCGCTGACCATCGCATCGAGATCCTGGCCACTGGCCTGTTGACCATTGCTGTGGTTGCCGCCGGCTTGCTGGTTGACCGTCGTCGCAAGTCGCTGCCGCAAGGCCAGGCTGCCTACGGCAAGTGATCTGTTGCGCCTGCTGTGGGGGCGGGTTCTACCCGCGAAGGGCGCGCCGCGTAGTTTCTTGACGTTCGCAGTGTTCTTTTCGCGGGCCTAGCCCGCTCCCACCATTTAAAGGCCGCTGTCGGCGATGACAGCGGCTTTTTTGTGGGCGTCGTTCAGGAGAATTTCACGCGGGCGCAGGCATACTCGGTGCTTTCAATCCGAACCGTGCCAGTCAGATGAAACAGATCACCACCACGCTCCTCGACGAACTCACTGCCCGCGCGCAGCAGGCCCCACGCCTGCGCGCCCACCACAATATGCACCCTGAGCTGTCCGACCCCACTCAGCGCCTGGCCGTGGCCATGGAGCCGGGTACCTACGTGCGCGCCCATCGTCACCCGCATACCTTTGAAATGCTCCATTCGCTGCGTGGGCGCTTTGTGGTGCTGCATTTCAATCAGGCGGGCGAGGTGATCGATCGCGTGGTGCTGGGTGATGAGGTGAAGATGGTCGAGACCCCGGCCGGCGTGTGGCACGCGGTGTTGTCGCTGGAGGAGGGGGCGGTGATCTTTGAAGTGAAGGATGGCGTGTATACGCCGATTCCGGAGGAGGACTACATGCCTTGGACCGTGGCCGAAGGCGAGCAGGGTATGGAGGCGATCATTGCCTGGTATGCCGTGGCGCAGATCGGTGACCGCTTCCCCGGTTAGCCGGATCTGCTTTTGTGGGGGCGGGCGCTGCGGGTGTCCCGTTGCAGCGCGGTGCTCTTTTCGCGGGCAGAGCCCGCTCCCACAAAAGGCAGTTGCCCCACAATGAATGGGGTGGCTCAGGCCGCCTGCGGCTGAATCTGCAGGTTGCCGTCGATGTCCTTGACCAGGCCGCTGGCCAGGAACAGCGGCACCAGGCGCTTGTGCAACTCAGGCTCGACGAAGCCCTTGATGGCCGTAACGTCGAGCATAGCGCCATTGCCCAGTTCGGCCTTGGTGTACGACAACCAGGCCTTCTTCAAGGCCAGCAGCACGTCGCTGCCGGCCGTGAGGGCGAAGCGGCGGTTCAGTACCTGGCCTTCGAGCTGGAAGGTGTGCTGGAAGTCGTAGCCGCTTTCGTCGCCATGGCTGTTCACGCAGCGCACGCAGGTGCAGGCACCGTCACCGAAGGCGGTGCGCAGGTAGCTGTTGAATTCAGTGACAGGCTTGAGCGACAGACGCTTGTCGACTTCGAACAGGTCCCCGGTCATTTTTTCCTGTGTGCTCATGGTCGATTCCTCGGCGGTCAGTTTTACAGCGCTGCACCTTACCAGCCCGGGGAAGGGAGTGCTTCCAATTAGTGAAGCAGGGTGAACAGGCCCTTACCGCCCACCTTGTAGCTCAGTGCGTAGGGGCGCTCACCCATGGGCTTGGCGCCGCTGCCGCCCACAATCTTGTAGGGGGCGATGTTCTTGGCTACCAGGGTGTTGGCGGTGACCACGGCGCCGCGGCCGATGCGCGTGCTGTGGCCGATCAGGGCGCGGGTGGCGATCCAGGCGTAGTCCTCGATGTAGATAGGCCCCGACACCGACCAGAACTCGGGCGCGGCCAGGTCATGGGTGCCGGCGATAATCAGCACATGGGAGGCAATGGCCACGTGGTCGCCGATGATCAGGCCGGCGCGCGCGTCAATCTGGCAATGCCAGGCAATCACGCTGTCCACGCCAATCACCAGGTTCTCGATGCCCAGCACTTCGGTATTGCGCCAGATGGTCGAGTTTTTGCCTATCTTCGCCCCGCCCAGGCGCAGCCAGGCCAGGCGCACATGGTGGCTGGGTATCTTGTTGATGAGAATGTTGTAGGTCTGCTCCCAGGCCCTGAGCCAGCGGTCTTTGAGGGTGGTCCAGTTTTTCCCGAACCGGGGTACCAGCCGGGTAGGGATGTCCTGCCGCAGGCGGTGGTACAGCGCCCTGGCCAGCGGGTTCTGGATGATCGCTTCGATGTCCACCGAGCAGATGCTGTAGCGCGCATGCTCACCTTCGCCTTCGGCGAAGAACACGTTGTGGGTAACGCCCCAGGCGTAGGCTGCGTTCAACTCTTCGGGGTTGACCTGCAGTTCCTTGGCCAAAGCGGGAAGGCGTTCGGGGAGGTCCAGCGAGTGGAAGATGCGATGCTTCATGCTTGGCTATCCTTGGGCACCCAGAGGCGCGAAATTAAAGAGCAGAGACGGGCCTGCCTCATGATCAGACGTCCATGAACAGCCAAGGCAGCGTAGTAGTCGCACACGTGGAACTGAGCCAATCTTAGAGCAGACAAGGCCGCGACGCTGCAGCACTTATCACCCAGTAGCCACCATTGATCGCCTGAAGGAAGGTCGGATTTTTGGCGCCATAAACCGGACAGAAAATAGGGTTATTACTGAAGCTAAATGTAACGGCTGGCCAATTGGAATTGCAAGGGGTAAGGGGTAAATCGCAGGCAACAAAAAACCCGCACTAGGCGGGTTTTTTGGAAGCTTTCAGGTGACGCATGCACCACCTGAAAACGGAAGGTGGTGCCCAGAGACGGAATCGAACCGCCGACACGGGGATTTTCAATCCCCTGCTCTACCGACTGAGCTATCTGGGCAACGGGGCGCATTAAAAGGCTTTTTCGACTTTGCGTCAAGCAAGATCGCAAAAAATTTTTAATTAATTCCTTCGGTTACGTTTTCCAGTGGTCATTCGCTGGGTGGCACGTAGCCTTCGGCCTGGGCGTAGTCTTCGCCGCTGAAGAACTTGTCCATTTCGCCCTGCAGGTATTTGCGGTCTTCGGCGTTCATCATGTTCAGGCGCTTTTCGTTGATCAGCAGCGTCTGGTGTTTCTGCCAGTCAGCCCAGGCCTTCTGCGAAACGTGTTCGAAGATGTCCTGGCCCTTGGCACCCGGGTACGGAGGGCGCTCAAGGCCTGGCAGTTCTTCTTTGTACTTGCGGCACATCACGGTGCGGGTCATGACAATTCTCCTGCATTCAAGGCATCGGCCGCGCGTTCAAGCAGCTTTTTCACCGGGGCGGCAAGGCCCAGGCGCGGCGGGGTGGCGAGGTTATACCAGAGCCAGTCGGCCTCGGCCACGTGGTGGGCCGACTCCTGCACCGGCACCAGCCAAGGCGCGATGGCCAATTGGAAGTGGCTGAAGGTGTGGGTGAGCGGCTCCAGCGCACGCGGTGCGTCCATGGCCAGGGCGTGCTGGCTGGCCAGGTGCTCGATGTCGTTGTAGCTGTCGAGCTCGGGCAGGCTCCACAGGCCGCCCCACAAGCCGCTGGACGGGCGGCGGTAAAGCAGAATGGCGCCGTCACGATTGATCAGCAACGGCATCAGGGTGTGCTTGAGCGGCACGGCCTTTTTCGGCTTGGGCACCGGGTAGCGAATTTCCAGGCCCAGCATGTGCGCCTGGCAGCCTGCTTCCAGCGGGCACAACAGGCAGCTGGGTTTGGTGCGGGTGCACAGGGTGGCGCCTAGGTCCATCATGGCCTGGGTGTAGTTGTTCACCCGTGCGTGGGGCGTGTAGCGCTCGGCGTTGGCCCACAGCTGTTTCGCCACCTTGGGCTCGCCCGGGTAGCCTTCCTGTGCGGTATAGCGGGCCAGCACGCGCTTGACGTTGCCGTCCAGGATAGGCGCGCGCAGGCCCATGCTGATGCTGGCGATGGCGCCGGCCGTGGACAGCCCGATGCCTGGCAACTGGGTCAGCTTCTCGACGTCACGGGGGAACTCGCCGCCGTACTGCTGCACCACGATCTTCGCGGCTTTGTGCAGGTTGCGGGCGCGGGTGTAGTAGCCAAGCCCGGTCCACAGGTGCAGCACTTCGTCTTCAGGTGCCTCGGCCAGGGCTTGGACCGTGGGCAGCGAGGCCATGAAGCGGTCGAAGTAGTTCAGCACGGTGCTGACCTGGGTTTGTTGCAACATGATCTCCGACACCCACACCCGGTAGGGGGTGATGCCCTGTTGCCAGGGCAGGTCGTGACGGCCGTTGCGGTCGAACCATTCCAGTACGGCGGTGGAAAATTGCTCTGGGTTCATCGTTTGAACAGACCTTTCAGCGTGTTTTTCAGCTCGGGGCTGACTTTGTCGCCGAATTTTTCTTCCAGTTTTTCGGTGATCCTGTCGCCGGCGACCTTGGCAGCTACCTTGCCCACACCTTCGCGGTCGATACGGCAGGCCTTGGCCCCCAGTTCGATCGGGCCGCGGCAGCGCAGTGGCCATTCAATGCCGGCGATGCGTTCGTTGACCTGGCAAGCCGGGTCGGGCATGTCGCTCTTGTCGCCTTCGATGACCACGCCCACGCGGTAGTCCATGCCTAGCACGCGCAAGTCGATGTCGCCGTTGGCGTTCACCACCAGGCCCGGAATACTGACTTTCAGGTCCGGGTTGCTGGCCACGCCATTGTGTATCGTCACGCTGCCTTTCAGCTCGCGGAAGGGGGTGTCCTTGCCGCGCGCGTCGCCGCTGAGCGTCTTGCGATTGAGGGTGGCGATGCCCTGGCACAGCTGCTGTTCCAGGTTGGCATTCACCAGCACGCCGTCGTTGAGGACAAAATTGGCGGGGCCGTTCAGGCTATCGATCAGCGCTTTCTGGCTGTTGCCGGTGCCGGTCAGGTTGCTGTTGAGGGTCATCAGCCCGCGCACCGGTGGTGGGTTGCCGTTCTTGCCCTTGATGAAGTGCTCAACCGGCACTTTGTTCAGTTGCGTCTGCAAGGCCACCAGCGGTTTGTCGGGGCGCACGTCGAGGGTGCCCTTGGTGCTGAAGGAGCCGTCGTACAGGCCGCCGGACAGGTTTTCCAGGGTAATCAGGCCGTTCTGGCCCTGGGCCTTGAGGCTGGCATTGTCGATGGGCCACTGGTTGAGCGTCAGTTGACCGAAGCTCAGGTCGGCCTGCAGGTCCAGTTTGCGCAGGCGCTCCACCGGCAGCAGGGTGTCGTTGCTCCACGCGCCCTGGGTAGGGGCATTGGGCAGTGGCGTGTCGCCCGCGCCACCGATTGCGGTGGCCTCGGTGGTTTTTACCTCGGCGTCACGCGCCGCGCCAGCGCTGGAGGCCTCGGCGCTCTTGGGTTTCATGTAGCGGTCAGCGTCGAACTTGTCGGCCTTGAGCTGCACGCGCAGGGCCTGCTTGGCGAAATCGGCAATGGCCAGGTTGCCGGCAAAGCTGCTGCCATCCAGTTTCATCGCCAGGTCGTTCAGCGCCAGGCTGTTGGGTGTGCCTTCCAGGCGTGCGACCATTTCGAACTGGCCCAGGCTGCCGTCAGCCATGACTGGCAGTGGCTGGTTGATGCTGTCCATGAAGGCGCGCAGGTCCATCTGGGCAATCGACAGGCCGCCGCTGAGCTTGGGCTCGGTGGCCAGGTCGCGGGCGTTCAGGTCGCCCAGCGCGCGCAGCTGGTTGATGGACAGCTTGAGGTTGCTCCAGTCGGCAACGTGGGCACCCATGTCGACGTTCAGGTTGCCCTGGGCCGAATAGGTCACGGTCTTGCCTTGCAGCGGGTCGCCGCCCATTTCACCCGACAGTTTCAGGTCGCTGAACTGGTAGCGCTTGAGGGCGCGCTCCATGCGCAGCTCGCCATTGAGCTCGGTACGCGCGCGCAGGTTGGGCTGGTTGGTGCCCAGAAACGCCGTGAGCTTGACCGCAATGTCGATGCCGTCGTGTACCGGGCCGGTGCTCAGCTGGATGCTTTCTGCGGTGAGCTCGCGGCCGCTCCTGGCATCGCTGAACTGCACGCGCGCGTTGTTCACGGTCAGGCTGTCGATGTCCAGCTTTACTGGGCGGTCGGCCTTGTCAGGCTTGCTTTGGGAAACCGGTGCAGGGTTGGCGATGTTGGGGTCTACCATGTCGCCAGGCGCAGGTGGCTTGGGCAGCGCCTTGCCAATGTCCTGCCAGTTGCCGTGGCCGTTTTCGTCGCGGGTAAGCGTCAGGTTAAGGCCTTCCACACGTACGTCGCTCATCTGCACTTCACGGCGCAGCAGCGGCAGCACACGCACCGACAGGCCCAGCATCTGCAGGTCGGCGAACGGCGTCTTGGGGTTCTGCAAGGTCGCGATGCTGGCGTCGTGCAACTCCAGGCCCAGCCACGGGAACAGGCTCCAGCCTATATCACCGTTAAGGGTCAGCTCGACGTGGGCCTTGTCGCGGGCCAGCTTGCGAATCTCGTCTTTGTAGTCGTTGGGATCGAAGAAGTGGGTCACGGCGAAACCGAGAGCCACAATGATCAGCAACAGCCCGAGAACACACAGCCCCAGGATTTTGCCGAACGCTTTCATGGGCGAGTCCTTGTAGTTTCGAATTCAAATTTAGCCCGCGAGTATAGCGCCCCAGGCCAGGTGGCAGGGCACTGTGTGGGGCTGGGGTGGGCGGCGATCCTTGTTTCGTGATGTTTCTAGCAGTTTCAAGGAAAAAGGAGATGGCTAAACGCCTTTACTGTAACCCTCGAGTGGTAACCTGCGCGCTGTCGATGAGCTGATAGGCGGCGTCAATGTCGTGAAAAGCAAGGTGGTGCCGATAAAACCACTGAAGGCCTGCGTGCATGAGGGTCGTGGCAACCACCAGGGCCATCGAGCGAAAAATATCCAAGGGGGAATTATAAAAATGAGCAGCACTATCACGTCCGGAGGGATCGCCAGCGAACGGCCGGCCTTCTTCTCCAAGGAACGCATCATCGCCAAGCCGGGCTTCAACCGCTGGCTGGTACCGCCGGCGGCGCTGGCCATCCACCTGTGCATCGGCATGGCCTATGGCTTTTCGGTGTTCTGGTTGCCTCTGTCGAAGGCCATCGGCATTTCCACGCCGGTGGCCTGTTCGGCTGACATGGGCTTGTTCACCCAGGTGTTTTCGTCCACCTGCGACTGGCCGATCTCCATGCTCGGCTGGATCTACACCCTGTTCTTCATCTTCCTGGGCTGCTCGGCGGCCATCTGGGGTGGCTGGCTGGAACACGCCGGGCCGCGCAAGGCCGGTACTGTATCGGCCCTGTGCTGGTGCGGTGGCCTGCTGATTTCGGCGCTGGGGGTGTATACCCACCAGATCGCGCTGATGTGGCTGGGCTCTGGCGTGATTGGCGGCATCGGCCTGGGGCTGGGGTATATTTCCCCGGTTTCGACGCTGATCAAGTGGTTCCCGGACAAGCGGGGCATGGCCACTGGCATGGCGATCATGGGCTTTGGTGGCGGCGCCATGGTGGGTGCACCGCTTGCCGCGGCGTTGATGAGCCATTTCGCCACGCCTGACAGCGTTGGCGTGTGGCAGAGCTTCGTGGCCATGGCGGCAATCTACTTTGTGTTCATGATGGGCGGAGCGCTGTCCTACCGCGTGCCGCCTACCGGCTGGAAGCCCGAGGGCTGGACCGCACCGGTGAAGAAGGCCAGCAATGCCATGATTACCCACCGCCATGTGCACGTCAGTGTTGCGTGGAAAACCCCGCAATTCGCCCTGGTGTGGCTGGTGCTGTGCCTGAACGTGTCGGCGGGTATCGGCATTCTCGGCATGGCTTCGCCGCTGTTGCAGGAAGTGTTTGGTGGCAAGCTGCTGGGTGTGGACCTGACCTTCAGCCAGCTCAACGCCGCGCAGCTGGCCCAGATTGGCGCCATTGCCGCCGGTTTCACTGGCCTGCTGAGCTTGTTCAACATTGGTGGGCGCTTCTTCTGGGCGTCGTGCTCGGACTACATCGGCCGTAAAAACACCTATTTCGTGTTTTTCGCGCTGGGCTTTGCCCTGTACGGCCTGGTGCCGAACCTGGGCCACATGGGCAACATCGCGCTGTTCGTGGCCGCGTTCTGCGTGGTGCTGTCCATGTACGGCGGCGGTTTCGCCACCGTCCCGGCGTACTTGGCCGACCTGTTCGGCACGCAGATGGTGGGTGCCATTCACGGTCGCCTGCTGACCGCCTGGGGGGCTGCCGGCGTGCTGGGCCCGGTACTGGTCAACTACCTGCGCGAGTATCAGTTGAGCATTGGCGTGGAGCGCGCCGCCGCCTACGACATTACCCTGTACATCCTCGCCGGCCTGCTGGTGCTGGGGTTCCTGTGCAATGCGCTGGTGCGCCCGGTGGCCGACAAGCACTTCATGACCGAACAGCAACTGGCCGCCGAACAGGCGCTGGGCCACGACAAGGGTGCCGACAGCCGCACCGTGCTTGAGTGGAAAGCGGCGCCGGGCACCAAGCCATTGGCCGTGCTGGCCTGGTTGGCGGTAGGCATTCCGCTGGCGTGGGGTGTGATCGTGACCTTGCAGAAAACCGCTGTCCTGTTCCACTGACAGTCAGCCTGCAAATCTGTGGTTTGCGTGGGGGCGGGCTGTGCCCGCGCAAAGGCCGCCGCGGTCTCTCAGAGACTTCGCGGTGTGGCCTTCGCGGGTAGAACCCGCTCCCACAACATCGATGAGCCCCTTATGTCAGCCTTTTGTTTCTGTTTGGCGCCCGTACGGCCTATAATGAACACCTTTTTCGCCCAATGATTTTGCGGAGCTGGTGATGGCCGAACGTAAGGCGTCCGTCGAGCGCAACACTCTGGAAACCCAGATCAAAGCCTCGATCAACCTGGATGGCACCGGAAAGGCCCGATTCGATATCGGGGTTCCCTTCCTTGAACACATGCTCGATCAGATCGCCCGTCACGGGTTGATCGACCTGGACATCGAGTGCAAGGGCGACCTGCATATCGACGATCACCATACCGTCGAAGACGTGGGTATTACGCTGGGCCAGGCGTTCAACCAGGCCATCGGCGACAAGAAGGGTATATTCCGCTACGGCCATGCCTATGTGCCGCTCGATGAAGCGCTGTCGCGCGTGGTCATCGACTTTTCCGGCCGCCCCGGCCTGCAGATGCACGTGCCCTACACCCGGGCCAGCGTAGGCGGCTTCGACGTGGACCTGTTCCAGGAATTTTTCCAGGGCTTCGTCAACCACGCCAACGTCACCCTGCACATCGACAATCTGCGTGGGCACAACACCCACCACCAGATCGAGACGGTGTTCAAGGCGTTCGGCCGCGCACTGCGCATGGCCATTACCCTGGACGAACGCATGGCCGGGCAGATGCCCTCCACCAAGGGTTGCCTCTGATGCAGACGGTAGCGGTTATCGACTACGGCATGGGCAACCTGCACTCGGTGGCCAAGGCCCTCGAACACGTGGGTGCCGGCAAGGTAATGATCACCAGCGACGCTGCGGTCATCCGCGAAGCCGACCGCGTGGTGTTTCCCGGTGTGGGCGCGATCCGCGACTGCATGGCCGAGATCAAGCGCCTGGGCTTCGACAGCCTGGTGCGTGAAGTCAGCCTGGACCGCCCCTTCCTGGGTATCTGCGTGGGCATGCAAGCCCTGCTGGACCACAGCGAAGAGAACGACGGCGTGGACTGCATTGGCGTGTTCCCCGGCAACGTGAAGTTCTTCGGCAAGGACCTGCACGAAGACGGCGCGCACCTGAAGGTGCCGCACATGGGCTGGAACGAGGTGACCCAATCGGTGGACCACCCGCTGTGGCACAACATTCCCAACCTGGCGCGCTTCTACTTTGTGCACAGCTACTACATTGCCGCCGCCAAGGCTGGCCAGGTAGTGGGCCGCGGCCACTATGGCGTTGATTTCGCCGCCGCGCTGGCCGAGGGCTCGCGCTTTGCCGTGCAGTTCCACCCCGAGAAGAGCCATACCCATGGCCTGCAATTGCTGCAGAACTTCGCGGCGTGGGACGGGCGCTGGTAATGAGCAAGAAGAAACCGCCGATCCTCACGCTCACCCCTGAGCAGGAAAGCCAGGCCACCACGAAGATCAAACGCTTCATGGAGGACCGCTTCGAGCTGGACCTGGGGTCGTTCGAGGCGGCGGAAATTCTTGAGCTGTTTACCCGTGAAATTGCTCCGCACTATTACAACAGGGCGATTTTCGATGTTCAGGCGCACCTCAAGGAGCGTTTCGAGAGCATTGAAAGCGACCTGTGGGCGCTCGAAAAGAGCAGCTGATCGCTACAAGCTTCAAGCTTCAAGCAAAAGCTGTGTATCGACGCGGAACCTCTTGCAGCTTGCAGCTACTGGCTTGCAGCTCTTTTTACGAAGGAAAAAGCGATGCTGATTATCCCTGCTATCGATCTTAAAGACGGTGCCTGCGTACGTCTGCGCCAGGGCCGCATGGAAGATTCCACGGTGTTCTCCGATGACCCGGTGAGCATGGCTGCCAAGTGGGTGGAGGGCGGCTGCCGCCGTCTGCATCTGGTCGACCTGAACGGCGCCTTCGAAGGCCAGCCGGTCAACGGCGAAGTGGTTACCGCCATCGCCAAGCGCTACCCGCACCTGCCGATCCAGATCGGCGGCGGCATTCGTTCGCTGGAAACCATCGAGCACTACGTGAAAGCGGGCGTCAGCTACGTGATCATCGGCACCAAGGCTGTGAAACAGCCAGAATTCGTGGCCGAAGCCTGCAAGGCATTCCCGGGCAAGGTCATTGTCGGCCTGGACGCCAAGGACGGTTTCGTCGCCACCGACGGCTGGGCTGAAGTGAGCAGCGTGCAGGTCATCGACCTGGCCAAGCGTTTCGAAGCCGACGGCGTCAGCGCCATCGTCTACACCGACATCGCCAAAGACGGCATGATGCAGGGCTGTAACGTGCCGTTCACCGCAGCCCTGGCTGCGGCCACCAAGATCCCCGTCATCGCCTCCGGTGGCATCCACAACCTGGGTGACATCAAGGCCCTGCTGGACGCCAAGGCACCTGGCATCATCGGCGCCATCACCGGCCGTGCCATCTACGAAGGCACCCTGGACGTGGCCGAAGCCCAGGCGTTCTGCGATGGCTACGTGGCTAGCTAAAAGCCGCAAGCTACAAGCTACAAGCTGCAAGTAACAGCAACCGCAATCCGCTTCAGCTTGCAGCTTCAAGCTTGCAGCTCAAAGCTCTTAATCGGAGATTAAGCCCATGGCGCTGGCCAAACGCATCATCCCTTGCCTGGACGTGGACAACGGCCGTGTGGTGAAGGGCGTGAAGTTCGAGAACATCCGCGACGCCGGTGACCCGGTGGAAATCGCCCGCCGTTACGACGAGCAGGGCGCGGACGAGATTACCTTCCTGGACATCACGGCCAGCGTCGACGGCCGTGATACCACGCTGCACACCGTCGAGCGCATGGCCAGCCAGGTGTTTATCCCGCTGACCGTGGGCGGTGGCGTGCGCACGGTGCAGGACATCCGCAACCTGCTCAATGCCGGTGCCGACAAGGTCTCTATCAACACCGCCGCGGTGTTCAACCCAGAGTTCGTGGGCGAGGCAGCGCAGCATTTCGGTTCGCAGTGCATCGTGGTGGCCATCGACGCCAAGAAGGTCTCAGGCCCGGGTGAAACCCCGCGCTGGGAAATCTTCACCCATGGCGGCCGCAAGCCCACGGGCCTGGACGCCGTTGAGTGGGCCATGAAGATGGAAGGCCTGGGTGCCGGTGAGATCCTGCTGACCAGCATGGACCAGGACGGCATGAAGAACGGCTTTGACCTGGGCGTCACCCGCGCCATCAGCGATGCCCTGGGCATCCCGGTCATTGCCTCGGGCGGCGTTGGCAACCTGCAGCACCTGGCTGACGGCGTGATCGAAGGCCACGCCAGCGCCGTGTTGGCCGCCAGCATTTTTCACTTCGGTGAATACACCGTGCCGGAAGCCAAGGCGTTCATGGCCAGGCAGGGTATCGTCGTTCGCTGAGCGTTATAAGCGTGTGGGAGCTGGCAAGGCAGCTCCCACATGTATTGCCAGTGATGGCGAATTGCCTTAGTGTTTCGTTCGACAGCCATGGATGTGGGGCTCGACTCTCATGAAGCGTTTTGCACTCGCCTGCCTGACCAGTGTTTGCCTGT
Organism: Pseudomonas sp. M47T1; assembly: GCF_000263855.1. Classification (GTDB taxonomy): domain Bacteria; phylum Pseudomonadota; class Gammaproteobacteria; order Pseudomonadales; family Pseudomonadaceae; genus Aquipseudomonas. Next base: position 33,497 of record NZ_AJWX01000006.1, read on the forward strand.
CGTTTGCCCTCGGTGCCCATGCCGAGGTGCCAGCCGACTACTCCATGGTCTTGCTCACCGAAAACTTCCCGCCTTACAACATGGCCGCTGACGGCAAGAACTTCGCGCGTGAAGACAATATCCAGGGCATCGCCGCCGATGTGGTGCGCGAGATGTTCAAGCGTGCGGGTATCAGCTACAGCATGACCCTGCGTTTCCCCTGGGACCGTATCTACAAGCTGGCCATGCAGAACCCAGGTTACGGCGTGTTCGTCACGGCGCGCCTGCCCGAGCGCGAGCAGTCATTCAAGTGGGTTGGCCCTATTGGCCCGGATGACTGGATTTTGCTGGCGCGTGCCGACAGCAAGCTCAAGTTCGACAACCTGGCCCAGGCCCGTCGCCTGAAGATCGGCGCCTATAAGGGCGACGCCATCGCCGAAACCCTGACCCGCGAAGGCATGCACCCGGTGATCGCCCTGCGCGACCAGGACAACGCCGCCAAGCTGAAGAATGGTGAAATCGATGTGTGGGCCACCGGCGACCCGGCCGGCCGCTACCTGGCGCGCCAGGAAGGCGTGAACGGGCTCAAGACGGTGCTGCGCTTCAACAGCGCCGAACTGTACCTGGCGTTGAACAAGGACACGCCGGATGAGGTGGTGGAGCGCCTGCAGCAGGCCCTGAACCAGATGCGCGCCGACGGCCATATCGACGACATCATGGCTCGTTACCTCTGAAACGCCACCCATAGTTGCAATTGTGGGAGCGGGTTCTACCCGCGCAAAGAGCGCCGCATATTTTCTGACCCACCGCGGTGACCTTTTCGCGGGCAGAGCCGGATGGCCGGCCCCTATCCCACACTGTCAGTTACGGCTGAGCGGGGGCGGGCTTGTAGGTGCCATCCTTGCCATGCGCCGGCATGGCGCGGTTGGCGCGCTGGGCGATCATCTGGCGGATGGGTATCCAGTCGATGCCGTTGCCCTTGAGGTTGGGCAACTCGTGCTCCAGCAAGTCCAGGGTGACTGGGTAGGGGTGGCCGATGACCACCACCGAACCGAACTTCTTCGCATGGGCAATGGCTGTCTGCAGTTGCTTGGCCACCGCTTCGGGGGTGCGCACGTCATCCAGGAATACATCCCGCGAAACATGCGCCAGGCCGATGTCCTGGGCCTTGGCCGCCGCCACGGTGGCGGCGCTGGTACGGCTGTCGACGAAGAACAGGTTACGTGACTGCAACTCACCCATGAGCATGGCCATGGCCTCGGGCTGCGAGGTCATCTTGCTGCCTTCATGGTTGTTCATGCCCGCCGCGTAGGGCACGGCCTTGAGGGCCGCCTGCAAGCGGTTGCGCAACTCTTCCATGGGCAGGTCGGGGTGCCAGGCGAACGGGCCGGTGGCAGGGTCCATGGGCATGTGCACGATCACCGTCTTGCCGGCCTTGTGCGCCTCGCGGGCGAATTCGGCGGCGTGCGGGGTGTCGGGCATCACCGCCAGGGTAACCGGGCCGGGCAGTGCCAGGGCGCGACGGTCCCGAGGCAGGTTTTGCCCCAGGTCGTCGATGATCAGCGTGAAGTAGGCCTTGCGGGGCTTGGCGTCGCCGCTGTCCGACGTGGCATGGGCCACGCCGGTCAGGCAGCAGAGCAGGGCCAGCAGTACGGCGCGAAAAGGCATCACTTGTTGCGGGTCACGCTCAGGCCCTTGAGCAGCGACAGGGCCTGGCTCAGTTGGAAGTCGCCATCCTGCGGGCGGGCCTTGGCCTTGCCCACGGGGCTCTGGCTGGACGATGGGCGATCCTTGCCACCGTTGCCGTTGCCCAGGTGACCCTGCAGGTCGGCTTCCTTGAAGTTCTCGCTGTCGGGCTGGTCGCTGGTGAGCTTGCCCTGGCGCACTTCCACGTCCGGGACAATGCCCTGGGCCTGGATGCTGCGGCCATTAGGCGTGTAGTACAGCGCCGTGGTGATCTTCAACGCGCGGTCGTTGTTGAGCGGCAGCACGGTCTGCACCGAGCCCTTGCCGAAGCTGTCGGTGCCCATCAGCACGCCACGCTTGTGGTCCTGCAGGGCGCCGGCCACGATTTCCGAGGCCGAGGCGCTGCCGCCATTGATCAGCACCACCAACGGCACGCCATCGCTTTCATCGTGGCCGGTGGCCGAGAAGCGCAGCTCGGAGTTGGCGATGCGGCCCTTGGTGTACACGATCAGGCCGCTGCTGATGAAGTGGTCCACCACTTCAACGGCTGCCTGCAACACGCCACCCGGGTTGTTGCGCAGGTCCAGCACCAGGCCGTTGAGCTTTTTGCCGTTGTCCTTGCGCAGCTTGGCCAGGGCCTTGGAGACTTCCTCGCCGGTCTTGACCTGGAACTGGGTGATGCGGATGTAGCCGTAGCCGTCTTCCAGCATCTGCGCCTTGACGCTCTTGACCTGGATGACCGCGCGGGCCAGGGTCACGTCAAACGGGTTGCCACCGTTGCGCACCAGGGTCAGGGTGATCTTCTCGCCGATCTTGCCGCGCATCTTGTCCACGGCTTCGTTCATGCTCTGACCGCGGGTAGGCTGGCCGTTGATCTTGACGATCAGGTCGCCTGCCTCGATGCCTGCCTTGGTGGCCGGGGTGTCGTCGATGGGCGAGACCACCTTGATGAAGCCGTCTTCCACGCCCACTTCGATGCCCAGGCCGCCGAATTCGCCGCTGGTGCTTTCCTGCAGTTCCTGGAAGTCTTCCGGGCCCAGGTAGGCCGAGTGCGGGTCAAGGTTGCTGAGCATGCCCTTGATGGCGTTCTCCAGCAGGGTCTTGTCGTCCACCGGCTCCACGTAGGCGGCCTTGATGCGGTCCATGACCTCGGCGAAGGTGCGCAGCTCGTCCAGCGGCAGCGGTGCCTTGCTCGGGTCGGCGGCGGCAGCGGCCGGTGCCGGTGCGGTCGTGGTGGTGGCGGCCAGGTGTGCAGGCTCGGCAGCACGGGCGAGCGGGGCGCCGATCACCACGGCGATCGTCAGGGCCAGCGAGGTAAGGCGGGGCAAGTGCAGCATGACGAACGAACTCCTGATTCTGGTTTTGCGCCTTTCGGGGCATCGGCGTGCCGTCATTCATGACGGCCATAACGCCCTTTTAGTTGGTGCCGACTTCAGCCGCGGCACCATTGCGAAGGATCGCTGGGGCGACCTTGCTGGCGAACGGCAAAATACAATGCCGAAGTGTCCTGCCCACCACTGTTGCCGACGGTAGAGATCGCTTCGCCGGCCTTTACCACATCCCCGGCACCCTTGAGCAGGCTCTGGTTATGCCCGTACAATGTCAAGTAGCCGTCCCCATGGTCGAGAATGACCAGAAGTCCGGCGCCACGCAACCAATCGGCAAACACCACGCGGCCGCCGTGCACGGCGTGCACCTGGGTGCCGGCCGGTGCGCTGATCATGACACCATCCCACTTGGTTCGCGCATCGTCGCCGCGAGTTTCACCAAAACGTGCCAACAATCGACCATCAACAGGCCATGGAAGTTTTCCGCGACCTGCTGCAAATGGGCCGCCAAAGTTGGCACCGCCACTGGAGACTAGTGCACCTGGCGTTGCTTTGGGGCGTTTTGGCGCATCGTCAGCCTTGGCCTGGGCGTTTTCACGCTGGCGCTGCTTCTCGGCTTCCTGTGCGGCCAGCAGGGCTTTCTGACGTGCTTCCTCGGCTTCGCGGGCCTGGCGTGCCAGGGTTTCCTCGATGGTCTTGAGCACCTTGGCCAGGTCTTCCTGGTCCTGCTGGCGCGAGGCAAGCTTCTGGTCTTGTTGCTTGTAGCTGTCGTTGAGCTTGGCCAGGGCGGCCTGGCGCTCCTTGCGTACCTTGTCCAGGTCCTGGCGCTGGCTGTCCAGGCTGGCCTGCTGGGCAAGCAGTTGCGCCTGCTGGCCGGACATGTCTTTCTCGACGTCGGCCAGCTGGCGCAAGGTGTCATTGAACTGCTTGAGCTGCGCCATGCGGGCGTTGCTCATGTAGTCGTAATAGGTCAGCGTGCGCGCGAATTTCTCCGGATTCTGCTGATTGAGCAGCAGCTTGAGGTACTCCTGGCGGCCGCCTTGGTAGGCGGCACGGGCCTGGATGGCGATCAGGCGCTGTTGCTCGGTCTTATTTTGCTGGAGTTGATCTTTTTGCAGGGCTAGGCGATCCAGCTCGCCTTGGGTCTTTTTTAGTTCGGTTTGCAGGGCCTCCACCTGCTTCTCCAGCTTGCCCATCTGGGTTTCAGTTCCGCGCAGGTCTTTCTGCACGCCGTTTTTTTGATCCTGCACCTGGCTGAGCTGTTTCTTCAGTTCGGCGATGTCCTGCTTGGTGGCATCCAACTGCTGTTGGGTTTGCGCACGGTCGTCGGCATAGGCCGTACTCAGCAGGCAGGTAAGGGCTAGGGCTATCAGTGCACGAAGCATGGGGGTGGGCGATACCAATGTGGAGACGGGCCTAGTATGCCCGCCGCGAGCTGCAAAAAAAACGCCTCGGCGGCAACCGCCGGACGTTTCATCCAAGGCGGGGGTCAAGGTGCTGTTCCCAGGCCCCCGCCATGAGCTTAGCCTTCGATCAGAATCGAGTGGCCGGTCATTTCCTGCGGTTTCTGCATGTTCATGAGGTACAGCATGGTCGGCGCCACGTCAGCCAGCACGCCGCCCTCGCGAACCGTGAGCTTGCGCTTGCCCACGTAGATGAATGGCACCGGCTCCGTGGTGTGCGCGGTGTGCGCCTGGCCGGTGGATTCGTCTTCCATCTGCTCGCAGTTGCCATGGTCGGCGGTGATCAGCGCTTCGCCGCCCACCTTGTCCAGGGCTTCGACGATACGGCCGACGCAGGTGTCCAGGCACTCAACGGCCTTGACCGCCGCCTCCATCACGCCGCTGTGGCCCACCATGTCGCCGTTGGCGTAGTTGACCACGATCACGTCGAAGCGCTGGTTTTCGATGGCCTCGACGATCTTGTCGGTTACCAGGGGCGCATTCATTTCCGGCTGCAGGTCGTAGGTGGCGACCTTCGGCGATGGAATCAGGATGCGTTCTTCGCCTTTGAACGGCTCTTCGCGGCCGCCCGAGAAGAAGAAGGTCACGTGGGCGTATTTTTCGGTTTCGGCGATGCGCAGCTGGGTCTTGCCGTTGTCGGCCAGGTATTCGCCCAGCACGTTGTGCAGGCTGCCGGCGGCGAAGGCAGCCGGGGCCGGGATTTTCGCCGAGTACTGGGTCAGGCCCACGAAGCCGGCCAGTTTCGGCTGGCGCTTGCGGGCGAAGTCGGCAAAGTTGTCTTCGACGAACACGCGGGTCAGCTCGCGGGCACGGTCGGCGCGGAAGTTCATGAACACCACGGCGTCGCCGTCTTCCACCCGCACCTTGTCGCCAATGCTGGTGGCCTTGACGAACTCGTCGCTCTCGCCACGCTCGTAGGCGGCGTTCAGGCCTTCCACGGCGCTGGCGGCGTTGAATTCGCTGGTGCCGTCGGCAATCAGCTCGTAGGCCGCTGTGACGCGGTCCCAGCGGTTGTCACGGTCCATGGCGAAGTAGCGGCCGATGATGCTGGCGGTGCGGCCCTTGCCCAGGCGGGCGAAGGTCTTGTCCATCAGCTCAAGCGGCGCTTCGGCGCTTTTTGGCGGGGTGTCGCGGCCGTCGAGGAAGGCGTGCAGGTAGAGCTTCTCGGCGCCGCGTTTGGCGGCCAGCTCGGCCATGGCCACGATGTGGTCCTGGTGGCTGTGCACGCCGCCGTCCGACAGCAGGCCCATGATGTGCACGGCCTTGCCGGCGCCGACGGCCTTGTCTACGGCGGCGCAGATAGTGGGGTTTTCGAAGAACTCGCCGTCACGGATAGCCTTGGTCACGCGGGTGAAGTCCTGATACACCACGCGGCCGGCGCCCAGGTTCATGTGGCCGACCTCGGAATTGCCCATCTGACCGTCGGGCAGGCCCACGTCCATGCCGGAACCGGAGATCAGGCCGTTGGGCATGGTCTTGGTCAGCCGGTCCAGCGTCGGTTTGTTCGCCGAATAGACAGCATTGTATTCGTGGCTTTCGCTGTGACCGAAACCATCCAGGATGATCAGGACCAAAGGTTTAGGCGTGGTTGTCATAGATCCACTCGCGGCTATGTCAGATGGAAAAGGAGAAGCGTATTTTAGGGCATAGAAGCCGACGCTTGCGAATAACCTTCATCAATCGCAGTTATGAAGCACAGACAAGGCCTGGTGGGGCGGGTTCCGTGAAGGTTGCGCCCGGCGGGCTTTGGCCCACTTTGACTGCTGTGTATACTGGCCGACATTTTAACGCCCTGGAACCTGCTGATGGCCGCTCACCTGATTGAATTTGCCACTAATCACTATCTGCTCGTTGGCGCCTTCGCCATCTTGGCGATCATGTTGCTCGTTCTGGAAATGAGCCGTGGCGGCAAAAGCCTCAGCCCACGCGAGCTGACCGCGCTGGTCAACGCCGAGCAGGCCGTGATCATCGACATCCGTGCCAAGAAAGACTACGCCACCGGCCACATCGTCGGCGCCCTGAACATTCCCCAGGACAAGGTGGCCAGCCGCATGGCCGAGCTTGAGAAGCACAAGGGCAAGACCCTGATCATCGTCGACAGCATCGGCCAGCATGCCGGTACCACCGCGCGCGATCTGCTCAAGGCCGGCTACAACGCGGCAAAACTGTCAGGTGGTGTTTCCAGCTGGCGTGCTGACAATCTTCCACTGGTAAAGTGAAATGACCCACGTCGTCGTCTACTCCAGCGATTGGTGCCCCTACTGCACACGGGCCAAGGCCCTGCTGGAAAGCAAGGGTGTCGCCTTCGAAGAAATCCGCGTCGACGGCCAGCCGCAAGTGCGTGCGGCCATGGCCCAGAAGGCCGGTCGCACGTCGGTACCGCAAGTCTGGATCGGCGAACGCCACGTAGGCGGCTGTGACGACCTGTATGCCCTGGAGCGCGCCGGCAAGCTCGACGCGCTGCTCAAGGCCTGAATTCAAACCACGTTACGACCTTAATGTAAGAAGGATCTGCGATGACTGATCAACCGAACAACGGCGCGGCAAACGAAGAAGCTGACGCCCCGCAATTCTCCCTGCAGCGCATCTACGTGCGTGACCTGTCGTTCGAAGCGCCGAAAAGCCCGGCCATCTTTCGTCAGCAGTGGGAGCCAAGCGTTGCCCTGGACCTGAACACTCGCCAGAAAGCGCTGGAAGAAGGTTTTCACGAAGTCGTGCTGACCCTGTCGGTCACCGTCAAGAACGGTGAAGAGGTAGCCTTCATCGCTGAAGTACAGCAGGCCGGTATCTTCCTGATCAAGAACCTGGATGATGCTTCCCTGAGCCACACCCTGGGTGCCTTCTGCCCTAACATCCTGTTCCCGTATGCGCGCGAAACCCTGGACAGCCTGGTAGTGCGTGGCTCGTTCCCGGCGCTGATGCTGGCCCCGGTCAACTTCGACGCCCTGTACGCGCAAGAGCTGCAACGCATGCAGGAAGCCGGCGAAGCGCCGAAGCCTTCGCTGCAGTAAGGCTTGCCGCACCGCAAAAAGCGCCCTTCGGGGCGCTTTTTTGTGGAACCTAACATCTTTGGTTTCGTGGGGGCGGGCTCTGCCCGCGAAAAGGGCGCCGCGATTTAACTGACAGTGCGCGTCGAGCCTTTCGCGGGCAAAGCCCGCTCCCACGACCCGTGATCAGGCGAAACCCAGCTGGCGCCAGGCTTCGTACACGGCAATGGCCACGGTGTTGGACAGGTTCAGGCTGCGGCAGCCCTCGCGCATCGGCAGGCGCAGGCGCTGGTCGCTGCCCAGCGGGTCCAGCACTTCGGGCGGCAGGCCGCGGCTCTCGGGGCCGAACAGGAAGGCATCGCCATCGGCGAAGCTCACCTCGTGAAACGGCTTGGAGCCCTTGGTGGTGAACGCAAACAGTCGCGGGTTGCCCAGCGACTCAAGGCAGCTGGCAAGGTCGGCGTGGCGCTTGAGCGTGGCGTACTCGTGGTAGTCCAGCCCGGCACGGCGCAGGCGCTTGTCATCGAGTTCGAAGCCGATCGGTTCGATCAAGTGCAGGTGGCAGCCGCTGTTGGCGCATAGCCGTATAATGTTGCCCGTATTGGGCGGTATCTCTGGTTGAAAAAGGATGACGTGAAACATGCACGGCTCCGAACTGAAAGACGGGCAGCATTCTACCCCTGAACCGGACCCGCGTCCGAGCCTGTTCCCGCGGGTGATGGTGTCGTTGGCGATAATCGGCCTGATGGTGGGCTTGATGATCGGCAAGCTGACCAATCCCGAAACCCTGGAACTGGTGAAGATCGAGGAACAGCCCGCAGCGCTGGTGTTCTGGTTCAGCGGCCAGCCCAAGGTTGAGACCACTACGGTGGACGGCGCCCTGGTGGTGCAATTCCAGGCGCACGGCCTGACCCGCAATGGCCAGGTGGACGTCAACGGCAAGAAAGCCAACTGGCGTACGCAGCCGGGTGAGAATGGGTTGTTGTTGAATGTGGTGGCGGCGCGCCCTTTGCAGGGTGACATCAGCGGGGAAGAGGAGGGAGGTCGCTGGAGGCTGAAGCTCAGCCTCCGGGAGGAATAAAAGAGGGAATCCCCGGCCTGCCTGTACCAAGGTCCCCAAAAGCGGGAGGGGGGCGCAGCGCTCGTCGCGTGTTGCGCGCCCCGTTGTAAAGAAGGGGAATCCCCGGCCTGCCTGTACCAAGGTCCCCAAAACGGGTGTGGAACCGCAACCCTCGTCGAGTGCTGCGCGTCCCGGTGTAAAATAGGGATTCCCCGGCCTGCCTGTACCAAGGACCCCAAAACTGGGAGTGTTTCCTGTCTCGCACTAACTACATTGCAGCCCGCGTGCCAGCTTTTGAAAAAATGCGCTCAACATGTTGCGAATTTGTGATGCGGCGGCTGCAAGCCTTGTATTTGGCGGGTTTGGCGATGAACGGAAAATTTCAGGGTATGTCCAAAGGTGGCATTCTGGCGGGATCCAAGGCCAAAAACGCCTTGTGGCGGTGCACAAAAAACAGCCAGTGCACAAAAGCGGCGAATTTTTGCGCCGCCCCTGTCGGCGACGTTCGGGTTGTGGGAGTGGGCAAAGCCCGCTTCTACAACAGCCATGCTCATTACAAAAAAAGCCCACCAGGGTCGCTGGCGGGCTTTTTTATTGAACGGCAGGACGAATCAGGCGTCGTCGCCCTCATCCTCGTCCCCACCATCAACCTTCATGCCCAGCTCCTTGATCTTGCGCGTCAAGGTGTTGCGGCCCCAGCCCAGCAGCACGGCGGCGTCGCGACGGCGGCCGGCAGTGTGCTTCAGGGCGGTCTCGATCATGATGCGCTCGAAACTCGGCACAGCGCTGTCCAGCAGGCTGGACTGGCCGCGTGCCAGGGCCTGGTCGGCCCATTGGCGCAGGGCCTGTTCCCAGTTGGTCACCGGGGCTGCATCCTGAGGCAGGCTGAGCAACTCGGGTGGCAGGTCGCCGATGTGCACTTCGCGGCCCGAGGCCATCACTGTGATCCAGCGGCAGGTGTTCTCCAACTGGCGCACGTTGCCGGGCCACGGCAGGTTCTTCAGGTATTCCTCGGTCTCCGACTTCAGCAGCTTGGGCTCTACGGCCAGCTCCTGGGCGGCGCGGCTGAGGAAGTGCTTGGCCAGGGTAGGGATGTCTTCGCGACGGTCCGACAGGCGTGGGATGTGAATGCGGATCACGTTCAGGCGGTGGAACAAGTCCTCACGGAACTTACCCGCATGCACCAGGGTTTCCAGGTTCTGGTGAGTGGCGGCGATGATGCGCACGTCAACCTTCACCGGGGTGTGGCCGCCCACGCGGTAGAACTCGCCGTCGGCCAGCACGCGCAACAGGCGGGTCTGGGTGTCGGCCGGCATGTCGCCGATCTCGTCGAGGAATAGCGTGCCACCGTCGGCCTGCTCGAAGCGGCCGCGACGCAGGTTGGCTGCGCCGGTGAAGGCGCCTTTCTCATGACCGAACAGCTCCGATTCCATCAGGTCCTTGGGAATGGCCGCCATGTTCAATGCAATGAACGGCGACGCGGCCCGCGGGCTGTGACGGTGCAGGGCGTGGGCCACCAGCTCTTTACCGGTACCCGACTCGCCGTTGATCAGCACGGTGATGTTGGAATGGCTCAACCGGCCAATGGCGCGGAACACTTCCTGCATCGCCGGCGCTTCACCGATGATTTCCGGGGTGCGGGTCAGGGTTGGTACTTCGGTCAGGCCTTGCTGTTCCTGAGCGTGCTGGTTGGCGCGCTTGACCAGGGCCACGGCCTCGTCCACGTCGAACGGCTTGGGCAGGTACTCGAACGCGCCGCCCTGGTACGACGCCACGGCGCTGTCCAGGTCCGAGTGGGCGGTCATGATGATCACCGGCAGGCGCGGGAACTGCTCGCGAATGCGCGCCAGCAGGTCCAGGCCACTGGCGCCGGGCATGCGGATGTCGGAGATAATCACGTCCGGCTGCTGGCGAGCCAGGCGGCTCATGACGCCGTCGGCACTGTCGAAGCTTTGGGTGGTCATGCCTTCCTGTTGCAAGGCTTTTTCCAGAACCCAACGGATGGAACGGTCGTCATCGACGATCCAGACAGTTTCACTACGGCTCATGACGAAGCGGCTCCTTGTTCCAGCGGCAGGAAGATCGAGAAAGTGGTATGGCCGGGGTGGCTTTCACACTCGATCAGCCCTTGGTGCTGGCTGATGATGTTCTGGGTAATGGCAAGGCCTAGGCCTGTACCGTCCGGACGCCCGCTGACCATTGGGTAGAAAATGGTTTCCTGGAGTTCGGCCGGTATACCGGGTCCGTTATCGGTGATTTCTATCTTGGTCACCAGCCGGTGGCGGGTGTGGCCAATGGTGAACTGACGCATGGTGCGGGTGCGCAGGCTGATTCGGCCCAGGCGCAACTCGTTCTGGCCGCTGATGGCCTGCATGGCGTTGCGCACGATATTGAGCACGGCCTGGATCATCTGCTCGCGGTCAATCAACACGTCCGGGATGCTGGGGTCGTAGTCACGCACCAACGTGATGCCACCCTGGCTCTCTGCTTCCACCAGGCTGGAAACGCGCTCCAGCACTTCGTGCACGTTGGTCATGGCCAGCGACGGCAGCTTGTTGGAGCCCAGCATGCGGTCCACCAGGTTGCGCAGGCGATCGGCCTCTTCGATGATGACGTTGGTGTAGTCCTTCAGGCTTTCCTCGGGCAGCTCCCGGGCCAGCAATTGGGCGGCGCCACGGATCCCGCCCAGCGGGTTCTTGATCTCGTGGGCCAGGCCGCGCACCAGCATCTTGGTGGTTTCCTGCTTGGACAGTTGCGCCTCTTCCTTGGTGATGCGCAACAGACGGTCGCGCGGGTGCACTTCCAGCAGCAGCAGGGTGTGGCCGTTGTTCAGGATGGGTGTCACCGCATAGTCGACGGTCAGGGTCTGGCCGGTCAGTGCGGTGAGCATCGCTTCGCGCTTGGTGAATGGGTGTGCCTGTTCCACGGCCTGGCGCAGGGAATTGAGCGCCTCGGCCGACTCCGTGAACAGCTCGCTGATGAACTGGCCATGGCTACGCTGGCCGCTGATGGCCAAGAGCATTTCGGCTGCCGGGTTCATGTACTCCAGGCGCAGTTCGGCATTGAGCAGAATGGTGGCGGTGGTCAGGTTGTCCAGTAGCAGTCGGTGCAAGGCATCACTGATGGTCATTAGCTGTCGTTGACCTCTTTTGGCTCATCGCCACCGGACGGCGGTCCGAAGCGGCGCGGGCTGGTAATCCGCTGATACATCTAAAATGCAAGAACCAAACCAAGGCTCCGAAAAGAAGCGCGGCCAGCCAAAAATAGCGCTTTCCCTGCTCATTAAATGACGCACCGGGCACGGTCTCGTTCAGGATTGACCCAAAATGGGCTGCGCGTGTGCAGACTGGCTGATTGTGCGCACCAAAACAGAGCGCTGGCTTTCACTATAGCGGGTGCAGATGTCAGTCGTCGTCATCCGCGGGTTTATCGGCGAGCGGGCATTCCGGGCGTACGCCGTAGTCGGCGGTGGTGCAGGGGTTGTTGCGGCGTTTCTGGATCAGCGAAATGCGCTGCATGTGGAACGGCTGGTTGGGCGTGCGTTCAATGACCGTTTCCTCATTGTCGATGACCTCTGCTGCCAATTGGTGCGTGCCGCGATCAACGTTCTTGAGTGCAAACACCGGGCTCACCGCAGGCCCGGCGATGACGTTGCCGTCCATCAGCAGTCGATAGCCATGGTTGGGCATCAGTGGCGGGTCGCTGGTGATGGTCACGATCATGTCGCCCGAGGCATCTTGGATGGTGGCGTCGGGCTCAGGGATCAGGATGCGCAGCATGTCGTAATGGCTGGGCGGCTGTTTTTTCACCAGCTTGCGCGCCGGGGTTGGCAAGGGCGGCCCGGCGCTCATGTTGTTGCTGGGCCGCACATCCACGCGGGTGGCGTTGGCGTGGGGCTTGTCGGTATAGACGCGGTCACCCTGGGCATCGATGTAGGTGTAGACCTCGGCCATCGTCGTGCTGGACGCGGCCAGCAGCACGATAGCCAACAGCAGGCGGTTCATGGGCGTTTTCCGGCAGGGGGCAGGTGGAAGCGTTGCAGCGTGAAGGTCACCGTGGGGCTCTGTTGCACCACGCGGTCATTGAGCAGTACCTGCACCGCCAGGCTGTGGTCACCGCGGTCCAGGCTCACCAGTTGCAGGCGTGGCACGTTGGTGGGCGGGCCATAGGGCTGGCCGTCCAGCAGCAGGCGCAGGCGGTGCTCCTGGCGCAGGCGCGGGTCGATTAGCACACCTACGGTAAAGGTACCGTTATTGGCGCGCAGAGCCTCTTCGGTGGGGATGTCGGTGAGTTGCAGGGTGCGGTAGAGCGGCTGGTTCTCATCGTTCTGACGCGGCACGGGCACCATCGGCGCCACCGGGGCCTGGGGTTGCACGCTGTTGAGCGGTGGCAACTCTACCGTTTGCGCGGCGGTACCCTGGGGCGGCTGGTTGGAGTACGCGGTATTGCCTTCGGCATCGGTGTACTTGTAGATCTGCGCCCAGGCCGGCAGGGCGAGCAGCATCAGCAGGCAGATGAGGCATGAACGCATGGACGCTTCCTGTCGGCTCATGGGAAGAAAGTGGCCTGGCGGCCCAGGTGCCAGCATAGAACAGAATCACCGACGAATGGTTTCGGCTTTGTACCAACCGCCGGCGGCTGCACCGCGTCATCAGACGCCGCCCCGCGATCGGCATGACACCGCTGAAGGTCCTGCGGACCTTTTCGCAGCCTTTCGGCAGCCCCTACGATAACGGGACTGGGGGGTGGGTCAGGAAGGCTTGGCGCACAGTTCGCCCGTGGCGCGTATCAGCGCGTTGCGCTGCAGGGCGTCAGCCTTGCGCGCTTCAATGGCGCTGGCCAGCCAGCGTGGGCACTGGGCATCGTTGCGCGACGGGGCAAAGGCCGCCAGGCGCTCCAGCAGTTGCTTCTGCAGCACGTCCAGCAGCGGGCGAATGTCCTTGGCCAGGTCTGCACGTGGCGTATCAGGGGCGCCGCCCTTGGCATTCCATTGCGTTAGCAAGCCGTATTGCACCAGCTTGTTGGCTTCGATCTGCGCGGCGAAGAATTGCTCAGCCAGGGCGCTATCCACCTTGTAGTCAGCAGCCAGCTTGCCGGCACCGGCGATCACGTCGCGCTCACGCGGCGCGTCCAGCACCGGCTTGTGGCTGTCCCACTTGGTCAGTGCCACCTTGGGGGCGATTTCCAGGCGTTGCTGCACGCTGTCCAGCAAGGGCGCGAGGGTTGGCGGCGCAGCGGCGAAGGCGGGTTGGGCGAGGGCGCCGAGCAGCAGGGTGGCGATCAATGGGTGTTTCATGGGGGGCTTTCCTTATTTTTGGGGGGGCGTAAAAAGATCTCAAGCCGGGCGACAAGGCTTGCAACTCGATGGATCAGGCCATGGTACGGTGCAACAAATGTGGGAGCGGGCTCTGCCCGCGAAGCGCCGCGCGGGCGGCGCTCGATCTGAAGGGCGCCAGAGACACTAAGACATGCACCTATAAGGCCCATGCAATTTCAAATCAGGCACATCGGGGTTTTGCGGTTTTATCGACAGTAGACCGCGTCATGGCCACCAGGTGCTAGCCGAAGATGTTGTAGCGCTCTTGAGATCGAGCGCCGCCCGCGCGGCGCTTCCCGGGCAGAGCCCGGTCCCACGTTTATTGCACCGTACCATGGCCTGATCCATCGAGTTGCCAGCCCTGTGTGTAGGGCTCTAGATTTTCATGATGCAGATGCGTATTTCTGAAAATCCAGCCCCATAAAAAAGCCTCCCGAAGGAGGCTTTTTTCAAATCACGCGGCTTGCGCCAGCGTCACCGGATTAGCAGCTGTAGTACAGCTCGTATTCCAGTGGGTGTACGAAGGTACGCACCTTGATTTCTTCTTCGCTTTTCAGGGCGATGTAAGCGTCGATGAAGTCGTCGCTGAAAACGCCGCCTTTGGTCAGGAACGCACGACCTTTGTCCAGCTCTTCCAGGGCTTCTTTCAGGCTGCCGCACACTTGTGGGATCTCTTTCGCCTCTTCAGGCGGCAGGTCGTACAGGTTTTTGTCAGCTGCGTCGCCAGGGTGGATCTTGTTCTGGATACCGTCCAGGCCGGCCATCAGCAGTGCTGCGAAGGCCAGGTAAGGGTTGGCAGCCGGGTCCGGGAAACGTGCTTCGATACGACGGCCGCGAGGGCTGTTGACGTAAGGAATACGGATCGAGGCGGAACGGTTGCGAGCCGAGTAGGCCAGCATAACCGGAGCTTCGAAACCTGGGACCAGACGCTTGTACGAGTTGGTCGCAGGGTTGGTGAAGCCGTTCAGGGCCTTACCGTGCTTGATGATACCGCCGATGAAATACAGGGCGGTGTCGGACAGGCCGGCATAGCCTTCGCCAGCGAAGGTGTTCTTGCCATCTTTGGAGATGGACATGTGAACGTGCATGCCCGAACCGTTATCGCCGTACAGAGGCTTGGGCATGAAGGTAGCGGTGCGCCCGTAAGCGTCGGCAACGTTGTGAACAACGTACTTCAGGGTCTGGACTTCGTCGGCCTTCTTCACCAGGGTGTTGAACTTGACGCCGATTTCGTTCTGGCCAGCAGTTGCCACTTCGTGGTGGTGAACTTCAACGACCTGGCCCATTTCTTCCAGTGCGTTGCACATGGCAGTACGGATTTCGTGGTCGTGGTCGAACGGCGGAACTGGGAAGTAACCACCTTTCACGCCTGGACGGTGGCCTTTGTTGCCGCCTTCGATGTCCTGGTCGGACATCCACGAACCTTGTTCGGAGTAGATCTTGAACATGGAGCCGGAGATGTCGGACTTGAACTTCACTTCGTCGAAGATAAAGAATTCTGGCTCTGGACCGGCGAATACGGTGTCACCGATACCGGTGGACTTCAGGTATTCTTCAGCACGGTGAGCGATGGCGCGCGGGTCGCGATCGTAACCTTGCATGGTCGAAGGTTCGATGATGTCGCAGACCAGGATCAGGGTCGGCTCTTCGGTGAACGGGTCCAGGACGGCGGTTTCGTCGTCTGGCAGCAGGATCATGTCGGAGGCTTCGATGCCTTTCCAGCCAGAGATCGACGAACCGTCGAACATCTTGCCGACTTCGAAGAAGTCATCTTCCAGCGCGTCACGGGCTGGCATGGTGACGTGATGCTGGGTGCCTTTGGTGTCAGTGAAGCGCAGATCAATCCACTTGACGTCATGATCTTTGATGAGTTGAACCGACTTCGACATGTTGTCCTCCGGGGTGAATAAGGGCTGGTAATGGTGAGCCCTGTAATTTGGGTGATGCCGGGCGCGAATAGTCTGCCAAGGCAACCTGCCTCACAAGGGAGCAATTTGCATGCCAGTGCCCCGAGTTGGGTTTTTTGCCCCAAACCCAAGCGTTTAGGCGGTTTTTCGGCAAATTGCGCCGATTTGTCGCACTGATTTGATGCGCTAGCAATCCGCGGCGAACCAAAATGGTGCGTCGAAAACCTTCTGTACGATAACTGGTTAAAAGCTGAGCAATTTCCGCTATAATCCTGCCCCCTCTTTTTCGGCTGGCACCTCGCGCGCTGTTTTCCATGAAACTAATCGTAAAAGTCTTCCCAGAGATCACCATCAAGAGCCGGCCTGTTCGCAAGAACTTCATTCGCCAGCTCGCCAAGAACATCCGCGTCGTGCTCCGTGAACTGGACCCGAAGCTGGTGGTCGAGGGCGTGTGGGACAACCTAACGGTCGTCACCCGCATCGAAGACACGAAAATTCAGCGCGAGATGATCGAGCGACTGCGTTGCGTGCCGGGCATCACCCATTTCCTTCAGGTGGACGAATACCCCCTGGGCGACATGGACGACCTGGTTACCCAGTGCAAGCAGCACTTCGGCCACTTGCTGGCGGGCAAGATGTTCGCCGTGCGCTGCAAGCGTGCGGGCAGGCACACCTTCACCTCCATGGACGTCGACCGCTATGTTGGCAGCCAATTGCGTCAGCAGTGTGGCGCTGCCGGCATCGAGCTGAAGACGCCGGACGTGGAAGTGCGCCTGGAAATTCGCGACAAGCGCGTGTTCATCATCCACAGTCAGCACCAGGGCATCGGCGGCTACCCGCTGGGCTCGCTGGAGCAGACCCTGGTTTTGATGTCCGGCGGTTTCGACTCCACCGTGGCCGCCTACCAGATGATGCGCCGCGGCCTGATGACCCATTTCTGCTTCTTCAACCTGGGCGGCCGTGCCCACGAGTTGGGCGTGATGGAAGTCGCGCACTTCCTGTGGAAGAAGTACGGCAGCTCCCAGCGCGTGCTGTTCATCAGCATCCCGTTCGAGGAAGTGGTGGGCGAGTTGCTGAGCAAGGTCGACAACAGCCACATGGGCGTCATCCTCAAGCGTATGATGCTGCGTGCTGCCACGCAGATGGCCGATCGTCTGCAAATTGATGCGCTGGTAACCGGCGAGGCCATCTCGCAAGTGTCGAGCCAGACGCTTCCGAACCTGTCGGTGATCAGTGCGGCAACCGACAAGCTGTTGCTGCGTCCATTGCTTGCCAGCCATAAGCAGGACATCATTGACCAGGCCAACGAGATCGGCACCGCCGACTTCGCCAAGCACATGCCTGAATATTGCGGGGTGATTTCGGTCAACCCCACCACCAAGGCCAAGCCACACCGCGTAGCCTATGAAGAACAACAGTTCGACATGGCCGTGCTGGAGCGGGCCGTGGAACGTGCCAAGCTGGTCTCCATCGACAATGTTATCGATGAACTGGGCCAGGACATCGAGATTGAAGAGGTCGGCCAGGCGCTGGCCGGGCAGGTGATCATCGATATCCGTCATCCTGATGCCCAGGAAGACCAGCCCCTTGAACTCGAAGGCATCGAGGTCAAGGCGTTGCCGTTCTATGCACTGAACAGCCGTTTCAAGGAACTGGACCCCACCCGTCAGTACCTGCTGTATTGCGACAAAGGCGTGATGAGTCGCCTGCATGCCCACCATTTGCTCAGTGAGGGACATGCCAATGTGCGCGTTTATCGACCGAGCTAAGCGCCCGGGGCTGTTTGCCTGTGGCCTGCGTCACCGGCCCCCCGACGCCACCGTAAAGCTGTAACGGCTTTGCGGGACTCTAAGTCAAATCGCTGTCACAACCTGTCAGCACACCGAATCCTCTGATCGAGATACACAAGTGATCGAAAATCTACGTAACATCGCCATCATCGCTCACGTTGACCATGGTAAAACCACCCTGGTAGACAAACTGCTGCGTCAATCCGGCACCCTGGAGCGCAACGAGCTCAACGACGAGCGCGTGATGGACTCCAACGACCAGGAGAAAGAGCGCGGTATTACCATTCTGGCGAAAAACACCGCCATCAACTGGAATGGCTACCACATCAACATCGTCGACACCCCCGGCCACGCCGACTTCGGTGGCGAAGTTGAGCGCGTGATGTCGATGGTTGACTCCGTGCTGCTGCTCGTTGACGCTCAAGACGGCCCTATGCCGCAAACTCGCTTCGTGACCAAGAAGGCTTTCGAAGCCGGCCTGAAGCCAATCGTCGTGATCAACAAGGTTGACCGTCCGGGCGCGCGTCCTGATTGGGTTCTGGACCAGATCTTCGATCTGTTCGACAACCTGGGCGCCACCGACGAACAGCTGGACTTCAAAGTCGTCTACGCCTCGGCCATCAACGGCATCGCCGGCCTGGACCACGCCGACATGGCTGAAGACATGACCCCGCTGTACCAGGCGGTCGTGGATCACGTTCCGGCTCCTGCCGTTGACCGTGACGGCGCGTTCCAGATGCAGATCTCGGCACTGGACTACAACAGCTTCCTGGGCGTCATCGGTGTTGGCCGTATCGCTCGCGGTCGCGTCAAGCCTAACACCCCGGTTGTAGCGATCAGCGCTGACGGCAAGCGTCGCAACGGTCGTATCCTGAAGCTGATGGGTCACCACGGTCTGCACCGTGTGGACGTTGAAGAAGCAGCTGCCGGCGACATCGTCTGCATCAGCGGTTTCGACGAGCTGTTCATCTCCGACACCCTGTGCGACCCACTGACCGTCGAAGCCATGAAGCCGCTGACCGTCGACGAGCCAACCGTTTCCATGACCTTCCAGGTAAACGACTCGCCATTCTGCGGTAAAGAAGGCAAGTTCGTGACCTCGCGTAACATCAAGGACCGTCTGGACAAAGAGCTGCTGTACAACGTTGCTCTGCGCGTTGAAGAAGGCGACTCGGCCGACAAGTTCAAGGTTTCCGGCCGTGGTGAGCTGCACCTCTCGGTACTGATCGAAACCATGCGTCGCGAAGGCTTCGAGCTGGCCCTGGGCCGTCCGGAAGTGATCATTCGTGAAGTGAACGGCGTCAAGCAGGAACCGTTCGAAAACGTCACCATCGACATCCCTGAAGAAGCACAGGGCAAGGTCATGGAAGAGATGGGCCTGCGTAAGGGCGACCTGACCAACATGGTGCCGGATGGCAAAGGCCGTGTTCGTCTGGAATACAACATCCCTGCTCGTGGTCTGATCGGTTTCCGTAACCAGTTCCTGACCCTGACCAACGGTGCTGGCATCCTGACCTCGATTTTCGACCGTTACGACACCGTCAAGTCGGGCCACATGTCGGGCCGTCAGAACGGCGTTCTGGTTTCGGTTGAAACCGGCAAGGCTCTGACCTACTCGCTGGAAACCCTGCAGGCTCGTGGCAAGCTGTTCGTAGAACACGGCCAGGAGATCTACAACGGTCAAATCGTTGGCCAGAACAGCCGCGACAACGACCTGGGCGTCAACCCTACCAAGGGCAAGAAGCTCGACAACATGCGTGCTTCGGGTAAAGACGAAACCATCGCCCTGGTTCCACCTGTTCGCTTCACCCTGGAACAGGCTCTGGAATACATCCAGGAAGACGAGCTGTGCGAAGTTACGCCTAAGTCCATCCGTCTTCGCAAGAAGATCCTGGACGAAAGCGAGCGTACCCGCGCTGCCAAGAAAGCCAAGGTTTGATCCACTAGCCTTAGCTGAATGAGAAACGCCCCCGGTCGAAAGGCCGGGGGCGTTTTTTTATGCCGATGAATCAGCGATAACCCTGTAGAAGCGGACCGTGTCCGCGAACCAGGCACTGCGGTATGTGGCATTGCGCGGTGCGAGTTTCGCGGACGCAGTCCGCTCCTGCACGGATGGGATCAGAAGGTGGCGGCTTTTGGCTTGTAGGCGCAGTAGCCTGGCCGCGGGCCCACGCGTGGGTGGTTGCGGCAAGTGTCGGGGCGCTTGTCGTAGATGGTGCACATACGGCTCTTGCGGTCCAGGTACAGGCAATCGTTGTTGCTCATGCGCTGCAGGGTGAAGATCCCCGACTTCTGGTTGAAGCGCTCGACAATCCCGTCCTTTTGCAGGCGCTTGGCAATGTTTTTCGGCGGGTCACCCAGCTCGAACTCGTCGACCACGCCAATGCGCACCAGGTCCTTGACCTTCACTTCCACCGGCAGGGTGCAGCAGGAAGAAATGCAGGCGCCGCACATCGGCTGGGTGAATTTCTGCCAGGTTTCGAGGCGATCGAGTTCGGCAGCGGCAATCAGGGTGGTCTTCATCAGGTTCGGGTTTCGGGGTGATCGGGCGCGCGATGATACCGGTACTGGTGAAATTGTGAACAACCATTTGCCGGTTTCATCCGGCTTGTCTCACAGCTTTTACATAAAAGCGCGAACCTGACCTTTCGCCTTGTGTCGAACCGTCTAGGCTCAGACAACCCCCTGCTTAAAATCCGTCAATTTCCCAGAGGACGCATCAATGTCTCAGGAACCGCTTGCACGTGACGCCGAGGTGGCTGAATTTCGCGCCGCTGTACTCGCCAAACTCACCTATGCGGTAGGTAAAGACCCTGATCATGCCTTTGATCACGACTGGTTCGAAGCTATTGCCCTGGCGGCCCGCGACCATATGGTCGAGCACTGGATGGACCACACCCGGCAAATTTATCGCAAGGCGCAGAAACGGGTGTACTACCTTTCCCTGGAATTTCTGATTGGCAGGCTGCTGTACGACAGCCTCAGCAACCTGGGGCTGCTGGATATCGCCAAAGAAGCGCTGACCGAACTGGGCGTGGACCTTGAGCGCATTCGCCTGCTGGAGCCCGATGCGGCGCTGGGCAACGGCGGCCTGGGGCGCTTGGCGGCGTGTTTCATGGAGAGCATGTCGACCCTGGGTATTGCCGCCCACGGCTATGGCATTCGCTACGAGCACGGGCTGTTTCGCCAGGCCATTGTCGATGGCTGGCAGCAGGAGCAGACCGAGAACTGGCTGGACTTCGGCAACCCCTGGGAGTTTGAACGCCCTGAGGTGATCTACCCCATCAGCTTCGGCGGCCACGTGGAAACCGTTCAGGACGCCGGCGGCCAGCAGAAACAGGTGTGGTGGCCCGCCGAGACGGTGCGGGCGGTTGCGTATGACACGCCCGTGGTGGGCTGGCGTGGTTCCAGCGTCAACACCTTGCGCCTGTGGCGTGCACGGGCTTTGGAAGAGCTGCACCTGGAACGCTTCAACGCCGGTGACCACCTGGGTGCCGTGGCCGAGGTAGCTCGCGCCGAGAGCATTTCGCGGGTGCTGTACCCGGCCGACAGCACCGAGGCGGGGCAGGAACTGCGCCTGCGCCAGGAATACTTCTTCGTGTCGGCGTCGTTGCAGGACTTGCTGCGCCGCCACCAGAACATCCACCCTTCGCTGCTGAACCTGGCCGACGGCGCCGCCATCCAGCTCAACGACACGCACCCCTCCATTGCCGTGGCCGAGTTGATGCGCCTGTTGGTGGACACCCACGGCATTGCCTGGGACACCGCCTGGGACATCACCGTCAACACCCTGGCCTACACCAACCACACGCTGTTGCCTGAAGCCCTGGAAACCTGGCCGGTGGGCCTGATGGAGCGCATGTTGCCGCGGCACATGCAGATCATCTACCTGATCAACGCCTACCACATCGATTCACTGCGGGCCAAAGGCATCCATGACTTCGACGTGCTGCGTGCGGTGTCGCTGATCGAGGAAGACAACGGCCGCCGGGTGCGCATGGGTAACCTGGCGTTCCTGGGCTCGCACAGTGTCAACGGCGTGTCGGCGTTGCACACCAAGCTGATGCGCAGCACGGTGTTCGCCGAAATGCACAAGCTGTACCCGGACCGCATCAACAACAAAACCAACGGCATCACCTTCCGCCGTTGGCTGTTCCAGTCCAATGGCCAGCTCACCTCCATGCTGGTGGATGCCCTGGGCGTGGAGGTGCTCGACCATCCGGAGCAGCGCCTGATTGCCCTGGAACCGTTCGCCGAGAAGGCCGACTTTCGCAAGGCCTTCGCCGCCCAGCGGCTGGCCAGCAAGAAAGCCTTGGCGCGGATCATCCAGGACCGGCTGGGTATCGCCATCAACCCCGAAGCGATGTTTGACGTACAGGTCAAGCGTATCCACGAGTACAAGCGCCAGTTGCTCAACCTGCTGCACACTGTGGCGCTGTATCAGGCCATACGTGCCGAGCCGGGTACCAGTTGGGTGCCACGGGTGAAGATATTCGCCGGCAAGGCGGCTGCCAGCTACCACCAGGCCAAGCTCATCATCAAGCTGGCCAACGACATCGCCCGCACGGTGAACAATGACCCCACGGTGCGCGGCTTGCTCAAGGTAGTGTTCCTGCCCAACTACAACGTCAGCCTGGCGGAAAGCATCATTCCGGCGGCGGACTTGTCCGAGCAGATCTCTACTGCCGGTTACGAGGCATCCGGTACCAGCAACATGAAGTTCGGCCTCAATGGTGCGCTCACCATCGGCACCATGGACGGTGCCAACGTGGAGATGGCGGAGCGCATCGGCACCGAGCACATGTTCATTTTCGGTCTTACCTCCCAGCAGGTGGAAGCCCGCAAACGCGCCGGAGAGTTCAATGCCGGCGGCGATATTTCTGCCTCGCATCGCCTCAACGATGTGTTGCAGGCAATTCGCAGCGGCGTGTTTTCCCCGGACGATCCGTCTCGTTATGCCGGGCTTATCGATGGCTTGATCGCCTACGACCGCTTCCTGGTATGCGCCGATTTCGATGGCTACTGGGATGCCCAGAAGCGTGTGGAAGACCTGTGGCACGACCCGGCCCACTGGTGGCGCTCGGCCGTGCTCAACACCGCGCGCACCGGCTGGTTCTCCTCCGACCGCACCATCCGCGAATACGCCGAGGAGATCTGGAACGCGCTGGAGTAACCTGACTCATCTGCTGAAAGCAGCCATGCCATGTGGGAGTGGGCTCTGGTGGGAGTGGGCCCTTAATGAATAGCCCTTTATGGCAGCGCCTGGTTGTTGGGATATCCGTCAGCAAATACTGGCCTAATCGATATACTGTCGCCCTACCAAGGACTTATGACACCGGTTAGGGAAATCGATCATGCAATGGGTATTGCTGTTGCTGGGCCTCGCGCTGGGTGGCGCTTTCGACGAATCAGTCGAAGGCGCGCTAGTGGGCGGCCTGCTGGGCCTGGTTTCCGGCCTGGCTTTTCGCGTGGGCTCGCTGGCGCGTCGCAGCGGCCAGCAACGCGTGCAATTGCAGGAAACGCAGCAGGCGCTCGCCGCCATGCAGTTGCGGCTGCACGCCCTGGAAGGGGGCGCCGCGGCGGCTGTCCCTGTGCCTTGCGAACCCATCGCCGATGCAGCCGCGCTGGAGTGGGAGCTACCTGTTACCCCGCCCGTACCTGCCCCTGAAGCGGTGCACGCCTGGTCTGCCCGGGCGCCCCAGCCCTCAGGGCCGGATATCTTCAGCAAGGCCTTCAGCGCTGCCCGGGGCTGGTTGCTGGGCGGCAATACCGTGTTGCGCGTGGGCCTGGTGCTGTTGTTCCTGGGCCTGGCCTTCCTGTTGCGCTACGCCACCGAAAACGTCGTGGTGCCCATTGAAATGCGCTACGCCGGCGTTGCCGCCAGCGCCCTGGCCTTGCTGGGCCTTGGCTGGTGGCTGCGGGTCAGGCGTCGTGGCTATGGCTTGCTGATGCAGGGGGCGGGGGTGGCGGTGTTGTACCTCACCGTGTTCGCCGCCATGCGTCTGCATTCACTGATCGAGCCCGGCCCGGCCATGGCCCTGTTGGTGGCGGTGACCGTGTTCTCGGCCATTCTAGCGGTGTTGCAGGACGCTCTGGGGCTGGCCTGCGCTGCTGCACTGGGTGGCTTTGCCGCGCCTGTTCTGGCTTCCACCGGCGATGGCAGCCACGTTGCACTGTTCACTTATTTTGCCCTGCTTGACGCCGGCATTCTCGCCATCGCCTGGTTCAAGGCATGGCGCTTGCTGAACCTGATCGGCTTCGTGGGCACCTTCGGCATCGGCTTTGCGTGGGGTGCACGCGCCTACACGCCGGAGCTGTTCTGGAGCACCGCGCCATTCCTGTGGCTGTTCTTCGCCATGTACTTGGCTATCGGCCTGTTGTTCGCTCGCCGTACCCTGCTCGACAGCCCCGAGCCACCGGCGGACGCCGACCGCGCCACCCTGCTGCGCTGGGCGGCGCGCCAGGGCGACTATGTGCATGGCACCATCCTGTTCGGGCCGCCTTTGGTGGGCTTTGGCCTGCAATGGGCGCTGATCCGCCACCTGGAGTTTGGCGCAGCCTTCAGCGCGCTTGGGCTGGGGGCCATTTACATGGTGTTGGCGTGGATGCTGGCGCGACGAGCGCCGCAGCGGGCCATGCTGCTCACCGAGACCTGCCTGGCCCTGGCGGTGATTTTCACCAGCCTGGCGATTGCGCTGGGCCTGGATGCACGCTGGACCAGCAGCGCCTGGGCCCTGGAAGGCGCCGGCCTGTATTGGCTTGGCCTGCGCCAACAGCGGCGCCTGGCACGCGCATTCGCCTTGCTGCTGCAACTGGGCGCGGCGGTTTTCTGCCTGCTGGACTGGAATGACTCGCCCTTCGTGACGCCCACCGGCGACTTTGCCTTCAGTGCCCTGTTGCTGGCAGTGGCGGGGCTGGTCTGCGCCTGGCGCCAGCACGTTGAGCGTCCGGCCACTGCGCTGGCCACGGCCCTGCTGCTGTGGGGCGCGGTGTGGTGGTTGCTGGCGTGCGTCACCGGTGTGCCGCGCATTGTGCAGTGGCCGTGGGACACGGCGGCCGTGTTGATCGCCTTCAGCGCCAGTGCGGCCTTGGCCGCTGTGTTGGCACCGCGCCTGCGTTGGTCGGGCTTGGCGTATGTGGCCTTGGCGCTGGTGCCCCTGGCGTGGTTACTGTTACCGCTGGGCTGGCGCCACGGCTTTCACGTGTCGGCTCGCATGGGCTGGCTGGCCTGGCCGCTGGTGCTGGTGGCGCACTTCTGGTCGCTGCGTCGCCTGCCTGACTGGGTGAACGCCCGGGTGTTGACCGCAAGCCATGTACTGGGCGCCTGGTTGCTGATTGTCTTGCTGTCGCTTGAGCTGAGCTACGGGCTGGAGCTGCTTTGCGGCTATTACAACGCCTGGCGCTGGCTGGGCTGGGCCGTGTTCCCGGCACTGTTCCTGTTGCTGGCCGCCAGCGAGCGCCAATGGCCCTGGCCGCTGGGCAGTTACCCACAGGCTTATCGCTGGTGGGCCGCCTGGCCCCTGGCCTGGGTGATGCTGGCGTGGCTATGGCTGGCCAACTTCTTCAGCGACGGTTCGGCCGACCCGCTGCCTTATGTGCCATTGGCGAACCCGCTGGAATTGGGCTTGCTGGTGATGCTCTACGCCATGTTCACCTGGGCGCGTCGCTTCGACAGCCGCTTGCGCAGCCTGCACATGCGTGGCCCGGTGACCTGGAAACTGGCCGCTTCCGCGTTCGCCGTGCTGACCGGCATGGTCATGCGCACTGCCCACCACTATGCCGGCTTGCCCTATGATCTGGATGCGTTGCTGGCGTCCATGCTGGTGCAGGCCAGCCTGTCCATTGTCTGGACGTTATTGGCCCTGGGCCTGATGATTGGCGGTCATTTTCGCGGCCGGCGTGACGTGTGGCTGGTGGGGGCGGGGTTGATCGCCGTGGTGGTGGCCAAGCTGTTCTTTGTCGAATTGAGCAACCACGGCGGTTTGGCGCGGATTGTCTCGTTCATTGGCGTGGGCGTACTGTTGCTGGTGGTCGGTTATTTCGCGCCGCTGCCGCCACGGCGCATAGAACCGGCGGGGGCCGATTGCTGATATGGGGCACATGATCAAAGCATGGTGTGGAGTGATGGGCCTGTTTGCCGCGCTGTCGGCCATGGCCCAGGAGCAACTGGGTGATTACGCCAATCAGGTGCCCTTGACCGTCAGCGGCCAGGGCCCCTGGTATCGCCTGGACCTGCCCCTGGCAGTGCAACTGGGTGCCCGCCAGGCCGACCTGTCCGATGTGCGCGTGTTCAATGCCGCCGGCGAGCCCATGGCCTACGCCCTGGTGCGCGAGCCGGTGCGTCATCAGCAAAGTGAGCACCAGGCCAGCGTGAAGTGGTTCCCGCTGTACGACGCCGCCGAAACCGCGCTGGCCACCCCCAAGGTGCGCATCCAGACCGGCCCCAACGGCAGCCTCATCGAAGTGCAGCCCGAGGAAGAACTGGAGGCGGGCGAGGAGGTGCTGCGGGGCTGGTTGCTGGACACCAGCGCCATCACCGAGCCCTTGACCCAACTGAGCCTGGACTGGAGCAGCGAGCGCGAAGGCTTCCAGCGCTTCAGCATCGAAGCCAGCGATGACCTGCAGCATTGGCGCTCATGGGGCGATGGCCAGGTGGCACGCCTGTCGTTCGCCGATGAGCGCATCGAGCAGCACGATGTCAGCCTGCCCACGCAGCCGGCCCGTTACCTGCGCCTGTTATGGCAGGTGCCGCAGTCGGCGCCGGTGCTCAGCCAGGTGCTGGTCCAAAGCAGCGCCAGCAGCCGTGTTCCGCCCGCACTGGTGTGGTCAGAGCCCATCACGGGCAGCAGCGCCAAGGCCGACGAGTACACCTGGACGCTACCGGCCGCCCTGGCCGTGGAGCGCGTGCAAATCGGCCTGGCCCAGCCCAACAGCCTGGCCCCCGTGGACCTGTTTGGCCGTTATGACCTCAATGGCAGCTGGGAGCCGCTGGAAAGTGGCTTGCTCTACCGCTTGACGCAGAACGGCCAGGACGCGGTGCAAAACGAACTGCCCATGCGCGGTGAAACCCTGCGCCAGCTCAAGTTGCAGGTGGACGACCGTGGCGGCGGCCTGGGTGCCGAGGCGCCGGTGCTGCGGGTGGCGGTGCGGCCGGTTCAGTTAGTATTCCTGGCCCGCGGCGCAGGGCCTTATCGATTGGCCATCGGCAACGCCAACGCCATCGGTGCGCAACTGCCCTTGGGCACCCTGATACCCGACGGCGATGAGCAGCGCCTGGCCACCCTTGGCGTTGCTGAGCCGGCCATTACGCCGGTGATCGTCGCGCCACCGGCGCCGGCCGCCTCGGCGTCGAACTGGAAGCGCTTCAGCCTGTGGCTGGTGCTGGTGGTCGGCGTGCTGGCGCTGGCGGCCATGGCGTTCAGCCTGGTGCGTGCGCGCCCCAGCGGGCGATGAGGCCATACGCGCCACCTGTGGTCGGTTTCGGACTACGCTTGAGCGGGTGGCGTGAACCTTTAACGTTACAGCCCTGTCTGAAGGGCTGGAACCGCGCCCCTATCGCTCGCTAGGTTTTCAATGAGCCTGTAAACTGCGCGGGTTTTTCCCACCCCATTCTCCGGAGCCGTCCATGTCCCGCGTTACCTTGAGTCGCTATTTGATCGAGCAGACCCGCAGCAACAAGACCCCTGCCGATCTGCGCTTCCTTATCGAAGTGGTGGCGCGCGCATGCAAAGAGATCAGCCACGCTGTGTCCAAGGGCGCCCTGGGCGGCGTACTGGGCAGCATGGGCACTGAAAACGTGCAGGGTGAAGTGCAGAAGAAGCTGGACGTGCTGTCCAACGACATCCTGCTCGAATCCAACGAATGGGGCGGCCACCTGGCCGGCATGGCGTCCGAGGAAATGGACAATGCCTACCAGATCCCTGGCCAGTACCCTAAAGGCGCGTACCTGTTGGTGTTCGACCCGCTGGACGGCTCGTCCAACATCGACGTCAACGTGTCGGTCGGTACCATTTTCTCGGTACTGCGCTGCCCAACCGAGTACCTGACCCAGAACGACAGCCTCAACGAGCAGGCTTTCCTGCAGAAGGGCACCGAGCAGGTCGCCGCCGGCTACGCCATCTATGGCCCGCAGACCATGCTGATCCTGACCCTGGGCAACGGCGTCAAGGGTTTCACCCTGGACCGCGAGATGGGCAGCTTCGTGCTCACCCACGAAGACATCAGCATCCCGGAAACCACCGCCGAGTTCGCCATCAACATGTCCAACCAGCGCCACTGGGAAGCCCCGGTGAAGCGTTACGTCAGCGAGCTGACCGCTGGTGAGGAAGGCCCGTTGAAGAAGAACTACAACATGCGCTGGATCGCCTCGATGGTGGCCGACGTGCACCGCATCCTGACTCGTGGCGGCCTGTTCATGTACCCGCGTGACAGCCGTGAGCCAGAGAAACCAGGCAAACTGCGCCTGATGTACGAAGCCAACCCGATGTCGTTCCTGGTGGAACAGGCCGGTGGTGCGTCCACCGACGGTCACCAGCGCATCCTCGACATCCAGCCTGAAGGCCTGCACCAGCGTGTGGCGGTGTTCCTGGGGTCCAAGCAGGAAGTGGAGCGCGTAACCGCGTACCACAAGGAATAAACCGCTCTGATGGAGCCGCTGGCTTTTGTGTGGGAGCGGGCTCTGCCCG
Source organism: Pseudomonas sp. M47T1 (assembly GCF_000263855.1). Lineage (GTDB taxonomy): Bacteria > Pseudomonadota > Gammaproteobacteria > Pseudomonadales > Pseudomonadaceae > Aquipseudomonas. The sequence continues at coordinate 61,699 of NZ_AJWX01000006.1, forward strand.
CGAAGATGGCCCCGCGTAGCGGCTGACGAAATGCGTTGTTCTTTTCCCGGGCAGAGCCGGCTCCCACAAGAACAGGTTTTCTCAGCAGTCAGCTAAAAGCGCGCAAAAAAAATGCCCCCAGCGCTGGGGGCATTTTTGTTTAGATGCGGAAACTGCCCACCAGATGCTTCAGCCGCGTGACCTGCTGTTCCAGGTCGCTGCACGCGCGCAGCGTCGACTGCAGGTTTTCCACGCCTTCCTGGTTCAGCGTGTTGATCTCGGTGATGTCGACATTGATGGCTTCCACCACGGCGGTCTGCTCTTCGGTAGCGGTGGCCACTGACTGGTTCATGCCGTCGATCTCGCCGATACGCTGGGTCACGCTGCCCAACCGCTCGCCGGCCTGGTTGGCAATGCTCACGCTTTGTTCGCTCTGGCTCTGGCTTTCGGTCATGGTGCCCACCGCTTCACGGGCGCCCACTTGCAGTTCCTCGATGATTTTCTGCACTTGCTGCGCCGAGTCCTGGGTGCGGTGGGCCAAGTTGCGCACCTCGTCGGCCACCACGGCAAAGCCGCGGCCGGCATCACCGGCACGGGCCGCTTCAATGGCGGCGTTGAGTGCCAGCAGGTTGGTCTGCTGCGAAATGCTGGTGATCACTTCCAGGATCTGGCCGATGTTCACCGTGTTGGCGTTCAGGGTCTCGATATTGCCGCACGAGTCGCTGATCTTCGCCGACAGCTGGCCCATCACTTCGATGGTCTTGTTCACTACTTGCTGACCATCTTCGGCCAGGCTGCGTGCGTCGCTTGAGTGCTGGGAGGCGAGGGCAGCATTCTGGGCGATTTCCTGGGCGGCGGCGCCCAGTTCGTTGATGGCAGCGGCCACGCTGCTGGTGCGGCTGGCCTGCTGGTCGGAGTTGAGCATCGAGGAGTTCGAGGCGCTGACCACCTGCAAGGCCACTTCGTTGACCCGGCCAGTGGCCGAGGACACTTCGCGGATCGATTCGTGGATACGCTCCACGAAACGGTTGAACGAGTTGCCCAGCATGCCGAATTCGTCCTGGGCATGGATGGTCAGGCGCTTGGTGAGGTCGCCTTCACCTTCGGCGATGTCATGCATGGCGCGGCCCATCACGTGCAGCGGCTCCATCAGCACGCGAATCAGCAGGCCCAGCAGGGCGATGATGATCACCACGGCAATCACCGTGGCCACCAGCGCCGAATTGCGGAATTCACCCAGCATGGAATAGGCGGCGTCCTTGTCCAGCACCAGTGCCACGTACCAGTCGGCCGACGGAACACCGTTCACGCGGGTGAAGGAAACAAACTGCGCCTTGCCGTCGAGTTCCACTTCCTTCATGCCCGGGCTGACCTGTGGTGCGCCCTGCGGGTAGGCCTCGGCCAGGGTCTTGAGTACCAGTTTGCTGTCCGGGTGAATGAGAATCTTGCCGTTGCCGGTCACGATGAACGCGTGGCCGTGGCCGCCAAAGTTCAGCGAGTTGATGATGTCGCTGACGTTGGTGAGGTCAATGTCCGCACCGGCCACGCCGATGAACTGGTTGTCATGGCGCACCGGGGTGGCGATGGTGATCACCAGTTTGCCCGACGAGGCGGCGATGTAAGGTTCGGTGACGATGGTCTGCTGGGCCGCATTGGCCGCCTTGAACCAGCCTCGCTGGCGCGGATCATAGTCGGCAGGGCGGTTGCCGGCCGGTACCGAGAACATCACCCCGTTTTGGCCACCAAAATAGGTGAGCTGGAAGTTGCTGGAGTAAGCCGGCAACGCCACGCTGCGCGCAAGGCTTTGGGCCGAGTCACCGTCCACGGCAACCTGCTGGCCCAGGGACTGCAACAACTGGATGCGGCTTTCCAGCCACGTCTGAATGTTGCTGGTAGTCAGGGTGCCCAGCTGTTTCATCGAGGCATCGGTGCTTTCGTGCAAGGTGGCACGTTGGCGATAGTCGTTGAACAGCATGAAGCAGGCGAACGCCAGGGCGACGATAAGGGCCGCTGCGATCAGGATCTTGTGGCTGAATTTCAGGTTTTTTGTCATGGGGTTGATCTGTGCGCAAGGGGGCTGGTCAAACAGGGGTGGCAATCTGCCAGATAGACGCAGATAGCGCTATCTACTGTCGGCACAAATTTACCGAAGATTAATGTACGGTTTGGTGAGTCGACCGGCGGGCGGACAAGGGCTGGCATAAATGCCTGGGGCGCTGGGGAACCAGATCGCGGTTTTCTCTTCTAAGCTCAAGCTGGCAGCCAAGCCGGCCTTATTGTCCAGGAGTGACCTTTCATGTCTTTGCGTTCCATCGCCCTGCTGTCGTTTTGCGTACTGCTTGCTGCGTGCAACAAGATCAACCAGGAAAACTATTCACAGATCAAGGCAGGCATGAACAAGCAAGAGGTCGAGAAACTGCTGGGCAGCCCTACCGATTGTTCGGGCGCGCTGGGCATGTCGAGTTGCACCTGGGGTGACAAAAATAGCTTCATCAGCGTGCAGTACGCCGGTGAGAAAGTGGTGATGTACTCGGGGCAGGGTCTGAAATGAGCCGTATCAAACTGGTGGGTTGGCTGTTGGGTGGCCTGGCGGCCGGTGCATTGCTGGCCGGTTGTGCCAACCGCGGCGATGACCCGCTGGCGCCGCGCACGGTGGACAATGTGGACCTCAAGCGCTACCAGGGTACCTGGTATGAATTGGCGCGGTTGCCGATGTTCTTCCAGCGCAATTGTGCCCAGTCCGAGGCCCATTACCGCCTCAAGCCCGATGGCAACGTGGCGGTGCTGAACCGCTGTCGCACCATGAAGGGCGACTGGGAAGAGGCCACCGGTACCGCTTCGCCGCAGGTGCCGGGCAAAACCGACAAATTGTGGGTGGTATTCGACAACTGGTTCTCGAAGATCCTGCCGGGCGTGGCCAAGGGCGACTACTGGATTCTTTACGTGAGCGACGACTACAAGCAGGCCGTGGTTGGCAACCCCGACCGTAAATACCTGTGGCTGCTGTCGCGCACGCCTACGGTATCGAAGGACGTGCGCGAAGAACTGCTGGCCAAGGCGCAGCAGCAGGGCTTTGACACGACCAAGCTGATCTGGCGCGCCAAAGACGCAGAGATCGGCAAATAGGCTGATTTTTGTGGGAACGCGCTCTGCCCGCGAAGATCACGACAAGGAGCATCTGGTCGTCCTCTGCGGCGTGCTTTTCGCGGGCAGAGCCCGCTCCCACATTGACGCTTGTCAGTTCAGGAGGTCGCGCAGTACTTGGGCGAATGCCACGGCGCTTTCCTGCTCCTGGGCATGCCGCCCCTCGCTCACCACCTGCTTGCCATTGATCCACACATCCCGCACCTGACGATCCCCGCCGGCGAACAGCCAGCGGTTGAGAATGCCATCGCCCTGGGCGGTGGCCAGGTAAGGATCGCTGCCATCCAGCACCAACCAGTCCGCCCGCGCGCCCACGCGCAATTCGCCGATGGCCTGGCCCAGCGCCTGGGCGCCGCCTTGCAGGGTGGCGTCGTACAGGGTGCGGCCGACCATGGGCTGGTCCTTGCCATACAGGCGGTTGCGGCGCTGGTCGCGTAGGCGCTGGCCGTATTCCAGCCAGCGCAGTTCTTCCACCACGCTCAGCGACACATGGCTGTCGGAACCAATGCCCATGCGCCCGCCCTGGGCCAGGAAATCCACGGCCGGGAAAATACCGTCGCCCAGGTTCGCCTCGGTGGTCAGGCACAGCCCGGCCACCGCGCGGCTGGCGGCCATGCGCTGCACTTCGTCGGCATCGGCATGGGTGGCATGCACCAGGCACCAGCGCTGGTCCACCGCCACGTTGTCGTATAGCCATTGCAGTGGCCGCTTGCCGCTCCAGGCCAGGCAATCGTTGACCTCTTTCATCTGCTCGGCAATGTGGATATGCACCGGGCACGTAGCGTCGCTGGCGGCCAGCACTTGGCTGATCTGCTCGGGGGTGACCGCCCGCAGCGAATGGAAACACAGCCCCAGTTGCTGCGCCGGTTGCTCGGCGAGGATAGGGGCCAGGCGTTGTTGCAATGCCAGGTAGCCGTCGGTGCTGTTGATGAAGCGGCGCTGGCCTTCATTGGGTGCCTGGCCGCCAAAGCCCGAGTGGCTGTACAGCACCGGCAACAAGGTCAGGCCGATGCCGCTGGTGGCCGCAGCGTGGCTGATTTGCCGGGACAGCTCGGCGGGGTCGGCGTAGGCCTTGCCGCTGACATCGTGATGCACGTAATGGAACTCGGCCACCGAGGTGTAGCCGGCCTTGAGCATCTCGATGTACAGCTGGCGGGCGATAACCCCCAGTTGCTGGGGGCTGATCTTGCCTACCAGGCGGTACATCAGGTCGCGCCAGGTCCAGAAACTGTCATTGGGGTTGCCGGCCACTTCGGCCAGCCCAGCCATGGCGCGCTGGAACGCATGGGAGTGCAGGTTGGGCATGCCCGGCAGCAGCGGGCCCTTCAGAGGCGTGGCATTCTCGGCACTGGCGTTGGCCTGGAGCAGCGTGATCAGGCCGTCGGTGCCCACCTCGATGCGGACATTTTCAGCCCATCCGGTTGGCAACAACGCGCGTTCGGCAAAGAAAGCGGACATCGACACGTACCTCATCAGGTTTATTTGTATATACATATACAGACGTTTGCCTGCTCGGTAAACTGCGGCAAGCTATCCATCTATCGTTTCGAATTTGCTTACCAGAAGGATTTCCCGTGCCGACTCCGCCCGTTGTTTCTCCACTGGTTGCCCAGATGGGCGAAAGTCCGGCACCGCTCTACGCCCGTGTCAAACAGATGATCGCCCAGCAGATCCAGAACGGTACCTGGCCGCCGCATCACCGCGTGCCGTCGGAAAGCGAACTGGTCAGCCAGCTGGGTTTCAGCCGCATGACCATCAACCGCGCACTGCGTGAATTGACCGCCGAGGGCCTGCTGGTGCGCATGCAAGGCGTGGGCACGTTCGTGGCCGAGCCCAAGAGCCAGTCGGCGCTGTTCGAGGTGCACAACATCGCCGATGAAATCGCCGCGCGCGGTCATCGCCATCGCTGCCAGGTGGTCCTGCTGGTCGAGGAGGCTGCTGGTTCCGAGCGTGCGCTGGCGCTGGACATGCGCGAGGGGCAGAAGGTGTTTCACTCTCTGATCGTGCACTTCGAGAACGACATTGCAGTGCAGATCGAAGACCGTTACGTCAACGCGGTGGTAGCCCCTGACTACCTCAAGCAGGATTTCACCAGTGAAACGCCCTACGCTTACCTGACCCGCGTTGCACCGTTGACCGAAGGTGAACACGTGGTCGAGGCGATCCTGGCCGAGCCCTCGGAATGCAAACTGTTGCAGATTGAACCCGGCGAGCCATGCCTGTTGATTCGCCGCCGAACCTGGTCGGGGCGCACGCCGGTGACCGCCGCGCGCCTGATCCACCCCGGTTCCCGCCATCGCCTGGAAGGACGGTTCAGCAAATGAGTTCATTCAAGCTGCTGCGCGCCGCTGATTACCCCCGCATGCCATGGAAAAATGGCGGCGGCAGCACCGAGGAAATCACCCGTGACGGCGGCGACGGCCTCGAGGGCTTTGGCTGGCGCCTGTCGATTGCCGACATTGGCCAGTCTGGCGGGTTTTCCAGCTTTGCCGGCTATCAGCGGGTCATCACCGTGTTGCAGGGTACCGGCATGGTACTGACCGTCGACGGCACCGACAGTCGTGAGTTGCAGCCTTTCGATGCCTTTGCTTTCCAGGGTGACAGCGCCACCGCATGCACCTTGGTGGGCGGCGCCATTCGCGATTTCAACCTGATCTACTCGCCAGCGCTTTACCGCGCGCGGCTGCAATGGCTGGACGCGCCGCAACGGCTGTTCACGGCGGCGCGCACGGTGCTGGTGTTCAGCGTGGCTGACACCCTGACTGTGAAGGCCAACACCTCGGCGCAGATCCTCGGGCTGTATGACTGCCTGCAGATCGAAACCGATGGGCTTGTGGAGCTGAATATCGATGGCCAGTGCTGCCTGATCGAAATCTCCCCCGCTTGAATCGTTCACCCGTCCTCGCGTCTGTTGCTGCGGTCTTGCGTGGGAGCGGGTTCTACTCGTGAAAAGAACACCGCGCGTTGTCGATACTGCGCGGTACTTGCTTCGCGGGCAGTGCCCGCTCCCAGGTTGCTGATTGATGTAAGACCCAATCAGGGCGCACCAAAATGTTACTGATTGCCCCATGGCAGCGCAGAACGCTCCACCAGTAACACCGCCATCCTCCCCCGCCTAACCGCCACGCCCTCTGCAGAACCCGCCCACCACCTGGCTCGCACGCCTTTTTCAAACCCCGTCCGAAAACTTGGCCACTCAATTGCATATGCTTGTATGTACAAGTAAATACGTGCACGGAACAGTGCACTCAAAGCTGAGGAGTCTCGTTCGTGACTGACAATGCCCAAAACAAATTCCGTGACGTTGAAATCCGTGCCCCCCGCGGTACCCAGCTGACCGCCAAGAGCTGGCTGACAGAAGCGCCGCTGCGCATGCTGATGAATAACCTAGACCCGCAAGTAGCCGAAAACCCCAAGGAATTGGTGGTGTACGGCGGTATCGGTCGTGCCGCGCGCAATTGGGAATGTTACGACAAGATCGTCGAGAGCCTTACCCACCTCAACGACGACGAAACCCTGCTGGTGCAGTCGGGTAAACCGGTGGGCGTGTTCAAGACCCACAGCAACGCACCCCGGGTGCTGATCGCCAACTCCAACCTGGTACCGCACTGGGCCACGTGGGAACACTTCAACGAACTGGATGCCAAGGGCCTGGCCATGTACGGCCAGATGACCGCGGGCAGCTGGATCTACATCGGCAGCCAGGGCATTGTCCAGGGCACCTACGAAACCTTCGTCGAAGCCGGCCGCCAGCATTACAACGGTAGCCTGCAAGGTAAGTGGGTGCTGACCGCAGGCCTGGGCGGCATGGGCGGCGCGCAGCCGCTGGCCGCGACCTTGGCCGGCGCCAGTTCGCTGAACATCGAGTGCCAGCAGAGCCGCATCGACTTCCGCCTGGCCAGCCGCTATGTAGATGAGCAGGCCAGCGACCTGGACGACGCCCTGGCGCGCATCACCCAGTACACCGCCGAAGGCAAGGCCATCTCCATCGCTTTATTGGGCAACGCCGCCGAAATCCTGCCGGAGCTGGTGAAGCGTGGCGTGCGCCCCGACATGGTCACCGACCAGACCAGCGCCCACGACCCATTGAACGGCTACCTGCCGGCCGGCTGGACCTGGGAGCAGTACCGCGACCGTGCGCAGAGCGAGCCGGCCGCTGTGGTCAAGGCCGCCAAACAGTCCATGGCCGTGCACGTGCAAGCCATGCTCGACTTCCAGAAACAGGGCGTGCCGACCTTCGATTACGGTAACAACATCCGCCAAATGGCCAAGGACGAAGGCGTGGCCAATGCTTTCGACTTCCCCGGCTTCGTACCGGCCTACATCCGCCCGCTGTTCTGCCGCGGCATCGGTCCGTTCCGTTGGGCCGCGCTGTCGGGTGACGCCGAGGACATCTACAAGACCGACGCCAAGGTCAAGGAACTGATCCCGGACGATGCCCACCTGCACAACTGGCTGGACATGGCGCGCGAGCGCATCAGCTTCCAGGGCCTGCCGGCGCGTATCTGCTGGGTTGGCCTGGGCCAGCGCGCCAAGCTGGGCCTGGCATTCAACGAAATGGTGCGCCGTGGCGAGTTGTCGGCTCCCGTAGTGATTGGCCGTGACCACCTGGACTCCGGTTCCGTGTCCAGCCCCAACCGCGAAACCGAGGCCATGCAGGACGGCAGCGACGCCGTGTCTGACTGGCCTTTGCTGAACGCCCTGCTGAACACCGCCAGCGGCGCTACCTGGGTCTCCCTGCACCACGGTGGTGGCGTGGGCATGGGCTTCAGCCAGCACTCGGGGATGGTCATTGTCTGCGACGGTACCGATGAAGCCGCCGAGCGCATTGCCCGCGTGCTGCACAACGACCCGGCAACCGGCGTCATGCGCCACGCCGACGCCGGTTACCAGATCGCCATCGACTGCGCCAAGGAGCAGGGCCTGAACCTGCCTATGCTCAAAGGCTGATGAGCCAGCCTGGGCCTTGGTCAGTGAATCGGTGTGGGAGCGGGCTCTGCCCGCGAAAAGGGCACCGCGGGTTATCAGGAATGTCGCGGTGCGGCATTCGCGGGTAGAACCCGCTCCCACAGAGTGCAGTACAGATCTATCAGGGCACAGACATTGGCTTCCAATTTGCTTGTATGTACAAGCATAGATAATTGCCTGGTGCGGGCATGTAACACTTTCTCTCATTCGACATTGCAGGAAGGTTAACGATGGCGCAGAAATTCAAGTTATTGGGTTCATTGGCATTGGGCGCAGTGTTATTGGCAGGCATGCCCCTGGCGCAGGCCAAGGACTGGACCTCGGTCAACATCGCCACCGAAGGCTCCTACGAGCCGTGGAACGTCACCCTGCCTGGCGGCAAGATCAGTGGCTTCGAACCGGAGCTGATGGACATCCTCTGCCAGCGCATGAAAATCACATGCAACATTTCCGTGCAGAATTGGGACGGCATGATCGCCAGCCTCAATGCCGGCAAATTCGATGTGCTGATGGACGCCGTGGTCATCACCGATGACCGCAAGAAGGTCATGGCCTTCTCCATTCCCTACGCACGCACCCCCGCCAGCTTCGTGGCCCTGGACGCCACTATGTTGCCAGGCAAGACCGGCGCGGCGAACGAAATCACCCTGGGCACCGACGAGAAGCAGATCAGCGAGGCCATCGAAGGCCTACGCAAGGCGCTGAAGGGCAAAACCATCGGTATCGCCTCGGGCACCATCTACACCCCGTTTATCGATGACCACTTCAAGGACGTTGCCACCATCCGTGAGTACAACGCCTCGGCCGACACCATTCTCGACCTGCAGGCCGGGCGCATTGACGTGGCGTTCGATGATGTGACCTTCCTGGACTCGCTCAAGGCCAAGGAAGAAAACAAGAACCTGGCCTACACCGGCCCGCAGATTGGCGGCCCGATCTGGGGCGAAGGCGAGGCCCTGGGTTTGCGCCAGGCAGACCCGGACCTGAAGGCCAAGTTCGACGCGGCCCTTAAGCAAGCCCTGGCCGACGGCACGGTGAAAAAGCTCAGCGAGAAGTGGTTCAAGCTCGACCTCACGCCCAAGTCGTAAGGCGGCCTGGCCGGCGCCTGCGGGCGCCGGGTGTTCAACGATTGAAGTGTTGGGGTGAACGTCATGAATCTCTTGCAAATGCTCAGCTTCGGTGACACCGGTTGGGGCATGGCGCTGCTCAAGGCAGCGGCCATGACCCTGCTGCTGACCCTGGCGGCGTTGCTGATCGGCGCCCTGGTGGGCAGCTTGGTGGCGGCGGCGAAACTCTCGCGCCAGCGCAGCCTGCGGTACCTGGGCGATGTCTACTCGATCCTGTTCAGAGGGATTCCTGAACTGTTGGTGATCTACCTGTTTTATTTCGGCGGCGCCAGCGTGGTGTCGGCGATCGACCACTGGTTTGGTGGCCAGGGCTACGTGGACGTGCCGCCGTTCCTGGTGGGCGCCATAGCGGTGGGGCTTATTTCGGCCTCGTATCAGGCCGAAGTCTACCGTGGGGCATTTATTGCGGTGGCCAAGGGCGAACTGGAAGCGGCGCTGGCCATCGGCATGAGCCGTGGCATGCGCATACGCCGCGTGCTGATTCCGCAGATCTGGCGTTACGCGCTGCCGGGCCTGGGCAACGTCTGGCAAATGAGCCTGAAGGACTCGGCGCTGATCTCGGTGATCGGCCTGGTGGAGCTGATGCGCGCCAGCCAGGTGGCGGCCGGTTCCACCCGCCAGTACTTCACGTTCTACATCGTCGGCGGGGTGTGCTACCTGATCCTCACCGGGCTGTCGGGCCGCCTGTTCCACCTTGCCGAATCCCGCGTGCAGCGCACCCAGCGCCGCAACCCGACGCAGTCCTGAGAAGGGGAAACACCGATGATCGACTTTGCCTTTCTCGCCGACACCATGCTCAAGCTGCTGAGCGCTCTGCCCACCACCCTGACGCTGTTTTTCTCGTCCCTGCTGCTGGGCCTGATCCTGTCGTTGGGCGTGGTGTCCATGCGCGTCAGCCGCTGGTGGTTCCTGAGTTACCCGGCGCGCTTCTACATCATGCTGTTCCGTGGCACGCCGCTGCTGATCCAGATGTTCCTGATCTACTACGGCCTGGGCCAGTTCCCGGCCATCCGCGACAGTTTCCTCTGGGTGGTGCTGAAGTCGCCTTACGGCTGCGCCGTGGTATCGCTGGCCATGTGCACGGCGGGCTACACCGCCGAGATTATCCGTGGCGGCCTGCAAAGCGTGCCCCATGGCCAGATCGAAGCCGGCCAGGCGGTGGGCATGAACCGCTGGACCCTGCTGTACCGCGTGATCGGCCCGGTCACCCTGCGCCAGGCGCTGCCGGCCTATTCCACCGAGGCCATCCTGCTGGTGAAGTCCACTGCCCTGGCCAGCCTGGTCACCGTATGGGACGTGACCGGCGTGGCCCAGCAGATCATCCAGCGTACCTACCGCACCATGGAAGTGTTCATCTGCGCGGCGTTGATCTACCTGATCCTCAATTTCCTCGTGGTACGGGCCGTGGCCTGGATTGAGCACCGGCTGTCGCCGCACCTGCGCGAACGCCCCCAGGGCTTGCCGGCGACGCCGGTGCCTGACGCCACCCCCCATTCCTGATTGCAGCGGAGCTTGTCATGAGTACTCAATTCCAGACCGCCCTGTCGGTCGCCAATATTCACAAGGCCTTCGGTGCAACCCAGGTGCTCAAGGGCATTTCTCTGGACGCCCACAAGGGCGACGTGATCTCCATTCTCGGTGCCAGCGGTTCGGGCAAAAGTACCTTTCTGCGCTGCATCAACCTGCTGGAAACCCCCGATGAGGGCAGCATTGTCCTGGACGGCGAAGCCATCGAAATGAAGCGCCACCGCGACGGCCGCCTGCTGCCAGGCAACCGCCGCCAGGTGGAAGCCATGCGCAGCAAGCTGGGCATGGTGTTCCAGAGTTTCAACCTGTGGTCGCACATGACTGTGCTGCAGAACGTCATCGAAGGCCCGATGCGGGTGCTCAAGCGCTCGCGTGCCGAGTGCGTGGAAGAGGCCGAGCAACTGCTGCACAAGGTGGGCCTGTACGAGCGCCGCGATTACTACCCGGCGCATCTGTCGGGCGGCCAGCAACAGCGCGTGGCCATTGCCCGGGCGCTGGCCATGAACCCGCAAGTGATGCTGTTCGACGAGCCCACGTCGGCCCTGGACCCGGAGCTGGTGGGCGAGGTGCTGCGGGTGATGCGCTCCCTGGCCGAGGAAGGCCGGACCATGCTGGTGGTCACCCACGAAATGGGCTTCGCGCGCCATGTGTCCAACCGCGTGGTGTTCATGCAAGGGGGCCAGATCGACTGCGAAGGCACCCCCGCCCAATTGTTCGAAGGCTTGCCGACCGAGCGTTTTCGCCAGTTCGTGTCCAGCCATCAGCAGCGTAACGCCGAGTAAACGCTACCTAACCCGAGGATCGTTGTATGGCTGGTTCAGTTGACCGTGCTGCAAGCGCGCCATTGATCGAAAAACGCTCAATCGACTACATCCCTGAATCCGAGCGCCATGGTCGGTTATTCAGCCAGTTCACCCTGTGGCTGGGTGCCAACCTGCAGATCACCGCCATCGTCACCGGCGCCCTGGCCGTGGTACTGGGCGGCGATGTGTTCTGGTCGCTGGTGGGCTTGTTCGCAGGCCAGTTGCTGGGCGGTGGGGTCATGGCCTTGCATGCGGCTCAGGGGCCGCGCCTGGGCCTGCCTCAGATGATTTCCAGCCGCGTGCAGTTCGGTGTGTACGGGGCGGTGATTCCGCTGGTGCTGGTGTGCCTGATGTACATCGGCTTCTCGGCCAGCGGCTCGTTGCTGGCGGGGCAGGCCATTGCCCAGTTGCTGCAGGTGGATGACTGGAAGGGCATCGTCATCTTCGCCGCGCTGATCGTGGTGCTGACCATCTTCGGTTATCGAGTTATCCACCTGATCGGCCGCATCGCCAGTGTGCTGGGGGTGATCGCCTTCATGTACCTGTTCTACAAGCTGCTGGCCGGTAACGACATCGGTGCGCTGCTGGGCAACAAGCATTTCTCCCTGAGCAGCTTCCTGCTGGCGATTTCCCTGTCGGCGTCCTGGCAGATCGCCTTCGGCCCTTATGTGGCCGACTACTCGCGCTACCTGCCAAGCAAAACCCCGGTGGCCGGTACCTTCTGGGCCGTGGGCCTGGGCGCGGTGATCGGTGCGCAGGCGTCCATGGTGTTCGGTGTATTTGCCGCAGCCCTGGCCGGTTCGCAGTTCGCCCACCACGAAGTGTCGTTCATCGTCGGCCTGGGCGGCACCGGCGCAGTCGCCGCGCTGCTGTATTTCAGCGTGGCATTCGGCAAGGTCACGGTCACCACCCTGAATGCCTACGGCAGCTTCATGTCAATTGCCACCATCATCAGCGGCTTCCGGGGCAACCGCCACATCTCCAGCGCCCTGCGCCTGACCTACATCTTCCTGATGGTGGGCATGGCGACCTTGCTCGCGGTGCTGGGCAAGGACTCGTTCCTCAAGGACTTCTCGGCGTTCATCCTGTTCCTGCTGGCGTTCTTTACGCCCTGGAGCGCCATCAACCTGGTGGACTTCTACTGCATCACCAAAGAGCGCTATGACATTCCTGCGCTGTCCAACCCCGATGGCCGTTATGGGCGCTGGAACATCCCCGGCATCACTATTTACGTGATCGGCGTGCTGATCCAGATGCCTTTCATTTCCACGCACTTCTACACCGGCCCGCTGGTGGCCAGCCTTGGTGACACGGACATTTCCTGGATCATCGGCCTGGTGGTGCCTGCGGTCATGTATTACCTGGTTGCCAAGCGCTGGCACGGTGCAGTGCCAGAGCGCCTGATCCTGCCTGATGAGCAGTCGCCGGTGCCGGTGCCAGCGGGGAAGGCTATACCTCAGGGAACCTTCTGACGTGTGAGTGCCGCCCATGTTCCCCGATAACCTGACCTTCTCCATCGCCGACTGGGTCAACCGCGGCGTCGATGTCCTGGTGACCCGCTATGGCGACTTTTTCCGGCACGTGTCCGATTCGCTGTTATGGCTGATCGTGCGCCTGGAAAGCGGCTTGCGTCTATTGCCCTGGTGGCTGTTGCTGCTGGTGGTGGGCGGCATCGCGCTGCATGCCACACGCCGGGTAGTCAGTGCAGTGGTGATCATGGGGTTACTGTTCCTGGTCGGGGCCGTGGGGTTGTGGGACAAGCTGTTGCAGACGCTGGCGCTGATGCTGGTGGCCACTGTGATTGCCGTGCTGATCGGCATCCCGCTGGGTGTGCTGGCCGCGCGCAGCAACCGCTTGCGGGCGGTGTTGATGCCGTTGCTGGACGTGATGCAGACCCTGCCCAGCTTCGTGTACCTGATTCCGGTACTGATGCTGTTCGGCCTAGGCAAGGTGCCGGCCATCTTCGCCACGGTGATCTACGCCGCACCACCGCTGATACGGCTGACCGACCTGGGCATCCGCCAGGTGGACCGCGAAGTCATGGAGGCGGTAAACGCCTTTGGTGCCAGCCGCTGGCAGCAGTTGTTCGGTGTGCAGTTGCCGCTGGCCATGCCGAGCATCATGGCCGGCGTCAACCAGACCACCATGATGGCGCTGTCCATGGTGGTGATTGCCTCGATGATTGGTGCGCGGGGGTTGGGCGAGGACGTGCTGACCGGCATTCAGACGCTGAACATCGGCCAGGGCCTGGAGGCGGGGCTGGCCATTGTCATCCTGGCCGTGGTCATCGACCGCATCACCCAGGCCTACGGGCGTCCGCGCCACCAGGTGCACCCATGATCGAGGTGCGCAATGTGTCCAAGGTATTCGGTGCGCGGCCCGAGGCGGCCCTGGCCATGCGCCGCGAGGGGGCCAGCAAAGACCAGGTACTGGCGGCCACCGGCTGCGTGATTGGCGTGGATGACTTGTCGCTGACCGTGGAGCGCGGCGAGACCTTCGTGATCATGGGCCTGTCCGGCTCGGGCAAGTCGACCCTGGTGCGCCACCTCAACCGGCTGATCGACCCCACGTGTGGGCAGGTGCTGGTGGCCGGGCAGGACATTCTCGGCTACGACGGTGCGGCCCTGCGCGAATTTCGCCGGCATACGGTGAGCATGGTGTTCCAGGGCTTCGGCCTGCTGCCCCATCGCACGGTGCAGGAAAACGTAGCCTACGGCCTGGCGGTGCGCGGCGAAAGCCGCCAGCAGTGTGCCGAGCGCGCCGCGCACTGGATTGCCGCGGTGGGCTTGCAGGGTTACGAAAAGGCGTGGCCGGCGCAGTTGTCGGGCGGCATGCGCCAGCGCGTGGGCCTGGCGCGGGCGCTGGCGGCGGACACCCAGGTGCTGCTCATGGACGAAGCCTTCAGCGCGCTGGACCCGCTGATTCGCGCCGAAATGCAGGACCAGTTGCTGGCCCTGCAAGACAACTTGCACAAGACCATCGTGTTCATCACCCACGACCTGGACGAAGCCGTCCGGCTGGGCAAACGCATTGCAATCCTTCGGGACGGCCGACTGATTCAAGTCGGCGCCCCCGCGGATATTCTTCACCATCCGGCCGACGAGTATGTAGACCGTTTTGTCCGACGCCGGGTGGCCACTTATTAGGGGAGCGCTGTAGATGTTGTTGGCCGAAAACGTCGTAATCGCCGATGCGCGTATGCGTTGGCAGGATGTGGTCGCCGTGGCGCGCTTTGGCGCCCGGCTGGAGCTGTCCGCCCAGGCGTGGGCGCGAATCGACAATGCTCAGGGGATTGTGCAGCGCATCGTTGAAAGCGGCGAGCGCGCCTACGGCGTCAACACCGGCTTGGGGGCGCTGTGCAACGTGTCGTTGCAGGATGAACAGCTTAGCCAGTTGTCGCGCAATACGCTGCTCAGCCATGCCTGCGGGGTGGGCAAGCCGCTGACCGACGAGCAAACCCGAGCGATCATCTGCGCGGCGGTCATCAACTACTGCCAGGGCAAGTCCGGCCTGCATCGCCAGGTGGTGGAAGCCCTTTTGGCTCTGCTCAATCGCGGCATTACCCCGCAGGTGCCGTCCCAAGGCTCGGTGGGTTACCTGACGCACATGGCCCATATCGGTGTGGGCCTGCTGGGCATCGGCCCGGTGAGCTATCGCGGGCAAATCGTCGACGCTGCCCAGGCGTTCGCCGCCGAGGGCCTGCAACCGGTACTGCTGGGCGCAAAGGACGGTTTGTGCCTGGTCAACGGCACACCGTGCATGACCGGCCTTAGTTGCCTGGCGCTGGACGATGCCTGGCGCCTGACTGGCTGGGCCGACGTGATCGGCGCCATGAGTTTTGAAGCCCTGCGCGGGCAGATAGATGCCTTCGACCCGGCCATCATCAGCCTCAAGCCGCACCCCGGCATGCAGGTGGTGGCGCGCAACCTGCGCTGGCTGCTGGAAGGCAGCGAAGTGATCGCCAGCAGCCGCGGCATTCGTACCCAGGACGCCTTGAGTATCCGCTCCATTCCCCAGGTGCACGGCGCGTCCCGCGACCAGTTGGAGCACGCGGCGCGGCAGATCGAGATCGAGCTCAACTCGGCCACCGACAACCCGCTGCTGCTGGGCACCCCCGAGGATTACCGGGTGATGTCCCAAGCCAACCCCCACGGTCAGTCAGTGGCAATGGCCGCCGATGTGCTGGCCATCACCGTTGCCGAAATCGGCGCCATCGCCGAACGCCGCCTGGACCGCATGATCAACCCGTTGGTGAGCGGCTTGCCGGCGTTCCTGGTCAGCCAGCCGGGGGTCAACTCCGGGATGATGATTGTGCAATACGTGGCCGCCTCGCTGTGCGCGGAAAACCGCCAGCTGGCGCAACCGGCGGTTGTGGATAACTACGTGACCTCGGGCCTGCAGGAAGACCACCTGAGCATGGGCACCAACGCCTCGCTCAAGCTGCACCGGGCCCTGGAAAACTGCACGCAGATCCTCGCCATCGAGTACCTGCTGGCGGCCCAGGCGTTCGAGTTTCTAAAGGAACAGCGCTTTGGCGCTCGCACCGACGCCGCCTGGCGCCTGTTGCGCGAACACATTGCACCCTACGACCAGGACCGCTGGCTGGCACCGGACATCGCCACCAGCGCAGCCCTGCTCAAAGACCCGGCGCTGCTGGGCCGTACCTTCCCCGAATTGTTCCAGGAGACGTTGTGATGAAAACCCTGTGGCAGCATTGCCATGTGGCGACCATGGCCCATGGCAAATACTCGATCATTGAAGACGCGGCGATCGTCACTGCCGGCGACGTCATCCGCTGGATCGGCCCACGCAGCGAGGCGCCGGTGGGGGAGGGCGTGGCTATCATCGACCTGGGCGGTGCCTGGGTAACGCCGGGGTTGATCGACTGCCACACCCACACGGTGTTCGGCGGCAACCGCAGCGGTGAGTTCGAGCAGCGCCTGCAGGGCGTCAGCTATGCCGAGATCGCGGCCGCCGGCGGCGGCATTGCCAGCACCGTGCGCGCCACCCGTGCCGCCAGCGAAGACGAACTGTTTGCCAGCGCGCGCAAACGCCTGGTCAGCCTGTTGCGCGACGGCGTCACCAGCGTCGAGATCAAGAGCGGCTACGGCCTGGACCTGGCCAGTGAGCGCAAGATGCTGCGGGTTATCCGTCGCCTGGGCGAGGCGCTGCCGGTCAGCGTGCGCGCCACCTGTCTGGCCGCCCATGCCTTGCCGCCGGAATACAAGGACCGCGCCGACGACTACATCGCCCACATCTGCGACGAAATGCTCCCGGCGTTGGCGGCCGAGGGCCTGGTGGACGCCGTGGATGCGTTCTGCGAGTACCTGGCGTTTTCCCCGGCCCAGGTCGAAAAAGTGTTCCTCAGGGCCCAGGAACTGGGCATTCCGGTCAAGTTGCATGCCGAGCAGTTGTCATCGCTGGCCGGTTCCAGCCTGGCGGCGCGTTACCATGCGTTGTCGGCGGACCACTTGGAATTCATGACCGAAGATGATGCCCAGGCCATGGCCGCCGCCGGTACCGTGGCGGTGCTGCTGCCCGGTGCCTTCTACTTTCTGCGCGAAACCCAATTGCCACCCATGGATGCCTTGCGCAAGCACGGCGTGGCTATCGCCATTGCCAGCGACCTCAACCCCGGCACCTCGCCGGCGCTGTCGGTGCGGCTGATGTTGAACATGGCCTGCACGCTGTTCCGGATGACCCCTGAGGAAGCCCTGGCGGGCGCCACGCTCAACGCCGCCAAGGCACTGGGCATGGGCGCAAGCCATGGCTCGCTGGAAGTGGGCAAGGTCGCCGATTTCGTCGCCTGGGACATCGAACGCCCGGCAGACCTGGCCTACTGGCTGGGCGGCGAACTGAACAAGCGCGTCGTGCGTCACGGCGTGGAAGTCAACGTTGGAGAACTCAACCGTGGATAACGTCCTGACCTTCAAGCGCGGCCGCGTTCCGCTGCTGATCAGCATGCCCCATGCCGGCCTGTGTCTGAGCCCGGCGGTGGAAAACGGCCTGATCGACGAAGCCCGCAGCCTGCCGGACACTGACTGGCACATCCCGCGCCTCTACGACTTCGCCGACGAACTGGGCGCCAGTATCGTGGCCGCCAAGTATTCGCGATTTGTCATCGACCTCAATCGGCCTTCGGACAACAAACCGCTGTACGCCGGGGCCACCACCGGGCTGTACCCGCAGACCCTGTTTGATGGCGTGCCGCTGTTTCGCGAGGGGCAGGAGCCGTCCACCGCCGAGCGCGAGCGTTATCTCAATGAAATCTGGGTGCCCTACCACCGCACCATCGAGCAAGAGCTGGCGCGCCTGCGTGACGAGTTCGGCTATGCGCTGCTGTGGGACGCCCACTCCATCCGCTCCCACGTGCCGCACCTGTTCGAAGGGCGCCTGCCGGATTTCAACCTGGGCACCTTCAACGGCGCCAGTTGCGACCCGGCGCTGGCTCGCCGGCTGGAAAGTGTGTGCGCAGGTTTCAGCGATTACAGCCACGTGCTCAATGGCCGGTTCAAGGGCGGGCACATTACTCGCCACTTTGGCGATCCGGCCAATCACATCCACGCCGTGCAGCTGGAATTGGCGCAGAGCGCGTATATGGAGGAGTTTGAGCCGTTCAGGTATCGCGAAGACCTCGCGAAGCCAACCCAGGCAGTGCTCAAGGCGCTTCTGACCGAACTCATTGACTGGGCAGGCAGCCGATATCCATCAGGCAAAGGCCCGGTATGACGTAGGAGCCGCTGCCAGGCAGCGAAATGGTCCGCAGGGCCTTGGGTGGTGTCATGCCGATCGCGGGCCCGCTGTGCGGGCCTTCGCAGCCTGCGGCAGCTCCGGCCTTGCGGTAGCTACGAGCCTGTCGCGTGTGGCAGCGACTATCTTGTGGGGATCCTGTCGCTGCCGTCAGGGGGAAACCCAAGGGCCTGCAATGCCCCCTGACACCAAGGGGGCATGATCTGTAAGCGATTCGGGTTTATGATGCCTCACGGCACTTATGACAGAAGTCCCAGCAGGGATGACCCAATACCCTTACGGAGCGTGCAATGCAGACTTTGTACCCGCAGATCAAACCCTACGCCCGGCACGATCTGGCCGTGCAAGCGCCGCATGTGCTGTATGTAGATGAAAGTGGCTCCCCCGAGGGCCTGCCGGTGGTGTTCATCCACGGTGGCCCCGGCGCCGGTTGCGATGCCCAGAGCCGCTGCTATTTCGACCCGAATTTGTACCGAATTGTGACCTTCGACCAGCGCGGCTGCGGTCGTTCCACCCCCCATGCCAGCCTGGAAAACAACACCACCTGGGATCTGGTGGCGGACATGGAGCGCATTCGCGAGCACCTGGGCATCGACAAATGGGTGCTGTTCGGTGGCTCCTGGGGCTCGACCCTGGCGCTGGCCTATGCGCAAACCCACCCTGAACGCGTGCATGGCCTGATCCTGCGCGGTATTTTCCTGTGCCGCCCGCAGGAAATCGAATGGTTCTACCAGGCCGGCGCCAGCCGCCTGTTCCCCGACTACTGGCAGGACTACGTGGCGCCGATCCCGGCGGACGAGCGTCATGACCTGCTCAAGGCTTTCCACAAACGCCTGACCGGCAACGACCAGATCGCCCAGATGCACGCCGCCAAGGCCTGGTCCACTTGGGAAGGCCGCACGGCTACCCTGCGTCCCAACCCCTTGGTGGTCGACCGCTTCTCCGAACCGCAGCGCGCGCTGTCCATCGCCCGCATCGAGTGCCACTACTTCATGAACAACGCGTTCATGGAACCGAACCAACTGATCCGCGACGTACCGAAAATCGCCCACCTGCCGGCGGTGATCGTGCATGGCCGCTACGACGTCATCTGCCCGCTGGACAACGCCTGGGAGCTGCATCAGGCCTGGCCCAACAGCGAATTGCAGGTCATTCGCGACGCCGGTCACGCCGCCTCCGAGCCGGGTATCACCGATGCGCTGGTGCGCGCCTGTGACCAAATGGCCCGGCGTTTGCTGGACCTTCCCCTGGAGGAAGCGTGAAGGGGCTGCTGCAACGGGTCAGTTCGGCGCGCGTCGAGGTTGAAGGTAAGGTAGTGGGTGCCATTGACCAGGGCCTGATGGTGCTGGTGGCGGTAGAACCTGAAGATACCCGCGCCAATGCCGACAAACTTCTGCACAAGCTGCTTAACTATCGGGTGTTTTCCGATGCACAGGGCAAGATGAACCTGTCGCTCAAGGATGTGGGGGGTGGGTTGCTGCTGGTGTCGCAGTTCACCCTGGCCGCCGACACCCGCAGCGGCATGCGCCCCAGCTTCTCAACGGCGGCGCCGCCGGCCCTGGGCATCGAGTTGTACGAGTACCTGCTGGAGCAGGCGCGAGGGCAGCACGAAGGGGTGGCATGCGGACGGTTTGGTGCCGATATGCAGGTGCATTTGGTGAACGAGGGGCCGGTGACGTTCCTTTTACAGGCATAAGTGTCGGTAAATCGTTCATTTGCACGAATTTCGATGAGTTTGTAGCATAAAAAGTTTACATACCCTGATGCGTTGTAACGCAGGCTGCTGGATAATCTCGCGTTACGACGATCAGCGTTCGTTGATCCATTTGTTCCAACATGAGCCTTGGCCTTCACCGTTTGGGGAATCATTGCGCCCTTTCGGAGTCGGAACATTGCTCGCCAACCCGGCACATGATCGCTGGCCGTTGGTTCTTTGATTTGTTTTTCGGCGAGGGTTGCTCGTGATTGTTAGTCCCTGTAATGCACCAAGAACCCCAGGCAAACGCCTGCGCAGCGCCCTGTTGGCGGGGTCTGCACTGCTCTGCCTGCTGAGCGCTGGCCAGATCTGGGCCTTTGGCCTGGATGACGTGGCCGCCAAGGCAAAGGATCTTGCCGGTCAGAAATTCGAGGCACCCAAAAGCAATCTGCCTGCCGAATTTCGCGACATGAAGTTCGCGGACTACCAGAAAATTCGCTTCTTGAATGAAAAGGCCGAGTGGGCCAACGACAAGACCCCCTTCAAGCTTTCGTTCTATCACCAGGGCATGCACTTCGACACGCCGGTGAAAATCAACGAGATCGCCAATGACAAGGTCGAGGAAATCAAGTACGACCCGGCTCGTTTCGATTTTGGCGACCTGAAATTCGACCCCAAGTCCACCGAGAAGCTCGGCTATGCCGGTTTCCGCGTGCTGTACCCGCTGAACAAGGCTGACAAGCAGGACGAAGTCATGACCCTGCTGGGTGCCAGCTACTTCCGCGTCGTGGGCAAGGGTCACACCTATGGCCTGTCGGCACGTGGCCTGGCCATCGACACCGCGCTGCCGTCGGGTGAAGAGTTCCCGCGTTTCACCGAGTTCTGGATCGAGAAGCCGAACCCGGCCGACAAGTTCCTGGTGATCTACGCCCTGCTGGATTCGCCGCGCTCCACCGGTGCCTATAAGCTGACCCTGCGCCCGGGCGAAGACACCGTGGTCGACGTCAAGTCCAAAGTGTTCCTGCGTGACCACGTCAGCCGCCTGGGCATCGCCCCGCTGACCAGCATGTTCCTGTTCGGTTCCAACCAGCCGTCCAAGGTGCAGAACTACCGTCACGAGCTACATGACTCCACCGGCCTGTCCATCCACGCCGGCAACGACGAATGGATCTGGCGCCCGCTGAACAACCCGAAACACCTGGCCGTGAGCAGCTTCACGGTCGAGAACCCGAAAGGTTTCGGCCTGCTGCAACGTGGTCGCGAGTTCAGCCGCTACGAAGACCTGGATGACCGCTACGACAAGCGCCCAAGCGCCTGGGTAGAGCCCAAGGGCGATTGGGGCAAGGGTACCGTCGACCTGGTTGAAATCCCGACTGCCGATGAAACCAACGACAACATCGTTGCGTTCTGGAACCCGGAAAAACTGCCCGAGCCTGGTCAGGCCCTGGACCACGACTATCGCCTGGTATGGACCTCCAACGAGGACCAACTGCACTCGGCCGACACCGCGTGGGTCAAACAGACCCTGCGTTCTACCGGTGATGTGAAGCAGTCCAACCTGATTCGTCAGACTGACGGCAGCGTGGCCTTCCTGGTCGACTTCACCGGGCCGATACTTGCCGCCCTGCCGGAAGACGCCCAGGTACGCAGCCAGGTCAGCGTCGGTGACAACGCCGACCTGGTCGAGAACAGCCTGCGCTACAACCCGGAGACCAAAGGCTGGCGCCTGACGCTGCGCCTGAAGGTCAAAGACCCCAAGCAGTCGGTGGAAATGCGCGCCGCACTGGTCAAGGATGCACCACTGCCACCAGCCAAACCGGCTGAGCCTGTGAAGGAAGAGAAGCCTGTCGCCAAGCACGCCAAGGCAAACGCCAAGCATGCCAAGGCCGACAAGGCCGCCGAGCAGCCGGCCGCGGCTGCGCCCACCCCTCAGGAGCCCGTCAAGACCGAGCAGGTGTTGACCGAGACCTGGAGCTACCAGTTGCCTTCCGATGAGTAATTCCCAGACCCGGCCGGAGTCGCTCAGCGAATACCTGGCCCACCTGCCCCTGAGCGAGGAGCAGCGCGCAGAACTTGCCCGCTGCAACTCGTTCAGCGAGCTGCATGAATACCTCTCCGCGCAGCCGACGGACGAGTCACGCGAGGCCGCCCAGGCCTCGGTCGGCCGTCGCCTGACCCTTAACAGTGCCGCCGAAATGGAAGAGGCCGAGATGCTCTCGGTTGATTCCGACGGCCGCGTGCGCCTCAAGGCCACCCCGCCTATCAACCGTACGCGGGTGGTCCCGGAGCCTTGGCGCACCAACATTCTGGTGCGCGGCTGGCGCCGCCTTACCGGCCAGAAGAGTGCGCCGGAGCCTGTCAGCGACAAGCGCGTGCTGCCCAAGGCGCGCTGGCGCTGGGTGGGGTCGGTACGCCGTTATATCCTGCTGACCCTGATGCTCGGCCAGACCATCGTCGCCGGTTACTACATGAAAGGCATCATGCCCTACCAGGGCTGGTCGTTCGTGGACCTGGACGAGGTCATCCACCAGCCGATCGCGCTGACCGCGCAGCAAGTGCTGCCGTATGCGCTGCAAACCAGCATCCTGATCCTGTTTGGCATCCTGTTCTGCTGGGTTTCGGCAGGCTTCTGGACCGCCCTGATGGGCTTCCTGGAACTGCTGACCGGGCGTGACAAATACCGTATTTCCGGCGCCAGCGCCGGCAACGAGCCGATCGAGGCCGGTGCCCGCACCGCGCTGGTGATGCCCATCTGCAACGAAGACGTGCCCCGGGTGTTCGCCGGCCTGCGCGCCACGTTCGAATCGGTTGCCGCCACCGGCGACCTGGATCGCTTCGACTTCTTCGTGCTGTCGGACACCAACGACACCGACATCGCCGTTGCCGAGCAACAGGCGTGGCTGGACGTGTGCCGCGAGGCCAAGGGCTTTGGCAAGATCTTCTACCGCCGCCGTCGCCGTCGCGTGAAACGCAAAAGCGGCAACCTCGACGACTTCTGCCGTCGCTGGGGCGGTGACTACCGCTACATGGTGGTACTGGATGCCGACAGCGTCATGAGCGGTGAATGCCTGACCAGCCTGGTGCGCCTGATGGAGGCCACCCCGGATGCGGGTATCATCCAGACCGCGCCGAAAGCCTCGGGCATGGACACCCTGTACGCACGCATGCAGCAGTTCGCCACCCGCGTGTACGGCCCGCTGTTCACCGCCGGCCTGCACTTCTGGCAGCTGGGCGAGTCGCACTACTGGGGCCACAACGCGATCATTCGCATGAAGCCTTTCATCGAGCACTGTGCGCTGGCGCCGTTGCCGGGCAAGGGCGCGTTCGCCGGGGCCATCCTGTCCCACGACTTCGTCGAAGCCGCGCTGATGCGCCGTGCCGGCTGGGGCGTGTGGATTGCCTATGACCTGCCAGGCAGCTACGAAGAACTGCCGCCCAACCTGCTCGATGAGCTCAAGCGTGACCGTCGCTGGTGCCACGGCAACCTGATGAACTTCCGCCTGTTCCTGGTAAAAGGCATGCACCCGGTGCACCGCGCGGTGTTCCTGACCGGCGTGATGTCTTACCTGTCGGCGCCGCTGTGGTTCTTCTTCCTGGTGCTGTCCACTGCGTTGCTGGCGGTGAACACGCTGATGGAGCCGGCCTACTTCCTTGAGCCGCGGCAGCTGTACCCGCTGTGGCCACAGTGGCATCCGGACAAGGCCATCGCGTTGTTCTCCACCACTATTGTGCTGCTGTTCCTGCCTAAGTTGTTGAGCATCATTCTTATCTGGGCCAAGGGCGCGAAAGAGTACGGTGGCCGCATCAAGGTGACCATCTCGATGCTGCTGGAGATGCTCTTCTCCATGCTGCTGGCGCCGGTGCGCATGCTGTTCCACACCCGTTTCGTGCTGGCCGCGTTCCTGGGCTGGGCCGCTACCTGGAACTCGCCGCAGCGTGACGATGACTCCACGCCATGGAGCGAGGCGGTTCGCCGTCACGGTCCGCAGACCCTGCTGGGCTTCTTCTGGGCGCTGCTGGTGTGCTGGCTGAACCCAAGCTTCCTGTGGTGGCTGACGCCTATCGTCGGTTCGCTGATGCTGTCGATCCCGGTGTCGGTGATTTCCAGCCGCACCAACCTGGGCCTCAGCGCCCGTGACGACAAGCTGTTCCTGATTCCCGAGGAGTACGACACCCCTCAGGAACTGATCTCCACCGATCAGTACACTCACGAGAACCGCTGGCACGCGCTGAAGGACGGTTTCGTCCGTGCCGTGGTGGACCCGCAGCAAAACGCCCTGGCTTGCGCCCTGGCTACTGCGCGTCACCACTCGGTAGCGCCGATCGAGGCGATGCGTGAGGAGCGTATTCGCAAGGCCCTGGCCG
Organism: Pseudomonas sp. M47T1; assembly: GCF_000263855.1. Taxonomy (GTDB): domain Bacteria; phylum Pseudomonadota; class Gammaproteobacteria; order Pseudomonadales; family Pseudomonadaceae; genus Aquipseudomonas. The sequence goes on from NZ_AJWX01000006.1 coordinate 86,058, forward strand.
CTGGCCCGCAGAAGCTTGACGGCAACACGCGTCTGCACCTGCTCAGTGACCCGGTAGCCCTGGCTCGTCTGCATGCACTGGTTTGGAGCGAAGGCAACGAATCCTGGCTGGGTGCATGGCGCCAGTCCCTGGAAGCCGATCCGCATTCGCCGTTGCTGCCGTTGCAGCCCCACTCGGCGATGCCGCCAACCCTGGCAAACGCCTGATTCCGGGCCCCCGGGCGTATCGCCCGGGGGATTTGGAAACCTCTGGAAACACTGCCAGCGGTCACTTTCTGTCGACCATTGCGCATTAAATCCCTCTCCAGCACTTGTATCACCGGACGAGTACGTTAGGATCGCACCCCGAAATGGTGCGCCCATGATGTGCGGCGCCCTGAATTGTCACGCGCGTGTCTATTGCGGGCGTTAGTTAGGGGACTTGGTGATGAAGAAGTATCTGTCGATGCTGCTGCTGGGCGTCATGGCGCTGAGCGCGGTCGGTTCCGCTCAGGCGGGGGCCATTGATGAGGCGGTCAAGCGCGGCACCCTGCGGGTGGGCATGGACCCTACCTACATGCCGTTCGAAATGACCAACAAGCGCGGCGAGATCATCGGCTTTGAAGTGGACCTGCTCAAAGCCATGGCCAAGTCCATGGGCGTCAAGCTGGAACTGGTGTCCACCAGCCTGGATGGCATCATCCCGGCGCTGATGACCGACAAGTTCGACATGATCGGCAGCGGCCTGACCCTGACCCAGGAACGCAACCTGCGCATCAACTTCAGCGACCCCTTCATCGTGGTTGGCCAGACCCTGCTGATCCGCAAGGAACTGGCCGACAAGATCAAGTCCTACAAAGACTTGAACGACCCGCAGTACCGCCTGACCTCCAAGGTTGGCACCACCGGCGAAATGGTTGCGCGCAAGCGTATTTCCAAGGCCCAGTACCACGGCTACGACAACGAGCAGGAAGCGGTGATGGACGTGGTCAACGGCAAGGCTGATGCCTTTGTCTACGATTCGCCCTACAACGTGGTGGCCGTGGACAAGGCCGGCAACGGCAAGCTGCTGTTCCTCGACCAGCCGTTCACCTACGAGCCACTGGCTTTCGGCCTGAAGAAGGGCGACTACGACAGCTTGAACTTCATCAACAACTTCCTGCGCCAGGCCCATGAAGACGGGTCCTACGATCGCATTCACGACAAGTGGTTCAAGAACACCACCTGGCTCAAGGACATGGAATAACTTTCCACGTCCTTGCCTGACACCAACGCGCGGGCATGCCCGCGCGTTCGCATTTACGGAACGCAGTAGTGATCAAACACAAGAAAGCCCAGTGGCCCTGGCACGCGCTGACGGCACTGGTCCTGGTGGGCCTGGCCGTCGCGCTGTTTTACGCGACTTCGCTGATTTCCTATGAGTGGCGCTGGAACCGCGTGCCGCAGTACTTTGCCTACCAGGCCGAAGACGTGCAGCGCGCTGCCGGCGACGGCACGGTGGAGGCCATCGTTACCCAGGGCAAGACCGCCCAGGTAACGCTGAAGGATGAAGACGGCAACGAGCAGCAGCTCACCGTGGCCCAGGACAGCCTGAGGCTGGAGCAGGGCGACGATGTCTTTGAAGGCGACGCTGTGGGCGTTACCCGCCATTGGGCCGCGGGGCCGCTGGCGTGGGGGCTCTGGGCCACGATCTGGATTTCCTTGGTGTCGGGCATCGTTGGCCTGTTCATCGGCCTGGTGGCGGGCTTGTGCCGCCTGTCCAGCAACCCGACGTTGCGCGACCTGTCCACGGTATACGTGGAGCTGGTGCGGGGCACGCCGCTGCTGGTGCAGATCTTTATTTTCTACTTCTTCATCGGCACGGTGCTGAACCTGTCCCGCGAGTTCGCCGGTGTCGCCGCGCTGGCGTTGTTCACTGGCGCCTACGTGGCCGAAATCGTCCGCGCCGGGGTGCAGTCGATCGCCCGCGGCCAAAGCGAGGCCGCGCGCTCGCTGGGCCTCAGCGCCGGCCAGTCGATGCGTCATGTGGTGTTGCCGCAAGCGTTCAAGCGCGTGCTGCCACCGTTGGCCGGGCAGTTCATCAGCCTGGTCAAGGACACCTCGCTGGTGTCGGTGATTTCCATCACCGAACTGACCAAGAGCGGCCGCGAAGCTATCACCACCTCGTTCTCCACGTTCGAGATCTGGTTCTGCGTGGCCGCCCTGTATTTGCTGATCAACCTGCCGCTGTCGCACATCGCCAGCCGGCTTGAGCGGAGGCTTGCACAAAGTGATTGAAGTTCGTGATCTGGTGAAAGTCTTCGACACCCGCGGCCACGTGGTTCGCGCGGTGGACCATGTGACTACCCAAGTGGCCAAGGGCGAAGTGTTGGTAGTGGTGGGGCCGTCCGGTTCGGGCAAGTCCACGTTCCTGCGCTGCCTTAATGGCCTGGAGCAATTCGACGAAGGCACGGTAAGCATCGACGGTCTGTCGCTGGCCGACCCGAAGACTGACGTCAACGCCTACCGCCGGGAAGTGGGCATGGTGTTCCAGCACTTCAACCTGTTCCCGCACATGACGGTGCTGGAAAACCTGTGCCTGGCGCAAAAGATCGTGCGCAAGCGCAGCAAGAAGGCGCGCGAGGAAAAGGCGCGCATGCTGCTCGACAAGGTGGGCATCGGCCAGAAGGCCAACGAATTCCCCTCGCGGCTGTCGGGCGGCCAGCAACAGCGCGTGGCCATCGCCCGGGCGCTGGCCATGGACCCCAAGGTCATGTTGTTCGACGAACCCACCTCGGCGTTGGACCCGGAAATGGTGGGCGAAGTGCTGGACGTGATGAAGACCCTGGCCCTGGAAGGCATGACCATGATCTGCGTCACCCACGAAATGGGCTTCGCCCGCGAAGTGGCGAACCGGGTGCTGTTCTTCGACCACGGCAAACTGCTGGAAGATTCGGCCCCCGAGCAGTTCTTCGCCAACCCCCGCGACCCTCGCGCCCAGGCCTTTCTGCGCCAAGTGCTGTAAGCGGCGTCGCCCGCTTCCCGAGCTTCGCCCGGTCCCACAATGCGCTCATCCTGTGGGACCGGGCGAAGCTCGGGAAGCAGACACCACGGTCTCCGTCCTGGAACCGCGTCGATGCCATCGCGAGCAAGGGCTCGGCGCCCCCCTTTGCTCCCACAGTGCCAAGCCTGGCACCCGTACTGGGTTCAACACTGTGGGAGTGGGCTCTGCCCACGAACAGGCCACCGCGTGGGGTCAGAGATTACGCAGCGCACTTTTCGCGGGTAGAACCCGCTCCCACACAGATGTGTAGCGGCTACAGGTCGTCAGTGCGCCGGGCAGGCATCCACCAACGCCTTGGCTGCATCTACCGCGGGATGTGGTCCTCCAGCGTGTCACTGTCAGCGCTTTCGTAAGCCACGTTACCGGCATAGCCGAGCAGCAGGGAGGCGTGGGTGAGGGCGTCGGCGGGGTGCAGCCCTTCGCGGACGGTGAAAAGCGGTTCGTTGTTGCGGTCGAGCGGGCCGAAGCCCTGGCTAGTAGTGAAACTGAAAGTATTGATATTCATTTCAAGAAACCTTGGCTATTGGGTTAGCGCCATCCTGACCGCTTGCACGCAATCAGGGGTGGCGGCTGGACACGGGTGTGCAAGACCGGGGGAATATCTGAAAACCCAGCAGGGCCGAAGCCCTCCCGTGTACAGCCGCCATAGCTTTCTTGAAGGCGTACAGGTACGCCGCAAGCATTCTACAACAGCCGCAAATATTCCCTTCAGGCTTGCACGCCCGATCGCTGTTCTCAGCGACCTGGGGAGCCTATCCCTGGCGTCCCCATGACCTCAAGTCAGACGTTTCTGAAAATGACGTTTCCTTGTAGGACGCAAGGCAAAAAATTCTCTTTGGGAAATTTCCCGCTGATCTGTCGGACTTGTCTGGCTTCCCAGAACACACCCCTTCGTTACGGTTGCCGCTCCAAAAAAACAGCTGCTGGCTTTTGAGCCACTCACTCATCCGCCAAGCGCCACAGCAACCTCACAAGGAGGGCCGATGCCGGCGTGGAGCAACGTTCCATCGTGGTTTGAAATGGAGACGCTGGCGAGCACCGTCAAGCCTCCCAGTTCAGGAGGGTTCAGCCATTCTCGTCCTGCCAATCGGCTGATTTCTTCACCCTCGCCATGGGAAGTGATCGAGTCGTCGATGCCAATGCGCCGCTTGCGGTGTGTGCAGAGCGCGTGCGACATGGCTAATCAGGAAGCTGCACGAAACATCGCGGCTCGCTTTCTGGAGCTGGGTATTGGGGATGTGCTGAAGGACTTGCTGGACGCCCTTGCCGACATGACCAAAATCGTTGCCGCCACCGTCATCACGGGTGCCGTGGCGGGCGGAACGGCGGGGTTATTTGCCGGCGGCGTCGGTGTAGTCCCCGGCGCGGCAGCTGGCGGTACCTTGGGTCTGAAAGCCAGTAGTTGGTTTTGGCTGCCTTCGGCTTGGGTGCCCTGGCCGACGACATCCTCAAGGGCTTGCCGCCGATTATCGACGCTTACGTGCGTGGGATCTCCATGGCCTGGAACGGCCCCAAGGAAGACTGGCCGATTGAGTCCGGATTCGTCGGCGGTGGTGACTTCGGCCCAGCTCGATTGGCCGCTTGGCAGATTGCAAGCGCCCATGAAACAGTTGTGCTGCTGATCCTCGGCGCGCTGGTTTCCTACCTCACGCGAGGGCGTGGCGATATCAACGTTCTGGCGCGCCAGATGCGTGGCAGCGAGCGCGGCTCACGGTTGGCCCAGTGGATGATCAAACATGAGGATCATCTGAAGCGCCGTCCTGATCTCAAACCGCCGGAGCCGCGACGCGGGGCGCTGGTTGACCCGCCGGAACATGGGCCGCAGAGAGAAAAGCGGTCGGGGCGAGGCAAAGCGCCTACCATGCCGTTGCATCATGTGGAGTGCTTCAAGGCGGACAAGTTGCCAGCATCGAAGATAGGAGAATTTGAGCGGCAGTTGGGTGGGCAGGAAAGAGGATTAAACAGGCTTACGGTTCAAGAGTATTTGGAAAATGTCGCCAATCCCATCAAGCGTAACAAGAGGGCAGCGGCAATAGCGCGGGCGGATTTTGAGGAAAAGCTTAGGCATCGTTTCCAAAAAGAATTCAGCTTTATGTTGGATCCAGTAGCAGCTAAGCGGAAGGCAATCGAAGATGCAAGGAATACAATGTCGAACCTTGCAGGCTTACATAACCCAGACTTGCGTGCAGGAGGTAGAGACATCGTTTCAGATTTCGGCGATCGTCAGGTGAATTCAAGTATTGGACCTCAGTGGCGGCCAAAAATAGATAACTTGAAAAAAAGCAGCGGAGAGTGTGCCGCACTATTTGCGCGGATCGACTTTTATAAATGTTAAACTTGTAAAGTGCTGAGGGCTACTTGATGGATGATGTCTTTTCAGAATTTTTGCAAACCTTTGGTAATGTGGCGGTCCGTCGAGAGGTGCCGGCGTCGACTATCGCGAAATATGCGGGAAAATTGCCAAGCCTTTTGCTTGAGCACTGGAAGGAGCACGGGTGGGGAGGATACGGTGATGGGATTTTTTGGTTCGTTAACCCTCAGGAGTATGAGGGAGTGGTCGCTTCGTGGCTTGAGGGGTCGGAGCTTGAGTGTAGAGATCGCTATCACCTGATAGCTCGTGGAGCGTTCGGAAGTTTATATTTGTGGGGGGAGGCGTCCTGTGAAACAGTTAAAATCACCGCGAGTCTATCAAGATACTCGATATATGAGTCTCAATTAGACCGTGAGCAGGGCGATAAGGCATTTCAGTATTTCTTGTTAGCCATGGATCCTGAATATAATGATGTCGATCATCTATTCAAAAAAGCTCGAAAAAAACTGGGGGCGTTGCTGCCTGACGAGATGTATGGGTTTGCACCCGCACTTATGCTTGGAGGAAGTGGTTCGCTCGCAAGTGTCGAGAAAGTCAAGGCGGTAGAGCACCTTATGCTTTTATCGCAACTTACAACACTTGAGTCGCACAACTTTCCTGAGCTTTAGTGCACCTTGGTTTGTCATGCGGCAGGCTCAGATCCATTGCTGCCGCGAACGGAATGTTGCCATAAAGTTTCGCCAACTCCCAGCGCTTGAAGCTCAAAAAACAGATCGTGACTGATTTTCTCGCTTGCGGGAATCTGCTATCAGCTTCAGAAAGTCGCGATGGGTCGTCTCGGAATGCGGCTCAAGTGCTGGACTTCATGAAGACCCTGGCGCTGGAAGGCATGACCATGATCTGCGTCACCCACGAAATGGGCTTCGCCCGCGAAGTGGCGCACCCTGTGCTGTTCTTCGACCACGGCAAACTGCTGGAAGATTCGGCGCCCGAGCACCTGCTACGCTGCTTTGTGCACGTGGGCGACACACTTCACTCGGCATCTTTTTTGTACTGTTAGTGTTACTTTTCGAAGGTTTGAAAAACTTCATGATTTGCAGGATTTGACAGTTGTCCATGCGGCTCCCGCGTTTATCTTATGGGTGCGTCACGAATGTTTCGTGGCTCTTATTCTGCAGAGGTATTTGAAAATGGATGATATGAGTACCGCCGAAGCAACATTCAATACTCCCTCCTTGTATAACCAACTTGCAGACGGGAGATATCCACCCTACGAGTCAGGGGGTACGTTCAAAGCGACCTACACACCAGCCGCAGGGGATGTAGTTACTTGGAAATGTGCCAGATTCAATATAAGTAATACCACCAGAGAGCTTGGCTCGATGACGGTCGGGGCCAGTAAATCAACAGACTTCGCTGTCAGTGGTACGACATTGATTTCACTGAAGTCTGTAGGCGCGTCGTGGGTGTTTCAATACATTGTGAGAAGGGGGAGTACAGAAATGGGCTACTCATACTTGTTGCTTGTCAATCTTGGGAATGCGTTGTAGAACGTGCTTTCGCCAGTTGGCGCCCTAGTCTGCTTGGCATTTTGATGGATGCAAACACAGACAACGGGCGCCTCATTTGTTACACCCTGAACCGGCCCACCAAATTCTGCAGATGGTTACCCAACCGCGCCAGCTCAATACTGGACGCCGCGGTCTCTTCACTCGCCGCCGACGTCTGATCCGATACATCCCGCACGGTCATCACACTGCGGTTAATCTCCTCAGCCACAGCGCTTTGCTGCTCAGCCGCCGCTGCAATCTGCTGGTTCATGTTCTGAATCGTTGAAACCGTTCGTGTAATATTTTCCAGCGAGCTGCCCGCTCGACGCGTCAGTTCCACGCTGCTGTCGGTCAGGGTACGGCTGTTGTCCATCACCGTCGCCACTTGCTGGGTGCCGTTCTGCAGGCCGGCGATCAGTTGTTCGATTTCTTCGGTGGATTGCTGGGTGCGCTGGGCCAGGCTGCGCACTTCATCGGCTACCACCGCAAAGCCACGGCCGGCTTCACCGGCGCGCGCTGCTTCAATGGCAGCGTTGAGGGCCAGCAGGTTGGTTTGCTGGGCCACGGACTTGATCACATCCAGCACGCCGCCAATCTTGTCGCTTTCGCGCTTGAGTTGGCCCATGGCTTCGGTGGAATGGCCCACCTCGGCCGCCAGGCGCTCGATGTGGTGGAGGGCCTCGCTGACCACGCGATCACCCTCGCGCGCTTGCTGGTCGGCCGCCACGGCGGCTTCGCTGGCCTGCTCGGCGTTGCGCGCCACTTCCTGCACAGTGGCGGCCATCTGATTCATGGCCGTGGCCACTTGGTCGGTCTCCACTTTCTGGCTGTTGACCCCGGCACTGGTCTGTTCGGTGACGGCGGACAGCTCTTCGGCGGCGCTGGCGATCTGCGTGACGCCGTCGCTGATGCCGCTGATCAATACGCGCAAGCCCACGGTCATGCGTTGCAGGCTGTTCTGCAGTTGGCCAAGCTCATCGGTGCGGTCGACGGTGTGGTCGTGGGTCAGGTCGCCGGCGGCCACCTCGTCCATGATCTTCAGGGTGGCTTGCAGTGGGCGTACCACTTGGCGGGTGATGGCGAACCCGGCCAGCAGGCCGAAGACCAGCGCCATCACGGCAGCCGAACTCAGCCAGGTCTTGGCGCTGGCGGCGTCGGCATCGCGCTTGGTCGTTTGGGAATGGGTGAGCTCGGTGCTCATGTCCAGCAGCACGGTACCGGCATCGGCCAGGCGCTTGAACAGGGGCGCGAGGTCACGCTGGTTGTCTTGGGACTTTCGCGCCTGATCGAGTTCGGTCACGGTCTGGCGGTATTCGCGCGTGGCGCTGATCTGGCGGTCCAGGCTGGCCACGTCTTCCGGCGAGGTTAATTGGTTGCGGGCGGTGGCCAGCGCCGTATCCAGCTTGCCCAGTACGTTCAATACGCCATCGATACTGCCATTCTCGTTCGCCACGCTCAGGCGGGCGATGCGCAGGTCACGCGTAAGGTCGCTGACGGTGGCGATGGTGTTGAGCTTGTCGCCACGGGTAATCAGCGCCGTCAGGCCGCTCCAGCCAGTGGTGGTGGTCAGCAGGGTCATGGCCAGGACCAGGCCGAAACCCAGTACCAGCTTGCGCCGCACGCTGATGTGCCCGAGGTGATATTGCATCCAACGATACATTCGCTTGCACTCCTAGCGAGCAGAAAAGGCTTAATGCCATTAGCGTGCCCTTGTATCGGCTTGGTGCAAAGGATCTGTAATACCGTGGATCGGACTTTTCCGGGGCATAGCGTTGTGGGAGCTGGCTTGCCAGCGAGCTTTTGAGGCCAAACAGCTCGCCGGCAAGCGCTCCCACAAAGGCGATGTTGGTTAGAACAGGCGGGCCAGCAGGGCGGTGACGGCGGTCTCGACGCGCAGGATGCGCTCGCCCAACTGCACCGGGTTCAAACCCGCCTTGCCCAGCAGGTCAACTTCGTAGGGAATCCAGCCACCCTCGGGGCCGATGGCCAGGGTCACCGGTTCGCTGAGGGCACGGGGGCAGGGCGGGTAGTCGCCGGGGTGGCCCACCAGGCCCAGGGTGCCTGCACTGATGGCCGGCAGGCGGTCTTCGACGAAGGGCTTGAAGCGCTTCTCGACGATGATCTCTGGCAGCATGGTGTCGCGCGCCTGCTCCAGGCCCAGCACCAGGTTCTCGCGGATGGCGTCCGGTTGCAGGAACGGCGTCTGCCAGAAGCTTTTTTCCACCCGGTAGCTGTTGACCAGAATGACCTTGGCGACGCCCATGGTGGCAACGGTCTGGAATACCCGGCGCAGCATTTTCGGCCGCGGCAGGGCCAGCACCAGGGTCAGCGGCAGCTTGGCGGGCGGCTGTTGCTCCAACACCACTTGCAGTTCCGCCTCTCGGGCTTCCAGGCGCAGCACTTGCGCACGTCCCATCAGCCCATTGATGCGGCCCACGCGCAGGCTGTCGCCGACGGCCACGCCGTGAACTTCCTGCATGTGCGTCAGGCGGCGGTCGCGCAGCACCACCCGGTCGGCCGCGATGAAGTCGGCCTCCTCAAGCAGCAGCAGGTTCACGCCTGGGTCGCTGGCGGCTGGTCGTCATGGTCCTTGTCGCTTTCCTCTTCAGGCTCGCCACGCTTGCTGACCAGACCGCCGAATATCACGCCGATCTCGAACAGCAGCCACATGGGCACGGCGAGCAGGGTCTGCGAGAAGATGTCGGGCGGCGTGAGGATCATGCCCACCACGAAGCAGCCGATGACTACGTACGGGCGCATCTTCTTCAGTTGCTTGACCTCGACCACGCCAATCCATACCAGCAGCACTACGGCCACCGGGATTTCGAAGGCCACGCCGAAGGCGAAGAACAGGGTCATGACGAAATCAAGGTAGCTGGTGATGTCGGTCATCATTTCCACGCCGGCCGGGGTAGCCGAGGCGAAGAACTTGAAGATCAGCGGGAACACCAGGAAATAGGCGAAGGCCATGCCGCAGTAGAACAGCAGGATGCTGGAAATCAGTAGCGGTACCGCAACGCGTTTTTCATGCTTGTACAGGCCGGGGGCGATGAAGCCCCAGATCTGGTGCAGGATGACCGGGATGGCGAGGAACAGCGACACCATCATGGTCAGCTTCAACGGCGTCAGGAAGGGTGACGACACGTCGGTGGCGATCATTGTCGCGCCGGCCGGCAGGTACTGGCGCAGCGGAATGGAGACAAAGGTATAGATCTGCTGAGTAAAGGCGAACAGCGCGGCGAAGATGATGAAAATCGCCGCAACGCAGCGCAGCAGTCGGGTACGCAACTCGGTGAGGTGCGAGACCAGCGGCATGGGCTGGTCGTTTTCGGGAATTTCGCTCATGGGGCTCGCGGCGGCTGTGTCGGATCGTGAGGCGGAGTGTGCTCGCCGGGGACTTGCTCGGGGATCGGCTGCCCGCTTGCAGGAGCCTGGCCTGGTTGCGCGGCGTGGGCGTCGTGACCAGGGTGTGCCACCTCAACCGGGGCTGGCGCTACGACAACCGGCGTCACAGGCGCTGGCTGCGCAGGGTGCGCCTCCATCACTGGCGGCGGCGCCGGCTGCGCAGGCGGCGGGTTGATGGCCTGCTGCAGCGGGTTCAGGATTTTCTTGGCTTCCTGCTCCAGCGACAGAATGTGCTCGTTGTGCAGTTGCCGGCGGATTTCGTCGGCGCCGATTTCACGCTCCACTTCCGCCTTGATGGCATTGAAGCTGCGCTTGAGCCGGCCTACCCACAGGCCCGCAGTGCGCGCGGCACCCGGCAGGCGCTCGGGGCCGAGCACCAACAGTGCCACCAGGCCCACCAGAAGCAATTCACTGAAGCTGATCCCGAACATGACTCAGTCTTTCCTGATCGGCTCTTCGACTTTCTGGGCCGTGGCATCGATGGTATGCGGCTGGCTCAGCGGCGAGGTGGCCTGTGGGTGAACCGGCTGGGCAGGCGGTACCTGCTGGTCGGCGGGCTTGTCGTCATCGTTCATGGCCTTGCGGAAGCCCTTGATCGACTCACCGACGTCGGTGCCCAGGTTTTTCAGTTTCTTGGTACCGAACACCAGTACCACGACAATCAGGATGACAATCCAGTGTTTCCAGTCAAAGAGACCCATGGGGTAATTCCTCGTTCGATACGTTATGAAGGCTGGCGAGCGGCTTTTTCGACATGGCCCGAGAGACCGAAGCGACGGTCCAGTTCGTCCAGGACCGCTTGCGGGTGTTGGCCGAGCGCAGCCAGCATGACCATGCTATGGAACCACAAATCGGCGGTTTCATAGATGACATCGTTGTAATCTCCGCTGACGGCGGCGTCCTTGGCGGCGATGATGGTTTCGACGGACTCCTCGCCCACCTTTTCCAGAATCTTGTTCAGGCCCTTGTGATAGAGGCTTGCGACGTAGGAGCTGTCGGGCTCGGCGCCTTTGCGCGACTCCAGTACCTCGGCGAGCCGGGTCAGGGTGTCATTCATGGGAGTGTCCTGCCTGGTAGATGGCTTTCGGGTCCTTGAGCACGGGGTCTACGGTTTTCCATTCGCCGTTTTCGTGGACGCGGTAGAAGCAGCTCTGACGACCAGTATGGCAGGCAATGTCGCCCACTTGTTCAACCATCAGGATAATGACATCGGCGTCGCAGTCCAGGCGCATTTCGTGCAGATGCTGCACGTGGCCGGAGTCTTCGCCCTTGCGCCACAGCTTGTTGCGCGAGCGCGAAAAGTAGATGGCGCGGTTTTCCGCAGCGGTCAGTTGCAGCGCTTCGCGGTTCATCCAGGCCATCATCAGCACGCGCCCGGTCTTGTGATCCTGGGCAATGGCCGGGACAAGGCCGTCGCTGTTCCAGTTGATCTCGTCCAGCCAGTCTTTCATTTTTGACTCCGACATCGAGTTCGATCCGCTCGAACTCCTCTCTAGTGTGCCAGCCCCATGGACGGCTGGCTATCAACGCACGACCAGATACAGGCCGGTGGCAAGCATGACCCAGGCGGGCCAGGCGGCCAGGGTATCGATAGCGCCGCCAGTGGCGGCCAGTGTCGCACCGCCGGCCAGCAGAACGCCACCTACCAGGCGCACGAAGCGCTGCTCGGTGGGCTTGTGCCACGGCGGCGCCGGGTCCTTGGCGTGCGGTTGCGACATGCGTTCCAGCAGGTCGCGGGTCATGTTGGCCAGGTGCGGCAGCTGTTCTACCTGCGACTGCACGTTGTGGAACAGGTTTTTCGGGCTCATGCGGTCGCGCATCCAGCGTTCCAGGAACGGCTGGGCGGTGCTCCACAGGTCCAGGTCCGGGTACAGCTGGCGGCCCAGGCCTTCGATGTTGAGCAGGGTTTTCTGCAGCAGCACCAACTGTGGCTGCACTTCCATATTAAAGCGCCGCGCGGTCTGGAACAGGCGCATCAGCACCTGGCCAAAGGAAATGTCCTTCAACGGCTTTTCGAAGATAGGCTCGCACACGGTGCGGATCGCTGCCTCGAACTCGTTGAGCTTGGTTTCCGCCGGGACCCAGCCAGAATCGATGTGCAACTGGGCCACGCGGCGGTAGTCACGCTTGAAGAACGCAAACAGGTTGCGCGCCAGGTAGTCCTGGTCCTCGGGCGTGAGGCTGCCGACGATGCCGCAGTCGATGGCAATGTACTTGGGGCTCCACGGCGCCACGGTACTGATGAAGATGTTGCCCGGGTGCATGTCGGCGTGGAAGAAGCTGTCGCGGAACACCTGGGTGAAGAAGATCTCCACGCCACGCTCGGCCAGCAGCTTCATGTCGGTGCGCTGGTCGGCCAGGGTGGCCAGGTCAGTGACCTGGATGCCGTAGATACGCTCCATCACCAGCACTTTCGGCCGGCACCAGTCCCAATACACCTGGGGCACGTAAAGCATGTCCGAGCCTTCGAAGTTGCGGCGCAGCTGGCTGGAGTTGGCCGCCTCGCGCAGCAGGTCGAGCTCGTCGTAGATGGTCTTCTCGTAGTCGGCCACCACGTCCACGGGGTGCAGCAGGCGGGCGTCAGCGGAAAACTTTTCGGCCCAGCGCGCCAGCAGGAACAGCCACGCCAGGTCCTGGCCGATCACCGGCTTGAGGCCCGGGCGCACCACCTTGACGACGACTTCTTCGCCACTGCGCAGCTGCGCCGAGTGCACCTGGGCGACCGAGGCCGAGGCCAGCGGTTCGACATCGAAGCGGCTGAACGCCTCGACGATCTTCTTGCCCAGTTGCTCCTCGATCAGCTTGATGGCCTGTTGCGGGTCGAACGGTGGCACCCGGTCCTGCAGCAGCATCAGCTCGTCGGCAATGTCTTCGGGCAGCAGGTCGCGGCGGGTGGACAGCAATTGGCCAAACTTGATGAAGATGGGCCCCAGGTCCTGCAACGCCAGGCGCAGGGCAGCGCCGCGGCTCAGTTCCAGGCGCTTGCGTGGCAACCAGCGCCAGGGCATGGCAAACCGGGTGATGCGCAGGAACCACGGCAGGGGGAGGGCAAATAGCAGGTCATCGAGACGGTAGCGGATCACGACGCGCTGGATGCGCAACAAACGGCGGACGGCAAGCAGCTTCATGCGTTATCGCTGGAGTTGAGGGATCGGGCGAGGCGCTCTAGGCGCGCTTCGAGGCGTTCTACATCGAGCTTCAGCTCGTCGATTTCGGCAAACCTGGCTTCGGCTTCGTGCTTGCCCACCAGGGTGCGGGTTTCTTCGGCCAGGTATTCGGCCATGTTCTGGTTCAGGCTGGCCACGCCACGGCGCACCCAGCTGGCATCGCGGCGCAGGTGGCCGCTGATCAGCTGGCTGGCCACCGGGCCGAGCCAGCGTTGCAGCTCGTATTCCCAGTCCAGTTCCAGGTCTTGCAGCACCGCCACCAGTTCCAGCAGCACGCCGCTGTCGCCGCCCAGGTCTACCTGGGGGCTGTGCAGCACGGCGGTCTTGTCACGGCTGACAGCCAGTTGCGCCAGGCTGCTGGCCGGGGCCTGCAGCACGCAGTCGGCCGGCGCTGCCCATTGGCTGGCCAGCATCAGGCCCTCGCCGCTGGGCAGGATGAACAGCTTCATGGCCGGCCTCAGGCAATCGACTTCGATCACCTTGCCAGCCAGGCGCGCCAGCCGGGGCAGGGCAGTGCTGTCCAGGCGCAGCACACGGTTGAGGCCGTGCTCGGCGCTGGCGATCAGGCCGCTGTAGAGCATCAGGGCTTGATGCCGCGGTGCAGGGCAACGATACCCGAGGTCATGTTGTGGTAGGTAACGCGGTCGAAACCGGCCTGCACCATCATGGCCTTCAGGGTTTCCTGGTCGGGGTGCATGCGGATCGACTCGGCCAGGTAGCGGTAGCTTTCCGAGTCATTGGTGATCAGCTTGCCGGCCAGTGGCATGAACGCGAACGAGTAAGCGTCGTAGACCTTGGACATGAACTTGTTGGTGGGCTTGGAGAACTCCAGCACCAACAGGCGGCCGCCCGGCTTGAGCACGCGCAGCATCGAGGCGATGGCGTCTTCCTTGTGAGTCACGTTGCGCAGGCCGAAGGCAATGGTCACGCAGTCGAAGTAGTTGTCCGGGAACGGCAGCTTTTCAGCGTCGGCCTGGACGAACTTGACGTTGCTGGCCACGCCCAGGTCCAGCAGGCGGTCGCGGCCTACCTTGAGCATGGACTCGTTGATGTCAGCCAGTACCACTTCGCCGGTGCTGCCCACCAGGTGGGAGAACTTGCGGGTGAGGTCGCCCGTGCCACCGGCGATGTCCAGCACGCGGTTGCCGCTGCGCACGCCCGACAGTTCAATGGCGAAGCGTTTCCACAGCCGGTGCATGCCGCCCGAGAGCACATCGTTCATCAGGTCGTACTTGGCCGCTACCGAGTGGAACACCTCGGCGACTTTTTCGGCCTTCTTGCTTTCGGGCACGTTTTTGTAGCCGAAGTGAGTCGTGGGTTCGGCATCGCTGGCTTTGCGCTGATCGGTCATATCGCTGTCACCGGAAAAAATTACTGGCCATTCTAATCCCCATGGCCGGCTTTGTCTTGGCAAGGCTGGTCGCAGATGGCTTGAAGGGCTATCCGCGATACTATAGCCCGCATTATCACTTATTCGGGATCGGTTGGATGACGCATATCAGCGTTGAGCGCAAACATAGCCTGGGGCGCGAGGCGGCCCGTCAGAAAGCCGAGGTGCTGGTGGACAAACTGGCCAGTGAATACGACCTGCAGGCGCGGTGGGAGGGCGATACCGTGGAGGTCAAGCGCAGCGGCGCCAGCGGTACCATCCGCGTCGGCGACGACACCATTCGTGTGGATTTGAAGCTTGGAATGATGCTGTCGATCATGGGCTCGTCCATCAAGGGCGAGATCGAGAAGGCGTTGGACAAGGCGCTGCAGGCCTGACGATAGGGGCGCCTGGCTGCCGCTGCCTTCGTAGGACTGCGTAGGCCCGCGTAGGCCCGCGGAGCTGCCGCCAGGCTGCGAAAAGGTCCGCAGGACCTTCAGCGATATCATGCCGATCGCGGGCCCGCAGCGCGGGCCTTCGCAGCCTGCGGCAGTTCCGGCTCCGCAGATAGCTGCCGAAGGCGGCGCAGGGTTACTTCTGGACTACGGCGGTGTTGGCATCGGCCTTTGGCGCGATGGTGGCGTAGTCACGCATGGTTTTCGGGTTGTACGGGTCGCCGATCAAGCGTGGGCGTACCACGAACTTGTCGTTGACCAGGCTCTTGGTCGGGTCCCATTCGTTGAAGCTCAGGCCCGCCAGGTCTGCCCAGGTGTGAATCAGGTCCTGGCTGCTGTACGGCCGGTTGGCGTCGCCCTGGAAGCTCCAGGCGTGGTCGGCCTTCCATTTCGGCGAGGCCCAGGCCATGAACGGGATGGTGTACATGGCCGATGTGGGGTTGCCTTCGTTGCGGCCCAGGTTGGTGTGGTCACCCGAGTCGTATACGTCTTCGCCGTGGTCAGACAGGTACAACAGGAAGCCGTTGGGGTCGGTGGCCTGGAATTTCTTGATCAGGCTGGACACCACGAAGTCGTTGTACAGCACCGCGTTGTCGTAGTCGTTGTAGGTTTGCAGGCGCTCGCCAGTGATGGACGGCGGAACACCTACATTGTCGTTGAACTTGTCGAATTCCGGCGGGAAGCGGTACTGGTAGCTGACGTGGGTGCCCAGCAGGTGGATCACGATCAGTTTGCGCGGGGCGCTGTCGGCCAGCACCTTGGCAAACGGGTCGATCACGTCACCGTCATACTGCCGCGCGTTCTGGTTGCGGTTGTTGTTCATGTAGAACTGCTCGTCCGCCTGTTCCGAGAACGTGGTGAGCATGGTGTTGCGCTTGGTCAGGGTCTGCTGGTTGGTGATCCAGAAGGTCTTGTAGCCAGCCTGCTTCATCATCTTGACGATGGACGGGGTCTTGAGGAATTCGTCCGGGTGCTGTTCGTCCGCGAAGGTCAGCACCTGCTGCAAGGCTTCGATGGTGTAGGGGCGCGGGGTGACCACATCGTTGAAGATGCTGAGCTGGTCCCGCATTTTCGACAGTTGCGGGTTGGTGTCGCGGCCATAACCGTAGAGGCTCATATGCCCGCGGTTGGTAGACTCGCCAATCACCAGCACCAGGGTCGATGGCTGCCCGGCAGCAGTGTCCTTGAGGTTGGTCAAGGGCGGGATCTTGGCATCCAGTGCCAACATGTCCTGCATGCCATCGAGCTGCTTGAGGTAGTTGCTGTAGCCGATTACCAGCTGCCACGGTACCGCAGGTTCCATGCGGCCCTGGAAGCTCTCCATGCCGTTTTCGAAACCACCCTTCTTTTTCACGGCCTTGACCAGCGGCCACACCACCAGGCCCAGGATCAGCGCCAGGCTGACCGCTATGGCCTTGGTGGTGCTGATGCGCACCGGGCGCAGGCGGGTCCAGATGAACACGGGCACAGCGGCGTACAGCATGAAGGTCGGTACCATCCACCACTGGAAGTACTGCCCCAGGTACTCGCTGGCCTCGGCGTTATTGGACTCGAACATGATGAAAATCACGCTCTGGGAAAACTCCTGGTGGTACACCAGGAAGTAGAACAGGCTGCCCAGCGAGCACAGGAACAGGACAATGCCGATCACCCCGGCGATCAGCTTGGTACGCGAGGGAAACAGCAGTACGGGGATCAGCCACAGGGCGCTTAGAAAGAAGGCGTCGCGAAAACCCTGGAAGCCGGTGGTGCCGTTATAGAGGATCAGGCCTTGGGTAACGGCGGAAAAGTACCAGAAGAACAGGAACAGCCAGCCCAGCCCAGACCAGTCGGTACGGGTGCGGCGGGGGGTAGCAGAGGTTACGGTGGTCATGGGGGGTTCCAACTCCAGCCTGTCGGGCGCCTGAATCAGTACCCGAAAAGAAACGCGGCTCGCATCCTACTGGGTTAAATGTGAGATTTTTGTCAAAAAAATTACCAGGGTGGCGATGATCGGTTCCGGCGCTTAGGGTGAGCATTCTAATTTTTGTCATTAAGGTGTGCTTAGGCCCTGTGGTTTGGGTGGGCAATCCTCTCTCTTTGAATGCATGAGGTGCACCATGGCAAAAGCGATCCTGAAGAAGAAAGTCCAGGTACCGGCGGAACACGCTGCCGGTGAGGTTCGTTCCTACGCGCGCAAGATCTGGCTGGCCGGCATCGGTGCTTACGCCAAGGCAGGCAAGGAAGGCGTGAGCTACATCAAAGAGCTGATCAAGGCCGGCGAAGGCGTGGAAAAAACCGGCAAGAAGAAGATCGATGCCGAACTCAAGGCCGCCAACACCGAAATCGCCGAAGTGAAGGGCGAGGTCAAGGCCGAACTCAAATCGGTCAAGGGCAAGGTCGAGCTGCAGCTCGATCGCATCGAAAGTGCCTTCGACTCGCGGGTTGCCAGTGCCCTGAACCGCATCGGCATTCCTTCCAAGCATGACGTTGAGACACTCTCTGCTAAGCTCGATGAGCTGACGGCATTGCTTCAACGTGTCGAGCGTAAACAATAAGGAGAGCGGGATGGCTGGCAAGAAGAAGGTTGAGAAAGAAGGCAGCTCCTGGGTCGGCGAAGTGGAGAAATACTCCCGTCAGATCTGGCTGGCTGGTTTAGGCGCTTACTCCAAGATCAGCAATGACGGCAGTAAGCTTTTCGAGAACCTGGTCAAGGACGGCGAAAAAGCCGAGAAGCAGGCCAAGGATGAAGTGGACAAGGGCGTTGATTCGGTCAAGTCCACTGCCAAGACCGCGAAATCACGGGTGGGCGATGTGAAAGACCGCGCGCTGGGCAAGTGGAGCGAACTGGAAGAAGCGTTCGACAAGCGTCTGAACAGCGCTATTTCGCGCCTGGGCGTGCCTAGCCGCCTTGAGGTCAAGCAGTTGCACAGCAAGGTCGATACCCTGACCAAGCAGATCGAGAAGCTCACCGGTCAATCGGTGACGCCGATCTCCAGCCGTTCGACCGCGGCCAAGCCTGCCGCCAAACCGCTGGCCAAGGCCGTGGCCAAGCCGGCCGCCAAGGCAGCTTCGGCCGCCAAGACCGCCACCAAGGCTGCGGCCAAGCCGGTAGCCGCTAAAACGGCAGCCGCAGCCAAGACCGCCACCAAGGCAACTGCCAAGCCGGTTGCCGCGGCCAAGGCTGCGGTGAAGCCGGCGGCCAAGAAGCCAGCAGTGAAGAAACCGGCAGCCGCCAAACCGGCCGCCAGCGCAGCCCCGGCGTCCACCGCCAACAGCGCGGCTGCCCCGGCAGCGCCGGCGCCGAGCAGCGCAGCAGCGCCAGCGAGCGCACCGCAGTCCTGATTCCTTCAAGGACTGCCCAACGCCCGGCCCCAAAAGGCCGGGCGTTTTTGTTTGCGGCCATTGAACAAAAAACGGCTCTTTGCGGCAGCGGGCTCTGCCCGCGAAGGCCGCACCGCGAAACCCATGATGAACTGCGGTGTTCTTTTCGCGGGCAAAGCCCGCTCCCGCGCAGGGACATTTTTGGCAAAAGGGTGTTCAGCCCTCCAGGTAGCGCAGGGCGATCTGCTCGGCAGCATGGCGCGGATCTTCATGCAGGTGCGGCGCCACCAGCATCATGATCTGGTACACCACCACGCCCACTTCGCCCTCGCGGCCCAGGATGCGCTGGTAGTCCAGGGAAAACACCAAGGTCAGGGTGATCTGTTCCACCAGTTGCCCCAGCGCCTGGGTGTCACTGGTGATCTGGCCCTGGGCCTTGAGGCTGGCCAGCAGCGCGGCCAGGGTGCGCTTGATAGCGTTAAGCAGGCTGCGCACCCCGCGAGCCAGCTTGGGCAGGCGCCCGGCCAGGTTGGACAGGTCCTGGAACAGGAAGCGGTACTGGGCCATTCGCTCCACGATCAAATGCAGGAACAGCCAGTAGTCCTCGGCCGACAACTGCACGTGCTCGGGGGGGTCCAACAGGGGCGTGAGCTCGTCTTCGAAGCGTTCGAACAGCCCCAGAATCAGCGGCTCCTTGCCGTGGAAGTGGTAATAGAGATTGCCTGGGCTGATGCCCATTTCGTTGGCGATTTCCATGGTCGAGACGTTGGGTTCGCCCTGCTGGTTGAACAGCTGCAGGGCGCATTCCAGGATACGGTCGCGGGTTTTCATCCGTTTTTCTTGTCAGTCCTTGAACAGAGGGGTCAGCGCACTAGCACATAGGTGCCGGGGGCTGCATCCAGGGTCGGATAATGGGCATTGCCCAGGGTGGTCTGTGTCTCGCGCTGGGTGCCGGAACGTGCCTGAATCCAGCCCAGCCACTCTGGCCACCAACTGCCCTCCACGTTCTTGGCGTCGTAGTACCAGGCACGCGGGTCGCTGCTCAAGCGCACGTTTTCCACGTAATTGGCCTTGGGGTTGCCCGGAGGGTTGAGGATGCTTTGCACATGGCCGCTGTTGGACAGGATGAAGCGGCGCTCGCCACCCAGCAGCAGGGTGGAGCGGTACACCGCATCCCACGGGGTGATGTGATCGTTGATGCCGGCCACGCTGAAGCTGTCGACCGTGACCTTGGACAGGTCGATGGCAGTACCGCATACCTCCAGCCCGCCCGGGTGGGCCAGCGGGTTGTGCTTGAAGAAGTCCAGCAGGTCGCCATGCAGGGCGGCCGGCAGGCGCGTGTTGTCGTTGTTCCAGTAAAGGATGTCAAAGGGCGGGGGTGCCTTGCCCAACAGGTAGTTATTGACGAAGTAGTTCCAGATCAGGTCGTTGGGGCGCATCCAGGCAAATACCCGGGCCATGTCGCGGCCATCCAGCACGCCGTGCTGGTAAGAACGACGCTTGGCAGCCTCCAGGGTCTGCTCGTCCACGAACAACGTGGCCGGGCTGTCGATCTGGCTGTCCAGCAGGCTCACCAGGTAGGTGGCGCTGGACACCCGGCGCATCTGCCGCTTGGCCTGCAACACGCCTTGCAGGGCGGCCATGGTCAGGCCGCCGGCACAGGCACCCATCAGGTTCACATCACGCGCACCGGTGATGGACCGGCACACGTTCAGCGCCTCTTCCAGCGCTTCCACATAGGTGGACAGGCCCCACTCGCGATGCCGCGCATCCGGGTTGCGCCAGCTGACGGTGAACACCTGCAGGCCGTTTTTCAAGGCGTACTGGACAAAGCTGTTGGTGGGACTGAGGTCGAAGATGTAGTACTTGTTGATTTGCGGTGGCACGATCAGCAGCGGCTTGGCGTACTGCTTCTCGCTCATGGGCCGGTACTGGATCAGCTCCAGCAGTTCGTTGCGAAACACCACTGCACCGGGCGTGGCGGCCACGGTCTTGCCCACTTCGAACGCCTCGCGGGTAACCTGGCGAGGCAGGCCGTCGTTGTGGCGCAGGTCATCCAGCAAGTGGCCGATGCCCTTGACCAGGCTGAGGCCGCCGGAGTTGAACAGCTCCTTGATGGCCAACGGGTTGAGCAGTGAGTTGGTGGGGGACAGGGCGTCGTTGAGCAGGGCAAAGACGAAGTGCGCGCGGGCACGTTCATCGTCGGGCAGGCCGCTGTCATCGATCCAGGTCTTCACTTCTTTCTGCCAGCTCAGGTAGGCCTGCAAGCCGCGCCGGTAGAAGGGGTTGAGGCTCCAGGCGGGGTCGCTGAAGCGGCTGTCCCGGGGGTTGGGCTGGTACAGGGTGTCGCCCATCAGCACCCGGCCCAGTTGGCCGCCCAGGGCGATAGCATGTTTGGCGGTATGCAAGGGGTGCAACAGGCTGTGGCGCCCCACGGTGCGCAGGGTGGACACCAGGTCGCGCCCTCGCAGCCCGGAAATCGCGCTCTGGGCGTTCATGAAGGTGGCGGCAACAGATGTCTGCGCCTTGGCTGGTTTGTCTTTCATGCGGCAACACTCCTTCGTCGAGCCATCAACCAACACTGCGGTGCAAACCTGGCGTATGCCAGGTTCGCGCACGTCGCGATTGGTGGCAGTCCGGCCCCCGCACGCGACACCTGCGGCCCGTCAGGGGCCGCCGAACGGCGCCGGTTGCGGGTGCATCACCGCACGTTGGCGCTCTTCCTGGAGAAACTTCATGATGATGGGGGCGACGGCCTCGGCCCGGGTGATCAGGAACAAGTGGCCGTCGTCGATTATGTGTAGTTGGGCATTGGGAATGCGCCAGGCCAGCAGGCGCATGTTGATCAGCGGAATCAGCGGGTCGTCGTCACCGGCCAGCACCAGCGTGGGCTGGTGAATCTTGTGCAGCCAGTGAATGCTGGTCCAGCCAAGCCCGGCGAACAGCTGCCAGTAGTAACCCAACTTGCCCGAAGAGCGCACCTTGCTGGCGTGGTTCATGGCCAGGTCCGGGTCGCGGCGGAACGCGCCGCCATAGATTTCCGGGGCAATGCGCACCACGTGCGAGGGCTGGATGTAGCGCCTGGGGCTGGCCATCATCAACAGTACTTTGGGCTTGCCCGGCACCATGACCGCGCCTGCCGCCGTAGCGGCCAGTACCAGCTTCTTGCAGCGTTCGGGGTAGTCGTAGGCAAACTGCTGGGCCAGCGCGCCTCCCCAGGACACGCCAATGGCGTTGACCTGGCCGTAGTCCAGATAGTCGAGCATGCGCGCGGTCAGGCGCGCCAGGCCCGGAAACCGGTACGGGTAGCTGGGTGTAGAGGAGCCGCCCACCCCGGGCACGTCAAAGGCAATGACTTCCAGGTCCGGGTCCAGCGCCTCAACGAAAGGAAATACCAGCTCCAGGTTGGCGCCAATGCCATTGAAGACCAGCAGCGGCGTCAAGTGTGGCTTGCCTGGCCTGACCGCCGTGCGAATAGCCTGGCCATCCAGGTCGACGGTCCGGAAGATGTACTGTTGCTGCATGCATCAAGCCCTATAAGGTTGTGCCACCGCAGTGCGGCCTGCGGTGGGTCTCTCGGACGGGCCCTGCGCCGTTGAACCTAGCGCTCGTGCACGTAAGTCCCGGGTGAAGCCTCCCCGGCCGGGTATGCCTTGTTGCCCAGCTTGAGTGGCGCCTTTGTCAGTTCCCCTGAACGCTCGGTCAGCCACGCTGCCCAGTACAACCACCAGGAATCTGTGTGCTTGGTTGAATCATCCTGCCATTGGGCAGGGGTGGACGTCAGTTGGCTGTTGGTCATGAACCGCGCCTTGGGGTTGCCCGGCGGGTTGAGAATGCTCTGGATATGACCACTGCTCGACAGCACAAACTCCACCTTGCCACCAAACAACTGTGCAGACTTGTAGCACGAAGTCCACGGCGTGATGTGGTCGTTGGTGCCGGCCAGGCAGAAGATATCGCTGTCCACCTGCTTGAGGTCGATGGCCGTGCCGCAGACTTCCAGGGCGTTGGCCCGGATCAGCGGGTTGTTCTTGAACATTTCGATCAGGTCGCCATGGAAGGCGGCAGGCAGGCGCGTGGTGTCGTTGTTCCAGAACAGGATGTCGAACACCGGCGGCTCGTTGCCCATCAGGTAGTTGTTGACCCAGTAATTCCAGATCAGGTCGTTGGGGCGCATCCAGGCGAAGATCTTCGCCATGTCCTTGCCTTCCAGCACGCCGGATTGGTAGGAGTGGCGCTTGGCCGCTTCCAGGGTCTGCTCGTCGACAAACAGTGCCACCTGGGTGTCCAGGGTGGTGTCCAGTACGCTCACCAGCAGGGTCAGGGCGTTGACCTTGCGTTCGCCCAGCGCCGCGTAGTGGCCCAGCAGCGCGGTGCAGGTGATGCCGCCCGAGCAGGCGCCGAGCATGTTGACGTCCTTGCTGCCGGTGACGGCGATGACCACGTCGACGGCTTCCTTGAGCGCGTCGATGTAGGTTGACAGGCCCCACTCGCGCTGGGCCTTGGTGGGGTTGCGCCAGCTGATGATGAAGGTCTGCACGTTACTGCGCAGGCAGAAGCGCGCCAGGCTCTTCTCCGGGCTGAGGTCGAACACGTAGAACTTGTTGATCTGTGGCGGCACTACCAGCAGGGGTTTTTCCAGCGTCTGCTCGGTGATGGGGCGGTACTGGATCAGCTCCAGCACGTCGTTGCGGTAGATGACCGCGCCCTCGGTGGTGCCCAGGTTCTTGCCCACTTCGAAGGCGTCCATGTTCACCTGGCTGGGCATGCCGCCGTTGTTCACCAAGTCCTTGGCCAGGTGCGACAGGCCGTCGAGCAGGCTTTTGCCGCCCGTTTCGAAGAAGCGTTTGACCGCCGCCGGGTTGGCCATGCTGTTGGTGGGGGCCATGGCTTCGGTCATCAGGTTGATGACGAAATGGGCGCGGGCAGTGTCCTGGTCGGTCAGGTTGCTATCGTCGGCCCAGTGGTGGAGTTCCTTGCGCCACGCAAGGTAGGTCTGCAAATAGCGGCGGTACAGCGGGTTCTGGCTCCAGGCCGGGTCGGCGAAACGGCGGTCATCGCTTTCCGGGGTAAGGCTGGATTTGCCGAACAGCACATTCTTCAGCTCAAGGCCGAACTGGGCCACGTGCTTGGCACTGTGCAGGGGTTGCCTGAGCGCCTGGCGCAGGATCATGCGGGCTGAGCTGAGCAGATCCTTTCCGCGCAAGCCGATGACAGGGTTCAGCCCCAGGGTGTTTTCCGAGGCCTGGTACTTCAGTTCATCGTTGTTCTTGTTACTCATCTACGACGCTCCGTTGTCCTGAGACGAGTACTGCCCTTGACTGCGCCGACAGCGCAGCCGCGAGCCAGTACTACTGCCCGGGTGACCAGTGATAGCGAACAGTTGATTGCAAACGATGCAGGGAACTTGCCACTTCCATTGGTTACCCGGTTTTGTACGAAATCGCAAGCGGCCGATTCAGGAACGCTGCCAGGGCATTCAAGCAAATAGAATTAGAAAATGCTCTCTAGAAAATCCGAGGCCCGCGCTAGAGCATCAGTTTGACCACCGACAATGCGGGGTCGCGGGTTTTTCCGGCTTTTTGCAGTTCGTCGAGATAGTCCGCCCAGAGTTGCTCCTGGCGAATCGACAACTGGTAGAGGTAGTCCCAAGTGAACAGGCCGCTGTCATGGCCGTCGTCGAAGGTCAATTTTAGTGCGTATTGGCCGGCAGGCTCAATTTTGGACAGGCTTACACCCAGTTTGCCGAATTGCAGAATTGGCTTGCCGTGGCCCTGTACTTCGGCTGAAGGGGAGTGCACACGCAGGAATTCGGCGGGGAGGTTGTAGACCTCGTCTGGCCCGTAGGTAAGGGTCAGGGTTTTCGAGGCTTTGTGCAGGTTGATGGCGGTGGGGAGTTTGGTCATGGGGGGGTAGGCCTGTCAGCTTGGCGCCGGCTATGCGCGGGCGGTCTCCCTGTTGCTGATGTGGGAGCGGGCTCTGCCCGCTCCCGCAAAAGCGGCTGGGAACGATGCCTTACAGGATATACCGGGACAGGTCTTCGTTCTGCGCCAATTCGCCCAGGTGGCTGTTGACGTACTCGGCGTCGATGCGGATAGGCGCTTCGCTGTGGGCTGCGGCCAGGTCGCCGGCGCTGAACGACACTTCTTCAAGCAGGCGTTCAAGCAGGGTGTGCAGGCGACGGGCGCCGATGTTCTCGGTTTTCTCGTTCACCTGCCAGGCTATTTCGGCGAGGCGCTTGATGCCCTCGGGCGCGAACTCGATGTTCAGGCCTTCGGTTTTCAGCAGTTCGCGGTACTGTTCAGTCAGCGAGGCGTGCGGCTCTTGCAGGATGCGCTCGAAGTCTTCGGGGCTCAGCGCCTTGAGTTCCACGCGGATCGGCAGGCGGCCTTGCAGCTCGGGCACCAGGTCGCTTGGCTTGCTCAGGTGGAACGCACCCGAGGCGATGAACAGGATGTGGTCGGTCTTGACCATGCCCAGCTTGGTGTTCACGGTGCAGCCTTCGATCAGCGGCAGCAGGTCGCGCTGCACGCCTTCCCGGGACACATCGGCGCCGCCGACGTTGCCGCGCTTGGCCACCTTGTCGATTTCGTCGATGAACACGATGCCGTGCTGTTCAACGGCTTCCAGGGCCTTGGCCTTGAGCTCTTCCTCGTTGACCAGGCGGCCGGCTTCCTCTTCGCGCACCAGTTTCAGTGCTTCCTTGACCTTGAGCTTGCGGCTTTTCTTCTTGCCCTTGCCCATGTTGGCGAACAGGTTCTGCAACTGGCTGGTCATCTCTTCCATGCCTGGCGGCGCGGAAATGTCGACGCCGACCGACTCGGCCACCTCGATCTCGATTTCCTTGTCATCCAGCTGGCCTTCGCGCAGGCGCTTGCGGAACAGCTGGCGCGTGTTGGAATCGGTGCTGTGGTTCTGGTCTTCGTTGAAGCCCATGCGCGCAGGTGGCAGCAGGGCGTCGAGGATGCGCTCTTCGGCGGCGTCTTCGGCGCGGTGCTGAACGCGTACGATTTCCTGCTCGCGCAGCAGCTTGAGGGCGGCATCGGCCAGGTCGCGGATGATCGATTCGACGTCACGGCCCACATAGCCCACCTCAGTGAACTTGGTGGCCTCGACCTTGATGAACGGCGCGTTGGCCAGCTTGGCCAGGCGGCGGGCGATTTCGGTCTTGCCGACGCCGGTAGGGCCGATCATCAGGATGTTCTTGGGGGTCACTTCAACACGCAGCTCGGCAGGCAGCTGCATCCGGCGCCAGCGGTTGCGCAGGGCGATGGCGACGGCGCGCTTGGCATCGTCCTGGCCGATGATGTGGCGGTTGAGTTCGTGGACGATCTCGCGGGGGGTCATGGACATGATATGTGGCGGTCCTCTAGCGGTGGTTCCAAGCGTGGAAAAGCCCGACAGCGATAGCCAGGCGCCAAAACAGCCTGTTACTCCGCGAGGTCCTGCTCCTCGATGGTCAGGTTGTGGTTGGTGAACACGCAGATGTCGCCAGCGATGCCCAGGGCGGTCTCGGCGATTTCGCGGGCCGACAGGTCGGTTTTCATCAGCAGGGCGCGGGCCGCGGCTTGCGCAAAGGCGCCACCGGAACCCATGGCAATCAGGCCGTCTTCGGGTTCCACCACGTCACCGTTGCCGGTGATGATCAAGGACGCGTCCTTGTTGGCCACGGCCAACATGGCTTCCAGGCGGCTGAGGGAGCGGTCGGTACGCCATTCTTTGGCCAGCTCGACGGCGGCGCGTACCAGATGGCCCTGGTGTTTCTCCAGTTGGCCTTCAAAACGCTCGAACAGCGTGAAGGCGTCGGCGGTGGCACCGGCGAAGCCGGCGATGACCTGGCCGTGGTACAGGCGACGCACTTTCTTGGCGTTGCCTTTCATCACGGTATTACCGAGGGAAACCTGGCCGTCGCCGCCCATGACGACTTTGCCGTGGCGGCGTACTGAAACGATGGTGGTCAAGGGGAGAGTCTCCACGCAGCGGGGCGAAAATGCCCTGATGGAAACTCATATGGGGGTGGGTGCAGGTATTTCAACCTTGGGGGATGAGCGGCATGTGTGGCAGGAGGGTATGTGGGAGCGGGCTCTGCCCGCGAAGGCCGCACCGCGAAGCGTCGGAGACTGCCCGGTGTCCTCTTCGCGGGCAGAGCCCGCTCCCACAGATATCAGTCGAGGATTATTGGCGGGTTTGGCGTTGCTGTAACAACAAGTTGCTGAAACCGCTGCCTGCCAGTTGTTTCTGCGCCACGGTCAGTTGTTCACGGTTGCTGAACGGACCTACCAGTACCCGGTACCAGGTATCGTCTTTCACCGTGCCCGACTCGACCGACACTGCTTGGCCCAGCAGGATGATCTGCGCACGCACGCGGTCGGCATCCGACTGCTTGCGGAACGAGCCGGCCTGCAGGAAGAACTGCGTGGTCGCCGCTGGCTTGATCACCGCAGGTGCCGGTGGCGGGGTCTGGCCCGACAAGGCAGCCTGGGCGCGCGCGGTATCGATCTTCGCCGCTTCAGCCGGGGTTACCGGCGGTTGCGCCGGCACCGGCGGGGTTTTCTCCGGCACGGCTTCAGGCGGCACGATCACTTCCGACTCGGGCAGCAGGGTATAGAAGTCATACTTGGGCTTGACCGGGGCCTGTGGGCTTGGCGGCGTCTTGTTGGCCTCGGCGATCTTGTCAGCCTTGGCCTGTTCGGGTTTAACCCGCTTGACGTCGTCGTGACCCGGCTCCAGCTTCATCAGGAAAACGATGAACGCGCCGACCGTCAGGCCGACGGCCATCCATACCCAACCCGGGATCGGCTTTTTCGCTGGAGCGGAGTTTCGGCTGGCGCCACGCTTGGGAGCAGGTTTTTTCTTGGCAACCAACTTACATTCGCTCCAGAGTTTCCAGGCCCAGCAATTCCAGGCCTTGCTTGAGGGTGCGACCGGTCAGGGCAGCCAGGCGCAAACGGCTTTGCTGCTGCTCGGGCGTTTCGGCGCCGAGAATCGGGCAGTTTTCGTAGAAGCTGGAGAACAGCCCCGCCACATCGTACAGGTAGGTGCAGAGTACGTGCGGGGTGCCTTTCTCGGCCACGTTATTGAGGATTTCGCCGAACTGCGCCAGTTTGGCGGCCAGTTCGTGTTCCTGCGCAGCGTCCAGCACGATCTGGCCCTCGACATCGGCAAAGCTCTTGCCCAGCTTGCGGAACACGCCGGCCACGCGGGTGTAGGCGTACAGCAGGTAGGGCGCAGTGTTGCCTTCGAAGTTGAGCATCAGCTCGAAGTTGAAGCTGTAGTCGCTGGTGCGGTGCTTGGACAGGTCGGCGTATTTCACCGAGTCGATGCCCACCACCTTGGCGATGGCGCGCAGTTCTTGCTCGGCCAGATCCGGGTTCTTTTCCTTGACCAGCGCGTAGGCGCGCTCCTGCGCTTCGGTCAGCAGGTCGATCAGCTTCACGGTGCCGCCGTCACGGGTCTTGAACGGACGGCCATCGGCGCCGTTCATGGTACCGAAACCCATGTGCTCCATGTCCATCGGGTGGCCGACGAAACCAGCCTTGCGGGCCACGGCGAACACTTGCTGGAAGTGCAGGGCCTGGCGCTGGTCGACGAAGTACAGGGCACGGTCGGCCTGCAGCGTGTTGCTGCGGTAGCGCACAGCGGCAAGGTCAGTGGTGGCGTACAGGTAGCCGCCGTCGGCCTTGACGATGATCACCGGCAGCGGCTCGCCTTCGGCGTTCTTGAACTCGTCGAGGAACACGCACTGGGCGCCATTGCTCTCAACCAGCAGGCCGGCGGCCTTGAGGTCGTTGACCACGTTGATCAGGTCGTCGTTGTAGGCGCTTTCGCCCATCACGTCGGCCATGGTCAACTTGACGTTCAGCAGTTCGTAGATCTTTTGGCAGTGCGACAGCGAGATGTCCTTGAACTTGGTCCACAGCGCCAGGCAGTCGGAGTCGCCAGCCTGCAGCTTGACCACCAGGCCGCGGGCGCGGTCGGCGAACTCCGGCGACTCGTCGAAACGTTGCTTGGCGGCGCGGTAGAAGTTTTCCAGGTCTGACAGTTCGTCGCTGGCGATGGGGTTTTCCTGCAGGTAGGCCATCAGCATGCCGAACTGCGTGCCCCAGTCGCCCACGTGGTTTTGGCGAATAACCGTGTCACCGAGGAATTCCAGCACGCGCGCCACGCCGTCACCGATGATGGTGGAGCGCAGGTGGCCAACGTGCATTTCCTTGGCAAGGTTGGGGGCCGAGAGGTCCACCACCACGCGCTGGGTGCTGCCGGCCTTGGTCACGCCCAGGTTGGCGTCGGCCAGGGCTGCGTCCAGGCGACCGGCCAGGGCCTGGGTGTTCTGGAAGAAATTGAGGAAGCCGGGGCCGGCGATCTCGACCTTGCTGATCTGCTCGTCGGCAGGCAGGGCGGCAATCAGCTTTTCGGCCAGGTCACGCGGCTTCATGCCGGCCGGCTTGGCCAGCATCATGGCGATGTTGCTGGCGAAGTCGCCGTTTTTCTTGTCGCGCGCGTTTTCCACCTGGATCGCTGGCGTCAGCCCTTCAGGCAACACACCTTCCGTGACGAGTTGGGTGAGGGCTTGTTGAATCAGCTGGCGAATGGTGTCTTTCATGGTCTTCTCGTTCGTCCGCGTGGGCGGGCGGCGCTTGGAAGCGCGGGTGGAAAAACTGGATATTATCCGGTGCGGGTGGGGCGTTGCCAACCTTTGCTGGTAATGCGGTGAATTCTTCGCGGGCACGGCCCGCTCCTACCGGGTGGCGCAGGCCTGCTGGAGCGGGCCGTGCTCGCGCTAGTAGAGGTCCACCGGGTCCACGTCCAGCGACCAGCGCACCTGGCGGCCGCTGGGCATTTGCTCCAGTTGCAGCATCCAGCTGCTGAGCAGCCGGTGCAGCGGCGCGCGGCTGGTGGCCTGCAACAAAAGTTGGGCCCGGTAACGGCCGGCGCGTCGCTCCATGGGCGCCGGTACCGGGCCGAGCAGTTCGATGCCTGAAAGCTGCAATTGTTCCAGCAGGCGCTCGGCTTCGCTGCACGCTTCGTCGAGAAACCCTTCGGCCTGCCCGGGCTTGTGCGCTTCGGCGCGCAACAGCGCCAGGTGCGCGAAGGGCGGCAGGCCGGCGGCGCGGCGCTCGCTGAGGGCCTGCTCGGCAAAGGCGAAATAGCCCTGCTCGGTGAGCTGTACCAGCAGCGGGTGGTCGGCCAGGTGCGTTTGAATAATGACCCGGCCTGGCTCCTCGGCGCGCCCGGCGCGGCCGGCAACCTGCACGATCAACTGCGCCATGCGCTCGCTGGCCCGGAAGTCGCCGGAAAACAGGCCGCCGTCGGCATCAAGGATGGACACCAGGGTCACGCGGGGGAAGTGATGGCCCTTGGCAAGCATCTGCGTGCCCACCAGGATGCACGGCTGCCCTTTCTGGATGGTGGCAAACAGCTGATTCATCGCGTCCTTGCGCGAAGTGCTGTCGCGGTCCACGCGCAATACTGGGTAGTCGGGGAACAGAATGCTCAAGCGCTCTTCCGCCCGCTCGGTGCCCGCGCCCACCGGGCGCAGGTCCACGGTGCCGCATTTGGGGCACTGGCGTGGCACGCGCTCGACGTGGCCGCAATGATGGCAGCGCAACTCGCCGGAGCGCTGATGCACCGTGGTGCGGGCGTCGCAGCGTGGGCATTCGGACAGCCAGCCGCAGTCATGGCATAGCAGCGTTGGCGCGAACCCGCGGCGGTTCAGGAACACCAGCACCTGTTGGCCATTGGCCAGGGTCTGGCCGATGGCCTGTTGCATCGGGCCGCTGATGCCGCTGTCCAGTGGCCGGCTCTTGACGTCCAGGCGCAGGAACTTGGGTGGTTTGGCGCCGCCGGCGCGGTGCTCCATTTTCAGCAGGCCGTAACGGCCGATATAAGCGTTGTGCAGGCTTTCCAGCGAAGGCGTGGCCGACCCCAGCAGGATGGGAATGTTTTCCTGGCGCGCCCGCACCAGCGCCAAATCGCGGGCGTGATAGCGCAGGCCTTCCTGCTGTTTATAGGAGCCGTCATGCTCTTCATCGATGATGATCAGCCCGGGGTTCTTCATCGGCGTGAACAGCGCCGAGCGCGTGCCTATGATGATGTCGGCCTCGCCATCACGGGCGGCCAGCCAGGCATCCAGGCGCTCGCGGTCATTGACCGCCGAGTGCAGCAGTGCGATGCGCGCGTTGAAGCGTTGCTCGAAGCGCGCCAGAGTCTGGGGGCCCAGGTTGATCTCGGGGATCAGTACCAGCGCCTGCTTGCCGGCTTCCAGGGTTTCGCGGATCAGTTGCAGATAGACTTCGGTCTTGCCGCTGCCCGTGACGCCGGCCAGCAGGAAGGCATGAAAATTGTCGAAACCGGCGCGCACGGCCTCGAAGGCGGCGCGCTGTTCGGTGTTCAGAGGCAGTTCCGGCTGGGCCAGCCAATGTTCGTGGCGCCCGCCCGGCGCATGCCTGCGCACTTCCACCTGCACCAGGGCCTTTTCCAGCAGCAGGTCGAGGCTGGTCTTGTTCAGCCCCAGCTTGCTCAGCAGTTGATGCGCCACGCCGTGCGGGTGCTGGGCCAGGGTGGCGAGGGCCTCGCGCTGTTTGGGCGCATTCTTGATGCGCGGGTCATCCTGACGGGCATTGGGTGCGGCCAGCCAGAAGCGCTCCTGGCGGGCCTCGGCCGGTTCGCCCTGGCGCAACAACACCGGTAGCGCCCAGTTGAGGGTGTCGCCAAGGCTGTGCTGATAATATTGCGCGGTCCACAGGCACAGCTTGAACAGCGCTGGGGGCAGCGGGCTGACCGGGTCCAGCAGGGCGACGGCTGGCTTGAGCTTGTCGGCCGGCACTTCGCTTTGCTCGGCCACTTCCACCAGAATGCCAATCATCTCCCGGCGGCCAAACGGCACGCGCAGGCGCATGCCTGGGCTGAAGGCGCTGGCCGGCATGCCTGCCGGGGCCCGGTAGTCGAACAGGCGTCGCAGCGGCGAGGGCAGGGCGAGGCGCAGGATGACGTCGGGCACGCGTGCTTCTCTGGGTAAGGAGTCTATGGGGGCTGGCTTGCCAGCAAGTTTTTGAGGCCGTTGAAAAGCTCGCTGGCAAGCCAGCTCCCACAGGTCTCATCAATCAATGAAGGGGCGCAGCCTAGCAGACGACAGCCGGTGCGAGCGATAACTTGCGTGTTTGACAGCGTCTGGTAACATACGCGGCCTAATTACGTGCGGTATTCAACAATGGTGTTGGATGGCGGCACGCAGCCTGAGGAAGTAGCCATGAAACCAGAAATTCATCCAGCATACGAAGCCGTTGACGCCACCTGCAGCTGCGGCAACGTCATCAAGACCCGTTCGACTCTGTGCAAGCCACTGAGCCTGGACGTTTGCTCCGAGTGCCACCCGTTCTACACCGGTAAGCAGAAAACTCTGGACACCGGCGGCCGTGTTGACCGCTTCCAGAAGCGTTTCGGCGGTTTCGGCGCTAAAAAGGCCTGATCGAACGATCGAGCTGGTAAAGAAAGGCGTCCTTCGGGGCGCCTTTTTTTTCCTGAAATTCAAGATGGTTCACAATAATATGGTTTAATTGTGCACATTAAATAAATTTATTGTGAGCAGTTACAGGCCCCGGATTCCGTGGCCCTGCGGCCAAAGTCCAATAGGCAGGCGCTTGGGGCAAGTGACCAGCCAGTCTTGTCGCCTGTTTGCAGGGCGAGTATCCTCGGCGCTTCAAAAAGTCCTAGCACAAGCGGAACGCCAAAATGTCAGATTTGAAAACTGCCGCTCTCGAGTACCATGCCCAGCCGCGTCCTGGGAAACTGAGTGTCGAGCTCACCAAACCTACCGCTACTGCCCGTGACTTGTCCCTGGCCTACAGCCCGGGTGTTGCCGAGCCGGTTCGTGAAATTGGTCGCGACCCCGAGCTGGCTTACAAGTACACCGGCAAGGGCAACTTGGTAGCAGTCATTTCCGATGGTACTGCCATCCTCGGTCTGGGTAATCTGGGCCCACTGGCTTCCAAGCCGGTGATGGAAGGCAAGGGCGTTCTGTTCAAGCGTTTCGCTGGCATTGACGTATTCGACATCGAAGTCGACTCCGAAAGCCCTCAGGCTTTCATCGACACCGTCAAGCGTATCTCCATCACCTTCGGTGGTATCAACCTGGAAGACATCAAGGCGCCAGAGTGCTTTGAAATCGAGCGCGCGCTGATCGAACAGTGCGACATCCCGGTGTTCCACGATGACCAGCACGGTACCGCCATCGTTACCGCAGCCGGCATGATCAACGCCCTGGAAATCGCCGGCAAGACCCTGGAAGACGCCAAGATCGTTTGCCTGGGTGCTGGTGCCGCCGCCATCTCCTGCATGAAACTGCTGGTGAGCATGGGCGCCAAGATCGAGAACATTTACATGATCGACCGTACCGGCGTGATCCACGCTGGCCGCGACGACCTGAACCAGTACAAGGCCGTGTTCGCCCACGCCACCGACAAGCGCACCCTGGACGACGCCGTTGAAGGCGCTGACGTATTCGTCGGCCTGTCCGGCCCGAACCTGCTGAGCGCCGAACAACTGAAGCGCATGGCGCCGAACCCGATCGTGTTCGCCTGCTCCAACCCGGACCCGGAAATTTCGCCAGAGTTGGCTCACGCCACTCGCAACGACGTGATCATGGCCACCGGCCGTTCCGACTACCCGAACCAGGTCAACAACGTACTGGGCTTCCCGTTCATCTTCCGTGGTGCCCTGGACGTTCGCGCCAAGCGCATCAACGAAGAAATGAAGATCGCCGCCGCCAACGCCCTGCGCGAACTGGCCAAGCTGCCGGTTCCTCAGGAAGTATGCGACGCCTACGGCGGCATCTCGCTGGAATTCGGCCGTGAGTACATCATTCCGAAGCCAATGGACCCACGTCTGATCACCCTGATCTCCGACGCCGTCGCCAAGGCCGCCATCGAGACGGGTGTTGCTACCCTGCCGTATCCGAAGAACTACCCGCTCAAGAGCGTGGATGACGTGTTCAACGGCTAAGTAGCCGCTCGCAATAAAAAAGCCCGACTCTAGGAGTCGGGCTTTTTTGTGGTTGCCGATTGTATCTGGCACACCGCAGCGTTTGTGACGCAGCCTGCGGCAGCTACGAAATCCCGGGGTGCCTACATCAGAACAGGTCGATTGGCGCCGACTCGTCCGCTGGCAGCGGGCTGCCTGGGGCGCTGCCGTTGCCCAGTTCATTGACCGATGGCGGCGTGTCTTCGCTTTTGAACAGTTCGAAGTAGGCGTTCGGCGTGCTCGGCGATGCCGCGCGGCCGCTGACCGGGTCCACGCGCAGGCTGACGATGCCTTCGGGCTCTGCCTGGGTGTGGGGCGGCTTGTCCTTCAGCGCGGCGCCCATGTAGTCCATCCAGATAGGCAGGGCCACGGTGCCACCGAACTCGCGACGGCCCAGGGTTTCCGGCTGGTCGAAACCGGTCCACACGGTGGTCATGTAGTCGGCGTTGTAGCCCGAGAACCAGGCGTCCTTGGAGTCGTTGGTGGTGCCTGTCTTGCCCGCCAGGTCGCTACGGCCAAGGGCCATGGCGCGACGGCCGGTGCCTTTCTTGATCACGTCCTCGAGCATGCTGTTGAGGATGAACGTGGTGCGACCGTCAACCACACGGGTAGCCACCGCCGGTGCCTGGGTCAGGGCCGGGCTGCTGGCGTCGGTGATCAGTGATTTTTCGGGTGCGGCCACGCCAGGTGCCGTAGCGGCAGCCGAAGTGTCGGCCGGCACGCTTGGCGGGTTGGCGACGAACAGGGTGTCGCCGTTACGGCTTTCGATCTTCTGGATCAGGTACGGCGAGATCTTGTAGCCGCCGTTGGCGAAGGTGCTCCAGCCGGTAGCGATCTCGATCGGCGTCAGGGTGGCGGTACCCAGGGCCAGCGACAGGTTGGGCGGCAAGTCCTGCTTGTTGAAGCCAAAGCGGGTGATGTAGTCGATGGTCGGGTTCACGCCCATCGCCTGCAACACGCGGATCGACACCAGGTTGCGCGACTTGTACAGCGCTTCCCGCAGGCGGATGGGGCCCAGGAAGGTGTTGGTGTCGTTCTTCGGCCGCCACACGTTGTCCAGGTTGGCGTCGGCAAACACGATGGGGGCGTCGTTCACCAGGCTGGCCGGGGTGTAGCCGTTGTCCAGGGCTGCGCAATAGATGAACGGCTTGAAGCTGGAGCCCGGCTGACGCTTGGCCTGCACGGCGCGGTTGTAGTTGCTCTGCTCGAATGCGAAGCCGCCCACCAGGGCGCGGATGGCGCCGTTTTGCGGGTCAAGCGACACCAGCGCGCTTTGCACGGTGGGTACCTGGCTGAACTTCAGCGTGCCATCGGGCTGCGGCTGCACGCGGATCAGGTCGCCCACCTGGGCCACATCCGAAGGCTGCGACGGTGCGCGGCCCAGGCTGTTGGTATTAAGGAAGGGGCGCGCCCACTTCATGGAGTCCCAGCCCACGTGCTGCTGTTCGCCGCTGCGGTTCAGCACGCTCAGGCCGGCCTTGTCCACCTGGGTGACAATTACAGGCTCCAGGCCGTTGAGCGGACGCTGCTTGGCCAGTTCCTGCAGCCATGCGTCGCGGGTCTTGCCCGGCAGGCGCGACTCGGGGCCACGGTAGCCGTGGCGCTGGTCGTATTCGATCAGGCCGGCGGAAACGGCGGCGTTGGCATCCTCCTGAAGGTTGCTGGGCACCGTGGTGGTTACGCGGAAGCCTTCGGTGTAGGCATCGCTGCCATAGCGGCCAACCATTTCGGCGCGGGCCATCTCGGCGATCCACGGCGCGTTCACTTCCGGGGTGGGCACGTGGTAGCTGGCGTTGATCGGCTCGGCCAGGGCTACCTGGTACTCGTCCTCGGTGATCTTGCCCAGCTTGTACATGCGGCCCAGGATCCAGTCGCGGCGCTCCTTGGCGCGTACCGGGTTGGCCAGCGGGTTGAAGCGCGAAGGTGCCTTGGGCAGGCCCGCGATCATGGCCATCTGCGCCAGGCTGATGTCGCGGATCGACTTGCCGTAGTACACCTG
The DNA here is from genome assembly GCF_000263855.1 of Pseudomonas sp. M47T1. Taxonomy (GTDB): domain Bacteria; phylum Pseudomonadota; class Gammaproteobacteria; order Pseudomonadales; family Pseudomonadaceae; genus Aquipseudomonas. Next base: position 121,656 of record NZ_AJWX01000006.1, read on the forward strand.
CGCGGCGGCGTCGATGCCGTAGGCGCGGTTGCCCAGGTAGATCTTGTTCACGTACAGCTCGAGGATTTCATCCTTGGTGAGCTGGCGTTCGATTTGCAGGGCAAGAAGAATCTCGGTGGCCTTGCGAGAGAAGCTACGCTCACTGCTCAGGAAGTAGTTTTTCGCCACCTGCATGGTGATGGTGCTACCGCCCGTCTGAATGTGGCCGCTGCTGAACAGTTGGCCGGCTGCGCGCATCAGGCTGCTGGGGTCGACGCCGTAGTGATTGGCGAAATTGTCGTCTTCTGCCGACAGCAGCGCCTGAATGAAATGAGGCGGGATTTCGGCGAATTTGATGGGAGAACGGCGCATCTCGCCGAATTCGGCAATCAGCTTGTTGTCGCTGCTGTAGACCCGCAGGGGGATCTGCAACTGCACGCTCTTCAGGGCATCAACAGACGGCAGGCTGGGGCTAAGATACAGGTACGCACCGCTCAGACCGAGCAGCAGGCCACAGAAAATAGCGACGAAGGACCACCAGAAAAACTTCAGCAGGCGTATCAAGGCTTTTGGATTTCCAGATAAAAGAATGGGTTACGCGCAAGGCACGGCGGCAAGGGCAAAGTGCTGGGCATTATAAGCATTTTTCGACACAGAGCGTTATTTGCGCTTCTGTCAAGACTGCTATTAAATGCTGAGCACTATAAGTGGTCCGTAAGTCACGGATAATGATAGGGAATCGGGCGTGCTTGGACTCTTCGGCAAGAAAGCTAATTCGCTTCTGGGGATCGACATCAGCTCGACATCGGTAAAGCTTCTGGAGCTCAGTCGCTCCGGCAACCGGTACAGGGTTGAAGCCTACGCGGTGGAGCCACTCCCGGCCAACGCGGTGGTTGAAAAAAATATCGCGGAACTGGAGGGCGTCGGCCAGGCACTCGCACGCGTGCTGATCAAGGCTCGCACCAGCGCCAAGACGGCCGCAGTGGCGGTTGCCGGCTCCGCCGTGATCACCAAGACCATCGAAATGGACGCTGCACTTTCCGAAGACGAAATGGAAAACCAGCTCAAGGTCGAGGCTGATCAATACATTCCCTATCCCCTTGAAGAAGTAGCCATCGACTTCGAGGTACAGGGCATTTCAGCGCGCAACCCCGAGCGGGTGGACGTGCTGCTGGCGGCTTGCCGCAAGGAAAACGTCGAAGTGCGCGAGGCGGCCCTGGCCCTGGCCGGCCTCGGTGCGCGCGTAGTCGACGTCGAGGCCTATGCCCTGGAACGTGCGTTCGGCCTGCTGGAGCCCACCCTGATGGACGGCGACGGCCCGCTGACCGTGGCGGTGGTGGATATCGGCGCCACCATGACCACGCTCAGCGTGCTGCATAACGGCCGCATCATCTATACCCGCGAACAGCTGTTTGGCGGCCGTCAGCTCACCGAGGAAATCCAGCGCCGCTACGGCTTGTCCATGGAAGAAGCCGGCCTTGCCAAGAAACAGGGTGGCCTGCCCGATGATTACGTGATGGAAGTGCTGCAGCCCTTCAAGGACGCCGTTGTGCAGCAAGTGTCGCGGTCCCTGCAGTTCTTCTTTGCCGCTGGCCAGCACAACGATGTGGACTACATCCTGCTGGCGGGCGGCACCGCGTCCATTTCCGGGCTGGACCAGCTTATCCAGCAGCGTCTCGGCACCCCGGCCATGGTTGCCAACCCCTTTGCCGACATGGCCCTGAGCAGCAAGGTCAACGCCGGTGCGCTGGCCAGTGACGCGCCAGCGCTGATGATTGCCTGTGGCCTGGCGTTGAGGAGCTTCGACTGATGGCGCGCATCAACCTGCTGCCGTGGCGCGAACAACTGCGCGAAGAGCGCAAGAAACGCTTCCTGCTGGCCCTGGCCGGTGTGGTAGTGGGAGGCATCGGCATTATCCTGCTGGCCGACCAGTACTACAGCCACGCCATCGACCAGCAGAACGCACGTAACGCCTACGTGCAGACCCAGATTGCCGCCCTGGACGAGCGCATCAAGCAGATCTCCGAGCTCAAGGCGCGGCGCAAGCAGCTCATCGAACGGATGAAGATCATTCAGGACCTGCAGTCCAACCGCCCCATCATCGGCCACCTGTTCGACCAACTGGCGCGGACCTTGCCCGATGGCGTGTATTTCACTGACGTGAAGATGACCGACAAGATCATTGCGGTCTCAGGCTCTGCCGAATCGAACAATCGTGTATCGGACCTGATGCGAAACATGGAAGCCTCCGCCTGGTTGGCAGCGCCAAGCCTTACCGAGGTCAAGGCCAAGCAGGGTACCGACCCGCAACAGGCGCAGCAGAGCAACAATTTCCAGCTATCGGTACGCCAGACCGTGCCTGGCACCGAGGAGAATCCGAAATGAATTTCTCCGAATGGCTGGAAGGCCTGCGCCAGATCAAGCTCAGTGAGCTGGACATCAACAACCTGGGCAGCTGGCCGGCGGCGATCAAGACCATTGCCGGGGTATTGCTGATGGTGTTGATCCTGGCCCTTGGCTACAACTTCCACATCAGCGACCTGGGCGACGAGCTGGACCGAGCCCGCGCCCAGGAACAGACCCTGAAGGATCAGTACGCCACCAAGGCGTTCCAGGCGGCGAACCTGGAGGCCTATACCCAGCAGATGAAGGACATGGAAATTTCCTTCGGGGCCATGCTGCGCCAGTTGCCCAGTGACACCGAAGTGCCTGGCCTGCTGGAAGACATCACTCGCACGGGACTGGGCAGTGGCCTGGAGTTCGAAGAGATCAAGCTGTTGCCGGAAGTCACCCAGCAGTTCTACGTGGAACTACCTATCCAGATCACCGTGACCGGCAACTACCACGACTTGGGTACCTTCGTCAGCGGCGTGTCCAGCCTGCCGCGCATCGTTACGCTGCATGATTTCGAGGTTAAACCGGTGGTTGACGGCAACACGACGCTGCTGCGCATGAATATCCTGGCCAAGACCTACCGCTATCACGACAGCGACAAAGGCAAGGGGCCGGGTGCCGCCGGGCAGGCCCAGGACAAAGGGGCCGCCAAATGAGGGCACTGTGCAGCCTTGTGCTGATCGCGTTCATGGCCTTGCTGTCCGGTTGCGGCAATGATGACTTCGCCGACCTCAAGGCCTATATGGCCGAAGTCAAGGCGCGCCCCAAGGGTGCCATCGAGCCCATTCCCAAGTTCGCCCCCTACGAGCCTTTCACGTATCAGGCGTCGGCGCTGCGCAGCCCCTTCCAGCCGCCGGTGAAGGTTGACCTGGCGCACCGCCAGAAGGGCGCCAAGCAGGTCAAGCCGGATCCCACCCGGGTCAAGCAGTTCCTGGAAGGCTTCAATATCGAACAGTTTGAAATGGTCGGCACGTTGGCCAACGACACCGGCAAGTTCGCGCTGATGCGCGGCGCCGGTGGGGTCTACCGAATGAAGGTGGGTGATTATCTGGGCCGTAACGAAGGGCGAATCGTGTCGATAACCGACTCGCAGGTCGACATCGTCGAGATAGTCCCCGATGGCGAAGGCGGTTGGCTGGAACGGCCGCGCTCCATCACTTTGAAAGAACGCTCATAACGGGCCTGGTCACGCACGCATAGTGGAACTCGATAATGAATAGGATGCTTTCAGCCCTTGGTCTCTCGCTATGGATGGCGTTGCTTTCGCCTGCCTTGATGGCGGCCACCCTGAAAACACTGGATGTAGCGGCGTTGCCAGGGGATCGGGTGGAGCTCAAGCTGACGTTCGACACCCCGGTGCCGGCGCCTCGTGGCTATACCACTGACCAGCCCGCGCGCATTGCCCTGGACCTGCCGGGCGTGAGCAACGGCCTGGCCACCAAGACCCGTGACCTGGGGGTGGGTAACGCCCGCAGCGTGACGGTGGTCGAGGCCAAGGACCGCACCCGGCTGATCATCAACCTCACCAACCTGGCGCCCTATGGCACGCGGGTGGAAGGCAACAACCTGTACGTGATGATCGGCCAGGGTGCCAACAGCCTGGTGGGCGGCAATGCACCGGCCACGGCCGCAGTTGCCGGCGCCGCGCCGCGTGCAGCCGTGGCCAGCGCTGCGCCGTCGCGCCCGGTCTACGCGCAAGCGGCGGGGCGTGCCATCCGCAACGTCGATTTCCAGCGCGGCGAGCAGGGTGAAGGCAATGTGGTCGTCGACCTGAGCGACCCGTCCATCAGCCCCGACATTCAGGAACAGGGCAACAAGATCGTCCTGACCTTCCCCAAGACCCAACTGCCTGACCCCTTGCGCGTGCGCCTGGACGTGAAGGACTTTGCCACGCCGGTGCAGTTCGTCAACTCCACGGCCTCCGCCGATACCGCCACCGTGACCATCGAGCCGGGCGGTACCTTCGACTACTCGGTGTTCCAGACCGACAACAAGCTCACCGTCAGCGTGCGCCAGGTTACAGCCGAGGACATTGCCCGCAAGAACGCGGACCGCTTTGTCTACACCGGGCAAAAGCTGTCGCTGAACTTCCAGGACATCGACGTGCGCTCGGTGCTGCAACTGATCGCCGACTTCACCAACCTCAACCTGGTGGCCAGTGACACGGTTCAGGGCGGCATCACCCTGCGCCTGCAGAACGTGCCATGGGACCAGGCGCTGGACCTGGTGCTCAAGACCAAGAACCTGGACAAGCGCAAGGTCGGCAACGTGCTGCTGGTAGCGCCGGCGGCGGAAATTGCCGCCCGCGAGCGCCAGGAGCTGGAATCGCAGAAACAGATCGAAGAGCTGGCGCCGCTGCGCCGCGAGCTGTTGCAGGTCAACTACGCCAAGGCTTCCGACATTGCCAAGCTGTTCCAGTCGGTGACCAATTCCAAGACCAAGACGGACGAACGTGGCTCCATCACCGTCGACGACCGTACCAACAATATTATTGCCTACCAAACCCAGGACCGTCTCGACGAGCTGCGCCGTATCGTTGCCCAGCTGGACATACCGGTACGCCAGGTAATGATCGAGGCGCGTATCGTCGAAGCCAACGTCAACTACGACAAGAGTTTGGGCGTGAGCTGGAGCGGCGCGACGAACGGTTCGGGCAGCAACCGCTGGACGGTTTCGGGTACCCAGACCACCAGCACCAACACCTTTGTTGACCTGGGTGCCACCAGTGCCACCTCCGGCATCGGCCTGGGCTATGTGTCCAACAACCTCACCCTGGACCTGCAGCTCAGCGCCATGGAGGCCACCGGCAACGGTGAGGTGGTGTCCCAGCCCAAGGTGGTGACCTCGGACAAGGAAACCGCGCGCATCATCAAGGGCACCGAGGTGCCGTACCAGGAGTCGTCGTCCAGCGGCGCCACGTCGGTGGCGTTCAAGGAGGCTTCGCTGTCGCTGGAGGTGACCCCGCAGATCACGCCCGACAACCGCATCATCATGGACGTGAAGGTCAACAAGGATGAGCCCGACTACGCCAACGAGCTCAACGATGTGCCGCCCATCAAGAAGAACGAGGTGAAAGCCAAGGTCCTCGTCAATGATGGCGAAACAGTGGTAATTGGCGGTGTTTTCTCCAATACGCAAACTAAAACGACGAGCAAGGTGCCCTTTTTGGGTGATGTGCCGTATCTTGGCCGCCTGTTTCGATCGGATACCGTGTCTGAGGCAAAAACCGAGCTGCTGGTGTTCCTCACTCCGCGTATCATGAATAACCAGGCGATTGCTGTGAGTCGTTGATTCTGTGCGAAATTTGATACTTGTTGGGCCAATGGGTGCCGGTAAGAGCACCATTGGCCGATTGCTGGCCAAAGAGCTCCGGTTGCCGTTCAAGGATTCCGACAAGGAAATTGAACTGCGCACCGGCGCGAACATTCCCTGGATATTCGATCAGGAAGGCGAAGCCGGTTTCCGTGACCGCGAGCAGGCCATGCTGGCCGAGCTGTGCGGCCATGACGGGCTGGTGCTGGCCACAGGTGGCGGCGCGGTCATGCGCGGTGAAAACCGCGTGGCCCTGCATGCCGGTGGTCGGGTGGTGTACCTGCATGCCTCGGTAGAGCAGCAGGTAGGCCGTACGGCCCGCGACCGCAACCGTCCGCTGCTGCGCACTGCCGACCCGGCGGGCACGCTGCGCGCGTTGCTGGCCGTGCGCGACCCGCTTTACCGCGAGATCGCCGACCTGATCGTGGAAACCGACGAGCGGCCGCCGCGCATGGTGGTGCTGGACATTCTCGAGCGCCTGGCGCAGTTGCCACCACGCTGACGCAATCGTCATTGAGCATGGACGCAAATAGGCTATTCTCGGCATCCCCCATGGCTTGCCAGCCAGGGGGCATGTCGACAAATAATAAATACTGAGACAGGGCGACGGGCCCGGCTTCATTGTGGGGAAACATGCAGACAATCAAGGTCGAACTGGGTGAGCGCAGCTACCCGATCTACATTGGCGAAGGCCTGCTGGGCCAGCCTGAACTGCTGGCACCGCACATTGCTGGCCGACAAGTGGCCATTGTCACCAACGAGACCGTCGGTCCCCTTTACCTGGAACAACTGAGCCGCGCCTTGGGTGCCTACTCGGTGATGTCGGTGGCGCTGCCTGACGGCGAAGCCCACAAAAACTGGGAAACCCTGCAGACCATCTTCGATGCGCTGCTGACCGCCCGTCATGACCGCCGTACCACGGTGATTGCCCTGGGCGGCGGCGTGGTCGGCGACATGGCCGGTTTTGCCGCCGCCTGCTACCAGCGCGGTGTCGATTTCATCCAGGTGCCTACCACGCTGCTGTCCCAGGTCGATTCGTCGGTGGGCGGCAAGACCGGCATCAATCACCCGCTGGGCAAGAACATGGTTGGCGCGTTCTACCAGCCCAACGCCGTGCTGATCGATACCGCCAGCCTCAAAACCCTGCCACCGCGCGAGCTGTCGGCCGGCCTGGCGGAAGTGATCAAGTACGGGCTGATCTGCGACGAGCCGTTCCTGGGCTGGCTGGAAGACAACATGGACGCCCTGCGCGCCCTGGACCAGGCCGCCCTCACGCATGCCATCAAGCGCTCGTGCGAGGCCAAGGCCGAAGTGGTGAATGCCGACGAGCGGGAAACCGGCGTGCGCGCCACCCTCAACCTGGGCCACACCTTTGGCCATGCCATTGAAACCCAGATGGGCTATGGTGTGTGGCTGCATGGCGAAGCCGTGGCAGCTGGCACGGTGATGGCTCTGGAAATGTCCATGCGCCTGGGCTGGATCAGCCAGCAGGCTCGTGATCGCGGCATTCGCCTGATGCAGCGCGCAGGTTTGCCGGTGGTGCCGCCGGCCGACATGACCCCTGAACAGTTTCTCCAGCACATGGCCGTTGACAAGAAAGTCATCGATGGCCGTATGCGCCTGGTGTTGTTGCGCCACCTCGGTGAAGCCGTGGTGACCGACGATTATCCGACTGAAGTTCTACAAGCCACGCTGGCGGCGGATTACCGCGCCATCGCGGCTTCGCTTTGAGGTTAAGAGAGTTCGATGACACTGCACGCCGATGAGGCCTTTCTGGGCCACTACCAACTGGACCATGACCCCTTTGCGGCCCGTGTGCCGGGCTTCAAGTTTTTCCCTGCCCAGCGCAAGCCGGTGCTGGGGCAGTTGCACCACCTGGCGCGCTACAGCCAGCTGTTGCTGGTAGTAACCGGCCCTGAAGGCAGCGGCAAGACCCTGCTGCGCCAGGCGCTGGTGGCCAGCACCAACAAGCAGTCGGTGCAGAGCGTGGTGGTTTCGGCGCGTGGCGCCGGTGACGTGACCAGCGTGCTGGCCCAGGTGGCGCAGGCGCTCAACGTTGCCAAGGCCGACACCCAGAACATTCTGGCACAGGTGGTGCAGCTTGCTCTCACCGGCCAGGAGGTCTACCTGCTGGTGGACGATGCGGAACAACTTGACGAATCCGCACTCGAAGCCCTGCTAACGTTGGCAGCCGGTACGCCGGAAGGTCGCCCGCACGTGTTCCTGTTCGGCGAAGTGTCGGTAATCGACGGGCTGGAGCACCTGAGCGGCGAGCAGGAGCTGTTCCACGTTATCGAGCTGCAACCGTATAGCGTCGAGGAAACCCGCGAATACCTGGCCCAGCGACTGGAAGGGGCAGGGCAGGGGATCCAACTGTTTACCAATGACCAGATTTCCGACATTCACGAAAACTCAGAAGGCTGGCCAGGCGCAATCAACCAGGTCGCCCGTGATGCAATGATCGAGGCCATGATCGCTAGCCGCTCGGCGGTTAAGCGTCCATCTATGGGGTTCAAAATGCCGAAAAAACACGTACTGGCACTGACCGGGGTTGTCGTCATCGCCGTGGCAGCGGCGGCATTGCTGCCGGGCCGCAAGACGGCCAACGCACCCACCGCGCCCGCCACCGAGCAAGCGCAGCTGCCATTGGGCCAGGGCACGCCAGGCAATGCCCAGCCGAACCAGGATGGCAGCAACGCCGCCATTGAGTTCGCCGGCAATTCCAAGCCCATGCCATTGCCGCTGGTCGGCCAATCGCAACCTGTGATGCGCGGCCCGCTGGCCGAGGCCGCCGGTGCAGGCGAGGGCGACGAAGGTACGCCGATTGCCAACGGTTCCACCCCGCCACCTACGGTGACCACGTCCGCGCCGCCACCTGGCGTGCCGGCAGGCCCTGCCGCCACACCTGTGCCGGTCCCTGCGCCGGCACCGGTTGCCGCCGCTCATCCAGCCCCAGCTCCTGCCCCAGCGCCGGTGCACAAGGCGCCGGTACAGGTGGCCAGCGTCGCCAAGCCAGAGCACAAGGCCGTTGAGAAGAAAGCCGAGCCAGTGGCTGCCGCCAAACCTGCCGTAGGCAGTGGCTGGTACAAGGGCCAGGCCGCCGGCAACTACGTGGTGCAGATCCTGGGCACCAGCAACGAAGCCACCGCGCAGAACTACGTGAAAGAGCAGGGCGGCGAGTACCGCTACTTCAAGAAAACCCTGCAAGGCAAGCCGCTTTACGTCATCACCTACGGCAGCTTCCCAAGCCGCGATGCAGCCGTTGCCGCCATCAAGAACTTGCCAGCGAAGGTCCAGGCTGGTAAACCTTGGCCTAGAAGTGTCGCCAGCGTCCAACAAGACCTGGCATCGACGCGCTGAATGCCTCCAGGTTGCAGCCCGATAGCGGTTGCAGCCTGGCCCGGTGGCACCACCCCGCCACCCTCGCTGAGCGTCTCCTGATACGACCCAAGCCTGCTGCGTAAAACGCGGCAGGCTTTTGTGTCCCAGACTGTCCATGGTTACCCCCCATTGCAGTCCAGGCTGATAAGCTTCAGACTCAAGCAACGTTGCTACCACAACCCTTTGCTTAAAACTTATAGAATTGCGACATGATTTTGCGCGGTATCGCCGCTCGAATTTGTGGGCGACCCTGTCGCTGTGTACAATGACCTCCCTTTTGCCCCTGCAAAGCTGGCGTACGTTCGGCGCGGTTGGTAAGCGGTTGAATTGAAAAGAAATTTGTCCCCTCAGGGGGCAGCCTGGTGAGAAAGTGTCTATGAAAACAGGTCTGTACCAACCCGATGAATTCAAGGACAACTGTGGCTTTGGGCTAATTGCCCATATGACTGGCGAGCCCAGTCACCACCTGTTGGAAACAGCCATCGAAGCGCTGACCTGCATGACCCACCGCGGTGGGATCAACGCGGATGGCAAGACCGGTGACGGTTGTGGCCTGCTGATGCAGAAGCCCGATCAGTTCCTGCGCGCCATCGCCCAGGAAACCTTCGGCGTCGAACTGCCAAAGCAATATGCCGTGGGCATGGTGTTCCTGAACAAGGACGACGCCCGCGCCGATGCTGCGCGCGAGAACATGAACCGCGAAATCCTGGCAGCCGGCCTGAACCTGATCGGCTGGCGCCAGGTGCCCATCGACACTAGCGTCCTGGGCCGCCTGGCCCTTGAGCGCCTGCCGAAAATCGAGCAGGTGTACATCGGCGGTGAAGGCCTGAGCGACCAGGAGTTCGCGATCAAGCTGTTCAGCGCCCGTCGTCGCTCGTCCGTGGCCAACGCCGCCGACACCGACCACTACATCTGCAGCTTTTCGCACAAGACCATCATCTACAAAGGCCTGATGATGCCGGCGGATTTCACCGCCTTCTTCCCGGACCTGAGCGACGAGCGCCTGAAGACTGCCATTGCGGTATTCCACCAGCGCTTCTCCACCAACACCCTGCCGAAGTGGCCACTGGCTCAGCCCTTCCGCTTCCTCGCCCACAACGGCGAGATCAACACCATCACCGGCAACCGCAACTGGGCCCAGGCCCGTCGCACCAAGTTCGCCAACGACCTGATTCCGGACCTGGAAGAGCTGGGCCCGCTGGTCAACCGCGTGGGTTCGGACTCCTCCAGCATGGACAACATGCTGGAACTGATGGTTACCGGCGGCATCGACCTGTTCCGTGGCGTGCGCATGCTGATTCCGCCAGCCTGGCAGAACGTGGAAACCATGGACCCCGACCTGCGGGCGTTCTATGAGTACAACTCCATGCACATGGAGCCGTGGGACGGCCCGGCCGGCGTAGTGCTGACCGAAGGGCGCCATGCTGTGTGCCTGCTGGACCGCAACGGCCTGCGCCCGGCGCGCTGGGTGACCACCAAGAACGGCTACATCACCCTGGCGTCGGAAATCGGCGTGTGGAACTACAAGCCTGAAGACGTCATTGCCAAGGGCCGCGTAGGCCCGGGCCAGATCTTTGCCGTGGACACCGAAACCGGCCAGATCCTGGACACCGACGCCATCGACAACCGCTTGAAGTCGCGTCACCCGTACAAGCAATGGCTGCGCAAGAGTGCCCTGCGCATCCAGGCCACCATGGAAGACAATGACCACGGTTCGGCTTTCTACAATGCCGAGCAGCTCAAGCAGTACATGAAGATGTACCAGGTTACGTTCGAAGAGCGTGACCAGGTGCTGCGCCCACTGGGCGAGCAGGGCTACGAGGCCGTGGGTTCCATGGGCGACGACACGCCAATGGCCGTGCTGAGCCAGCGCGTGCGTACCCCGTACGACTACTTCCGCCAGCAGTTCGCGCAGGTCACCAACCCGCCAATCGACCCGCTGCGCGAAGCGATCGTGATGTCGCTGGAAATCTGCCTGGGCGCCGAGCGCAACATCTTCCAGGAGTCGCCTGAGCACGCTTCGCGGGTTATCCTCAGCTCGCCGGTCATTTCCCCGGCCAAGTGGCGCTCGCTGATGAACCTGGACCTGCCAGGCTTCGAGCGGCAGATCATCGACCTGAACTACGACGAGAGCGTTGGCCTGGAAGCGGCCGTGCGCAACATCGCCGACCAGGCCGAAGAAGCCGTGCGCGCCGGTCACACCCAGATCGTGCTGAGCGACCGTCACATTGCCCCGGGCAAGCTGCCGGTTCACGCATCCCTGGCCACCGGCGCGGTGCACCACCGCCTGACCGAGAAAGGCCTGCGATGCGACAGCAACATCCTGGTCGAGACCGCCACTGCTCGCGACCCGCATCACTTCGCCGTGCTGATCGGCTTCGGCGCCTCGGCTGTCTACCCGTTCCTGGCCTACGAAGTGCTGGGCGACCTGATCCGTACCGGTGAAGTGCTGGGCGACCTCTACGAGGTGTTCAAGAACTACCGCAAGGGCATCACCAAGGGCCTGCTCAAGATCCTGTCGAAGATGGGCATCTCCACCGTGGCCTCGTACCGTGGTGCGCAGCTGTTCGAAGCCATTGGCCTGTCGGAAGAAGTGTGCAACCTGAGCTTCCGTGGCGTGCCAAGCCGCATCAAGGGCGCGCGTTTCGTCGACATCGAAGCCGAACAGAAGGCACTGGCCAATGAAGCCTGGAGCGCGCGCAAGCCAATCCAGCAAGGCGGCCTGCTGAAGTTCGTGCACGGTGGTGAATACCACGCCTACAACCCTGACGTGGTCAACACCCTGCAAGCCGCCGTGCAGCAGGGCGACTATGCCAAGTTCAAGGAATACACCGCGCTGGTGGACAACCGCCCGGTGTCGATGATCCGTGACCTGTTCAAGGTCAAGGAACTGGACACCCCGCTGGCCCTCGACGAGATCGAGCCGCTGCAAGCCATCCTGCAGCGTTTCGACTCGGCGGGTATCTCGCTGGGCGCGCTGTCGCCAGAAGCTCACGAAGCCCTGGCCGAGGCCATGAACCGCCTGGGCGCACGTTCCAACTCCGGCGAGGGCGGCGAAGACCCGGCCCGCTACGGCACCATCAAGAGCTCCAAGATCAAGCAAGTGGCTACCGGCCGTTTCGGTGTAACCCCCGAATACCTGGTCAACGCCGAAGTGCTGCAGATCAAGGTAGCCCAGGGCGCCAAGCCGGGCGAGGGCGGCCAGCTGCCAGGCGGCAAGGTCAACGGCCTGATCGCCAAGCTGCGCTATGCAGTGCCAGGCGTGACGCTGATCTCGCCACCGCCGCACCACGACATCTACTCCATCGAAGACTTGTCGCAGCTGATTTTCGACCTCAAGCAGGTCAACCCGGCTGCCCTGGTCTCGGTGAAACTGGTGGCGGAAGCCGGCGTGGGTACCATCGCCGCTGGCGTGGCCAAGGCCTACGCCGACCTGATCACCATTTCCGGCTATGACGGCGGTACCGGTGCTTCGCCGCTGACCTCCATCAAGTACGCGGGCGCACCGTGGGAGCTGGGCCTGGCCGAGACCCACCAGACCCTGCGCGGCAACGACCTGCGCGGCAAGGTGCGGGTACAGACCGACGGTGGCCTGAAAACCGGCCTGGACGTGATCAAGGCAGCCATCCTGGGCGCTGAAAGCTTCGGCTTCGGCACCGCGCCGATGATAGCCCTGGGCTGCAAATACCTGCGTATCTGCCACCTGAACAACTGCGCCACTGGTGTAGCCACTCAGAACGACAAGCTGCGCAAGGACCACTACATCGGCACCGTCGACATGGTCATCAATTTCTTCACCTACGTGGCAGAAGAGACCCGCGAGTGGCTGGCCAAGCTGGGCGTGCGCTCGCTGGGCGAACTGATCGGCCGTACTGACCTGCTGGAAGTGCTGGAAGGCCAGACCGCCAAGCAGAACCACCTGGACCTGACGCCGCTGCTGGGCAGCTCGCACATTCCGGCCGACAAGCCGCAATTCTGCGAAGTGGACCGCAACCCGCCGTTCGACAAGGGCCTGCTGGCCGAGCAAATGGTGGAATTGGCCAAAGGCGCCATCGCGGCCAAGTCCGGCGGCGACTACCGCCTGGACATCTGCAACTGCGACCGTTCCATCGGCGCACGTATCTCGGGTGAAATCGCCCGTGCTTACGGCAACCAGGGCATGGCCAACGCGCCGGTGACCTTCCGTTTCAACGGCACCGCCGGCCAGAGTTTTGGCGTGTGGAACGCCGGTGGTCTGAACATGTACCTGGAAGGCGACGCCAACGACTACGTGGGCAAGGGCATGACCGGCGGCAAGCTGGTGATCGTTCCGCCAAAAGGCAGCCCGTTCAAGACCCAGGACAGCGCCATCATCGGCAACACCTGCCTGTATGGCGCCACTGGCGGCAAACTGTTCGCCGCCGGTACCGCAGGCGAGCGTTTCGCCGTGCGTAACTCTGGTGCCCACACCGTGGTGGAAGGCACTGGCGATCACTGCTGCGAATACATGACCGGTGGTTTTGTCTGTGTACTGGGCAAGACCGGCTACAACTTCGGCTCCGGGATGACCGGTGGTTTCGCCTACGTGCTGGACCTGGACAACAGCTTCGTTGACCGCGTCAACCACGAACTGGTGGAAATCCAGCGCATCAGCGGCGAGGCGATGGAAGCCTACCGCAGCCACATTCAGCGCGTTCTGGCTGAGTACGTGGAAGAAACCGACAGCGAGTGGGGCCGTAACGTCTGGGAGAACCTGGACGACTACCTGCGTCGTTTCTGGTTGGTCAAGCCCAAGGCTGCGAGCCTGAAATCCCTGCTGACCAGCACCCGTGCCAACCCCCAGTAAAAGCAGCTGCAAGCTTTAAGCTGCAAGCTGCAAGCTGGGCAGTGTTGAGTGTTGCGGAACGTGATTGTCTTGCAGCTTGAAGCTTATGGCTTGAAGCTGCATTTAAGAGGTTTTAGAAATGGCTGAACGTCTGAATAATGACTTCCAGTTCATCGAGGTCGGGCGCAAGGATCCGAAGAAGAAACTGTTGCGTCAGCGCAAGAAAGAGTTCGTGGAAATCTACGAACCCTTCAAACCCCAGCAGTCGGCCGACCAGGCCCACCGCTGCCTGGGTTGCGGTAACCCGTACTGTGAATGGAAGTGCCCTGTGCACAACTTCATTCCCAACTGGCTGAAACTGGTGGCCGAGGGCAACATCCTCGCCGCCGCCGAGCTGTCGCACCAGACCAACACCCTGCCCGAAGTGTGTGGCCGGGTGTGCCCGCAAGACCGTCTGTGCGAGGGTGCCTGCACCCTTAACGACGGCTTCGGCGCGGTGACCATCGGTTCGGTGGAGAAGTACATCACCGACACCGCGTTCGCCATGGGCTGGCGCCCGGACATGTCCAAAGTCCAGCCAACCGGCAAGCGCGTCGCCATCATCGGCGCCGGCCCGGCCGGCCTTGGCTGCGCCGACGTGCTGGTGCGTGGCGGTGTGACCCCGGTGGTGTTCGACAAGAACCCGGAAATCGGTGGCCTGCTGACCTTCGGCATCCCCGAGTTCAAGCTGGAAAAGAGCGTGCTGAGCCATCGTCGCGAAGTCTTCACCGGCATGGGCATCGAGTTCCGGCTGAACACCGAGGTGGGCAAGGACGTCACCATGGAGCAACTGCTCGAAGAATACGATGCCGTATTCATGGGCATGGGCACCTACACCTACATGAAGGGCGGCTTCCCGGGCGAAGACCTGCCGGGCGTGCACGATGCGCTCGATTTCCTGATCGCCAACGTCAACCGCAACCTGGGCTTTGAAAAGTCGCCGGAAGATTTCGTCGACATGAAAGGCAAGAAGGTCGTGGTACTGGGCGGTGGCGACACGGCGATGGACTGCAACCGCACCTCCATCCGCCAGGGCGCCAAGGCGGTTACCTGTGCCTACCGCCGTGACGAAGCGAACATGCCGGGTTCGCGCAAAGAGGTGAAGAACGCCAAGGAAGAAGGCGTGAAATTCCTCTACAACCGCCAGCCTATCGCCATTGTTGGTGAAGACAAGGTTGAAGGCGTCAAGGTCGTCGAAACTCGCCTGGGCGAGCCCGATGCCCGTGGCCGTCGCAGCCCCGAGCCTATTCCGGGTTCCGAAGAGATCATCCCGGCAGATGCCGTGGTCATCGCGTTCGGTTTCCGCCCAAGCCCGGCGCCATGGTTCGAGCAGTTCAGCATCCAGACCGACAGCCAGGGCCGCGTTGTTGCGCCGGAACAAGGCAAGTTCAAGCACCAGACCAGCAACCCGAAGATCTTCGCCGGGGGCGACATGGTGCGCGGTTCCGACCTGGTGGTAACGGCCATCTTCGAAGGCCGCAACGCCGCCGAAGGGATCCTGGACTACCTGGAAGTGTGACCGCTGTAGCCGCTGCCGCCAGGCTGCGGCTACAGGGTGAGTCAAATCGCCCCAATAGATAAAAGGCACGGCGCACGCCGTGCCTTTTGCGTTCCAGTCTGGGAAAATGCCGGTACTTATCTGCCGGATGCGCCCATGACTGCCCTGAAGAACGACCGTTTCCTCCGTGCCCTGCTCAAGCAACCCGTCGACGTCACCCCCGTGTGGATGATGCGTCAGGCCGGTCGCTACCTGCCTGAATACCGCGCCAGCCGCGCCAAGGCCGGTGATTTCATGAGCCTGTGCATGAACCCGGCGTTCGCCTGCGAAGTCACCCTGCAGCCGCTTGAGCGTTACCCGCTCGACGCCGCCATCCTGTTTTCCGACATCCTCACCATCCCCGACGCCATGGGCCAAGGCCTGTACTTCGAGACTGGCGAAGGCCCACGCTTCAGGAAAGTGGTCAGCACCCTGGCCGACATCCAAGCGCTGCCCGTCCCCGATCCGCAAAAGGACCTGGGCTATGTGATGGACGCGGTCAGTACCATCCGCCGCGAGCTCAACGGCCGCGTGCCGCTGATCGGCTTCTCGGGCAGCCCCTGGACCCTGGCCACCTACATGGTTGAAGGCGGCTCCTCGAAAGACTTCCGCAAGACCAAGGCCATGCTCTACGACAACCCCCAGGCCATGCACCTGCTGCTGGACAAACTGGCCCAATCGGTCACCAGCTACCTCAATGGCCAGATCCTGGCCGGCGCCCAGGCGGTGCAGATCTTCGACACCTGGGGCGGCAACCTGTCGGCTGCGGCCTACCAGGAGTTCTCCCTGGCCTACATGAAGAAAATCGTCAGCGGCCTGATTCGCGAGCACGAAGGCCGCAAGGTGCCGGTCATCCTGTTTACCAAGAACGGCGGCCTGTGGCTGGAAAGCATCGCCGACGCCGGTGCCGACGCCCTGGGCCTGGACTGGACGTGCGATTTGGGCGAAGCCCGTCGCCGCGTGGGCAGCAAGGTGGCCCTGCAAGGCAACATGGACCCTACCGTGCTGTACGCCAAGCCCGAAGCCATCCGCGCCGAAGTGGCACGCATCCTGGCCAGCTACGGCAATGGCACCGGCCACGTGTTCAACCTGGGCCATGGCATCACGCCGGAAGTGGACCCGGAGCACGCCGGTGCGTTCATCAACGCGGTGCACGAGTTCTCGGCGCAGTACCACCAGTAAAGCGTTTCGCTTGAACCAAAAACGCCCGGCCCGTGCCGGGCGTTTTAGTACGCGGGTCATAAAAACTAATGATCAAGAAGTATTTTCATCCTCATTTGCGGTAGCATGCCGGTCTCGCAAGAAGGGTGGCCTAATCATGGCATCTACACACTACACTCCAGCCCAGCTAGCCCTGCACTGGCTGTCCGCGGCGTTCATCATCTGGGCGCTGGTGATGGGCTTTTCGGTAATGCTGCTCGACGTGACGCCCACGTTCAAGGCCACCATTGCCGGCGTCAACGTATCCCTGTCGATTCTGTTCATCCCCGTGTTCGCCGTGCGCACCTGGCTGCGCCTGCGCCACTTGCGCGACCACGGGCACCGGCCGGGCGAGCGGCTGGCGGGAGTTATCCACAACGTCATCTATGCCGTCACCGCCTTGGTTCTGGTGACGGGCGTGCTGATGATGGACCGGCCCATCCAGGTGTTTGGCTGGGTGACCCTGCCGCAGCCGATTACGGACCCGGTGTGGGACCATCGTTTCCATACCCTGCATGCCGGGTGCAATGGGTTGCTTGGGATGCTGGTGGCGCTGCATGTGCTGGCGGTGGTGAAGCATGAGGTGGTGGGCAAGCCGGTGTTGCGGCGGATGTGGGTGGCGCGCTGACAGGGTGTGCCGCCGCCGCTAGCGCAGCGCCTCCCCGGCATGGCTGCGCTGATCAAGGATGTACAGCGCCGCGCAGCCTGGCTCCAGTAGCAGATAGGCCGCCAGGGCAAAGTGGCTGAGGTCGGAATCCTCAGTGGCGTTGGCGTTCAGGCACGCCAGGCTCTTGAGCATGTTGTTGGCGGCGCGCATGCGCACGTCGGTGAACTCCAGCAGGTCGGCCATGGGGGCTTGGGCGTCGAGGTGGAGGATGGGGTGCGAGGTGAAGTTGCTGGCAACCGAAACGAAACGTGACATCGTAAAATTCCTTTTTGAGTGAATGGCGCCACTGTCCGCTGCTAAAACGAATCGGGTGGCAACTGCATGCGGGTTAGCAGACCGGTCACACTCATCCCGGCGCACCCACAGGTGCCCCGCACACAGTCGCCATAGAAGGTCTAAACGCTTCCAGTAAGCGAGCTGCGAAAGATAAATGTGATTTGGACTGCTAAATCCAAGCCGCAAAAAGCGCGACGCTGCGGACTATGCGGCTACGCTTCCCCCTCAACAACCCCACTTCCGGCCTTTGGGAAATGTCCTTCAAGACTTTCGGATTCTATAAAGATTTTGTAGGACCAACCCGCCTCCAAGCGTGAGCAGATGTAACCCCCCGCACTTTGTGAACGCCTGCTGCCGCAGGTTGCGCTGTTTTCAGTGCACGCGAAGGCACCCCCAGTCTGGCGGCAGCGGTGGGATGGATGGCATCGGCGAGCGGACGGGGGGGGGCAGAAACGAGAAGGCCCTGCAATGCAGGGCCATGACATACCTAGTCTCTTCACCGTTTCTTCAGCCCGGGAGTGGAGGTGCTAGGGCAGTAATGCAAGGCTACTGAGTCCCGTCAGGATAGTCAAACTCTCAAATAATTTGAAACAGCTTCACTCTAGCATTAGGCATAGCGTGCGTATGATTATTGTAATTATCAATATTGAAGCGCTTAGGAGTTTTGGTGGTCAATGGCATGGCAAATATTAGAAGCAAGGCTGTCAACGCCGAGGACGTCTCGGTATTTGAACTGTCATGATGGTGAGGTTGGCCATGCTGTTGAGGCATATACTCACAACATGAGACTGGCTGAATCTTTAGTGTGTATATTTCACGTGCTGGAAGTTGCTGTTCGGAACGGTATTCAGAAAGAAATGATCTTTGAGTATAAGCGCTCGAATTGGTACGAAGAGTGGGCAGATCTCGATATGCCGGCTTTTCAGGCGTTATACCGTAAAATTGGTGAGGCAAAACGGGATTTGGGACGTCGTCGTCGGAGTTTTGGTCACGATGATATCGTCGCAGAATTGAGTTTCGGATTTTGGACTACGCTGTTCAATCGTTCATCAATAACGCATATTTCCAAACCGCTGATGAGGGTGTTTCATTATTGTCCGAGTCACCGTCGTCGCCCTGATGTTATTCGATCTCGCTTAAATGCGGCTAGAACTTTTCGTAATCGTTGCTTCCATCACGAGCCGTTGCTGTGGAATCCACTACACGCTCTGCATGAGGATATTTTGGAATTAATTGGGTGGATTGACCCAGCATTGAGGAGGTGGACGGAGCAGCACGACCGATTCCCGTCGGTGGTCGGTGATTGGATGGCGTGGCGCGAAAAAAGATCTCAAGCAATGGGCGAGCGCCCCTCGGTTGCTCAGTCCAGACCTTGAAAATGGCAAAGGCGCCATACGCGCCTTTGCAATGAAGCCGGGCTGGTAGTCGCAGCACTCGCTTAGCACGTCCGAAGGTGATCTTCGAAAGGGGTCGAAAGCCAACCGATGTTGCCGGTTGCCGCTACCTCAAGGCCGGCGAGCCTTGCGCATCCGCAGTACTGAGTCGATATCGCCGTGACACCCAGTACCCCTGCTCTGTAAGAGCCCGAGGCCGAACCTTAGCAAGGGGGGCAGTACCGTTCAAGTGACTTTGCCCAACGGCGCCAACCTGGCCAACCGCGCCGCCACCATCAACGCCACCACCAACAACCCACCAATAAACACCCCAACCCCATTCCACCCTGCATAATTCCAGGCCACCCCACCCAAGGTGCCCGCCACGCTCGACCCCACGTAATAACTGAACAGGTACAGCGAAGAAGCCTGGCCCTTGGCCTTGGTCGCCCGCCGGCCAATCCAGCTGCTGGCCACCGAGTGGGCGCCGAAGAAGCCGAAGGTGAACATCAGCATGCCGACAATGATCACCGGCAACGGGCTGAGCAGGGTGGCCAGCAGGCCGGCGAACATCAGGGTGATGCTCATCCAGAACACTTTGCGGCGGCCGTGCTGGTCGGCCAGGGCGCCGACCTTGGCCGAGCTGTAGATGCCGGCCAGGTACACCACCGACAACAGGCCCACCAGGGCCTGGCTCATGTGGTATGGGCCGGCCAGCAGGCGGTAGCCGATGTAGTTGAACAGGGTGACGAAGGCGCCCATCAGCAGGAAGGCTTCCAGGAACAGCCACGGCAGGCCGGCGTCCTTGAAGTGCATGGTGAAGCCTTCCAGCAGGCCGCGCGGGTTCATTTTGCGCGGGCGGAAGTTACGCGACTCAGGCAGGATTTTCACGAACACCAGCGCCGCGATGAGCGCCAGGCCACCGATGACCATCATTGCCGTGTGCCAGCTGACGAAGTCGATCAGCACGCCGCTGATCAAGCGCCCACTCATGCCGCCAATGGCGTTGCCACCGATGTACAGGCCCATGGCCAGGCCGATGTGCTGCGGGTGAATCTCTTCGCTCAGGTAGGTCATGGCCACGGCGGCCAGGCCGCTCAGGGACAGGCCGGTCAGCGCGCGCATCACCAGCACGCCCTGCCAGGTGGGCATCATGGCGCTTGCCAGGGTACACAGGGCGGCGGCGAACAAGGCGAAGACCATCACCGGCTTGCGGCCGATGGCGTCGCTGATGGGGCCGGTAATCAGCAGCCCGATGGCCAGCATGCCGGTGGACACCGACAGGATCAGGCTGCTCTGGGCGGCGTTGATGGCGAACTCCTTGGACAGGATCGGCATCATCGGTTGTACGCAGTACAGCAACGCGAAGGTGGCGAATCCGCCGGAGAACAGCGCCAGCACGGTGCGCATGAACAGCGGCGTGCCTTTCTCGATGTAGGCTTCGCTCAGGTGCGAGGCAACGTCGGCAAGGGTGGTAGAGGGGATTTCCTGGTGCTGAGGTGCAGCGGCAGTTTTCACGCAAGGCCTCGGAAGGGCAATTGAAAGAGTCAGTACAAAAAGCTTATAGCGGGCTAATCATTCTTTCCAATATATTGTTCGACCTGTTTGATAGCTTTAACGACCTAATCGAGGCCGCCATGGAACTGCGACATTTGCGTTATTTCATTGCTGTGGCCGAAGAGCTGCATTTTGGCCGCGCCGCAGAGCTGCTGGGCATTTCCCAACCACCCTTGAGCCAGCAGATCCAGGCACTGGAACAAGAAGTGGGGGCTCGGTTGTTCGAGCGCACCAACCGTCGGGTGGCGCTGAGTGAGGCCGGGCGGCTGTTTCTGGAGGAAGCACGCCTGGTGTTGGCGCAAGTGGACAAGGCGGCGAATGTCGCCCGCCGCGCGCAGTTGGGTGAGCTGGGTGAAATGAAGATCGGCTTTACCTCGTCGGCGCCGTTCAATTGCGGTATTCCCAAGGCCATTTACGCGTTCCGCCAGGCCTTCCCGGCGGTGCACCTCAACCTTGAGGAAATGAGCAGCAAGGGCGTGGCCGACGCGCTGGTGGATGAAACCATCGAGGTGGGCCTGATTCGCCCGTTGCCGCTGCCCGACTCGCTGACGTGGGTGGAGCTGTTCAGCGAGCCGCTGGTGGCGGTGCTCAATGCTGACCATCCGCTGGCCCAGGGCAGCGACGCCGGGTTGTACATGCGTGAACTGGCCCAGGAACCCTTCGTGTTCTTCCCGCGCAGTTACGGCAGCGGCCTGTATGCCCAGTTGATCAGCCTGGCAACCCAGGCGGGGTTCAGCCCGCACTTCGCCCAGGAAGCCGGGGAGGCCATGACCATCATCGGCCTGGTGTCGGCCGGTCTGGGCGTTTCGGTATTGCCCGCCTCTTACCAGTCGATGCGCATCGACGGCGTGGTGTATCGCAAGCTGCTCGACCCGGAGGCCATCACCTCGGTATGGCTGGTGCAGCGCAAGGCTAACACCTCGGCCATGGCCAAGGCGTTCGTGGATATCGTCACGCGGCAGTCAAGTGTTTGAAAATGGTCGAAACGGTACGTTCAAGTTGTAGTCCCCCAGGCCGATGACTACAGGGCGAGTTATCCCCCTGGAGCCCCCAATGAACGTTCGTCAGCTGCGCATCTCGACCCGTGCTTTCCTCAGTTTTGGCCTGATCAGTCTGCTCATGCTCGGTTTCGGTATTTTCTCGATGAACCAGATCACGCACATGCGCGAGGCGGTCATCCATACCGAGGAAGTGTCACACGCCGGTACGCGCTGGCTGGGCAGCATCCGCGATAACTCGCTGGGCATTCGCGTACTCACCTTCCGTTTGATGCTCAATCGTGACCCGGCGCAAGTGCGCCCGGTGCTGGACCGCATGACCTTCCTGCGCGGCGAGCTCGACAAGGCCATCCAGGGTTATGCGCCGATCGTGCCTGAGGCTGCGCGCTCGCAATTCGCGCAGTTGCAAAGCGTGGTTTCCCGCTACCAGGAGCAATTGTCGCGCTACCAGGCGTTGTCTGACCAAGGTGACACCCAGGGCATGATGGCGCTGCTCAACGGTCAGATCCAGGACTTGTCCAACCAGACCGGCGACCTGTTCAACGAGCTGGTGAAAATCAACCTGCAGGAGTCGGCGCTGTATACCGCGGCGGCCAAGGGCAGCTACGACACCGCCATCCAGACCACCATCGCGGTGCTGGTCATTGTGTTCCTGCTGACCGTTGCGCTGGCCTGGCTGCTGACCCGCAGCATTGTCAAACCGCTGGAAGAAGCGGTGGTGGCGGCCGGTCGTATCGCCAAGGGCGACCTCACCGGGCGCATCAACGTCGAAGGCCAGGACGAGGCCGCCGAATTGCTGCATTCGCTGGTGAACATGCAGAAGAGCCTGATCGACACCCTGCGCCTGATCGGTGACTCGTCGCACCAACTGGCGGCAGCGTCGGAAGAAATGACTGCCATCACCAACCAGACCTCCGGCGACCTGAATAACCAGAATGCCGAGATCCAGCAGGCCGCCACTGCGGTCAACGAAATGACCGCGGCGGTGGAGGAAGTGGCGCGCAATGCCGTGTCCACGGCCGATGCCTCCAACGACTCCACCAAGGCCGCACAGCTGGGACGCCAGCGTGTCGACAGCACTATCATTGCCATTCAGCGGATGGGCGAGCGGGTAGAGGACGCCTCCGAGCAGGTCAAAGAACTGGCGGCCCATTCCCAGGACATCGGCAAGATCCTCGACGTGATTCGTGGCGTGGCCGAACAGACCAACCTGCTGGCCCTCAACGCGGCCATCGAAGCGGCCCGTGCCGGCGAGGCGGGGCGTGGTTTCGCGGTGGTGGCCGACGAGGTACGAGCGCTGGCCGGGCGTACCCAGACCTCCACCCAGGAAATCGAACTGATGGTCGCGGCCATCCAGCAAGGCACGGCCAAGGTGGTCGAAACCATGCAGGCCAACAACGATCAGGCGCTGACCACGCTGGACGCCGCCAAGACGGCTGGCACCGCGCTGGATGAAATCAGCGCGGCGATTTCCCTGATCCACGAGCGCAACATGGTCATTGCCAGCGCCTCGGAAGAACAGGCCCAGGTGGCCCGCGAAATCGACCGCAACCTGGTCAACATCCGCGACCTGTCGATCCAGACCTCAGAAGGCGCCGGGCAGATCGATGAGGCGAGCCAGTCGCTGTCAGGCCTGTCCCATGACCTGAAGAACATGGTGGGCCGCTTTCAGCTTTGACCCGGAGCCGCCGCCAGGCTGCGAAGGCCCGCCCCGCAGCGCCTGCGGCATTACCTCCCGCAAGTATTACTGTGCCTTGCCCTGCAGCTCGGCCAAATCGTGTTCGTCCTGGGCGTCGCTGGCGTCGCCCTGCAGTTTGCGCAGGATGCTACGGTCGAGCAGGATCACCCAGCGGTTGTAGTTGCGGTTGATCTTGCCGTCCTTGTAGCCCAGGTCCTGGCTGTCGCGGTAGCTGATGCGGTAGTGCCCGGCGGCGTAGGCGATGTCGACCTTGGCGGTGTATTTGGCGCGTACGTTCACCTGGGCGTGGATGACGTCGCTGTCAACGCTTTCCACGGTCCACTTGCGCGCGGCCAGGGTGCTGAGGACCGCTTGCTTCACCTGTTCCTTGCTGGCGGTGACGCCGGCAGGCACGGTGCGGTCGGGGGTGATGATCTTGCGGCTGGTGCAGGCAGTGACACTGGCAAGCATCAGGGCAACAAGTAGCAGGCGTAGCATGGAAGACATTCCATTTTCTCCAGGGTTATGAAATCAGGCCCAGCGGCGCAATACCAACGAGGTGTTGACGCCGCCGAAGGCAAAGTTGTTGTTCATCACGTACTGATTGTTCATGTGGCGGAACTCGCCACGCAGGTAATCCAGCTCACCGCACAGCGGGTCGATGACGTCCAGGTTCAGGGTGGGCACGTACTGGTCGCGGTTCATCATTTCGATGCTGAACCAGGACTCCAGCGCCCCGCAGGCGCCCAGGGTGTGGCCCAGGAAGCTCTTCTGCGAACTGATGGGCATGCGCGCGCCGAACAGGCTGCTGGTGGCCAGGGTTTCGGCGATATCGCCTTGCTCGGTGGCGGTACCGTGGCCGTTGACGTAGCCAATGGCATCAGGCGCCAGGCCGGCGTCTTCCAGGGCCAACTCCATGGCCCGGCGCATGGTGGCCTGCTCCGGGCGCGTGGTGTGCTGGCCATCGGCGTTGCTGCCGAAGCCGACAATCTCGGCATGGATGTGCGCGCCGCGCGCCAAGGCATGCTCCAGTTCTTCGAGCACCAGCATGCCGGCGCCTTCACCAATCACCAGGCCGTCGCGGCCGCTGTCGTAAGGGCGCGGGCTAGTCTGCGGGGCATCGTTTTTCAGGCTGGTGGCGTACAGGGCATCGAAGACCATGGCTTCGGTGGGGCACAGTTCTTCAGCGCCGCCGGCCAGCATCAACGGCAGGCGGCCGAACTTGATGGCCTCGTAGGCATAGCCGATGCCCTGGCTGCCGCTGGTACAGGCGCTGGAGGTGGGAATCAGGCGCCCGGTAAGGCCGAAGAAGATGCTGATATTGGCGGCGGTGGTGTGCGGCATCATGCGCACGTAGGAGTTGGCGTTGAGGCCCTCGGCCACCGAGTTGAGCAGCATGTTGCCGAATGCCTTGATCTCGTCGGTGCTGCCGGTGGATGAGCCGCAGGCCACACCCATGCGCCCGTCGCGAATGATCGGGTCGTTGAGCAAGCCGGCGTCGATCAGGGCCTGCTCGGCGGCGGCCACCGATAGGCGGGAGACCCGGCCCATGCTGCGCAATTGCTTGCGAGTCCAGTGCGCGGGCACCTTGAAGTTATCGATGGGGCCGGCCAGGCGGGTGTTCAGTTCTTCGAACCGGTCCCATTCGTCCATGCGCCGAATGCCGCTGCGCCCGGCACTGAATTGCGTGGCGATGCTGGCCCAATCACTGCCCAGCGAGGTGATACCGGCCATGCCGGTGACGACGACGCGCTTCATCAGCACAGTCCCCCGTTCACGGCCAGCACCTGGCGGGTGATGTAGCCGGCCTCGGCCGACATCAGGAAGTTGACCGCGCCCGCCACTTCTTCGACGGTGCCCAGGCGCTGCGCCGGGATCATCTTCATCAGCTCCTCCACCGGTACGTTTTCGTCGAGCATGGCGGTGTCGATCAGGCCGGGGGCCACGCAGTTGACGGTGATCTTGCGCTTGCCCAATTCGATAGCCAGGGCCTTGGCGGCGCCTATCACGCCGGCCTTGGAGGCGCTGTAGTTGACCTGCCCGCGGTTGCCAATCATGCCCGACACCGACGTGATGCAGACAATGCGCCCCGGGGCGCGGCGGCGGATCATCGGCATCATTACCGGGTGCAGCACGTTGTAGAAGCCGTCCAGGTTGGTGCGCATCACCAGGTCCCAGTCCTCCTCGCTCAGGGCCGGAAAGGCGCCGTCGCGGGTCAGCCCGGCGTTACACACCACGCCGTAGTAGGCGCCGTGGGTTTCCACGTCATCCAATAGCACGTGCGCGCAGGCGGCGCGGTCGGCCACGTCGAATTGCAGCACGCGGGCCTGACGGCCCATGGCCTGGACTTCGGCCTGCACGGCGTCGGCCTCGCTGCGGCCGCTGCGGCAATGCAGCACCAGGTCAAAGCCGGCCTGGGCCAGGCGCAGGGCAATGGCGCGGCCGATGCCGCGGCTCGAACCGGTGACCAGAATGGATTCAGACATGTGAAGGCTCCTGTGGCGCGCCCAGGTACTGCGCGGCCTGGGGTGGGCGATAAACGTTCAGGCGGGCACTGGCCTGGATGCCGGGGCCGCTAAGGTGGCATTCGAATACACCCATGCCGCTCTCGTCTTCCAGCGAGCGCAGGGCGTGTATATGCAGGGTGCTGCCCAAGGGGAAATGCTCGACATTGCATTCGTACTTGCGGCTGCCCAGCAGGAAGCCGAGTTCCACCGGCTGGCCGTTCTGGCGCGCCCGGCAGCCGGCGTAGGCGGCGACCGTCTGGGCCATCAGTTCCACACCCACCCAGGCGGGCAGGCTGCCGTCCTCGCGGCTGAACAGGCCACCGGCGCGCACACTGACGTGGGTATGGATGTTGTCTTCGTCGAACGATTCGACGTGGTCGATCAAAATCATGTCGCCGGCATGGGGCAACAGCTCGGCGACGGGCCAGGCAATCATGGGGCGTCTCCAATTATCAGGCTGACGTTGTTGCCGCCGAAGGCAAACGAGTTGCTCATCAGGTGGCGGCTGCCAGTGGCGGCCAGTGGCTGGCCGGGCACTACCCAGTCCAGCGTCGGCAAGGAGGCATCGGCCTCGCCGTCCCACACGTGGGGAGGCACGGCGTTCTCGGCCAGGCTCAGGCAGCAGAACGCCGCCTCCAGTGCGCCGGCGGCCCCCAGGGTGTGGCCGCTGAGCGGTTTGGTCGACGAGCACGGCAGCCCCGCCGGGAACACCTGGGCCACTGCCAGGCTTTCCATGGCATCGTTGTGTTGCGTGGCGGTGCCGTGCAGGTTTAGGTAGTTCACCTGGTGGGCCTGGAGGCCGGCCTGGCGCAGGGCCTTGTTCATGGCGTCGATGGCCCCGCGCCCAGACGGCTCGGGGGCGGAAATATGGTGCGCATCGCTGCTGGCGCCGGCACCCAGCAACGCCAGGGGCCGGGCCTGCTCGCCGAGGTTTTCCCGGGTCATCAGGAACAGCACCGCTGCTTCGCCAATATTGATGCCCTGGCGGTTGCGCGAGAACGGGTTGCAGCGTTCCTGCGCCACCGCCTCCAGCGCGCTGAAGCCGTTCAGGGTCAGCTTGCACAGGCTGTCCACGCCGCCGCAGATCACCGCGTCGCACAGGCCCAGGTCCAGCAGGCGGCGCGCGCTCATCAGGGCGCGGGCGCTGGAGGTGCAGGCAGTGGAGATGACATAGGCCGGCCCCGACAGCTGCAGCCACTGCACCAGGAAGTCCGCCGGGGCGTTCAGCTCCTGCTGCCCGTAGCGATAGTCGGGCGGGAACTGGCCATCGCGCAGGTAGGCGGCGATATGCCCGCTGGCTTCGTCGATGCCCGAGGTACTGGTGCCCAGCACCACGGCCACGCGGTCGGCGCCATGGCGCTGGATGGCTGCCTGTAATTGCGGCTCGATCTGCAGGGCGGCGTCCAGTAGCAGTTGGTTGTTGCGACTACGGTGGTTGGCCAGGTGTTCAGGTATTTCCGGCAGGTCACCGGGCACGGCGCCCACGGGCGGGTTGCGTTCTGGCACCCAGCCAGGCTGCGGGCGCATGCCCGGGCTTGCGCCAGCGAACAGGGCGCGGGCCACCTCGGCCTGGCCCCGGCCCAGGGCACAGGTAAGGCCCAGGGCATTGAGGTAGGCAGTCATGGCGAGACCTCGACGGGCAAGGGGCTGATTTCATAGCGCAGGCCCTGGGCCAAGGTCAGGGTCAGGTCATCGCCGGCGCGGTAGCGCACCGCCCAGCGCTCGCCCAACTGGCGGGTCTGGCCAGCGGTGGTCGCTGATGGATACATCGACGACAACTGCTGCTGGTTGGTGAGGGCAAACAGCAAGGCCGCAAACAGCTCGCGCGCCGCCGGGTTGGGCGGCAACAGGCCGTCGGCCTGCCATTGGCCGTTGACCAGCAACTGGCGGGCGACGGGAATACCCAGCGGGTCGATCATGGACCAGCGCAGCCCGGCATCCTGCTGCTGGATGACCAGCAGCCAGTCCTGGCGCTCGCTGCCTTGCAGCCGCTGCACATGCAACTGCATCGGCAACGCCAGCTCCGGCAAGCGCGCAGGCAGCGGCGGACGGGCGGCGCACGCACTGAGCAGCAGGGCACAGGCCAGCCACAGCAGGCGTTTCATGGCTGGCCACCGAGGGGCTTGCGTGCCACCACGTTCACCAGTGTTTCTTCACGCTGGCCGAAGGGTTTGGGCTTGCGCAGGCGCAGGCGTTCCAGCAGGCCGAAGTCCTTGGCGCGGCTCCACCACAGGTACGGGTAGGAAACGTTCTGCGGGCCGAACTCGAAGCCTTGCTGACGAATCATCTGCAAGTAACCCGCGGCGCTTTTCTGCACGTGCATGGGGTGGCGGAACAGCCAGCGGATAACCCAGGTGTCGATGTACGCCTCGGTGGATTCGGCGAACAACAGGTAGCCGCCCGGCTTCAGTACGCGATAGAACTCGGCCAGTGCCTGTCCTTGTTCCACCAGGTGGTGGAAGGTCTGGTGACAAAACAGCAGGTCCACGCTGGCGTCGGCGTGGGGCAGGCTGGCGCAGTCGGCGCCCTGTACCTGGGCATTGAGCCCCAGGCGCGCCGCTTCCAGGCGAGTAAGGTCGACGCTATGTGGGTCGGCGTCGCTGCCCAGCAGTTGACCGGGGGCAAACACCTTGTTCAGGTACTGGAACGACTTGCCTTGCCCGCAGCCGGCGTCCAGCACTACCGGGGCGAGGGGCAGCGGTTCACTGAACAGGCTGCGCAGGTCGTTGATCGCCACGCGCAGCACATGGTGCTGCCAGGTGTGGCTGCGCAGGAACCAGAAGCCGAAGCGGGTTTCTTCGACATAGCTGTCGCTCAGGTACGGGCCGTTCATGCTGGCACCCGCGCGCAGACTTCGGCCAGCATGCGCAAGCGCCGCTTGGGTTCGGCCACGAAGGGGTTGCGCTCATCCCAGGCGTAGCCGGCCAGGATAGAACTGATCATGCGGCGGATTTCTGCCGAGCTGCCGGGGTGGTAGATCACGTCCTGGAAGCTGCCGTCATACCAGCCTTCCACGTAGGCACGGAAGGTGTCCACGCCGCGCTTTAGTGGCTCGGCGAACTGGGTTTGCCAGTCCACGGCCTCGCCGTTCAGTTGGCGGTCGAGCAGCCCGGCGGCCATGCTCGCCGAACGCATGGCGATGGTCACGCCGGACGAAAACACCGGGTCGAGGAATTCCGCCGCATTGCCCAGCAGCGCGAAGCCGGGGCCATGCAGCACCTTGACGTTGGCCGAATAGCCGCCAATGGTGCGCGCCGGGGTGTCCCATTCGGCGAACTGCAATACCCGCGAAAGACTCGGGGTCTGCGCCACGAATTCCTTCAGGCAGGCGTCCAGGTTGTCCTGGCCCTTGAAGTGCTCGGCAGCGGCCACCACGCCAAGGGAGCAACGGCCGTTGCTGAACGGAATGGTCCAGAACCACACGTCCCGATGAGTGGGGTGGGTGGTGATCAGGATCTTGTCGCGGTCAAACGCCTGGCAGTCGATACGGTCTTCGATGTGGGTGAAGATGGCCTGGCGCACCGGGAAATTGGACGGTGCTTCCAGGTCCAGCAGGCGTGGCAGCACGCGGCCATAGCCGCTGGCGTCGAGCACAAAGCGGGCAGCCACGCTGTACTCGCTGCCGTCCAGGCGGCGAACCTGCAAGCGCCGGTGCGCGCCGCTGAAGTCGACGCTGACGATTTCTTCTTCGTAGCGAATTTCCACGCCTTGCTGCTCGGCCTGGTCGGCCAGCAGCTTGTCAAAGTCGGCGCGCTGCACCTGGTAGGTGCTGGGCTTGCCCTGGGTGAAGGTATCGCCGAAGTCGAAGGCGCTGTATTCCTCGCCCCAGGCGAAGGCCGCGCCGTTCTTGCGCTGGAAGCCTGCAGCCTGAACGGCTTCGAGCATGCCGGCTTCTTCGATGAAGTCGATGCAATGCGACAGCAGGCTTTCGCCAATGGAAAAGCGCGGAAAGCGCTGGCGTTCGATGATCAGTACATCATGGCCGCGGCGCTTTAGCAGGGCGGCAGCGATGGCACCCGATGGCCCCGCGCCAATCACCACCACCTGGCGTTGTTCCATCTCAGTGTTCGGCATGATGCCTCCTTGCAGGTTGAGCAGTATTCAGGGGAATCGAGGGTAGGCCGGCCAGCGCTGGCAGCAGCGTGGCTATCGGCATCCAGCCCAGGCTTTGCAGGGCGCACTGAACATCGATCTGGACGATACGCAAGGCCATGATCAGCGGCATGGCCACGCCGTTTTGCACGGTTTTCATCCAGACCGGGTTTAGCGGCAGGCGCGGCTCTACCTTGAGGCGTTTCGTGCACAGCAGGTAGGGCAGGCCGAAAATCAGTGTTTTGAATTTGAAATGTTCGGCGGCCAGCAGCAATGTCATGAACATCAGGGCGTCAATCATGGGCAGGCGCAGGGTATGCAGCAGCCAGAAACACGCGACCATCATGCCGCCGCCTTATGCGGGTGTTCACCGGCCCAGGGTGCCAGCAGGAAGCTGAAGCCCAGGCCCAGGCTCACCGACAGGCCGAAGTTGCTCACCGCCGGTGTGCTGGACACGGCCAGCAGGCCGAACGACAGCCAGGTGGTGGCCGCCGCCAGCAGGGTGCCCAGCAGGCTGACGGCAGCCCCGCCAATGCGTTCGCGCATGAGGATGGCGTAGTCGACGCTGATGGCGGTAACCAGCAGCAGGCCGAACAGGCTGAACAAGGTCAGTGGCTGCCCCAGCCAGCCCAGGCTTGCCAAGCTGCACAGCGCGGCCAGCAGCGGCAGGGCGACAATGCGCAAGGCGCCGCGCCAGCCAAATGGCAACACCAGCAACAGCACGATCAGGGCGCAGGACAGCAGCTTTAGCTCGGCGGCGCTGACTTGGGTAGCCGCGAATACCTGGTTCAGGGCGCCCAGACGGTCTACCAGTTTCACCCCCGGCAGGTCCTGTGCCACCGACTGCAATAAGGCACTGTTGGCCAGCCCTTGCAGGCTGACCATGGCAGCCACGCCGTGGCCATCACTGCCCAGCCACAACGGCCGCCAAGGCTCGCTCAACGGCCCTTGCAGTGCTTGTTCGATGGTCTGGTCGGGCAAGGCCAGCAGGGTTGCCAGCTCGCCGCGCAAGGCCGCTTCGGGCACGCCCAGCGCCAGCAGCGGTTGCCAACGCTCGGGCAGGCGCGCCAGGGCGTCGCGCACTTGCGCCTGTTGCTCGGCCGTGGCCAGCAGCTGCGCCAGGCCCAGGTAGCCCTGCAGTTTGCCCTTGGCGACCAGCACGTCAAGGCGCAGGTCCAGGGCCTTTTCCCGTACCAGCAACTGTTGCGGGTCAGCGGCCTGCACCAGGAAGAACTGGCTGGTGGGCTGGTAACCGGTGATGCGCGCCACGGCCTGGGCCTGTTCCAATAATTGTGGCGGTGCGCCAACCCACTGGCGAATGTCATTCTTGACCGTCAGGTGCCACAGGCCACCGGCGCAGAATGCCAGCAGCAGGGCCAGCAGCCACGCGCTGGCGACCCGGGCCAGTAGCGCCTGGCGCACGTCCACCAAGCGCTGGGCCATGCTCAGCGGCCATTGCGCCGGTTGCAGTTGCACGCCCTTGAGTAACGCCGGCAGCAGGCACACCGCGGTCAGGTAGGCACCCAGCAACCCGGCGGCGGAGAAGCAGGCGATCTGGGTCAGCGCCGGAAACGGCGTGGCGGCCAGGGCCAGGTAGCCGATGCAACTGG
This sequence comes from Pseudomonas sp. M47T1, assembly GCF_000263855.1. Taxonomy (GTDB): domain Bacteria; phylum Pseudomonadota; class Gammaproteobacteria; order Pseudomonadales; family Pseudomonadaceae; genus Aquipseudomonas. The sequence goes on from NZ_AJWX01000006.1 coordinate 153,060, forward strand.
TGGCCAGGCTCAGGCTCAGCCCCGGCAGGGTCAGGCGCAGGGCCTGCCAGCTGTGCCAGGGGCGCAGGCTCCAGCCTTTGGACAGGTAGTGCAGCGGGTAGTCCACGGCAACGCCGATCAGGCTGGAACCCAGCACCAATGTCATCACGTGCATGTGCCCGAACAGCGCGATGCAGCAGGTGGCGCCGAACAGCATGCCCACCAGCACCGGCAGGAACGCCAGCAGCACTCGCCAGCGGCGGAAGGCCAGCAACAATAGCAAGAGAATACCCAGCGTGGCGCCGCCGCCCACCCAGGCTATTTCCCGGCTGGCTTCGCGCTGGCCATTGGCGGCATACAGCAAGCCGCTGGCCGCCAATAGCTGACCGTGCGCGGCCGCGCTTTGGGTTCGGGCGCCGCTCAGCAGGTCATCAACCTTGAGCGGCAGTTGCATGTCGAAGGCATCGCCCAGGGTTCGGGCGCGTAGCAGCACCCAGTAATTGCCGTCCGCTTGGGCCAGCAGCGCACCGCTGCCAATGTCCAACTGCACCGCGCCGTGGTGCGGCTGGCTGTTCTGAATGCGTGCGGTAAGGCCCAACCAGTCGTCCTGGCTGGGCACCAGGCTGAAGCCGGTGAACGGGTCGAACAGGGCGCTTAGCCGTTGCTGGATGAAGGCGTCGGGGTGATTGATCAGTTGGTCGCGGTCGGCACTGGCCAGCATCGACAGCCGCCCTTGCAGCAGTTGTTTGCGCAATGCGGGCAGGTCGGCCTGCAGGGTCCACTGCACCTTCTCGAACAGCCCGCTCGCCTGCCACTGCCCGGCCAGGGATTGCGCCAGAGCGATGGCCTGATGTTTGTCAGAATGGCCAACCAGCACCAGTAATTCGCGGTTCAGCGGTTCTTGCACGCGCTGTTCGGCACGCTGCTCCAGGGCGTCGGGCGCGCCGCCGGGTACCAGCTCCATCAGGTTGGCAGACAGCGGCGAGGCGCCATGCCATTGCCAGGCCGCGAGGGTCATGACCGCCAGCAGCAACAACAGGAACAGCCGTGGCAGGTGCCGTTCACTGAACAAAATCGTGTTGCTCCGAATCGCTCAAGGCCATGGCACTGATGCTGTGGGGCATGCGCAGCACGGTGCTGTCGCCTTGGGTTTCACTCAGCTCGATGCGCTCGACGTAATGGCCGCCGCTGATCTGGATCTGCGTGAAGATTTGCTTGAGCAACAGCGAACGTGGGGTCAGGCGCAGTTGCCAATGGTCGCTGGCGCCGCTGAGCTGAAGTTCGAAGTCACGCTCCAGGGCGCTGGTGTCGCCTTGCAGCACGGCGAAGAACAGCCGGTTCTGCTCACTGCCGGCATTGCGCTCGGGCAGCATCTGCCAGCCGGTGGCGTCGCGCCGGGCAATTCCCTGTGCGGTGATGCGGTAATCCTGTTGCAGCGGTGTCTTGAGCAGCCACAGCAGGCCGAAGTCCCTTGCCAGCACGAAGGTGCCCTGGCTGGTCAACGGCATGGGCAGGGCGCGCAGGTGTTTTTCCTGAATGAACGGGCCGTGCACCACCGCAGGGTTGGCCATTTGCGCGCTCAGTTCGTGCAGGTCGAACGCCTGGGCCCCGCACGCCAGCAGCATCAGCGCCAGGGCCGTGATCAGTCGGCGCATGGCAGGCTCCGGTTCACGGCGTCGATAAACACCTGCGGCGAGGCCAGTTGCATCTCGCGGCTGGCGATTTCGACCGCCACCTGTACCGAGCTTGCGCGGGTCAGGCGTTCGCCGCTGGCCGCGTCGCTGATCAGGTAGTTGATCTTCAGGCGGTTCTCCCACTCCACCAGGCTGGCGCGCACGCTCAGGCGCTGGCCGAAGGTGGCACCGCGCACATAGCGTAGTTGCAGGTCGATTACCGGCCACGCATAGCCGGATTCGAGCATGTGCGTGTAGTTGTGGCCAATGTGGTCCAGCAGGGCGCAGCGCGCCACTTCCAGGTACTTGACGTAATGGCCGTGCCAGACGACGTTCATGGTGTCGATGTCAAAGAATGGCACCAGGACTTCGGTATCGGCGTGAATGGCACCCTGACTACGCATGCAGCCTCCAGTGTTGCTCGGCGATACGCGTCAGGCACAGGCGCAGTTCGCCTTCCAGGGCGCGGTCTTCCAGCACCGGAGGGAAGTCTTCGGCCAATTGCCGGTGCATGGCGGCCAGGGGCGCGGGCAGCGGCCGCGCACCCTCGCCACGGCCGCGCAGCCAAACGCCTTGCTGGGCGGCCAGCAGTGTGGCGGCGGCCACCTGCTCGGTCAGTTCCAGCACGCGCAGGGCATCGCGGGCAGCAATGGTGCCCATGCTCACCTTGTCCTGGTTGTGGCATTCGGTGGAGCGCGAGAACACGCTGGCCGGCATGGTGTTTTTCAGGGCTTCGGCGGTCCAGGCGCTGGCGCCGATCTGCACGGCCTTGAAGCCATGGTTGAGCATGGCCCGTTCGGCGCTGGCGCCGGACAGGTTGCTGGGCAGGCCATGGTTGTAGCGGGTGTCCACCAGCAGGGCCAACTGCCGGTCCAGCAGGTCGGCGACGTTGGCCACCAGGTTCTTCAGGCTGTCCATGGCGAAGGCAATGTGACCACCGTAGAAGTGCCCGCCATGCAGCACGCGCTCGGCCTCGGCGTCGATGATGGGGTTGTCGTTGGCGCTGTTCAGCTCGGTCTCGATAAAACCGCGCAGCCAGCCCAGGCTGTCCGCCAGCACGCCCAACACATGGGGGGCGCAGCGCAGCGAGTAGCGGTCCTGCAGGCGGTGCAGCGGCGCGGTGGGGGCGTCGATGGCCAGGTCCTGGCGCAGCCAGGCGGCCACCTGCATCTGCCCCGGGTGCGGCTTGGCGGCAAACAGGCGCTCGTCGAAGTGCTCGGGGTTGCCTTGCAGGGCAACCACATTGAGCGCGGTTATGCGCGTGGCCAGCTTCAGCAGGTACTCGGCGCGGCCAAACGCCTGACAGGCCAGGCCGGTCATCACGGCGGTGCCGTTCATCAGTGCCAGGGCTTCCTTTGGGCGCAGCACCAGGGGTTCCCAGCCCAGTTGGCGGTGCACCTCCAGGGCGCTGAGGCGTTCGCCCTGCCACAGCACTTCGCGTTCGCCGCACAGGGTGGCTGCCACGTAGGACAGCGGCGTCAGGTCGCCGCTGGCGCCCACCGAGCCTTCCTCTGGAATCAGTGGCAATACGTCGTGGGCCAGGAACGCGTGCAGGCGTTCCAGCAACTCTATGCGTACCCCCGACACGCCGTGGCACAACGACTGCAAGCGCGCCGCCAGCACGGCGCGGGTGGCCTGCGGGCCCAGCAGTTTACCCAGGCCGCAGCCATGGAAGGTGTACAAATGGCGAGGCAGGGCCTCCACGTGTTCCAGGGGCACGGCCACCACGCACGAGTCGCCGTAGCCGGTGGTGACGCCGTAGATCACGCCTTCCTTGTCCAGTAGCGAGTCAAGGAAGCGTGCGCCATTGGCGATGCGCTCGCGGTACGCGGCGTCGGCCTGCAGGCGGCTTTTCACCTGGCGGTTGGCCACGGCCAGCAGGGCTTCGATACTCAGGGGGGTGGCACCAAAGGTTACCGGCTCAAGCACGGGAGTCGTCATCGGTCTTCCAGAATGGGTAGAAATTGAACCATTGCCACGGGGCTTGCAGGCAGTAGTGGCCGAGCCGGTCGGCGTAGCGGGCAGCCCAGTGGGCAATAACCTGGTCGCGGTCGCTGCGGCGCCATTGAATGGTGTCGGCGAAAGGTTCCAATACCACGCGATAGCGGCCTTCGCTTTTGAGGCAGAACATCAGGTTGAGCGGGCACTTGAGCAGGCCCGCCAGCAGCCACGGGCCCTGGGGGAAGGCGGCCGGGTGGCCGAGGAAATTCACCCGCACGTGGCGGCCACCGTGCAGCGGCACCCGGTCGCCGGCAATGGCCAGCCACTCGCCGCGGTCCAGGCGCTGGCTCAGTTGCAGCATGATGGCCGGGTCCAGCTCGCTGACCTGGATCAGCCGCAGGTTGGTAGCCCCGGCTTCGCCCAGCAGGCGGTTGAAGCGTTCGGCATGCTTGGTGTGCACCAGCACGTTCATGGTGACTTGCTCGCCCAGCTCGGCCAGGGCCCGGCACACTTCCAGGTTGCCCAGGTGGGCGCCCACCAGCATCTGGCCGCGTGCGCCGCGCAATTGGGCGCGCAGGTTGCCCGGGTCGACAATCTCGATGTGGTTGATGTCGAGTTTGCCGTTCCATACGTCGAGCTTGTCCAACAGGGCGTCGGCAAAGGCCATGAACTGGCGGAACACTCGCCAATGCCCGGGCTTGAGCTGCGGCCTGGCCGACCAGGTGGCCAGGTGTTGCTGGTACTGCCAGGCACTGCGCCGGGCGCTGCGGCCGAACAGGAAGAAATAGAACACGATGCCGTACAGGATCGGGCTCAGCACGCGCCGGCCCAGTACGCGGATGCCGAAGGCGGTCAGTTTCATCAGCCAGAAGCTGCCGCGCTCCTGGTGGGCAGCCCAGTGTTGCCGTTCACTCACGCCAGCCACCGTCGCCAGAGGATCAGCGGCCAGCGCAGCAACATGCCGAAGAACAGCTTGGCGTGCATTTTCGAAATTAACGCGTTGTCGTGGAACAGGCGGAAGTGCGACAGCCCGTCCTGGGGGTAATGCACCTTGGTGGGCAACCAGCGCATGGCCTGATTTTGCCAGGCCAGGCGCACGAGGATTTCGGGGTCGAAATCCATCCGCCGGCCCAGGCGCACACGGTCGATCAGGCGCAGGGTGGGTGGCAATGGGTAAATGCGAAATCCGCACATGGAGTCGGGGATGGCCAGCGACAGGCTGTTGATCCACACCCACACGTGGGTCAGGTAACGGGCGTACAGGCGCCCCTTGGGCACGCTGGCGTCATATTGCGGGTAGCCGCACACCAAGGCTTCGGGGTGCTGGCGCGATTGTTCGATGAAGCGGGCGATGTCCTGCAGGTCGTGCTGGCCGTCGGCGTCCACCTGCAACGCATGGCTGAAACCCAGGCGAGCAGCCTCACGCAAGCCTGCCATCACGGCGCCGCCCTTGCCCTGGTTGGCCGGCAGGCGCACCAGCCACACCTGGGGTTCGGCGGCCAGATGCTCCAGCACCTGAGCGCAGGCCGGACTGCTGGCGTCGTCCACCAGCACGCAAGGCAGGCCTGCGCCCAGCAGTTCGGCGACCACGGCCGGTACTGCGCGCTCGTGGTTGTACACCGGAATTACCGCGCAAGGCTTATGCATGGGCGGCCTCCAGCAGTATGCGGCCGCTTGAGCAGGGGTTGCCGCCATGGCGGTAGCTGAAGTGCAGCTTGCCGCGTTCGTTGTCCAAGCGCAGGGTAAGGTCCAGCAGGTCGCCGGGACGCACCAGTTGCTGGAACTTCAAGACTTCCATGCCAGCAAAACGCGGTGGCAAGGCCAGCCATTGCTGCCCCAGTGCCAGCGCCCAGTCCACCTGGACCACGCCGGGCAATACCGGGGCGCTGGGGAAATGGCCGCTGAAGAAGGCCAGGTCCACGGGCACGGCCAATTGCAGTTGCCACTCATCGCCCTCCTGGCGGCAGGCCAGCAACTCCGGCGCCTTGGGCCGGGGTGCCAGCAGCAGGTTGTTCACCTCGGCCTGGGGCAGTTTGCCCTGGCTGTTGAATGGCAGCTCGCGCAGCAGTCGCCAGCGGCGTGGCAAGGCAATGGCTTCGCAGTGGCCGGCAAGGTGCTGACGCAGCTGTTCGGTCAGCGCCCGCCGGCCGCCGCTGTGCAACGCTTGCAGGCCTTCGGGGCTGAGCACCAGCAGGGCGCCGAGGCTGGCCCGGGCCTGCTGGATCATGCCCAGGCGTACGTCCTGTACCCAGGGATGCTCAAGCAGAGCCTGTTCGAGCATGGGCAGCGACACGCGTTTTTCTTCCAGCTTGACGATACGGTCCAACCGACCCAGCAGGTTGAAACGGCCATCGGCGGCAAACTCGACGGCGTCGGCGGTTTGTTCCACATGGCCTGGGGCAAGGTAGGGCGACTCGATGCACAAAGCCCCTTCGGCATTCTGGCTCAGGCGCACGTCGGCGAAGGCTTGCCACAGGCTGTCCTGCTGGCGCCAGGCGATGCCGCCGGTTTCCGAGCTGCCAAGGATCTCGGTAGGGCGCTGGCCGATGCGCTCGGCCAACAGTGCTGCGGCGTCTGCCGGCAGGGCGCCGCCGGACGAGAACACCCGCTTGACGGCGCTCATGGCCTGCCAGTCGAGGTTTTCGCCCATGCGCTTGAGCAGCGCGGGGCTGGCCACCCAGGCAAACGCCGGGTACTCGCGGCTGTGGCGTTGCATGTCTTCGGCAAACGGCAATTGCCGGCGCAGGAACGGCCGGCCCGCACACAGCGGCCACAGCACACGGAACAGCAGGCCGTAGATGTGCTGGGTGGCCACGCTGCCAATGATGCAGGCATTGCCCAGGTCCGCCGACCACAGGGTGTGCAGCGCCTGCACTTCGTTGGCCAGTTGCCGGAGTGTCTTGTCGATACCCTTGGGTGCGCCAGTGGAGCCGGAGGTGCACAGCTTCAGTTGCAGGCGGTCCAGGTCCAGCGGGGCGCCAGGCAATGGTTCGGCGTATAGCTCGCCCAGCCCTGGTCGCTCGTCGGTCAGCCACAGGTCCACCTCGGCCGACCAGCGCTGGCGCGTCTGCGCCTGCAAGTCGGCGGGCAGCAGCACGCTGGCGCCTGCGCGCCAGGCGCCCAACAGCGCGATAGCCAGTTCGCCGGCGTCCTCCAGGTACACCGCCACGCGCTTGATGCCGCGCGCTTGCAGGCCTGCGGCCAGGGCCAGCGCGCTTTTGCGCAATTGCTCAAGGCTCATGGCCGGGGCGAAGGTCACTTCGCGGTTTGGCTCGGGCTCGAGCAGCAGGTGCTCTAGGGGTATCCAGCTCATGCGCGGCCTCTTACGCGTTGTCGAATCAACCATTCGGCGGCGAACAGCAGGCCCATCAACCCGTAGGCGATCAGGCCGGTGTAAAGCGTCCACCAACTCAGGGGCGCCCACAGGGTCAGGGCGGCAGCGATCAGGCCGTTGCCCAGGAAGAACAGGCTCCAGGCCTGGGTGACCTTGCGGGTGTAGGCAATGGCCACGTCCGGCAGCGTCGGCTCGCTGAGCCGTGCCAGGCGCTCGGCCATGGGCATGCCGTGGCGCAGGCTCAGGCCGAACAGCGCCAGCAACAGGCTGCTGATGAGCACGGGGTACCAGCGCAGCAGGTGCGGGTTGTCGAACAGCGCCAGCACCAGGCAGAAGCCGAGGACCAGCGCGGCCATCCACAGGTTGCCGGCTCGCCGTTCACCGGTCAGGGCGCGGCCCAGCCACAGGCAGCCCAGCAACAGGCCGAACTGCCAGGGTGCGAAGTGCTCCATGCCGAAATACACCGCGAAGGGGTACACCAGGCCGGCCACAACCAGCACCAGGCCAATCAGCTGTTTCATGCGGCGGCGTTGACCAGGCGGTACACGGCTTCGACCACGTCATCGACGGTGCGCACGGCCTTGAATTCATCGGCGGCGATTTTCTTGCCGGTCTTGCGCTTGATGTGATCGATCAGGTCCACGGCGTCGATGCTGTCGATTTCCAGGTCCTGGTACAGGTTGGCCTGAAGGGTGACGCGCTCGGGTTCCAGTTCGAACAGCTCGACCAGGGCATCGCGCAGGGTGTTGAAAATGTCTTCACGGGTTTGCATGGTACTGCCTCACGCGGCCTTTTTTGCCGTGACGAAAGCCGCAAGGCTGGTCACGCTGCTGAAATGATTGCGGGTGTCCTTGGCGTCGGCGTCGATCTTGATGCCGAAACGCTTCTGGATGGCCAAGCCCAGTTCCAGGGCGTCGACCGAGTCCAGGCCCAGGCCTTCGCCGAACAGAGTCTGGTCGTCGCCGATGTCCTGGGCGCTGATGTCTTCGAGCCCCAGGGCGTCGATGATCAACAGCTTGATTTCATGGTTAAGCTCGGGGTGCAGAGCGCTCATTGAGGGCGAGCTCCTTGATGAAGTAATGGTGCAGATGATCGTTGAGTGCGCGCGAAGCCTTGGGTGCAGGGCCTTGCGCGGCGAACGCCTGTGGTTCTATATCGGCACCTACGCGCAAACTGAAATGCACGCGGCGCGATGGGATCCGGTACCAGGGCTCGGCCTTGGTCAGAGTGGCGGGGTTGACCGTGATCACCACCGGGGTAATCACCTGGGCCCCGCGCAATGCAATGGCCGCGGCGCCGCGATGAAAACTGGGCGGCTGGCCCGGGCAGGTGCGGGTGCCCTCGGGAAAGATGATCAGGGTCTGGCCCTGTTCCAGCGCGCCCACGGCGGTGTCGAGCATGCCCATGCTGCCGTCGTTGCTGATATAGCCGGTGCCGCGTACGGCGCCCCGGGTGAACGGGTTTTGCCAAAGGCTCTGCTTGACTACGCAGTTGGCGTCGCGCACCAGGCCTATCAGGAACACCACGTCGATCAGCGAGGGGTGGTTGGCGATGATCATCTGCCCCGGCCGGCCCAAGCGCTCTGCGCCACTTACCTCATAGGTCAGCACGCCGGCGCGGGCCATGAAGCGGATGAACAGCCAGAAAAGCTGGCTGACGGTGCGGCGAGCGCGGCGGTGGTGGGCCTCGGAGCTGCCCGGCAGCAGGGCCAGCAAGGGCAAAATAAACACGCGCAGGCACAGGCCGCCCAGCCCGAACAGGGCGAAGCTGGTGGCCGTGGCAATCAGGCGCCACAGCCAGGTAGTGCGAGCCTTGCTCAGCGGTTGCGTTGCCAGTTCCATGCGCGGCGTTTCCATACGTGGTGGCAGTGAGATTGCTGTGTGGTCAGGGCGCGCAGCAGGTTCAGCGCATGGGGCCATTGGCAGGTCGCTGCATCCTGGGCGGCGGGCGCAAGCGCCAGGCTCCAGTCGTCGCCCGGCGTAATGACCAGGCCTACGGCGTAAGGAAAGGGGACGTCAGTGATCCATTGCGAATAGGCCGCAGGCGGCTGTTCCTCGCAGATCACCAGCAGCACGGCCTCGGCGCCATCCCCCAGCAATGCCGCCGCTTCCAGCAAGCCATGTTCCAGCCCGTCACCGGCGGCGGCGAGTGCCGTCATTTCACTGGTTTCGGCGCGCAGTATCGACCACAGGCCAATGACCGCGTTGTGCACGGACAGGCTGAACTGGGTAGGCGACAGTGGCTCGCGCGCGGCCAGGTCACCCAGTATGTTGAAGGTAAGCGGCGTTTCGCCGTGGCGGGACATAAACACCAGCGGCATGGCCGGGCGGTCGTCGGCCAGCGGCCAACCCACGTGAAAGGCCATGCGGGCCAGCCTGCCAAGACGGCGCCGTTGCATGGCTGGCAGGAATGACACGTCGGGAGCGGCATCGCCACAGTCGAGCGGGCAGGGCGCCCGGCTCCATTTCAGCCAGTCGTCGCCCGTGGTCAGCCCTGGAGCCCAGGCCCGCCATTGTGCGATGTTGAAGTTGATCACTGTACGGTTTTCCTGCCCTTGCGGGCTTCCATTCCATGGGAATCGACTCGCGTCTGCGGCTCGCCATGTAACGGCGTAGTATCGGAGTGGCGCGCATTATCCGGATGAGGGCTGTTAGTAGCAAACATTGGTTACATCGCGGCTACAAAACATTACAGACGGTCGTGTAGGTATCAATCAGTCACGGCGACACGACCATTCGGCAATGATATCAAAAAGCCTGCTTTCAAGCTGGCCAGGCTGGCCCGTCGGGTGGGCAACAATAGCCTCGGCGGCTGATCAGGCATAGTTGGCCACTTCCGAAAAACCGGTAGGACTCCTCTGATCCAAAGGTGCTGGCTTATGAGCTGGCTGGCCATCTACACTGGCTCATTCACTGGTACACGGAGGTCTACCCATGCGGCGCGTGGTGTTCAATCAGAAAGGTGGCGTGGGCAAATCGAGCATTGCCTGCAATCTGGCGGCAGTCAGCGCGCAGGAGGGCTTTCGCACCCTGTTGATCGATCTGGATGCGCAAGCCAACTCGACCCAGTACCTCACCGGGCTGACGGGCGAAGACATTCCCATGGGCATCGCCGATTTCTTCAAGCAGACCCTGTCCTCCGGGCCGTTTGCCAAGAAGAACACCGTGGACATCTACGAAACGCCTTTCGATAACCTGCATGTGGTCACGGCCACCGCAGAGCTTGCCGATCTGCAGCCCAAGCTTGAGGCCAAGCACAAGATCAACAAGCTGCGAAAGCTGCTGGATGAGTTGGCCGAAGACTACGACCGCATCTACATCGACACGCCGCCAGCGCTGAATTTCTACGCGGTATCGGCGTTGATCGCCGCCGACCGCGTGCTGATCCCCTTCGACTGCGACAGCTTCTCGCGCCAGGCGCTATATGGCCTGATTGCCGAGATCGGCGAACTGCGTGACGACCACAATGAAGACCTGGAAGTGGAAGGCATTGTCGTCAACCAGTTCCAGGCCCGGGCCAGTTTGCCCCAGCAGATGCTCGACGAACTGATCGCCGAAGGCCTGCCAGTGCTGCCGGTGTACCTCAACAGCTCGGTGCGCATGCGCGAGTCGCACCAGGCGAGCATGCCGCTGATCCATCTAGACCCGCGGCACAAGCTGACCCAGCAGTTCGTGGAACTGCATCACCTGCTGGAACACAACGCTGTCTAAATCCCCTGGGACGTGAGCCATGCCACCAACTGCGGCAGTGGAAACGCGCCGCTCTGGCGTGCCACTTCGCGGCCGTTTCTGAACAGGATCAGGCTGGGAATGGAGCGAATGCCCAACTGCCCGGCCAGTTGCTGGTTGGCTTCGCTGTCCAGCTTGGCCAGGCGGCAACGCCCGCTCAATTGCGTGGCGGCCTGCTGGAAGATCGGTGCGAATGACTTGCAGGGCCCGCACCACTCGGCCCACACGTCCACCAGCAGCGGCAGGTCGCCCTTGATCTGGCTGGCGTAGGCGCCCTGGCCGAGATCGAACGGCTTGGCCAGGATCACTGCACTTTTGCAGCGGCCACATTTGGGCGAGTCGCCCAGGCGTTCGGCGGGTATACGGTTGAGGCCGTTGCAGTGGGGGCAGGGGATAACCAAGGGTTCGGACATGTCGGTTCCTGGATTGGGTAGTGTCCTCATTCTACTCTCAACCTCAAAGTGGCTGCCGCAGGCGGTGCAACTGTGCCGGTGCATCCCTGCGTTGTTGTACCTGCCCTCGGGCCGGGCCGGGCGATAGCCTGGGCTTCACTGAAAGCAGGAGCAACGTCGAGGCTGCGTCTTGCGACGCGGTTTGCCAGGCAGTGCACTGCGCCGGTAACGCGGCCTTCGGCCGCTGCTACGAGGAACAGCTTATTTCCAGATGCTTGCCCCACTCCGGCGGCCGCTGTGCATACGCCTGCATGCCCGGTTGTTCGTCGAACGGCCGGGTGAGCACGTTGTGCAGCCGGCGCACTTCTTCGTAGTCACCTTGTTGCGCTGCATCGATGGCGTTTTGCGCCAGGTAGTTGCGCAACAGGTACAACGGGTTCACCGCGTGCATGCGCGCGGTGCGTTCCGGGTCGTCGCCCTGGACGGCCAGGCGTTGCAGGTAGCGGGCGGACCAATGGTCAAAGCCGTCGCGGTCGATGAAGTCATCGCGCAATGTCGCCACGGCCTGGGCCGCGGGTTGGTCGCCCAGGCGGCGCAAGAACAGGTTGTAGTCCACGCTGCTGTTCTGCATCAACCGCAGCAGGTCTTCGATAAGCGCCTTGTCGCTGTCTTCGCCCTGGGCCAGGCCCAGGCGGCGACGCATCAAGTCCAGGTAATGGGCTTCGTACAGTGGCAGGAACAACTCCAGAGTTTCACGCAGCGCTTGCACGTTGATGAACGGCGTCAGCGCCTGGGCCAGGGCACTGAGGTTCCAGTGGGCAATGGGCACCTGGTTGCTGAAGCTGTAGCGACCCTGGTCGTCGGAGTGGTTGCAGATGAAGTTGGCGTCGAAGTCGTCGAGGAAGGCGAACGGGCCGAAGTCGAAGGTAATGCCCAGGATCGACATGTTGTCGGTGTTCATTACCCCGTGGCAGAAACCGTAGGCCTGCCACTTGGCGATTAGCTCGGCGTTGCGCTCGACGATGGCGCGGAACATCGCCAAGTACGGTTCGGGCTGTTCCAGGCACTCGGGAAAGTGCATGGCCAGCACGTGCTCGCCCAGCACCTTGGCCTGTTCCGGCTGCTTGGTGTAGTAGAAATACTCGAAGTGCCCGAAGCGAATGTGGCTGGGCGCCAGGCGCAGCACCATGGCCGCTCGCTCTTGGGTTTCACGCCATACGGGAGTGTCGGAGCCGATCACGCACAGCGCGCGGCTGGTGGGAATGCCCAGGGCGTGCAGGGCTTCGCTGGCCAGGAACTCGCGGATCGAGGAGCGCAGTACCGCGCGGCCATCGCCCATGCGCGAGTACGGCGTCAGGCCGGCGCCCTTGAGGTGCAGGTCCCAGTGCTCGCCGGCGTCGTTGTACACCTCGCCCAGCAGCAACCCGCGACCATCGCCCAGGCGTGGGCTGTAGCCGCCGAATTGATGCCCGGAATACACCATGGCCCGCGGCTGCGCCTCGGCCCACAGCTTGTGGCCACTGAACAGTTGGGCAAACACTGGCGAATGGGCCTCGGTAGGCTCAAGGTCCAGCAACGCCATGGCGCCGTCGCTGGCCACCACAAGGCGCGGGTTGTCGATGGGGTCGGGCAGCACCGAGGTTGAGAACGCGTCGCCCAGACGGGCGAAGCGGTTGTCGAAGGTCAGTTCGTCGAGGGCTTTCAACGGCCATCTCCAGCAGAATGTCCAAGCATTCTGCTGGGGTATGCTGGCGGCGTCCAGTCAGTCCAGATGAGTGTCGGGCGGTTCGGGCCGGGTTTTCACCTGGGGGTCGGGGTTGGGCAACAGGGCCTTGTCGACGTTTTCGATGGGCACCATCTTGTATTCCTGGCCCTGGGTGTTCTTCAGGTACACCTCCATCTGCCGGAAGGAGATGTTGATGTTGTGCTTCTTGAACTCGCGGTTGATGTAGCGGTTCATTTCGTCGAGCACCGGGTTGCGGTCGCCCAGGTCGCGTACATGCATGCGCAGTTCGTGGTCCAGGGTACTTTCACCGAAGTTCAGGAAGTACACGCTGGGGCCCGGCTCCTTGAGCACCCGCGGGTTCTCCTGTGCGCCCTTGAGCAGCAGCGACTTGACCAGGTCCAGGTCAGAGCCGTAGTCCACGCCCAGTTTCAGGGTGACCCGGGTGATGGTGTCGGTCAGCGACCAGTTGATCAGTTGCCCGGTGATGAACGTCTTGTTCGGAACAATGATGTCCTTGCGGTCGAAGTCGGTGATGGTGGTGGCGCGGATGCGGATCTTGCTCACCGTGCCCGACAGGCTGCCGATGGTGATGGTGTCACCGATGCGCACCGGGCGCTCGAACAGGATCATGATGCCGGAGATGAAGTTGGCGAAGATCTCCTGCATGCCGAAACCCAGGCCTACCGACAGCGCCGCTACCAGCCACTGCAACTTGTCCCAGCTGACGCCCAGGGTCGACAGCGCCGAGACGAAGCCGATGCCGATGATCACGTAGGACAGCAATGTGGTGGTGGCGTAGGCGCTGCCCTGGGCCAGGTTGAGCCGCGACAGCACCAGCACTTCCAGCAGGCCTGGCAGGTTACCCGCCAGGGCCACGGTGATGCCGACAATGATCAGTGCGCCTAACAGGTCGCCCAGGCTGATCGGCACCATGCTCATAGTGGCGCCGGTGCCGCTGGTGTATTCGTAGAGGGTGATGTTGTCCAGGTAGGCGAACACACTGATCAGGTCCGACCACACCCAGTACAAACCGGCGATGAACACGCCCATCAGGGCCAGGCGAATCAGGCGCAGGGACTGCTGGTTGACCTGTTCGATGTCCAGGGTCGGTTCTTCTATGGGAATTTCGCCGTCGCCGCTTTCCTTGGCGGCCTGACGCTTGCTCAGCGCGCGTTGGTAGGCCAGGCGCCGGGCTGCCACGCTGAGGCCGCGCACGAACGCCGCCTCGATCACCAGCCACAGCATCAGCAGGTACAGGGTGTCGATCAGCCGGTCGGTGAGCTTCAGCGCGGTGTAGTAGTAGCCAAAGCATACGGCCACGAACAGCGCCACCGGCAAGGCGGTGAATGCCACGCCCACGGCCTTGCGGAACAACGAGGTGTTGCCGTGGGTGGGGCTGCTGAGCAGCAGGCGGCTGAGCAACCAGGCCATGAGGGCGTAGCAGGTGAGCACCACGGCAATGCCGATTACGTCGTCGGCCAGTGCCGAGGGCTGCAACTCGGCCACGGCCACCACGGCCACCAGGGCCATGACCACGATGCCCAAGCGTCGTACCCAGTTGCGCAGGAACTCGACCTGGGGTTTCTGCCAGCGGAAATGCACCTCGGCCACGCCGCCCGGGGCTAGCATTCGGTAGGCGGTGTAGAACACCAGCCAGGCCTGGGCCATTTGCAGCAGGGCCGAACCCAGGCTGGCGTTCTGGCCGCGGGCGTCGATCTGTAGTGCCAGGCCGCACAAGGCCAGGCCCAGGCCCACCGGAATAGCGAGCAAAACGTTCACCAGCAAGGCCTGAGGGGTGTGCCACTGGCTGTCACGCTTGAAGTGGCCAATATCCTTGTGCACGCGGTTGAGGCGGTCGTGCAAGTAGCTGCGGCGCCACAACAGCACGCCAATCAGCAACAGCAAAGGCACGAAGAACAGCGGACGCTGTACCAGGCCGTCAGCCAGTTCGCTCAGGCTTGAGGCCCACGGCAGCGTGGTGACCTGCTTGCTCAGGTGCGAGGGCGCGCTTTCCAGCCAGTCCGGGTCCAGCGGCTTGTTGCTGGGGATCCAGAACATCTGCTCGTCCAGGGTTGCGCGCAGGCCTTGGGCGGTGGTCAGCAACTGTTTCTGGTTCAGTTGCAGGGTGATCGACTCGTTGAGTAATGCACTCAACTCACGGTTCAGGCGCTCCAGCAAATCGCTGCGGGTAACCGCCAGGTCCAGCAGTTGCTTGCGCAGTTGCGGGGTGACCTGCTCGGGTGGTTGCGCGGCAATCAGGCCGTCGACATAGGCCGTGGGGCTGCTGAGCGCTTCGCGCTGCTGGTTGACCTCGAACTGGTACAAGCGGATGTCGGCGATCTCGTCCGCCAGGTTGCGGTCCACCTTCAGGTGCGGCAGGGCCTGCTTCTGCTTGTAGAGGATCTTGGACAGCAGCAGGCTGCCCTTGAGTACGTTGATCTGCTCGTCCAGGGCTTGGTCGCTCTGGGTCACGTTGTCCAGTTGCTGCTGGGTGTGCAGGTTCTGCTGGGTCAGGTCATTGAGCCGGTCGGTACTTTTCAGCAGGTAGTCGGACAGCTTCAGGTTGCTGGCGCTCTCGGTGGCCAGCACGCTGCTGCCACCGGCTTTCTGGGCTTCCAGGGACTGCTGGGTAACGGTCTCCTGGGACTGGGCCAGGCGCTTTTCGTTGATCAGCGACTGCAGGTCCTGCACTTCCTGGCTGACCCGGGCGATTTTCTCCGTCACCAGGTCATGCTGGCTGTTGCCCAGGTCCTGCAGCAAGGTGTTGCCGGCCAGTTCCTGGCGGCGCAGCGTCACCAGGGCATTGATCGACGCCTGCTCGGCCAGCAGTTGGTTGCGCTGGTCGGCAGAGATGACCTTGCCGTTGTCCTTGCCGCTCTTGAGAATGCCGTTGATCTGACTGATGCGCGCCTGGCTGTTGCTGATCTCTGTCTGCGCCCGTTCAGGGCGGGTCTGGGCGGTGATGCTCAGGCTGTTGGCTTCGGTCAGCTGCTTTTGCAGGTCGCCTTGCTGGGCACCGCGGTCATTGAGCAGTTGCTCCAGCTGTGGCACCGACAGGTTGGCATAGCGCTGGGCTACCGGGATGACTCGCGTGGCCTTGAGCTTGGTCAGCTCGCGCTGGTTTTCGGCAATGACCTGGGGCGCTTCGGCCAGCTGCTTCTTCAGGGTAGGCAGTTGGTTGCTACTGTCGTCGCGGTTGGCGAGGAAGGCCAGCGTCTGTTCCAGTACCTGCTGTAGTGCCTTCTGATCGGCGTCGGACAGCTTGCGGTCGGCGATCTTGTCGATGCTTTGCTGTACCGACTCGCTGGTGGGTGGGTCGGCTGCCTGGACGGCAGTGACAGTCAGGCACAGCCCAAGCAGGGCTGCGGAGAAGAATGAGCGCAGTGAGGGCATAGTGAAAGTCGTTACAGCTCGAAGAGAAATGGCAGTTTAGAGGAACAACCCGGGACCCGGGGCAGTTCCTTCGGGCAATTTGACGCCTACTTTCTGGATCTTGTTCCCGTCCATGACCGCGACAGTCCAGATTGTGTTGTTCCACACCACGTGGTCGCCCACCACCGGCGCACCGCCAACCTTCTGCATGATGAAGCGGCTGAGCGGCATTTGCGGGTCCTGGCCGTCGAGCTGCAAACCGTACAAGGCGGCTACAGGCCCCAGTTCTGCGTCCCCTTCGAGCACGAAGTCGCCGAAGAAACGCAAATCCAGGCCGCGTTGTGGTGCCTGGCTGAACAGCTTTCCGAGTGCTGGCAAATTGTGTTCATGGCCAATCACGCACAACAGATCGTCGACTTCCAACACCGTACTACCCGACGGATGGAGCAGTTCCTGCCCTCGAAACAGCGCCGCGATGCGGGTGCCGTCAGGCATTTTCAGCTCCCGCAGGGGCGAACCGATGCACCACTTTTCTGCGCCAAGGCGGTAGACGAACATTTCCCACTCGCTGGTGACGTGCACTTCCAAGGCCGAGCGGGAGATGGGCGCCGGGTCGGGCGGCACGGTGACTTTCAGCAGTTTGGCCATCCACGGCAGGCTGGTGCCTTGTACCAGCAGCGAGACCAGCACGATGAAGAACGCCAGGTTGAAGTACAGCTGAGCATCGGGCAGCCCGGCCATCAGCGGGAACACCGCCAGGATGATCGGCACGGCGCCGCGCAGACCTACCCAGGAAATGAAGGCTTTTTCCCGACCGTGGAAAGCCTTGAACGGCAGCAGCCCGACAAAGACCGACAGCGGGCGAGCCACCAGGATCATGCCCAGCGCCAGCACTAGGGCGGGCAGGGCAATGGGCAGCAGGTCGTGTGGGGTAACCAGCAGGCCCAGCACCAGGAACATGCCGATCTGCGCCAGCCAGGCCATGCCGTCAAGCATGTGCAGAATGCCGTGGCGGCTGCGAATTGGCTTGTTGCCCATTACCAGGCCGCACAGGTACACCGCCAGGAAGCCGCTGCCATGCAGGGCGTTGGTCAGGGCGAACACCACCAGGCCGCCGGCGATTACCAGGATGGGGTACAGGCCGCCTGCCAGGTTGATGCGGTTGACCAGTTGCAACATCACCCAGCCGCCGCCCAGGCCGATAATGGCGCCGATGCCGAATTCCTGCACCAGGTGGCCCAGCAGGCTCCAGTGCAGGCCGGTCTGGTGGCTGGCGAGCATGTCGATCAAGGTGACGGTAAGGAACACCGCCATGGGGTCGTTGCTGCCCGACTCGATCTCGAGGCTGGCGGTTACCCGCTCGTTCAGGCCTTTGCCACCCAGCAGCGAAAACACCGCCGCGGCGTCGGTCGAGCCGACGATGGCGCCTATCAGCAGGCCCTGGAGGAGGCTCAGGTTGAACAACCAGGCCGCCAGCACGCCGGTCAGCCCGGTGGTGATCAGCACGCCTACCGTGGCCAGCGACAGCGCCGGCCACAGCGCCACGCGGAAACTGGCCACCCGCGTTCGCAGGCCGCCGTCCAACAGGATCACCGCCAGTGCCAGGTTGCCGACCAGGTAGGCCGTGGGGTAATTGTCGAAAATGATACCGCCGCCGTCGACGCCGGCGGCCATGCCTACCGCCAGGATGATCACCAGAATGGGGATGCCGAGGCGGGAGGACAAGGAGCTGACCAGAATGCTAGCACCCACCAGCAACGCGCCGATCAAGAACAGGCTGTTGATGGTCGTCGCATTCAAAGGCAGTACTCCCTAAAACTGAGGTGGCGAAACAGCGTGCCTCATGCAGGCTGCGTGCCAAGGGATTCTAACCTGTGCAAATGTACCCATGTCAAAAAGCTTCGCATTAGCGCGACGTTACGCCCTACCTGCCCCCTCTGTGGCGCTGCCGTCAGGCGGCGAAAAGGTCTGCAGGACCTCCGGCGTTGTGATGTCGATCGCGGGCCCGCTTTGCGGGCCTTCGCAGCCTCTGGGCAGCGCCGACCTGCAGCAGCTGCTAGAACCAGCTGTCTGCCATGCCGAGGCAGGTGTCGTCGCGGGTCTGCAATAAATGCAGGTCGTGATGACAAGCGGGCACCTCCCAGGTCAGGAAGTACCGGGCGGCTTGCAATTTACCCTGGTAGAACTCGCCATCGGCGGCGTCCCCCATGGCCAATCCTTCCTGAGCGCGGATGGCCTGCTCCAGCCAGCGCCAGCCAATCACCGTGTGGCCGAACACCTTCAGGTACAACGCCGAGTTGGCCAGTGTCCCGGTGACCTGCCCCTTGGCCAGGTCGCCCAACAGCCCCAGGGTCACGCCTTGCAACGCGGTCAGCAATTGTTCCAGCGGCTGGCGCATTGCGTTCAGTTCAGGGTGTGCCTGGGCGCGTTCGCACGTGGTGGTGATCAGGCGCATCAGTTGCTTGAGCCCGGCGCCGCCGTTCTGGGCCAGCTTGCGGCCCAGCAGGTCCAGCGACTGGATGCCGTGGGTGCCTTCGTGGATGGGGTTCAGCCGGTTGTCGCGATAGTACTGTTCCACCGGGTATTCGCGGGTGTAACCGTGGCCACCAAGGATCTGGATCGCCAGTTCGTTGGCCTTCAGGCAGAACTCCGAAGGCCATGACTTGACGATAGGGGTCAGCAGGTCGAGCAGTTCGTGGGCCTGGCGGCGCACTTCTGCGGTTTCCCCGGTGAGCGTGTCATCGAACAGGCGTGCGGCGTACAAGCCCAGGTCGAAGGCGCCTTCCACATAGGCTTTCTGGGTCAGCAGCATGCGCCGCACGTCGGCGTGGTTGATGATCGCCACCGGCGCGGCGGTGGGATCCTTGGCATCGGGCAGGCGGCCCTGAGGACGTTCGCGGGCATATTCCAGGGAATACAGGTACCCGGCATAGCCAAGCATTACCGCGCCCATGCCGACGCCGATGCGAGCCTCGTTCATCATTTGGAACATGTAGCTCAGGCCCTGATGCGGCTTGCCCACCAGATAGCCAACACAATCTCCATTATCGCCGAAGTTCAGCGCCGTGGAGGTGGTGCCGCGCCAGCCCATCTTGTGGAACAACCCGGCCAGCAGCACGTCGTTGCGCTTGCCCAGGCTGCCATCGTCGTTCACCAGGAACTTGGGCACGATGAACAGCGAGATGCCTTTCACCCCTGGCGGTGCGTCCGGCAGCTTGGCCAGCACCAGGTGCACGATGTTCTCGGACAGCGGGTGATCGCCACCGGAAATGAAGATCTTGTTGCCCTTGAGGCGGTAACTGCCGTCGGCGGCCGGTTCGGCGCGGGTGCGGATATCCGACAGCGAGGAACCGGCGTGAGGCTCGGTAAGGGCCATGGTGCCGAAGAAGCGGCCTTCGATCATGGGCTGCAGGAAGCGCTGTTTCTGCTCGTCGCTGCCAAAGCTTTCGATCAGGTTGGCGGCGCCCATGGTCAGGAAGGGGTAGGAGGTGCTACCAGCGTTGGCCGCCTGGAAATGCGCGAAGCAGGCCTGGGACAGCAAGGTGGGCAATTGCATGCCGCCGTCTTCGAACGAGCGCGAGGCATTGAGAAAGCCGGCTTGCAGGAACGCATCGACAGCCGGTTTCACCTCCGGGATGAGCACGGCGGCGCCGTTCTCGTAACGAGGCTCGTTTTCATCGGCCTTGCGGTTGTGCGGCGCGAAGTATTTCTCGGCAATGCTGCGCGCGGTGCCGATGGCAGCGTCGAAGGTTTCGCGGTTGTGCTCGGCGAAGCGCTCGCGCTGGGTGAGGTTTTCGGCGTCCAGCACTTCGTAGAGCTCGAAGGCCAGGTTGCGGGAGCTGAGAAGGGTCTCGGACATGGCGGCATCCTTTTATTGATGCGCCGAGTGTAGAAGCGAGGCAGGGGCGGGAACAGGAAGATAGATGGCGGTGATGATGGCTGGAGGGTCTGGGTATTCTGGGGGAGCGGGCCGTGGTGCATGAAAAAAAGGCGCCGATGAAGGCGCCTTTTTTCATTTTTTCAACGATCAGCCGATGGTCATCAGGCTGGCATTACCACCCGCCGCAGCAGTGTTAACGCTCAATGCCCGCTCGATCACCAGGCGTTCCAGGGCGATGTTGCTCTCGCCATGGGACAGCCCCTGCACGCCGACGATGGCGCCGGCACGCTTGGCCACTTGCTGGCACACCGCGCGCAGCTGGTCGCTGTCGCCATGGTGCAGCACGGCGTCAAATACCACTTCATCCTTGGTCCATTCCGGCACGAGCTGGATGCGCGCTTGCACTTCCTTCGGCAGGCGGGTGCGCAGGGCTTTGCCCAGCTCACCTTCCAGCCATACGGCGGTGCTGCCCACGGCCAGGGTAGCGGCCAGTTGCACCAGCAGGTCGGCTTCCTGGTCGGCCAGGCACAGTACGTGCTCGCGCGGCAGGATGCTGTAGCTGTTGCGCTCGCCAGTAGGGCCGGTCAGTTGGCGGGTCACGCCGCTTTGCGATTGCTGGGCGAACTGGGCGCACAGGGTTGCCAATTCCGCGTGCTGGTTGCTGCCGGCCCAGGCTTGCAGGGCTTGCAGTGGTTTTGCCATGGCATCACGCAGACGCACGTCCGGGGCTGCCAGGGTGTCGGCCTGCTTGAAGGTATGCTCGATGGCATCGTCCGGGCGGGTCGACAGCAGGCGGTACAGGTACAGCGGGCCACCGGCTTTCGGGCCGGTGCCCGACAGGCCTTCGCCGCCAAACGGCTGCACGCCCACCACTGCGCCCACGATGTTGCGGTTGACGTAGACGTTACCGGCGTTGACGTTGTCGATCACCTTGGCGATGGTCTCGTCGATGCGGGTGTGCACGCCCAGCGTCAGGCCGTAGCCGGAAGCATTGATCTGCTCGATCAACTGGTCAAGGTTCTTGCGGCTGTAGCGCACCACGTGCAGCACGGGGCCGAAGATCTCGCGTTGCAGCTCGTCAAAGCTTTCCAGCTCGATCAGCGTTGGCATCACGAAGGTGCCGCGCTTCACTTCCTCGCCGTCGGCGATGGCCACCTGGTACACGGCGCGGCCTTTGTCGCGCATGGCCTGGATGTGCTTCTCGATGCCCGCCTTGGCTTCGGCATCGATCACCGGGCCGATGTCCACGGACAAGCGCTCGGGGTTGCCCAGGCGCGATTCGGCCATAGCGCCCTTGAGCATTTCGATCACGCGGTCGGCGCAATCTTCCTGCAGGCACAGCACGCGCAGGGCCGAGCAACGCTGGCCAGCGGAGTCGAAGGCCGAGGAAACGACATCGATCACCACTTGTTCGGTGAGCGCCGAGGAGTCGACGATCATCGCGTTCTGGCCGCCTGTTTCGGCGATCAGCGGGATCGGACGGCCCTGGGTATCCAGGCGGCCGGCGATGTTGCGTTGCAGCAGGCGCGCCACCTCGGTGGAGCCGGTGAACATCACGCCCTTGACGCGATCATCGCCCACCAGGCGGGCACCCACGGTTTCACCGCGGCCCGGCAGCAGTTGCACCACGCCTTCGGGAATGCCGGCTTCCAGCAGCAGGCGCACGGCCTGGGCGGCCACCAGCGGGGTTTGTTCGGCCGGCTTGGCCAGTACCGGGTTGCCGGCGGCCAGGGCGGCGGCTACCTGGCCGGTGAAGATCGCCAGGGGGAAGTTCCACGGGCTGATGCACACCACCGGGCCCAGTGGGCGATGGGCATCGTTGCTGAAATCGTTGCGGGCCTGCACCGCGTAGTAGCGCAGGAAGTCCACGGCCTCGCGCACTTCGGCGATGGCATTGGCAAAGGTCTTGCCGGCTTCGCGGGCCAGCAGGCCCATCAGCGGCTGCATCTCGCCTTCCATCAGGTCGGCGGCGCGCTCCAGGATAGCGGCGCGTTCAGCCGGCGGGGTGGCCTGCCAGATCGGGCCGTTGCTCATGGCGCACAGGATGGCGTTATCGACGTCCTGGACGTTGGCTTCCTGAACGTGGCCGACCACGTCACGGTGGTCGGACGGGTTCAGCACGGCCTGGGCAGCTTCGTTGCTGACAGCGCAGCCCAGCATTGGCGCGGCTTTCCAGTCAGTGTGGGCCGTGCTCAGCAGGGCGCACGACAGCGAAGCCAGGCGGTGTTCGTTGGCCATGTCGATGCCGGCCGAGTTGGCGCGTTCACTGCCGTACAGGTCGCGCGGCAACGCAATGCGCGGGTGCGGCAGGCCAGCGTTGCCTTCCTGGGCAGCCATGCGCTCGATGGTGCTGACCGGGTCGGCCACCAGTTCCTGGATGGAGATGGAGGTGTCGGCGATGCGGTTGACGAACGAGGTGTTGGCGCCGTTCTCCAGCAGGCGACGTACCAGGTAGGCCAGTAGCGTTTCGTGAGTGCCCACCGGAGCGTATACGCGGCAAGGGCGGTTCAGCTTGCCGTCGGCAACCTTGCCAACCACCTGTTCGTACAGCGGTTCACCCATGCCGTGCAGGCACTGGAACTCGTACTGGCCAGGGTAATAGTTCTGACCGGCGATGTGGTAGATGGCCGACAGGGTGTGGGCGTTGTGCGTGGCGAACTGCGGGTAGATGACTTCCGGTACCGACAGCAGCTTGCGGGCGCAGGCGATGTAGGACACGTCGGTGTACACCTTGCGGGTGTACACCGGGTAGCCTTCCAGGCCCTCGACCTGGGCGCGCTTGATCTCGCTGTCCCAGTAGGCACCCTTCACCAGGCGGATCATCAGGCGGTGGCGGCTACGGCGCGCCAGGTCGATGACATAGTCGATCACATAGGGGCAGCGCTTCTGGTAGGCCTGGATCACGAAGCCGATGCCGTTCCAACCGGTCAGTTGCGGCTCGAAGCACAGGCGTTCGAGCAGGTCCAGCGACAGCTCCAGGCGGTCGGCTTCCTCGGCGTCGATGTTCAGGCCGATGTCATATTGCTTGGCCAGCAGGGTCAGCGACAGCAGGCGCGGGTACAACTCGTCCATCACGCGCTCGTACTGGGCGCGGCTGTAGCGCGGGTGCAGGGCCGACAGCTTGATCGAGATGCCCGGGCCTTCATAGATGCCGCGGCCGTGGGAGGCCTTGCCGATCGAATGGATGGCTTGCTCGTAGGACGCCAGGTATTTCTGTGCATCGTGCTCGGTGAGTGCGGCTTCACCCAGCATGTCGTAGGAGTAGCGGAAGCCCTTGGCTTCGAACTTGCTGGCGTTGGCCAGTGCTTCGGCGATGGTTTCGCCGGTGACGAACTGCTCGCCCATCAGCCGCATGGCCATGTCCACGCCTTTGCGGATCATCGGCTCGCCGCTCTTGCCGATGATGCGGCTCAGCGACGAAGTCAGGCCTGCTTCGTTGTGGGTGGAGACCAGCTTGCCGGTCAGCAGCAGGCCCCAGGTAGCAGCGTTGACGAACAGTGACGGGCTGTTGCCCAGGTGCGGCTGCCAGTTGCCGTTGCTGATCTTGTCGCGGATCAGGGCGTCACGGGTGCCCTTGTCCGGAATGCGCAGCAAGGCTTCGGCCAGGCACATCAGGGCCACGCCTTCTTGGGACGATAGGGAAAATTCCTGCAACAGGCCCTGAACGATGCCCGCACGGCCGCCGGCGCTCTTCTGGTTGCGCAGTTTCTCGGCAATGCCGGCGGCCAGCTTGTTGGTAGCTTCGGCCATGGCCACGGGCAGGCGTGCCTGCTCCAGGAGCATCGGCACCACTTCCGGCTCGGGTCGACGGTAGGCACCGGTGATGGCGGCGCGCAGTACCGACTGCGGCAGGATGCTTTCGGCAAACTCCAGGAAGCACTGGTGGGCGTGATCGGCGTGCACCTCACCAGCGTCGTGGTTGGCCGGGTGCGGATGGCCGTTGAGTTCAGGCAGGGTGGCGCCACCCTCGAGCTTTTCCAGGTAATTGAAAATCGCCTGCTTGATCAACCAGTGCGGGGTGCGGTCGATGGATTGCGCAGCCGTTTTCAGTCGCTCGCGGGTCGGGTCGTCTAGTTTGACCCCAAGGGTGGTCGTCGCCAATTGCTTGTCCTCATCAAGGCCACAAAGGTGTGGCAATAAAGCCGGCGGCAAGATTAGCCGTTGCTCGCGGTAAGGTGCAACTAGGTGCAACCTTGTTTTTCATGAAAAGTTGCACCTGTCATCGGGTTGGGGGTCGGATGTGGCGAATCTGCACAAACGGGGTGCGAGACCGCTAGCAATGCTCCCAAAAGAAGCAGAATCAGGGCATTGGCGCCATTCGCCGACTGTTCTGTAACAAGGTGCAACTTGCAGGCCATATCGGTTGCGCCTCGTCCGCTGATCGCACCAAAATGCACTTCGATGGTGCAACCCCGATTGGGGTTGGCGCCTGGCGTGCAAAAAGGTGCAACTCGCTGGTTGCGACATAAAAACAACTAAAAGGACGTTTGCCATGGGTGTGAGCAACCCCACATTGATCACCTTTGTGATCTACATCGCTGTCATGGTGCTGATCGGCCTCGTTGCCTACCGCCGCACCAATAACCTTTCGGACTACATCCTGGGCGGTCGCAGCCTAGGCAGCGTGGTCACCGCGCTGTCGGCGGGCGCCTCGGACATGAGCGGCTGGCTGCTGATGGGCTTGCCGGGCGCCATCTACCTGTCGGGGCTGTCGGAAAGCTGGATCGCTATCGGCCTGATCACGGGGGCCTACCTGAACTGGCTGTTCGTGGCGGGGCGCCTGCGGGTGCAGACCGAGCACTGCGGCGACGCCCTGACCCTGCCGGACTACTTCGCCAGCCGTTTCGAGGACCACAGCGGGCTGCTGCGCATCATCTCGGCGGTGGTAATCCTGCTGTTCTTCACCATCTATTGCGCCTCGGGTATCGTCGCCGGCGCACGGCTGTTCGAAAGCACCTTCGGCATGAGCTACGAAATGGCGCTGTGGGCGGGCGCGGCGGCGACCATCGCCTACACCTTCGTGGGCGGTTTCCTGGCCGTGAGCTGGACAGACACCGTGCAGGCGACCCTGGTGATTTTCGCGCTCATCCTCACGCCCATCGCCGTGGTGTTGGCCACTGGCGGTGTAGACACCACGTTCCTGGCCATTGAGGCGCAAGACCCGGCGCACTTCGACATGCTGCGCAATACCAGCTTCATCGGCATCATTTCGCTGCTGGGCTGGGGCCTGGGTTACTTTGGCCAGCCGCATATCCTGGCGCGGTTCATGGCGGCGGATTCGGTCAAGTCGATTGCCAGGGCGCGACGCATTTCCATGGGCTGGATGATTCTGTGCCTGGGCGGTACCGTTGCCGTCGGCTTTTTCGGCATCGCTTATTTCGCAGCGAACCCGCAGTTGGCGGGCGCTGTCGCCGACAATCATGAGCGGGTGTTCATCGAGCTGGCCAAGGTGCTCTTCAATCCCTGGGTCGCCGGGGTGTTGCTGTCGGCAATCCTGGCGGCGGTCATGAGTACCTTGAGCTGCCAGTTGCTGGTGTGTTCCAGTGCACTGACCGAGGACTTCTACAAGGCCTTCCTGCGCAAGGGTGCCGGCCAGCGCGAGCTGGTGTGGGTGGGCCGGGCCATGGTGTTGGTGGTGGCGTTGGTGGCCATTGCCCTGGCGGCCAACCCGGAAAACCGCGTGCTGGGGCTGGTCAGCTACGCCTGGGCCGGCTTTGGCGCCGCCTTCGGGCCGGTGGTGCTGCTGTCGGTGCTGTGGAAGGGCATGACCCGCAACGGTGCGCTGGTGGGCATTGTCACCGGTGCGGTCACGGTGGTGCTGTGGAAGAACGTCAGCCCCATCGAGCTGTATGAAATCATCCCTGGTTTTGCGTTGGCGACCCTGGCTATCTGGCTGACCAGTGTGATGGGCAAACGGCCGTCGGGTGCCATTCTGGCGCGTTTCGAGGCGTCGCGCGCCGCTTACCACGCCGGCAAGTGATCGGATCGCCGGCTCGACAACTTGGGTTGTCGGGCCGGCTCAAGGTAAACTCCCCGGCCTTGCAGGAGTTGCCATGAACTATCGTCACGCCTACCACGCCGGCAACCACGCCGACGTCTTCAAACACCTGGTACTGAGTCGCCTGCTTGCGCTGATGTCGCGCAAGGAGCAGCCCTTTGCCTACCTGGATACCCACGCTGGCATTGGTCTGTACGACCTGCGCGGTGACCAGGCCAGCCGTACCGGCGAATTTCTCGAGGGCATCGCCCGCCTGTGGCAGGCAGACGACCTGCCGCCGCTGACCGCCGACTACATGGGCATGATTCGCGACATGAATCCCGACGGCGAGTTGCGCTACTACCCAGGTTCCCCGGAAGTGGCACGCCGCCTCACCCGTCCGCAGGACCGTGTGCAGCTCAACGAAAAGCATCCCCAGGATGGCCTGCTGCTCAAGGAAAACATGAAAGGCGACCGCCGCGTGGCCGTGCACCTGGGCGAAGGCTGGCATGTGCCGCGCGCCCTGCTGCCGGTGCCGGAGAAGCGCGCGGTGATGCTGATCGACCCACCGTTCGAGCAGTTGGACGAGATGCAGCGCTGCGCCAAGGCGCTGAAAGAAGCGGTAGGGCGCATGCGCCAGACCGTGGCGGCGGTCTGGTACCCGGTGAAAGACCAGCGCGCACTCAAGCGTTTCTACCAGGACCTGGCCGGCAGCGGCGCGCCCAAGCTGTTGCGCGTGGAGTTGCTGGTGCATTCGCTGGAGCGCCCCGACAGCCTGAACGGCTCTGGCCTGGCGATTGCCAACCCGCCTTGGGGGCTGGAAGAAGAGTTGCGCCAATTGCTGCCGTGGCTGGCTGTGAAGCTGGGGCAGACCCAGGGTAGCTGGCAGATGGATTGGCTGATCGCCGAATAGATGCAGCTACAAGCTACAAGCTTGTGTGTTGTGTCAGCTTGTAGCTTGCAGCTCAAAGCGTGCCGCTGCTTCTCAGCGGTTAAGCCACGGCGGCATGCACACACCGGTGCCGCCCAGGCCGCAATACCCTTCAGGGTTCTTGGCCAGGTACTGCTGGTGGTACGCCTCGGCGTAGTAGAACGCTGGCGCCTCGGCGATTTGGGTGGTGATTTCACCTTCGCCGGCCTTGCTCAGCTCGTCCTGATAGGCCGCCTTGCTGGCCTCGGCAGCGGCGAACTGCTGGGCAGTGGTTGCAAAGATCACCGAGCGGTACTGGGTGCCGATGTCGCCGCCCTGGCGCATGCCCTGGGTGGGGTTGTGGGATTCCCAGAACGGTTTGAGCAGCGCTTCGTAGCTGGTCTGCTTGGGGTCGAACACCACCAGCACCACTTCGCTGTGGCCCGTCAGGCCCGAGCAGGTTTCTTCATAGGTGGGGTTGGGGGTCATGCCGCCGGCGTAACCCACGGCCGTGGTGTAGACGCCTGGTTGTTGCCACAGTAGGCGCTCGGCGCCCCAGAAACAGCCCATGCCCAGAATGGCCACTTCCAGCCCTTCCGGGAACGGGCCGGTCAGGGGGCGGCCGTTGACGAAGTGCTCGTTGGGCACGGTCATCGGCGATTCGCGTCCAGGCAGGGCCTGGGCAGCGGTAGGCAAAACGTTTTTGTTCACAAGAATCTCCGAACGCAGAACCATGTTCCATTCCCCTGCAGCAGGTGTGGATAACCTGGGTTGTCATCTATTGATAGACCGACAGTTTGCCCGAGAGTAGCGCGGATGTCAGGCGCCCGGGCCGCGAGGGTAGCGTTTGAGCTTGCGCAGCAATTCATGGCTGGGGATAGGCCGGTCGAACAGGTAGCCCTGGCCCACGTCGCAGCGGTGGCGACGCAGGAAGCTCAATTGCTCGGCAGTCTCGATGCCTTCGGCTACCACTTTGAGCTTGAGGTTGTGGGCCATGGCGATCACCGCCGAGGTGATCTCCATGTCGTCCTGGTTGTCCGGAATTTCATGGATGAAGCTGCGATCGATCTTGATGATGTCGATCGGGAATTTCTTCAGGTAGCTGAGCGATGAATAGCCCGTGCCGAAGTCATCCATGGCCAGCGTCAGGCCCAGTTGCTTGAGCTGATCGAGCTGCTGGTGGGTGTCTTCGGTGGCTTCCAGCAGCAGGCCTTCGGTCAATTCCAGCTCCAGCAGCGCCGGGTCCAGGGCTTCTTCCTTGAGGATGTGGGCGATGGACGCCACCAGGTCCGGGTCGGAAAACTGCTTGGGCGACAGGTTGATTGCCACCTGCAACTGGCCCATGCCGCTGGCGATCAGGCTCTTGGTCATGCGGCAGGCCTGGCGCGCTATCCACTTGCCGATCGGGATGATCAAGCCGGTTTCTTCGGCCACGCTGATGAACTGATCCGGGCGGATCATGCCTTTTTCCGGATGGTTCCAGCGCAGCAACGCCTCCATGCCCAGCAGGCGCCCGGTGCGCAGGCACAGCTTGGGCTGGTAGAACACTTCCAGCTCATTCTGGGTCAGGGCGCGACGCAAGTTGTTTTCCACGAACAGCTTGTAGCTGGCCTCGGCGTTCAAGGCTTCGGTGAACACCTGCACCTGGTGTTTACCGTTGGCCTTGGCCTTGTGCAGGGCCAGCCCGGCGTTTTTCATCAGGGTCTGCGGGTCGCGCCCGTGCAAGGGTGCACAGGCCAGGCCCACGGAGCCGGTGACGTTGATCAACTGGTTGTCGACGAACATCGGCTTGTCCAGGGTCTTGAGTACCTGCACGGCGGTCTGGTAGCCGCTTTCCAGGTCGGTGTCATCCAGCAGCACGGCGAATTCGTTACTGGCGAAGCGGGCCAGGCTGCCGGTGGGGCTCAGGCTGTTGCGCAGGCGTCGGGCCAGGCTGATCAGCAGCTTGTCCCCGGTCTGGTGGCCAAGGCTGTCGTTGATGCGCTTGAAGTTGTCGATGTCCACCAGCAGCAGGCTGATCGGGCTGTCGCTGTCGCGGGCAAAGCGCTCGTCCAGGTTACGGATGAACGCAGGGCGGTTGCCCAGGCTGGTCAGGTTGTCGGTGTAGGCCAGGCGCTCGATGCGCTGCTGCGCCAATTTGCTCTGGGTGATGTCTTCGTAGATGCCGATGTAGTGCGTCAGCTCGCGGTTGTCGCCGTACACTTTGGAAATCGACAGCTGGCCCCAGTAGGGTTCCAGGTTTTTGCGCCGGCTCTTGAACTCGCCCTGCCAGCTGTTGCTGTTGGCCAGGCTTGAGGGGGCGTCGAATAGAATTTCGCTGAGGTTTTCCAGCGCCGGCAGTTGCGACAGCCGTTGGCCGTGGACTTCCTCGGTGCTGTACTGAGTGATGGCAGTGAAGCTGGGGTTCACGTACTCCACCACGCCTTCGCAATTGACCAGCAGAAAAGCGTTGGCACTTTGCTCCACCGCGCGCTGGAACAGGTGCAGGGCACTGGTGGCGGTGCGGCGGTTATGGTTGCTGATGACCTGGGCGAACTGGTCGGCCAACTCGCCGGCGAAGGCAATCTCGTCGGACTGCCAGGGGTGCGTCTCGCCGGTCTGCTCCAGGCACAGCACGCCCACCACCTGACCGTCGATGCGGATGCTGGCGTCGAGAATGGCGTTGATATCCCGTGCTTGCAGGCTCTCGGCCATTTCTTGGGTGCGCGGATCACAGCTAGTGTCGTTGACATCGACGGCGCGGCTGGTGTGCAGCGCTTCCAGATAGCTGGGGTAGCCGCTGAGGTCTATGACGTCAGGGTGCTCGTACTCGTCGGTGATGGCGTTGTAGGCGGCCATGGGTTCCAGACGCTGGTCCACGAGGTTCCACAGTCGGGCGCCGTCAATCTTGTAGATTTCGCACGCGCTGCGGGTGATCAGCTGCCCGGCTTCCAGCAGCGGGTCGCTGGTGCTGTAGCGCTGGCGCGCCAGGCGCAGTATCAGGTCTTGCTGGGCGCGCACCCGCTCCAGATGCTGCAGTTGTTCCTGCTGGGCCCGCTGGTTGAGTTCCAGGGCCACCTGCAGGCGGGTGTTCTGGCTTTCCAGGTCGCCATGCCCCAGCGGCCACTCGCCGGCCAGGGTCTCCACTACCAGCAGGTAGCCGCGCAACAACTGGCGGTTGTGCTGTTTGTAGGGCTCGCCGACTTCCAGAAGCGCCAATGGCCCGCTGGAGGTGTGCAGCGTGTAACGCACCAGGTAGTGAGGCTTGTTGGCCAACTGCAATTGAATGGCGTCGTGCAACTGATAGCGAGCTTCGGGCTCCATGAGGCTGGCGTAGGGCGAGCCAACCAGCGCACACAGCTCCGCTGCGGGCAGGCCGAATTGGCGCTCGCAGTTGGGGTCCAGGAACAGCAGAGCCCAGTTGGCTTCATTCAGCCGTTCGAAACGCAGCATACCCAGGCGCGAGGGCACCGGTAACTGCGTCACTACCTCGGCCGCCGTACGGCTGGCGGCATCGGGTTGGCTTTTCATGGAGAGCTCGCTTCAAGAGTGCTGGTCACGCACGGCGGGTAAAAAACCCCCAGGGTCCGGGCGCGTATGGCAAGGTTGCATCATGGCGCTCAGGCTGACAAGCAATACAGTGGCTCCGTGCCTGTATCGTTATCGGCAGCGTGATCCGATACTTCAATTTCGGGTGAAAATCAGTGTTTGTGGTGGGTTTGTTGACGCCACTGACCGGGTGGTTCTGGGATGAAACATGGGGCGACAATAATTTGCTGCCCGGCAAACAGGGGGGCGATGTGATCTCACAGGCGTAACTTGCCCGAAACAAATGTGCGGCCCGGCTCTGCCCGGGAAGCGCCGCGTGGTCTCATGTGCGCTTTTCGAAAGCTTCTTGTTTCGCGGGAGTGAATTCGCAACATTCTCCAAAACTCCTCAACAGTAAGCGCGTTCAGCACGCTCTCCTGCCCTTCCAACTGCCGCTCAGACTCGCCGTAAGCGTCCAACTCACCTATCCGATCCGCGACCATAAGGACGATCACCCGTCACCAAAAGCGCGAATAAAACTCAAAATCCGTAAGATTGTAAATCTGAAATTTGAGACAGAAAAACGAGGTGCTCGACGGCCTTGACCTTCTGAATATCTTCGATTTCGCCGCGCCCACCTAGCGTAAGCGCCGGAAAAAAACCATACATCTCATCCGATTCAAGCACGCCCAGCTTTTTCTTTGCTGAGGTAAACATATCGCAAAAATCATTATCCCTCACTCCTTTCAGCATAAAAAACGACTCGACCGCTTTGTCCAGTTGATTAGGAACAAACAATGATTCTCGCTCAATGTAACGAGATGCATAAGCCGCGATCTTCAACGAAGGCCCAGTGTTCTCCCCCCATAAATAAAGCAACCCAAACGCACTTCGTGCGATAACGTGAAATTTGTCTTTAGCATCCAGCGGGGTCTCTTCTAGCCAGGAAGAGACTACGCCCTCATAGCGCTCAGGATCCACGGTCCAAAAAACACCGTCCCCATAGCCGGCCCACCCGTGCTCCTCCCAATAATTTATTAATTTACTTGGTAGTCTTCCTTCATAACGTCTGATACTTGATGCAGGTACTTCGCAGCGGCCTACGGTGCCTATGCTAAAATTACCCAAAAACATCTTAAATGCTTCATCCATTATGTTCTCCTAGCAACGGGTGAGCTTGACATTAAGAGTGGTGCTTTTTCGCAGGTGGGGTGACACTTGTTCAGCTGCGCCTTTTAGTTTTTCTATTTTAGTCTTCCATTGAGGTCCGATGGTGGAATTAACTTGACGATCACCAAAATCTGAAATCGCATCTTTGCCCCCGGCGCTAAGGTCTGGATTGTGCAGCGCTGCCAAATTTGCCATCGTATTCTTGGCTTTAATGGTCGCCATTTTTCTAGCAGCGGGGCCTGTCATTTCTTGAAAGAACGATTCAAAAAATCGCTCAATCAACACTTCCTCAAGCCTTCGCCGCGCATCTCTCGCGATCTTCCCATTTCTCGCAACAGGATTCGCAACATTCTCCAGAAACTCCTCCACAGTGAGCGCATTCAGTCCACCTTCCTGCCCTCCCAGCTGCCTCTCAAACTCGCTTACCTTGAACTCTGGCAGTCTATCCGCCTTGAAACAGTCCACATGATGCAAGGGCATGGTTTCAGGGTTAGCCTTGCCCTTCCTGGTCTCTTTGTCCCTCTGGGGCTCAAGCTCTGGTGACCTCTGATGGGGTAATCCACGCTGTTGCTCCCGTGGCTTGAGGTCCGGATGCTGCTTAAGCCGTTCTTCATGGTTGAGCATCCACTGCGCGATCCGCCCGCCGCGTTTGCTGTCGCGCATCTGGCTGGCCAGTACGCTGGCGTTGCCTGCTCCGCGCGCCAAGTAAGCAGCCATTGCGCTGAGCACCAGGATGATGAGGTTTTCATGGGCGTCGGCGACCATGCTGGCCGCGAACCAGGCGGCATTGCCGTCATCAGAGAAGTTACCCAGCAGTGACGAGGATTGTTCCCGGGGGCCATTCCAGGCTGTGCGTATGCCTTGGGCGTAGGCATCCAGCACCGGCGGTAGGCCTTTGGTGATGTCCTCAGCCAGGGCTGCCAGCCCCATGACCCCGACGATCCAAGTGCCTACTTTTAGGCCGAACATACCCCCGGTGACGGCCCCTGGCGCAGCACCGACCCCACCCAGAAACAAGCCTGCGACCGAGCCGAGCGCAGCGCCGGTCAGGGCGCTGGCAGCGATCAGCTTCGCCAGATCTTGCGCGGCGTCGAGCAGGTCGGCCAGGACTGTCTGAATATTCAGGTTGGCGAAACGTTGCCGCAGCTTTAGGGAAGCCTGGACGTTAGCGAGAAAACAGGCTTGCCGTACACACCTGACTCTGCGGTTAACCAGCGCTGGGCTTGGAATGTCGTTGAAAAAGGGGCGAGAGGGATGGTGGATGTTCCCTGCCGAGTAAGTAGTGGCGAATCGATCCCCACCTGCCATGCTTTCGATGTCGAACCATGACGGAATGCGTCCCCAGGTTGGCACTGGTCATGCCTGCGATGGACGTTGGCGGGCCGTAAGCGCATTCACGATGCGTTGGTCTGGTTTCGGGCAGGGACGGTGGAAGGTTGGACTCATGGGTAGCTCCTTATTTTTGGAGCTGCCACGCTAAAGAAAGGATTAAGGGAAAGAAGCCGGACGATTCCGAGGATATGAAGGGAAGTTTCCTAAAGCCTCGGGGGTAATGCCAATGGCTATGTGCCCGTAAATAGCCATGGTGAGGCTCCTGCTAAGTAGTCAAAAAGAATGACTGGGCATCATGCACAAGGGGCGAAGTTTCTGGCGTGCGCAGTCAGTGGCATCTCCGCAGTCCGCCTTGTTGGCATGACAGCAGATCGATTTCGCGCCGTTTTAAAAGCAAAAAAAGCCCCGCCAATCGGCGGGGTTGAGGTACGAGCGTGGCGCTCGAAAAAAAGGCTGCCTCCCGCGCGGGGGAGGCAGCTAGCAGCGGTTTACAGCAGCATGGTGCGGATGTCGGTCAGCAGGTCGCCCAGGCGCTTGGTGAAGCGCGCGGCGGCGGCGCCGTTGATCACGCGGTGATCGTAGGACAGCGACAGCGGCAGCATCAGTTTCGGCTGGAAGGCTTTGCCGTCCCAGACGGGTTGGATGGTTGCCTTGGACACACCCAAAATCGCCACTTCCGGCGCGTTGACGATCGGCGTGAAGCCGGTGCCGCCAATGTGGCCGAGGCTGGAGATGGTGAAGCACGCACCCTGCATGTCGTCTGCCGACAGCTTTTTGGTCCGGGCTTTTTCAGCCAGGGCCGCAGCTTCGGCAGCCAGTTGCAGCAGGCTCTTCTGGTCGACGTTCTTGATGACTGGTACCAGCAGGCCTTCAGGGGTGTCTACCGCGAAGCCGATGTTAACGTACTTCTTGCGGATGATGGCCTTGCCACTTGGCGCCAGGGAGGCGTTGAAGTCCGGCAGTTCCTTGAGCAAGTGGGCGCAGGCCTTGAGCAGCAGCGGCAGCACGGTCAGCTTGACGCCAGCCTTCTCGGCTACGGCTTTCTGCGCAACGCGGAAAGCTTCCAGCTCGGTGATGTCGGCCTGGTCGAACTGGGTGACGTGAGGCACGTTCAGCCAGCTGCGGTGCAGGTTGGTGGCACCGGCCTGCATCAGGCGGGTCATCGGCACTTCTTCGATTTCACCGAAGCGGCTGAAGTCCACGACCGGAATCGGCGGGATGCCTGCGCCGCCGGTAGCACCTGCTGCGGCAGCAGGCGCTTCCTTGGCCTTGGTCATCATTGCCTTCACGTAAGCCTGAACGTCTTCCTTCAGGATACGGCCGTGTGGGCCGGTAGCGCCGACAGCACTCAGCTCTACGCCGAACTCGCGGGCCAGTTGGCGAACCGCCGGGCCTGCATGAACCTTGGCACCCGAGGCAGCAGCCGGAGCGGCAGCAGGGGCTGGCGCAGCTTCGGCCTTGGTGGCTGGTGCGGCGGCCGGGGCGGCGGCAGGTGCGGCCGCTTGAGCCGGGGCGGCAGCGGGGGCTGCGCCGGCGACTTTCAGCTTGAGGATCAGGTCGCCGGTGCCGACTTCGTCGTCCAGCTTGACGCTGATGCTTTCGACCACGCCGGCAGCTGGAGAGGGAATCTCCATGCTGGCCTTGTCCGATTCCAGGGTGATCAGCGATTGATCAACTTCAACGGTATCGCCGACTTTGATCGACAGCTCGATGATCTTGGCCTTGCCCGACGAGCCGATGTCCGGCACGTGGATGTCCTGCACGCTAGGCGCAGCGGCGGCAGCGGCCGGAGCCGGTGCAGCAGCGGGTGCCGGGGCGGCAGCAGCAGGTGCGGCAGCCTGGGCCGGTGCGGCGGCTGGGGCGGCGCCCGCAACCTTCAGCACCAGGATCAGGTCGCCGGTACCCACTTCGTCGTTCAGCTTGACGCTGATGCTTTCGACCACGCCGGCTTCTGGAGACGGGATCTCCATGCTGGCCTTGTCCGATTCCAGGGTGATCAGCGATTGATCAGCCTCGACGGTGTCGCCGACCTTGACCGAGATCTCGATGATCTGGGCCTTGCCCGACGAACCGATGTCCGGCACGTGCACGTTCTTGCTGGCGGCGGCAGTGGCGGGGGCCGGTGCGGCAGCCGGGGCTGGCGCGGCTGCTTGAGCTTTTGGCGCAGGTGCGGTGGCTGGGGCGGCGGGCGCGGGCGCTGCGGCAGCGCCCTCGACTTCCAGTTCCAGCACGTCGTCGCCTTCTTTCAGGCGGTCGCCCAGCTTGACCTTGATGGCCTTGACCACGCCGGCCTTGGGAGCAGGGATTTCCATGCTCGCCTTGTCCGACTCAAGGGTCAGCAGGCTTTGGTCGGCTTCGATGCGGTCGCCGACCTTTACCAGCAATTCAATTACTTCACCTTCACCGCTGCCGATGTCAGGTACGCGAATGATCTCGCTCACGGAAAATCTCCTCAGCAGTCCAGTGGGTTGCGTTTTTCGGGGTCGATACCGAACTTCACGATGGCCTCGGCCACCACTTTAGGTTCGATGTCGCCACGATCAGCCAAGGCTTCCAGGGCAGCCAGCACAACGAAGTGACGGTCGACTTCGAAGAAGTGACGCAGCTTCTTGCGGCTGTCGCTGCGACCGAAGCCATCGGTACCCAGGACTTTGAATTCCTTGGAAGGAACCCACTGACGGATCTGCTCGGCGAACAACTTCATGTAGTCGGTGGAAGCGATGACCGGGCCCTTACGGCCAGTCAGGCACTCTTCAACGTAGGTGGCGCGAGGCTTCTGGCCTGGGTGCAGGCGGTTGAAGCGCTCGGCGGCCAGGCCGTCGCGACGCAGTTCGTTGAAGCTGGTGACGCTCCACACGTCGGCGCCAACGTTGAACTGCTCGCGCAGGATCTTCGCCGCTTCGCGCACTTCACGCAGGATGGTGCCCGAACCCAGCAGTTGCACGTGGTGGGCCGCTTCCTTCTTGTCTTCTTCGAGCAGGTACATGCCCTTGACGATGCCTTCCTCGACACCGGCCGGCATGGCTGGCTGCTGGTAGGACTCGTTCATCACGGTGATGTAGTAGAAAACGTCCTGCTGCTCTTCGGTCATCTTCTTCATGCCGTCCTGAATGATCACCGCCAGCTCGTAGCCGTAGGTTGGATCAAAGGTGCGGCAGTTCGGGATGGTGCCCGCCAGGATGTGGCTGTGACCGTCTTCGTGCTGCAGGCCTTCACCGTTCAGGGTGGTACGGCCGGCGGTACCGCCGATCAGGAAGCCACGGGTGCGGCTGTCGCCAGCGGCCCAGGCCAGGTCGCCAATACGCTGGAAGCCGAACATCGAGTAGAAGATGTAGAACGGCAGCATTGGCTGGTTGTGGCTGGAGTACGAAGTACCGGCGGCGATGAAGGAGCTCATGGCGCCCGCTTCGTTGATGCCTTCTTCAAGGATCTGACCTTTCTGGTCTTCCTTGTAGAACATCACCTGGTCTTTATCGACTGGCTCGTACAACTGGCCTACAGAGGAGTAGATGCCCAGTTGGCGGAACATGCCTTCCATACCGAAGGTACGGGCTTCGTCCGGGATGATCGGAACGATGCGCGGGCCGATTTCCTTGTCCTTGACCAGCTGCGCCAGGATGCGCACGAAGGCCATGGTGGTGGAAATTTCACGGTCGCCCGAACCGTCCAGGATCGCTTTGAGCGTGTCCAGTGGCGGGGTAGGGACGCTGAAGCTGTTGGCGCGACGCTGTGGCACGAAACCGCCCAGGGCGTTGCGGCGCTCGGCCAGGTAACGGGCTTCGGCGCTGTTTGGCTCTGGCTTGAAGAACGGCAGGTTCTCAAGCTCCTCGTCCTTGACCGGAATGTCGAAGCGGTCGCGGAACAACTTCAGGCTGTCGACGTCGACTTTCTTGGTGTTGTGCGCGGTGTTCTTCGCTTCGCCCGCACCGGTGCCGTAACCCTTGATGGTCTTGGCCAGGATGACGGTAGGCTGTTCCTTGTGGTTGACCGCTTCGTGGTACGCCGCGTAGACCTTGTACGGGTCGTGGCCGCCACGGTTGAGCTTCCAGATTTCGTCGTCGGACAGGTCGGCGACCATGGCCTTGAGTTCTGGCGTGTTGAAGAAGTGCTCACGCACGAACGCGCCGTCTTTGGCCTTGTAGTTCTGGTACTCGCCGTCGATGACTTCGTCCATGCGACGTTGCAGGATACCGTCCACGTCCTTGGCCAGCAGTGGGTCCCAGAAACGGCCCCAGATGACTTTGGTGACGTTCCACTGGGCGCCACGGAACACGCCTTCCAGTTCCTGGATGATCTTGCCGTTGCCGCGAACCGGGCCGTCGAGGCGCTGCAGGTTGCAGTTGATGACGAAGATCAGGTTGTCCAGCTTCTCGCGGCCGGCCAAGGAGATAGCGCCCAGGGATTCTGGCTCGTCGCACTCGCCGTCGCCCAGGAAACACCAGACTTTCTGCTTGCCTGGCTGGATGAAGCCGCGGTGTTCCAGGTACTTCATGAAGCGTGCCTGGTAGATTGCCTGGATAGGGCCCAGACCCATGGAAACGGTCGGGAACTGCCAGAAATCAGGCATCAGCCAAGGGTGCGGGTAGGACGACAGGCCCTGACCGTCCACTTCCTGGCGGAAGTTGTTCATCTGGTCTTCGGTGATGCGGCCTTCCATGAACGCGCGGGCGTAAACGCCTGGCGAGGTGTGGCCCTGGAAGTAGATCAGGTCGCCGCCGTGCTCGTCGGTCGGGGCCTGGAAGAAGTAGTTGAAGCCGATGTCATACAAAGTGGCACTGGAAGCGAAGCTGGAGATGTGACCGCCCAGGTCCGAATCCTTGAGGTTCGTGCGCATTACCATCGCCATGGCGTTCCAGCGCACCAGCGAGCGAATGCGGCGTTCCATGAACAGGTCGCCAGGCATGCGTGCTTCGTGGGTGACGGGGATGGTGTTGCGGTATGGCGTGGTGATTGCGTAGGGGAGTTGCGAACCACTGCGGGTGGCCAACTCGCCCATGCGAGTCATCAGGTAGTGAGCGCGGTCTTCGCCTTCTTTGTCGAGAACCGACTCCAGGGCGTCCAGCCATTCCTGGGTTTCGACGGGATCGAGGTCTTGCATGGCTTGCTCCAGGGCGGAAAGGCTTCCAGAATCGAAGCCAGAGTTTGCGACGGCCTTGTGGGCAGACGATATAGATTCTTGGATTACCGGGGGGTTGTGCCGGCGTCGTGTAGTTTTACTACAAATCGTTGGTCATTTCATGCGTTGACATTACGACCATCGTAGTAAAACTACAGGCAGAGGGCTTTTGGCCACCTGTCTCGTTGTGAGAAAAATCGTTAACGTGAGTTAAAAATAAGTCCTCAAAAGGTCGGGTGTGATGCTTTCTGCCAGGAAATATCAAATTTCAGCTATTTCTAACTTTTGTA
The DNA here is from genome assembly GCF_000263855.1 of Pseudomonas sp. M47T1. Lineage (GTDB taxonomy): Bacteria > Pseudomonadota > Gammaproteobacteria > Pseudomonadales > Pseudomonadaceae > Aquipseudomonas. Next base: position 191,387 of record NZ_AJWX01000006.1, read on the forward strand.
CGACAGTCCAACCGGCGGGAATCATTCGCCCGGTGTCGTCCAACCCCCTTCGCACGCCGATCAAGGATAGACCATGAGCCTGCCAATGCCGGTTGAATTGCCGGCCACTTTGACCCCGCTGGTTGCCCGCAACCGCCAGACGTTCGAAGCCGCCGTGGCCGTGCTGGAGCGCTCCGGCGAATTGGCCGGCTGGCCAGCGCAAACCTGGCAGGCGTTCGATCGCGTGTGTGCCGCCAGCGACTTCGTCATTCAGCAGGCCAGCGCCAGCCCGGCGATTCTGCTCGACCTGGTGGCCAGCGGTGAACTGCAGCGCAGTTTTGCCGCCGGCGAGTTATGCGCGCAAATTGCCGATGCCGTTCAGGTGGCCACCAGCGATGATGAGCTGGGCCGCCAACTGCGCCGCCAGCGCGCCCGCCAGCAGGTGCGCATCATCTGGCGCGACCTGACCCGTCAGGCTGATCTGGTGCAAACCTGCCGTGATTTGTCGGACATGGCCGACGCCTCAATAGATGAAGCATATAAATGGTTGTATAGACGTCATTGCGATCAGTTCGGCACGCCCAAGGGGCGCCGCACTGGCGAAGCGCAGCACATGGTCATCCTCGGCATGGGCAAGCTGGGCGCGGTGGAGCTGAACCTGTCTTCGGACATCGACCTGATTTTCGCCTACCCCGAAGGCGGCGAGACCGAGGGCGTGAAGCGCCCGCTGGACAACCAGGAGTTCTTCATCCGCCTGGGCCAGCGGCTGATCAAGGCGCTGGACCCGGTGACCGTCGACGGTTTCGTGTTCCGCGTTGACATGCGCTTGCGACCCTATGGCTCGGCCGGCGCGCTGGTGCTCAGCTTCAATGCGCTGGAGCAGTACTACCAGGACCAGGGCCGCGACTGGGAACGCTACGCCATGATCAAGGCGCGCGTAGTGGCCGGCGACCAGCAGGCCGGCGCGCAGTTGCTGGACATGCTGCGGCCGTTTGTCTACCGGCGCTACCTGGACTTCTCCGCCATTGAAGCGCTTCGCACCATGAAGCAGCTCATCCAGCAAGAAGTGCGGCGCAAGGGCATGGCCGAAAACATCAAGCTGGGTGCCGGTGGCATTCGCGAGGTGGAGTTCATTGCTCAGGCGTTTCAACTGATCCACGGCGGTCGTGATCTCAGCCTGCAACAGCGGCCGTTGCTCAAGGTACTGGCTACGCTGGAGGGGCAAGGCTACCTGCCGCCGGCGGTGATCAGTGAACTGCGCGAAGGCTACGAATTCCTGCGCTACACCGAACATGCCATCCAGGCCATTGCCGACCGCCAGACCCAGATGCTGCCGGACGGCCAGGTGGATCAGGCGCGCATTGCCTTCATGCTCGGCTTTGCTGACTGGAACAGCTTCCACGCCCAGCTGATGCATTGGCGCGGCCGCATCGATTGGCACTTCCGCCAGGTCATCGCCGACCCGGATGAAGACGAGGGCGATGAAGGCGAAGTGGTGGTGGGCGGTGAGTGGTTGCCGCTGTGGGAGGATGTGCAGGACGAAGAGGCGGCGTGCCGGCAGTTACAGGACGCCGGCTTCAGCGACGCCACCAAGGCCCTGCGCCAACTGGCCGGCCTGCGCGCCAGCCCGCAACTGCGTGCCATGCAGCGCATCGGTCGCGAACGCCTCGACGCCTTCATCCCGCGCCTGCTGGCCCAGGCTGTGGAACACGACAACCCCGACCTGGTGCTGGAACGCGTGTTGCCGCTGGTGGAAGCCGTGGCCCGCCGCTCGGCCTACCTGGTATTGCTCACGGAAAACCCCGGGGCGCTGCGCCGCCTGCTGACCCTGTGCGCCGCCAGCCCATGGATTGCCGAGCAGATTGCCCGTTACCCGTTGCTGCTCGATGAATTGCTCAACGAAGGGCGGCTGTTCAGCCCGCCGTTGGCGCCGGAACTGGCGGCCGAGTTGCGCGAGCGCCTGACGCGCATTCCCGAGGACGACCTGGAACAGCAGATGGAGGCCCTGCGCCACTTCAAGCTGGCCCACAGCTTGCGCGTGGCCGCCTCGGAAATTGTCGGCAGCCTGCCCCTGATGAAGGTCAGCGACTACCTGACCTGGCTGGCCGAGGCCATTCTTGAACAAGTCTTCATGTTGGCCTGGCGCCAGACTGTGGCGCGCCACGGCCTGCCCCAGCGCGCCGACGGCAGCGCCTGCGACCCCGGTTTCATCATTGTCGGCTATGGGAAGGTGGGCGGCATCGAACTGGGGCACGGCTCGGACCTGGACCTGGTGTTCATCCACGACGGCGACCCCAACGCCGAGACTGATGGCGTCAAACCCATCGACGGCGCGCAGTTCTTCACCCGTCTGGGCCAGCGCATCATCCACCTGCTGACCACCCAGACCAACTCTGGCCAGCTTTACGAGGTGGACATGCGCCTGCGGCCATCCGGGGCCTCGGGCCTTTTGGTCAGCTCGCTGAACGCTTTTGCCCGCTATCAGGAAAACGAAGCCTGGACCTGGGAACACCAGGCGCTGGTGCGGGCCCGGGTGCTGGTGGGCTGTAACGGCGTGGCGGCCGAATTCGAGAAAGTGCGGGCACAGGTACTGGGCCGCGAGCGTGATTTGCCCAAGCTGCGCGCCGAGGTCAGCGAGATGCGCGCCAAGATGCGCGACAACCTGGGCAGCAGGGCCACGGCTGCCGGAACCGCAGCCAATGCCTTCGATGCCACGGCACCGTTCGATATCAAGCAGGATGCCGGTGGTATCGTCGATATTGAATTTATGGTGCAATACGCGGCCCTGGCGTGGTCCAGGGATTATCCGGCGTTGCTCAAGTACACCGATAATATCCGCATTCTGGAAGGGCTCGAACAGGCCGGGTTGATACCGGCCGAAGACGCGGGCCTGTTGCGAGAGGCCTACAAGGCCTATCGCTCGGCAGCTCACCGGCAGGCGCTGCAGAAGCAGGCCGGGGTGATCGCCGGCGATCAGTTTGTCGCCCAGCGAAGGGAAGTGCTGCGCATTTGGGCCGGTTTGGGCTTGAACTGATGTAGCAGTCACGGGCTTGGAGCCTGAAGGCTGACAAGGGGCGCAGACGGTCAAACTGCGCCTGACCAAAAGACAAGACGGGGAGGCCAGGCTGTACACCAACGGCCTGTTGCCTCCTCGGTCGTTTCTGGAAAAAGCATGAAAATTCTGATCATTGGACCCAGCTGGGTTGGCGACATGGTGATGGCGCAGACACTGTTCCAGTGCCTCAAGGTGCGCCACCCCGACTGTGTGATCGACGTTCTGGCCCCCGAGTGGAGTCGGCCGATCCTTGAACGCATGCCAGAGGTGCGCCAGGCCTTGAGCTTTCCGCTCGGCCACGGCGCGCTGGAATTGGCCACGCGGCGCAAGATCGGCAAGTCGCTCAAGGGGCACTATGACCAGGCGATTCTGTTGCCCAATTCGCTGAAATCGGCGTTGGTGCCGTTTTTTGCCGGCACCCCCAAGCGTACCGGATGGCGCGGCGAGTTCCGCTATGGCCTGCTTAACGACGTGCGGCGCCTGGACAAGGCCAAGTACCCTTTGATGATCGAGCGCTTCATGGCCCTGGCCTTCGAGCCGGGTGCCGAGTTGCCCAAGCCGTATCCGCGCCCCGAGCTGCGTATCGAGCCGGCCAGCCGTGACGCGGCGCTGGCCAAGTTCGGCCTGGCGCTGGACCGTCCGCTACTGGTGCTGTGCCCTGGCGCCGAGTTCGGCGAGGCCAAGCGCTGGCCGTCCGAGCACTACGCCAAAGTCGCCGAGATGAAGATTCGTGAAGGTTGGCAGGTCTGGCTGTTCGGCTCGAAGAAAGACCACCCGGTGGGCGAGGACATTCGCAGCCGGCTGATTCCGGGCCTGCGCGAAGAATCGGTGAACCTCAGTGGCGACACCTCGCTGGCCGAGGCCATCGACCTGATGTCTTGTGCCGACGCCGTGGTGTCCAATGATTCGGGGCTGATGCACGTGGCAGCGGCGCTGAATCGCCCGCTGGTGGCCGTATACGGTTCCACGTCGCCAGGCTTCACGCCACCGCTGGCTGACCAGGTTGAAGTGGTGCGGCTGGGCCTGGATTGCAGCCCGTGCTTCGAGCGCACGTGCCGCTTCGGGCACTACAACTGCCTGCGCCTGCTGGAGCCACAGCGGGTGTCTGACGCCCTGCAAAAGCTTGAAGGCCCGGCCACGGTCGAACTGACGGTCGGGGTCGATTAAGTTGCGGGTATTGTTGATCAAGACCTCGTCCCTGGGCGATGTCATTCACGCGCTGCCGGCGCTGACTGATGCGGCCCGGGCCATTCCGGGCATTCGCTTTGATTGGGTGGTGGAAGAAGGCTTTGCCGAAATTCCCACGTGGCACCCGGCTGTGGATAAAGTCATTGCGGTGGCTATTCGCCGCTGGCGCAAGAACGTTTGGGAAACCATCAAGACAGGCCAATGGCGACGCTTCAAGCAAAGCCTGGCCGAGCGTAAGTACGACTTGGTGATCGATGCCCAAGGCCTGCTGAAAAGTGCGCTGCTGACCCGTTACGTCAAAGCGCCGATCGCCGGCCTTGACCGTGAGTCGGCCCGTGAGGCGCTGGCCAGCCGGTTCTACGACCGACGCCTGGCCGTGGGCCGGGGCCAACATGCCGTTGAGCGCTTGCGCCGGCTGTTCGCCCTGGCGCTGGGTTATGACCTGCCGCCAGGCCAGGGTGAATACGGCCTGGCCGCCGAGCGGCTGGGCAATGGCAAATCGCGCGTGCCATACGTGGTGTTCCTCCACGGCACCACCTGGGACACCAAGCACTGGCCCGAGCTGTACTGGCGTGAAATGGCCGAGCGGCTGGGCCATGCCGGCATCCAAGTGCACCTGCCGTGGGGCAACCTGGCCGAGCATGAGCGGGCCCAACGTATTGCCGCAGGCTTGAAAAATACTGTGGTACTGCCCAAATTGAACCTGGCGGGCGTTGCGAAAGTACTGGTGGCCGCCCGTGCCTGCGTAGCCGTCGACACCGGCCTTGGCCACCTGGCGGCCGCGCTGGATGTGCCGACCATTTCCCTGTTCGGCCCCACCAACCCGGGGCTGACCGGTGCCTATGGCCGCGACCAGGAACACCTGGCCAGCGATTTCGCCTGTGTGCCTTGCTTGTCCAAGACCTGTACTTATCAGCCGACGCCGGAAGACCAGCGTCGGTTCGACCTTAAACGCGAGTGGCCCTTGTGCTTCACTCGCCTGAATCCCGAGCGTGTGGCGAGCCGACTAAGCGCATTGTTACTGGCTGAGGATCTTCGTTGATGCAACTGGCGTTTGTTCTATACAAGTATTTCCCTTTTGGCGGGCTGCAGCGCGACTTCATGCGCATTGCCCTGGAGTGCCAGAAGCGTGGGCACCAGATCCGCGTGTATACGCTGATCTGGGAAGGCGACGTGCCGGCCGGTTTCGAGGTGCTGGTGGGGCCGGTCAAGGCCTTCTCCAACCACCGTCGCAACATCAAGTTCAGCGCCTGGATGGAAAAGGACCTGGCCGCGCGCCCGGTCGACCGCGTAATTGGCTTCAACAAACTACCGGGCCTGGACGTGTATTACGCCGCTGACGGCTGCTACGAGGACAAGGCGCAAACCCTGCGCAACCCCATGTATCGCCTGTGGGGCCGTTACCAGCATTTCGCCGAATTCGAGCGCTCGGTGTTCGCGCCCGAGGCAAAAACCGAAATCCTGATGATTTCCGAGGTTCAGCAGCCGCTGTTCATCAAGCATTACCACACCCCGATCGAGCGCTTTCACCTGCTGCCACCGGGTATTTCCCTGGACCGCCGGGCGCCGGCCAATGCCGCGCAGATCCGTGCCGAGTTCCGGGCCGAGTTCAAGCTGGGTGACGATGACCTGTTGCTGGTGCAGATCGGTTCGGGCTTCAAGACCAAGGGCGTGGACCGCAGCCTCAAGGCCCTGGCCGCCTTGCCGGCCGACTTGAAGAAGCGCACGCGCCTGTTCGTCATCGGCCAGGACGAACCGAAGTTCTTCCAATTGCAAGCTGCTGCACTGGGCCTCAGCGACCAGGTCGATATCATGAAAGGGCGCAGCGATATCCCGCGCTTCCTGCTCGGAGCCGACCTGCTGATTCACCCGGCGTACAACGAAAACACCGGTACCGTGTTGCTCGAAGCTGCCGTAGCCGGCCTGCCGGTGCTGGTGTCGGCGGTGTGTGGTTACGCCCACTACATCGCCGAGGCCGACTGTGGCCTGGTGCTGGACGAGCCGTTCGATCAGGCGCAACTGAACCAGTACCTGTCGCGCATGCTCGCCGACCCTCAGGCGCGCGCCGATTGGGGCCGCAACGGCTTGACCTTCGCCGACAGCGCCGACCTGTACAGCATGCCCCAGCACGCCGCCGACGTGATTGTGTCCGGAGCCGCCTCATGAAGCTGATGCTTGCCGAGCCGTTCAAGACCCTGTGGGCCGAGCGTGATCCCTTCGAGGCCGTGGAGGCCTTGCAGGGCGAGGTGTATCGCGAGCTGGAAGCACGGCGCACCCTGCGCACCGAAGTCGACGGCCGGGGTTATTTCGTCAAGATCCACCGCGGCATCGGCTGGGGCGAGATCGTCAAGAACCTGGTCACCGCCAAGCTGCCGGTACTCGGTGCCGGCCAGGAATGGCAGGCCATCGAGCGCCTGCAGGAAGCCGGCGTGGCGACCATGACCGCCGTGGCCTATGGCGAGCGCAACAGCAACCCGGCCGACCAGCACTCGTTCATCATCACCGAAGAACTGGCGCCCACGGTCAGCCTGGAAGATTTCAGCATCAACTGGCGCACTGAGCCACCGCAGCCGCGCCTCAAGCGCGCGCTGATCGACGAGGTGGCGCGCATGGTCGGGATGATGCACCGCGCCGGGGTCAACCACCGCGACTGCTACATTTGCCACTTCCTGCTGCACACCGACAAACCGGTGACGCCGGATGACTTCAGGCTCTCGGTCATCGACCTGCACCGCGCCCAGACCCGTCCGGCCATTACCCGCCGCTGGCGCAACAAGGACCTGGCCGCGCTGTATTTTTCGGCGCTGGACATCGGCCTGACTCGCCGCGACAAGCTGCGTTTCCTGCGCGGTTACTTCCAGCAACCGCTGCGGCAGATCCTCAAGGAAGAAGCACGCCTGCTGGCCTGGCTGGAGGGCAAGGCGGAAAAGCTCTATGCCCGTAAACTTCGCTACGGGGACGCGCTCTGATGGCCGGTTGGAACCTTGACCCTGGCTACGCGCACCTGCAAGCCGAATTCGGCACCCTGGACGCGGTGTTCGCGCTCAAGGGTGAACACCTGACCCGCGACCCTCTGTCGGAGGTCAGCCGCGTCAACATTGGCGGAGTGAATTACTACGTCAAGCGCTACACCGGCGCCGGCAAAGGCTTGCGCCGCTACTTGGGCCGGCCACGGGTGAAGTCCGAGTGGCAGAACCTCAAGCGCTTCGCCAAGTGGGGCATTCCCACCGCAGAGATCGTCGGCTGGGGCCTTGAGCGCAAAGGTGCAGCCTTCCATCGCGGCGCGCTGATCACCCGCGAGCTGGCCAATACCGAGGACATGTCCGCGCTGGCCGACAATCACGATCCGCGCCTGAAAGACCGCAGCTGGGTGGATGGCATTAGCCAGCAACTGGCCCGTGCCACCCGTGCCATGCATGACCAGCACTTCACCCATAACGACCTGAAGTGGCGCAACCTGTTGGTGGACGACAAGAACACCCTGTTCTTCATCGACTGCCCCAATGGCGCATTCTGGATCAGCTTCTGGCTTCGCTACCGCATCACCAAGGACTTGGCCTGCCTGGACAAGGTGGCCAAGTACCAACTGTCCAACACCCAGCGCCTGCGTTTCTACCTGCAATACCGCCGCCGTCAGCGCCTTAATGCGTCCGACAAGCGCCGTATCCGTCACATCATCACGTTTTTCGAGGGCCGCGAATGAGCGACTTCTTCGCTGACGCCGAGCGCGGCTTGCTCGAGCGCCATGGCCTGGCCAGTTTCGACACCCTGTGGACCTTGCAACTGGACCCGGTGGACGAGCCCAACACGGCCCGCGGCGGTTACAGCCAGGTGTTTCGCCTGGAGCTGGAGGGTAAAGGGTTCTACCTCAAGCGCCAGCGCGGCTACCTGACCCGAACCTTGCACCATCCGTTCGGCGAGCCGACGTTTTCTCGCGAGTTTCGCAATATCCGCCGTTATCAGCAGTTGGCGATCCCGGCGCTGCAGGCAGCCTACTATGGCGAGCGCAAACTTGAGGGCGACCGCTGCGCCATCCTGATGACCCGCGCCCTGGACGGCTGGACCGACCTGGATGGTCTGCTGGTGGAGTGGGGCAGCAGCACCGCAGCGCGGCGCCAGGCCATCCTGGCTGCATGCGGTACCTTGGCGCGCACGCTGCACGGCGCCGGCCAGGTGCACGGCTGCTTCTACCCCAAGCATATTTTCCTGCGCCAGGGCGCCCACGGTTACCAGGCGCAACTGATCGACCTGGAGAAAACCCGCCCGGCGCTGTTCGGCCGGCGTGATCGGGTTCGTGACCTGGAACCTTTGCTGCGCCGCGCGCCCATGTGGGGCGAAGGTGACATTCGGGTATTCCTGGCCGCTTACCTGAACCAGGACGGCGCCAGCCCTGTTGTACAGGACTGGTTGCAGCGCCTGACGCGCCGTCGCAGCCACAAGGAGGGCCGCTGATGCGCCTGTCCGAACTCAAGCACGCCGGGCGCACCCCGGCGCTGCCGCTGAACCTGACCCTGGCCGATGCGGCCGGCAGTGCCGAGCTGCAATTGCTCAGCCTGTTGCGCGTGTTGCCGGGCCAGCGCTACGTGGGCGCGGGTATCTGGCGCGGGCGCACGGTGCTGGCCAAAGTGCTCGTGGGCCCCAAGGCCGCGCGACATTTTCAGCGTGAGCGCGATGGCGTCAAGCGTCTGGCCGACCAGGGCCTGACCACGCCGTTGTTGCTGGCCGAAGGCTTGCAGGACGGCGAGGGCGGCTGGCTGCTGTTCGAGTATCTGGAAAACGCGCAGAGCCTGGCGCAAGCCTGGGCGGCGGTAGAGGCGCTGCCGGTGCTGGCCGATGAACAGACCCAAGTGCTGGGCGAGGCCCTGGCGGCCGTCGCGCAGATGCACGCCAAGGGCCTGTGGCAGGAAGACCTGCACCTGGACAATCTGCTGCGCTGCAACGGTGAGCTGTACCTGATCGATGGCGCCGGTATTTGCGCCGAGGAAGCGGGCAAGCCGTTGTCACGCCAACGCGTGCTGCAGAACCTGGGCGTCTTTTTCGCCCAGTTGCCCAAGCCCTTCGAGCCGTTTATCGAAGAACTGCTGGTGTATTACCTGTTGGCCAATGGTGAGCATGCCTTGCCGCTGGAAGCACTGCTCAAGCAGGTGGACAAGGTACGTAGCTGGCGCCTGAAAGACTTCCTCGCCAAGGTGGGCCGCGAGTGTAGCCTGTTCGCGGTAAAGCGCGGGGCGTTCATGCTGCGTGCCATTCGCCGGGAAGAAGAACCGGCCATGCTGCCGGTGCTGGCCCAGGCCGATGCGCTGCTGGACCAGGGGCGCTTGTACAAGACTGGCGGTGCGGCCAGCGTTGGGCAGGTGCAAGCTCAGGGTCGCACCTTGGTGATCAAGCGCTACAACATCAAGCACTTCGCCCACTGGCTCAAGCGCTTCTGGCGCCCCAGCCGCGCCTGGCATTCCTGGGTGCAGGGCAATCGCCTGGCATTCCTTGGCATTGCCACGCCCACGCCGCTGGCCGTACTGGAAAAACGTTTCCTGTGGCTGCGCCGCAGTGCGTATCTGGTAACCGAGCACCTGGCGGGGCCGGACCTGATCGAGCGTTTCGCGCCCTACGTCGATACCGCAGCGGTACCCGAAGCAGAACTGACCGCGCTGGACCAACTGTTTGCCGACCTGATCCGCGAGCGCATCAGCCATGGTGACTTCAAGGGCCACAACCTGTTTTGGGACAACGGCCGCTGGTCGCTGATTGACCTGGACGCCATGTGCCAACACGGCAGCCAGGCCAGCTTCGCCCCGGCGTACGCCCGCGACCGCGCGCGCTTCCTGCGCAACTGGCCGGCCGACAGCGCCCTGACCCACATGCTCGACCAGCGGCTGCCGCGCTGAGGCCCCGAACCCGGCCGTTTTGTCAGGTATCGCGTAGGAGCGGCCGGTGGCCGCGATCCACGCTACAACGCCGAAGCGCCTGCGGACCTTTGCGCAGCCTTCGGCAGCTCCGGTACTGTGATGCCTGTGATCAGAAGCCGTATTCCAGCCCCACCCCGGCATACCACGACAACCCCGGCGCTGCTTCGTAGTAGCGCTTGTTGCTGTCGCCAACAATGACCGAGCCCACGTACTGACGGTCCAGCAAATTGTCCAGGCGCAAGGTCTGGTGGAAGGTCCAGTGGTCCACCTTCTGTTCGAACCTGGTGCGCCAGTTGAACACCGCATAGGCCGGCGCCGCCTTGTCCTGGTTGGTGTCTTCGACATACACCTTGCTGCGGTACATGCCCTCGATTGCAGTGCTGACCCAATCCTGCGGTTGCCACTTCAGCTCGCCAAACAGTGTGTCCTTGGGCACACCGGGCAGGTAGTTGCCCTTGTCTACCTGCTTGGCGCTGGTGCCGCTGCCGCTGACAAAGTCACTGTCGTAGGTGGCATTGAGGTGGGTATAGGCGACCTGCGTGCTCCAGGTGGGCGTCAACTGGCTGTCCAGCGACAGCTCCAGCCCGCGGCGCAGGGTGCGCCCGGCGTTCTGGTAGCTGGTGCGGCCGTCAGTGGATTGGGCCACCACCAGCTCATCGTCGGTGGTGATCTGGAACAGCGCGGCATTGATGCGCGTATCGGCGCCTACCTTGGCCTTTATGCCGATTTCGTACTGCTTGCTTTCCGATGGCTTGAGATCGAAGTTAAAGCCTTCGGCATTGCCTGGCGCATAGGCCATTTCCGCCTGGGTAGGCGTTTCGAAGCCCTTGCCGACGCTGACGTAGCCATGCAGGTTTTCGGTGAGCGCGTACATCACGCTCAACGATGGTGTGTTTTGCTGGTAGTCCTTGTTGCCGCTGGCGTCGCCATTGCTCAGGAACTTGTCATCAACGTCCATGCGCATGGTGCTGTGGCGCACGCCGGCCTGCAGTGTCCAGTCACCCAGCGCCCAGTTGGCCTGCACGAACGGGTCCAGGCTGGTGGCGGTGTCGATCTCGTCCCGGGCCAGGGCGCCTTTGACGCCCAGGGTGTTGCCGATGTAGTTCTGGTAGCCCTGGCGGTCATCCTGGCTGCGGTCATAGTCCAGCCCGGCGATGATCTTGAGGTCGCCGGGCGCGCTGAGAATCGGCTGAATCCAGTGCAGGCTGCCGCCGTAGAAGGTTCGATCGAAATTGACCACACCGCCGCCACGAGTGTCAGCGGCGGTGCCCTTGGGAATCGACAGGTACTGAATCACGCTGCGGGTGCCGTAATAACTGGTGACCTGCAGCGTCGCGTCACCCAAATACCGCTCGTAAGTCACCCCCAACTGCTTATGGTCGATGCTCTTGCGCGTGTTGTAGGTCAGCGCGCTGCTGGCCACCGAGCGCGGGTCGGCCTTGTAGGCGTCCCAGGTCTGGCCCAGCGGGTCCTGCGTGCCGTCCTGCTCCAGGCTGCTGTAGATCAGCGCCAGCTTGCTATCATCGTCGGGCTTGAGGTTGAGCTTGGCGAAGGTGGTGTCACGCCGCGCTGCGCTGTGGTCGCGGTAGCCATCGGTGTCCATGCGCGAGGCGTCCAGCACAAAGCCGGTGTCCTCATCGATGCCACCTTCGGCATACACATGGTTTTTGCTCATGCCGTCACTGCCCATCAGCGTCTCGGCGCCGACCTTGGGCGCGCCTTCGCCATCGCGGGAAAACATCTGGATCACGCCTCCGGCGTTGCTGCCATACAGGGTCGCGGCCGGCCCGCGCAGCACCTCGATGCGATCGGCGGTATCCAGGTTGAAGGTCGCCGCCTGGCCCTGGCCATCGGGCGTGCTGGCCGGAATGCCATCGGCAATCAACTTCAAGCCCCGCACCCCGAACGCCGACCGCGCGCCAAAACCGCGCGAGGAGATTTGCAGGTCTTGCGCATAGTTTTGGCGGTTCTGCACCACCAGCCCGGGAATGCGCTGCAGCGCCTCGGACGCGTTGATCCCCAGTTGCCCGTCGCTGATCTGCTCATGGCTGACGCTGTCCACGGAATAGGGCAGGTCAAAGCTGCTGTTCTGGCTGCGCGAACCGCTGACCACCACGGAGTCCAGCACGATTTCAGGCGTATCGGCCTGGGCCAGGGGGGTGGCCAGCAGCAGGCCGGTGAGCAGGGAGCGGCGGCGCAGGAAGGGGGGGGCGGCGGTCATGGTGGGGGCGGTCCAGGAGGGAGGAATGTACGGAGCCGGACAAGTCTACCAACACCAAGCCGTAGCCGCTGCTGACCGCGACCTCACGCCGAACATCCAAGGCGCGCCGTGGAGATATACCAGGCCATGGACTGCTGGAACCAGACCTGTGGGAGCGGGCTCTGCCCGCGAAGCGCCGCGCGGGCGGCGCGCGGTCTGATGGGCGCAGAGAAAACGTCGGCACCACGGAGTCCAGCACGATTTCAGGCGTATCAGCCTGGGCCTGGGGGCGGGCCAGCAGCAGGCCGGTGAGCAGGGAGCGACGGCTGGCTACGCATGGAGGTTCGAATCGCTGCGTACGTCTGTCTCTTGCATGACTTGAATAACACCCAATGCACAGACGATTCCTTATTTTGGTTTTCAGCATTGCACTGACAGGTTGCACCCTCATGGAATGGACTGCCGACCAGGGCTTTGGCTGGCACCCCCGTGACCCCAAGGCACGTTTCCAATGCGAAATGGACCCGCTGAAGCCCGGCTGCGCCTATTACCTCGATGACTACCAGGCGGACCTGATCAAACTGCGTGAGCCTCCGCCCCTCGCCCCAGAGGCCTGAACACCCGTGATGCCACGGCAACATGCCCCCATATGCCGCCCCCCGCACGAATGCGCTATAATCCCGCCCTTTCGCCGCCGACAGCCCATTGGCCCTCGGCGCATATATTCCGTTGAAAGAGGCTAGACCCTTGGCATTGACGATTCTTGGCCTGTCCGGCGCCCTTAGCCATGATCCTTCCGCAGCCCTGTATATCGACGGCAAGCTGATCGCGGCCGCTGAAGAAGAGCGCTTCGTTCGTGACAAACATGCAAAGAACCGCATGCCCTACGAGTCGGCGAAGTTCTGCCTGGAGCAGGCCGGTATCAAGCCCTCCGACGTTGACGTGGTAGCGATTCCGTTCGCGCCCATCAGCTTGTTCGGCAAGGCTCGCTGGCACTACGCCAAGCGCTACTGGTACGCACCGGACCGTGCCCTCGACGCTCTGTTGATGGGTAACCGCCGCTACAAGCGCTACCGCAACAAGATAGTGTGGTGCCTTGAGCAACTGGGCTTCGACCCGAAGAAAATCAAGATCGAACCGGTGGAGCACCACCTTGCCCACGCCTCCAGCGCCTACCACTGCTCGGGTTTCAAAGAGAAAACCGCGATCCTGGGCATCGACGGCAAGGGCGAGTACGCCACCACGTTCTTCGGCTACGGCGAGAACGGCAAGATCCACAAGATCAAGGAGTTCTTCGATCCCGATTCGCTGGGTGGCCTGTATGGCGCTATCACCGAATTCCTGGGCTTCGAAATGCTCGACGGCGAGTTCAAGGTCATGGGCATGGCGCCGTACGGCGACGCCAGCAAGTATGATTTCTCGCGCCTGGCCAGCTTCGAAAATGGCGAGCTGGTGATCAACACCGACTACGCCAACGTCGTCGGCATTCGTCGTTACAAGGAAAAGGGCAAGGGCTTCTACTTCTCGCCAAAACTGATCGAGTGGCTGGGGCCCAAGCGTGAAGGCGATATCGCCGACGAGCCTTACATCCACTACGCGGCCAGCATGCAGGCGCTGTTCGAGAAATTGTCGCTGCAGATGATCGACTACTACCTGGGCGACGTGCTCAAGGAAACCGGCAAGCTGGCGTTCGCTGGCGGCTGTGCCCTGAACGTCAAGCTGAACCAGAAGATCATCGCCCGTGACGACGTCAAGGAGCTGTTCGTGCAGCCCGCTTCCGGCGATGCCGGTACGGCCGTCGGCGCTGCCGCGTACGTTTCCCACGCCCGTGGCGTACCGGTGGAGAAGATGGAACACGTCTACCTCGGCCCGTCGTACAGCAACGAGGACGTGATCGCCGCCTGTGCTCGTCACCCCAGCAAGCCTGCCTGGCGCAAGATCGAGAACATGCCCCAGAATATCGCCAAGATCATGGTCGACGGCAACCCGGTGGCCTGGTTCCAGGGCCGCATGGAATTCGGCCCGCGCGCGCTGGGGGGGCGTTCGATCATCGGCTGCCCAAGCGTTGAAGGCGTGGCTGACCGCATCAACCACCAGATCAAGTTCCGCGAGCGCTGGAGGCCTTTCTGCCCGTCCATGCTCGACACCGTGGCGCCGCAGATGATCAAGATCGACCACCCTGCGCCGTTCATGACCTTCACCTTCGAAGTGGCTGAAGAGTGGAAGACCCGCGTGCCGGAAGTGGTGCACGAGGACGGCACGTCCCGCGCCCAGGTGCTCAAGCGCGAGTACAACCCGCGTTACTACGACATGATGAAGGCGCTTGAGGACCTGACCGGCAACGGCGTGTCGTTGAATACTTCGCTCAACCGCCGTGGGGAGCCGATGATTTGCTCGCCCACTGACGCTTTGGACATGTTCTTCGGTTCCGATCTACAGTATCTGATCATGGAAGATATCCTGGTAGTCAAAGACGGCGCTAATGCTTATGACACGATCGGCTGAACGACATGTATTACAGTTTTGCCATGGCTATGACGGACCGTTTCTAGACTGCACGCGCCAATACGCGCGGTTGTTCGCAGATACCGGCTATCGCGTGACCACGGTCTTCCTGACCGGGGTCGCCGACCCCGAGGTGGCAGCTGCCTGCGCCTCGGACGAAGTCTTGTTCATGGAGTACAGCTCGAAGGCCATTCGTGGCCTGAAGCTGGGGGCTATGCGCGACCTTCGCAAGATAGTCGCCAGCCGCGACTTTACATTCTGTATTGCACACCGTTTCAAACCGATCTTCATCACCTTGTGGGGTACCCACTTGCCTGTCATCGGCGTGCATCATGCCTTCGGTGACTACGAGCGGCGTACCCGCAAGCTGTTTGCCTTCTTCTTTCGCAAACGCCTCAGCCTGCTGGGTGTTTCCGATGCCGTGCGCGACGACATCCGTCGTTGCCTGCCACGCTGGCCTACCGGCCGCATCCGTACCTTGCACAACCGCGTCGATGTCGCCGAGTTGCGAGCGCACCAGCTTTCCCCTGTCCAGGCGCGCCAGGCCCTGGGCCTGCGCCAGGACGCCTGGGTAGTGGGCAACGTCGGCCGGCTGCACCCCGACAAGGACCAGGCCACCCTGCTTCGCGCGTTTGCCCGGGCCCGGCCGTTGCTGCCGGCCGACTCGCAGCTGGCGATCATGGGCTCCGGGCGCCTGGAACAGGACCTCAAGGAACTGGCGCGCGAGCTGGGCATTGCCGAACATGTGCTATTTCTGGGAGAAATCCGCGATGGACGGCGTTTTTTCCAGGCGTTCGATGTGTTTGCCCTGACCTCCGACAACGAACCGTTCGGCATGGTGCTGCTAGAAGCCATGGCGGCCGGCCTGCCGGTGGTATCTACCTCGTGCGGCGGGGCCAAGGAAGTGGTCGAGGGCGTGGGCATTCTGGCCCCCCTGGGCGACGACGAGCAGTTCGCTGCGGCCTTGGTTCATCTTTCCAGGCTGGACGACGAGCAACGGCATGACTGTGCCGAGCGAATGCTGGAACGTCTCAACGAACGCTTTTCCGATCGAGCTGCAAGCGAGACCTTCTGGCGCCTGCCACAGGTCACTGATTTAACCGCGGAGGGTTGATGCTCAACCGAATTCAAGGCTGGCGTGAGCGCGGCTGGACCCCTATTGACGCCGCTGCTTATGCCAAGGCCTGGAATACATTCGGTGGCAGTGTCGCGACACACCCGCTGGTGATCGAGCGCCTGGCGGCCCTGGCGGGCATTCCCGTGCGCTACCTGGGCTGGGAGCAGGCCGGCGAGCTGAGGGCTGCCATTGCGACCTGGGGCCGTTACCTGGCGTTGTCCAAGGACGTGCTCAAGCGCGAGGGCAAGAAGGGTCTGTTCGACCTGGGCAACGCCGAACTGATCCTGCCGGCCGCGCCGGATGCCCAGGCACCGCTGCGGCACAAGGCGCGTTACTTGTCCGAGCTCAATCAGGGCCGTTTTGCCGAGCTTCGGGTGCAGCCCGAGGCGCTGGCCATGGCGCGGGCCCCCGAAGACCTGTCGAAGAAGTTTCGCTACAACCAGCGGCGTGAATTGCGCCTGCTGGAAGAGGCCGGCGGCGTGGTGCGGCCGGTCAGTGACTTCAGCAGCGCAGACCTGGCCGCCATGTACTGCGACTTGTTCCTTCGCCGCTGGGAGTTCGCCGCCACCGGCGCCGAGCACATGGCCGAAGTGATCCAGGCGCTACGCGAGCTGCTGATAGGTTCCGTGGTTTTCCTCAACGATGCGCCTATTGCCATCCAGTTGGTGTACCGGGTGGAGGCGCCCGAGTGGGTCAGCGTGGAGTACATCAACGGCGGTGTTGACCCGCAAACCCGGGCGTTCAGCCCGGGCAGCGTCCTGAGCTTCCTCAACACCCAGCGTGCGTGGGAAGATGCCCGGGAAGTCGGCAAGCCCCTGCGTTTTTCCTTCGGGCGTGCCGACCGCGAATATAAAGATCGTTGGTGCAACCCGGTGCCGGTATTTCAGCGTTGAGCAGAAAACAGCAATTACTCAAGCGTCATCGTCGCAACAAGCGTATCGCTTTGCTCATAGGCCTGGCATTGCTGGTGACTGTGGGCGTGGTGGTGGCATGGTGGCTGCCCCTGGTGCTGGCGGTGTTGGGCTGGATTGCCCACGAGGCCTGGTTCGCCGATCACCTGTTCTACTCGCCTGCCGAGGATTACCGCTACGATTTCGAGGGCCAGGGCGAGCAGCTGGACGCCAGCCTTCAAGGCTCGGCGCTGACGCTGGCCAAGCCCGATGCCTTGGCCGCTGGCGACACCCTGGTGCTTGAGGTCGGGGTGCGCAGCGGCTGGCTGGGGCGTTTTCTCGACCCGCGCGTGGAGCTCGTGGGCACCGGCAGCAGCGATTGCCAGACCTTCGAGCGAGGCGTGCGTGGCCTGCGCTACCTGAACCTCAGTGGCCTGGCCCGCCCACTGGCCGACGGCTCGCTGCGCCTGCAAGGGCGCTATTGCGCATTGTTCGGCACGCCGCGGTTCTGGCGTTTCCCCGGCCTTTCGCTGGCCGACAAGCGGCTCATGGTCATCGCGCCCCACGCCGATGACGCCGAACTCGCCGCCTACGGCCTTTACAGCCGTGCCGCCGCCCCCTGGATCGTGACCCTCACCGCCGGTGAGATCGAGGCGCAGCACTACCAGCACATGGGCCTGCCCTCGGCAGAAGCGGCGCGGTTGAAAGGGCGCCTGCGCGCCTGGGACAGCCTGGCCGTGCCGCGCTGGGCGGGTGTGCCGCACAACCGCTGCGTGCAGTTGGGTTATTTCTGCCTGCAACTGCCGGCGATGCGCGCGGCGCCCGACCAGCCCATGGCGTCCCGCGAGGCCGAACTTGAAGATATCCGCCTGTTCCGGGCGCTCAATGATCAAGCGTGGCCAGCGGACCGGGATGGCAAACCCACCTGGCACAACCTGCTGGCAGACCTGCGGGCCATTCTCGATCAGGCGCGCCCCGAGGTCATCGTGTTGCCGGATGCGGTGCTTGATCCGCACCCCGACCACATCTGCTCCCGCCAGGCCGTCATCGAGGCGCTGCAAGGGCTTGAGTGGCAGCCGCAGTGGCTGCTGGGCTACGCCAACCATTTGCACGACAACGATCGCTGGCCCATGGGCGAACAGGGCCAGGGCATTGCCTTGCCGCCGCTGATGGAGCCGGGCCCGGCGATGCGCCCCTTGAGCCTGCCTTTGTCATTGGCCGAGCAACGCGACAAGGCCATGGCGCTGGGGATGATGCACGACCTGCAGCCGCCCATGAGCTTCAAGCGCCGCTTGCGCCGCACCTTGCAGCATTGGCTGGCGGGGCGACGGCATTCGGCTTACGGCGAAAACGAGTTCTTCCGCAAAATGGTACGCAACCAAGAGCTGTTCTGGGTGATCAAGCGCGATTGAGGCCCAGGCAGGTCATGGCGCAAGATGCATGAATTATCGACGCTATACGTGTTTTCAGTGGAGCAATTGAATGGATCGGCGCTTCAAGGTGCTGCAGCTGCAGCCTGACTACAACGTCAAGCAACATGACTTCGCCGACCTGGCCGAGCAAATCGTCAAGGCGCTGCCTGCCAGCCGCTATGAAGTGGTGGAGGCGTTCTTGCGCGGCCGCCCCGGGCCAGGCGATGCGATCAGCAAGGCCGATCGTTCGGTGTACTTCGAGTTCAGTGACAAGTCGCTCAAGGGCATGCGCCTGAAGGCCATGTGGCAACTCTACAAGTTCTGCCGGCAAGAGCGTTTCGATGCTGTGATCTGTAACCGCTTCAAGCCGGTGAACATGATGCTGGCGCTGAATCGCTGGTTGAAGATCCCGCTGTGCATCGGCATCTCCCATGGCTTTGGCGAATACGACCGTTTCTATCGGCGTCGTCAGACTAAGCGCCTAGTGACCTCGGCCTGGCGTTTTGTGGGGGTGTCGCCTCCGGTCAAACAGTACCTGATTGATTGCCGCTGTGGCTTTACCGACCAGAATACCTGGGCCATTACCAACGCCATCGATATCGAGCAGGCCGAGGCATTGCAGCACAGCCGCGAAAAGGCTCGTGAGCTGCTCGGGCTGTCACCCACGTCTCGGCTTATCGGTGCCCTTGGCCGGCTGGTGCGCGTGAAGGGCCATACCTACCTGCTGCAGGCCTTTGCCGCACTCAAGGACAAGTACCCGGACGCCGAGTTGGCCATTATCGGTGCCGGCAAGGAAGAGGCCAATCTTGCTGCCCAGATCCAGCGTCTAGGCCTGGGCGGGCGCGCCCACTTGTTGGGCTTCCGGCCGGACGCGCTGCAATACGTGCGGGCCTTCGACATCTGGACCATGCCCTCGCTGGCCGAAGGCCTGGGGCTGGCCCTGCTGGAAGGCATGAGTGGCCGCCTGCCGGTGATTGCCACCGATGTGCCGGCCATGAAACCGTTGATCGAGGGGGCGGGCGGCCTGGCCGTGAAGCCGGCCGATGTGGCCTCATTGACCGCTGCGCTGGACAACTACCTGGCGCTGTCGGATGAGCAACTGCACGCCAAGGGCGAGCAGACCTACGGCTACCTCACCGCCACTCACGACATTGATGTTTTCCGCGCCGAGTACCTGTCGCTGATCGAATCGGGCCTTGAGGCTGTGCGTGGGGCCTGCGCATGAGTGGTGAACAGCCGCGTGTGACGGTCATCATCGCCTCCTACAACCATGGGCCGTACATCGAGGAAAGCATTCTCAGCGTGCTTGGCCAGACGTATGCCAACATCGAGTTGCTGGTGGTGGATGACGGCTCCACCGACGACAGCGTTGAGCGTATCCAGCGCCTGCAGGCGGTCCATGGCTTCGACTTCCGCGTACAGCAAAATCAGGGGCTGACCCGCACGCTCAATGACTGCTCCGCCCGGGCGCAAGGCTCGCTGATTGTGCCGTTCGGTTCGGACGACATCATGTTGCCCGAGCGCATCGCCATTCAGGTGACGCACATGGTGGCGTACCCCGAGGTGGGTATCTGCGCCGGCAACATCGAACTGATGTACGCCGATGGCACGCCCTACCCGGAAAAACGTCAGAACCGTGACGTGCCATTCCGCCGGCTGGACTTCGATGACATGTTCATGGAGCGCAAGCCCTACCCACCGGCGCCCACCCTGATGATTCGCCGCACGGCCCTGGAGCAGGTGGGCGGCTTCGACCCCTCCATTCGCCTGGAAGACCTGTACATCGAGCTCAAGGTGACTCGCGCCGGTTACTACATCGACGGCCTGCCGGTGCTGATGGCGCGTTATCGCAAGCACGCCACCAACTCTTACAAGAATCACCGGTTCATGACGGACAGTATTCTGCGCATCTATGCGCTGTTCAGTGACCACCCGCAGTACGAGGCGGTGCGCTGCAAGTTCCTCAATTCGATGTTCTTGAAGATGGCCGATCGTGATCCGACGATGGCGCTGGAGTTGTTGAACCAGGTGCCGTTCAAGTCCTGGTCGAAGAAAACCGTGCGGGGCTTCATGCGCCTGGCCGGGTTCAAATGCAAGCAGTGGCTGGGCTTGGCCAAGGCACGTTGACAGTTGCTGGAGTGTTTTCGATGGGCTGGTTGGACAGTTTCAAGCAACGCAGGGCGAAGCGTGCGATTCGCAAACTGCCCAAGTTCGAACGTGGCGCTGCACGTTTCCGTCTGCATTACCCCGACTATGCTTTCGGGCGCGGCAGTTACGGCGTGCCGACCGTGCACGACTGGCAGGAAGGCTCGACCCTGAAGATCGGCGCCTATTGTTCCATTGCCGAAGGCGTGCAGATTTTCCTGGGCGGCGAGCATCGGCCTGACTGGGTGAGCACTTATCCCTTCCCGGTCATGTTCGAACAAGCCGCGCACATTGACCGCTACGCCGTTACCCGCGGCGACGTGGTGATCGGCAACGATGTGTGGTTGTGCACCGGTTGCACCATTCTGTCCGGCGTGAGCATTGGCGATGGTGCCGTGATCGCGGCGGGCGCACTGGTGACTCGAGACGTGGAACCTTACGCAATGATTGGCGGCAACCCGGGCAAGGTCATAGGCTGGCGATTCGATGATCAGGTGCGCGAGCAGTTGCGGGCCAGTGCCTGGTGGAATTGGCCGGAAGAGGAATTGCGCCGCATCGCGCCGCTGCTGTGCAACGACCAGATCGACGCCTTTCTCGCCTACACGCAAAACCGCTGAGCGCGAGCCCGTGCAGTACGGGCCGCGCCTTGCCCGCAGGGCCTAGCCGGCGCTGGCCAGCACCTGCACCTGTTTCTCCATGTTCTTCACCGCCTTGGCGGGCGCCAAGGCCGCGTAGCCCTTGATCAGGCGGTCAAGGTGGTCTTCGAACAGCCAGGCCCGGTCTTCCTTGTAGCGGCGCATGTGGCGCAGGTTTCGGCGGCGCAGCTCCATGCTTAATGCCGAGGGCAGCACGCGCATGTCAGCCAGGTCAATCAGGCCGAACTCGCCGTTGTCCATCACCAGCACGTTGCCCAGGTGCAGGGAGCGGAAGTAGATGCCGCACTCGTGCAAGGTGGCCAGGTATTCACCGAAGCGTTCCACCAGGGTCTGGCGCGTGGCCTCGTCGGGCGCGCCTTGCAACGCCTGGCGCAGGGTTTGCCCTGGCAGCGGCTGGTAGCGCACCCCGGTTTCGCCGGCGGGCAGGCTGTACAGGTTAAGGATTGGCGGCGTGGCAACGCCGTCATAGGCCAGCCGAATGCTGTTTTCGGCAAAGCGCTGGGCGTAGGGCATGACGCTGCCGGAGGTGTACCAGCGGCGTTTGCGGAACAGCTTCAGGAACGTGCCGTCGCCGAGGATGATGACCTTGGGCCCCGAACCGTCCTGCTCGATGATTTTGCCGCCGGCCATCAGCGCCTGCAACTGAGCCTGGTCCAGGCGTTCGAACATGATGCCGGACAGGCGCTTGGTCTGCCGCGCCAAGGCAACCGCGGCCACCAGGGCCAGCGGGATCCACAGCAGGAACCAGTGCTCCTTGGGGCGCGATATCACGCCGCCGCCTTCGGTCAGGCCGGCGCCGATGCCGTAGATCAGCAGCGTCGAGGCCAGGATCATCAGGCCTTCCTGGCGCTGCTGCCAGGCTTCGAACAGCGCGCGCAATTGCATGAACAGCCATGGCACGAAGCCGATGATGCCGACGTAATAGAGCACGCCCAGGGCGAAGTTATGCGGTTCGCTGAGCGCGAAACCGGTGCCCGGGTCGATGCTCAGGTCGGCCTCAAGGCCATGGCCAATCCACGGCGCCTGGGCAATCAGGTCAAGCACCATGCGCCAGATTTCCAGGCGGAACGAGTCACCCCGGCCAAGAATCACCTCGGGCAGCAATATCACCACCCCGGCACCCGCCGCGGCGATCAGTGCCAGCAGAACGATGGAGCGCAGGTTCCAGCACATCAGCGCCAGCCATACGCCCGCCATGGCCAAGGCTACCAGCGGGGTGCGCGAACCGGTGGCCAGCACCGCCGCGATCATGATCAGCAGCCCTGGGATGATTGCCCACTGCAAGCGCCCACGGGTGGTGGTGACCGCCAAGTAAAGCCAGTACACACTGAAAAAACCGAACAGGTGCGAGCTCAGCAACGGGTTGTCGAACGCCCCGGCGCCGATCATTCGCGCGCCTGGCGTGTAGGTCAGCGCAAAGTGGCTGAGGTTGTACACCGTGGCGGCGAGGGCCGTCACGGCGGCGCCCAGGAATACCGGCTTGACCAGTTCACCGCGATGGCGCAGCAGCATGCAGGTACCGGCGAACAGCATCACCACGTGCATGGCCCGCACGATGGGGCCACGAACGCCATCATCGTGGGGCGTGAGTGCCAGGGTAATCAGCGACCAGGCAGCGAATACCACGAAGGCCTGCAGCACCTGGGAGCGCATCACGAACTTTAGCTCGTAAGGGCGAATGCACAGGGCCACCAGCGTGGGAATGCTGATCAGCGTATAGAAGATGCGCTGGTGTGCACTTCGATCAGGCAGGAAATAGAGGCCCGCCAGGAGGAAGAAGAAACCGATCGGAAGCATCCACAGGCAAATGAAATCGAACACCCGGTTACTGCTGGCGTGGTTGCTGCGAAATGACATGCTGAACAATCTTCCGGTCAAAGGGCCTCGAATACTAACGCAATCCATGTCATATGACCTTAGGCAAAGTTGTGTCTACCCGTCGCCATGCAAAGGTTCGACAGGGGTACCGGGGGCAAGCTGTGATAGAGTCACCGTCCTTTTTTTGAAAACTTCGCGTGATATGACCGACTCCAGTCTCTCCGCAAGCCAATCGAGCTTGAAAATCTACTTCCGACTTCTCGGCTACGTGAAGCCCTATATCGGGTTGTTCTCGCTGAGCATCGTCGGTTTCCTGATTTTTGCCTCCACCCAGCCGATGCTGGGTTATATCCTCAAGTACTTCGTGGACGGCCTGTCCAATCCGGCCGCCGTGCTGTTTCCATCGATACCGTACTTGCGTGACCTGCAGTTGATGCAGGCGGTCCCGCTGTTGATCATCTTTATCGCGGCGTGGCAGGGGTTGGGTTCCTACCTGGGCAACTATTTCCTGGCCAAGGTTTCCCTCGGCCTGGTGCATGACCTGCGCGTCCAGCTGTTCGACAACCTGCTGACCCTGCCCAACCGCTATTTCGATCAGCACAATTCGGGCCACCTGATCTCGCGCATCACCTTCAACGTCACCATGGTCACCGGTGCTGCCACCGACGCCATCAAGGTGGTGATCCGCGAAGGCATGACCGTGGTCTTCCTGTTCGTTTCGCTGCTGTTCATGAACTGGCGCCTGACCCTGGTGATGATCGCCATCCTGCCGCTGATCGCCTTTATGGTCACCCGCGCCAGCAGCAAGTTCCGCAAGCAGAGCAAAAAGATTCAGGTGGCCATGGGCGATGTCACCCACGTGGCCTCCGAGACCATCCAGGGCTACCGCGTGGTGCGCAGCTTCGGTGGCGAAACCTACGAAAGCCAGCGCTTCGAGAAGGCCAGCCAGAGCAACACCGACAAGCAACTGCGCATGACCCGTACCGGCTCGATCTACACGCCCATGCTGCAACTGGTCATCTATTCGGCCATGGCCGTGCTGATGTTCCTGGTGTTGTGGCTGCGTGGCGACGCGTCGGCCGGTGACATGGTGGCCTACATCACCATGGCGGGCCTGCTGCCCAAGCCGATTCGCCAGCTGTCGGAAGTCAGTTCGACCATTCAGCGTGGTGTGGCGGGTGCCGAAAGCATATTCGAGCAACTGGACGAAGCGCCGGAAGTGGACAAGGGCACCATCGAGCGCGACAACATCACCGGTCGCCTGGAAGTGCGTCACCTCAGCTTCACCTACCCGGGCACCGAGCGCCGGGTGCTCAAGGACATCAGCTTCACCGCTGAGCCAGGGCAGATGATTGCGCTGGTAGGCCGTTCGGGCAGCGGCAAGTCGACCCTGGCCAGCCTGATCCCGCGCTTCTACCACCACAGCGAAGGCGAGATCCTGCTGGACGGTATCGACACCGAGCAATTCCGCCTGCTCAACCTGCGCCGCCACATCGCCCAGGTGACCCAGCATGTCACGCTGTTCAGCGACACCGTGGCCAACAACATCGCCTATGGCGACCTGGCCGGGGCGCCGCGTGCCGACATCGAAGCGGCGGCCGAGGCGGCCTATGCCAAGGACTTCGTCGACCAGTTGCCCAAGGGCTTCGATACCCCGGTGGGCGAGAACGGCGTGTTGCTGTCCGGCGGCCAGCGCCAGCGCCTGGCCATTGCGAGAGCGTTGCTCAAGAACGCGCCGCTGCTAATTCTCGACGAGGCTACCTCGGCGCTGGACACCGAGTCCGAGCGCCATATCCAGGCGGCCCTGGACCAAGTCATGAAGGGGCGTACCACGCTGGTGATCGCCCACCGCCTGTCGACCATCGAAAAAGCCGACATGATTCTGGTCATGGACCAAGGCGAAATTGTCGAGCGCGGTACACACGGCCAGTTGCTGGCCATGAATGGCTACTACGCCCGCCTGCACGCCATGGGGCTGGATGAGCCAGCCAAGGCTGACTTTACCTGAAACGTTCGGCCGGGGCGCCCTTGCCCTGGCCGGTCCAAATTGGGGCGCAGGCTGTTAAATTGTGTCTAAATGCTTGCGCGCCTTGACCAACGCTAAATAATATCCAAGCCTTTCCCCTCTATGGTTCGCTCGTCGTCATGGCCAGTAGCAGCAGTATGCTGTTTATCGCCACGCAGCTCGACAAGTCGTTGGCCGTTTTTGCGCTCTGAAGGCAGCACGTTCGCTGTGCTAATATCGCGCCCCTGTTAATTTTGTATGTGGGTTGCCCATGAAGTTGTCCATGCCGCGATTCGATCAAGCCCCTGTTCTGGTGGTCGGCGATGTCATGCTCGACCGCTACTGGCATGGCGGTACCTCACGGATTTCTCCCGAGGCCCCGGTACCGGTGGTCAAGGTCGAGCAGATCGAGGACCGCCCAGGTGGTGCGGCAAACGTTGCACTGAACATTGCCGCCCTTGGCGCGCCCGCGTCGCTGATTGGCGTGACGGGCGAGGACGAGGCGGCCACCAGCCTGTCCAACAGCCTGCAGGCTGCAGGTGTGCGTGCCCATTTCCAGCGTATTGCGCACCAGCCGACCATCGTCAAGCTGCGGGTCATGAGCCGTCACCAGCAACTGCTGCGCATCGATTTCGAAGAACCTTTCGCCACCGATCCGCTGGCCCTGGGGGCCGAAGTGGATGCGTTGCTTGAAGGCGTGAAGGTGCTGGTGTTGTCGGACTACGGCAAAGGCGCACTGAAAAACCATCAGTCGCTGATCCAGGCCGCTCGTGCCCGCAACATTCCGGTTGTCGCCGACCCCAAGGGCAAGGACTTCAGCATCTATCGGGGTGCGAGCCTGATCACGCCGAACCTCAGCGAGTTCGAAGCCATCGTCGGCGGTTGCGCCGACGAGGCGGAGCTGGTGGCCAAGGGGGCGGCACTGATGAGCGAGCTGGAGCTGGGCGCCTTGCTGGTCACCCGTGGCGAACACGGCATGACCCTGCTGCGCCCTGAGCACCCGGCCTTGCACTTGCCAGCCCGGGCCCGCGAAGTGTTCGACGTGACCGGTGCCGGCGATACCGTGATTTCCACCCTTGCCGCGGCCCTGGCGGCTGGCGAGGAGTTGCCGCACGCGGTGGCCCTGGCTAACCTCGCCGCCGGTATCGTGGTGGGCAAGCTGGGTACCGCAGCCATCAGCGCTCCGGAGCTGCGCCGCGCCATCCAGCGCGAAGAAGGCTCGGAGCGTGGCGTTCTCAGCCTGGACCAGCTGCAATTGGCCATCGAAGACGCTCGCGCCCATAAGGAAAAGATCGTTTTCACCAATGGCTGCTTCGACATTCTCCACGCCGGCCACGTGACTTACCTTGAGCAGGCGCGCGCCCAGGGCGACCGCCTGATCGTGGCGGTGAACGATGATGCATCGGTAAGCCGCCTGAAAGGGCCGGGCCGCCCGATCAACAGCGTTGACCGGCGCATGGCCGTGCTGGCCGGCCTGGGAGCGGTGGACTGGGTGATCAGCTTTGCTGAAGGCACGCCGGAAAACCTGCTTACCCACGTACGCCCCGACGTGCTGGTCAAGGGTGGCGACTATTCGGTGGACCAGGTGGTAGGCGCCGACATCGTCAAGGCCTACGGCGGTACCGTGAAAGTGCTGGGGCTGGTTGAAAACAGCTCCACGACTGCCATTGTGGAAAAAATCCGTAGCCGCTGACTGAGGGTGCGGGACGGTGAAGCTCGGCCTTCTGGCTTCAACGGTTGAGTGTGCTGCTTCCCGTGGGTAGCTGTCCGGCGCGCAGTTTGAGTTCCGCCAGGCGCCTGCCGACGGGTTTCCTATTTTTGTCATGTGGTAAATCGATATATGAAAGTCATGCTCTTGGTGATGGACGAACAGCGAGTGATCCTGGATCGCTTGTATGAGATCGTCCAACAGAACTGTGATGAATGTATTGTCTACCGCCTGAGCAAAGAGCAGCAGATGAAGCTGGGCCCTTTCCTGGTGTCGGTGGACTACCAGGACTTTGATCGGATTGTGATCTTTTCCCGGGTCAAGCGCCTGGCGCCGCAACTCAACGTGCTCAAATGCATTCCAGGGCTGATTTTCCTGGAGCATGACGCATACCAGAACTACATGCCCAGCAGTAAGTACCAAGGTGCCTATTCGCGCCTTTACTCGGCCCTGCCATGGTGCCGGGTGCTGGTGTCTGGCGCGGTGGTGGCGCGGCGCCTGGAAGACGAGGGTATTGATGCGGTGTTCGTGTCCAAGGGCTACGACGAGCAGATGCTGCACAATCTGCAAGGCCCCCGGGATATTCCCGCCGGCTTCCTGGGCAGCCTTAAAAGCAAGGAATACGCGCAGCGCAAGGCCATTCTCGAGTCTCTGTCCGAGCGCACCGGCATGCTGGTGGCCCGCACCAAATCGGGTGCCGAATACCTGGAGACGCTCAACCGCATCAAGGTGTTTGTCAGCGCCGACATTGGCATGGGCGAGTTCATGATCAAGAACTTCGAAGCCATGGCCTGTGGCTGCGTGCTGCTGGCCTGGAGCCAGGGCGAGGAGGATCGCTTGCTGGGCTTCGAAGACATGCACAACATGGTGTTCTACCGTTCCGAAGACGAGGCGGTGGAAAAACTGGAAATGCTGCGTAACGATCCGCAACTGGCCGAGCGCATTGCGCGCAATGGCCAGGCGTTCGCCGAAAGCCGCTACTCGTTCGCCCGTGTGGGCGCCGACCTGGCCGCAGCCATCCAGCGTGAAATGCGTCCCTGGCCCATGCCCTCGGCCGTGACGCGGCTGCTGGTCATGCTGCGTCACGGGATCAAGGTGCCGAGCTGAATGGAACGGCCTCAGGACGGACCCTGCAACGAAATGGCATTGGATGCGCAGCCCGGTGGTGACCAGGATGTTTTCGCGGCCTTGCCCGACGAGTTGAAGGCCTGTCTGGCCGGTGCTACACGGGTAGTGCTGGTGGCCAATAACCCGGCCATCCGCAAGGCTGACATCGAAGCACTGGCCTTGGGCGCTGGCGATGTAGTGGTCAGTTTCAACACCTGCATCAAGGCGGCGCTGCTCAGCCCCTATTGCACTAATGTGTTCGTGCACGGCTTCAATGCCCCCGACGCTTACTTTTTCGGCCTGCCCTACGGGCCTGCGGCCATGAGCCTGTTCGACCACCCGGCCGCGCGCTGCTTTACCGTACTGGTGGGTTGCACCGCGGCCATGTCGCCATTGCCACGGGTTACCTTGCTGCGCGAGCGCATTCCCTTGCTGCCGTTGTGGAACTACCCGGTGGACCGCCCCAACGGCAAGCGTTATGTGGGGCCATCCACCGGCTTCAATGCCCTGGTGCTGTTCGACTGGCTGCGCCGCCATGCCGGTTATCACTACCAATTGTCGACCCTGGGTTTTTCCAACGAGGCGGGTAAGTTGTGGGGCGGGCACGCTTGGGACTACGAGCGCGAGTGGTTGTTGAACTCGGACGTTACCCGTATCAAGCTACAGTCTCGCCCCTGGTGGCAGCGGTGGTTCAAGCATAAATAGAGGCCTGCCACTGAAGCAGGTCGGTGTGTCGAATATTTTCCGGGGTGGCGTGACGTGTTGAAAGTTGCAGTGGCATTCTTTGGTATTCCGCGAAATTCCGAAATCTGCTTTCCCTCCATTGAGCAAAACCTGTTGGCGCAGTTGCCGGCCAACAGCGAGGTGAAGTGTTTCTATCACCTGTACAAGATCGATGAGGTGCGGAACCTGCGTTCGGGCGAGCAGGGTGAGCTTCGTGGTGACAACTACGATGCCTTCCAGGCCATGACCGGGGTGTTGGACTCGACCGACGGCGTGCTGGAGCGCTGGGATTTCGCGCGCGTGAAGGCTCAGGGCGATACCTGGGCGGACGACTTTGCCTCGCTGCGCAACCTGATCTATCAGCTCAATTCGCTGCACAAGGTCACGGCGATGATGGAGTCCTTCGACCCTGACTTCGTGGTCTTCGCGCGGCCCGATATCCTTTACCACACGCCCCTTCCCGCCTACGTATTCAAGCGTGCGCAGGCGCGTCGCCTGAACGTGTATATCCCTGAGTGGCAATGGTGGGGTGGTCTGAACGATCGTTTTGCCATCTGTGGTCGTGATGCCTACAGGGCCTACGGCAAGCGCATCGAACAGATCTTCCAGTTCTGCGAGGCAACCGGGCGCAAACTGCATTCCGAGCGGCTGCTCAAGTGGGTGTTGCAGCAGGCTGGCACCAAGGTCTGCACAATGGACACCACCGCGTCCCGAGTGCGCATCACCGGCGAGTTCGCCGAAGAATCGTTCTCGCCCAAGCGTGGCATGGGGCGGCGTGAAAATCGCTACTTCCAGTTTTTCGCCCGGCTGCGTACTTGGCGCGACAAGCGCCTGAAGGATCGCGTCGAGGCCTGATCGAGGTGCGCCTGCCTATTTGTGCAGGCCGCCGCGCACCAGACGCACCAACTGGCGGGCCTTGACCCGCAATCGGGTCAGCTTGGAGCGGGATTTTTTCTTCACCGGTTCCAGCCCCTGCTGGCTCACCCAATCCTTCCAGCGAATGCGCTCCTCGCGCACCACCCAGCCTTCCTGCGGCGCAAAGCTCTCTGCCAGGCACACACCACGGGTGCTGGCCGCATGCAGTTGGCCTTTCTTCAGCATGTACAGCTCGGCGCACGGCTTGCCGTCCTTGAGGGGCATGAGGTACAGGTCCGGTTTGCTGCGGTCCAGACGGGCCACCAGTTGGTCTTTTTCGAGGCGCTCATCCACATGAAACAGGCTCAGGGACTTGGCTTCCTTGGGCACTTCCAGCTGCAAGTCATACACCAGTTGCAGCGACGCAGTGGGCAGATGCACGTAGGCGCGCGGGCGTTCGATCAGGTTGAGGCTGCCACTGCGTACAGGCAGCGCTGCACCCGACAAGGGGCGCAGCTTGAACGGCAGTTTGTCACGATAGTGCAGGGCGCCCGTGTAGGGGGTGGGCAGCCAGGTGTCGTTGAAACGGCCTATCAGCCAGCCTTCGGTGGTTTCCAGCAGGCATTCTTCGGCCACTTCCTGGATGGCGGTGAGCAGCGGCAGGTTCAGTTCGTGAGCGGGTACGTAGCCGGAGATCAGCTTGAGCACCACGTCACCGCGGTCCTGGCGGCGCTGCCGCACCAGAATCCAGTAGTCGCGGCCTTGCCAGGTGAGGGTCAGGCGCACCGAGACACCCAGGTTGGCCAGTTCCAGGCTGAAACGCTGGGTGTCGTCCACCGCCACAGGGCGGCGGCGTTGCAGGGTTTGCGCGAAGTTCAGCGGCATGCCGATGCTCTGGTAGCTGAGCCCTTCGGGGGTGGCTTCGACGAACAGTGGCAGGGTCTTGAAGTTGCTGGGGTTTTTTCTTATCAGCGTACGCGGCATGTCGGCTCCTTCTTGCGTCGGGGTCGGCCGCGTGGGCGGCTCCGGGTGTTTCAGCTCCCGCGAATGACAGCGGCTGCGGTGGCCACGTTATGGGCCAGGTGCAACGGGTTGATGGTACCGACAATAGCACTGGCAACGCCCGGGTGGGCGAACAGCAGCTCAAAGCTGGCGCGCACGGGGTCGATGCCGGGGCTCAGGCAGGCATGCCCGCTGGCCAGGGCCTTTTTCACCAGAATGGCTTTGCCATGGGTGGCAGCGTAGTCCAGCACCGGGCGTTCGCCCTGCTCGTTGAGATTGTAGGTGACCATGGCGCAGTCACCGGTTTCCAGCGCCTTGAGGCCGCCGTCGACGGTTTTGCCGGACAGGCCGAAACCGCGGATCTTGCCTTCCTGCTTCAGGCGCGCCAGCGTTTCATACACGCCGGTGTGCTCGAGAATGTGCACGTCGTTGCCATCGGAATGCACCAGCAGCAGGTCGATGAAATCGGTCTCCAGGCGTTTCAGGCTGCGTTCCACGGAGAATCGCGTGTGCTCGGCACTGAAGTCGAAGTGCGACTGGCCGGCTTCGAACTCCTCGCCCACCTTGCTGACGATGACCCAGTCCTGGCGCTGGCCGCGCAACAGCGGGCCCAGGCGAGTTTCGCTGGTGCCATAGGCAGGCGCGGTGTCGATCAGGTTGATGCCCAAATGACGAGCCTGGGTGAGCAGCATGCGCGCTTGCTGATCGTCCGGAATGGTAAAGCCGTTGGGGTATTTTACCCCCTGGTCGCGGCCCAGTTTAACCGTGCCCAGGCCCAGGGGCGACACGCTCAGGCCGGTACTGCCCAGGGGCCGATGCAGGTCGTGCAGGGTGGCAACGGTCATGGCAGCAGTTGCTCCCACGGCGTCTGACCCAAGGGCGGGCGCGGCAGGGCGGGCAGCGGGTCATGGCTGCCCGGCTTGATGTGGTCGCGCTCCAGGCTGGCGATGACGCGGTCGGCGAAGTCCGGTGCCAAGGCCAGCTTGGTCGGCCAACCTACCAACAGCGCGCCCTGTTCGGCCAGGAAGGCGTTGTCGGGGCGCACCAGGCCTGATTGCGCCGGCTCGGCGCGATCCACGCGCAGGGTGGCCCACTGCACCTGGCTCAGGTTGATCCACGGCAGCAGCTGGCCCAGTTCCTTTTGCGCGGTGGCGATCTGCTCGGCCGGTGTGCGGGCCACGCCATCGGCTTCGGCGATGTCGCCGCCCAGGTACCACACCCACTGGCCATCGGCGCAGGGGTGAGTGGTGACGGTAATGCGCGGCTTGGTGCCGCCGCCCAGGCAGTGGGCGTACAGCGGCTTGAGGCTGGCGCCCTTGGCCAGGATCATGTGCAGCGGGCGGCGCTGCATGGCGGGCTGGTCGATGCCCAGGCTGGCCAGCAGGTCGGCGGTGCCGGCCCCGGCGCTGAGCACCACGCGCTGGGCGCGGATGTCGCGACCATCAACGCGCAGGCCCACCAGTTGGCCGTTTTCCTGCAGCGGTTCCAGGCGCTCGCCGGCCAGCAGGCCGTCGCCGCCCAGCTGCGCCAGGCGCTCGATCACGCCGGGGGTGTCGACCACCAGCTCGGCCAGGCGATAGACCTTGCCCTTGAAGCCCTTGTCTTGCAGGGCCGGTGGCAAGTCGTTGCCCTTGACCTGGTCGACACGGCCGCGCACTGCCTTGCTGGCAAAGAAGCTCGTGAGGTTGCCCGCCAGCGTGCCCGGCGACCACAGGTAGTGCGCCTGGGACAGCACACGCACGCCGCCCAGGTCTACTTCACCGGTGCCGGCCAGCGCCTCGCGCCAGCGCCGTGGCATGTCGGCGATGGCCTCGCTGGCGCCAGTCAGGGCGCCGTGCAGCGCATATTTGGCGCCGCCATGGATGATGGCCTGGGATTTGAGGCTCTGCCCGCCACCCAGGCTGGCGTTTTCCACCAGCACGGTCGAATAACCCAGGCGCCGCAAGCGGGCGTTGAGCCACAGGCCGGCGATGCCAGCGCCGACAATCAGCACGTCAGTGGAAATAGCGGATGACATCAAGCAACCTCACAGGCGAAAACAGACCTGCAGTATACAGACTCAGTGCCCGGCGGTTTTCGAGAACAGCTGGATCACCACCACGCCTAGCAGGATCAGCGCCATGCCAGCGACGGCGGGCATATCCAGCTTCTGCCCATACACTACCAGCGCAGCGATGCTCACCAGCACGATGCCCATGCCCGACCAGATAGCGTAGGTGATGCCGACCGGGATCACCCGTACCACCAGAATCAGCATCCAGAACGCAATGGCGTAACCGCAGATCACCAGTACCAGTGGCAATGGCGTGCTCAGGCCCTTCACAGCTTTCATGCTGGTGGTGGCGATGACTTCGCAGCAAATGGCGATGGCGAGAAAGTAGTAGGCAGTCATGGTTGAACCCTCTGAAGTTGGTTCGCATTCTAGTGATTGCGCAGATGGGGTAAAGTGAATACCTATCGCCATGGGAGATAGGTTGCAATGGCCATTCAATGGAGTCTGGAGCAGATCCAACTGTTCGTGCACGTGGCCGAACAGCGCTCGTTCTCGGCAGTGGCGCGGCAGCAGGGGCGCGCTCAGTCGGCGGTGAGCAGTGCCATTGCCATGCTCGAGGAAGATTTGGGCGTGACCCTGTTCGACCGCAGCAGCGGCCGCCAGCCGCACCTCACCGAAGCGGGCAGGGCGTTGCTGGAGGAGGGCCGTGAGCTGTTGCGTCAGTGCGAGCGCCTGGATGGCCGTGCCTTGGCCCTGCATCGGGGGCAGGAGGCGAAATTGCGCGTGGCTCAGGACGAAGCCATGCCGTACCAGCCAGTACTCGACAGCCTGGTGAAACTGGCCGGCCAATACCCCGCCGTCGAGGTGCAGTTGGCCAACAGCGCCCCGGGCGATGTGGCGCGCAAGCTGGTGGAGCGGCGCGCCGACCTGGGCCTGCTGTTCCACCACGAACACATGCCGGCGGCCCTGGAGCGCAGGGCGCTGGGCAGCGTGGAGATGGTCACGGTGTGCTCGGTGAATCATCCATTGGCCGCCGAACCGCGGGTGACTCGCCAGCAACTGGCCCGCCACCGGCAATTGCTGGTGGCGCTGGAAAGCAGCCGCTACCCGGGTGGCGATGCCATCAGCCCGCAGATATGGCGCGCCGACAGTTTCTATGTGATGGCCGAATTGCTGATGCGCGGATTGGGCTGGGCCTGGTTGCCGCGTCATGTGGTGCAGTACCCGGCTTACCAGCAACAAATGGTGGAGCTGGACAGCGAGTGGGTGCCGCCCGCGCTGGTGGTGGAACTGGTGTGGCGCCGCGACGAACCGCTGGGCCCGGCCGCGCGTTACCTGGCCGAGTGCTTTACCTGGCATTTGCGCGCCATTGGTTAACTGCATGCGCTGCTAGTAAACTCCGCCGCCATGAACAGAACTCTCTATACCTTGCTGTTTCACCTGGGGCTGCCATGGGTGGCGTTGCGGTTGTGGCTGCGGGCGCGCAAGGCGCCCGCGTACGCCAAGCGCATTGGCGAACGTTTTGCCAGGAACCTGCCGAGCATGCGCACCGGCGGTATCTGGGTGCACGCGGTGTCGGTGGGCGAAAGCATTGCCGCCGCGCCCATGATTCGTGAACTGCTGCTGCGCTACCCGCAGTTGCCGATCACCATCACCTGCATGACGCCCACGGGCTCGGAACGCATCCAGGCCATGTTCGGCAACGAACCGCGTGTGCAGCACTGCTATCTGCCCTATGACCTGCCGTGGGCGGCCGGGCGGTTTCTTGATCACGCGCAGCCACGGCTGGCGGTGATCATGGAAACCGAGTTGTGGCCTAACCATATTCACCAGTGCGCGGTGCGCGGGATCCCTGTGGCGCTGGCCAATGCTCGGCTGTCGGAGCGTTCGGCGCGCGGGTATGCGCGTTTCGCCAAGCTGACTGCGCCGATGCTGGCCGAGATGAGCCTGATTGCCGTGCAGACCGAAACCGAGGCCCAGCGCTTCCGCCAGTTGGGCGCGCGGCCAGAGTGCGTGCAGGTGACCGGTTCGATCAAGTTCGACCTCAAGGTGGACGCCAGCCTGCTGCAACGTGCCGCGCAACTGCGTGAAGAATGGCAAGCCAGGCAGCGCCCGGTATGGATTGCCGCCAGCACCCACGAAGGCGAGGACGCGATCGTGCTGGCTGCTCACCGCCAGGTTTTGGCCAGCCATGCCGACGCCTTGCTGATTTTGGTGCCGCGCCACCCCGAGCGCTTCAACAGCGTGTTCGAGTTGTGCGTCAGCCAAGGCTTCGACAGTGTGCGCCGCGCCAGTGGTGAGCCTGTCACGGCGCGGCAGCAGGTGCTGGTGGGCGATACCATGGGCGAGCTGCTATTGCTCTACGCCCTGGCCGACAGCGCTTTTGTCGGCGGCAGCCTGGTACCCAATGGCGGGCATAACCTGCTGGAACCGGCGGCATTGGCCAAGCCGGTGCTCAGCGGGCCGCACCTGTTCAACTTCCTGGAGATCGCCGCCATGTTGCGCCAGGCCGACGCGTTGATTGAAGTCGATGACGCGGCGGGGTTGGCCGTGGCGGTGCGCCAGTTGATCGAACTGCCCCAGGATGCCAGGCGTATCGGCGCGGCCGGGTTGGCGGTGATGCAGGCCAACCAGGGCGCGCTGGAGCGGTTGCTCAATAGCCTGTCGGCGCTGTTGACCACACGGACCACGCAATCTCTGTAGGGGCGGACCGTGTGCGCGAACCAGGCGCCGCGGTGTGTCGGGTAATTCGCGGTGCGGCCTTCGCGAACACGGTCCGCTCCTGCAAGGGCTATTTGCGTGCCTTGGGTGGGGGTTTCAGCAGGTCCTGCGCCGCCTTGGCCAAGTCTGGCGGCAGGAAGTCCTTGTCCGGGTTGTAGTCGGGCTTGAGCCAGCGTTCCAGGTCTTGCAGGTCCTGGGGGCTCAATGTGCCTGCCGCCTGCTTCAGGCGCAGGTTGTCGAGGATGTAGTCGTAGCGGCTGTTGTTGTAGTCGCGCACTGAGGAGTACAGCTGGCGCTGGGCGTCCAGCACGTCGACAATGTTGCGCGTACCCACCTGATAGCCGATTTCGGTGGCTTCCACGGCGCTTTGGTTGGAAATGATCGACTGCTTGCGCGCCTGCACCTGTTCCACGTCGGTGTTCACCGCACGGTGCAGGTTGCGGGTGTTCTCCACCACCTGGCGGCGCAACCCTTCGCGCTGCTGCTCGCTCTGGCTCAGCCGCTGGTAGGCCTCGCGCACCTGGGAGCTGGTCAGGCCGCCGCTGTACAACGGAATATTGACCTGCAGGCCGATGGTGCGCTGTTCCACGTCACCGTGATACGTCACGCCCGGATAGGCGCTGGGGTTGCTGAAGCCCAACAGGTCGTTGTCACCCTTCTCGTACTTGGCCACCGCATCCACGGTGGGGGCGTGGCCGGCCTTGCGCTGGCGCAGGGTTTCCTCGGCGCTGGTCACGGCGAAGGCACTGGCCTGCAGGTTCAGGTTCTGTTGCGAGGCCGTTTCGACCCAGGTCTTGGCATCGTTGGGGCTGGGCGGCAGCACCGGCAGGGTGTGAACGATGCCCTGTACCGAGTTGTAGTCGCGGTTGGTGAGCGTCACCAGGGCTTCGAACGCATCATCCACCTGGCGCTGGGCAAGGATGCGGTTGGCTCGCGCGGTGTCGTAGCTGGCCTGGGATTGCAGTACGTCGGTCTTGTCGGAGAGCCCGACATTGAAGCGCTCATTGGACTGGTCCAGCTGGCGCTTGAACGCCGCTTCCTCGGCCTTGGTGGCGGCCAGGGTGTCTTCGGCGCGCAGCACGCTGAAGTAGTCTTCGGCGGTCTGCAGAATCAGATTCTGCTCGGTGGCCGACAACTGCAGGGCGGCCTGTTCGTCTACCGCCTTGGCCGCCTGGTACTGGAACCAGCGATCGGCGCGGAAGATCGGCTGCGACAGCGTGGCCTGGTAGCTGGTGCCGCTGCGGGTAGTGGTCTGGGCAGGTTCATCGAGCTGGGTGCGTACATTGGTGATGTCGCTGCCGGCCGACAGGTTGGGCAACAAGCCGGCACGTGCCTGGGGCACCACTTCGCTCTGGGCCTTGTAGTCGGCGCGGGCAGCGGCCAGGTCGGCGTTGTTGTTCACGGCTTCCTGGTACACGCTGACGAGGTCGGTGCGGCTGGCCAGAGGCGCGATTTCTGCTGCCTGAAGCATTCCGTTGACCGCCGTCGACACGGCAACGGCCAGTGCAATTTTGCGCAGCATGACTCAATCCTTGTTATTAATCGCTGTGCGAGTGTAGTAGCACGCGCGTACTGCAACAATCCGGTATTTACGCCATTTATCCAGCGCGATCACACAACACTTGGCGTTTGCCATGCCGCGCGTCTAGACTGACCGGGTTCTTGTCGGGGTGCCTTGAGTGAAAGGCTGAGATCGGTTAATCCGGATCCCGTTGAACCTGATCAGGTTAGCGCCTGCGTAGGGAACAAGATTTCTCGTCCTCCCGGCGAGTCCTCTTGTGCTTCGTCCGGGAAATCGTTCATTTTTTGAACGATTGAAATGGACAAAGCACAGCACCGCTCCAGGTGCAGTCCGTGCCTTTTCAGGTTCACTCCCGACATTCCACTGCTGGATGCTGTCTGGAGAGCCTGTGATGAGTAAACAAGAAAAAAATCTTGCCCACCTGAGCGAATCGGCCCAGGTCGACGCACAGTCGGTACAACCGTTCACCCGTTCGCAAAAAGTCTATGTGCAGGGCTCGCGCCCCGATATCCGCGTGCCCATGCGTGAGATCAGCCTGGACGTGACCCCCACTGACTTCGGTGGCGAGATCAACGCCCCGGTCACTGTCTACGACACCTCCGGCCCCTACACCGACCCCGCTGTCACCATCGACGTGCGCAAGGGCCTGGCCGATGTGCGTTCGGCCTGGATCGACGACCGCTGCGACACCGAGCGCCTGGACGGGCTGAGCTCGAACTTCGGCCAGCAGCGCCTCAGCGATGAAGAGCTGACCAAGCTGCGCTTCGCCCACGTGCGCAACCCGCGCCGGGCCAAGGCCGGGGCCAACGTCAGCCAGATGCACTATGCGCGCCAGGGCATCATCACCGCCGAGATGGAGTATGTGGCCATCCGCGAAAACATGAAGTTGGCCGAGGCTCGCGCCGCCGGCCTGCTGAAAGAACAGCACAAGGGCCACAGCTTCGGCGCCAGCATTCCAAAAGAGATAACCGCCGAATTCGTGCGTGAGGAAATCGCCCGCGGCCGGGCGATCATTCCGGCCAACATCAACCACACCGAACTTGAGCCGATGATCATCGGCCGCAACTTCCTGGTGAAGATCAACGGCAACATCGGCAACAGCGCCCTGGGTTCCTCCATCGAGGAAGAAGTGGCCAAGCTGACCTGGGGCATTCGCTGGGGCTCGGACACGGTGATGGACTTGTCCACCGGCAAGCACATTCACGAAACCCGCGAGTGGATCATCCGCAACTCGCCGGTGCCTATCGGTACCGTGCCTATCTACCAGGCGCTGGAAAAGGTCAACGGCGTGGCCGAGGACCTGACCTGGGAGCTGTTCCGCGACACCCTGATCGAGCAGGCCGAGCAGGGTGTGGACTACTTCACCATCCACGCCGGCGTGTTGCTGCGCTACGTGCCGCTGACCGCCAAGCGTGTCACCGGCATCGTCAGCCGTGGCGGCTCGATCATGGCCAAGTGGTGCCTGGCGCATCACAAAGAGAACTTCCTTTACACCCATTTCGATGAAATCTGCGAAATCATGAAAGCCTACGACGTCAGCTTCTCGCTGGGCGACGGCCTGCGTCCCGGCTCCATTGCCGACGCCAACGACGAAGCGCAGTTCGGCGAACTGGAAACCCTGGGCGAGCTGACCAAGATCGCCTGGAAGCATGACGTGCAGTGCATGATCGAAGGCCCTGGCCACGTGCCTATGCAGTTGATCAAGGAGAACATGGACAAGCAGCTGGAGTGCTGCGACGAGGCGCCGTTCTATACCTTGGGCCCGCTGACCACTGACATTGCACCGGGGTATGACCACATTACCTCGGGCATCGGTGCGGCGATGATCGGCTGGTTCGGTTGCGCCATGCTCTGCTACGTGACGCCCAAGGAACACCTGGGCCTGCCGAACAAGGATGACGTCAAGACCGGCATCATCACCTATAAGATCGCGGCCCATGCCGCCGATCTGGCCAAGGGGCACCCGGGCGCGCAGATCCGCGACAATGCCCTGAGCAAGGCGCGCTTCGAGTTTCGCTGGGAAGACCAGTTCAACCTGGGCCTGGACCCGGACACGGCGCGTGCCTATCACGATGAAACCTTGCCCAAGGATTCGGCCAAGGTGGCGCATTTCTGCTCCATGTGCGGGCCGAAGTTCTGCTCGATGAAAATCACCCAGGAAGTGCGTGAATACGCCGCCAACCAGAAGATCCAGGCCGTTGACCTGTCGGTGGAAGAGGGCATGCGCGAGCAGGCCGAACGCTTCAAGCAGGAAGGCAGCCAGCTGTACCAGAAGGTTTGATTCATTCCTGATGGCGAATTGAAAATTGTGGGAGCTGGCAGGCCAGCTCCCACAGGTTCTTACAACAATCCTATATCTCACCCGAGATCCAAATTGAACACACCCAGCCATTACTCCCCGGACGCAGCCGTCCCTTCCTCCCAGCGCGTTTTCGGCGCGCGGGACCTGTTTTCCCTGTGGTTCTCGTTGGGCATCGGCCTGATGGTGCTGCAAACCGGTGCCTTGCTGGCACCGGGCCTGGGCCTGTCGGGCTCGTTGCTGGCCATCCTGCTGGGTACCGCGGTAGGCGTGGTGCTGCTGGCCGCTGTCGGCGTGATCGGCAGTGATACCGGCCTGTCGTCCATGGCCGCTTTGCGCCTGAGCCTTGGCCAATACGGCGCGGCGCTGCCTGCGCTGCTCAACCTGCTGCAACTGGTGGGCTGGGGCGCTTTCGAAATCATCGTCATGCGCGACGCCGCTAGCCTGCTCGGTGCGCGGGCGTTCGGCGAGGGCAACCTGGGGGCCAACCCCATGCTCTGGACCCTGGTGTTCGGCGCGCTGGCGACCCTGCTGGCCGTCAGCGGGCCACTCACCTTCGTGCGCAAGATCCTGCGCAAATGGGGTATCTGGCTGCTGCTGGCGGCTTGCCTGTGGCTGACCTGGAACCTGTTCGCCAAGGCTGACCTGGCCGCGCTGTGGGCCAAGCCCGGTGACGGCAGCATGGCCTTCGCCGTGGGCTTCGACATCGCCATCGCCATGCCGCTGTCGTGGCTGCCGCTGATAGCCGACTACTCGCGTTTCGGCCGTGCGGCCAAAGGCGTGTTCGGTGGGACCGTTCTGGGCTTCTTCATCGGCAACTTCTGGCTGATGAGCCTGGGTGTGGCCTACACGCTGGCGTTTGCCCCGAGTGGCGAGACCAACGCTTTGCTGCTGGCACTGGCCGGTGCAGGCCTGGGTATCCCACTGCTGCTGATCCTGCTCGACGAGTCGGAAAACGCTTTCGCCGACATCCATTCGGCGGCGGTATCCACCGGGCTGCTGGTGCGTTTGAAAGTGGAGCATCTGGCGTTGGCCATCGGTGTGATCTGCACCCTGATAGCCTGTTTCGCACCGCTGGCGCAGTACCAGAACTTCCTGCTGCTGATCGGCTCGGTGTTCGCGCCACTGTTCGGCGTTGTGCTGGTGGATCACTTCATTCTGCGCAAGCGCAGCGCCCAGGCCCAGCCCGCGCCGCTGCGCTGGACCGCGCTAGTGGCCTGGGCTGGTGGTATTGCCACCTATCACGTGCTGGCCAACCTTTACCCCGAGGTGGGCGCTACCCTGCCTTCATTGCTGTTGGCAGGGTTGTTGCATGCGGTGCTGGCCGCATTCAGCCGCGGCCGGGAAACAGTTCCGGCTTGAGCACGCCATTCAGGCGCAGGTAGTCGATCTTGATTTCCGGCTGCCCCAATGCGTAGGGCGCGATGGTGTCCACGTCATACTTGAGAATGACGCCGCCGTAGGTCAGGGCGATGTGCGGCGTCTGCTTGAAGTGCCAGTCATTGATGAATTTGGGGTCGCTGGCCAGGCCGTTCATCGACATCCAGCCACGATGGGCTTCCTCGGCCGCTTTCCAGAACGCCGCTTCCTGGCCAGGCACCAGCATATCCTGCAGCGTCAGCACCTTGTGTTGCTGGCGCGACCAGTTGATGAAACCGCGCCCCGGGATCCCGTGGGCCTCGCCGTTGTCCAGGTAGCTGGACACCTCGATGATCACCAGCCCGTCATGCTGCTCGCGTATCTTGGATTGCAGGTAGCTGCCGTAGCGGTTGGGGGCCGTGGCCAGGAACGTGGCTTCGTATTCCTTCAGCGATGCCGGTAGCGGTGCATTGTTGTCGGTGCGGGTCAATTGCAACAGGCGGCGCTCGATGATCGGGTCAAGCTCCGGCTCGGCAGGGAAGTGGATCACATCCAGGTTCACCAGCGGGCAGTCAGGCGTGGTGCAGCCGGGCTTGGTGTGTTCCCAGGCGTCACGCTTGGTCTGCAGCGCAGTGTGCATGCTCGGCTGAAACAGGCTTTGGCAGGCGCCCAGTGTCAGGGCCAGGCAGGCCATGGACGTGAATTTCAGAAGCGACATGGTGATCCTTGACGGTCAAGAAGGGGATAGCGGGCAAATGTTGTCGTGCTTCGACTCTCGGCAACGCCTTCAGTTCGCCACTAAGCTCAATAGTATCGGGCCAGGGGCTTGCCGCCTATCTTGCCGCTCGCGGATCGGTCTTGAAAGGGGCTGCAAACGCGCGGCATCACAGTTAGGATGGCGCGAAGCTGCATGGACGAAGACGAGGTTTTACATGACAGACAGGGCCCAGCCGACCAAGGTCGAGATCCTCAAGCGCGAGAATTGCTACAAAGGCTTCTACCAGCTTGACCGCCTGCACCTGCGCCACGAACTGTTCGACGGCGGCACCAGCAAGGAGATGACCCGCGAAGTGTTCGTGCGCCACGATGCGGTGTGCGTGCTGCCCTACGACCCCAAGCGTGATGAAGTGGTGCTGCTGGAACAGTTTCGTGTCGGCTCCATGCTCAAGACTGCCAACCCGTGGCTGGTGGAGATGGTTGCTGGTCTGATCGACACGGCTGAGCAACCGGAAGAAGTTGCGCACCGCGAAGCCGAGGAGGAAGCTGGACTGACCTTGCAATCGCTCTGGCCGATCACCAAGTACTTCCCTTCGCCAGGCGGCAGCAACGAGTTCGTGCATCTTTACCTGGGGCACTGCGACAGCGAAGGCGTGGGCGGCCTGTTTGGCCTGAAGGAAGAAAACGAGGATATTCGCGTGACGGTCTGGGCCTATGAAGACGCCCTGCAGGCCGTGCGCGATGGCAAGATCATCAACGCGGCAACGATCATCGCCCTGCAGTGGCTGGCGTTGAACCGCGAAGAAGTCAGGGGGCTGTGGAAGTGAACCTGTTGCGCGAACGCTACCGTGTCGACCTGGTCGGCCTGCAGGCAGCCTGCGAGGCCAACTATGCGCGCCTGATGCGCCTGTTGCCGAACATGCGCCACGAACAGCATTCGCGCAAAGTGGCCATGACCCAGGGTGAACAGATGCTGGGCGTGCTCACCCTGGAAGTGGTGCTGGCCTGCCCGTACACCACCACCCTGCGCGTGCGCCAGGAACACAGCCTGCCCTGGCTGCCGGTGCCGCAAATGGAAGTGCAGGTCTACCATGACGCGCGCATGGCCGAAGTGGTCAGCGCCGAACACGCACGGCGGTTCCGCAGCGTGTACCCGTACCCCAATGCCAGCATGCACCAGCCGGACGAGAAGGCTCAGTTGAACCTGTTTTTAGGGGAGTGGTTGAGCCATTGCCTGGCGTGTGGGCATGAGTATGAGTATGTGCGGTAGGGATTGAGGGTTGGTTTGGGCGCCTTAGTGCGTGTCTTCAGGATTGTAGTGTTGTTGAGATCGCGCGCCGCGCGATTCAAGGGCGATAAAAAACACCCGGCAGGCCCCTCTGGGTCTCACCACATTTCCTCTTTTTATCCCCAGATGTGAGCCACATCCCGCCCCCGCGTTTGCCCCCCGCCCACATCCCCACCATAATCCTTGCTGACCCCGCATGAAGGAGACGGCCTTGCCGAGCGCATCCACCCCCACTACCGATGAACCCGTGCTGCTGGTGCAGATTTCGGACAGCCATCTGTTTGCTGATGCGGACGGCGCACTGCTGGGCCTGAAAACCGCCGACAGCCTGGCGCGGGTGGTGGAACGGGTGCTCGCCGAGCAGCCCCGCATCGACCTGGTAGTGGCCAGTGGCGACATTTCCCAGGACGGCAGTGTCGAGTCCTACCGGCGCTTCGAGGCGCTGACGGCCACTATCCAGGCCCCCAAGCGCTGGTTTGCGGGCAATCACGATGAGCCGCTGCCGATGGAGCAGGCCGCGAAGGGCCGGGACTATCTGCAGCCCGTGGTCGACCTGGGCAACTGGCGCATCACCTTGCTCGACTCCTCCGTGCCTGGCTCGGTGCCCGGCTACCTGGCCGACGACCAGTTGCAACTGCTGGCCCAGGCCCTCAGCGAAGCGCCCGAGCGCCACCACCTGATCTGCTTCCATCACCACCCGGTGTCCATCGATTGCCAATGGATGGAGCCGATCGGCTTGCGCAATCCCCACGCGCTGTTCGAAGTGCTCGACCGTTTCCCTCAGGTGCGTGCGCTGCTGTGGGGCCATATCCACCAAGACTTCGAGCGCGAGCGCAACGGCGTGCGCCTGTTTGCCTCGCCGTCGACCTGCATCCAGTTCACCCCGCGCAGCGAGGATTTCGCGCTGGATGACAAGGCGCCGGGCTATCGCTGGTTGCGGTTGTTGCCCGATGGCAAGATCGAGACTGGGGTTTCGCGGTTGGAAGGGTTCGAATTTACGCCGGACATGAGCGCGGAAGGGTATTGAGTGCCTGCTGTTGTAGGCGCTATCGCACTGCACCCACTGAAGGCGGCTTCGTAGCGCTTTTTTGCTGATTCAGGCGTCTAGCCCCTGTAGTTATCCACAGGGGATGTGCGGGTTGATAAGGAACAGGTGTGCGCCGTCCGAGCCGCATTGGCCGAATTCGGTTACGCCGGGGGGCGTGTGGGTGGTTTCGTGCATGGTGCATCTGCTTCGTGATAGAGACCGTCACCTTTTGCCGCCAAGCAGATTAGGTGGCGGATTACGCAAGGTTGGCGGACCAGCACGAAGGGGCTGGCACTTCCGGGGAAGTCCCTGCGCAACCCGCCATAGCACAGCAATGCCGGCGCCAA
Source organism: Pseudomonas sp. M47T1 (assembly GCF_000263855.1). Taxonomy (GTDB): domain Bacteria; phylum Pseudomonadota; class Gammaproteobacteria; order Pseudomonadales; family Pseudomonadaceae; genus Aquipseudomonas. The sequence continues at coordinate 234,931 of NZ_AJWX01000006.1, forward strand.
TAGCGCCAGCACTGATCCATGGACGCTGTTGCGCCGTCGTAACCGGACCGCCAAGTCCAGGTCGTTTTGTTGAAACGACGCAGGATGGGTACTTTGGAATGCCTGCGACCTCAACTTCCTGGGCGTTAAGATTCAAGTGATTGGCAGGTGGCCCGATCGGTGCTGAAGGGTAGTGCTTGGCAAGCTCACCGATGGGGCCGTCTGCCCAAGGTAGGGTTGTTCCGCCCGATAAATCGTTACAGAACCTCTTCCCCTGCCTAAACGTCACCAAGGCGCTGTAAACTGGCGCCTTTTGCACGGGAGGTGTCGGCGTGACAGGTTCCATTCTTTATATCCACGGTCTGAACAGCGCGCCGGCGTCGAAGAAGGCCAGCACACTGACCGAGGTCATGCACCGCATGGGCCTGGAGGGCCAGTTGCGGGTGCCAGCGCTGCATCACCATCCGCGCCAGGCCATTGGCCAGCTGGAGGGGGCGATCGCCGAGCTGGGCGCGCCCTTGCTGGTGGGAAGTTCGCTGGGCGGCTACTATGCCACTCACCTGGCCGAGCACCACGGGCTCAAGGCACTGCTGATCAACCCGGTGGTCAACCCGCACCGTCTGTTCGACGGTTTCCTGGGCACCCAGCAAAACCTGTACACCGGTGAACGCTGGGAGCTGACCGACGACCACGTGCACGCCCTGGCCGAGCTGGAAGTGCCGGCGCCGCAACACGCCCAGCGCTATCAAGTGTGGCTGCAAACCGCCGATGAAACCCTTGATTACCGCCAGGCAGAGCGTTTTTACCGTGCTTGCGCGCTGCGTATCCAGGCCGGTGGCGACCATGGTTACCAGGGTTTTGCGGCACAATTGCCCAGCCTGCTGAATTTTGCCGGCATTGAGCCGGGTGTATACCGCGACATTGATTTCGCCCAGCTTTGAGCCTTTTATTTTTCACGAACGACTGACGACGAGAACCCATGGCCAATCCCAGCGCTAGCTCTTATAACGCAGACGCCATCGAAGTCCTCTCGGGCCTCGACCCGGTGCGCAAACGCCCGGGCATGTACACCGATACCACGCGGCCGAACCACCTGGCCCAGGAAGTCATCGACAACAGCGTCGATGAAGCGCTGGCAGGCCACGCCAAGTCGATCCAGGTCATCCTGCACGCCGACCACTCGCTGGAAGTGAGCGACGACGGCCGCGGCATGCCCGTGGACATACATCCGGAAGAGGGTGTCAGCGGTGTCGAACTGATCCTCACCAAGTTGCACGCCGGTGGCAAGTTCTCCAACAAGAACTACCAGTTCTCCGGCGGCTTGCACGGGGTGGGTATCTCCGTGGTCAACGCCTTGTCCAATCAGGTGCGGGTCAAGGTCAAGCGCGACGGCAACGAATACCAGATGACCTTCGCCGATGGCTTCAAGGCCACCGACCTGGAAGTGATTGGTACCGTGGGCAAGCGCAACACGGGCACCAGCGTGTATTTCGCGCCGGACCCCAAGTATTTCGATTCGCCGAAGTTTTCCGTCAGCCGCCTCAAGCACGTACTCAAGGCCAAGGCCGTGTTGTGCCCCGGCTTGCTGGTGAGCTTCGAAGACAAGGGCAGCGGCGAGAAGGTCGAGTGGCACTACGAGGATGGCCTGCGTTCCTACCTGGTGGATGCGGTTACCGAGTTCAGCCGCCTGCCCGACGAGCCGTTCTGCGGTAGCCTGGCCGGTAACAAGGAAGCGGTGGACTGGGCCTTGTTGTGGCTGCCCGAAGGCGGCGACAGCGTGCAGGAAAGCTACGTCAACCTGATTCCCACCGCCCAGGGCGGTACGCACGTGAACGGCCTGCGCCAAGGCTTGCTGGATGCCATGCGCGAGTTCTGCGAATTCCGCAACCTGCTGCCGCGCGGGCTGAAACTGGCGCCGGAAGACATCTGGGAGCGCATTGCCTTCGTCCTGTCGATGAAAATGCAGGACGCGCAGTTCTCTGGCCAGACCAAGGAGCGCCTGTCGTCTCGCGAAGCCGCGGCGTTCGTGTCCGGCGTGGTCAAGGACGCCTTCAGCCTGTGGCTCAACGCCCACCCCGAGCTGGGCATGCAACTGGCCGAGCTGGCCATCAGCAACGCCGGCCGTCGCCTCAAGGCCAGCAAGAAGGTCGAGCGCAAGCGCATTACCCAGGGCCCGGCACTGCCCGGCAAGCTGGCGGACTGCGCAGGCCAGGACCCGATGCGCTCCGAACTGTTCCTTGTAGAGGGTGACTCCGCCGGCGGTTCGGCCAAGCAGGCGCGCGACAAGGAATTCCAGGCCATCCTGCCGCTGCGCGGCAAGATCCTCAACACCTGGGAAGTGGACGGCAGCGAAGTGCTGGCCAGCCAGGAAGTGCACAACATCGCCGTGGCCATCGGCGTGGACCCAGGTGCGGCAGACATGAGCCAGCTGCGCTACGGCAAGATCTGCATCCTCGCCGACGCCGACTCCGACGGCCTGCACATCGCTACCTTGCTGTGCGCGCTGTTCGTCCAGCATTTCCGCCCGCTGGTGGATGCCGGCCACGTCTACGTGGCCATGCCACCGCTGTACCGTATCGACCTGGGCAAGGAGATCTACTACGCCCTGGACGAAGCCGAGCGCGACGGCATTCTCGATCGCCTGGTGGCCGAGAAGAAGCGTGGCAAGCCGCAGGTCACCCGATTCAAGGGCCTGGGCGAGATGAATCCGCCGCAATTGCGCGAAACCACCATGGACCCCAACACCCGTCGCCTGGTGCAGTTGACCCTGGACGATTTCGCCCATGCCTCGGAAATCATGGACATGCTGCTGGCGAAGAAGCGCGCCGGTGATCGCAAGTCCTGGCTGGAATCCAAGGGCAACCTGGCCGAGGTGCTGGCCTGATGCGGTATGCGTTGGCAGCGCTGCTGCTGACCATCCTGCCGCTGCTGGCCCAGGCCGCACCGGTCGAGCAACTGAAGATGCTGTCCGAGCACCCCGTGGAAGGGATGCGCGGTGGCAATCTTTCAGGGCTTGCCCTGTGTGGCGACCGGCTGTGGACGGAATCCGACCGCGACGACGACCTGATTTACCGGCTCGATACCCGTGACACGGTGTGGCAGGCGGAAAACGTGGCTATCGAAGCGCCTCCGGTGCCGGATACCGGCCTGCCACTGATGCTGCGGGCCACGGCCAAGGCTGCGTCGGTGATTCGTGGCGGCGTGCTGGACTTTGAGGGCATTACCTGCGACGCCAAGGGCAACCGCTACCTGGTGAGCGAAGGCTACGCGGCGGTGCTCAAGGTGCCGGTGGACGGCCAGCCGAGCTGGTTGAAAATCGACCCGGCAGTGATCCGCGAAGCCCATGCCAAAGGCATGCTGCGCCAGTTCAATGCCATTTTCGAAGGGGTGGCGATCAACGCCGAAGGTGACCACCTGTGGTTGGCCGCCGAACGCCAGAACCGTGGCCTGCTGTCGGTGTACAAGCAGCCGGGGGAGGGCTGGGGTTGCCATGGCAACTGCATTTTGCTCAACGAAAGTGGCGACGAAATGCAGCCGGCGCAGTTGCCCGGGGCCCACGAGGTGGCGCGCGATTTCGCCGACCTGGCGCTGTATCACGGCAAGCTGTATACCCTGGAGCGCAACATCTACCAGATTTGCCGCCGTGACCTTCAAACCGCCCAGGTGGAACATTGCTGGTCGTTTGCCGACGAGGCCTTGATTCCCTCGCGTCAGTACTCGCAGAAATATGGCCTGGCCGAAGCCCTGGTCATCGACGATACCGGCGCGTGGGTGGGTATCGACAACAATGACGGCGCCCGCGCCGACGGCGAGAAGCGCCCGATTGTCTGGCGTTTTTCCGCGCCAGCGGGCGGGTGGGATGTCACGCCTTGAGCCAGCAACCGGCAGGCAAGCGTGCAGGCAGGGTCTTCCTGTTCCTGTTCTGGGCCGCGTTGCTGTTTCTGGCGTCGCGGTACTTCGCGCACCTGCAGCAAAGCCGCGAAAATCCCAACCCGGTGGTGGCCAGCGAGCACGGCCAGGGTTTTGTCGAGGTACGCCTGGCCAGCAATGGTCAGGGGCACTTCGTGGCCAGCGGAATGATCAACGGCAAGCCCGTACAGTTTATGCTCGACACCGGCGCCACTGACGTGGCGGTCAGCCGCTCGCTGGCCGAAAAACTGAAGCTGCCCTATGGCTACCCGATTACCGTGAGCACGGCCAACGGCAACGCCCAGGGCTACCGTACCCGGCTCGACAGCCTGCAATTGGGCGACATTGTCCTCAAGGACGTGCGCGCCGTAGCCATACCGGACATGGATGGCGACCAGGTGCTGCTCGGCATGAGCGCCCTGAAACAACTCGAATTTTCCCAGCGCGGCGGCACCATGCTGCTGCGCCAGACTACACAATGATGAGGCCCGCATGAGCGACTCCCTTGATCTCAGCCTGGATGGCGTAGAACGCCGCTCGCTGGCTGACTTCACCGAACAGGCCTACCTCAACTACTCCATGTACGTGATCATGGACCGGGCCCTGCCGCACATCGGCGACGGCCTCAAGCCGGTCCAGCGCCGTATTGTCTACGCCATGAGTGAGCTGGGGCTGGATGCCGATTCCAAGCACAAGAAGTCGGCCCGTACCGTGGGCGACGTGCTCGGCAAGTTTCACCCCCATGGCGACTCGGCCTGCTACGAAGCCATGGTGCTGATGGCGCAGCCGTTCAGCTACCGTTACACCCTGGTGGACGGCCAGGGCAACTGGGGTGCGCCGGACGATCCCAAGTCGTTCGCGGCCATGCGTTACACCGAAGCGCGCCTGTCGCGTTATTCCGAAGTGCTGCTCAGCGAACTGGGCCAGGGTACGGCGGATTGGGTGCCGAACTTCGACGGCACCCTCGACGAGCCGGCCGTATTGCCTGCGCGTTTGCCGAACATTTTGCTCAACGGTACCACCGGCATCGCCGTGGGCATGGCCACCGACGTGCCGCCGCATAACCTGCGCGAGGTAGCCACCGCCTGCGTGCGCCTGCTTGACGAGCCCAAGGCCACCGTCGAGCAGTTGTGCGAGCACATCCAGGGGCCGGACTACCCCACCGAAGCGGAAATCATCACGCCGCGCGCCGAACTGCTGAAAATCTACGAAACCGGCCGTGGCTCGGTGCGCATGCGTGCGGTGTACCGCATCGAAGATGGCGATATCGTCGTCACTGCGCTGCCGCACCAGGTGTCCGGCGCCAAGGTGCTGGAGCAGATTGCCGCGCAGATGCAGGCCAAGAAGCTGCCAATGGTGGCTGACCTGCGTGACGAGTCCGACCACGAGAACCCCTGCCGCATCGTCATCATTCCCCGCTCCAACCGCGTGGACCTCGACGAACTGATGCAGCACCTGTTCGCCACCACCGAACTGGAATCCACCTACCGAGTCAACGTCAACATCATCGGCCTGGACGGCCGCCCGCAGCTCAAGAACCTGCGCGCGCTGTTGCTGGAGTGGCTGGAATTCCGTATCAACACGGTGCGTCGCCGCCTCAAGTTCCGCCTGGACAAGGTGGAGCGTCGCCTGCACCTGTTGGAAGGTTTGCTGGTGGCGTTCCTCAATCTGGATGAAGTGATTCACATCATCCGCACCGAGGAACACCCGAAAGCCGCGTTGATCGCCCGCTTCGAGCTCACCGAGACTCAGGCCGAATACATCCTGGAGACCCGCCTGCGGCAATTGGCGCGTCTGGAAGAGATGAAGATTCGCAACGAGCAGGATGAGCTGGCCAAGGAGCAAGCCAAGCTGCAGGCCCTGCTGGGCAGCGAAACCAAGCTGCGCAAGCTGGTACGCAGTGAACTGATCAAGGACGCCGAGACCTACGGGGATAACCGTCGGTCGCCTATCGTTGCCCGGGCAGAGGCCAAGGCCCTGTCGGAAAACGAGCTGATGCCCACCGAGCCGGTTACGGTGGTGCTGTCGGAAAAAGGCTGGGTGCGTTGCGCCAAGGGCCACGACATCGACGCCACTGGCCTGTCCTACAAGGCCGGTGACGGTTTCAAGACGGCGGCCATGGGCCGTTCCAACCAGTTTTCGGTGTTCATCGACTCTACGGGCCGCAGTTATTCGGTGGCGTCGCACACTCTGCCGTCGGCCCGAGGTCAGGGCGAGCCACTCACCGGCCGCCTGACCCCGCCGCCGGGTGCATCGTTCGAATGCGTGCTGCTGCCCGAGGATGACGCGCTGTACGTGATTGCCTCCGACGCCGGCTACGGCTTCGTGGTGAAGGGCGAGGACCTGCAGGCCAAGAACAAGGCCGGCAAGGCCCTGCTCAGCCTGCCCAACGGCGCCAAGGTGCTTGCGCCACGGCCAGTGCTGGATCGCGAGAACAATTGGCTCGCGGCCGTCACCACGGAAGGCCGCCTGCTGATTTTCAAAGTGGCTGATCTGCCACAGCTCGGCAAAGGAAAGGGCAACAAAATCATTGGCATCCCGGGTGAGCGCGTCGCCAGCCGTGAGGAGTACGTCACTGATTTGGCGGTCATTTGCGACGGTGCGACGCTTGTATTGCAGGCCGGCAAGCGTACATTGTCGCTCAAGGGTGATGATCTTGAGCATTACAAGGGCGAGCGTGGCCGACGCGGCAATAAACTGCCTCGTGGCTTCCAGCGGGTTGATGCCTTGCTGGTGGAAAGCGCCGGCTGATGCGCAGGTGCTGTTTGGGAATGGCTTCCAGGCAGCACGCTAGAGCGGTCGGTCTGGCTTTTTAAGCGCAGATCGACGCTTTTGCGCTGGAGTCGGGGCGCATATTCGCGGATGATATGCCCTCTTGCGGTGCCAGCGTGGCTGAGCATCCAGACGAATTCGTTGGGTATCACTGCGGCGTGCCTTGTGGCTGCCGCCTGGATGGAATGATGACTTTTCTGCGCCTTCCTGTTTTATTGCTGACCGGTGTACTGGCCCTTGCCGGCTGCGCCGCTCACCAGCCGGTCGCGCTTTACCAGCTCGACAGTGGCAACCCTGGGCAACCCAAGCAAGGTACCGGTATGTCGGTCCTGCTGGGCCCGGTTTCCGTGGCCGACTACCTGCAACGCGAAACGTTGTTGCAGCGCCAGCCAGATGGCAGCCTCAGCGCGGCGACCGATGGTCGTTGGGCCGGCAGCCTGTCTTCGGATATCGATCAACTGCTGCTGCGCCAACTGGCGTGGCGCCTGGACAGCCAGCGGGTAACCCTGGCCCCGACCACTAACAGCGGCACGCCGGATGTTCAGGTGTTGCTGTCGATCACCCGTCTGGATTCCGGTGATTCGCAGCCGGCCATCCTAGATGCGCAATGGCGCCTGCTGGACCGTCGTGGCCAGGTGCGGGATAACCGTATCGTGCACCTCGAAGAGAAGCACGCTGGCGGCACCGCTGCCCAGGTCAAGGCCCAAGGCATTCTGCTGCAGCGCCTGGCCGAGCAACTGAGCGTTGCGCTCAAGCCGTTGGCCAACCAGCCGGCGTTGGTGGAGGAGAAGAAAGCCGCCTCCAAGCCAGTGGCCAAGGATGAGCCGGACAAGCCGAAAATGCCGATGGCTTCGCCGATTCGCACCGATATGGAAGTGTTCCGCTTCTAAACCGGCGCCCACAAAAAAAGCCC
>NZ_AJWX01000007.1 GCF_000263855.1 Pseudomonas sp. M47T1
CCGAATTGACTAAAAACGTTCGGTAGCAAAAAACAACCTAATTACCCCAGGCAGGCCCATGAACGCTCAAACGGAACTGAACGACACTGCGCGCCCAGCAACCCTTTCACGGCTTACCACCTGGCTGTTTTCAGTGGCCTGCGCCCTCGCCGTGGCCAATGTGTATTTCGCCCAGCCGCTGCTGGACGCCATGGCGCGAAGCCTCGACGTCGAGCCAGGCATAATTGGCCTGGTGGTCACGGCCACCCAGATTGGCTACGCGGTTGGCCTGTTTTTCATCGTCCCGCTAGGCGACCTGATCGACCGCAAGGCGCTGATCATGACCCAACTTTTGCTGTCGGCCAGCGCACTGATGGCAGTCGGTTTAGCCCAGCACTGGTGGGTGTTGCTGGGCGCGATGGTGCTCAACGGCCTGATGGCAGTGGTGGTGCAGGTCATCGTCGCCTACGCGGCGGCGCTGGCCACCCCTGCGCAGCGCGGGCAGGTGGTGGGCACGGTGACCAGCGGGGTGGTGCTGGGGATTCTGCTGGCGCGCTTCACCTCGGGGTTGATCGCCGACCTTGCCGGTTGGCGCGCGGTGTATTTCGTCTCGTCAGGGTTGATGCTGGCGATGGCCTTTATCGTGTGGCGGACCATTGCGGCTGCGAGCCAACCGCGCCGGCAGGGTTCATACCGCTCGCTGATAGGGTCGATGCTCGAGTTGTTCACGACAGAACCTGTGCTGCGCAGGCGGGGGGTGTTCGCCCTGCTCATCTTCGCGGCCTTCAGTGTGTTGTGGACCGCCATGGTACTGCCCCTGAGTAAGCCGCCGCTGTCGCTGAGCCATACCCAGGTCGGGCTGTTCGGGCTGGCCGGCATCGCCGGTGCCCTCGCGGCTTCCAGGGCTGGCCGCTGGGCTGATCAAGGCTTTGCCCGGCGCACCACCGGGGTCGGCCTGGCCGTGCTGGCGCTGTCCTGGCTGCCGATGGCCTTTGCCGAGACATCGCTGCTGTGGCTGATCGTGGGCGTGATCCTGCTCGATTTCGCCGTGCAGGCCGTGCATGTCACCAACCAAAGCCTGATCTTCGCCGCCCGGCCCGACGCGCAAAGTCGATTGGTAGGTGCCTATATGTGTTTCTATTCGGCGGGCAGTGCCTTGGGGGCTGCGGCGGCGACCTGGGTCTATGCACGGTGGGGGTGGCCTGCGGTGTGCCTGCTGGGCGCCGCCATCAGCTTTACGGCCTTGCTGGTCTGGCGGCTGACGCCGGGCTCCCCGGCTACACGCTGATCGCGCGGAGCACTTGGGCAAAGCCTGCCGGGTCTTCGGCGCACGACGTATGGCCGGTGTCCAGCACGTGCAGCGTTGCATCACTGATGCCGTCGGCCAATTCCTGGGCATGTGTAAGGGTACGTGCAGGGTCATGCACGCCATGCACGATCGCCGTGGGCACACGCGGCAAACCGGCCAGCAGCGGCGCGCAATCGATCGCCTGCTGGCTGAGCAAGGCCTGGATCACCGCTTCGCGGTCCAGTTGGCACGGATAGCTGCGCACGTCCTCCAGCAGAGGCTCTGCCGGCAGGGTATGGAAACAGCGGGCGATGAACGACTCCCGGAACGCTTCGGACCAACCCAGCTCGATTCGCGCCACCAGGCTGTCGATATCACCGTGGCCACGGGTATTGGCGCCGCTGTTGGACAGCACCAGCCCTTTGATGGGGCTGTTTCCCCGCTTGGTACTCAGCAGCGCGGTCAACACGGCAATCGGCGTGCCCATGGAGTGGCCCACCAGAATCACCGACGGCAGGTCGGCGAGCTCGTCGCAGACGCGCTCGGCGATCGACTGCAGGTCGAATGCGCCGCCACCCTCCAGCCAGGCTAGCGCCACGGCGGGCAGGCCGCTGCGCAGCGCCGCTTGCTCGAATACCTTTGGCGAACACATCGCGCCGGGCAGGCACACCAATGTGGGGCCGCCGGCATCTCCTTCGCTCAACGTTGTCCTGTGCATCTTGCTCACTGCCTTTACCTTGTTGTTCTAGGGGCTGTATGAAAAAGCAGATTCGACAGGGCGAAGAGCAGGTTCACAGCATTGGGCCGTGGCCTTGGGCCATTCATCACACACCCACTCATGAATCTACCTAATGCTTCAATGAAATCAATTCAATACCCCTCAATCAACCACCCAACCTACACTACGTCTCAATGATCGATAACATTAAAACTGCCGAATGAAAGCCAGAAAGAGCATTCAGGTAAGCGGAGGGCGCAAAAAACCGGCTTTCACTTCGGATAATCAGGGTACCCCATCACCATGAGCAAAGCGTTTACATTTACCACCACGAGCATTTGCTTCGACGAACACTACCAGCCTTCGGACACTACGCGCACCACAACCAATTTCGCCAACCTGGCCAGAGGCAAGAGTCGCCAAGAGAATCTGCGCAATACTCTACTGATGATTGACAACCGCTTCAACGCCTTGGCGCAGTGGGACAACCCCCACGGCGATCGGTATACGGTCGAGCTTGAAATCATTTCGGTCGAAATGAATATTGACAATAACCAGAGCGGCAACGCCCTGCCCTTGATTGAGCTATTGACAACCTGCATTGTCGATCGAAAAACCGACGAGCGCATTGCCGGCATCACAGGCAATAACTTCTCTTCTTACGTGCGCGATTACGACTTTAGCGTGGTGCTGCCGCAGCACAACAAAGATCGGCGCGAATTCAGCACGCCAGAAAACTTTGGCGATTTGCATGGAAAGTTGTTCAAGTGCTTCGTGAACTCGAGCACCTACAGAGATCAGTTTGCCAAGGCGCCCGTCATTTGCCTGAGTGTTTCGAGCAGCAAGACCTACCATCGGACGGAAAACCAGCATCCCGTGCTGGGTATCGAATACCGTCAAGATGAACACTCCCTGACGGATGAATACTTCCAGAAAATGGGGCTGAAGGTGCGTTACTTCATGCCAGCCAACAGCGCCGCGCCTTTGGCCTTCTACTTCGCCGGCGATTTGCTGGGTGACTACAGCAATCTTGAATTGATCAGCACCATCAGCACGATGGACACCTTCCAGAAGATCTACCGCCCGGAGATCTACAACGCGAATTCCGCAGCAGGGCAAACCTACCGGCCAAGCCTGAAGCACCAGGATTATTCATTGACTCGGATTGTCTATGACCGAGAAGAGCGTAGCCAGTTAGCTATTGAGCAAGGAACGTTCGTTGAAGAGCATTTCATCAAGCCCCACCACAAGAGGCTTGAGCAATGGTCGGCTCATTACGCGCTTTGACTCATCCACCCTACGAGATCACTTATCATGAAAAAATTATTGCCCACTTCCACGGCCGGCAGCCTGCCGAAACCCTCTTGGCTCGCCCAGCCCGAAACACTCTGGTCGCCCTGGAAACTGCAAGACGAGGCCCTGGCCGAGGGCAAACAGGATGCCTTGAACCTGGCCTTGCTAGAACAACAACTAGCCGACATCGATATCGTCAGCGACGGAGAACAAACGCGTCAGCATTTCGTCACCACTTTTATCGAGCACCTAAGTGGTGTTGATTTCGAGAAACGTGAAACCGTTAGAATCCGCGATCGCTATGATGCCAGCGTGCCCACGGTCGTGGGCGCTGTCACTCGGCAAAGGCCCGTATTTGTCGAAGATGCCAAGTTCTTGCGCCAGCAAACCGGGCAACCGATAAAATGGGCGCTGCCAGGCCCTATGACGATGATCGACACCCTGTATGACAAACATTACAAAAGCCGTGAAAAACTGGCCTGGGAATTTGCCAACATTCTCAACCAGGAAGCCAGGGAGTTAGAGGCTGCTGGGGTTGACATCATCCAGTTTGATGAACCCGCGTTCAATGTGTTCTTTGACGAGGTCAATGACTGGGGGGTTGCCACCCTGGAAAAGGCTATCGAAGGCCTGAAGTGTGAAACAGCGGTGCATATTTGCTATGGTTATGGCATCAAGGCCAATACCGAGTGGAAAAAGACCCTGGGTTCAGAGTGGCGCCACTATGAAGAGGCGTTCCCCACGCTGCAGAAATCCTCTATCGATATCATCTCACTGGAATGTCACAACTCTCATGTCCCCATGGACCTGATTGAACTCATTCGGGGGCAAGAAAGTGATGGTAGGTGCCATTGACGTGGCAAACCACGCCATCGAAACACCCGAGGAAGTCGCCAACACACTGCGAAAAGCACTTCAGTTTGTGGATGCCGATAAGCTCTACCCTTGCACCAACTGTGGCATGGCCCCGTTACCTCGTGGCGTGGCACGAGGTAAGTTGAAGGCGTTGAGCGCAGGCGCCGACATTGTACGAAGAGAACTGTTGGCCTAATGTGGTGCTCAATCGAAGCTTCGAGATCTTTGACACTGACGTGCGCCTGTCGCTTGATCCACTTCGCGCTCAACGTTGGGAAAAGCGCTCGATCCATGCGGGCCTGATGTCGAACACGCCAGCCTGCGCTATAGTGTCGCACTTCCCCATCTGCCTTCCCAAGGATGTCTCAGTGGCTTCTAAGCTTTCGTTGCGCGCCATCTTGAAACCGGTTTCAGCTCTTGCCCTGTCACTGCTTGCCGCCCACTCCGTCTGCGCTGCCGACTGGGTCGTATCGTCCAACGACGGCAAATACCAGCGTGTGCAAGGCACTGACACCTACCCCGACAACGCCAAGCCCGATACCCTCACGGTGCTGGACGCCAGTGTGTTCCCACCCAAAGTGAACCAGACCGTTGAAGTGGAAAACGGCATTCAGGGCCCACCCCAGGCCGCTGCCATCAGCCCCGACGGCACGCTGGCGCTGGTGGCCGCGCCCACCCGCTACGACCATGCCGCCAAGCAGTTGCAGATGGACACCTTCCTGCAAGTGGTGGACCTGAGTGCCAAGCCGGCCACCGTCAGCAAGATCGAACTGGGCAGCCATCCGCAAGCCGTGGCGTTCGACCGCAGCGGCAAATGGGGCGTGGTGACCTGCGTGGACGGCGGTGTGCGTCCGCTGCGCATCGACGGCAATAAAGTGACCGTTCTGGACACTATCAGCATCGGCAGCAAGCGCCTGGCCGGCGCGTCGTTCACTCACGACGGCCAGCATGTGCTGGTGGCGTTGCGTGACGAGCAAGGGGTGGCCGTGCTGAACCTGGCCGACGGCAAATGGGTGGACAGCGGTGACCGCCTGAGCACCGGCGTGGCGCCTTACACCATCGATGTGTCCAGCGATGGCCACTGGGCCGTGGTCAGTAATGTCGGCCTGGCCGGCCTGGCCAACTACAAGGGCCGCCTGCTGGGCGATGAAGACAGCGTGACGCTGATCGACGTGTCGAAAACGCCGTTCCGCGCCGTGCAGCATCTCAACGTGCCGTCCGTGCCCGAAGGCGTGGCCATCTCGCCGGACGGCAAGTGGATCGTCGCCCAGTCCATCGACGGCTCCAACCTGCTGCCCAACAACCCTGGCGTGCGCGCCCATGGCCGCGTCACGCTGTTTGCCCTGCGCAACGGCAAGGCCGAGAAGGTCAATGACGTGGCGGACGGCAACTCGTCCCAGGGCGTGGTGTTCAGTGCCGACAGCAAGCACGTGATCGTGCAGTTCAACGTGGAGCACCAGTTGGGGCTGTACAGCATCGAGAACGGCAAATTGGTGGACAGCAAGAAGCGTATCGAGCTGAGCGGCGGGCCATCGTCGCTGCGCAGCGCGCCACGCTGATTTGGCTGCGTCTGTGACGCGGCCTGCGGCCGCTGCTACAGACACCGAACTCCCCCCGTAGGAGCTACCGTCAGGCTGCGAAAAAGTCCGCCGGACCTTCACGCTGTCGGGTCCATCGCGGGCGCGGGCGCGCGTTGTACGCCTTCGCAGCCTGGCGATGGATGGCCGCCGCGCAGTTCCTACGGGCTCGCTGTACCCGTTGCCAGCGACCATCACCCTGATCAATAGCGACCATTGATAATCACAGGTTCCTTGACCCGCGAATCAGGTTCACCATGGCTTCACACCCATGTAGTCCTGGAGCTCATGCCATGAAAGGTCCCCTCGTCGCACTGCTCGCCCTTGCCCTGGTCACCGGTTCGGCCATGGCCGCCCCGCGCGCCGCCGACGATGAAGGCATGTTCCGGCCAGCCACCCAGGTGTCGGCGGTTGCACTGCACCATTCGCAATCGGTGGGTGTGATTCTCAACGAGCAGACCCAAGCAGCGCTGATGCACCGCAACGCGGCTACCCGTGCCGCGCTGGAAGCAGTACGCGCTTCACTGCAACAGCAGTTCGCGAACGTGCAGTTCTATTCCAGCCTGGACAAGGTGCTGGCCGCCCGCCCCGATGTGATCGTGGTGCTCAAGAGCGCCAACCAGCACGGCGGCTTTGTGCAGGCGCAGTTCTTTGACAGCAATCTCACCTACATCACTGAAGCTCGCGGTGTGAACGCCCAGCAGGCAGGCGCGCTTAGGGCCTTCGATGCTTCGCTCAAGGCGCTGGTGGCCAGCGCCGACTGAAGGGGACAGATCGCTGATGGGCGAGTGCCATCATCACGGTCAATAACAACCATCAATAATGACAAGTTCCCTGACCCGGGAATCAGGTACACCATGGTTTCACCTGATGAAGCCCTGGAGTTCCGCATCATGAAAGGTCAAAACGTTGCCCTGCTCACCCTTGTCATCACCCTGGCCGGTTGCTCGGTTCCCGGTGCACCGCGCTACAGTGACAATCCCGACGGCATGTTTCGACCGGCGACCCAGGTCTCGTCCATCAGCCTCAAGCACTCGCAATCGGTGGGCGTGATCTTCAACCAGAACACCCAGGCAGACCTTGCCTACCTCAACGCCTACAACGCCCGGGCCCGCGAGGGCGTGGAGCAGAACCTGCTGCAATCACCGATTCAGCAGGCCTACATCAACAGCTCAGACCCGCGCCTGGCCGTAGACTCGGTACGCACCTCGCTGCAACAGCAGTTTGCCTCGGTCACCTTCTACCCCAACCTCGACGCGGTGATGGCGGCGCGGCCTGACGTGATCGTGGTGCTCGATACCCGCAGCACCCTGGCCACCGAACGCAGTTCGGATGTGCAGGCCAGCGTGCGGGCCCAGTTCTACGACAGCAACCTGACCTACATTGGCGAAGCGCGCGGCATGGACGGCAAGAACATGAGCCCGGTGTGGACCCACACCAAACGCGCGCCGGAAATCACCGATCAGGTGAACGCCCAGCGCCAGGTGCAAGTCAACGCGCTGCAACGCTTCGATGCGTCGCTGAAGGCGTTGGTGGCGGTCAACTGATCAGGCCCGGCGTGTTGCCCTTGCGGTACTCGTCCGGGGTAGCACCGGTCATGCGCCGAAACATGCTGATGAACGCTGACGCGCTGCTGTAGCCCAAGTCCAGGCCGATGGCTTCCACGGTATGGCCCTGCTCCAGTTTCGCCAGTGCATCGACCACCTTGAGGCGTTGGCGCCATTGCGCGAATGACATGCCCAAGTCCCGCTGACAGCGGCGCACCAGTGTGCGCTCGGTGGTGTTCACCCAGCGTGCCAGTTGGGGCAGTGAACGTGGATCGGCGGGGTTGGCTTCCAGTGCGCGCAGTACCGGCCCCAGCAGCGGGTCGCTGGAACCTGGCAAGTAACTGCCCGCGTGGGGCGCTCGGGCCAGGCGGTCCACCAACACGTGTAGCAAGCGTTGTTGTTCGTCGGTTTGTGGCAGGGTCGGCGGCTCGGCTCGCAGCGCTTCCAACAAGGCACGAATCAACGGGCTGAGCGTCAACGCGCAATGTCGCGCGGGCATCTGTGCGCACAGCTCCGGCGCCAGGTACACCGAGCAGTGGCACGCCTCATGGCGGTTGAAACCCATGTGCTCAACGTCCGGCGGCAACCAGATGCCGTATTGCGGCGGTGCCAGATAGTGGTGGTTGGCAATCTCGATTTCCATCACGCCGCTGAACGAATACACGAACTCTCCCCACGCATGGCGATGCCGCGGATACATAGCATGTGCCGGCATGCACGCGGTGCGGAAGAACACCGGCGCCGGCAGCTCATACCTGAAGGGCGGCAACTGCAAGTGCTGGGCAATGTCGAGCTTCATGGTGTCAACCTGAAAGGAATGTCGGAGTCCAGCTATTGACTGTCAGATAGGAACTATATCAATAAAACCCGTCAGCCTCATAATGCCAAACCTTTCCAACCACAACAGGAACATCCCCATGCAGCAGCGCAGCGCGCTGGACGGCCGCGCCAGCGGCATGATGCTGGTGCTGTGCGCCATCTGGGGCTTGCAGCAAGTGGCGATCAAGGCGATCGCCACCGACATATCACCCATCCTGCAGATTGGCGTGCGCTCGGGCGTGGCCGCCGTACTGGTGGCCACCCTGATGTTCTGGCGCCGCGAGCAGCCGCGCGCCGGAGACAACCACTGGCTGCCAGGCCTGGCCATTGGCGGGCTGTTCGGCCTGGAATACCTGCTGGTGGGTGAAGGCCTGCGCCACACCACCGCCTCGCACATGGTGATATTCCTCTACACCTCGCCGATCTTCGCCGCGTTGGGGCTGCACTGGAAGCTGCCGGCCGAGCGCCTGAAGGCGGCGCAATGGGGCGGCATCGGCCTGGCTTTCCTGGGCATTGTCGTCGCCTTCAGCGGCCACGGCAGCCAAGGCACCAGCACCCTGCTGGGCGACGCCCTGGGCCTGGCGGCCGGCGCCGCCTGGGGCGCCACCACCGTGGTGGTGCGCACAACACGCCTGTCCGGCGCACCCGCCACCCAGACCTTGCTGTACCAACTGCTGGGCGCCTGTGTGCTGCTGCTGGCGGCCGCCGTGGCCCTGCACCAAGCCAGCGCCAACTTCACGCCCACGGTGGTAGTCAACCTGACGTATCAGGTGCTGGTGATGTCGTTTGCCAGCCTGCTGGCATGGTTCTGGTTGCTGCGCACCTACCTGGCCTCGCGGTTGGGGGTGCTGGCGTTTCTGACGCCGTTGTATGGCATCGGCTTTGGCGTATGGCTGCTGGATGAGCCGCTGGAGGCGCGCTTCCTGATGGGGGCGGCGTTAGTGACCGCGGGGATTTTGTGCGTCAGTGGGTATGAGTGGTTCAGTCAGCGCAAGGGCAAGCTGGAGGAGCGCGCCCCACAATAACGAGATCTCCAGGCGGGCACCCAGGCTGACAACCCCTACCCAACAGGCACCGAGTTGCCAGCCTTTAGTGCTTGGCTTAACACCGAGTCGCCGGTTTCCTCCCGCGAAAAACGTTGGTCCTACTTCCCTTTTTGTAGGACCTTTCTGATTTCACCCTGTAAGCTCCCCGCCGTCTTGCGCACGTCAAGTACCCAGGCCTACCCTTCCCTCCGCCGCTGAACCCAGCGGCCGGGTTGGCAGCCCGAATACCTGAAGTGCGTCGAGCCACCGTTCATGGTGGCTGTACGCAGGGCACGTTCGCGTGCGCCGGGCTCTTCAGGTACCGGTCTGCCAACCTGCGTACGGCCGCCACCCTTCGTTTGGCAGCGAGGACGCGGCTTTGGCTGATTACCTGAAGGATTCAACCTGATGCAAGACGACTGTGCTTTACCCCTTCTGACTACCTCACAAGATTTCGGCGATTGCGGGGCCAATGACAAGGCACTGTTTTCGGTGCGGGCCGGTGTGCCTGTGAAAGATGCGCTGGTGCAGGTATCGCTGCTGCTCAAGTGCGCCAGTGAGACGGCCTTTGAACGCTCCGACTGCGGTCTGCCGCAGCGTGGGTTGATTGGTTCGACGCTGCATTGCCTGGATAGCGCTCGCGCGCTGGTGGACAGCGTATTGGCCGGTTTGCACCGGTAACGTAGCCGCTGCCGATAGGCTGCGCGGCGCTTCGCGGGTAGAACCCGCTCCCACGTTTGTTGCACTGTGCCATGGCCTGATGCACCGAGCTGCCCGCCTTTGGTGTTTGGCTGAACACCGTGTTGCCGACGCCCCACCAGAAATGCAAAAAGGCCGCCCATCTCAGGGCGGCCTTTGGCATTCACACAACTACAGCCAATTACATCTTGTCGCCTTCCAGCACCAGCGGCGGATTAGGCAGCCCCTGATCCTTGCGCAGCTTGGCCACTTGCTTGGCGTCCACCGTGGCAGCCGCCGGGTTGCCGAACTGTTTGAAGACGTAGTTGGTGACTTGCGCCACTTGCTCGTCATTCAGGTCTTCGGCGAAGGATGGCATCAGGATGTCGCCCTTGACCATCTTGCGATTCACCGAGCCCAGGATCACCGAGACCACGTTCTTGGCGTCAGCCGCACCGGTGGTGGTGTGGTTGAACAGCGCAGGGTAGGCGCCGAAACCGCTGCCGGCGCCCTGGCCCTTGGCCCCGTGACAGGTGGCGCAGCTACCCATGAACAGCGCACGGCCCGGGTCCTGAGCCAGTACGGCAGGGCTCTGGCCGCGCAGGCCGACGTAGCCGTCGCTTGGCTTGCCGAAGCTGGCGCGCGAACCTGGCTGCTTGTCGTCGGCGATCGCCGGGGTGGACTGCAGGTAGGTGGCGATGGCGGTCAGGTCGGTCTCGGGCAGGTACTGCAGGCTGTGCTCGATAGCTTCGGCCATGGGGCCGGAGGCGGTGGCCAGGCCGTCGACGTGACCGGTCTTGAGGTAGGTGACCAGTTGCGCCTGGGTCCAGTTGCCGATGCCGGCGACCTTGTCCGGGGTGATGTTGTAGGCCACGAAGCTGCCCAGGTCGCCACCGGCGAACGGCTTCTTGGTGTCCATGCCCATGGTCAGGTTACGCGGCGTGTGGCAGGTGCCGCAGTGGGCCAAGGCTTCCACGAGGTAACGGCCCTGGTTCCACTCGGCGGTCTGGCTTGGGTCAGGCTTGAGCTCGCCTTGCTTGAAGTTGAAAAACTTCCAGAAGGTCATGCCCCAGCGCTGGTTGAACGGGAACGGCAGGTCGGTCTGGGGCGATGCCTCGGCCACCGGTGGCAGCGACATCAGGTAGGCCTTGATGGCCAATACGTCGTCGCGGGACATCTTGGTAAACGAGTCATAAGGCATGGCCGGGTACAGCTGCTCGCCGCCCTTGCCCACGCCGTCACGCACCGCAGCGACAAACTGGTCGTCGCTCCAGTTGCCGATACCGTGCTCCTTGTCCGAGGAAATGTTGGTGCCGTAGATCACCCCGAACGGCGTGCCTACCGGGTAACCACCACCAAAGGCCTTGCCCTTGGACGCGGTGTGGCAGGCGGTGCAGTCGGCCGCGTGGGCCAGGTATTCGCCACGGCTGATCAGTGCTGAATCGACCGGTTGTTCGGCCGCCTGGGCACCCAGGCTGGCCAGCAGCGGGAGTACCGCCAAAACGAATTTTTTCATGGTTAGCTCCCGGTTCATGCCAAGCTCTTGAGCACGGTGTCGGCCATGCGCAGGGCCAGCGCGGTGCCGGTCAGGGTAGAGTTGACGATGGCGGCGGTGGGCATTACGCCAGTGCCGGCCATGAACAGGTTTTCGTGGTCGTGGCTGCGCAGGTCGCGGTCCACCACCGAAGTCGCAGGGTCGGCGCCCATGCTCAGGGTGCCGGTGATGTGCTGGTTGTTGTCGTACACGCCACGCTTGCTGAACACCACTTCGGTACCGCCCATGGCGTTGGCGATGTCCTTGTATACCTCGATGGAGTGGTCGTAGCCCTTGTGCACGTATTCCGGGAACTTGTAGTACACCTCAACGCGCGGCAACCCCCAGGCATCCTTCTCGGTCTTGCTGAGTACAATGCGGTTGTCGCGGTCGGGCAGGATTTCCATCATGCCCTTGAGCAGCACGTAGTGGTCGGCCTGGTACTTGAGCTTCTCGTTCAGCGCCTTGCCGTAGTAGCCCTGCTTGATCAGGCGCTCGGTAAGCATGCGCGTGGGGTTGGTGTTGGCCAGGTCGATACGCAGGCCCGAGCGGTCGGATCGGAAAGCGCCATCACGGATGTTGTTGATGCTGCTGGGGCGCATGGGGCCACGGCCGAAGTAGATCGGCTCGTCGGCCAGGAACTCCACGGACGAACCGGGGTGGTCCATCAGGTGGCGACCGACCATGTCGTTGCTGTTGGCAATGCCGTTGGGCATGCGGTCGCTGGTGGACATCAACAGCAGCTTGCTGCTTTCGATGGCGTTGGCGGTCAGCACGAATTGCTTGCCGGTGACCTTGTGGGTGGCCTTGTGGGCGTCCAGGTAGTGCACGGCTACGATGCGACCCTTGTCATCGGCCTCGATGCGATAGACCACGGCGTTGGCGACGATGCGCACACCGGCGTCCAGCGCTTTGCGTGCGGCGATGCCACCGTGGTACTGGGCGTCGATGGGGCACACGGGCATGCAGTTGTTGTTGCCACAGCAGGCCGGGCGGCCGTCATAGGCCACGCTGTTGCGCGCCTGCGGGCCGATGCCCACCTCATAACCCAGGCCGGCCAGGCGCTGCTTCATGCGCTCGAAACCGTAAGGCAGTGGAATGCCCGGCAGCGGATAAGGCTGCGAGCGCGGCGAACCCAGGTCGGCGTCACCGGAGACGCCCATCTGGATTTCCGCGTCGCAGTAGAAAGGTTCCAGCTCGGCATAGCTGAGCGGCCAGTCCACACCCACGCCATACAGTGACTGCAGGCGCATGTCGTTGGGCTGGATACGGAACGCCTGCCCCGCCCAGTGCCAGGTGGTGCCACCCACGCCACGCAGGTAGGAGGCCAGGTACGGGTCCGGGCCTTTCTGGATCAGGTAGCCGTTGTCCACCGGTTGGAACTTGGGCTGCGGGGCCCAGGGTTTTGGCGGGTAGGGTTCGGTGAAGTCGCCCTTGAGCGGGCTGTTGCGGAACAGCTCCACGGCCTCGTCACGCTTGATTTCCGGCCCCGACTCCAGGATCAGCACCGAAGCACCGGCCTTGGCCATTTTCAGCGCCGACAGGGAACCGGCGATGCCGGCACCAATGACGACTACATCTGCACTGAGGGAATCAGACATGGGCCACGCTCTCGGACTGAGGAGGTTGAATCCAGAAATTCGGTTCACCGGCGCAATAGCTCGGCGGGGTAAAGGAGGTGCTCAGCAGTTGGTAGCTGACGATGGTTTCGAAGCCGACGCACACGGGGTTCATCTTGCTGCCCACCACGCCCAGGTACCAACCGCCCAGCAGGGCCTGGTACAGCGCCGCCACAGGGGCTGGCTGACTGGCCAGTTGCGCCTGAAAGGCATTGGGGGCGGCGTTCTGATGAGCGTCCAGCAAGGCATTGAGGGCCGTCATGTTGGCCGTCAGTTGCGGGGCCGCGTGGTTGAGCCAGTCGTACAGGCGTTGGCCCAGCTGCAGGTCGGGCTTGTCGATGCCGGTCAGGCGCATGGACAAGGCCAGGAAGTCCGCTGGCAAGGTCAGGTTGCTGACCAGCGGGGCGCTGGCGAACGCGTTGGACACAAGCAGGGTCTTGCCCAGGGCACCGGCAGCCAGGAGGCTGGTGGCGCCGAAGACCAGATGGCGTCGGCTTAGATTTATCATGGTTGATCGTCCGTTGTGATCACATCCCCGGTAGCCAAGGCTCCGGGGCTTTTAATGGTGTGCACAGTGGGGCGCCGCGACTGGCGTGAGCCTGTCGCGGTACCGGTTGAATCAGGTGAAAGCGGGGAGGTGTTACTTGAGGGCTTGCGCCGCGGTTTCGCTGGCCTGGTTGTCCAGGGCCTGAACCGGGGTGCTGACGCCGACCGCACCCACTACTTCGCCATTCAGGGTCAGCGGGTAGCCGCCGCCCAGGGCCACGGCGTGGGGGATTTCCAGCACGGTGTTCTCGCCTTTCTGCAGGCGCTCCATGAACTTGACCGATGGCGCGCGGTACAGCGCCGAGGTGCGTGCCTTGCCGATTGAGGCATCGACGCAACCCAGCGGCGCGCCGTCCAGGCGTTCAAAGGCCAGCAGAGTGCCGGACACGTCGACCACCGCTACGCAACCAAAGCTTTTCTGCGCGGCCAGGCTGGCCTTGACGCTGCTGATTACCTGCAGGGCCTGGGCATTGTCCAGTTGCTGGTGAGTAGCGGCGAAGGCGCTGGAGGAGGCGAGTGCCAGAATGCTAGCACCGAAGAAAAAAGACAGGGTTTTCATGTAGTTGCCATTCCTATGAGCAGTAACGAATTTTAACCAACTGGTTAGTCCACTAAAAACCCGTGTTTGCGCAAATGATCGTTACAAAAAAGCGAACAATTGCCGCATTGACTTTTTAGAAAGGCCTTGAAGCAGGCATTTCAAACGATTTGTGTGGGAGCGGGCTCTGCCCGCGAAGGCCGCACCGCATACCGCCAGATACACCGAGGCGCACTTTTCGCGGATAGAACCCGCTCCCACAAAAAACGGCAGCGCCCGCAAGGCTGTGTGGGATAGCGATAGCAAATTGCGTAAACTAACTGCCCGGATTTGACAGGCCCCCGTGATGAACAACGAACTACTGGTAGAAGACCTCCACCCGGGCACCGGCAAGGCCGTGGTCAAGGGCGCGCTCATCACCACGCACTACTGCGGCACCCTGGAAGACGGCACCGAGTTCGACTCCTCGCATTCGCGCGGCAAGCCCTTCCAGTGCGTGATCGGCACCGGTCGCGTCATCAAGGGCTGGGACATCGGCCTGATGGGCATGCAGGTAGGCGGCAAGCGCAGGCTTTTCGTGCCCGCGCACCTGGCCTATGGCGAGCGCAGCATGGGCGCACACATCAAGCCGAACAGCAACCTGCGCTTCGATATTGAACTGCTGGAAGTGCTGACGCGCGACGATTGACCCTGTAACGGTTAAAACGCCTTGACCTGCCGACCGCGATGGTTATAAAGGTCAGGTCATTTTCGACATGAAGCCCCTGAACAATAAGGCACCTATGGATACCGGAACACGACTGAAGTTGGTGCGCGAACGGTTTCAACTGTCCCAACGAGAACTGGCCCGCCGCAGCGGCGTGACCAACTCGACCATTTCCAACATCGAGCAGAACCGCGTAAGCCCCTCGGTCAGCTCGCTGAAGAAGCTGCTGCAAAGCATCCCCATGAGCCTGGCCGACTTCTTCACCTTCGACGAGCCGCCCAAGCAGGAACGCTATGTGTTCCGCTCCGACGAACAGCCAGACCTGGGCCGCGAAGGCCTGCGCCTGCTACTGGTAGGCGCCACCCTGCCCGGCCGTGACATGCGCATGCTGCGCGAACTGTACGCCCCCGGCGCGCACTCGGGTGACGAGCTGATCGTGCACAACGAAGGCGAGGAATGCGGCGTAGTCACCCGAGGCACCATCGAGCTGACCATCGACGGCCAGACCAGCATCCTCAACCCCGGTGACGGCTACTACATCCCCACCACCCTGCCGCACCGTTTCCGCAACATCGGTCAGGACGAGGCGGAAGTGATCAGCGCCAACACCCCGGCGAACTTCTAAGGCTCCCACAAAAAATTGCCGCGCAAGACTCGGGGTGTTTCCGCTGCACCGCAGCGCTAAGCTGGGGGTCATGTTCAACCTGCAAGGCAATGCCCATGAACCCCGTGGCTGAAACCGACCCCCGCTGGCTGGCCGTGCTGGCCCGCGACGCCAGCGCCGACGGCGAGTTCGTCTACGCCGTGCGCACCACCGGCCTGTATTGCCCGCCCGGCAGCCCGGCCCGACGCCCGCGGCGCGAAAATGTCGAGTTTTTCGACAGCGCCGCACAGGCCGAGGCTGCCGGTTATCGCCCCAGCCGGCACACTCTGGCCGCACGCACCCGTGATGCTCATGCCGCCCTGGTGACCCGCGCCTGCGCGTTGCTGGACGCTGCCATCAGCCCACCCTCGCTGGCGCAACTGGCGGCCGATGTGGGCCTGAGCCCGTATCATTTTCATCGCCTGTTCAAACGCCTCACCGGGCTGACGCCCAAGGCCTACGGCGATGCCCGGCGCGCACAGCGGGTGCGCGAGCAGCTCAAGCCGGGCGGTTCGGTAACGGATGCGGTGTACGCAGCCGGGTTCAACGCCAACAGCCGCTTCTACGAGTCAAGCAACCAGCGGCTGGGTATGAAGCCTGTGCAATTTCGCAATGGCGGCGCCCAGGTGACCATCCGCTTCGCCCTGGGGCGCTGTTCGCTGGGGGACATCCTGGTGGCCGGCAGCGAGCGTGGCGTGTGCGCGATTCTGCTGGGCGATGACGCCGAGCAGTTGCTGCGCGACCTGCAGGACAGCTTCCCCCAGGCCGAACTGATCGGCGCCGACGCCAGCTTTGAGCAATGGATGGCGCAGGTGGTGGGGTTTGTCGAAGCGCCGGGCATTGGCCTGGACCTGCCCCTGGACGTGCGCGGCACCGCGTTCCAGGAGCGGGTATGGCAGGCACTGCGCAGCATCCCGCCAGGCAGCACCGCCAGCTATGCCGAAGTAGCCCGGCTGATCGGCGCACCCACTGCCACGCGGGCGGTGGCCCAGGCGTGCGGTGCCAACCGCCTGGCGGTGGCCATTCCCTGCCACCGGGTGGTGCGCAGCGACGGTGCGTTGTCGGGCTACCGCTGGGGCGTGGAACGCAAGCGCCGCCTGCTGGAACGCGAGGCGCCGTGATCAGCTGGCGCCGCCGTGCAACACCCGCCGCACCCTATCGGCCAGTGCGTCAGGCCCGTACGGCTTGCGCAGCAGGTGCTGGCCGGGCGCCAACTGATTGTTGCGCGAAATAATGTCACGGGTATGGCCCGAGGCGAACAACACCGGTAGCGGTGGCGTGCGCGCCTGCGCCCAAGCTGCCAGGTCGGCACTCTTGATGCGGCCGGGCATGACTACGTCGGTGAAAATCAGGTCCACCTGCAATCCGGCAACCAGCAGCCCCATGGCCACATCGCCGTTTTCGGCAATCACCACCCGGTAACCCAGTTGCTCCAGCAACTCGGCGGCGGTGGCACGTACCTGGTCATCGTCTTCCACCAGCAGGATGCTTTCCTCTCCACGGATGCCGGTCGGCGACGCCGAGGCCGTTTCCACGGCCTCCGCGCCTTCGCTGCGCGGGAAGTACATGTGTACGGTGGTGCCCTGCCCTTCGGTGCTACTGATCTCCACATGGCCGGCGCTCTGCTTGACGAAGCCGAACACCATGCTCAACCCCAGCCCCGTGCCCAGGCCATCAGGCTTGGTGGTAAAGAAGGGTTCGAAGGCCTGGGCCACGGTGGCAGGCGACATGCCCGCACCGCTGTCGCTGACGCCCAGCCGCACGTAGTCACCGGCACTGATGCCCTTGCCCGCACAAAATTCGCGCCCCAGCACCACGTTCTCAGTGCTGATGACGATCTCCCCCTCGCCACTCATGGCGTCGCGGGCATTGATGGCCAAATTGAGCACGGCATTTTCCAGCTGGTTGCGGTCCACGTGGATGCACCAAGGCTGGTCGGGCACCTGCATGCGCACCTGCACGGTTTCCCCCAGCGCGCGCACCAGCAATTCGCCCAGGCCATCATAAAGGCGCCGCAGGTTGTAGGTGGCCGGCGACAGCTGCTGGCGACGGGCAAACGCCAGTAACTGCGACGACAGCTTGGCGCCGCGCTCCACGGCATCGATCGCCGCGGCCACGCGCACCTGGACCTCAGGGTTGTCGCGCTGCTGGCGCGCCAGCAGGTGCAGGTTGCCGGCAATCACCTGCAGCACGTTGTTGAAGTCGTGGGCCACGCCCCCTGTCAGGCCGCCGATGGCTTCGAGTTTCTGCGACTGGCGCAGTTTGTCTTCCACCTCGGAGCGCGCGCGCACCTCCTGTTCCACCCGCTGTTCCAGGTTACGGGTCAGTTTCAGCAGCGACGCCTCGGCCATCTTGCGTTCGTGAATATCAATCAGCACGCCGGGGAACCGTGCGGGCCGGCCTTGATCGTCGTAATCGCAACGACCACTGGCGAGCACCCAGTGGTAGCTGCCATCCGGACGGCGCAGGCGGTATTCAGCATTGTACGGGCCGCCGTGCTGCACGGCCTGATCAATCAGGCTGCGCACCTGCTCGCGGTCGTCGTCGTGAATCACCTGCAGGGCGGCACTGGCGGGCAACTGGTCAAGGCCAAGCTCGGGCGGAAACAGGAAGGTGCGGGCAAAACGCTCGTCGCCGGAGAGCCTGTCGTTGCTGATATCCCAGACGAACGAACCCATCACCGCGCCGGTGTTGAGGGCCATCTGCAAGCGCTCGTTGGTGGCGCGGTAGGCGCGCTCGGCGGCTTCGCGGGCGCGCTCGGAAAGCATGTGCGCGGTGGTTTCCACGACGATGGCCATGACCCCCGCCGGGCGCCCGTCATCGCCCGCCACGGGGCTGTAGTAAAGGTCCATCCACACGTCTTCGGGCACGCCGTTGCGCAGCAGCACCAGTTCCTTGTCGCGGTATGACAACGTGCCGCCCGCCAGGCAGGTATCGACCACATGGCGGTTGAAGTCGGCCACCTCGGGCCAGCCCAGCTCCACGGGCGAGCCCAGCAGGTAGGGGTGGCGGCCACCGGCGAACACCGAGTAGGCGTCGTTGTAGATCATGTAGCCCATGCGCCCCCACAGCATCACCAGGGGCAAGGGCGATGCCAGCAGAAACTGCACAGCCATGCGCAGGCTGGCAGGCCACTGGTCGAACGGACCGAGGTCGGTCTGCGACCAGTCGAAGGCGCGGATGCGCGCCGCCATTTCGCCACGCCAGCCTTCGCAGCCGTGGTCTTGGGAAAGAAAGTGCATGGCCGGACTCGGGCCCCGTGAGCGTGGATTCACGGTTTGAGTCTAGCGCTGGCCGAAAGGTTTCACTATCAAAACCGTGGAGGCACGCTGGGGCAGGAGCTGCCGCCAGGCTGCGAAGGCGCGCGCAGGGGGCCTGCGATCAACATGACATCGCCGAAGGTGCTGCGGACCTTTTCGCAGCCTTCCGGCAGCTCCAATTATGAACCCCACAACATACAGCAGGGGCTGGTCAACAGTGCATCAATGACCGGTGGTGATATCACCCTGGCGGCTGGTTTCGAACAGGAACCAGGTGCGCTGTTCGGTTTCGTCGATCCAGTTCTCGATCAGGCTGGCGGTGGCGATGTCGTTGTACTTGTCGCACAGCTCGTGCACTTCGCGCATGTAGGCGGCCAGGTTCTTGTTGTCGTCCTGCAGCTCGCCCAGCATGTCCAGCGGCTGGACGAATTCGGCGTCGTTGTCCAGCACCTTGCTCAGGCGGGCAATGTGGCCGATGGAGCGCAGCGAGTTGCCGCCAATTTTGCGCGTGCGTTCGGCAATGGCGTCGACCATGGCGAAAATTTCGGTGGCGTGGTCGTCCAGCAGCAGGTGGTAGTCCCGAAAGTGCGGACCGCTGACGTGCCAGTGGAAGTTCTTGGTTTTCAGGTACAGCGAGAACACATCGGCCAGCAGGCGGTTCAGCGCGCCGCTCAGGTCACGGGTGGCTTCGCTGCCAAGATCAGTGGGCGTGGCCAGGGCACGGGCGCGGGTTTTCAGCGCGGCCGGCTTGTCCAGCGCAGGCTTGGTGGCAGGCGCCTTGGCGGCTACCGGCTTGGCGGCGGGTTTCGCGGCAGCGGTCTTGGTGGCGGTGGTCTTGGTGGCGGCGGTTTTTTTCGCGGCTGCAGGTTTCTTCACAGCGGCGGGCTTCTTGGTTGGCGTTGCCATTGCAGTAGTTCTCCTCGGGTCTTGGAACGGAAGATTCATGCAGCGGCCGAACATGCCGACGACGCGCTGATCCCCCAGCCTAACAGGTCGCTTTCCAGCAACTCAATCTGATCATTACCTTGAGGTTTGGTTTCATGATTTCAAGGGGTATCACGGCTTGAACCCCTTCTTCATTCATCGGTGAATCGTTTCATGGCACTTAAGGGCGACTATGCTGTTCCAAGCTTTTTTCCCCAACGAGGTGACTGTCATGATCAAGACGTATAGCTATGCCGCCCAGAGCGCCAGCGACGCCCTCAAACCCTACCGTTTCGAACGCCGCACCCCGGGCGCCGATGACGTTCAGATCGACATTCTCTACTGCGGCGTGTGTCACTCCGACCTGCACACCGCGCGCAACGAATGGAACAACACGCTCTACCCTTCGGTACCCGGCCACGAGATCGTCGGCAAGGTGGTGGCGGTAGGCGCCAACGTGAAGGCCTTCAAGGTCGGCGACCTGGCGGGCGTAGGCTGCATGGTAGACAGCTGCCAGCATTGCGCGTCCTGCGCAGAAGGCGAAGAGCAATACTGCGAGAGCGGTTTCACCGGCACGTACAACGGCCCGGTGTTCGGCGGTGAAAACACCTTCGGCGGCTACTCGGACACCATCGTGGTGAAAGAAAAGTTCGTGCTGCGCATTCCCCACAAGGACAACCTGGCCGCCGTGGCCCCTTTGCTGTGCGCCGGCATCACCACCTACTCGCCGCTGAACCACTGGAAGGTGGGCCCCGGCAAGAAAGTCGGTGTGGTAGGCCTGGGTGGCCTGGGCCACATGGCGGTGAAAATCGCCCATGCCATGGGCGCTCACGTGGTGCTGTTCA
Organism: Pseudomonas sp. M47T1; assembly: GCF_000263855.1. GTDB lineage: Bacteria > Pseudomonadota > Gammaproteobacteria > Pseudomonadales > Pseudomonadaceae > Aquipseudomonas. The sequence continues at coordinate 20,395 of NZ_AJWX01000007.1, forward strand.
CCACCTCGCCGAACAAGCGCGAAGACGGCCTGCGGCTGGGCGCCAACGAAGTCATCGTGTCGAAGAATGCCGACGAGATGGCTACCCAGGCCAACCAGCTGGACTTTATCCTCAACACCGTGGCCGCACCGCATAACCTGGACCCGTTCCTGGCGCTGCTCAAGCGCGACGGCACCATGACCCTGGTGGGCGCCCCGGACTCGCCGCACCCTTCCCCCACCGTGTTCAATCTGATTTTCAAGCGTCGCAGCCTGGCCGGCTCGCTGATTGGCGGCATTCAGGAAACCCAGGAAATGCTCGACTTCTGCGCCAAGCACAACATCGTCTCGGACATCGAGATGATCGCCATGAAAGACATCAACCAGGCGTACGAACGCATGGTCAAGGGCGACGTGAAATACCGTTTCGTCATCGACATGGCCACGCTCAAGCAGGAAGCGGCTGCCTGAGGCGATAAACGCCGGCTTGGCCGTAGGCGCTGCCACCAGGCTGCGAAGGCGCACGCAGCGGGCCGCCGAAGAGCCTGCGAACCTTTTCGCAGCCTTTCGGCAGTTCCTACGGCATTAACCGCAAGCGGCGCTAGAGCATATTGCCCACCACCGGCGCGCCAATCGCCATGAAATGCCCACCCGCCACGTGATGCAGGGTACGCAGTTGATCATGCTGCTCGAAATGCCAGTGCCCTTCACTGAACACACGCGAATCGGCCTGGGCGCTGATCACTTCGCCCAGGAACAGGTCGTAGGTGCCCTCGTTGTGAGGTTCGGGCAGCAGGCGGCACTCCAACCATGCCACGCAACCCTCCAGTAACGGCGCGTCCAGCTGTTCACCGGCGAAGGTGTGCAGGCCATAGGCGGCGAACTTGTCCAGGGTCTTGCCGGCGGTGTTGCCTACCGTCTGCACGATGTCGGCCTGGGCTACGCAAGGCACCTGCAGCACGAAGGTGCCACTGGCTTCGAGCAACTGCCGGGTCCAGGTGGATTTGTCGAGCACCACGGCAACCTTGGGTGGCTGGAAATCCAGGGGCATGGCCCAGGCGGCGGCCATGATATTGCGCCGGCCGCCATGCGCGGCACTGACCAGCACCGTAGGCCCGTGGTTGAGCAGTCGGTAGGCCTTGTCCAGCGCAACAGGGCGGCGAAAATCGGCAGTCATGGTGGTACTCCGGCAAAAGCGCGAGTGTAGCAATGCCGGGGTGGATCGGGGCAAGCCACTGTCGCTGAAACGCCAATCCATCATGCCGCCGGAGAAAATTGCCTGTCTGCGCACAAAACCATTGACCTTCACAGCGCTGTCAAGGGTGCCATGTAACGGCCCATCCATGGACAGGAGCCCTTCATGCTTTCACCCATACATTGGCAAGCGATGCCGGCCGCAGACCAGCACAGTGCCCTGCGTACCATTGTCTTCGATATCGGCGGCACCTGGTTGCGCTCGGCGCGCTTTCGCGCCGCGCAGGGCCTGGACGAAGTGCAGGTGCGCCCGGCCATCAGCCTGGCCAACCACCAACAGGCTAATAGCCGGCTACTCAAGGACTGCCTGCTGGACTACCTGGTCGATACCGCCAACAGCCGGGGCGCCAGCCGCTGTGGCGTATCCCTGGGGGCCAGCCTGAACACGCGCGGCGGCCAGAGGTGGGGTAGCAATGGCAGGGAACCGGACCTGCCGGGTGAACTGGCCAGGCGTGCACCGCATATTCGCTGGCACGTGGTGCATGACATCACCAGCAGCCTGTTGCACTACGTGAGCCAGCCTGCGCACCTGAGCCAGGGCCTGCGCAAGATCATGCTGGTGACCCTCAACAACAGCATCGCCTGCCGCACCCTGGACCTGCGCACCCACCTGATGCCGCTGGACAGCGTCGGCCCGCAACACGAATTCGGTCACTGGGCGGTGGCACCGGTGCAACTGGACGAGCGCCGTGCGCTGGACCTGCCGTGCGAGTGCGGCGCCCACAACCACCTGGCCGCCTTCAGTTCCGGACGCGGGCTGCATAACCTTCATCGTGCCCTGCGCCATCACGACCATGAGCGCTGGACCCGCTCCACCATGGCCGGCCTGCGCGCCGCCGGCATGGCCCATGAAGAGGCGCTGGCCCTGGCCTTGGCCAGCAATGATCTCTATGCAACCAACCTGCTGCGCCTGAGCACACGGCCGATGGCCGATGCCCTGCGTTGCGCGCTGGCCATGGACCCTGAAATCGACCGCATGGTGTTGACCGGCGGCCTCAGTATCAACCTCAACCGCCACTACCTGCGCGCCCTGGAGCGGCACTTTCAGGACGCAGGCCTGTACCTGACCAGTCGGTTCGATCCTGGCTACATCATGAACCGCATCACCCTTGCCGCCCCTGGCAGCGCTGATGGCCTGTACGGAGCGGGTTTGTACGCGCTGGCAGCAGAGCGGCCATTGCCGTTTTGGCCGGCCTGACACAGGGCTGATCAGGAGATGTGGGCGACGCCGCCGGACAACGCGTCGTTAGCCACCGGCAGCGGATCGAGCTGCCCCAGCGCCGCCAGGTACTGATCAATGATGGGCCGCCAGGTACTGATCAATGATGGCAAGTGCACGGCGCTGCTCCAGCATGGCCTGCAGCACGTGCCCGCGCTGCTTGCGCAAGGCTTGCACCAACGGTGCATCGGCGCCCGGCGCAGGCGTTACAGCGAGCAGGCTCGGCAGCACCCGGCGGATCACCAGCAGCGTCATGCCGGCATCCTGAAGCGCCTGGATGTGCTTGAGCCGCTGAATATCGGCGCGATGGTAGTCACGGTAGCCGGACGCCAGCCGCTGTGGGCGGATCAGGCCCTGCTCTTCGTAATAGCGCAGCATGCGCGGGCTCAGCCCGCTCTGGCGGGCCAACTCACTGATCAGCATCACGACTCCCCGGCGGCGCGCGCCTGAATGCGGCGCCTGTCACTCCCAGCATAGCCTGGCGGGCGGGGCGTCAAGCCGGGATAGGCGTAGGCAGTGGCTGGCCGGCGAAGAATGCCGACAGGTTGGCCAGGGTCAGGTCGGACATGGCCCGCCGCGTGGCCCAGGTGGCGCTGGCCATGTGCGGGGTCAGCAGCACGTTGTCCAGGCCCAGCAGACCGGGGTGCGGGCGCGGTTCGTCTTCGAAAACGTCCAGCGCCGCACCGGCCAGTTGATGGGTGGCAAGCGCCTGGAACAGTGCGGCCTCATCGACCACGCTGCCACGCCCGACATTGATCAGGTAACCCTCGGGCCCCAGCGCCTCCAATACCTGGGCATCCACCAGGTGCAAGGTCTGCGCGCCGCCGCCCACGGCCACCACCAGGAAGTCCACCGCTGCCGCCAGGCTCACCGCATCCGGGTAAAAGGCGTAGTCCACTGCCTGACGGTTGCGCCCGCAATAGGCCACCGCCATGTCGAAACCCTCGGCGCGCCGGGCAATGGCCTGGCCGATGCGCCCCAGGCCGATAATGCCCAGGCGCGCGCCACTGACCTTGCGGGTAAAGGCGATGGGGCCGTCAGCCCAACGACCCTGGCGCACGAAACGGTCGGCGGGCCCTGTGCCGCGGGCAATACCCAACAGCAGTGCCATGGCAAAGTCGGCCACGTCGTCGGTAAGCACGTCCGGGGTGTGGGTGACGGCAATGCCACGCTCGCGCGCGGCCGCCACGTCGACACCGTCATAGCCCACGCCGAACACCACGATGATTTCCACGGCGGGCAGGCGATCGAGCAGCGCGCGGGTCACCTTCGACTCGCCATTGGCAACCACTGCGCGAATGTGCGCAGCGCCCTGCCCCAGGCCGCTGGCCTGTTCGTCACTGTCCAGCACGGCGAAATCGGCCAGCAGGCGTTCGGTGAGCATGTCCGGCAGGCGGGCGATCTTAAGCACGTTTGCGTTCATTGGCATTTCCTTGCAGGTGAATCTGGCCACGGGCCCGTTGGGCCCCCAGGTACAGCCCCAGCACGCCGCCGGCCAGCAAGGCGCAGGCGACCAGCAACAGGGCATAGTCATAGGTGTGAGTAGCGTCCTTGATCCACCCCATCACCGGCGGCAGGCCCAGGCCTGCGAGGTTGGCAATGGAGTTGATCAAGGCAATGGACACGGCGGCGGCCGGCCCCGACAGGTATTCGGTGGTGGTGGCCCAGAACACCGGCGTGGCTGCCCAGTTGAACGCCACCGCCAGCACCAGCAAGGCATACGCCAGGCCATGGTTGCCACAGACCACGGCAATGCCCAGGACGATGCCCGCCGCCAGCAGCGGCCCACCCAGGTGCAGGGCGCGCTCACCGTGCTGGTCGGAGTGGCGGCCGTTGACGTACATGAACACGCAGGCCAGCAGGAATGGCAGCGCCGACATCAGGCTGACCACGAACGAGCCCTGGCCCGACACCGACTGCACAATCAGCGGCAGGAACAGGGTAATGCCAATGGTGCCGAACGCCTGCAACAACCAGAACAGGCTGAGCAGCCACACGGTGGGGCTGCGGAATGCCTTGTGCCAGGCATCATGGTGGGAGATCAGGGTGCCGGTCTGCTCGGCGGCGATGGTGGTGGACAGCCAGGTCTTTTGGCGCTCATCCAGCCAGTGGGTGGCCTGCGGCGAATCCGGCAGGTAGCGCAACACCACCACGCCCAGCACGGCCGCCGGAATGCCTTCGAGCAGGAACAGCCAGCGCCAGCCGCTGACCGAGGCCATGCCGTCCAGGTGCAGGAAAGCTCCGGACAGCGGCAAGCCGATCACTGAGGCCAGCGCTGCGCCGATGTAGAAGAACGACATGGCCTTGGCTCGGTCGCTGCGCGGGTACCATTGGGACAGGTAGTAGATGATGCCGGGGGTGAAGCCGGCCTCGGCAGCGCCCAGCAACAGGCGCATCACATACAGCTGGTTGGCGGTCTGCACCAGGCTCATGCCGGCGGCGACAATGCCCCAGGTAATCATGATGCGGGCGATCCAGCGGCGTGCACCGACCTTGGTCATGATCAGGCTGCTGGGCACTTCCAACAAGATATAGGTCAGGAAGAACAGCCCCACGCCCACCCCGTACATGGCGGCCGACAGCCCCAGGTCGGCGTTCATCTGCAACGCCGCCACCGAGATATTCGACTTGTCGATGTACGCCACCATGTACAGCAGCATCAGGAAGGGGATCAGCTTGAGATTGAGCTTGGCCATGGTGCTGGCGTGCAAGCCGTCGTTCAGCGGGGGCTGGGTCATGACGGGGTCTCTCTGTCTTGTCGTTATTGTTGGCGATGAGTGCCTTTGACGAAGACCATAAACCAGCACAGAGGCAGATTCAATATATGAATTATCATCCCTATATATGAGATATACGCTGAAACGATATAGCCGCAGCCTGGCGGCAGCGGCTACGGATGCGGGTACGGGTTACGTGAGGAAATGCCACAACAGCAGCGTGCCCACCAGGCCCACCACCGAGACAATAGTCTGCAGTACCGACCACACCCAGATAGTCTGCTTCAGTTGCAGGCCGAAGTACTCGCGCACCATCCAGAAGCCCGCGTCGTTGACGTGGCAGAAGAACACCGAGCCGGCGCCGATAGCCAGGGCTACCAGCGAACTCTGGGTGGCGGCGAGGCCCGCCATCATTGGCGCCAGAATACCTGCGGTAGTGGTGGTGGCCACGGTGGCTGAACCCGTGGCCTGGCGCAGCGCCACGGCAATCAGCCAGGCCAGCAACAGGTAGGGCATGTGCGCGCCTTCGGCGGCCTTGCTGATGGTCTGGCTGACGCCAGCGTCCAACAAGGTCTGCTTCAGGCCGCCACCGGCCCCGATGGTCAGCAACAGCACGGCGATCGGCGCCAGGGCCTTGCGCAAGGTATTGCCCACCTGTTCGCGCGGCAGGCCGTTGGCCCAGCCCAGGCACACCACGGCGGCCAGCACCGCCAGGCCTAGGGCGATCAAGGGCTCACCGAGGAACTTGAGGGTCACGGCCAACGTGGTCTCAGGCGCCAGGGCCACCTTGGCCAACGTGCTGCCCAGCATCAACAGCACCGGCAACAGGATGATCAGCAACGAGATGGCAAAACCGGGCTGGCGCTGCCCCTGGGGCTTGGCGCTGAACAGCGCGCCCAATTCGGCGGGCTCCTGCACGTCCATGCGCCGCGACAACCAGTTGCCGTACAGCGGGCCGGCGAGGATTACCGCCGGCACGGCGATGGTGAAGCCCAGCAGCATGGTCAGGCCCAGGTCCGCGTGCAAGGCGCTTACTGCAATCAACGGCCCCGGGTGCGGCGGCATCAACGCGTGCAAGGTAGTCATGCCGGCCAGGGCCGGAATGGCGATTTTCAGCAGGGGCTGATTGGACTGGCGCGCCATGACGAAGATGATAGGCACCATCATCACCAGGCCCACCTCGAAGAACAGCGGCAAGCCAATCACCAGCGCCACCAGGGCCATCACCCACGGCAGGCTGCGGCCCTTGCCCAGCCCGAGCAAGGTGCTGGCAATGCGGTCGGCGGCGCCGGACTCGGCCATCAGCGCGCCCAGCATGGAGCCCAGGGCAATGATGATGCCCGCCTCGCCCAGAATGCCCCCTGCCCCTTTGCTGAAGGCCTTGGCCACTTCTTCAGGCGCCAAGCCTGCGCCCACGCCGGCGATGAAGGTACCGACCAGAATCGACAGGAACGGCGGCAGTTTGGTCGCGCTGATCAGCACAATGATGGTGGCGATGGCCACCAGGCAACAGAGGATGAGGCGGGTGTCGTGGGCAAGCCAGGCGAGGTTGGTCGGGTCCACCAGGAACTCCTTATTCTTGGAAAATGCTGCAACATGCTGTTGCAATTCGCCCGCAAGAATACCACCGTTCCCCCGCAGCAGCGCCCGGCAGGCCGCGTTGCTGCCACTGCGTGATGCCTAGCGTAGGAGCCGACGCCAGCCATAGGGGATGCAGCGCGCCCGCGATCGACATGACCACGCCGAGGTCCTGCGCAATGGTTCGCGGCCACGGGCCGCTCCTACAGGGGGGCATGCAGGTGCGGCGCATGATCAGGCCAGGGATATGGCCAGGTAGGCTGCCACCACCACGCACAACCCCGCAAACCCCACCTGCAGCACCCGCGCCGGCACCTTCGGCGACAGCGCCCGCCCCGCCACCATCCCCGCCACGCTGGCAGCGATGAACATTGCGCCGTCCAGCGGGATGCGCACACCGGCATGCAGCGCGCCCACCACCGCCATGCCCGACACCAGGGCAATCACCATCAACGAGGTGGCAATGATGCCGTGCACGCGGATGTCGGTCAGTTGCCGAAACGCCGGCACCAGCAGGAAGCCGCCGCCCACGCCCAGCAACCCGGTGAGGAAGCCGCAGCAAGAACCCACCACCGACAGGGTGATGCTGCACCGCAGCGTCCAGTTCAAGCGCCCGGTGCGGTCGTTGAGCATGCAGTTCTTTTGCTCCCAGCCATGGTCGATGCCAGAGCCTGCACACGTGGCTTCGCGCGACTGGCTGAACATGCGCCAGGCCACGATCAACAGCACGCCACAGAACAACGCCACCAGCAAATGCTCGGGCAAGCGGTGCGCCATTAATAGCCCCAAGGGCGTGAACAGCGTGCCCAGGCCGGCCATCAACAACGCCGCGCGCCAGCGCACGATGCCCTTGCGCAGGCCGTCAATGGCGCCCACGGCTGCGGCCGCACCCACCGCCAGCAACGCCACCGGCGCCGCCTGGGTCATGGGCCAGCCCAGGCCGATCACCAGCGCCGGCACTGCAAGAATGCCCCCGCCGGCGCCGGTGAGCCCCAGCACAACCCCGATCACGCCACCCAATATCAGCGCCAGCATGCCCCGCCCTCCTATTCAGTGGCCGAGCAGCGGGTCAGCCATTCACGGCCCTTGAGCATGCCGTTCCAGTAGAACCAGGGCAGGAAGCTCGCCTTCAGCCACCAGGCCGAACGCCGCGCCACGGTGGAGTCCAGGGGGAAGCTGGGCAGCAACTTGCCGCCATAGCCGAACTCGGCCAGCACCACGCGGCCCTTTTCCACCGTCAGCGGGCAGGAACCGTAGCCGTCGTAGCGCAGCGGCAGGGCCTGTCCGGCGCGCAGGGCCAGGAGGTTTTCAGCCACCACCACGACCTGCTTGCGCACTGCCGCAGCGGTCTTGGCGTTGCTGGTAGAGCACACATCGCCCAAGCCGAACACCGTGTCGTGACGCACGTGCTGCAAGGTACCCGGGTCCACTTCGCACCAGCCGCCCTCGTTGGCCAGCGAGCTGTTGCGCACGCAATCCGGCGCCACTTGCGGCGGCACCACGTGCAGCAGGTCGAAGCCCTTGGCCCGGCGAATCAGCGTGCCGTTGGCATCCAGGCTTTCAAACCAGGCGGTTTTCGCCGGGCCGTCGACCTTCACCAGTTGCGAACCGAAAGCCAGGCGCGCGCGGTACTTGTCGATGTACTTCATCAGTGCCGGCACGTAAGCGGCCACCCCGAACAGCGCCGGGCCGGCCAGGTTGAACTCCACGTCCACGTGCTTGAGCACGCCCTGGCGCAGCCAGTGGTCGCAGGATAGATACAGGGCCTTCTGCGGAGCACCGGCGCATTTGATCGGCATGCCCGGCTGGGTGAAGATGGCCTTGCCCTTGCGCAGGTTCTGCACCAGTTGCCAGGTGTAGGGCGCCAGGTCGACGCGGTAGTTGGAGGTCACGCCGTGCTGGCCCAAGCTCTGTTCCAGGCCTTCGATTTTCTCCCAGGCCAGGCGCAGGCCGGGGCAGACGATCAGGTGCTGGTAAACCAATTGCCGGCCGTCGTCCAGGGTCACCTGGCGGTGTTCGGCATCAATGCCCTGCACCGCCGCCTGAATCCAGTTCACGCCCTTGGGCACTATTTGGGCCATGGGCCGCGCGGTCTTGCCCACGGCGTAGGCGCCGCCGCCCACCAGGGTCCAGGCGGGTTGGTAGTAGTGGGTTTGAGCGGGCTCCACCAAGGTGATGGCAAGGCCCGGCTGACGCTTGAGCAGGCTGGCGATCAGGCCGATACCGGCGGCACCCCCGCCGATGATCAGGATGTCCGCGTTGCTGGCGGTCGCACCCTGTTGCTGCGCATTCTCTTGCATGCCGTCCACACTTTATTGAGGTAAGGAAGTTGATCCCAGGCTCGCCAACACCGTGCCGCAGTACAGGCCCGACAAGGTCTTCATCACCTGTATCACTTCGTGGCTGGCCAGCCCGTAGTAGATGTATTTGCCTTCGCGGCGGGTAACCACAAGGCCCTCGTCGCGCAGCACGCCCAGTTGCTGCGACAAGGTAGGCTGGCGCACACCGGTGCCGGCTTCCAGTTCGCCGACGTTGCGCTCGCCTTGGGTCAATTGGCAGAGAATCAACAGCCGATCTTCGTTGGCCAGCGCTTTGAGCAGCGCGCAGGCCTTGGAAGCACTGGCGCGCAGGCGCACGACGTCGTCGGTGGTCAGGCAGGTTTGCATGGGCAGGGGTCGCTCTCGATCACTTTCTATGATTACATTATGTTTAAATATAGATTATCAGACAATAGAGTGTGGAGGTTTTCATGACGCCACGGATCCAGCCGTTTTTCGACAGCGGCTCCTCGACCTTCAGCTACGTGGTGTACGAGGCGCCAGGCAGCGCCTGCGCGATCATCGACTCGGTGCTCGATTACGACCACAAGTCCGGGCGTACCGGCACCACGTTCGCCGACGAGATCGTCGCGTTCGTCAACGCCAACCACCTCAGCGTGCGCTGGTTGCTGGAAACCCACGCCCATGCCGATCACCTGTCCGCCGCGCCCTACTTGCGCAGCCTGCTGGGCGGCAAGATCGCCATCGGCGAGGGCATCCGCCAGGTGCAGAAGGTATTCAAGACGGTGTTCAACCTGGAGCCAGGCTTTCGCCTGGACGGCTCGCAGTTCGATCGCCTGCTGGCCGCGGATGAGACCTTCAGCATTGGCAACCTGGCCGTGCGCGCCCTGCACGTACCCGGCCACACCCCGGCCGACATGGCCTTCCAGATCGGCGAGCATGACCTGTTCGTGGGCGATACGTTGTTCATGCCCGACGTGGGCACCGCCCGTTGCGACTTCCCCGGCGGCGATGCCGAGCAGTTGTACCGCTCCATCCACACACTGCTGGCCTTGCCGGCCGACACCCGCCTGCACCTGTGCCACGACTACCCGCCCGAAGGCCGTGAGGCCCAATCGCAGACCACCGTGGCCGCCCAACGCCAGGCTAATATCCACGTGCGCGACGGCATCGACATGGCCGCATTCGTGGCCATGCGCACCGCCCGCGACGCCACCTTGCCCATGCCCGTGCTGCTGATGCCGGCGGTGCAGGTGAACATTCGCGCAGGCCAGTTGCCCCCCGCTGAAGACAACGGCGTGCGCTACCTGAAGATCCCGCTCGACAGGTTGTAAGGCAACGCGGTGGAACTCCTGCGCCCACCGCTTGCCCATTTCTGAAAGGTGCCGGTATTTCACCGGCCTGGCTTTTCAGGAGCAAAGACATGCCCGATGCACACGGCAAGGTACGTTACGCGGTGGTCGCCGGCGGCTGGATTTCCCAGGGCGCATTCATGCCCGGTGTGGCCCAGACCGACAACTCGGTAATGACCGCCCTGGTCACCGGCGACCCCATCAAGGCCCGCGACCTGGCGGCCCAGTACAACCTCAAGAGCTACGGCTACGAGGTATTCGACACCCTGCTGGCCAGCGGCGAGATTGATGCGGTGTACATCGCCACCCCCAACTTCCGCCACCGCGAGTTTGCGGTGCCGGCCCTGGAGGCCGGCATTCATGTGCTGCTGGAAAAACCCATGGCCACCAGCGAGCAAGACTGCCTGGCGATAAACGCTGCGGCCGAGCGCAGCAACGCGCTGCTGATGGTTGCCTACCGCCTGCATTGCGAGCCGGCCACAGTGGAGATGATCGGCAAGGTGCGCGCTGGCGCCATCGGCGAACCGCGGCTGTTCACCTCCACCTTCACCCAGCACACCAAGGAATCCAACCACCGCGCCCACTCCGGCTACTGGGCCGGCCCGGTGACCGACATGGGCCCCTACCCGCTCAACGCCGTGCGCAACCTGTTTGGTGAAGAGCCACTGGAAGTGTCCGCCGTGGGCATCCATACCCCGGGGCGGCATTTCGACAGCCATGACACGGTCACCGTGACCCTCAAGTTCAGCCAGGAACGCCTGGCGCAGTTCATCGTCAGCTACAGCATGCCCGGCAGCCAGCGCTTCCAGTTGATCGGCAGCGAAGGCGAAATCGAGGCGTCGCCCTGCTTCGGCTTCGGCGAAGGCGTGGCCATCGGTTACCGGCTGATCAAGGACGGCGAGCCCCACGAACACCAGCACCCGGTGGTGGACCAGTTCGGCGGCGAGACGCAGTATTTTTCCGAGTGCATTCTCTCGGGCAAACAGCCCGAGCCGGACGGCGACGAAGCCTGGCGCGACGTGCGCGTGCTGGCCGCCATCGAGAAGGCCCTGGAAAGCGGCCAGCCGCAACGCCTGGAACCATTGGCACCGCGCGCCGGCATTCAGCCCGATCAGGCCCGGCAGCTGCCACTGGCCAAGGTGCCGCCCTACGTCAACACTGCCGAACCCAACGATTGAGCCGGGGGCCTGACGCTTGAGCCGAATCATCACTTCACGTTTACCGGGGGCCCAGGACGACTGCGACAATGCGCAGATGTTCGGCACCCCCAAGGACCGCCTGGACTTCTACCGACGCGAGATCCAGTACGAAACGGCCATCCTCTCCAACCGCACCAACGCCTACCTGTCAGCCCAGTCGTTCCTGGTGATTGCCTACGCCTCGTCCATGGCCAACCTCAACCCCGAATGGGGCAAGGTGTTCACCCTGATCGTGCCGCCCGTGCTGGCCCTGCTGGGCGTGCTGTGCTCGCTCAACGCCTGGCCCGGCATACGCGCCGCCTACGACATCATCGACCACTGGCACTTCAAGCAGAGCGGCCTGCTGCGCGACCTGCCCGCCATGGGCCTGGCCTATGACGACGAACCGTTGTTCAGCGAAATGGAATCCAGCCACAAGGGCTATCGCAAATCGCTGATGTTCTCGATTCGCGCACCGTGGTTGTTTGCCGGGTTCTGGGTGGGGTTGGGAGCGTTCGCTTTGGCGATTCAGATGACCTAGTCTCCTGTCTCCGAAATAAGCTGTTCACTTTGACGGCGTCTGTCGTTACCAGGCGGCGTGGCAACTCCTCGCCATAGCCCCGCCATGAGTCGTTGCCGCGCCTTGCCTGGCAACAACAGCCACTCGTCAAAAGAGAACGTATTTCGAAGACAGGACACTAGATGAAACCACTCATGTAACAAAGAATTTCGGCGCGCCGACGAGGTCTATCCAATACCTTCACCACGGATCCTACGGCCATGAAATTCTCGTTGTTCTCCAATGCCCTGTCGAAAGCGGCGGGCAGTTCGCGCACGTTCATCATCGCCGTGTTGCTGATTGTCATCTGGGCGGCCACCGGGCCGATGTTTCACTATAACGACACCTGGCAGCTGATCATCAACACCTCGACCACCATCATCACCTTCCTGATGGTATTCGTGATCCAGAATACCCAAAACCGCGACAATGATATGCTGCACATCAAGATCGACGAACTGCTGCGCGCCACCAAGGACGCACAGAACGCCGCCCTGGACCTGGAGGACCTGGATGCCAAGGAACTGACCACCATTCGCAAGCAGTACAAGTCCATGGGCACCGATAAGACTATTGAGGTGACGGAGTCGACCACCACCCTGAAGGGAGACCCCGACGCCTGAACGTTGAATGGTGTGACCTGTGGGAGCGGGCAGAGCCTGCGCCCACAAAAACGGTTGTCACCCCTGGCCGGTCATTTGCTCAAAGGCTTCTTCGATCAGGCTCACGGCGCCGGGGCGCACCAGGCGCGCCACTTCTTCGCCGTCGCGCAGGAACACCAGCGTCGGCCACAGCTTCACCCGAAACGCCCGGCCCAGGGCGCGGCCGGGGCCGTCTTCGACTTTCAGGTGACGCACGGCCGGATATTGGCTGAACACCGTCGCCAGCAACGGCTGCGCTGCCTTGCAGTGGCCGCACCAACCGGTACCGAACTCGATCACGGTGGCGCCTGGCAGCTCGTCGACAGCGCGGCGGTCGGGGGCGTCTTCACTGTATTGGAGGGTCATGCTCATGGGCGACTCCCTTGGGTCAGACCTCGATCAGTACTTCGCTGATCTGCACCACCGGCGTCAGGTCGGTGTAATTGGGGATATCGCCATTCAGTACCTCGGCATGGGGCACGAATGACGCGCCGAAGGTTTCCAGCGACTCGCAGTAGATATGACACTGCCCCAGGTAGGCCGGCGGCGTGCCAGGTGTAGCGCCGGACAGGCCCTTTTCCACGGTGTACTTCAGGCAGGCATCACCCATCAGCTCCTTGAGCAGGGTCATGTGCTTGTTCTGGTAGTAATCGAAATCGAACCGTGCGCCTTCCTGGTAGGGGTACATCACGCTGACTTTGATCATGGCAGGTCTCCTTTACGATAATTGCGTTGCTCGATAGTAGCGCCAATTCAACTAACCGGTCGCGGCAAAGTCACAGTTAATGACGGCTATTGCATTAATGTCCTGCGGGACCGTGGGGTTCAATGAGTTTCATTCTGTGGATGTCGGTGCTTGGCGTGCTGTTGCTGTTGCTGGCACTGACGTCGGCCTATTTGCGCTGGCTGCCGGTAACCACCTCGGCGGTGTGCCTGGCCTTTGGCATGGCCCTGGGCCCGCTGGGCCTTGGCCTGGTGAACATGGACTTCGCCCGCGCCGCCAACTGGCTGCAACGGCTGACGGAAATGGCCGTGCTGTTCTCGCTGTTCGGCACCGGCATCAAGCTGCGCCTGGCGCCTAACCGCACGGCGTGGAAAGCCTCCTACCTGCTGGCGGGGCCGGTGATGCTGCTATCGATCCTGGGCGTGGCGGCCCTGGCGCACTATGGCCTGCAACTGCCCTGGGGCTTGTCGGCATTGCTGGGGGCCATGCTGGCGCCCACCGACCCGGTGCTGGCAGCCATGGTGCAGGTCACCAATGCGCAGGATTTCGACCGCGTGCGCTACGGCCTGTCCGGCGAGGCGGGGCTGAACGACGGCGTGGCGTTTCCGTTCGTGATTCTGGGGTTGATGATGATCGACCCGCCGGCGCTGGGCCTACCGGAACTGGGCACCTGGGCCTTGAAGAACCTGGTATGGGGCGTGCCAGCCGGCCTGGCCATCGGCTATGGCCTTGGGCGGCTGCTGGGCCATGTGATGATTGCCCAGCGGGTACGCAACCGTGACAGCTTCGAATCGCCCAACGACTTCCTGGCGCTGGCGCTGATTGCCATCAGCTACGTGGTGGCCTATGCGGTAGGCGCCTTCGGCTTCCTGGCGGTGTTTGCCGCTGGGTTCGGGCTGCGCCAGGCCGAAGCGCGGGTCTCGCACTCCGAGGTGGCCGCCGAACATTTGGAGACACCGGGCGAGGAGCCCCTGGAGGAAGGCCAGCAGGCTGCCGCTGTGATCATGGGCGACATCCTCACCTTTGGCGACCTGGTGGAACGCTCTATGGAAGTGCTGCTGATCACCCTGCTGGGCGCGGCGCTGTGGCTGTATTGGGACTGGCGCGCGATCGGCCTGGGGCTGGGCCTGTTCTGCGTGATCCGGCCCCTGAGCGTGTGGCTGCTGGTGCGCGGCAAACACCTGGACGGCCACCAACGCGCCCTGCTGGGCTGGTTTGGCATTCGCGGCATCGGCTCGCTGTATTACCTGTGTTATGCCATCGCCCATGGCTTGCCGGCGCAGATCCAGCACACCGCCATCAGCCTGACGCTGTCAGTGGTGGCGCTGAGTATCCTGCTGCACGGCATCAGTACCCAGCCGCTGCTGGAGCACTATGAGCGGCGTCATCGCAAGGCCTAGGCCAGCGACGCCAACAGGGCCTTCAGCGCGGTGTAGTCCGGCACGTGGTGAAAGCCTGGCTGACCTTCGAAGCGGGAAAAGTCCGTGTCGCCGTAACCGGCCACCTTGCTACCCGCCGCCAACCCTGCCTGGACACCGGGAATACTGTCATCCACCAGCAGGCATTCGCCGGGCTCCAGCATAAGCATCCGCGCCGCCGCCACGATCAGTTCCGGCGAGGGTTTCCAGGCGTTGACCTCGTAGGCGCTGACGATGTTGCCGTCGAAGGCGTCCCACAGGCCGGCAGTTTTCAGGCAAGTCTCGATCTTGGTGCGCGGGCCATTGGAGGCCACGCACTTGGGCAGTTTCAATTCACGCACAAAGTCCAGCGCACCGGGCATGGCGTCCAGGCCGGCGGCAAACAGGTCGAGGCTGCGGCTGCGGAAGTCGCGCATGAAGGGCTCGGCGTCCAGGTGCCCGTGCTCTTCGCACAGCTCACCGACGAAAATAGCGAACTGCACGCCGCGAAAGCGTCGCAGCACTTCATCGTGAGGCAGATGGATATCACGTTCGGCCAGCAGGTCGCGCAGCAGGCTGGCGGCCAGGCGCTCGCTGTCGACCAGGGTACCGTCACTGTCGAAAATTACGCCTTTGATGGTCAATGCATTGCTCCTGTGTTGAAAAACCAATGATGGGAGCCTGCCCCGCCGGGGCTTTTTTGTCCACCCTGAGCGCCAGCGCAGCCTGGCGGCGGCTACACAGTACTACGGGCGCGCAGGAGATCAATGAAGGCGCCCAACTCCCGACTCACCGGCTCGCCCTTCCTCAACAAAAGCCCGAACGGTGCCATGCGCTCCTCCAACTCGATGGGCAATGCGGTCACCAGCCCCATGCGCAAATAATCGCGCAAGGCCGTTTCCGACAACACCATGATCGCATCGGTCAGCTGGATCAATTGCTGCATCGAGTACACCGAGCTGCATTCGATGATGTCCGCCGGCGCCACCAGGCCTTCGCGTTGCAAGGCCTGCTCCAGGGCGATGCGCGCCGGGCTGGTGGCGGGCTGCAGGATCCACGGCCATTGATCTACCAGTTCGGCAAGGTTGAAAGCGCGTCGCTGCGTCAACGGGTGACCACTGCGCACCACCAACAGCAGGCGCTCGTTGCCCAGTGGCTCGAAATCATAATGCTGTGGGTCGATGCTGGCGTTGCGGCGGGCGATGGCCAGGTCAATGCGCCCTTGCTCCAGCAACTGGATCACTTGGTCGCTGGTGTCGCCCATGATGCGGATGCGCAACTGCGGATGGCGCCGCTTGATCTCGGCAATGGAGTCCATCACCAGGCCCGGCGCGGCGCCCATCAGGGTGCCGATGGCCAAGTGGCCGTAACCGCCTTGGGCGCGGGCCGCCAGGTCTTCGGCGCAGCGGTCGAGGCCGCTCAAGGCGTTCTCGGCAAAACGGATCAACTCGCGCCCCAAGGCCGTGGGGCGCATGCCGCGCGGCAGGCGCTCGAACAGCTCGCAGCCGAACATGTCCTCGATTTCGTGAAGCATGCGCGTGGCGGCCGGCTGGGACATGTTAAGGGCCTGGGAGGCGCGGTGCAGGTTTTCGCTGCCGCTCAGGGCCACCAGCATGTGCAGGTGCTTATAGCGCAGGCGATTGAACAGGCTGCGGGCAATGGCGGGCGGTTGCATGGAAACACTCCGTCGTACCGATACCTTCAGGGTATCGGCTATTAGCAAAAATCGATTTGTAGCGCATAGCGGCGCCGCCGTACAGTCCTTGCCACTTGCCACGCAGTCAAATAACTCCAAAAGGAAAACTGCCGTGAAGACTCTACCTGCGTCCTTGGTCGCCAAGGTGTCCTGGCGGCTGCTGCCCTTTCTGCTGCTGATGTACATCATGGCGTTCCTCGACCGCGCCAACGTCGGCTTTGCCCGCCAGGCGTTCCAGGCCGACACCGGTATCGGCGACAGCGCCTTTGCCTTCGGCGCCGGGGTGTTCTTCGTGGGCTATGCGCTGCTGGAAGTGCCCAGCAACCTGATCCTGCACAAGGTGGGCGCGCGCCTGTGGATGTGCCGCATCATGGTCAGCTGGGGCCTGATCAGCGCCGCCATGGTGTTTGCTCACAACGAAACCAGCTTCTACGTGTTGCGCTTCGCGCTGGGCGTGGCCGAAGCCGGGTTCTTCCCCGGCGTCATCCTCTACCTTACCTACTGGTTTCCCGGGGCTGCACGCGGCAAAGCCATGGGTTTCTTCTACTTCGGCGCACCGCTGGCCTTCATCTTCGGCAGCCCGCTGTCCGGCCTGCTGCTGGAACTGGATGGCGTGGCCGGCGCCCATGGCTGGCAGTGGCTGTTTGTCACCGAGGGCCTGATGGCCACCACCGTGGGCATCTGGGCCTACTTCTACCTGGACAACCGCCCGGCCGATGCGCACTGGCTGAGCACCGACGAACGCGCACTGCTGCAAGGCGTGATCGACCAGGAAGACCAGCACAAACAAGGGCACGGCAGCCTGCTCAAAACCCTGTGCCAACCGGCGGTGCTGTACCTGTGCCTGATCTACGGGCTGATCCAGGCCAGCGTCTACGGCGTGGTGTTCTATTTGCCCACCCAGGTGGCGGGCCTGCTCGGCAGCAAGGTTGGCCTGCTGGTGGGGCTGGTGTCGGCCCTGCCCTGGCTGTGCGCGCTGCTGGCCGCCTGGTGGGTGCCGGCCCAGGCCGACAAGCGTGGCGACCATCGGCGCGTGGCCTGCCTGACGTTGCTGGTGGCGGCCGCCGGCATTGCCCTGTCGGTGAGCGTGACCAGCCCGCTGTGGGGCGTGGTTGCCCTGTGCTTCGCCGCAGCCGGCTTCATTGCCGTGCAACCGGTGTTCTGGACCTTCCCCTCACGCACCCTGGCGGGCAGTGCCGCAGCCGGTGCCATTGCCCTGGTGAACGCGGTGGGTGCGGTGGGCGGCTTCATCGCCCCGGTGCTGAAGACCTGGGCTGAAATCCATTTTTCCTCGCCGGCCGCCGGCCTCTATGTGCTGGCCGCGACCACCGTGCTGGCCGCAGTGCTGGTGCCCGGCATTGTCATCAAGCCTCGCGTCAGGCCGCAACCGCGCCCTGGCTACCAACACTGAATCGATCACCTGCAAGGAGCTGTTCATGAGCGTCCCAACCATCAAACACGTGCGCGCCTTCACCCTGCGTGGCGGCGGCGCCGACTACCACGACCAGGGCGACGGCCACTGGATTGACGACCACATTTGCACCCCCATGGCCAAGTACCCGCAGTACCGTCAGAGCCGCCGCAGCTTCGGCATCAATGTCCTGGGCACCCTGGTGGTGGAGATCGAGGCCAGCGACGGCACCGTCGGCTTTGCCGTGACCACCGGCGGCGAGCCGGCCGCCTACATTGTCGAAAAACACCTGGCGCGCTTCCTGGAGGGCGCCAAGGTAACCGACATCGAACTGATGTGGGACCAGATGTACCAGTCCACCCTGTACTACGGGCGCAAGGGCCTGGTGATCAACACCATTTCCGGCGTCGACCTGGCGCTGTGGGACCTGCTGGGCAAGATCCGCCAGGAACCGGTGCACCAGTTGCTGGGCGGCGCCGTGCGTGACCAATTGCAGTTCTACGCCACCGGCGCGCGCCCGGACCTGGCCCAGAAGATGGGTTTCATCGGCGGCAAGATGGCCCTGCACCACGGCCCGGCCGAAGGCGAAGAGGGTTTGCGCAAGAACCTGGACGAACTGGCCACCATGCGCGAGCGCGTGGGCAAGGACTTCTGGCTGATGCTGGACTGCTGGATGAGCCTGGACCTGAACTACGCTACGCGCCTGGCCAAGGGCGCCGCCGAGCTCGGCCTGAAATGGATCGAAGAGGCGCTGCCACCGGACGACTACTGGGGCTACGCCGCCCTGCGCAAGGCCGTGCCCAGCGGCATGATGGTCACCACCGGCGAACACGAGGCCACCCGCTGGGGCTTCCGCATGCTGCTGGAAATGGGGTGCTGCGACATTATCCAGCCAGACGTGGGCTGGTGCGGCGGCATGACCGAGCTGGTGAAAATCAGCGCGCTGGCCGACGCCCACAACACCCTGGTAGTGCCTCACGGCTCATCCGTCTACAGCTACCACTTTGTTGCCACGCGGCATAACAGCCCTTTCGCCGAATTCTTGATGATGGCGCCCAAGGCCGACCACGTGGTGCCCATGTTCCACCCGCAATTGCTGGGCGAGCCGGTACCGGAAAACGGCCGCATGCGCATTTCGTGTCTGGACCAGCCTGGCTTCGGCGTCACGCTGAACCCTGAATGCCAACTGCATCGTCCGTACAATCGCACGGGGGGAACCGTATGAAACTGCCCGTCAATGCGTTCAAGGCACAACTGGCCAAACGCGAGCCTCAATACGGCATCTGGGCCGGCTTTGCCACCGGCAATGCCGCCGAACTGGTGGCCACCTTCGGCTACGATTGGATGCTGATCGATGGCGAACACGCGCCCAATACCGTGCCCAGCATTCAAGCGCAATTGCAGGCCGTGGCCCCCTACGCTTGCGCGCCGGTAGTGCGCCCGGTAACCGGCGACGCCAACCTGATCAAGCAGTTGCTGGACATCGGCGCCCAGACCCTGATGGTGCCCATGGTCGACTCTGCCGAACAGGCCCGCGAGCTGGTGCGCGCCATGCGCTACCCGCCCCACGGCATTCGCGGCGTGGGCGGCGGCCTGACCCGGGCCACGCGTTGGGACGGCGTGCCCGACTACCTGCTCACCGCCCATGAACAGCTGTGCCTGATTGTGCAGGTGGAGTCGCGCCTGGGGGTGGAAAACGTCGAGGCCATCGCTGCGGTCGACGGCGTGGACGCCGTGTTCATCGGCCCGGCCGACCTGTCCACCGGGCTGGGCCATGCCGGCAACCCGTCGCACCCCGAAGTGCAGGAAAAAATCCGCCGCGCCGTCGACGCCACCCTGGCCGCCGGCAAGGTCTGCGGCATCCTCGCACCGCAGGAAGAAGACGCCCGCCGCTACCTGAGCTGGGGTTGCCAGTTCGTGGCCGTGGGCATCGACATCAGCCTGCTGCGCCAGGCTGCGCTGAGCAACCTGGCGCGCTACCGCGATAACGCCAAGCACACTGCGCCGTCGCACACTTATTGATTCCACGGAGCCTGCCATGTCATCCGTACCGGTTTACCAGAACTACATCAACGGCCAGTTCGCCGACAGCGCCGAGCACCTGGAGGTGTTCAACCCGGCCACCGGCGCACTGCTGTCCCGCGTGCCGGCCGCCAGCGGCGAGGAAGTCGACCGCGCCCTGGCCGCTGCCCGCACCGCGCAAAAAGACTGGGCGCGCAAGCCGGCCATCGAGCGCGCAGGCTATCTGCGCCGCATCGCCGCCAAGCTGCGCGAACACGCGCCAGCCCTGGCACGTACCATCACCTCGGAGCAAGGCAAGATCAGCGCCCTGGCCGAGGTGGAGGTCAATTTCACCGCCGACTACCTGGACTACATGGCCGAGTGGGCGCGGCGCATCGAAGGCGAGATCATCAGCAGCGACCGCGCCGGCGAGAACATCTTCCTGTTCCGCAAGCCGCTGGGCGTGGTTGCCGGCATCCTGCCGTGGAATTTCCCGTTCTTCCTGATCGCGCGCAAGATGGCCCCGGCGCTGATCACCGGCAACACCATCGTGGTCAAGCCCAGCGAAGAAACGCCGAATAACTGCTTCGAATTTGCCCGCCTGGTGGCCGAAACCGACCTCCCGGCCGGGGTGTTCAACGTGGTCTGCGGCGACGGGCGCGTGGGCGCGGCGCTCAGTGCCCATGCCAAGGTGGACATGATCAGTTTCACCGGCAGCGTCGACACTGGCGCGCGGATCATGGCCGCGGCGGCGCCCAACCTTACCAAACTCAACCTGGAACTGGGCGGCAAGGCCCCGGCCATTGTGCTGGCCGACGCCGACCTGGACCTGGCAGTAAAAGCCATCCGCGACTCGCGCATCATCAACACCGGCCAGGTGTGCAACTGCGCCGAGCGCGTGTACGTGGAGCGCAAGGTGGCCGATCAGTTCATCGAACGTATCGGTGCGGCCATGGCCGCTACCCGCTACGGCGACCCGCTGGCCGACAGTAGCGTGGAAATGGGCCCGCTGATCAACCGCCAGGGGCTGGACAGCGTCGACGCCAAGGTACGCCGCGCCCTGGCCGACGGCGCCCAGCTGATCACCGGCGGCGCCGTGGCCGATCGCCCGGCCGGCTTCCACTACCAGCCCACGGTGCTGGCGGGCTGCCGCGCCGACATGGACATCATGCGCAAGGAAATCTTCGGCCCGGTGCTGCCGGTCCAGATCGTCGACGATCTGGACGAGGCCATCGCCCTGGCCAACGACTGCGAGTACGGCCTGACCTCGTCGCTGTACACCCGCGACCTGAACAAGGCGATGCAGGCCATGCGCGAGATCGACTTTGGCGAGACCTACATCAACCGCGAAAACTTCGAGGCCATGCAGGGCTTCCACGCCGGGGTGCGCAAGTCGGGCGTGGGCGGTGCGGACGGCAAGCATGGGCTGTATGAATACACCCATACCCATGTGGTCTACTTGCAGGCCTGAGACACTTGTGGGAGCGGGCGCTGCCCGCTCCCACAAAATTGAACAACAAGAAAGGACGCTGATCTTGATCTACACCGGCCCTCTGTTCGACAGCCACCTGCACCTCTACGACCCTACCCGCCCCGAAGGCATCCCATGGCCGCTGCCAGGTGATGCCATCCATGGCCCGCGCTTGCCCGCCGATTACTGGGCACTGGCCGCCCCGGCGGGCGTGGTCGGCGCCCTGGTGGTAGAGGCCAGCCCGCGGCGCCAGGACAACGACTGGGTACTGCGCACCCTCGACCAGGACTCGCGTCTGGTGGGCTACGTCGGCAACCTCGATCCGCTGGCATCCAGCTTTCATGAAGATCTTGACCGCCTGAGCGCCGACAGGCGCTTTCGCGGTATCCGTTACGGCAACCTGTGGGGCCGTGACCTGCTCGCCGACCAGCAGCAACCAGGCTTCATCGACGGCCTGACCCAAGTCGCCGAACGCGGCCTGGTGCTGGACAGCGCCAACCCGGATGCCCGGCTGCTCAAGGCGCTGCTGGCGCTCAGTGACCGCCTGCCGCAGCTGCGTATCGTCATCGATCACCTGCCCAATGCGGCGGGCCTGGCCTTCACTGCCGATCTGCAGGAGTTGGCCAGCCGCCCTCAGGTAGTGGCAAAGCTCGCCGAAATTCCGCAAACCGACAGCCAAGGCGTGATCCTCGATCCAGGTGTCTATCGCGATGTGCTGGCCCGCCTGTTTGAGCTGTTCGGCGAAGACCGATGCTTCTTCGGTAGCGACTGGCCCAACAGCGATCACCTCACCGACTTCAACACCACGGTGGGACTGGTCAAGGCGTGCCTGGCGACCCAACCCGCCCACCCCCAGGAAAAATTCTTCCTGCGCAATGCCCCGCGCATTTACGGCCTGCCGGGGTACACCGCATGAAAACCCGCGCCTTGCGCATGAACCTCAACCCAGGCCAGGTCGAGGAATACCGCCAGCGCCACGACCAGATCTGGCCGGAACTGGTGCAGGCACTGAAGCAGGCCGGGATCGTCGAGTACCGAATCTTCCTCGACCCGCACAGCCATGCGTTGTTCGCGGTGATGCAGCACGAGGACGTGCACCTGCTCGAACAGTTGCCGCCCCTGCCGGTGATGCAGCGCTGGTGGCAACACATGAAGGACATCATGCCCAGCCATCCCGACGGCTCGCCGGTGAGCCTGGACCTGATCCCCATGTTCGAACTGGCTACCTGATAAACCGACTACCCCGTGGAAACTGGCTTGCCAGCGAGCTTTGGGGGGCCTGAAAAACCCGCTGGCAAGCCAGCTCCCACCTGTTGCCATCCAACAAGAACAAAAGGACTGCGCATTTGGAAATCATCATCCTCGGGGTACTGCTGCACTTCATCGGCGGCTTCGCCTCCGGCAGTTTCTACATTCCCTACAAGAAGGTCCGCGGCTGGGCCTGGGAAAGCTACTGGATCACCGGCGGCCTGGTGTCCTGGTTGATCGTGCCGCTGATTGCCGCGCAACTGACCGTGCCCGGCTGGGTCGACATCCTGCGCCAGGCCGATCAGTCCACCTTGCTGTGGACCTACGTGTTCGGTGTGCTGTGGGGCATTGGCGGGCTGACGTTCGGGCTGACCATGCGTTACCTGGGGCTGTCGCTGGGCATGTCGCTGATCATGGGCTTGACCTCGGCGCTGGGGGCGCTGATGCCACCGCTGTACCGCGACCTGTTCACCCATGACAGCACCGGCACCCTCAGCGCCATGTGCACCAGCCTGGGTGGCCAGTGCGTGCTGATTGGCGTGGCGGTGTCGCTGATCGGTATCGCCCTGTGTGGCCGCGCCGGCTTCATCAAGGAACGCGAGGTGCCCGATAGCACCAAGTTCCAGAGCGTCAGCGAATTCGCCCTGGGCAAGGGCCTGCTGGTGGCCGTGATCAGCGGCGTGCTCAGCGCCAGCTTCAGCTATGGCATCACTGCCGGCCGGCCATTGGCCGCCGCTGCCGTGGAGCACGGCGCCAACAGCCTGTTCCAGAACAACGTGACCTTCATGGTGATCATGTGGGGTGGGCTGACCACCAACGGCCTGTGGTGCCTGTGGCTGAACTGGCGCAACAAGACCTTTCACAACTACCGCGACCGCACCACTCCCCTGCTGGCCAACTACCTGTTGGTGGCCTGCGCCGGCACCCTGTGGTTCCTGCAATTCTTTTTCTACGGCATGGGCGAAAGCCGCCTGCACAACGACGCCAGCAGCTGGGTGCTGCACATGTCGTTCATCATTATCGTGTCCAACGTATGGGGCCTGTACTTCAAGGAGTGGCAGGGCACCAGCGGCACCACCAAGGGCGTGTTGCTGGCCGGGATCCTGGTGATCCTGGCGGCGATCACCTTGGTGGGCTACGGCAATTACCTCAGCTAACAGGAGATTCTCATGCTGCTCAAAGACAAGACCGTGATCATCACCGGGGCCTCGCGCGGCATTGGCCGCGCCGTGGCCCGCGAGTGTGCCCGCCAGGGTGGCCGCGTGGTCATCGGCCACAGCGGCAGTGCCCAGGGCAACCAGGCCGCGGCGTCGCTGACCGAGGAAATCCGCGCCTTCGGCGGCCAGGCCATCGACGTGCCCGGTGACGCCGCCGACCCGGACACCGGCGACAAGCTGGTGGCCGGCGCCGTGGAAGCCTTCGGTAGCGTCGACGTGTTCGTCAACAATGCCGGTATCTGCCCGTTCCACTCGTTCCTGGACATGCCCCGCGAGGTCTACCTGAAGACCGTCAACACCAACCTCAACGGTGCCTACTTCGCCGTGCAGGCGGCCGCCAACCAGATGAAAAACCAGGGCCGGGGCGGCGCCATCATCGCCATCAGTTCCATCAGCGCCCTGGTGGGCGGCGGCATGCAAACCCACTACACGCCCACCAAGGCCGGCTTGCATTCGCTGATGCAGTCCTGCGCCATCGCCTTGGGCCCATATGGCATTCGCTGCAACTCGGTGCTGCCGGGCACCATCGCCACCGACATCAACAAGGACGACCTGGCCGACCCGGACAAACTGGCCTACATGACCGGCCGCACGCCGCTGGGGCGTTTGGGTGAACCGGACGATATCGCCGGGCCGGTAGTGTTCCTGGCGTCCGACATGGCGCGCTACGTGACCGGCGCCTCGCTGCTGGTGGATGGCGGCCTCTACGTGAACCTGCAATAAACCTTGTAGCTGCTGCCTGGCGGCGGCGGCTGCATAACGGCTACAGTGCAACTGAGCAAAGCTTCATTTGTCGAAAAGCGATAAAGCGATTCTCATAGCCCATTTGCTCTGCCCGAGACCCTATCTATGACTCACCGCAAAACCCTGCAACTGGGCCTTGCCCTGCTGATCACCGCCAGCAGCGCCGCTTTCGCCGCGCCCAACACCTTCGTCACCAAGGCCCTGAACGGCGGCGGCGCGCAGATCCTGCTGAACCAGCAAGGCGGCGAAAAATTCAAGCAGGCCGACATGCAGACCTACGTCGGTGTGATGGTCAAGGACAACACCATCATCAATGAACAGCTGACCGAAATTGCGAAAAAGCTCGACATCGATCTGCCCGTACCACCCACCAGGGTTGCCCCTGCCCCAGCCGTCTCCGGCAAGACCCCGGAAGCCAGCTTCGCCCTTTACCAGGTCAAGCTGAACCAGGACCTGCTGGACCTGTACAGCGCCGAAGCCAACAGCAACGACGACCCCCAGCTAAAGGCCTTCGCCCTGGCACAGCTCAAAGACGTGCAGCGCCACGAGCGCATGGCCCAGCGCCTGTCGAAAACCTACAAGAAGTAGTCTGTAGCCGCTGCCGCGTCGTAGCCTTCGCTGTCGCGACGCGCGCCGACGACGATGATCAGAACGATGATCGCCTGGCCGTCGACCCGGTAGACGATTCTGGTATCACCCGCCCTGTTTCGTCTACAACCGGCAAGGCTGCCGCGCAGCGGCTTGCCTGTCTTGTCCGGTTCCCCATGGACATCCCATCGCCACGGCGCACGATTGTCCCTCACCTGTCACCATTGAGTGCTACCTTGTTGAGATCCTCGCAAAACCGCTTCAAGGAGCGATCATGGCCCATCAGATGTTTTCCAGTGTCATTGCCTATTCGCAGCACTGCGAACGGGTGATCAAGGAGATGTTGCATGCCCGTCCCAGCCTGGATCGGCAGAAGGTCATGACCTGGGTAGATGAGCAAAGCCATGCTCATTCCGAAGGCGAACCGCTGGAGTACCTCAAGGCGCTGAGCGCCAAGGTACGCGCGGGCCTGCCCATGCCGTGGGATAAATAGACAAGGAGCGTCCATGCGTCTGATCTGCATCGCAGTGAGTGTTTTACTGGTCAGTGGCTGCTCTTCCTTTCGTGCCGACCACCCCGACCCCGTGCCCAAGGACCGCCTGCTGGGCTTCCAGGACCCGCTGGACAACGGCAGTACCCTGGTGGTGCGCCGCGACATCGGCATGCTTGGCGGTGGCTGCTACGTGGCGGTCACCATAGACCGCGCTGTGGCGGCGCGCATCGGCATTGGCGAGGTGGCGAGCTTCCAGGTACCGGCGGGCGACCGTATAGTGGGGATTGTCACCGACACGGCCGACGACACCCTGTGCGGCAAGGGCAGCCTGCACCGCGAGATCCTCGTGCAGGCCAGTGCCGGGCAGGATGAGCAGGTGCGCATCGTCAGTGAGAACAAGCAGGGCTTCGCGATTATGCAAGACAAGAAGCCCTGACTTGGCGGTAGACTTTGCGGGTACCCCACCCGCATTGACAGGCTCTGACATGCAAGCACTCGAAGGCCCCCGGATCATTCTGCGCCCCCTGCAACGTGACGACGCCGCGGCCTTGGTGGCTGCGGCCAGCGACGGCGAACTGTGGAACCTGCCTTTCACCGTGGTGCCCTCGGCCACCACGGTGAGCACCTACCTGGACACTGCCCTCAAGGGCCGCGACGCCGGCACCGTGCTGCCCTACGCCACCGTGCTGAGGGAAACCGGCGAGGTGATCGGCAGCACGCGTTTCTGGAAAGTCGACCGCGCCAACCGCAAGCTGGAAATCGGCAGCACCTGGATTTCCCGGCGCTGGCAGCGCAGCTTCGTCAATACCGAGGCCAAGTACCTCATGCTGCGGCATGCCTTCGAGGTGCTGGAGTGTGTGCGTGTGCAGTTCACCACCGACGAGATCAACGCCCCGTCACGGGCGGCGATTCTGCGCCTGGGGGCGAAGCAGGAAGGCATCGTACGCAATGAACGGATCATGCCCGACGGGCGCAAGCGCAATTCGGTGCGCTTCAGTGTAATTGATGAAGAATGGACAGCAGTACGGGGCGCGTTGGAGGCGCGTTTGTATCGCTGACTGGCAACCCACGCAGTAACCGCAGCCTGCCGGCAGCGGCAGGCAGGGTTTCGCGGTGGTTACTCCCCGGTCCAGGAACCGCCCAGGGCGGCTTGCAACTGCACGCTGGTGACCAACTGCGTGGCCACCAGGCTGAGCAGGGTCTGGCGCTCGCTGAGGCTGGTGGCCTGGGTGGTGGCCACGTCCAGGTAGTCGATGACGCCGGCTTCATACTGGTCGCGGCTGACCGACGCCGACTCCTCCGCCGACTGCGCCGAATTGCGTCGTGCCACCAGCTCCGGTTCCAGAGTGCGCAGTTCAACCAGGTAGTCCTCTACCTCGCCCAGCCCGGTCAATACCGTCTGCCGGTAGGTCGCTACCTTGGCATCGTAGGCAAAGCGCGCCTGCTCCACCGCCGCCTTGGTGGCGCCGAAGTCAAAGATAGTGCCGGTCAGGCTCGGGCCGATGGACCAGAAGCGGTTAGGCACCGAGAACAGGTTGCTGATGGTCGACCCCTGGTAGCCACCGCTGGCACTCAGGGTCAGGTCGGGGTAGTAGGCGGCGGTGGCCACGCCCACGGCGGCGTTAGCAGCGGCCATGTCGCGTTCGGCGGCGGCGATGTCCGGACGACGCTCCAGCAGGCGACTGGGCAAGCCCAGCGGCACGGAGGGCACGTGGTATTGCCAGCCTTCGTCCACGGCCAGGGCGAAGTCGGCCGGTGGTTTGCCGATCAGCAAGGCAATGGCGTGTTCGTACTGGGCGCGCTGCCACTGCAGGTCGAGCATGGAGGCCTGGGCGCTCTGCAATTGGGTCTTGCCGGTGGCCAGGTCGGCACGCGAGGAAATCTGCTCGTCGTACTTGTTCTGGATCACCCGCAGGTAGCGCTCGTAACCCTTGATGGTCTCGCGGTACAGGGCGATGCGCTGGTCAAGAATGCGCAGCTGGAAGTAGTCCTGGGCCAGGGTGGACTGGGCGCTCAGGGTAGCGTTGGCCAGGTCGGCGGCGCTGGCCTGGGCGCTGGCGCGGTTCTCTTCCACGGTGCGGCGCAGCTTGCCCCAGATGTCGGCCTCCCAGCTCAGGCTGAGGCTGGCCGAGTGCTCGTTCTGCGGCGCACCGGCGCTGGAGCTGCTGCTGGAACTGCTGGACGAGCCGGTGCCGGTTTCACTGCGCGTGCTCGACGCCGTGCCGGTGAGGGTCGGGAACAGGTCGGCGCGCGACTCACGCACCAGCGCCAGGGCCTGGCGGTACTGCGCCGCGTACACCGCCACGTTCTGGTTATTGAGCTGAACCTGCCCGGCCAGCGCGTTCAGTTGCGGGTCTTCATACAGCGCCCACCACGGCCCCTTGGGCAGCTCGTCCTGGGGGCTGGCGGCCTTCCAGCCGTCGGCTTCCTTGAACGTGGTGGACATCGGCGCCGTCGGCTTTTTGTAGTCGGGGCCAACCATGCAACCGCCCAGCAGGCTGCTGGCCAGCAGCACGGCAACACAGAGGCGGGAAGGCAGAAAAGCATTCATTGTATAACCCTTGTCAGTCAGCCGGGCACATGGCTGCGGCGGATACGCGTGTGCCAGAGATGCCGGGTGGCACGGCTCATGCGGTCAAGATAGAGGTACACCACAGGAGTGGTGAACAGCGTCAGCAGTTGGCTCAGCGCCAGGCCGCCGGCAATGGCCACGCCCAGGGGCTTGCGCAGGTCGGCGTCACCGCCGCTGCCGAGGGCCAGCGGCAAGGCACCGAAAAACGCCGCCAGGGTGGTCATCATGATGGGCCGGAAGCGCATGCGACAGGCCTCGATGATGGCCTGCTCGGGCGGCAGCTTGCGATCGCGCTCAGCCATCAGGGCGAAGTCGATCATCATGATGGCGTTCTTCTTGACGATGCCGATCAGCAACAGGATGCCGATCAGGGCAATCACCGTCAGTTGCATGTTTACCGCCTTGAGCAGCAACAGCGCCCCTACCCCGGCCGACGGCAGCGTCGAGAGAATGGTCAGCGGGTGAATGTAGCTTTCATACAACACGCCCAGCACGATATACACCGCCAGCAAGGCGGCGGCGATCAGCCACGGCATGCTCGCCGCCAGTGCCGCGTAGGCCTGGGCCGTACCGGCGAAACCGGCCTGAATATCCCGCGGCAGGCCAACCTTGTCCACGGCGGCGTTGATGGCCGCCGTGGCTTGCTCCAGCGACACGCCGTCCTGCAGGTTGAAGGCAATGGTACTGGTGGCCGACTGGCCTTGGTGGGCCACGGCCAGGGGCGCGTTGTCAGGGCTGAAGGTGGCGAACGCGGTCAACGGCACCTGCTGGTTGTCGCTGTTGATCACGTACATGCGCTCAAGCATGGTGGAGTCGCTGGTGTACACCGGGTCCAGGCCCATCACCACGTGGTACTGGTTGAGGGTTTTGTACAGGGTGGCCACCTGGCGCTGGCTGTAGGCGTTGTTGAGCAGGTTGTCGATGTCGCTCACGCTCACGCCCAGGCGGCTGGCGGCTGCGCGGTCAATGTGCAGCTTGAGTTCCTGGCCGCCGGTCTGGGCGTCGGAGTCGATGCCGGTCAACTCGGGCAAGGCGCGCAAGGCCGCCTCCACCTTGGGCTCCCACACGCGCAGCAGGTCCAGGTCATCGGCCTGCAAGCTGAACTGGTATGTGGCGTTGGCGCTGCGGCCCCCCACGCGAATATCTTCGGCGGGCATCAGGAACACCTGGATGCCGGCCACCTTGTTGTTCTGCCGGGTCAGGCGGTTGGCAATGGCCGCAGCGCTGCTGGTGCGCTGCTTGTAATCCTTGAGGCGGATGAAGAAGTCACCGGTATTGCGCGAACCGGCGCGGCCGCTACCAGTGGACGACATCACTGCCTCCACGTCAGGGTCGGCGGCCAGGTCATGGGCAATCTGCATCAGGTGGGGCTTGAGCGCCTGGAACGAGATGTTCTGGTCGGCGCGCACGGCGCCCATCAGCACCCCGGTGTCCTGGGCCGGGAAGAAGCCCTTCTGCACCGTGGCATACAGGTACACGTTCAGCGCCACCGTCAGCAACAGGCTGAACAGGGTCAGCAGGCGATGGCGCATCACCCACGCCAGCCCCGCCAGGTAGGCGCCCTGCAGGCGGGCCAGCCCAGCCTCGATCCATTGATAGAGGCGCGGTTCCTTCGCATCATGCACCGGCTGGCGCAGCAGCATCACGCACAGCACCGGGGTGAGGCTCAGCGACACGATCATCGACAGGCCCAGGGCAATGCTCAAGGTGACCGCGAACTCGCGAAACAGTCGGCCGACAATGCTGCCCATCAGCAGGATGGGAATGAACACGGCAATCAGCGACAGGGTCATGGACAGCACCGTGAAGCCCACCTCGCGGGTGCCCATCAGCGCTGCGCGCAGGGGGCGCATGCCCATTTCCTGGTAACGGGCGATGTTCTCCAGTACCACGATGGCGTCGTCCACCACAAAGCCGGTGCAGATGATCAGCGCCATCAGCGACAGGTTGTCGAGGCTGTAGCCCAGCAGGTACATCACTGCGCAGGTACCGATCAGTGACACCGGCAGCACCACCGCCGGAATCAGCGTGGCGCGCAGGTTGCGCAGGAACACGAACACCACCGCGATCACCAGCAAGGTGGCGATCAGCAGCGTTTCCTCGGTGTCATGCAGCGACGACTTCACCGTGGGGCCACGGTCGATCACGCTGATCAGTTGCACGTCGCCGGGAATCTCGCGTTGCAGTTCGGGGATCAGCGCCTTGATGCTGTCGATGGTCTGCAACATGTTGGCGCCGGCCTGGCGGGTCACGCCCAGCGTCACCGAGGGCTGGCCGTTGTAGTAACCGCCCACGAAGGTGTCTTCCACCGAGTCGTAGACGTTGGCCACGTCCTTGAGGCGTACGGCGGTGCCGTTCTGATACGTGATCACCAGTTCCTGGTAGTCCACGGCCTTGTCGATCTGGTCGTTACCGTCGATCACCCAGCTTTGCCCGTCACCCTGGAGGATGCCCTTGGGCTTGGCCTTGGTGGCGTTGTCGATGGCCTCACGCACGGTTTCCAGAGAAATGCCGGCGTTGTTCAACAGGTTCGGCTGCACGTCAATGCGCACGGCCGGCAGCGCACCGCCGCGCACCGACACCTCGCCCACGCCGTTCACCTGGGCGATCTTCTGTTGCAGCTTGCTGTAGGCCAGGTCGTATAGCTCGCCCGGGCTGCGCGTGGACGACGTCAGCGCCAGCATCAGCACCGGCGCCTCGGACGGGTTGGCCTTGCGGTAAGTGGGCAGCGACGGCATGGAGCTGGGCAGCAGGCTGCGCGAGGCGTTGATGGCCGCCTGCACGTCGCGGGCGGCGCCGTTGATGTCGCGGTCCAGGTCGAACTGCAGGATCAGCGTGGTGGAGCCCTGGCTGCTGGTGGACGTCATCTCGGTGATGCCGGCGATCTGCCCCAGGCTGCGCTCCAGCGGCGTGGCCACCGTGGCCGCCATGGTCTCGGGGCTGGCCCCGGCCAGCGAGGCGCTGACCATGATGGTGGGGAAGTCGACCTGCGGCAGCGGCGCCACCGGCAGCAGTTTATAACCCAGGATGCCGGCCAGGGTGATGCTCAGGCTCAACAGCAAGGTGGCTACCGGTTTACGGATAAACAGCCGTGACAGGTTCATGCCTGTGCCCTGCCCCGGGTGATGCGGGCCTTGGCGCGTTCGCTGAGGCGATCAAACAGCAGGTAGATCACCGGCGTGGTGAACAGCGTGAGAATCTGGCTCAGCAACAAGCCACCCACAATCACCAGGCCCAGGGGCCGGCGCAATTCAGCGCCGGCACCGGTGGCAAGCATCAGCGGCAAGGCGCCGAACAGCGCCGCCAGGGTAGTCATCAGGATGGGCCGCAAGCGCAGCAGCGCCGCCCGGTGAATGGCATCGCGGGCGTTGAGGCGCTGATGCTGGCGGCCTTCCAGGGCGAAGTCGATCATCATGATGGCGTTCTTCTTGACGATACCGATCAACAGGATCACGCCGATCAAGGCGATCAGGCTGAACTCCGTGCCCGTGAGCAACAGCGCCAGCAAGGCGCCGATGGCCGCCGACGGCAGCGTCGAAAGAATGGTCACCGGGTGGATGAAGCTCTCGTAGAGCATGCCAAGCACGATGTACATGGTCACCAACGCCGCCAGGATCAGCCACAGGGTGTTGCTGGTGGCGGTCTGGAAAGCATCGGCGGCGCCCTGGTAACGCAGGGTGATGCTGCTGGGCGCGTCCAGTTCGGTCATGACCTGACTGATGGCCTGCTGCGCCTGTTCCAGCGAATAGCCGTCGGCCAGGTTGAACGACAGGGTCACGGCCGGGAACTGGTCCAGGCGGCTGAGCGACAGCGAACCGGTGCGCTGGCCTACCTTGGCGATGTCGGTCAGGCGCACCATCTGCGCCGCCGTGGTGGTGGTGGACGAGCTGGTGGTCGAGGCACTGCTGCCGGTGGTGGTGCCCGTAGTCGTGGTGGTGGTGCTGCTGTTGCTACCGGTGGTGCTGGTGGTGGCCGCCGCCAGGTAGATGTTGTCGAAGGCCGCCAGGTTCTGCTGGAACTTGCCTGGCACCTGCAGCACCACGCGGTACTGGTTGGACTGGGTGAAAATGGTCGAAATCAGGCGCTGGCCGAACGCGTTGTACAGCGCCGTGTCGACGTCGGAGGCGGTGATGCCGAAACGCATGGCGGCTGCGCGGTCGAGTTCGACGTAGGCCACAAGGCCCTGGTCTTGCAGGTTGTCGATGACGTCGCGCATTTCCTTGCGGTGCTGCAACTTCTCCATCAGCTTGGGAATGAACGCCGAAAGGTTGGCGCTTTCCGAGTCATCCAGGGTGAACTGATACTGGCTGGGCGTCAGTTGATCGTCCACGGTGAGGTCCTGGGACGACACCAGGTTCAGTTGCAGGCCCGCCACGTTCTTCGCCGATTTTTCCAGGCGGGTAATCACCTGGGTAGCGGTGTCATCGCGGTCTTCGAACGGTTTGAGTTCGATCTGCAGGCGGCCGTTGTTCAGCGAGCCGTTGTTGCCGTCCACGCCAATGGTCGACGACACCGACTGCACTGCCGGGTCTTGGCGAACCACCTCGGCCATGGCCTGTTGGCGCCGGGCCATTTCGCTGAACGATACATCCTGGGAGGCGCGGGTGAAGCCCTGGATCAAGCCGGTGTCCTGGGTGGGAAAGAAGCCCTTGGGCACCACCAGGTACAGGAACGCGGTCAACGCCACGGTGCCTACCGCCACCAGCAGGGTCAGGCGCTGATGGTCCAGCACCCACAGCAGGCCGCGGTCGTAGGCGTTGAGCACCTTGTGGTACTGGCGGTCACCCCACCGGGCAAAGCGGCTCTGGCCACCCTCGGGCACATGGCGCAGCAGGTGCGCGCAGAGCATGGGCGTCAGGGTCAGCGAGATCACCATGGACACCAGGATCGCCACCGCCAGGGTGATGGCGAACTCGCGGAACAGCCGGCCGACCACATCGCCCATGAACAGCAGCGGGATCAGTACGGCAATCAGCGAGAAGGTCAGGGAAATAATAGTGAAGCCGATTTCCTGGGAACCCTTGAGCGCGGCGGCCATGGGTTCCTCGCCCTCTTCCAGGTGCCGGGAAATGTTCTCCACCACCACAATGGCGTCGTCGATGACGAAGCCGGTGGCGATGGTCATGGCCATCAGGGTCAGGTTGTTGATGGAGAAACCAGCCAGGTACATCACCCCGAACGTGCCGATCAGCGACAGCGGCACCGCGATGCTGGGAATCAGGGTGGCGGTGAAATTGCCCAGGAAGGCAAAGGTCACCAGCACCACCAGGCCGATGGACAACAGCAGTTCGATCTGCACGTCCTTGATGGAGGCGCGGATGGTTTGCGTGCGGTCACTGATGACCGCCAGTTTCACCGAGTCAGGCAAGGCGGCCTGCAGGGCCGGCAACTTCTGCTTGATGCTGTCGACCACCTCGATCACGTTGGCACCAGGCTGGCGCTGCACGTTGACGACGATGGCCGGCTGGCCGTTGGCGGTGGCCGCCAGGTACTGGTCCTGGGGGGCCTCGGCGGTGGTGGCAACGTCCTTGAGGCGCAAGGCCGAACCGTTTTCGTAGGCCAGCACCAGCTCGCCGTATTCCACGGCGTCGCGCAACTGGTCGTTGGCGTCGATGGTAATGGAGTGCGAGGGGCCGTCGAAACCGCCCTTGGAGCCGTTGACGTTGGCGGCGTTGACCTTGTCGTACACGTCCTCCAGGGTCAAGCCGTGGGCGGCCAGGCTGGTGGGGTTGACCTCGATCTTCACCGCCGGTTGCTGGCCGCCGGCGAGGCTGACCATGCCCACGCCGTTAATCTGCGACAGCTTCAGCGCCACGCGAGTATTGATCAGGTCTTGCACGCGGGTCAGCGGCAGGCTGTCGGAGGTGGCGGCCAGGGTTAGCACCGCGGTGTCCGCCGGGTTCACCTTCTTGTAGGTGGGCGGGTTGGGCAGGTCGCTGGGCAGCAGGCTGTCGGCGGCGTTGATGGCGGCCTGCACTTCCTGCTCGGCCACGTCCAGGGACAGGTCCAGGGAGAACTTCAGGGTGATCACCGAAGCCCCGGCCGAACTGGTGGAGTACATCTGCGACAGGCCCGACATTTGCCCCAGCTGACGTTCCAGCGGCGCGGTGACGGCCGAGGCCAGCACGTTGGCGCTGGCGCCCGGGTACAGGGTGCTGACCTGGATGGTCGGGTAGTCGACCTCCGGCAGCGCCGAGGTGGACAGCAGGCGATAAGCAAAGATGCCCGAGAGCATCACCGCCAGCATCAGCAGCACGGTGGCGACCGGCCGCTGGATGAACAGTCTGGACGGGTTCATTCGGCTTTATCGTCGGTCTTGGGCTGGGCGGTTTTTTTCGCGCCGGCGTCGGTGCTGGCCGGTTTCTCCACGTCGACCTTGCTGCCGTCGCGCAGGTGATCGATGCCACGGGTCACCACCTGTTCGCCCTGGGCCACGCCCTGGGTGATCACGGTCTGCTCGCCCAGCGCCGGGCCGACCTTGACGGAGCGGCGCTGCACCTTGCCGTCCTTGACCGCGTAGAGGAACTCGCCGTCGCTGCTCAACTGCACGGCCGCCGAGGGCACCACCACCGCGTTGTGCAGGGTGTCGGTGGTCAGCTTCACGTTGACGAACTGGTTGGGGTAGAGCTTCTCGTCCGGGTTGTCGAACTGGGCCTTGAGCTTGATGCTGCCGGTGCTGGTGTCGATCTCGTTGCTGATGAATTTCAGCGAACCGTTGGCCAACACTGCGCTGCCCAGTTGGTCCAGGGCCTGCACCGCCAGCACTTCACCCTTGCGCACCTTGGGCAGGATGGTTGCCAGTTGCGCCTGGGGAATGCTGAAGGTTACCGCGATGGGGTTGGTCTGGGTAACCGTGACGATGCCGGTGGTACTGCTGGAGGTGACGATATTGCCCGGGTCTACCAGCCGCAGGCCGACGTAGCCGTCGATGGGCGAGATGATCTTGGCGTAGATGAGGTTGAGCTTGGCGGCGTCGATCTGCGCCAGGTCCGCTTTCACGGCGCCGGCGTACTGGCCTACGGTGGCGGTCTGGGTGTCCAGGTCCTGCTTGGCGATGGAGTCCTTGGCAAACAGGCGCTGGTAGCGCGCCACGGTCAGCTGCGCGCTCTTGAGCAGTGCCTGGTTCTGCGCCAGGTCGCCCTGGTATTGGTCCAGGGTGGCCTGGTAGGCGCGGGGGTCGATCTGCGCCAACAACTGGCCCTTCTTCACGTACTGGCCTTCGGTGAAATACACCGCCATCAGCTCGCCGTCCACGCGGCTGGTGACCGTGACCGAGTAGTTGGGAATCACCGTACCCAGCGCCTGCTGGATCACCGGCACATCGGCCACGCCGGCCGTGCCCACCGCGACGCTGACCGTGGCATTGGCGTCCATCCCCGGGCCGCCATGGCGCCCGCCTGGGCCCGCCGCCGGTGCAGCGCCGGTTTCAGGCGCCTCGGGGGTGGACGGTGTGTGCTTGACGTAGATGAAGGCGGCGCCAATGGCGGCGGCGATCAGGAGCGCAAGTACAAGACGCTTGCGGGAGCGAGCTGCCGGAGTCTGGGTCATTGAAAGTGTCTGCGTGGGCAAGAGGAAAAAGGCACAGGCATCGAATCGGCTCTGGGCAAGTCACTGGGCAGCATAGCCAGTAATTGTGCAGGCAGTGTGCAGGGCGCAGGGTTCGAGCGGTGGCGGGCGTTTAAGTTCATTGGGGCATTTGACCTTGCATCGAACGCCGTGCCAACCCTGAGGGAGGGGGCTTTGCTTTTTATTTACATAGTGTTGACGAAGGGGGGGCTGGTTTAGCCAGACATTCCCTCTCCTGTGGGATTGGGTCAAGGGCCGCCGCGCGGGTGGCGCGCGGCGTGTGCAACACAGAAGAAATATCGCCATGCACCCGGCGCCCTAGATCACTGCTTCCAACCACCCCCCAACGCTTTGTACAAATTCACCTCAGCCGTCAACTGCGCCAACCGATCCGTGATCGCCGATTGCTGCGCGCTGAAAAGCGAGCGCTGGGCGTCGAGGAAGGTCAGGTTGCTGTCGATGCCGGTGCGGTAGCGACGTTCGGCCAGGCGGTAGTAGTCCTGGTTGGCTTGCACCAGGTCTTTCTGCGCCAGCAATTGCTGCTTGTAGGTCTGGCGCGCGGCCAGGCCGTCGGCGACTTCCTGGAAGCCGGTCTGGATGGCTTTCTCGTAGCTGGCCACGTTGACGTCCTTCTCGATCTTCGCGTAATCCAGGCTGGCCCTCAGGCTGCCGGCGTTGAAGATCGGAATGTTGATGCTCGGCGCGAACGTCCACGTGCCCTGCCCGCCCTTGAACAGGTGACCCATGTCGGCGCTCTCGGCACCGGCGCTGGCCGTGAGGGTAACGCTGGGGAAGAACGCTGCCCGCGCCGCGCCGATGTTGGCGTTGGCCGCCTTGAGCGTATGTTCGGCCTCAAGGATGTCAGGGCGCCGCTGCAGCAGGTCCGACGGCAACCCGGCCGGCACTTCGGCCACCAGGTCATTGGCCAGCGGCTGTGCACCCGGCAGGTTGTCCGGCAGATGGGTGCCCAGCAACAGCACCAGGTTATCCATGTCCTGGGCCACGGCGCGCTGGTACTTGGCCAGGCTGACCTTGGCGGTTTCCACCGAGATGCGCGCCTGGCTCACGTCCAGTGCCGTCGACACACCCACTTCACCGCTGTGCTCGGTCAGCTTGTAGCTCTGCTCGTAGGTGTCCAGGGTGTCCTGGGTCAGCTTCAGCAGTTCCTTGTCCGACTCCAGGGTGAACCAGGCATTGGCCACGCTGGCCACCAGGCTGATGTGCGTGGAACGGCGGCCTTCCTCGCTGGCCAGGTAGGTTTCCAGGGCCTCCTTGCTGAGGCTGCGCACGCGCCCCCACAGGTCCAGCTCATAGGCGCTGATACCCAGCGTAGCGGTGTATTCGCCACCCACAGCGGTCTTGCCGGTGGTGCTCAAGTCAGCGGGCGTACGTGCCCGCTCGGCAGTGCCGCCGGCGGTCACCGCCGGAAACAGATCGGCGCGCTGGATGCGGTACTGAGCACGGTAGGCCTCTACATTCAAGGCCGCCACGCGCAGGTCGCGGTTGTTGTCCAGGGCGGTATGAATCACCGATTGCAACGCAGGGTCACGGAACACGTGCTGCCAACCCTGCTCGGCGGCGGCCTGGGCGGCCGCCTCCTGGGCCGGCGCGTAGGCCGGCCCTTGCGGGAATTGCGCGGCCACCGGGGCGGCCGGGCGATCGTAGTGCGGGATCAGCGAGCAACCGCCGAGCATGAACGCCGCCAGCGCCAGAAACGTCAAGGGACGAGTCATTGTGCGGTCTCCTCTTCAATGGCAGGTGCGGACTCTTCTTTGGCCTTGCGCTTGTCGCCGAACAGCGACGACACACTGACGAAGAACAGCGGCACCCAGAACACGGCCAGGGTGGTGGCGGTGAGCATGCCGCCGATCACGCCGGTACCGATGGCGTGTTGACTGCCTGCGCCGGCGCCGTGGGAAATGGCCAGGGGCACTACGCCGAGGATGAACGCCAGCGAGGTCATGATGATGGGCCGCAAGCGGATGCGGCATGCGCCAATGGCGGCCTCGGTGAAGCTCATGCCCTGCTCGTGCAGTTCCTTGGCGAACTCGACGATCAGAATCGCGTTCTTCGCCGCAAGACCAATGGTGGTCAACAGGCCCACCTGGAAGTACACGTCGTTGGACAGCCCGCGCAGGGTGGTGGCCAGCAGCGCACCGATGATCCCCAGCGGCACCACCAGCATCACCGCGATCGGGATCGACCAGCTTTCATACAGAGCCGCCAGACACAGGAACACCATCAGCATGGAAATGGCGTACAGGGCAGGCGCCTGGGAACCCGACAACTTTTCTTCGTACGACAGGCCGGTCCAGGAGTAACCGATACCGGTTGGCAGCGTGGCGGCAATGCGCGCCACTTCGGCCATGGCCTCACCGGTACTGTGGCCAGGGGCTGGCGAGCCGAGCAGTTCCACCGCCGACACACCGTTGAAGCGCGACAGCTTCGGCGAGCCGTAGATCCACTTGCCGGTGGCGAAGGCGGAGAACGGCACCATGGTGCCGGCGCTGTTGCGCACGTACCACTTGTTCAGGTCATCCGGGTTCATGCGCGAATCCGCCTTGCCCTGGATGTACACTTTCTTCACCCGGCCACGGTCGATAAAGTCGTTCACATAGCTGCCACCGAACGCATACGACAGGGTGTCGTTGACGTCGGCCACGGTCACCCCCAGTGCCTCGGTGCGCTCGTCATCGAGAATCAGCTGGTACTGGGGTTCATCGTCCAGGCCGTTAGGGCGCACCTGGGCCAGGATCGGGCTCTTGGCAGCGGCGGCGAGAAACTTGTTGCGTGCCTCCATCAGCTTGGCGTGGCCCACGCCGGAACGGTCTTGCAGGTACACGTCGAAACCACTGGCGTTACCCAGTTCCATCACCGCCGGCGGTGCGAAGGCAAACACCATGGCATCGCGAAAGCTGGCGAAATGCGCCTGGGCACGGGCCGCCAGGGCCGAAACGCTGTCCTTGGCGCTGCGCTCGTCCCACGGCTTGAGCATGACAAAGCCCATGCCGGAGTTCTGGCTGCGGCCGGCAAAGTTGAAGCCGGTTACGGTGAACACCGAACGCACGGCGCCGGGTTCATCGTTGAGCATGTAGTCACGCAGCCGGTCGATGACCTGCTGGGTACGCTGGGCCGGGGTGCCCGGCGGCGTGGTGACCTGGGTGAACAGTACGCCCTGGTCTTCTTCGGGCAGGAACGAGGACGGAATGCGGGTAAACAGGAACACCATGCCCGCCACAATCAACACATAGGCCAGCAGGTACGGCGCCTTGTGTTTGAGAATGCTGGTCACGCCACGCTCGTAGCGAGCCACGCCATGGTCGAACGTGCGGTTGAACCAGCCGAAGAAACCGCTGGTCTTGCCGTGGCTGCCCTTGGCGATGGGCTTGAGGATGGTGGCGCACAGGGCCGGGGTGAAGATCAACGCCACCAATACCGACAGGGCCATGGCCGAGACGATGGTGATGGAGAACTGACGGTAGATCACACCGGTGGAACCACCGAAGAACGCCATGGGCAGCAGCACCGCCGATAGCACCATGGCGATACCCACCAGGGCACCCTGGATCTGGCCCATGGATTTCTTCGTGGCTTCCTTGGGTGACAGGCCGTCTTCGGCCATCACCCGCTCCACGTTTTCCACCACCACGATGGCGTCGTCCACCAACAGCCCGATGGCCAGCACCATGCCGAACATGGTCAGGGTGTTGATGCTGAAGCCGGCGGCGGCGAGGATACCGAAAGTACCCAGCAGTACCACGGGTACGGCCATGGTGGTGATCAGCGTGGCGCGGATGTTCTGCAGGAACAGCAGCATCACCAGGAACACCAGGATGATGGCTTCGATCAGGGTTTCCACGACACCGTGGATAGAGCCGGTGACCACGGGCGTGGTGTCATACGGGTACACCACCTTCACGCCTGGCGGGAAGAAGGGTTCCAGGGACGCAACTGTCTCGCGGATGGCTTTGGCGGTGTCCAGCGCGTTGGCGCCGGTGGCCAGTTTGATGGCCATGCCCGAGGCCGGCTTGCCGTTGTACTCCGAACTGATGCTGTAGTTCTCGCCGCCCAGGGCCACGTCGGCGACGTCGCCGATGCGCACTTGCGAACCGTCGGTGTTGACCTTGAGCAGGATTTTCTTGAACTGCTCGGCCGTTTGCAGGCGGGTCTTGCCGATGATGGTGGCGTTGAGCTCCTGGTGCGCCACCGACGGCAGGCCGCCGAATTGACCCGAGGACACTTGCACGTTCTGGTTGGTGATGGCGGTGGAGACATCGCCCGGGGTCAGCTGGTACTTGTTC
Organism: Pseudomonas sp. M47T1; assembly: GCF_000263855.1. Taxonomy (GTDB): domain Bacteria; phylum Pseudomonadota; class Gammaproteobacteria; order Pseudomonadales; family Pseudomonadaceae; genus Aquipseudomonas. Next base: position 60,579 of record NZ_AJWX01000007.1, read on the forward strand.
AGCTTGGCCGGGTCCAGCCAGATACGCATGGCGTACTGGGCACCGAACACCTGGAAGTCACCCACACCGGCGGCCCGCGAAATCGGGTCCTGCATGTTGGAGACGATGTAATTGGCCAGGTCTTCCTTGGTCATGGTGCCGTCGCTGGACACCAGGCCAATCACCATCAGGAAGTTCTTCACCCCCTTGGTCACGCGGATACCTTGGTTCTGCACTTCCTGAGGCAGCAACGGGGTGGCCAGGTTGAGCTTGTTCTGCACCTGCACCTGGGCCATGTCCGGATTGGTGCCCTGGTTGAAGGTGGCCTCAATGGTCATCGAACCGTCGGAGTTACTGTCCGAGGAGATGTAGCGCAGGTTGTCGATACCATTGAGCTGCTGCTCGATCACCTGCACCACGGTGTCCTGCACGGTCTGCGCGGAAGCGCCCGGGTAAGTCACGGTAATGTCGATGGCCGGCGGCGCGATGCTGGGGTACTGGTTGATCGGCAGGTTGAGGATCGACAAGGCGCCGACCAGCATGATCACCAGGGCTATCACCCAGGCGAAAATGGGCCGGTCGATAAAGAACTTGGACATGAATTACTCCCCTTTCGCCGCGATACTGGCCTGGGCGTTGGTAGCGGCCGTGGCGTTGCTGGCGGCGCTGACTTTCACGCTGTCACCCGGGTGCACGTACTGCAGGCCCTCGGTGATGACGCGGTCGCCGTCGTGCAGGCCGTCTTCGATCAGCCAGTCGGTACCCACGGTGCGGCTGGCCTTCAGCTCACGCAGCTCGACCTTGTTGTCGGCATTGACCACCAGCGCGGTCGGGGTGCCCTTGAGGTCGTGAGTCACGCCCTGCTGTGGCGCCAGGATGGCGGTGGCGGCAACGCCGGCCTGCAGTTGCGCGTGCACGAACATGCCCGGCAGCAGGGTGTGGTCAGGGTTGGCGAACTTGGCTCGCAGGGTCACCGAACCGGTGCTTTCATCCACCGACACTTCCGAGAACTCCAGCGTGCCGTCCTGGTTGAACGCGCTGCCGTCTTCCAGGGTCAGCTTGACCTTGGCGCCATTGTCGCCAACTTTTTGCAGTTGGCCGCTGGCCAGAGCCTTGCGCAGTTTCAGCAGGTCGGCCGAGGACTCGGTGACGTCGACGTAGATAGGGTCCAGCTGCTGGACGGTGGCCATGGCGTCGGTCTGGCCATTGGTGACCAGGGCGCCTTCGGTCACGCTGGAACGACCAATGCGGCCATCGATGGGCGCCAGCACCTTGGTGTAGCGCATGTTGATCTGCGCGGTCATCAACGCTGCCTGGTCCTGCAGTTCGGTGGACTTGGCGTTGTCGTATTCCTGACGGCTGACGGCCTGTTCATCGATCAGCTGCTTGTAGCGGTCCGCCAGGGACGTGGCCGAGGCCAGGCTGGCCTTGGCGCTGGCCAGGGTAGCCTGGTACACCGACGGGTCGATCTGGTAGAGCTGCTGCCCCGCCTTGACGTCACTGCCCTCTTTGAACAGGCGCTGGAGAATCACCCCATCCACCTGCGGGCGCACCTCGGCAATACGGAACGCAGTGACCCGGCCCGGCACTTCGCTGGTCAGGGTGTAGGACTGCGGGTGCAAGGTCACCACGCCAACCTGGGGGGTCTGCTGGGCGGGTACTGCCGCCTCTTTGTTGCAGCCAGTGAGCAGGCAGGTGAGTGCCGCCGCAGAGACCAGGGTGGCCACGCAAGGCTTGAGTTTCATGAAAGGTCCTCGTTGCGACTAGATAGATAGCTTGCTAATCAATATACTTACGTTCATGAACGTATGTAAAGTACACATCCGTATCACTCTGGCTACAAAGCCGATTTTTGTGTCGAAAAACATGAATTTGCAGCGAACATGAGGAATTTTTAATGGTCCGCCGAACCCGCGAAGAAGCCCTGCAAACCCGTGCGAACATCCTTGATGCCGCTGAATGCGTGTTCTACGAAAAGGGCCTGGCCACCACCTCGATGCTGGACATTGCCCAACACGCCGGGCTGTCACGGGGTGCCCTGTATTGGCACTTCAAGGACAAGGCGGGGCTTGTGCAGGCCCTGCTCGACTCGCTGGACGAACCGATTCATCGCCTGCTGGCCGCCAGCGCCGAACTGCGTCGCGCCAACCCCCTGGAATGCCTGCGCAGCGTGTTGGTGGCGTTGCTGCAACGGGTGGCCGGTGACGCCCGGACTCAGCGAATTTTCGAGATCCTATTGCACAAATGTGAACTGACTGTGGAGAGTTGCGATTTACGTGCACAACGTTGCGCCCGGCATCGCGAGGCCCAGGGCAAGCTGGAGGACATTTTGCAAGAGGCGGTGACATGCGGCCAATTGCGGCGCGCCACCCCGGTGGCACTGGCCGCGTGCAGCCTGATTGCCTGCATGGACGGCACCATCAGCCATTGGCTGCTGAGCCCTGACAGTTATGCGCTGGCCAGCGAGGCTCCGCGCATGGTGGCGGCGATGATGAGGATGCTGGACCCCCGGTAACGTGATGTCAGGACGGTAAGCGGCGGCGTACCCAGTGCTACACGAAAATGATGAACCCTGCGGACCAGAGCGGCTCAGAGGGTATGAAGGCGTCGATGAGCGGCGCCGTTTTCCTGACTCACAAGGAGTGAGCGATGAACCTTCCGGCGTTTTTTCTCAACGCGGTGGTGTGCACCACCCCGGCCCATGACAACTGCATGCCGGCGCAATTCCTGTGGATGGCGCCCAAGTTCCTCAATGATGCGGCCCGGGCCCGGCAATGCAGTACCCGGGCTGAACAGCTGAACAAGGCACAGACCGACCGGACCATTTTCTACCGCTGCGACGAGCGTCGCGGCGCTTGAATAGGCGGGTTCTACTCGCGAAAAGAACGCCACGGCGTATCACACTGCGCGGTGCTCATTTCGCGGGCAGAGCCCGCTCCCACCGCGACAGTGGGATTCACAGCTGTGAACAAGGTTACAGGTCAGGCAGCCAGTGCGGCGTCGATGGCCTTGAGCAGGCGCGGGTCGTCGGCGGCCACGTCGGGGGCGAAGCGCCCTACCACTTCGCCGGTGCGGCTGATCAGGAATTTTTCGAAGTTCCACTGTACTTCCGGTACCGGATTGACCGGGATGCCCTTGCCGGTCAGGCGCTCGCGCATCGAGCCTTCGCCGGTGGCGTTGGGCACGGCGTGGGTCAGGGCGCTGTACAGCGGGTGCTTGTCTTCGCCCACCACGGAGATTTTCGAGAACAGCGCAAACTGCACGTTGTAGGTCAGGCTGCAGAAGGCCTTGATCTCATCGTCGCTGCCCGGCTCCTGGGCCTTGAAGTTGTTGGCGGGGAACCCGAGGATCTCCAGGCCTTGGGCGCGATGGCTTTCATACAGCTTTTCCAGACCTTCGTATTGCGGGGTCAGGCCGCACTTGGAGGCGACGTTGACCACCAGCAAGACCTTGCCCTTGTAGGTGTCCAGGGTTTGCGGCTGGCCATCGATGGTGTTCACGGGAATGGAATAGACAGTGCTCATCACGGGCTCCGTGGCAGGGGAATGAACCTGGACTGTACCACCCTTTCGCGACACCGCCGATCAATCCACCGCCTGTCAGTCGCGGGTCATGCAGCGCGCACGGCGTTCGTCCACGCGGCGGGCAAACCAGGCGGTGGTCAGGTGGCGGGTGATCTTCGGGCTTTCCAGGGTGATGCCTGGCAAGATGGCCCGCGGCACCGGCTGGCCTGCCACCTGGTCGGCCAGTTCGAACACCCGCTGGTACACCCGGGTGTCCTCGAAATCCAGCTGCTCGCCCTTGTCCAGGGCTGCGCGTATGTCGGCATTGCTCATGCCCAGGCGCTTGCCCAAGGAGCGTACCGCCAGTTCGGTCTGACCCGGGGCGATTGAACCGTAGTTGATGACGTCGCCGTCCAGCGCCAGGCGCATCTTCACCAGCCGGTTCAGCGCCGCCTGGAACGCGGCGTTGCGGCTGGCGTAGTGGCCGGCGTTGAAATCGGCGAAGCGGTACAGCGGCTCCGGATAATGGGTGGGGTAGCCGAGCAAATGCGCCGTGCCGAAATACACGCCGCCGCGACGGCTAAACACTTCATGGCGAATGGAATCCTGCACCCTGTACGGGTAACCGCGGGCGTTGCTTTCGGCGAACGCTACGCTGACCTGCATGGGGCCTGCGGTATGCACCGGGTTGAGCGTGCCGAACAGCTGCTTGCCCAAGGGCACGATGCCGATGAAGTCATCGAACACGGCGCTCAACTCGCGCTCCGAATGCACACTGGCAATGCGCTGGGCGTAGCTCTTGCCGGTGGGTGACTGAATGCTCAGGGCGGCGTCGACGAGAAATCCCGGCACATGCAGGCGGGCGGCGCGGCGGTCGATCTCGTCGCGCGCAATGCGGCCCAGGCCCGGCACTGGCGGATCGGCCTGGAAGTTGGACTCCTGCTCGATGACCGCGATCACCGAACACAGGTTCTGACTGCTGGGGTCCAGCGACTGGGTGGTGAAGGCCGTCTGAATGTCGGCGGCCCACCCCTGCCGGTCGCTGGCTGACGGTGGCAGCAGGCGCAGAACCTTGGCGCGCACCTGCTCGGGGGGCTGGGTGGACTGCAGCGGCTGATGGCTACAGGCAGCCAGTGCCAGCAGGCCCATCAGCAGGAAAAGACGTTTCAGTTCGCGCAATCCACCACCTCGGTGTCAGGGTTCAGTCATCAGCATAGGCCTGGGGTTGCGTGGCCGTGCTGTCGATACGCGCGCCCATGGTCTGCTCGAATGTCGCCAGCGGCATCAGCGCCTTGCCATCAGGCCCGGTGAACTGTACCCGGTAAGGCGCCTGGTGGCTCAACTGGCGCAACTGGTCCAGGCTCTGGGCCACGTAGGCCACGCTGACGAAGCGTTGGCCATTGCGCGGGTCCAGCCAGCGCTCGAACAACAAGGTGCCGCCGGGTGCTGCATCATTGCGCGGGTATTGGGCAATGTTCCAGTCGAAACCGAGCAAGGTGCGCAGTTGCGCAATATTGCCGTCGTGGCCCACGTAGGCCAGCCACGGGGTGGACGGCGGCCCACCGGCCACTGCCGGGCCGGTTTCATCCAGGGCCAGCAATACCTGATGCAGCAACTGTGAAGCACCGCGCCGGGCAATGTAGGGCACGTGCTGAGTCAGAGCGTATTTGGCACTGCGCAGTTCCATCAACCCTGCCACCTGGGCGGCGTTGCGCGCATGCCCAAACGCTACCTGGCTCAGGGGCAGGCCTTCGGCGTACTGCATGCGGATGGTTTCGGCCATGCTGGCGCCCATGCTCAACGGGCCGCTGAGCTTGACCGTGCTGCCCTTCTCCTTCAGGCCCCAGGGTTGCTCGCTCAACACGCAGCCTTTGGGCTGGTCACAGGTGTGCGGCACGCCCACCAGCTGTTGCATGCGCAGCAAGGCCGGGCCATAGCGTTTCTGCGCCGCCTGCGGGCTACCGCCCATGGCGGCCAGAATGGCCTGCTCGGCCTGTTGCGGGTCCAGCGCGCCCAAGCCGTTCTCGCTGGGGTGAAACAGCTGGTCCTGGCTGGCCACGCCGTGGTGCACGGGCACCGTGCAGCCGGGGAACATGCCTTCCAGCAAGGCCTTGCCGGTGGCGCGGGTACGCGCCGCCGGGCTGGCCTGCAAATAGACTTGGTCGGCGGACGGGCAGCCATTGGCGGTGAACAGGCCCTGCCCTTTCAGGTAGTCGCGCTGCCATTGGCCCAGCAGTACCGTGGCACGGTAACCGTGAGCGGTGAGTTGGCCGTCGGCCACGGCGAATGTCGGCCAGGGCTTGGCCGACCAGGTTTGCAGTTCGGCGGTGTCGGTGGCCGGACGTACGCCGTGGCGCATCACCAGCACCACTTTGTCCAGGCGCAGGCCGCTGGTGTCCAGAGCTTGGGCGTGGACCAGGGGCGCGGCAGCCATCAGCATCGACAGCACCAGCCATAAGGAACGTGCAGGTTTAGAAGTCATAGCGGGCATTCACACTCAAGGTCCGGGGCGAGCCGGGCTGCAGGTAATTTTCCTGGTACCAGGTCCAGTACTTGTGGTTGGCGAGGTTGGTGACGTTGGCGCCGAAGGTCAGCGCGTGGCCGCCGGCCAGTTTGAAACGGTAGCCGCCACCGGCGTCGAACAGGTTGTAGGCATCCAGGGTGTTGACGTTACCCGAGTCCACCGCCATGGGGCCAATGCGCTGGGCACCGGCACGCACAAACAGGCCAGGCACAGCGCCAATGCGGTAGGTGGCCTGGGCTGCGGCCTGGTAGTGAGCGGCGCCAGCAGCGCGGTTGCCGTCCACGTCGCCGGCATCGATGTATTCGGAGTCCAGCGACATGACGCTGCCTTCCAGGGTCAGGCTGTCGATGGGGTCGACGGTGGCGTTGAACTCCAGGCCCTGGTAGCGAATGGTGCCGCTCTGCACGTATTCGTTGTCGCTGTTGGTGTACTCGGCGCCACGGTCAATACGAAAGGCTGCGGCGGTGGCGCTCCAGTTGCGACGCTGGGCCTTTACGCCGAGTTCGTATTGCTTGCTGCGCAGTGGGCCCATCACGGCAGGGTAGTTGGCGGCGGTGTCCGGTGCGCTGCCGCCCGCTTCCAGCGACTCCACGTAGCTGGTGTAGACGGTGACGTCCTTGATGGGTTTGTACATCAGCGCCACGGTAGGGGTGGCCGGCCGCGCCCGGTAGTTCACGCCATCGGTACCGATGGCGTCATGGGTCTTTTCACGGAAGTTCTCGTTGCGCAGCCCCAGTAGCAACGACCAGTGCTCGCCCAGGCCGATGGTGTCGCTGGCGAACACTGCGGCTTCCTTGATCTGGTCATCGCCGTAGGTGCCGCCCCAGTATTCGTACTGGTACACCGAGGAGAGGGTCGGGTCGTACAGGTTGCCCTTGCCGACCGTGGCCTTGGTGGTGGCCTGCGCCGACTTGTGCGAGTCCAGTTCCGAGTAGCTGGCACCCAGCACCACGTCGTGGCTGAACCAGCCGGTGGTGAACTTGCCTTCCAGGGTGCCCATGGCGTCGTTGTAGTCGTAGCCGTGGTACTCGGTGCTGGCCTTGTCGGAGTAATTGCCGCTATTGCTGGTGATGGTGTACTGATCCTTGGTGTAGCGGCGGTCCGAGTCACTGTAGCGGTACGCCAGCTTGCCCTGCCAATCCGGCGAGAACTGGTAGGTGGCCGACAGCGTCGACAGGCTGTAGTCCACATCCGTGTAGGAGCCGTTGCTGTACAGGCGCTTGCTGCCGTCGATGGGCTTGGGCAACGCATAGGCAGTGTTGACGATGATGTCGGTGCCGCCCGAGGTCGCCCGCTGCTGGTACAGGGTGTCGAAATTGAGGGTCAGGTCATCGGTGAGCTTGGCGTCCAGCGACAGCCCTACCGCCGTGCGGTTCACCGCCGCGTGGCCGCTGGCGGCGTTGCCCTCCTCGTGCACCAGGTTCAGGCGATAGCCGAAGCGTGGGTCATCCAGGCGCCCGCCCACGTCCACCTGTTCCTTGTACAGGTTGTTGGACTGGTAGCCGGCGGCGACGCTGAAAACAGTCTTGTCGGTGGGCCGCTTGGTCACGTAGTTGACGATACCGCCCGGGCTGCCGAAACCATACATGAAGCCCGACAGGCCCTTGAGCACCTCAATGCTGTCGAACATCTCCAGGGGCATTTCCACGCCCCGGTTGATGTTGGCCATGCCGTCGACCTTGTAGCCGTTGAGGTCGTCCAGGGGCAGCCCGCGCACCGCCAGGGTGGCTGGGTGGGTGCCGTAGCTGGAGCTGATGGACGTTACCGAAGCGTCGTATTTCACCGCTTCGGAGAGGATGCCGGCTTGACGCTGCTGGATCTCTTCACTGCTGATACTTTTCACCGAGAATGGTGTGTCGATGGCGGCCTTGCTGCCCAGCGCCCCGGCAGCCATCTTTTTGTGCAGGTCGGGCTTTTTCGCTTTGGCGGCCTTGACGGTAACCTGGGGCAAGGTCGCCAGCACGCTGTCGTCGATGACCGGGGCCGGATCGGCCGCCCAGATCGAGGGCGCCAGTGCAAAGGCCATGAGGCCGGCGCCGGTGCGCAGGCACAACGCGTGAAACGGATGATGTCGACGCATGGAAATACCGAAAAATGAGCGCACGATTCCCGCCCGCTCGCGTACGAGCAGGAGGCAACCGACCGATGGGTTAAGGGGTGGCGGCTTGGGTGACGAAGCCGATTTTTTCCAGGCCGCCCGCTTGCGCGGCAGCCATTACCTGCACGACCTTTTCATAGGGCGTGCTGCGCTGGGCGCGCAGATGCAGTTCGGGCACCGGTTGGCGTGTCGCGGCCTCGGCGATCAGCGCCGGCAGCTCGCTGTCGGCAATGTCGCGGTCGTCCCAGTGCAGGTGGCCGCTGTCGTCCAGGGCCAGGTCTACCGCCAACGGCGGTTTGTTGTCCTGTTGGGCGGCGGCATGGGGCAAGTCGATCTTCACGCTGTGCTGGATGGCCGGCACGGTGATGATGAAAATCACCAGCAGCACCAGCATCACGTCCACCAGCGGCGTGGTGTTGATCTCCGGGTTAAAGCTGTCGTCGTCCAGTTCGTCCTGCAGTCCACCGGCCATCACGCGTACTCCGCACGGGCCTGGGCCGTGGCGGCACGCAGCGGCGCCTGGCCCATGGGCGCGGCGCGGGCGCCGATCACCAGCAGGTCATGCAACTCGAAGGCGAACTTGCCCAGTTGGGCCAGCGTCTGCTTATTGGTGCGCACCAGCAGGTTGTAGGCCAATGTGGCGGGGATGGCCACGGCCAGGCCCAGGGCGGTCATGATCAAGGTTTCACCCACGGGGCCGGCCACCTTGTCGATGCTGGCGTCTCCCGTGAGGCCGATTTTCATCAGCGCGTGGTAGATGCCCCACACCGTGCCCAGCAAGCCCACAAAGGGGGCGCTGGAACCGACGGTGGCGAGTATCGCCATGCCACCTTGCAAGCGGGCGCCCACTACCAGGGTGGCCTGGCGCAAGGCGCGGCTCAGCCACTCGCTGAACGGCGGTGGGTTCATGCCGCTGTCCAGCGCCTCGCGGTGCTGGCTGGCGGCGCTGACGCCGGCGTGGGTCAGGGCTGAATAGGAAGGCTCGGCATTCAGCTGGCGCAGGCCGTCGTTGAGTGTGGGCGCGGCCCAGAAGGCAGCCAGCAGGCGCGGTGTGCGCAGGCGGGACACCGCCAGGCGGATGAGCTTGTCGGCAATCACGTACCAGGACGCCAGTGACATGACCAGCAGCATCAATGCCACGCCGCGGGTCACCGCATCGGCTTGCCCCCACAGCATGTCCAGGCCCAGAGAAGTGTTTTGCATGGTGTCGCCTCCAGTTCAACAATCAAAAAACGCACCCGAGCGCCGTCCTGGCAGGACCGCCAACAGGGTGAATTCAGGGTTAAGGGGGGTGCGATCAGCTGTCGAGCTGGAACCGCAGCGGTACAATCACGTACACCGGCAGGGCATGCCCGCCTTCGCGATAGGGTTTGAACAGGGCCGCACGCGCCGCCGCCCTGCCCGCCTCGTCGAGGCTGCTGAAACCGGAAGAACGCAGCACGTCGACCTGGCCGGGCTTGCCGCTTTCGTCCACCAGCACACGCAACACCACGGTACCTTCGTTGCCGTCTTCACGGTCACGGTCGGGGTATTGCGGGTCGGGGGCGCGCAGGTATTCAACACCGTGGGTGATGGTTTTCGGTGGTGGTGGCGGCGCCGGGGTGGCGGCCACAACGGGTGCGGCAGCAGGCGTTGCCACCGCTGGGCTGGCGGCCGCAGGTGCGGGCACCGCAGGCGCCGCTGCCACGTGGCGCGGCGCGGGGGCCTTGCTCACCGGCTTGACCACGGGGCGTGCCACAGGGTGTACAACCGGTGGCACAGGCGGCGTCGGTTCGGCCGGTGGCTGCGGGGCCACGGCAGGGGCCGGTTCGTTGATCACCGAGGCATAGATAGTACGCGGCTGGCTGACCGTCAAGGGGGTTGGCGCCTGGCGGAGAAACCCGTTCAGGGCCAGTACATGCACGGCCACCACGGCCGCCACCTTCAGGGCACGCGCGGGAGCCTTAGACGTGGCGGCTGGCAACGGTATTGAGGTACTCAAAGCGGCTTGCATCTAAATGACTCCCCGCCTGGCGATTGCCAGGGACTACTGTCCATTCATCCTGCAACAGACCTGCAGGCTTGACGCCTCGCGGCGTTCTGTTCGTGGGGCCAGATAGTAGGAACGGTAGATGACAAGGGGATTACCGAAGCACAGTAATTGGTAATGTTTCGCTTAAATACCCCTCAGTAGCCCCTTTCGCTGCCTATGATGCCAGTGACAATGGCCACCCCGGCGCTGCATCCCAGGCGGGTGGCGCCTGCCTCGATCATGGCCACTGCCGTGGCGGTATCACGCACGCCGCCCGAGGCCTTGACGCCGATGCCCGGGCCAACGATGCGGCGCATCAACGCAACGTCGGCGACGGTGGCGCCGCCGCTGCTGAAACCGGTGGAGGTCTTGACGAAGGCCACGCCCAGGTCACGGCAGATTTCGCAGGCGCGGATTTTCTGAATGTCGTCAAGCAGGCACGTTTCCAGGATGACCTTCAACGGCACGCTGCCGCAGGCGTGCAGCACCTGGGCGATGTCCTCGCGCACGTGGTCGAACAGGCCTTCCTTGAGCCAGCCGATGTTGAGCACCATGTCGATCTCGGTGGCGCCCGCGGCAATCGCGCATTCGGCTTCGAAGGCCTTGGCCTGGCTGACGCAAGCACCCAGCGGGAAGCCCACCACAGCGCAGACCTTGACCGCACTGCCGCGCAGGCGCTGGGCGGCCGAATACACCTGGGCGGAGTTCACGCACACCGAATAAAAGCCGTGCTGGCGCGCCTCCTGGCATAACACAGTGACTTGCGCACTGGCGGCATCGGCAGCCAACAGGGTGTGGTCGATCATGGCCGCCAAGGCGGCGGCATCAGGTTTGCTCATCACGGTTGCTCCTGCAGGTGGTTAGCGTGCTGAGCAAAACCTAACACACTTGTAACCTGGCATGCCCCCCGGGCTGCCGCCAGGCTGCGAAGGCGCGCACAGCGTGCCCGCGATCAGCATGACACCGCCAAAGGCCGTGCCATCCTTTTCACAGCTGGCGGCAACGCCTGCGTCACCCACCTCTGACAAGGCGGTTGCAGTTGCCGGAGGCTGGCGCATTATTGGTCAGGCGAGGTTGGCGGCGGCTGATGGCTGTTCAATGGCGCCGTAACGCCAGCAGCAATGGCGATGGCCCGGGACGAATACGCAACCGCTCACGCTGGAAAGCATGATGACGGCCAACAGCAATGCAAGGCGACGGGTCATGATGGTGATCCTCTGGTTTCAATCAACAGGCCGGACAACACCCATGGCTGCACAATGCGCCGCGGGCTGACGGTTACTGTTTTGAACGCTGGCCGACGGGGAAATCCGTCGCGGAAAAAAATTTCATTTTGCCGCGACGGATTACGCCAACCCTGCCGTTAAACCCAACAGCAGCGTTCACCGTCGAACGCACCTGAAGGAGTTGTCATGAGACTTGCCCGGCCTCTGGCCAAACTGCGCTACGCCCTGATCATCCCGGTTGCCCTGGCTTCGCTGATGAGCGTGCCGGCGTTTGCCGAACCTGAGATCATCATTCGCCAGGCCCCACCACCGCCACGGGCCGAGATGATGCCGCGTGAACGCCCTGGCTACGCCTGGGACCAGGGCCACTGGCGCTGGGCTGGCAATCAGTACGAATGGGTACCGGGCCATTGGCAACCCGTGATGCGCGGCGGCCACTGGATACCGGGGCATTGGGCGCAACGCGGCCCGGGCTGGCGCTGGATGGACGGCCACTGGGCTCGCTGAGCCATGCGTGCCCAGGCGTGCCTGCGCCTGGGCGTTGCCTGACCTGATGCCCTGCCACCGGACCGAGACACGCCATATTGAAAGAACCTGACCCGGACGTGGAGTTGCTGGCCCGCATCGGCAACAACGAACCGGCGGCCGTCAAAGCGATGGTGTCGCGCAAGCTGCCTCGGCTGCTGGCGCTTGCCAGTCGGCTATTGGGTGATGCCGAGGAAGCCCGCGACGTGGCCCAGGAAAGCTTCCTGCGTATCTGGAATCAGGCCGCCAACTGGCGCGCCGGCCAGGCACGGTTCGACACCTGGCTGCACCGGGTGGCATTGAACCTGTGCTACGACCGCCTGCGCCGGCGCCGCGAGCAGCCGCTGGATGATGAGGCCCTGGTGGAGGCTGTAGACCCGGCCGGTACACCCGAAGAACAGCTGCACGCAGCGGCCCAGAGCGAACGCATGGCCGCGGCCCTGGCAGCCTTGCCGGAACGCCAGCGCGAGGCGATCGTGCTGCAGTATTACCAGGAACTGTCGAACATCGAGGCAGCGGCGCTTATGGACATCAGCGTCGAGGCGCTGGAAAGCCTGCTCTCGCGAGCCAGGCGCAACCTGCGCGACTACCTTGCCGAACCATCCGGCGATGCCGGCCTAGGAAGGGGAAAACGATGACGCCCGAACGTTTTGATCATCTGGCCGACGCCTATGGCGCCGACGTGCGCCGCTGGCCGGCGCAGGAACAGGCGGCGGCGCGTGCACTGCTCGACAGCGGTGACGTTCAGGCCCACGCCGCCCTGGCCCAGGCCAGCTGGCTGGATGGCATGCTCGACAGCCACCGGTTGGCGGCGGTGGACCCGGCCCTCGCGCGGCACATCGCGGCCTGCGCGCCGCTTCCCTCGCGGCCGTCGTTCTGGCAGGGCCACCGCGCCTGGTGGTCACGCCTGGGGCTGGTGGGCGTGGGCCTGGCGGGCATCGCCGCCGGCATGCTGGCCGCCTCCCTGAGCCTGCCGCTGGGCAACGGCGCCGAAGCGCTGCCGAGCATTTTCGATCAAAACGATGCCGAGATCGTCTACTCCATCAGCGCCGAGGACAGCGAACAATGAGTGAACCGCGCATACCCTTGAAGACCTTGCTGACCGCGTCGCTGGTACTCAACATCTTCCTCATCGGCGGCGTTGCCGGTGGGCTGTATCAATGGCTGTCACACCCCACGCCCAAGGTGGGCGCGGTGGTGCAGCACGGCCTGCGCCAGGTCATGGTGCAACTGCCGGTGCAACGCCGCCATGAATTGCGCCGAATGCTGCGCGAGACCCGCGACCAAAGCCAGCCGCTGATACTCGCCGGCCGCCAGGCGCGCCAGGACGTGATGCAGCAACTGCGCGCCCCGGCCCTGGACCGCGACGCCCTGGTGGCCGACCTGGGCCGCGCCCGCGACGCCGACCTGGCCCTGCGCGCGCGAGTGGAAACCAGCCTGGCCGACTTCGCCGCCACCCTGCCCATGGACGAACGCGAGCAGCTGGCGCGCTCCATGTACTTGCGCGGCCAGGGTAAAAACCAGGCCAATAAACAACCCTGAAGCGACGGATTTTTCTGCCAGGCGCGTTAAACCTTGCAAGCCCGCCACTCAAGGCGAGGCTGTTGTTCACGCAAGGAACCGTCCATGTTCAAGACTGTAAAGACTGCACTGATCGCCACCCTGGTGGCGACATCGCTGTCGGGTTGTATCGTTGAACCGGTCCACCCGCGCCGCCCACCACCGCCGGTTGAAGTGGTACCGGTCATGCCCGCACCGGGGTACCACTGGGTGCAAGGCCATTACCGCTGGGGCCCAGGCCGTTGGGTGTGGGTGCCGGGGCATTGGCGGTACTGATCCAAACCCGCCCACGCCTAGCCGCAGCCTGGCGGCAGCGGCTAGGCGTGGCTAGCCGCCAGCGCCGGTTGCTCGTTCACCTTGGCCGCAGGCTCTTTGAGCAACAGGAAATACGCCAGCGCCGAACACGTCGCTACCACCGCGCTGATCACGAACGCCGACGAGAACGAGCCGCTCTGCTGCACGCTGAAACCGGTGAGGATCGGCGCAATGGAACCGGCCAGGTAGCCGCCGAAATTCTGGATCGAACCAAACGACGCCACCCGTTCCGACGGCACGATGGTGTTGACGATCATCCACGCCGTGGCGCTGGACATGTTGATGAAGAACAGCGCCGCGCACAGCAATGCCACGCAGCTCACCACGTTGGCGACGAAGGCGACGATCAGGGTAAACAGGGCGCCGCCCAATAGCCCGGTGATGATCACCACCTTGCGGCTGGCCAGCACTTTCATGCCACGCGCTACCAGCCTGTCGCAGGCCTTGCCCGCCACCACGGTGCCGGCCGCGCCGAACAGGTACGCCAGCGACACCACCCAGGCCGTGCTGTAGAGGTCCAGGCCGTGCTGCTTCTCGAAATAGCCCGGCATCCAGGTCAGGTGCAGCCAGATCATGTAAATCACGCCCATGAAACCGAGAAACGCACCCCAGGTGTTGCGGTCGCGCAGCAACGCCGACCAGCGCAGCTTCGGTGCCGGCTTCGACACGCGGGGCTGCGGCTCGGTGCGCCCGGTCTCGGCCAAGTACTGGGCCTTGCTCTTGTAAAAGGCCAGCCAGCACGCGGCCAGCACCAGACCGAGGATGCCGGTGAGCACAAACATGCCGCGCCAGCCCAGGTGCACCATGAACAGCGTCAACAACGGTGGCGCCAGGCACGGTCCGATGCAGGTCGCCGACCACACCCAGCCGGTGGCGGTGCCGCGTTCCTGAGTGTCGAACCACTCCGACAACGCCTTGGCCGCCGAGGGAAACACCGGCGCCTCGCCAATGCCCAGCAGCACGCGCATACCCAACAAGTGGCCAAAGCCGCTGAACAAGCCGAATGCCGCCTGGGCCAGCGACCAGACAATCAGCGAACCGCCCAGCGCCAGCTTGCTGCCCAGCCGGTCGATCAACGCGCCCATGGGCAGTTGCGAAAAAGCATAGGCCAGGGAAAACGCCGACAGCAAAAAGCCCATCTGGGTAGGGCTGATGCTCAGGTCATGCTGGATGGACGTATTGGCAATCGACAGTGCGCTGCGGTCCAGGTAGTTGACCACGCCGATCATGAACAGGAAAACGATGGTGAGGGTCTTGAAGCTTTTTATTGTTTTCATGACACGCCTCTTTGAGCGGTAGACGCCGCCCGCAAACGCGGGGGCGTGGATGCACTCTAGTGGCGGTGTCCGGCTTTGCCCAATGACAACATTCCATTGGGCGATAACCACGGGTTATCGGCGGATTGTTTAGACCGGTGCGGAGCAAGTGCAAGCAATGCTGGACGCATCGGCATGAACCGTGTGGGAACATGAGTGCAACCCGCGAAGGCGTAGTTGCGGCTAACGAAGCGCGCGATTTACGCCCCACCACAAAAACCAAGGCAAGCACATGCAACCCACCCCCAAATCCCCACCCCACCTTGCACCTCAGCCCACACATCGCTAACCTGCCCACCGTTGCAGCACCTCTGCGACCGGGTTTGGCGACCCGTCTGTTTTTTCAGCGCACCAGCGCAGCACGACCATCGTGGGCTCTCTCTTGCCTGCGGTGCGCGTCATGGCAGCTGTGCGCGGGAGACCTTCGGGTCTGCCGGGATTGAGAAAACACCGGTTCGCCAACCTGCGTACAGCTGCCACCCATCGTTTGGCGACGATGAGGGCAGCTCTGTTTTCTCAATGGAGTTACCTATGTCGTATATACCTTTACCCCACTCCCCCGCCGTATTCCTCGATACCCAAGCCCCCCTCGACACCCTCTACGCCCTGGCCATGCACCGCATCGGCACTGCCCGCGAACTGATGCAAAGCCTGAGCAGCCTGACCCTGAGCAACAGTGATGATCAGGATCTGAAGGCGGTGGTGAATACGGCGAATTTGTTGCTGGAGGAAGGGTGTGCGGTGCTTGAGGTGGTGGAGGCGCGGGGGGCTTTTTTGCGGGGTGGCGCGCGTGATGGCAACCAGGTGCTAGCCGATGATTTTTGATTGTTCTTGAGATCGAGCGCCGCCCGCGCGGCGCGCGATTTACGCGGCGCTGCAAAACCCAAGGCAAGCACCCACCCACCACACAGCCACCCTCAAGCCAACCCCCTGACAGCCCCCAACAACTGCTCAGCAAACGCCTGCGCCGCCCACCCCGGCGCTTCGTTGCGCCGGGTGATGACGCCGTAGTCATCCAGCACCAACGGAAACGGCAAGTTCAGCCGCACCAGCCGCCCCGCCTTGATATCCGGCTCTACCATGGACTCCGCCAGCATCGCCAGCATCGGCGCCGTCTGCAGCAGTTGCAGGGTGGTCTGCATGGAGATGGTCTCCACCGTGTTGCCCGGCGACGCCATGCCCGCTTCGGCAAACGCACGCTCAAGGCGCGCGCGCATGGGCGTCCCGGCGGGGTAGACGATCCACGGCCAGTTGCCCAGTTCGGCCAGCGGCAGGTCGCTGGTGTGGGCCAGCGGGTGCTGGCTGCCCGCGACCAGGCACAGCGGCTCGGGGGCCAGGGCGCGGAAGTCGAAGAGCTGACGGTGGCGGTCGAGGGTGAAGCGGGCGATGACCAGGTCCAGTTGTTTGTGCTCCAGCAGGCTGAGCAGGTTGGCGCTGGTGCCTTCCAGCACGTCCAGGGTCAGCAGCGGCCAGCGCTGTTTGATGCCGACGATGGCCTGGGGCAAGGCCTGGGAGGTGGGGGCGAAGATGGTGCCGATTTTCAACAGCCCGTGACCGCCTTCGCGCAGGTCGTTGACCTGGCCCACGAAGTGGCGAGCATCGTTCAGGGCTATTTGCGCGTAGCGCGCTACGTGCACGCCCAGGTCCGTGGGCACCAAGCTGCGGGGCAGGCGCTGGAACAGGTCAAAGCCGAGCATCTTCTCGGCCTCGCGCAGCATCTTGCTGACGGCCGGCTGGCTGATGCTCATCTGCTCGGCGGTGGCGTGCATGTTACGCGTGCGCGCCAGGGTGTCGATCAGCACCAAGTGGCGGAAGCGCAGCCAGTTGCACAGTTGGTTGAATGAAACGTCCGCCATCCGATAACCCCCGGTTATTGAACCTTGAGAATATCTCATTAGCGATTATCAGCAAGACGTTCTAGTGTTGATCCACAATAACAACAGGATGACCCGCCATGACCGTCACCGGAAAACGCGTTCTCATCACCGCCGCTGCCCAAGGCATCGGGCGTGCTTCAGTACTGGCTTTCCAGCAGGCCGGTTTCCAGGTGATTGCCACCGACTTGCACATCGACAGCCTGCGCGACCTGCCGGGCGTTCAGGCAATTGCCCTGGACGTGACCCAACCCGCAGCCATCCAGGCCGTGGCCGAGCAGGTGGGCACCCTCGACGCGCTGTTCAACTGCGCCGGCTACGTGCACAGCGGCAGCTTGCTGGACTGCGACGAGCAGGCCTGGCAGTTCTCCTTCGACCTCAACGTCACCGCCATGTACCGCATGATCCGCGCCTTTCTGCCGGGCATGCTCGCGGCCGGTGGCGGCAGCATCGTCAACATGGCTTCGGTGGCCTCCAGCGTCAAAGGCGTGCCCAACCGTCTGGCCTATTCGGCGAGTAAGGCGGCGGTGATTGGCCTGACCAAGTCGGTGGCCACCGACTACGTGGCCAAGGGCATCCGCTGCAACGCCATTTGCCCCGGCACCGTCGACTCCCCTTCCCTGCGCCAGCGCATCGCCGAACAGGCTCGGGCCGAACACCGTACCGAAGCCGAGGTGTATCAGGCTTTTGTGGCGCGCCAGCCCATGGGCCGCCTGGGCACCCCCGAGGAAATCGCTGGCCTGGCGGTTTACCTGGGCAGTGATGCCAGCGCCTATACCACCGGTGTGGCGCACGTGATCGACGGCGGCATGAGCAACTAGGCTTGGTTTGAAAGTGGGCGCTGGCTTCCCAGTTTTCACACTGCCTTCCAATTCCCCTGAATCAGGAATCTCTTCATGAAACTGCTGCGCTACGGCCCCCAGGGCCAGGAAAAACCCGGCCTGTTGGATGACCAAGGGCAGATCCGCGACCTCAGCGGGCATGTGCACGACATCGCTGGCGCTACCCTGGACGCCGCAGGGCTGGCCAAGCTTGCCAGCCTCGACGCCCGCAGCCTGCCTGCGGTGCCCGGCAGCCCGCGTATCGGCCCGTGTGTGGGCCAGGTAGGCAAGTTCATCTGCATTGGCCTGAACTACGCCGACCACGCCGCCGAATCGAACATGGCGGTGCCCAGCGAGCCGGTGATTTTCAACAAATGGACCAGCGCCATCTGCGGCCCCAATGACAACGTGCAAATCCCTCGCGACTCGAAGAAGACAGACTGGGAAGTGGAACTGGGCGTGGTGATCGGCAAGGGCGGCCGCTACATCAGCGAAGCCAATGCCATGGACCATGTGGCCGGCTACTGCGTGATCAACGACGTGTCGGAACGCGAATGGCAGTTGGAACGCGGAGGCACCTGGGACAAGGGCAAGGGCTTCGACACCTTCGGCCCCATTGGCCCCTGGCTGGTGACCCGGGACGAGATTGCCGACCCGCATCAGTTGGACCTGTGGCTGGAAGTGGACGGCCATCGCTACCAGAACGGCAACACGCGCACGCTGGTATTCCAGATTCCGGCACTGATCGCCTACCTGAGCCGCTGCATGTCGCTGCAACCGGGCGACGTCATTTCCACCGGCACACCGCCGGGGGTGGGCCTGGGGGTGAAACCCAACCCGGTGTTCCTGCGCCCGGGCCAGGAAATGCGCCTGGGTATTGCCGGGCTGGGTGAACAGCGCCAGCGCACCGTGCAGGCTGATTGATCCAATTGCATCCCTTGTGAGAGCTGGCTTGCCACCTCTCGCAATCGGTCGCCACATAACAACAAGGAAAACATCATGCGTATTCTGATCACCGGTGGTACCGGTTTCATCGGCAAGCAACTGGCCCAGCGCCTGCTGGACATGGGCAGCCTCACCCTGCAGGGCCAGGCTGCCCAGGCCATCGAGCGCATCGTGCTATTCGATGCCTTTGCCGGCGAAGGCGTGCCCAGCGACTCGCGCATCGAGGTCATCACCGGCGATGTCAGCGATGCCGCCACCCTGGCGAGGGTCACCGACGGCGTAGACCTGGTGTGGCACCTGGCAGCGGTGGTCAGCAGCGCCGCCGAGGCCGATTTCGACCTGGGCATGCAGGTCAACCTGCACGGCCTCATGACCCTGCTGGAAACCCTGCGCCAGCAAGGCCGCCAACCCCGGGTGGTGTACGCCAGCGGCTTCGCGGTGTTCGGCGGCACGCTGCCGGCGGTGGTGGATGACGACACCGCGCTGACCCCGTCCTCCTCCTACGGTATGCAGAAAGCCGTGGGCGAATTGCTGGTGGCGGACTATGCGCGCAAGGGCTTCATCGACGGCCGCGTGCTGCGCCTGCCCACCATCGCGGTGCGCCCCGGCAAGCCGAACAAGGCGGCGTCGACCTTCTTCAGCTCCATCATCCGCGAACCGCTGGTGGGCCTGCCCGCCGTGTGCCCAGTACACCCCGACACCCAGGTGTACCTGAGCTCGCCGCGCCGGGCGGTGGAGTCAATGTTGCTGGGCATGACCCTGGCCCCGGAAACCCTGGGCAGCCGCCGGGTGATCCCCCTGCCCGGCCTGACCACCACCGTGGCCGACATGGTCGCCGCCCTGGAGCGGGTGGCCGGCCCCGACGCCGTGAAGCTGATTCGCTGGGAGCCCGACGCCACCATCCAGCGCATCGTCGAGAGCTGGCCCAGCCGCGTCGAAGCCCCCTATGCCGGTGGCCTGGGCTTTACCGCCGACGCAGATTTCGACACCATCGTCCAGGCACACATCGAGGACACCGCGCCCCGTTGATGCAACGCTTGCACACGCCCCCACAACAATAACAAGGCGAGGCCACGCGACATGAGCACACCCGATCCAGCCATCCTGGACATTGAAAAACAGACCATCAGCCGCGTGACCAAACGCCTGGTGCCCTTCCTGATCCTGCTGTTTGTGGTGGCCTTCCTGGACCGCACCAACGTCGGCTTCGCGGCACTGAGAATGAACGAAGACATCGGCATCAACCAGACCATCTATGGCCTGGGTGCCGGCATCTTCTTCCTGGGTTACTTCATCTTCGAGGTGCCCAGCAACATCATGCTGCACCGCTTCGGCGCGCGGGTGTGGATCGCCCGCATCATGGTGACCTGGGGCCTCATTGCCGCGGCCATGGGCTTGCTGCAGACCGCCGGGCACTTCATTACCCTGCGGGTACTGCTGGGCATCGCCGAGGCCGGCTTCTTCCCCGGCGTGATCTACCTGCTGTCACTGTGGTTCCCCAGCCGCTACCGGGCGCGGATGATCGCCACCTTCTACCTGGGCGTGCCCATTGCCCAGGTCATCGGCGCGCCGCTGTCGGTGGGCCTGATGCAGCTGGGTGACAGCGTGGGCGTGGTGGGCTGGCGGCTGATGTACATGGCCGAAGGCATCCCGGCGATCCTGCTGGGCGTGGTGTGCTTCTTCTACCTCACCGACCGCCCCGCCGACGCCCACTGGCTGACCCCGCAACAACGCACTTGGCTGATGGACACCCTGGCGCGCGAGGAGCGTGAAAAGCCGCTGGCGGCAGGCACCGAACTGAGCAAGGGGCAAATGATTCGCCAGGCCCTGGGCAACCGCCAGGTGTGGCTGCTGGCCCTGGTGTATTTCGGCATAACGTCGGGCTCCAACGCCATGAACTTCTTCCTGCCCAGCGTGCTGCAATCCTTCCGCGCCTCGTTCGGCCTGGAGCTGGGCCTGATGCAGAACGGCCTGATCACCGCCATTCCCTACGCCTTGGCCGCCGTGGCGATGATTATCTGGAGCCGACGCTCCGACCGCCTGCAAGAGCGCCACTGGCATGCCGGCGGCGCCGCCCTGCTGGCCTCGGTGTCCATTGCCCTGGCGCTGTTGATCAACCAGCCGTGGATCATCGTCATCGGCTTCGTACTGCTGGCCATCGGCGTGTACAGCGCCATCAACGTGTTCTGGGCCGTGCCGGGCCAGGTACTGACCGGGGTGGGTGCCGCTGCCGGCATCGGCCTGATCAACTCCATCGGCAACCTCAGTGGCTTTTCCGGGCCGTACATCACCGGCGTGCTCTACACCACCACCGGGAGCTACACCCCAGGCTTCCTGGTGATCGCCGCCCTGGTAGGCGCGGCCGGCATCGGCATGATGCTGATGCCCCGCCACCCTGCCCCGGCTGCCACCCGCCCTTTGCTTGGAGACAAGGCATGAGCCATCCCACCCTCGCTTTCATCGGCACCGGCATCATGGGCGCGCCCATGGTTCGCTGCCTGCTGCGTGAAGGCTTCGCCGTGCGCGCCTGGAACCGCTCGCAGGCCAAGGCCACCGCCCTGGCTGCCGACGGCGCCCAGGTCGCGGGCAGCGCCCACGCTGCCGCCACCGGCGCCAACCTGTTGATCTGCATGCTCAGCGATGGCCCCACCTGTACCGAAGTGCTGTTTGGTGAACACGGCGCGGCCCTGGCCCTGCGCCCAGGTGCGCTGGTAATTGTCATGAGTTCGATCCCCGTGGACGTGGCCACCGATCACGCTCGCCGCTGTGCCGAATTGGGCTTGGGCTACCTGGATGCGCCCGTGTCGGGCGGCGAGCGCGGTGCCCGCGAGGGCAGCCTGGCGATCATGGTGGGCGGCACGCCTGAAGCCTTCGAGCAAGGCCGCGTGGCCCTGGCCGCCATGGGCCGCCCGGTACTGGTGGGCCCGGCCGGCAGTGGCGAGTTGGCCAAGCTGGTCAACCAGTTGATCGTCGCCAGCACTATTGCCACTGTGGCCGAGGGCTTGCTGCTGGCCGAGCGCGGCGGCGCCGACCCGGCCAAGGTGCACGAAGCGCTGATGGGCGGCTTTGTCGATTCGCCCATCTGGCGCCAGCACGGCCAACGCATGATCGACGACCAGTTCACCCCCGGCGGCCCGGCGAAATGGCAGCTCAAGGACACCCGCACGGCCCTCGCCCATGCCCATAGCCTGGGCCTGAGCCTGCCGGTGGGCACCTTGGTGGATGGCCTGTTCAGCGCCCTGGTGGACGCCGGCGACGGCGACCTCGACCACGCCGCGCTGATTCGCCAACTGCGCCGCCACAACCGACTGCCCGAATGACACCCCGGAGCCTGCCATGAACCACACCCCACCCCGTCGTCTGCGCAGCCAACTGTGGTTTGACGACCCGGCTCACGCCGACCTCACCGCGCTGTACACCGAGCGCTACATGAACCAGGGCCTGACCCGCGCCGAACTGCAATCGGGGCGGCCGATCATCGGCATCGCCCAGACCGGCAGCGACCTGACGCCCTGTAACCGCCACCACATCGAGTTGGCCAAGCGGGTGAAAGACGGCATCCGCGATGCCGGCGGCATTCCCATGGAATTCCCCGTGCACCCCATTGCCGAGCAGTCGCGCCGCCCCACTGCGGCGCTGGACCGCAACCTGGCTTACCTGGGCCTGGTGGAAGTGCTGCACGGCTACCCGCTGGACGGCGTGGTGCTGACCACCGGTTGCGACAAGACCACCCCGGCCTGCCTGATGGCCGCCGCCACCACCGACCTGCCGTCCATTGTGCTGTCGGGCGGGCCCATGCTCGATGGCTGGCACAAGGGCCAATTGATTGGCTCCGGCACGGTGCTATGGCATGCGCGCAACCTGCTGGCCGCCGGTGATATCGACTACGAAGGCTTCATGGAAATGACCACCGCCGCCTCGCCGTCCATTGGCCACTGCAACACCATGGGCACGGCATTATCGATGAACGCCCTGGCCGAAGCCCTGGGCATGTCACTGCCCGGCTGCGCGAGCATCCCGGCGCCCTACCGCGAGCGTGGGCAGATGGCCTACGCCACAGGCCTGCGCATCGTCGACCTGGTGCGCGAAGACGTGCGCCCCTCGCAGATCATGACCCACGCCGCCTTCGAGAACGCCATTGCCGTGGCCTCGGCCCTGGGCGCGTCCACTAACTGCCCGCCGCACCTGATCGCCATTGCCCGGCACAGTGGCATCGACCTGAGCCTGGATGACTGGCAGCGCGTTGGCGAAGATGTGCCCCTGCTGGTGAACTGCATGCCGGCCGGCGAGTACCTGGGCGAAGGCTTCCACCGCGCCGGCGGCGTGCCGGCGGTGATGCACGAACTGGACAAGGTCGGCCGCCTGCACCGCGAGTGCCGCAGCGTCGAGGGGCGCAACATGGGTGAGATCGTGGCCGCGGCGCAGACGGTGGACCGCAAGGTGATCCGCAGTTGCGAAGACCCACTCAAGCACCGCGCCGGTTTCATTGTGCTCAGCGGCAATTTCTTCGACAGCGCCATCATGAAGATGTCGGTGGTGGGCGAAGCGTTTCGCAGCACCTACCTCAGCGACCCGGCGCAGCCCAATTGCTTCGAGGCGCGCGCCATTGTGTTTGACGGCCCGGAAGACTACCAGGCACGCATCAACGACCCGAGCCTGGACATCGACGAGCGCTGCATCCTGGTGATTCGCGGCTGCGGCACCGTGGGCTACCCCGGCAGCGCCGAGGTAGTGAACATGGCGCCGCCGGCGGCGTTGATCAAGCGTGGCATCGACTCGTTGCCGTGCCTGGGTGATGGCCGCCAGAGCGGCACGTCGGCCAGCCCGTCAATTCTCAACATGTCCCCGGAAGCCGCCGTGGGCGGTGGCCTGTCGTTGCTGCGCACCGGCGACCGGCTGCGCGTGGACCTCAACAGCCGCAGCGTCAACCTGCTGGTGGACGATGCCACGCTGGACGCCCGGCGCCTGGAAGCGCCATTGGCCATCCCGGCCTCGCAAACGCCGTGGCAAGAGCTGTACCGGCAGCTGGTGGGCCAGCTGTCCACCGGTGGTTGCCTGGAGCCGGCGACGCTGTACTGGCGGGTAATCCCGGAAAACGGCGCGCCGCGCCACTCTCACTGATTGCGAGGACTGGCCATGCAACTGACGATCGAAAACTCCCTGCCTAGCGACTGGCAGCGCGCCACCCTGATTGGCCGGGTATGGCGCCCCGGCAACCTTGCAGGCCCCGCCGTGGTGGTGATCCGCGACGGCCAGGTGCTGGACATCACGGACCGGTTTGCCACGGTGAGCGAGTTGCTCAACCGCCCCGACCCGCTGGCCGCGTTGAGTGATATCAACGCCAGCAGCCTGTGCAGCGTGCAGGCCCTACTGGCCAACAGCGGCGGCGAACGTGACGACAACAAACCCTGCCTGCTGGCGCCCATCGACCTGCAAGTGATCAAGGCGGCCGGCGTGACCTTCGCGGCCAGCATGATCGAACGGGTCATCGAAGAGAAGGCCGCCGGTGACGCCAGCCAGGCCGAGCGCATCCGCGCCCTGGTGCACGAGGTGATCGGCGATAACCTGCGCGACCTGCAACCCGGCTCGCCCCAGGCCATGCGCCTGAAACAGGTGTTGATTGAGCAACGCATGTGGTCGCAGTACCTGGAAGTGGGCATCGGCCCCGACGCCGAGATATTCACCAAGGCGCCGGTGCTGGCGGCGGTGGGCAGCGGCAGCGCCGTGGGCGTGCACCCCGGTTCGCACTGGAACAACCCGGAGCCGGAGGTGGTGTTGGCGGTGGACAGCCACGGGCGCATCCATGGCGCCACCCTGGGCAACGACGTCAACCTGCGCGACTTCGAAGGCCGCAGTGCGCTGCTGCTGAGCAAGGCCAAGGACAATAACGCCTCCTGCGCCCTGGGGCCGTTCATCCGCCTGTTCGACCAGCACTTCAGCCTGGACGACGTACGCCGCTGCGAGGTGGCGCTGCGCGTAGAGGGCCAGGATGGCTACGTGCTGCAGGGCCACAGTTCGATGGCGCAGATCAGCCGCGACCCCGAAGACCTGGCCGGCCAGGCGCTGAACCTCAACCACCAGTACCCGGACGGCTTCGTGCTGTTCCTCGGCACCCTGTTCGCCCCCACCGACGACCGCGACCACCCGGGCCAGGGCTTCACCCACAAGGCCGACGACATGGTCAGCATCCACAGCCCGGCCCTGGGCGGCCTGCACAACCGCGTGACCGGCAGCGACCAGGCGCCGCCCTGGACCTTTGGCGTGGCGGCGCTGATGCGCAACCTGGCGCGGCGGGGGTATCTGTAGATCCAACAGGTGTCGCAGCAACCGTCCTGCGTCAGAAATCGGGGCTGCGGGGCGGCCATCCGTCGCCAGGCTGCGAATCTGCAGGTCCATGCTCATCCAGGCGGCGCTCCCTGGCGATCCCTGTGGTTGAACGCAGCACAATCCCTTATGCAGCGATGCCACTGCCTATACAGTGGCGCGACCCTTGACGAGGAACTGCCATGCTTTTCTCCGGTGCCAAGATCGCTTTACTGTGTGACGACCTGATACTGATCTACCAGCGCGACGACAAGCCCAACATCCCCTGGCCCGGCCTGTGGGACCTGCCCGGCGGCGGCCGCGAAGATGACGAAACGCCGCTGCAAACGGCCGTGCGTGAAACCTGGGAAGAGTTTGGCCTGACCCTGGACCCGGCATGGGTAGTATGGACGCGGGTGTATCCGGGGCAAGGCATGCAGGGGCTGGACACCTGGTTCTTCGTGGCCGAAGTGCCGCCGGGCACCTTTGATACAGTGGTGTTTGGCGATGAAGGGCAGCGCTGGCAGCTTTGCACGGTGGAGGCTTTTTTGGCAAGGACCGACGCCATTGACCGGCTGCAGGCGCGGTTGCGTGAATACTTGGCCGACTAGCGGCCCCGTACCGTGTAACCGCTGCCGCAGGCTGCGCGGGCCCTGCGCCTCGCTGGGGGGCTTTAGTGTACAAACCGGCCAGCGCAGCCTGGCGGCAGCGGCAGCGTGGCGGTTTACCCGCGCGTTGCGGGTTGTCAGTCGGCGTAGAAGACCAAGGCGCACAGTTCAATGCTGCGCCGGGGCGGCGCATCCGCGGGGGGTGAGCGTTGTGAATCTCCACGTGGGTCGACTGCAAAGTACCGCGACGACGCGGCTGACCATCGGGCGGATCGTAAGTGTAATTCACCGGCCGGACCACGGCGTTGCCGACATTGAAAATGGCCACGCGCAGACGGCCGAAGGCTTTGATGCGCCCCACAGCCTGGAGGATGTCGGCTTCGTTGCCGGCATCACCCGGTAGCGCCAATGCCGTGCCGCCTTGCTGTTCGATACTGCCGACCACTGCGTGAAGCTTGTCTGCGCTGCGGCCGCTGACCGTAACACGGTAGCCGCCTTGGGCGAATCGACGGGCCAGTGCGGCGCCCAGGCCAGCCAACCCGGGTCGGACGCCCCGAGGACGTAGCCGCAATGGCGGTGGAGTGGCTATAAAAAGACCTCAAGAACCTGGAAGACGAAGCCCACTATGTAGCGCTGGAAAACTCGAATGGGCCGTACCGAACTGGTCGTATTTGATTGCGGACCGAGTGCGTGGTGATTGCGTCCAGATCCTGGGGGGCTTCCACACAAGGCAGCGGCCTAGCTCTGAGTGGTGAGCGAGAGGCGGTAGCAAATCGAACAGCAAGTCGGGCTCCCCGTCCAGGGCGTAGCTGTTCTGGTAGAATGACGACCTGATCCGCCCATCCCCATGGGCCCCAGGCGGCAGGCCCCCCTCCACGCCCTGCCGCC
Source organism: Pseudomonas sp. M47T1 (assembly GCF_000263855.1). GTDB lineage: Bacteria > Pseudomonadota > Gammaproteobacteria > Pseudomonadales > Pseudomonadaceae > Aquipseudomonas. Next base: position 87,075 of record NZ_AJWX01000007.1, read on the forward strand.
ACCCAGCCCAAAATGCCCGAGCAATATGTCGACCAATCCTGCTGCAATACCCACAACCACTGCCGCTGAACCGTCCCGTCGCTTCAGCGTTGCACCCATGATGGACTGGACTGACCGCCACTGCAGGTTCTTCCTGCGCCTGCTGTCCGCCAACGCCCTGCTTTACACCGAGATGGTCACCACCGGCGCGCTGCTCAACGGCGATGCCGCGCGGTTCCTGCGCCATGACGACACCGAGCACCCGTTGGCCCTGCAACTGGGCGGCAGCACACCAGCAGACTTGGCCGCCTGTTCGCGTCTGGCCCAGGAGGCCGGGTACGATGAGGTAAACCTGAACGTGGGCTGCCCCAGCGACCGTGTGCAGAACAACATGATCGGCGCCTGCCTGATGGGCCATCCGGTACTGGTGGCGGATTGCGTGAAGGCCATGCGTGATGCGGTGTCGATTCCGGTGACGGTGAAGCACCGCATTGGTATCAATGGCCGTGACAGCTATGCCGAGTTATGCGACTTCGTTGGCCAGGTACGCGACGCCGGGTGCCGCAGCTTTACCGTGCATGCGCGGATTGCGATTCTGGAAGGCCTGTCGCCCAAGGAGAACCGCGATATTCCGCCGCTTCGTTATGACGTGGCTGCGCAGTTGAAGGCCGATTTTCCGGACCTGGAGATTGTGCTCAACGGCGGCATCAAGACCATGGCCGAATGCCAGGCGCACCTGGGCACTTTCGATGGCGTGATGCTGGGCCGTGAGGCGTATCACAACCCTTATCTGCTGGCGACGGTGGACCAGGAGCTGTTTGGCAGCACGGCGCCGGTCATCAGCCGCGCGGAGGCACTGGCGCGTTTGCGGCCGTATATCGCTCGGCATATCGAGGACGGTGGGGCGATGCATCACATTACCCGGCATATTCTGGGGCTGGGCCAGGGTTTTGCGGGGGCGCGCAAGTTTCGGCAGATGCTGTCGGTGGACATCCACAAGAGCAAGGACCCGCTGGGCTTGCTGGACCAGGCCGGGCAGTTGCTGGAAGGCCGCTGACCCGGCGCTGCGGGGCGGCCATCCGCCGACAGGCTGCGAAAAGGTCCGCAGGACCTTGCGCGGCACGGCGATCGCAGGCCCGCGGTGCGGGCCTTCGCAGCCTGCGGCAGGTCCTACGGGGGCTCCTGCGCGAGGCGTACCGCGTTGCCACGGGAACCCTGTGGGGCTTTTCGGACTCCAACCATCAGTCTTTGAATACCCGATGGCCGCGGCGCTTGAGCGCTTGGCGGCGGTCGGGTAATGTCACTCAATCGCACAGGACAGAGCACGCTCATGACTTCCAAGCTGGAACAACTCAAGCAATTCACCACTGTGGTCGCCGACACCGGTGACATCGATGCGATTACCCGCCTCAAACCGGTGGACGCTACCACCAACCCGTCGCTGCTGCTCAAGGCTGCGTCCATGACCGGTTATGCCGAACTGCTGAACGACGCCGTGCGCGACGTGAAGGGCGATATCGGCCTGGCCTGCGACCGCTTCGCGGTGTCGGTGGGCAGCGGTATTCTCAAGGTGATCCCCGGCCGTATCTCCACCGAGGTGGATGCGCGCCTGTCATTCGACGAGCCCAAGCTGCTGGCCAAGGCCCATCAGCTGATCGACCTGTACGACAAGGCTGGCGTTGGTCGCGACCGCGTACTGATCAAGCTGGCATCCACCTGGGAAGGCATCCGTGCCGCCGAGAAACTGGAAAAGGAAGGCATCCAGACCAACCTCACCCTGCTGTTCTCCTTTGCCCAGGCCGCCGCCTGCGCGGACGCTGGCGTGTTTCTGATTTCGCCGTTCGTGGGCCGTATCTACGACTGGTACAAGAAGTCCACCGGCCAGGAATACACCGGTGCAGAAGATCCGGGCGTGCAGTCGGTGACCCGCATCTACAACTACTACAAGGCCAACGGCTACAACACCGTGGTGATGGGCGCCAGCTTCCGCAACATCAGCCAGATCGAAGAGCTGGCCGGTTGCGATCGCCTGACCATCAGCCCTGAGCTGCTGCAGAAGCTGTCGGATGACACCGGCACCCTGTCGCAGAAACTCAAGCCAGGCAATGCCGGCGAGCCGAAGCACCCGTTGACCGAAGCCCAGTTCCGCTGGGAGTCCAACGAGGACGCCATGGCCACCGAGAAGCTGGCCGAAGGTATTCGCCAGTTCGCGCGTGACCAGGAGAAGCTGGAAGCGCTGCTCAAGGCCAAGGTCTGATCACAGGCAGGCAATGAAAAAGGGCGACTCCATTGGAGTCGCCCTTTTTTGTGCCTGGCAGCAGCGGCTACAGGTGGTCAGGTGCGTTCGAGGGCATTGACCAGGTCGTGGAAGGCTTCGCGGTTGGAGTCGTTCAGGCCCATGAGGATCTTGTGCGCTTCCAGTACCTTGGTGCGCACGATGTCCTCGGACTGGTCCTGCGACGGCAGGTCGGTGAGGCACTCGGGGCACGGAATCGGCCGGCCGACGATGTTGAACACCTGATCGAAGCCCATCGATTGCAACAGGCGCGTGATGTCATCGTGGGTAGTGACCACGGTGGGCAACAATCCGACTTTCTGCCGCGACAGGATCGACAACTTGGCCAGCAGGCCCAGGGTCGTGCTGTCGATACTGCGCGTTTCAGTGAGATCGATAACGATCGCCGAAAAATTCAGGGCAGTGAAAATCCTTTCAATAGTCGCATCCAGCGCTGAACACAGGGTCAGGCGCACTTCACCGACAAACTTCAGCACGAAGGTGCCGTCCTGTTCGGCGAACTGGATTCTACCAGTACTCATTCTAGGTTCCTGCTTAGCACCATCAGGGCGATATCATCCGGCATCTCCCCAAGCGTGGCCAATCCAAACTTGCGCCGCAAGCCATCCAGGCCGCCGCCGACTTCCTTGACGATTTCCGGCAAGGCAGCCTCTTTATCTTTGAGTGTTTCACCGGGCAAAAGGTCCAGAATGCCATCAGAGAACAGCGTCAGGCTGAAACTCTCCGGCAATTCCAGCACGTGGTCGGTGTAGGTGGCTTCGTTGAACAACCCCACCGGCAACCCGCGCCCTTCCAGGTAACGCACCTGGCCCTGGCTGAAAAACACCGGCAGGGGCAAATGCCCGCCAATGCTGTAGGTCAGCAACCCCGTATGTTCGTCGATCACCCCACCCACCATGGTCACATGCTTGCCCAACTTGCAGTTGATCAACCCGCGATTGATATGGCCCAGCACTTCCGACGGCTTGAACTCCGGCAGGGTGCCATTGCGCTTGAATTCGAACATCAGGCGCGTGGTCATGAATTTCAACAGTACGGTGACGAAGGCTGACGAGGCACCGTGCCCGGAAACATCAGCCAGATAGAATGCCACTCTACGCTCATCAACGCGAAAACAGTCGACGAAATCACCGGAAAGGTAAAGCGAAGGGATGATCTGGTGCTCGAATTTGAAGCCGTCCACCACCCAGGGGCTCTCGGGCAGCATGTTCATCTGCACCTGGCGGCCAGCGTTCTGGTCTTCCTGAAGCAGGTGCAGGCTGGCTTCGAGCTCGCGGTTGGCGGTTTCGAGCTTTTCGCGGTAGCGCTGGTTTTCCTGCAGCAGCCACGCACGGTCAAGCGCCCGGCGCACCGAGTGTTCCAGCACGGCGAGGTCTTCGAGCGGCTTGATCAGGTAGTCAGCGGCGCCCAGGCGCAAGGCCTCGACGGCGTCATTCATGACCCCGGCGCCCGACAACACGATGACCGGCATGTCGGGTGCGCGTTCGGTGACCTGGCGAATCAACTCCAGGCCGCCAACTTGCGGCATGCGCAAGTCGCAGATCACGAGATCGGGCTTTTCCTGCTCGAATACCTGAAGGCCCTGAAGACCGTTACAGGCCTGCAGGACGCTGAAACCACTGTCTTCCAGGTAGGCGGCGAGACTCGCGCGCACTACGTCGTCATCATCGATTATCAGCAGCGTGGCACTGGTTTTCTGCATGTGGGCAAACGGCGCCAGAAATTGGTTGGCGTAAGGTACTCGGCCGGGCCTGAGCTCGCTTACTGGATTCACTTCTAGCCTCTCTTGGCCACCAACGCCAGTCAAATACCGGCGACGGTTACCCAGAGGTGCCCTCTAAGGCGCAGACGGTACTCCCATCCGCCGGGTGTTTCAAGCATGCGCCGATGGTCGCCTGATGTCTTTACAGCACAAATCACCGGGGGTTATAAAAACCTATTCGCAAGCAACCTAATGGAAGGATGCAGCCATGAGCCAGATCGACCGGGACTTCGCCGAAAAACGCGACTTTATCCGCATGACCGTCAACGCCAAGGTGTTTGTGCTGGTGGATGGCCAGCGGATCCTTGGCGTGTGCCGTGACCTGTCCAGTACCGGCATGCAGATAGAGGCGCGCAGCAGCGTGAGGGTCGGCGACATCATTGGCGTGCACTTGCCTTCGGAACATGCGGCCCTGCGCGACCTGGAAGCGCAGGTAGAGGTGGTGCGGGTTGAAGAACTGGGGGCGGGATTGCAGACGCTGGGGTTGACCATTCTGCAAATGAGTTGAAGTAGCGGTACAAAAAAAGGCGACCCCACTGGGTCGCCTTTTTTGTGCAGCGTGGCGATCAGAAATCGTCGACGACGTGACCATCCTTGACCTTGAACTCGCGCATTTGCAGGTAGGCGTTGCGAATGAAGATGTACTTGTCGCCGTTGATCATCTTCTCGGCCTGCAGCAACTGGGCGCGGGTATCGACCACGCTCAACGCGAACAGGCTGTTGCGCAGCGACATGTCGTCCATGTAGCGGTACGGCTGGGTGAAGCTGTCGGGGTACTTGGCGATACCGTCACGCACGGTGCTTGGGCCCAGCAGCGGCAGCATCACGTACGGGCCGCTCGGCACACCCCACTTGCCCAGGGTCAGGCCGAAGTCTTCGTCGTTGCGTTGCAGGCCCATGCGGGTACCCACGTCGACGAAGCCTGCCACGCCCAAGGTGGTGTTGAGCAACAGGCGCGCGGTGTCGACACCCGCTGCATGCGGCTTGGCCTGCAGCACGTCGTTGGCCAGGTTGCCAACGTCACCGATGTTGTTGAAGAAGTTGTGCACGCCATCCTGCATGAACTGCGGGGTGACCCACTGATAGCCTTGGGCGATCGGTTTGAGCGCGTAGGTATCAACGGTGTCGTTGAAGCGGAAAATGACGCGGTTGACCCCTTCCCATGGGTCTTCATCGGCAGCCTGAGCCATCACCGGAGCCATGACGACCCCTGCGATCAGGCAGGCCTTGGCCAGACGATCGATCATACCCGTCCCGATCAAGCGCATAGATGTTACTCCTTGGATTCGATTCGGCAGCCCGACGGCACCGTGACAAAAGTGACCCAGTATAAAGCTTCTGCACTGAATGCGTCAGTTTTGTCGCAAGCCATTACAGAAAGGCAAACGGCGGTCACTGTGCCTTCATACAACTGTCACGCAAGCAGCGTAGCCTTCTACGGTCAATACAGGGAAGCCGACATGCCTGACACCGCCCCCTGCGTGCCCTCCTTCACCGCCCTGCTCTTCGGCCTGAGCGGCTGCCTGGTGGATTTTGGCGCGCGCACCGAACCTGACGCAGGCCCGACTCCCGGCGCGCTGCAAGCATTGAAACGGCTGCACCACCAGGGCGTGCCCTGCGCCTGGCTCGACGAACTGGATGCCGCGCTGGCCGAACCCCTGGCCGCACCGCTACCGCGCTGGATCAAGCCGGTGGGCGCCACCGAGGGCAATCCCTGGCCGGCGCCGGATGCCTGCTGGCAGGCATTGATGGAGCTGAAGGTGTCACGCCTGGACGGTTGCGTGCTGGTGAGCGGCAACCCGCGCCTGTTGCAGTCGGGGCTCAATGCCGGGCTGTGGACGGTAGGCCTGGCTTCCTGCGGGCCACTGTGCGGCCTGTCCGCCAGTGAATGGCAAGACCTGGATAGCCGCGACCGCGACCTGCGCCGCGGCAAGGCCACCCTGCACCTGTTCGCCCTGGGCGTGCATTCGGTCATCGACCACCTGGAAGAACTGGACACCTGCCTGGCCGACATTGCCCTGCGCCGCTTCAAGGGTGAAAAACCCTGATACAGCCGCGTTGATCAGGATCATGCACGCAGCGCCGCAGTGGATTAATCTAAAGGCCAGCCATGGACCTTTGGCAACCCGCTGCGGTCAATGGCTGTGCCTATCATTGAAGGGAGATCGCCATGCCTGCCCGCGAACTGCAAGAGCAATTGAATACATTGCGCGAGCAATTGGAGCAGAACCCGCCGCTTTCGCAAGAAGAGCGTGACCACCTGCAAGACCTGATGACGCAAATCGACGCCGAGATCAAACTGGAAGCCGCTACCAACAACCCCAACCTGGCCGACGGCGTCAACCTGGCCGTGGAGCGCTTCGAAGTGGAGCACCCCGGCCTGGCCGGCACCCTGCGCAATATCGTCCAGACCCTGGGTGGCATGGGTATCTGATCAGAAAAGCACATCCTGTGTGGGAGCGGGCTCTGCCCGCGAATGGGTCGCCGCCGTTCTCCAGAAACTACGCGGCGATCTTTTCGCGGGCAGAGCCCGCTCCCCTAATCAACCCTCCAGACAGCTTACTGACGCACCAGCCGTGCGTTTTCCAGCATGACCTTCGACGTGCTGCGGTACGGGTTGATGTCCAGCCCGCCGCGACGCACGTAGCGTGCGTACACCGTCAGTTCCTGCGGGTTCAGCAGTCGCTTGAGGTCCATGAAGATCCGCTCCACGCACTGCTCGTGGAAGTCCGAATGCTGGCGAAAGCTCACCAGGTACGCCAGGAAACTGGCATGATCCAGGGCCGGGCCACGGTAGTGGACCGCCACGCTGCCCCAGTCTGGCTGGCTGGTGACCGGGCAGTTGGACTTGAGCAGGTGACTGTGCAGGCTCTCTTCCACTACCTGCGATGCATCACAGCGCAGCAGTTCGGGCTGTGGGTGCTCGTAGCTGGAAATGCTGATATCCAGGTCGTCGATGCACACACCCGGCAAGGCCACCACGCCCTCGGCCTCGACCTCGGCCAGGCGACGCACGCGCACGCCCACTGGTTTGCCGGCGGCTGCCGAAAGGTCCTTGACCAGGCAAGCCTGCAAGGCCTCCACGGTGTCGAAGGGGGTCTGGTTCAGGGAGTTGAGGTACAGTTTGAACGACTTCGATTCGATGATGTTCGGCGAATCGGCCGGAATACTGAATTCACCGATGGCCACCACGGGCTTGCCTGACGGCAGCAGCCACGACAGTTCGAAGCAGTTCCAGAAGTCGACGCCCTGGTACGGCAGGGTATCGGCGCTCAGGCCCAGTTCGGCCCACTTGGCGGCGCGAGGGATGGGGAACAGCAACGATGGCGTGTAGGTGGAGATGTATTCGCTGGACTTGCCCAACGGCGAATGTTCGGCTGCGGGATGCATGTTGGAAACCTGGACGAGAGTAAACCCGCCCAGTTTAACTTTTTACCGCGTACATTGCGCGCTCTGTACGATCGGAACGACTGCGGCGCGGCCTTCGCGGGCATGGCTCGCTCCCACGGTACGGTGCAATCGTGCAGGAGCGGACCGTGCCCGCGACGGCGGCTACGCAGTGCCCGCAACCTACTCGTAGCGCAAGGCGTAGGCCGGTTCGATCTGAGCGGCGCGCCAGGCCGGGTACAGGGTGGCCAGGAAGCTGAGGATAAGCCCCGCGCTGCAGATCATGATGACATCCCCCGCCTGCAGGTCCGACGGCAGGTTGCTGATGAAATACACGTCGGACGTGAAGATGTGCTGGCCTGTGACGCGCTCGATCCAGCCCACCATGGCGCTGACGTTGATGGCCGCGATCACCCCCAGCACGCCGCCGATCAAGGTGCCGACCACGCCGATCACCGTGCCCTGGACCATGAAGATGCCCATGATCTGCCGTGGCGTGGCACCGATGGTGCGCAGGATGGCGATGTCGGCACCCTTGTCGTTCACCACCATGATCAGCGTGGCGATGATGTTGAAGGCGGCGACGGCGACGATCATCAGCAACAACAGGCCGATCATGGTCTTTTCCATCTTCATGGCGCTGAACAGGCTGCCTTGGCTGTGGGTCCAGTCATCAGCCTTGTAGCCGTCACCCAGCCCGCCGGCGATGGCCTTGGACACCTGCGGCGCTCTGTACAGGTCCTTGAGCTTGAGCCGCACGCTTTGCACCTGGTTGGGCTGCCAGTGCTGGATTTGCGCGGCGTCGGCCATGTGGATCAAGGCCATGGAACCGTCGAGTTCGGCGCCTACCTTGAACACGCCCACCACGTTGAGGCGCTGCATGCGCGGGGTGATGCCGCCGGGCGCGTCGCTGCTGATCTCGGGCACGATAAGGGTGATCCTGTCGCCCACGCTCAGGCGGAAGCGGCGCGCAGTGATATCGCCGATGACCACGCCGAACTCACCCGGCTTGAGGTCTTGCAGCGAACCCTGGGTGATGTGGTCGGCCACGATCGACACCTTGCCTTCCTGGGCCGGGTCCACGCCGCTGATCTGGATGGGCTGCATGAAGCCCTTGTACGAGAGCATGCCGTCCATGTCGGTGAACGGCACGGCGGCCAGCACTTCAGGGTTTTTCAGCGCGGCGGCGGCCACCGGTCGCCAGTCGTCCAGCGGCTTGTCACCAAGGACGGTGGCATGGGGCACCATGCCGAGGATGCGCGAACTCATTTCCTTCTGGAAACCGTTCATCACCGACAGCACCACGATCATCGCCAGCACGCCAAGGGCCAGGCCGATCATCGAGGTCATGGATATGAACGAGATGAAATGGTTGCGACGCTTGGCCCGGGTGTAGCGTGCACCGATGAAAATGGATAAGGGTCTGAACATACGTCAAGGCACCTGGAAAAAGGGTTGAAGCGGGCGCCCGGGCAACCGGGCGCTAACACCAAACGGATCAGATCGGGACCAGACGGCCCTCTTCCAGGCGCAATACGCGGTCCATCTGGCGAGCCAGGTTGAGGTCATGGGTCACCACCAGGAAGGCGGTGCGCAGCGAGGTGCTCAGCTCCAGCATCAGGTCCTGGATACCCTGGGCAGTGTGCTGGTCGAGGTTGCCGGTGGGCTCGTCGAGCATCACCAGGCCTGGCTGGTTGACCAGGGCCCGGGCGATGGCCACGCGCTGGCGCTCGCCACCCGACAGTTCGGCCGGCTTGTGCGCCAGGCGATGGCCCAGGCCCACGCGCTCCAGCAACGCTGTGGCACGCTGCTTGGCTTGCGGGATGGGCGTCTTGCCGATCAGCAGCGGCATGCACACGTTTTCCAACGCGGTGAACTCGGGCAGCAGGTGGTGGAACTGGTAGACGAAGCCCAGCGCGCGATTGCGCAGCAGGCCACGGGCCTTCTCGTTCAGCGCCGACAGTTGCTCACCCGCCAACCACACGCTGCCACTGCTGGGCGTGTCGAGGCCGCCGAGCATGTTCAGCAAAGTGCTTTTGCCCGAACCCGACTGGCCGACGATGGCCACGCGCTCGCCGGCGAACAGCTCCAACTGCAGGTTGGACAACACCACCACCGACTCCGGGCCTTCCTCGTAGGATTTGCCCAGGTTGCGGCAACTCAGCACTGCTTTCTCACTCATGCCCAACTCACTCATAACGAAGCGCCTCTGCTGGCTGGGTGCGCGCCGCACGCCAGGCCGGGTACAGGGTCGCGAGGAAACTCAGGACCAGTGCCGCACCGCAGACCATGAACACGTCATTGGCCATCAGTTGCGACGGCAGGTAATCGATGAAATAGACGTCGGGGTTGAGGAACTTGTGCCCGATCACTTTTTCCAGCAGCGCAATCGCGGCGCTGACGTTCAGTGCCGCCAGCATGCCGAGGATGGCGCCCACCAGGGTGCCGATGACGCCGATGACGGTGCCCTGGACCATGAAGATGCGCATGATCTGGCCCGGCGTGGAGCCCAGGGTACGCAGGATGGCGATGTCGCCACGCTTGTCGTTGACCACCATCACCAAGGTGGAAATGATGTTGAACGCCGCCACCGCGACAATCAGCAACAGCAGCAGGCCGATCATGGATTTTTCCATGCCGATGGCCTGGTACAGGTTGCCGTGGGTGCGGGTCCAGTCACGGGCATAGTAGTCCTGGTCACCCAGGCTCTGGGCAATTTCCCAGGAAACCCGAGGGGCCTGGAACAGGTCGGCGAACTTAAGCCGCAGGCCCTGCACCTGGTTGGGTTGCCAGCGATGCAAACGCGCAATGTCGTCGAGGTTGGTCAGGCCCAGATAGCCGTCGATTTCGCCGGCGCCCACATGGAACAGGCCGGTGACGGTAAAGCGCTTCATGCGCGGGAACATGCCCGCCGGGGTGACGCTGACCTCGGGGGTGACGAAGGTGACCTTGTCGCCCACCTTCACGCCCAGCTTGTTGGCCGCGTTGTCGCCCAGCATGATGTTGAAGTCGCCCGACTTCAGGTCATCCAGGCTGCCTTGCTTGATGAAGTGGTCAAGGATGGTGACCTTGCGCTCCTCGGCGGGGTCGACGCCATTGAGCAGCATTTTCTGCACTTTGCCGTTATTGGTCAGCAGTCCCTGCATCTGGGTGTAGGGCGCCACCTCCAGAACCGCCGGATTCTGCTTTACTTTAGCGGCAAGGGCACGCCAGTCGCTGATCGGCTTGCTGGACTCGATGGTTGCGTGGGGCACCATGCCGAGCACGCGGGTACGCATTTCATGATCGAAGCCGTTCATCACCGAGAGCACCACGATCATCACGATCACGCCCAGGGCGAGTCCGATCATCGAGGTCAGGGAAATGAACGACACGAAATGATTGCGACGCTTGGCGCGGGTATAACGCGCACCGATGAAAACGAAGAGAGGTCTGAACATGTCGGGGCTTGTTCGAATGAAAGAGGAACGTCCTTGTGGCGGGGCTTGACGAGCAGCTTTACACTCAGACCACCGCCGCTACCATGGGTTCGCCATGTCGACATTAGATGAAGAAGATCGCCGCGAATACTACCGTATCGACGATAGGATCGCACTGGAAATTAGCCCGCTCTCGGCTGCCGATGCCGCGGGCACTGAGTTGTTGCAAGATGCGTCTCCGCTGTTCAACCTGCTGAGCGAATTGCACCTGAGTGAATTCGAGTCCCAGCACCTGCTGCGTCAGCTCAGTGACAATGACCGCACCCTGGGCAACTTCCTCAAGGCGCAGAACAAACGCATCGACCTGTTGAGCCAGGTGGTAGCCCAAACCATTCTGGGGCACATTGGCGAGCCGCAGCCGGTGGTGCTGTCCGAGGGCGGCGTGGAGTTCATGCACCCGCAGGCCCTTGCCACCGGCACCCGCCTGTCCGTCAAAATGGCACTCATGCCACAGGCTCTGGGCCTGCTGCTGCGCGCCAAGGTCACCCACTGCGATGCCAAGGCCGATGGCCGGTTCGAGATTGGTACCGAGTTCGACAGCATCAGCGATGCCCAGCGCCAACTGCTGGCCCGCTATATTCTGCAGAAACAGGCCGCCGAACGGCGCAAGGAACGTGAACAAAACGATCCGCCGGCTGCCTGAATCCTGGCACCCCTGTAGACACCGGTGTGGGAGCTGGCTTGCCAGCGAGCTTCCAGGGCGAGAAAAGCTCGCTGGCAAGCCAGCTCCCACACTTGGGTACAATTAACACAGCCTTTGCTGACTTCAGCATTACCTTGAAGGAACAAACGTGACCCTTATCTACGGCCACCGCGGCGCCAAAGGCGAAGCACCGGAAAACACCCTGACCAGCTTCCAGGAATGCCTCAAGCACGGCGTGCGCCGCTGCGAACTGGACCTGCATTTGTCCCGCGACGGGCAATTGATGGTGATTCACGACTCTACCCTCAAGCGCACCACCGACCGGCGCGGCAAAGTCGTGGAGCACGAGTCCGCCCAGCTGGTGACCTACGATGCTCGCAAGGGCGGCCCGGGCTGGGTACACCCCTGCCCTATCCCACGCCTTGAAGACCTGTTCAAGGCCTGCGATTTCGACCATTGGCAACTGGAAGTCAAGAGCGCCTCGCGCACCCGCGCCGCCACCACGGTGCTGGCGATTCGCGAACTGGCTCAGGAATATGGCGTGCTGGACAAAGTGACCATCACCTCAAGCTCCAGGGAAGTGCTGCGCGCGGCTGCCGAACTGACGCCGGACATCAGCCGTGGCCTGGTGGCCGAATACGCCTGGCTCGACCCGCTGAAAGTGGCCCAGAACTATGGCTGCACCCTGTTGGCGCTGAACTGGACGCTGTGCACGCCCGAGCGCCTGATCAAGGCTCAGCGCCAGGGCCTGCACGTGTCGGTGTGGACAGTCAACGAGCCGGCATTGATGCGCCGGCTCGCCGACTTCGGCGTTGACAGCCTGATTACAGACTTTCCCGGTTTGGCCACCGCCACGCTCGAGAATCTCTGAAATCGGTCTCCCCGGCCGGCTCAGGCCACCGGCCGGAGCCGCTCAAAAAAGCCGGTTGAGGCCGTCATAGGCCGCTACCCGATAGGCTTCGGCCATGGTCGGGTAGTTGAAAGTGGTGTTGACGAAGTACTTCAGGCTGTTGAGCTCACCCGGCTGATTCATGATGGCCTGGCCGATGTGGACAATCTCGGACGCCTGGTCACCGAAGCAGTGCACACCCAGGATTTCCAGGGTTTCACGGTGGAACAGGATTTTCAGCATGCCCACCGGCTCACCGGAAATCTGCGCCCGCGCCATACCCTTGAAAAACGCCTTGCCCACTTCGTACGGCACCTTGGCCTGGGTCAGCTCTGCCTCGGTCTTGCCGATGGAGCTGATTTCGGGAATGGTGTAGATACCCGTGGGCACGTCGTTGACATAACGCCAGCTGCCATTGTCCACCACGCTGCCGGCCGCCGAGCGGCCCTGGTCATAGGCGGCACTGGCCAGGCTGGGCCAGCCGATCACGTCGCCCGCGCCATAAATGCTTGGCACACTGGTGCGGTAGGCTTCGTCGACCGTGATCTGGCCACGGCCATTGACCTTGATGCCAATGTTTTCCAGCCCAAGCTTGTCGGTGTTGCCGGTACGGCCGTTGCACCACAGCAAGGCGTCGGCCTTGATTTTCTTGCCCGACTTGAGGTGCAGCACCACGCCATTTTCCAGGCCTTCGACGCGGTCGTATTCTTCGTTATGGCGAACCATGACGTTGTTGTTGCTGAAGTGGTAGCTCAGGCCCTGGGAAATTTCCGAGTCCAGGAAGCTCAGCAGTTGCTCGCGGTTGTCCACCAGTTCCACCAGCACGCCCAGGCCGCTGAAGATGGACGCGTATTCGCAACCGATCACCCCGGCGCCGTAGATGATCAGCTTGCGCGGGGTGTGGGTGAGGCTGAGGATGGTGTCGCTGTCGTAGATGCGCGAGTGGTGAAAGTCGATGTCGGCCGGGCGATACGGGCGCGAGCCGGTGGCAATGATGATCTGCTTGGCCACCAGTTTTTCCTGCGCACCGTTGGCGCAGATCACTTCCACGGTCTGCTCGTCAGAGAAGCTGCCGGTGCCGAAGAATACGTCCACGCGGTTGCGGGCGTAGTAACTGGTGCGTGAGGCCACCTGCTTGGCGATGACTTTCTCGGCGCTTTTCAATACGTCCGGAAACGAAAACCAGCGCGGCTCGCCAATGGCCCGGAACATGGGGTTGGTGTTGAACTGGATGATCTGCTTGACCGAGTGACGCAGGGCCTTGGACGGGATGGTGCCCAGGTGTGTGCAGTTGCCGCCGACCTGGCGACGGCTGTCGACCATCGCCACCTTGCGCCCCGCCTTGGCGGCGTTCATTGCCGCACCTTCACCCGCGGGCCCGGAACCCAGCACCACTACATCATAGTTGTAGACAGCCATGCGTACTCCTTCAGAACAGGCCGAGGCACCACTCTGGTACCTCCGGCTCAACATGCCGCGCTGCGGCATCGAAAACTCGGGGATGCAGTCTATAGAAGCGTAAACGCCGCGAACATTAACCCTTGGTCGCGTCAAAGGCTATTGATGTCTGCACCCGTGCGTCAATGGTCAACTTTTCCTACAGCAGCCATCCGTTCGAATGCCGGGGTCGGGCGGCTGGACAGCACCTCGCCGTCACGCCGCACGAACAGCGCGGCAATGTCGTGGCCGCGGGCGTAGTCCCAGCCCTGCTCGGGCCCCAGAATCATCAACAGCGTAGACAAGCCATCGGCCGACAACGCAGAAGGATGAATCACCGTGACCGACGCCAGGCTGTGATTCACCGGCCTGCCGGTGCGGGCATCCAGCAGATGGGAATAGCGCTGGCCAGCCTGGAGGAAGAAACTGCGCTGCTCGGCCGAGGTGGACACGCCGTAGCCATCCACACCCAGCTCGCGACTGGCGTGCTGGTCATCGGTGCGTGGCGCCTGCACGCTGATGTTCCAGGCACTGCCGTCCGGCTTGTGCCCTACAGCCTTGAGCTCCCCCGTGGCCTCGGCCAGGTAACTGCCAATGCCCATGGCTTGCAAGCGCGCGCCAATGCGTTCCACCGCATACCCTGCGGCCACGCTGTTGAGGTCAACCTCGACTGCAGCATCCTTGCACAGCTGATCGCCGTCGATGCGCAGATGCCGGTAGCCCACGCGCTGCCGAGTCAGCGCCAGCACCGCCGGGCGCGGCACTTGCTGCAAGCCATGACTGGCACCCAGGCCCCACAGGTTCATCAACGGCCCCACGGTCTGATCGTAGGCGCCGTCGCTGGCGCTGGACAACGACTGGCCGTATTGCACCAGCGCAAGCACCGCCGGCGGCATGACCCGACAACTGTCGGCGGGCTGCGCGTTGAACCGCTGCACATCGGAATCGCTGCGGTACAGCGACAGCTGCTGGTCCACCTCGCCGAGAATGCGTTCCACCTCGGCCTGAACCTGGCGTGGACGCGGGCTGTGCGCCGTAGGCACGTATTGCACGGTGTAGCGGCTGCCCATGGTCGGGCCACTGAAAGACTCCACCGGGTTGCCACCGCTGCAGCCCGCCAGCGCGGTCAACAGGTTGATCAGGAGAAAAGGACGGGCAACACACGTGAACAGTCGAATTTTGACTTAACCTTGAGACAGACATTCGAGGAAGACGCCATTATGCGCCACAAGCCGCTGTTGCTTCTGCTCTTCTTCTGCACCCTGGCCTGGGGCAACACCACCGACCGCCTGCGCGAGGCCAACTTTGCCGAGCAATGGGGCCAGACACCAACATTGCAACGCAAAAGCCAGGCACTGCTCAATTACCTTTTCGTCGATGTCTATGCCGCCGCGTTCTACGCCGAAGCCGGTACCAGCGCCCAGCAGGCGGTGGACAGCCTGAGCGACCAGCGGCTGGAGCTGTTCTACTTCCACGATATCGGCCGCGACGACGTGATCAAGGCTGCCAACCAGACCTTGCAGCGCCAGGCCAGCCCCAACCAGCTGCGCGCCGCCCAGGCGGAAATCGATCGCCTGCACCGCAGCTACGTGGATATTCATGCCGGGGACCGTTATGCCCTGGTGTACAACACCCTGGAGGGGCTTTCCGTGGAGCGTAACGGCCAGGTTATTTTTGTCAGTAAAGACAAGGACTTGGCACGTTTATACCTGAATATATGGCTGGCACCCAAGGGCCTTTCTGACAACTTGCGCGAGGCACTTTTGCTGCCTGGCGCCGCGTGAGTATCGCGCTGAAACGTTACACCTTGAGCGCGAAATCATTGCCAGGCCCTACACTTATACATACTGTTACAAAATAATTTGCGCCAAGCGTGCAAAAGCCTGAACAGGAACGTTGCCAACGGGCCTTTCCACGGATTCCAACTACAACAAAAGAGTGAGTGCATTCCCATGACCTCGAATACGGGCAAGGGCAAGGCGATTTTTCGCGTTGTCAGCGGCAATTTTCTCGAGATGTTCGACTTCATGGTGTACGGCTTTTACGCCACCGCCATTGCCAAGACCTTCTTTCCTTCCGACAACGCCTTCGCCTCGCTGATGTTGTCACTGGCCACCTTCGGCGCCGGCTTCCTGATGCGCCCCCTTGGCGCGATTTTCCTCGGCGCCTACATCGACCGCCATGGCCGCCGCCAAGGGCTGATCGTGACGCTGGCGATGATGGCCATGGGCACCGTGCTGATTGCCTGCGTGCCCGGCTACGCCACCCTGGGTGTGGCCGCGCCGTTGCTGGTGTTACTGGGCCGGCTGTTGCAGGGCTTCTCGGCGGGCGTGGAACTGGGCGGCGTATCGGTGTACCTGGCGGAAATTGCCACCCCAGGCCGCAAAGGTTTCTTCGTCAGTTGGCAGTCGGCCAGCCAGCAGGCCGCCGTAGTGTTCGCAGGCCTTCTGGGCGTGGCGCTGAACCATTGGCTGAGCCCTGAACAAATGGGCGACTGGGGCTGGCGCGTGCCGTTCCTGATTGGCTGCATGATTGTGCCCGTGATCTTCATCATCCGTCGGTCGCTGGAAGAAACCCCGGAATTCCAGGCCCGCAAGCACCGCCCTACCCTCAAGGAAATCGTGCGCTCCATTGGCCAGAACTTCGGCCTGGTGATTGCCGGCATGGCACTGGTGGTGATGACCACCGTGTCGTTCTACCTGATTACCGCCTACACCCCAACCTTCGGCAAGGCCGAGCTGCACCTGTCGGACTTCGATGCGCTGCTGGTGACGGTACTGATCGGCTGTTCGAACTTCTTCTGGCTGCCGGTGATGGGTGCGGTGTCGGACCGTGTGGGCCGCAAGCCGCTGTTGCTGGCGGCGACGATTCTGGCGCTGCTTACTGCCTATCCTTCACTGAACTGGATGGTGCAAGCCCCCAGCTTCGAGCGGTTGTTGATGGTGGAGCTGTGGTTGTCGTTCCTGTATGGCAGCTATAACGGCGCCATGGTGGTGGCGCTGACCGAAATCATGCCGGTGGAGGTGCGCACAACCGGGTTTCACTGGCCTACAGCCTGGCTACCGCGACCTTTGGTGGGTTTACACCAGCGGCCTGTACGTACCTGATTCACGCGCTGGACAACAAGGCCGCGCCGGGGATTTGGCTCAGTGGGGCGGCGGTGTTGGGGCTGGTGGCGACGTTGGTGTTGTTTCATGGGAATAAGCATGCGTTGCGGACTGCCGAGGCTGCCCGCGCCTGATTTCCCTTGGGTTATATCACCCTGTGGCAGCGGGCCCTGCCGACGAAAAAGTACGCCGCGTAACGCCTGGCGCACCGCAGCGCTTTTTCGCGGGCAGAGCCCGCCCCCACATCAGACGTTCGTGCCTGCAAAGAAAAAAGCCCCGGCATCACTGCCGGGGCTTTTTCATTGAAGCGTGAAGCTTAGCGTGGGAAGGCGGCCGGGTTCACACCCGCCATGTCTTCCATCACGCGCACTACCTGGCAGCTGTAACCGAATTCGTTGTCGTACCAGACGTACAGCACAACGCGGTTGTCGTTGCAGATGGTTGCTTCGGCATCGACCACACCGGCGTGGCGCGAACCCACGAAGTCGGTGGAGACCACTTCCTGGGAGTTCACGAAGTCGATCTGCTTGTGCAGGTCCGAATGCATGGCCATCTGGCGCAGGTACTCGTTGATTTCTTCGCGGGTGGTGGCCTTTTCCAGGTTCAGGTTGAGGATAGCCATCGACACGTTGGGCGTCGGCACGCGGATGGCGTTGCCGGTCAGCTTGCCGGCCAACTCAGGCAGGGCCTTGGCGGCAGCGGTGGCGGCGCCTGTCTCGGTGATCACCATGTTCAGCGCGGCGCTGCGGCCACGGCGCGAACCCTTGTGGAAGTTGTCGATCAGGTTCTGGTCGTTGGTGTACGAGTGAACGGTTTCGACGTGACCGTTGACGATGCCGAACTTGTCGTTGACGGCCTTGAGCACCGGCACGATGGCGTTGGTGGTGCAGGACGCCGCCGAGACAATCTTGTCGTCAGCGGTGATTTCGCCGTGGTTGATGCCGTGAACGATGTTCTTCAGCTTGCCCTTGCCCGGTGCGGTCAGTACCACGCGGTCGACGCCAGGGCAGGTCAGGTGCTGGCCCAAGCCATCGGCGTCACGCCATACACCGGTGTTGTCCACCAGCAGCGCGTCGTTGATGCCGTACTGGGTGTAGTCCACTTCAGTCGGGTTCTTGGCGTAGATCACCTGGATCAGGTTGCCATTGGCCGTGATGGTGCTGTTGGCTTCGTCGATGGTGATGGTGCCATCGAACGGGCCGTGCACCGAATCGCGACGCAGCAGGCTGGCGCGCTTGACCAGGTCGTTTTCAGCGCCCTTGCGTACCACGATGGCGCGCAGGCGCAGGCCGTCGCCGCCACCGGTCTTCTCGATAAGGATGCGTGCCAGCAGGCGGCCGATGCGACCGAAACCGTACAGCACGACGTCCTTGCCCTTGCGTGGCGAAGCGTTCTGCTGACCGACGATATCAGCCATTTCCTCACGCACGAACTGCTCGGCGGTGCGGCCGTTACCCTGTTCCTTGAACTTGTTGGCCAGGCGGCCCAGGTCCACCGAAGCGGCGCCCAGTTTCAGCTCGCTCATGGCCTTGAGCAGGGGGAATGTCTCGTGGACAGACAATTCAACTTCGTCGGCCTGGCGGTGACGCGCAAAGCGGTGGGCCTTGAGGATCTGAATGACGGAACGGTTGATCAGGCTGCGGCCATAGATCGAGCTCACCACATTGTTATTGCGGTAGAGCTGACCGATCAGCGGAATCATCGCCTCGGCGAGCGCTTCACGATCGATCCATTCACCAAGACACTGGTCGGGCTTCTGAGTCACGGGAACCTTCCACATGTAGGGACAGAAAAAAGGGGCTACATTATGACGTCGAGCGCTCGCCGGGGCAATGAGCGCCTGTCGACACAGGCTCATAGACCGGGCTTTTGCGCCAAGGTTTCGTTTTCGTGCGGTCGAAACTGACAGCCCGGCCGCAGGCCGGTACAATCGTTGTTTTTGTCGCAACGCTTGGAGCTTGACCTCCCGTGCCTGTCCTGCGCCTTCCGCTTCTCTCCGCCACGGCGGGAAAACACACCTGGGGCAACCTGCCAGGGGCCGCCCTGAGCCTGGCCATTGCCGAGGCCGCCAGCGCTGCCAAGCGCTTTACCCTGCTGCTGACCGCCGACAGCCAGAGCGCCGACCGCCTGGAGCAGGAACTGCGCTTCTTCGCCCCGAACCTGCCCGTGCTGCATTTTCCCGACTGGGAAACCCTGCCCTACGACCTGTTCTCGCCACACCAGGACATCATTTCCCAGCGCATTGCCAGCCTGTACCGGCTGCCGGAGCTGGATCACGGCGTTTTGGTAGTGCCGGTTACCACTGCCCTACACAGACTCGCGCCCACGCAATTCCTGCTCGGCAGCAGCCTGGTGCTGGACGTGGGCCAGAAGCTGGACGTGGAACAGATGCGCACCCGCCTGGAGGCCAGCGGCTATCGCTACGTGGACACGGTGTACGAGCACGGCGAGTTCACCGTGCGCGGCGCATTGATCGACCTGTTCCCCATGGGTAGCAAGCTGCCCTACCGCATCGACCTGTTCGACGATGAAATCGAGACCCTGCGCACCTTCGAACCGGAGACCCAGCGCTCCATCGACAAGGTCGACTCGGTGCGCCTGCTGCCGGCTCGCGAGTTCCCGCTGCAGAAGGATGCGGTCACACGCTTCAAGGCACGCTTTCGCGAGCGCTTCGACGTGGACTTCCGCCGCACACCGATCTTCCAGGACCTGAGCAGCGGCATCACCCCGGCCGGCATCGAGTACTACCTGCCGCTGTTCTTCGACGAAACCTCCACCCTGTTCGACTACCTGCCTCAGGACACCCAGGTGTTCTCGCTACCGGGCATCGAGCAGGCGGCGGAGAACTTCTGGAACGACGTGCGCAACCGCTATGAAGAACGCAAGGTCGACAAGCAGCGGCCACTGCTGCCGCCAGCCGAGCTGTTCCTGCCGGTGGAAGACTGCTTCGCGCGCCTGAAAAACTGGCCGCGCGTGGTGGTCAGTCAGGCCGACATCGAGCCCGGCGTGGGTCGCGATCGCTTCCCGGCGCAGGCGCTGCCCAACCTGGCCATCGAAGCCAAGGCCAACCAGCCGCTGGCGGCACTGTCGGGCTTTCTCGACCAGTTCCCCGGCCGCGTGCTGTTCACCGCCGAATCGGCGGGCCGCCGCGAAGTGCTGCTGGAACTGCTGGACCGCCTCAAGCTGAAACCGAAAACCGTCGACGGCTGGGCCGACTTCGCCACCGGCAAAGACCGCCTGGCCATTACCATCGCGCCGCTGGATGAAGGCCTGGTGCTGGACGATCCAGCCCTGGCCCTGGTGGCCGAAAGCCCGCTGTTCGGGCAGCGCGTGATGCAGCGTCGGCGCCGCGAAAAACGCACCGACGGCAACAACGACGCGGTCATCAAGAACCTCACCGAGCTGCGCGAAGGCGCGCCGGTGGTGCACATCGACCACGGCGTGGGCCGCTACCTGGGCCTGGCCACCCTGGAAATCGACAGCCAGGTGGCCGAGTTCCTTACCCTGGCATACGCCGAGAACGCCAAGCTCTACGTGCCGGTAGCCAACCTGCACCTGATTGCCCGCTACACCGGCAGCGATGACGCCCTGGCGCCACTGCACCGGCTGGGCTCGGAAACCTGGCAGAAGGCCAAGCGCAAGGCCGCCGAGCAGGTGCGCGACGTGGCCGCCGAACTGCTCGACATCTACGCCCGCCGCGCCGCACGCAAGGGCTACGCCTTTGCCGACCCGTCGGTGGACTACGCCACCTTCAGCGCCGGCTTCCCGTTCGAGGAAACCCCGGACCAGCAATCGGCCATCGAAGCGGTGCGCGAAGACATGCTCGCGCCCAAGCCCATGGACCGCCTGGTGTGCGGCGACGTGGGCTTCGGCAAGACCGAGGTAGCCATGCGCGCGGCGTTCATCGCCGTGCACGGCGGCCGCCAGGTGGCCATCCTGGTGCCCACCACCCTGCTCGCCCAGCAGCACTACAACAGCTTCCGCGACCGCTTCGCCGACTGGCCGGTCACAGTCGAGGTGATGAGCCGCTTCAAGTCCACCAAAGAGGTGAACGCCGCCGTAGCGCAGCTGGCCGAAGGCAACATCGACATCGTCATCGGCACCCACAAGCTGCTGCAGGACGACGTCAAGATCAAGAACCTGGGCCTGGTGATCATCGACGAAGAGCACCGGTTTGGCGTGCGCCAGAAGGAACAGCTCAAGGCCCTGCGCAGCGAGGTGGACATCCTCACCCTGACCGCAACGCCTATCCCGCGCACGCTGAACATGGCAGTGTCGGGCATGCGCGACCTGTCCATCATCGCCACCCCGCCGGCACGACGCCTGTCGGTGCGCACCTTCGTCATGGAGCAGAACAAGAGCACCGTGAAGGAAGCGCTGCTGCGCGAACTGCTGCGTGGCGGCCAGGTGTACTACCTGCACAACGACGTGAAGACCATCGAGAAGTGCGCCGCCGACCTCGCCGAACTGGTGCCAGAGGCCCGCATCGGCATCGGCCACGGGCAGATGCGCGAACGCGAACTCGAACAGGTGATGAGCGACTTCTACCACAAGCGCTTCAACGTGCTGATTGCCTCGACCATCATCGAGACGGGCATCGACGTGCCCAGTGCCAACACCATCATCATCGAGCGCGCCGACAAGTTCGGCCTGGCCCAGCTGCACCAGTTGCGCGGCCGCGTGGGCCGTAGCCACCACCAGGCCTACGCCTACCTGCTGACACCTCCGCGGCAGCAGATCACCCCGGACGCCGAAAAGCGCCTGGAAGCCATTGCCAATACCCAGGACCTGGGTGCCGGTTTCGTGCTGGCCACCAACGACCTGGAAATTCGTGGCGCCGGCGAGCTGCTGGGCGACGGCCAGAGCGGCCAGATCCAGGCCGTGGGCTTCACCCTGTACATGGAAATGCTGGAGCGGGCAGTGAAGGCCATTCGCAAGGGCGAACAGCCCAACCTCGACCAGCCGCTGGGCGGCGGCCCGGAGATCAACCTGCGCCTGCCAGCGCTGATCCCCGAGGGCTACCTGCCTGACGTGCATGCGCGCCTGATCCTGTACAAGCGCATCGCTTCGGCAGTGGACGAGGATGGCCTCAAGGACTTGCAGGTTGAAATGATCGACCGCTTCGGCCTGCTGCCCGAGCCCACCAAGAACCTGGTGCGCCTGACCCTGCTCAAGTTGCAGGCGGAAACCCTGGGCATCAAGAAAGTCGACGCCGGCCCCCAAGGCGGTCGTATCGAGTTTGCGGCCGACACCCCGGTAGACCCGCTGACGCTGATCAAGCTGATTCAGAGCCAGCCCAACCGCTACAAGTTCGAAGGCGCCACGCTGTTCAAGTTCATGGTGCCGATGGAGCGCGCCGATGAGCGCTTCAACACCCTCGAAGCCCTGTTCGAGCGCCTGGCGCCGAAAGCCTCATGAGTACAATGGTTTTGCACAAGGTGTCTGCCAGCTAAATGTCCGAACACCTGATGGAACACCTCGAACCCCGGCCACGACTGTGGCTGGGCAGTGTCGAGTTCAGCGCATTTGAACCGCGCAACGGCCGCATGCAGCGGCACATCCAGCACCGCGCCGCGCTGGCGTTCGGCTATGCCGGTCATTATGTGTCCAGCACCCGTGCGCCCCACGAACCCAGCATTGCGCGCCAGCCCCTGAGCGAAAAGGCCCTGCGCGAGACCTTGCAGGGCCTGGGTTTTCGCATTGCCACGCGCCAGAGCAAGGCCTTGCCGGAAAGCGCCGGGGACATTTTCGAGTTGCCCAGCGACGGTGCCTGGTTACGCTTTGTGCTCAACGATCTGCCCGCTTTGCGCGAGCAAGGTTGGGAAATCGAATACTCGGAAGAATTCGCCTTCGACCTGACCCCCGTGGACGACTGGTACGCGGTGATCGACGAGACGCCCGACCGCGACTGGTTCGACCTGGAAGTAGGCATCGTGGTCAACGGCGAGCGGCTGAGCCTGCTGCCGATTCTGGTCAACCTGCTGCGCACCCACCCCGACCTGCTCAACCCGGCCCAACTGGCCCGGCGCCGCGACGAGGAGCAGATCCTGGTGCCCATCCACAGCCCCCAGGCGCACAAGCCACGGCTTATGCAGGTGGCGTTGCCCTATGGCCGCCTCAAGCCGGTGCTGGCCACCCTGGGCGACTTTTACTTGCGCGACCCCGGCGACACACGCCTGCGCCTGCCCACCCCGGATGCCACGCGGCTGAACGCGCTGCGCGAGTTGCCGCTGAGCTGGGAAGGCGGCGAGCGCTTGCGCGGTTTTGCCGAGCGCCTGCGTGACATCCGCACCCTGCCCAGCACGCCACCCGCCGACCTGGCCGCCACGCTGCGCCCCTACCAGGCCGAAGGCCTGAGCTGGATGCAGGCGCTGCGCGAACTGGAAGTGGGCGGCATCCTGGCCGACGACATGGGCCTGGGCAAAACCCTGCAAACCCTGGCCCACCTGCTCAGCGAAAAGAACGCCGGGCGCCTGGACCGCCCGGCCATGGTGGTGATGCCCACCAGCCTGATCCCCAACTGGCAGGACGAAGCCCAACGCTTCGCCCCTACCCTGCGCGTGGCGGCCCTGCACGGTGCCGGGCGCAAGAAATACTTCGATCACCTGTTCGACTACGACCTGCTGCTGACCACCTACGCCCTGCTGCCCAAGGACCTGGAAGCACTGAGCAAGGTGCCCTTGCATGTACTGATCCTCGACGAGGCGCAGTACATCAAGACCCCTGGCAGCAAAGCCGCCCAGGCCGCACGCCAGTTGCGCGCACGGCAACGCCTGTGCCTGAGTGGCACGCCGCTGGAAAACCATCTGGGCGAGCTGTGGTCGCTGTTCCACTTCCTGCTACCCGGCTGGCTGGGCGATGCCAAGGCGTTCAACCGCGACTACCGGGTGCCCATCGAAAAGCATGGCGACCACGAGCGCTTGCAGCACCTGAACGCGCGGATCAAACCCTTCCTGTTGCGCCGCACCAAGGAGCAGGTGGCCACCGAGCTGCCGGCCAAGACCGAAATCACCCATTGGGTGGAGCTCAACGAAGCCCAGCGCGACGTGTACGAGACGGTGCGTCTGGCCATGGACAAGAAAGTGCGCGACGAAATCAACCGCAAGGGCGTGGCGCGCAGCCAGATCATCATCCTTGAGGCACTGCTCAAGCTGCGCCAGGTGTGCTGCGACCTGCGCCTGGTCAACGGCGGCGTCGCGCCAGCACGCGGCAACAGTTCGGGCAAGCTGGCCAGCCTGATGGAAATTCTCGAAGAACTGCTACTGGAAAACCGCCGCATCCTGCTGTTTTCCCAGTTCACCTCAATGCTGGGTTTAATCGAACAGGAGCTGCAGCAGCGCGGTATCGAGTACGCCTTGCTGACCGGTGCCACCAAGAACCGGCGCATTCCGGTACAGGACTTCCAGAAGGGCAAGGTGCAGATCTTCCTGATCAGCCTGAAGGCCGGCGGCGTTGGCTTGAACCTGACTGCAGCGGACACGGTGATCCACTACGACCCGTGGTGGAACCCGGCGGCCGAGCACCAGGCCACCGACCGCGCCTACCGCATTGGCCAGGAGAAGCCGGTGTTTGTCTACAAGCTGATTACCCGCGGCACTGTGGAGGAGAAGATCCAGCACCTGCAAGGCGAGAAATCGGCACTGGCGTCGGGCATTCTCGATGGCCGCGAAGCGGGCGACTGGAAGATGGCGCCCGAGGACATCGATGCGCTGTTCGAGCCATTGCCGGGGCGCAAGGTGCGCAAGCGCTGATGCGCTTGTAGCTGGGCGTCGGATGGCCGCCCCCCCAACGGCTACAGGGAGCGGGTCAGGCTGCACATCCGGGGTTGCGGGTCAGACGGTGAGCACACGCGCCAGCGTGGCCTTCACCTTGCCCATGCCGTCGTGCAGCGCCTGCTCGATCTCGGCCATGGTGATGACCGCCGCCGACTTGCCTGCCGCCGGGTTCACCACCAGCGCCAGGCAGGCGTAATCCAGTTCCAGCTCGCGCGCCAGGGCCGCTTCCGGCATGCCGGTCATGCCCACGATGTCGCAGCCATCACGCTCCAGCCGGGCGATTTCCGCCACGGTCTCCAGGCGCGGGCCCTGGGTGCAGGCATAGACACCCTGCTCGCTGTGCGGCACGCCTTCGGCTGCCAGGGCCGAGATCAGGCGGGCACGCAGTGCCTCGGTGTAGGGGTAGCTGAAGTCTATGTGGGTCACATGCTCAAGTTCATCGGCGAAGAAGGTGTGTTCGCGCCCACTGGTGTAATCCACCAACTGATGCGGCACACACACATGCCCGGTACCCATGGCCGGATGAATGCCGTCCACCGCATTCACCGCCAGAATCGCCTGGGCACCGGCCTGTTTGAGCGCCCACAGATTGGCACGGTAATTCACCTTGTGCGGCGGCAACCGATGAGGGTGGCCGTGACGCGCGAGGAACAACACCTCATGGCCGGCGAACTCACCTTGGAGGATGTCCGCCGATGGCGCCCCGCAAGGGGTGTCCAGCGCCAGGCTGCGGGTGATGGTCAGCCCTTCGAGCTGGGTCAGGCCGGTACCGCCGATAATCGCGTAGACAGTCATTGTCAGGCCTCGGTCAATCAATCAATTGGGCGTCGCGCAGGGCTGCGACGGCCGTAAGCCAACGCGGATGCTGGCGGTACTCGACATTGCTGAATGCCTGCCCGCGCATGCGCGCGATGCGTGGCGACGGGGTCACGTTCAGGCGCTGCGCCGCGCTCAGTGCCAGCTCGGCCGCCGCACGGTCGTTGCACACCAGGCCCATGTCGCAGCCCGCACCCAGCGCCGCCTCGATACGACTGGCCGCGTCACCCACCACATGGGCGCCGGCCATGGACAGGTCGTCGCTGAAAATCACGCCATCGAACTTCAGTTCGCCACGCAGAATGTCCTGCAGCCAGCGCCGGGAGAAACCGGCAGGCTGACTGTCGACCTGCGGATAAATGACGTGGGCCGGCATCACCGCCGCCAACTGAGCGCTCAAACGCGCGAACGGCACCAGGTCCAGGGCACGGATCTGTTCCAGGCTGCGCTCATCGGTGGGGATGGCCACGTGGGAGTCCGCCTCGGCCCAGCCGTGACCAGGAAAATGCTTGCCGCAAGCGGCCATGCCGGCAGCGTTCATGCCCTTGATAAAGGCACCGGCAAGGGCCGCGGCACGCTCCGGATGGCCCTCGAAGGCTCGACTGCCCACCACGGCGCTGCGCTGATGGTCCAGGTCGAGTACAGGGGCGAAGCTCAAGTCCAGGCCAACCGCCAGCACCTCGGTAGCCATGATCCAGCCGCACTGCTCGGCCAGGTACTCGGCATTGGGGTTGTCAGCCAGGGCGCGCATGGCCGGCAGGCGCACAAAGCCCTGGCGCAGGCGCTGCACCCGACCGCCCTCCTGATCCACCGCCAGGATAAGGTCCGGGCGAATGGCACGGATCGACGCGCACAGCTCGCGCACCTGGCGGGCGTGCTCGATATTGCGCGCGAAGATGATCAGGCCGGCCACTTCGGGCTGGCGCAGCAGGTGGCGGTCTTCGGCGGTCAGCCAGGTGCCGGCGATATCGACCATCAACGAGCCTTGAAGGCGGGAAGTCATGGGGTAATCCTTGATTCGCGGGTGCATGCGTGCCGCCCCATGCAGCCTTTGGCCGCACAGGGGTGGATAAGCAAGAGGGAAAAATCGGCGCCAGAACGGCGCGACAGATTCGGAATAGGCATGGGCGGCTAGCTTAGCCGAAGCCACCCGCCGCGCCCACCGTCAATTGTTTCATGCCTTGGCCAGGGCTGGCGTCGACTTGCTGCGCGGGCGCAGCTGCGCGGCGGCCATGGCACCGTCGGTGACGCCACTGTCAGCACGCATGCCGGCGGCCAGGAACGGCACCATCAGGCGCATGACCTGCTCGATGGAGGTGTCGATGCCGAAATCGGTCTCGGCAATGGCGCGCAAGGCCTTGATGCCGGACATGCTGAACGCGGCGGCGCCGAGCATGAAGTGCACGCGCCAGAACAGCTCCAGCGGCGGGATACGCGGCGCGGCCTCGTTGACCAGCAGCATGTAGCGGCGGAAGACCTTGCCGTACATGTCTTCCAGGTAACGACGCAGGTGGCCCTGGCTCTGGCTGAACGCCAGGCCCAACAGGCGCATGAAGATGGACAAGTCGTTGCCGCTGCGCGGCTGCACCACCATGGCCTGCTCCACCAGGATTTCCAGCAGCTCTTCGAGGTTGGCCTTGTGCTCGGGGCGCGCCTGGCGGCGCTCCAGCTCACGTTCCAGGCTGATGCAGAATGGCCCCAGGAAACGCGAGAACACCGCCTGGATAAGCGCCTTCTTGGAGCCGAAATGGTAGTTCACCGCCGCCAGGTTGACCCCGGCCTTGCTAGTGATCAGCCGCAATGAAGTTTCGGCAAAACCTTTTTCCGCGAACAACTGCTCGGCAGCGTCGAGTATGCGTTCAACGGTTTCCGACTGGGCCATGCTAGATTCACCTGACAAACACTTGTTTGAAACATACGTTTCAGACCCGGCTTTTGTCAAGCCTGGGCAGACGTTTTGTGTCTTGTCGGTCACGTATTTAATCACACGCCGTGCACGTTTGGCCCGGACCTTGACGATTCCCCTGCCCTGTCCGCCGGGCGGCAGTGCGATTCGGGGGGACGAGCGGTGACAAAAGCAGGATTGCCAAGCCACTCATACTGTATATAATCCCAGTCACTGTATAAAAAGACAGAGCGATCGACATGCTGAAACTGACGCCACGCCAAGCCGAGATCCTGGCTTTCATCAAGCGCTGCCTCGACGACAACGGCTTTCCGCCCACCCGCGCGGAAATCGCCCAGGAACTGGGCTTCAAGTCGCCGAACGCCGCTGAGGAACACCTCAAGGCGCTGGCGCGCAAGGGGGCCATCGAAATGACCCCGGGCGCGTCCCGCGGCATCCGCATTCCCGGTTTCGAGGCCAAGGCCGACGAATCCACCCTGCCGATCATTGGCCGGGTTGCTGCCGGTGCGCCGATCCTGGCCCAACAGCACATCGAGGAATCCTGCAACATCAACCCCACCTTCTTCCACCCGCGCGCCGACTACCTGCTGCGCGTGCACGGCATGAGCATGAAGGACGTGGGCATCTTCGACGGCGACCTGCTGGCCGTGCACACCTGCCGCGAGGCCCGCAACGGCCAGATCGTGGTGGCTCGCATCGGCGACGAAGTCACGGTCAAGCGCTTCAAGCGTGAAGGCAGCAAGGTGTTCCTGCTGGCGGAAAACCCGGAATTCGCACCCATCGAGGTCAACCTCAAGGATCAGGATCTGGTCATCGAAGGCTTGAGCGTCGGCGTCATACGCCGATAAAGGAGGCTACATGCAGTTCCCACAACCGTTGCAACCGGCTCAACTGTCTTTGTTCGAGGCCTTCATGGCTCAACCAGTCACGCCGCTGTTCACCCACGCAACCGAAGTGCCCTGGACGGCCCCACAGCCGGAAGTCTTCAGCGAACTGTCGTTGCGCGGCGCTGCCGGGAACTGCCTGAACCTGCTGGCCCCCGTGCTGCGCGAGCTGAGCGAGGACCAGGACGCCCGCTGGCTGACCCTGATCGCACCGCCTGCCAGCCTGACCCAGGCCTGGCTGCGTGACGCTGGCCTGAACCGCGAGCGCATTCTGATCCTGCAACCAGGTGGCAGCCAGAGCCCGCTGCAACTGACCTGCGAGGCCTTGCGCCTTGGCCGTAGCCATACGGTAGTGAGCTGGCTGAACCCGCTGGCCGGCAGTGCGCGCCAGCAGCTGATCGCCGCTGCCCGAGTGGGCGATGCACAGAGCCTGAATATCCGGATGGGGTAGAACACAGCTGTGGGAGCTGACTTGCCAGCGAGCTTTTAAAGATCAAAAGCTTGCTGGCAAGCCAGCTCCCACAGCGTTCCCTGATCAATGAAGGACGCGCGGGCCTTCGTCTTTTTCGATTTCGCCTTCCACCATCTTGCCGGCCATTTGCACGCCCACGCTGAGCATGGCCTTGGCCACTTCTACATGCTGTCCTTGCAGGAAGGCCTTGGCGTCTTCGGAAAAGTCCAAGGTCACGAGCGAGCCTTCATCCTCGGCACGGCGCAGTTCGATTCGGCCGTCAGGCAGCTCGACAATTTCTAGAAAGGACGTTGGCATAAAAAGGGGTTCTCCACGTGAGGGCGCCATTGTAGCAGCCACAGACGCAATCAGCACTCACTGAGGCCCTCACGGTACCGAATGGCCAAGCCCTTGAGCTGCTGACGCCAGCCTTCCAGCACCTCGCGGGTGAGCGCCTCGGGCTCCTCGGGCGCGTCCAGGTTGACTGCCACGATCAACGGCTGGGTGACATCCCCTTTCACTACCTTGGGCGCCTGGGGTGGACGGTGCAGGGCTGCATGGGCAGCCAGCAGCTCGTAGACCCAAGTGCCGGGCGCCTGCGCCAACTCCACCAGCTCGGCCATTTCCGGAATGGCAATCTGTGCCAGCACTTCACGGGTCAACAGGTCTTCGGCACGGGGCGTGGCGGCCTGGGGCAGGCGGTAAAAGCCGGCGATTTCATGGCACAAGCCAAGCAAGGCACCGTACAAGTGAAACAGCGACGACTCGCGCTCGGCCTGAATGCGTGCCAGGGCATTCATGGCCTGGCCCTGCTCGGCCTTGCCCATGGCTTCCAGGGACAAGCCAGCGAAGTAAATTTTCTGGTTGGTGCGGGTGTAGAGTTCGTGGGCCATGTGGGCACCCTCCGGTAAAGACGGGGTTCGGGCAGACGAACAGTTTCCGTGAAGGGGGGCGCCTACCGCAAGGCAAATTGCATCTGAGTAGCAGTCGGCCATGATGTGCGGGTTCTATCCGCAAAAAGCACCCCAGCGCAGTGTCTGATACTCCGCGGTGCCTGCTTCGCGGGCAGAGCCCGCTCCCACACAAAGCAGTATTCGTTAAAGGGGAAGGCGTTGGAGCCTGCATAAAAAAACCGCGCCTGGGCGCGGTTTTTTGTTACTGCTGAGTCAAGCCGGCTCTTTCTCTTTTGCCCGCTTGTCTTCCACCTTCCAGCTGTCGCCTTCGTAGAACGCGCGCCAGCCGGTAGGCTTGCCTTCAACCTCGGTCTGCACGTACTGCTCCTTGGTCTTGCGGCTGTAGCGGATCACGGTTGGGCGGCCATCCGGGTCCTTCTTCGGCGCTTCGCAGAGGAAGTGGTATTTGGGATCGATCTCGTCCTTGTGCGCAATGATCTCGATCACCAGCGGCGCACGGGTCTCGCGGTTTTTCGGGAACTGGCTGGCGGCCAGGAACAGGCCCGACGCACCGTCACGCAACACATAAGTGTCGTTGACCTTCTCGCACTTGAGCTCTGGCATCTTCACCGCGTCCATCTTCGGTGGCGCCGCCTCACCGCTTTTCAGCAGCTTGCGGGTGTTCTTGCACTCAGGGTTGGTGCAGCCGAAGAACTTGCCGAAACGACCGGTCTTGAGCTGCATCTCGCTGCCGCACTTGTCGCATTCCAGGCTCGGGCCTTCGTAGCCCTTGATGCGGTAGCTGCCTTCTTCGATCTCGTAGCCCACGCAGTCCGGGTTGTTACCGCAGATGTGCAGTTTGCGCTTCTCATCCAGCAGGTAAGCGTCCATGGCGGTGGCGCAGATCGGGCAGCGGTGCTTGCCGCGCAGCACCAGCGACTCGGATTCACCCTCGTCATCGGCAGCGATTTCGTCGCCCGGCACCAGGTTGATAGTGGCCTTGCAACGCTCTTTGGGCGGCAGGCTATAGCCCGAGCAGCCCAGGAACACGCCGGTGGAGGCGGTACGGATCATCATGTGCCGGCCGCATTCGCGGCAGGTGATGTCGGTAGGCGTCGGCTGGTTGGCGCGCATGCCGCTGTCGGCCGAGCCGGCCACTTCCAGCTTGGTCTTGAAGTCGCCGTAGAACTCGTCCAGCACGTTCTTCCAGTCACGCTCGCCCTGGGCCACGTCGTCGAGGTTCTCTTCCATGCCGGCGGTGAAACCGTAGTCCATCAGGTTGGAGAAGCTTTCCGACAGGCGTTCGGTGACGATGTCGCCCATCTTCTCGGAGTAGAAGCGGCGGTTGTGCAGCGCCACGTAGCCACGATCCTGGATGGTGGAAATGATAGCCGCGTAGGTCGACGGACGACCAATACCGCGTTTTTCCATCTCTTTCACCAGGCTGGCTTCCGAATAACGGGCCGGCGGCTTGGTGAAGTGCTGGGTAGGGTCCAGCTCGATCAGCTTGAGCACTTCGCCCTGGTCCATTTCCGGCAGCACGTCGTCATCGCCCGGCTTGGCCATTTGTGGCATTACGCGGGTGTAACCGTCGAACTTGAGGATACGGCCCTTGGCACGCAGCTCGAAGTCACCGGCGGCGACAGTGACCGTGGTGGACAGGTACTGGGCAGGTGGCATCTGGCAAGCCAAAAACTGGCGCCAGATCAGCTCGTACAGGCGCTCGGCATCACGCTCCATGCCCGACAGCTTGGTAGGGTGGGTGCTGACGTCGGACGGACGAATGGCTTCGTGGGCCTCCTGGGCGCCTTCCTTGCTGCTGTATACCATGGGCGCAGCGGGCAGGTACTGCTTGCCGAATTCGTTTTCAATGTAGCTGCGCGCCATTTCAACCGCGTCCGCGGACAGGTTGGTGGAGTCGGTACGCATGTAAGTGATGTAGCCGGCTTCGTACAGACGCTGGGCCATCATCATGGTCTTCTTCACGCCGAAGCCCAGGCGGTTGCTGGCAGCCTGCTGCAGGGTCGAGGTGATGAACGGCGCCGACGGCTTGCTGCTGGTCGGCTTGTCTTCACGCTTGACGATGCTGTAGCTCGACGCCTTGAGCTTCTCCAGCGCGGCCATGGCCGTGGTTTCGTTCAGCGGCTTGAAGGCTTCGCCCTTCTCGCGCGCCACTTCGAAACGCACCTTGGCGCTCTTGGCGGTGCCCAGGTCGGCGTGGATTTCCCAATACTCTTCTGGGTTGAACGCACGAATTTCGCGCTCACGCTCCACCACCAGCTTCACGGCCACCGATTGCACACGGCCTGCGGACAGGCCGCGGGCTATCTTCGACCACAGTAGCGGCGAGACCATGTAGCCCACCACGCGGTCGAGGAAGCGCCGCGCCTGCTGGGCGTTGACACGATCAATGTCCAGCTCGCCCGGCGTGGAGAAGGCCTCCTGGATGGCCTTCTTGGTGATTTCGTTGAACACCACGCGCTTGTAGCGGCTGTCATCACCACCGATGGCTTCGCGCAGGTGCCAGGCAATGGCTTCCCCCTCGCGGTCCAAGTCGGTTGCGAGATAGATGGTGTCGGCATCCTTGGCGAGCCGGCGCAGCTCCTCGATCACCTTCTCCTTGCCGGGAAGGATCTCGTAGTGGGCTTTCCAGCCGTGCTCCGGGTCTACCCCCATGCGCGCCACCAGTTGCTTGCGCGCCTTTTCCTTGGGCGACAAGACAGGTGCCTCGGCGGCCGCGGCCTTGCCACGCTTGACCGGTTCTTTCGTGGCGCTAGCCGAACCGCTGGTGGGCAGGTCTCGGATATGGCCGATACTCGACTTCACCACGTATTGGTTGCCCAGATACTTGTTGATGGTCTTGGCCTTAGCCGGGGATTCCACAATGACCAGCGATTTGCCCATGGATCAGAAAATTCCTGAATACTAGAAATGAAAGCGATTGGCGCCTTCGAGGCACCGCTATATATAGTGGCTACGAAGTGAGGTCAAGCGCGGATGTTCAAGCGATCTCGTCGCCGGGCCGCTCGAACAGGCTCGGTTCGGCCTCGACCAAAGCAAAGCGCGGGACGCGCTCGCCGTCAACTTCAACCGACTCCAGAAACATGCTCAATGGCCGTACCCACAGGCCAAACTCGCCATACAACGCCTGGTAGCAGACCACCTCTTCCTCGTTTTCGGAATGGCGCGCAACCCCAAACACGCGGTATTGAGGCCCCTTGTAGTGACGGTAGAGCCCTGGCTGTAACGGCATGTTTCCCTCGCTAAAACAAATATTCTGTAAAAACAAAAACCGGGGCACCTGGCCCCGGTTCGCCGACTCTCGACCGCTTACACGCGCTCGAAGACGGTGGTGATGCCCTGACCCAGACCTACACACATGGTGGACACCCCGAAGGTGCCGTTGTTCTGTTTCATGACATTCAGCAGGGTGCCCGAAATACGTGCACCCGAGCAACCAAACGGGTGGCCCAAAGCAATGGCGCCGCCGTGCAGGTTAACCTTCTCGTTCATCTTGTCGAGCACTTTCAGATCCTTCAGCACGGGCAGGGCCTGTGCGGCGAAGGCTTCGTTGAGCTCGAAGAAGTCAATATCGGCGATGCTCAGGCCGGCACGCTTCAGTGCTTTCTGGGTCGCCGGCACCGGGCCATAGCCCATGATTGCCGGGTCTACGCCAGCCACGGCCATGGAACGGATCACCGCCATCGGCTGAATGCCCAGGTCTTGAGCACGTTGGGCCGACATGACGATCATGCAAGAGGCACCGTCGGTGATTTGCGACGAAGTGCCCGCTGTCACCGTGCCACCTTTCGGGTTGAACGCAGGGCGCAGGGCGGCCAGGCTCTCCAGGGTGGTGTCCGGACGAATGGTCTCGTCGTAGTCGAACATTTTCAGGAAGCCGTTCTCATCATACCCCTGCATCGGGATGATCTCGTCCTTGAACTTGCCTTCCACGGTGGCCTTGTGGGCCAACTGGTGCGAACGCACGCCGAAGGCGTCCTGGGCTTCACGGGTAATGCCGTGCATCTTGCCCAGCATTTCCGCGGTCAGGCCCATCATGCCCGACGCCTTGGCAGCGTACAGGGACATGTGCGGGTTGGGATCCACGCCGTGCATCATGCTCACATGGCCCATGTGCTCCACGCCACCGACCACGAACACATCGCCGTTGCCCGTCATGATGGCCTGGGCGGCGGTGTGCAGCGCGCTCATGGACGAGCCACACAGGCGGCTGACGGTCTGGCCGGCCGCGGTGTGCGGGATCTGGGTCATCAGCGACGCCATGCGCGCGATGTTCCAGCCCTGCTCCAGGGTCTGGTTCACACAGCCCCAGATCACGTCCTCGACTTCGCCCGGGTCAACCTTGACGTTGCGTTCAAGCAGTTTGCTGATCAGGTGCGCCGACATGTCTTCGGCGCGGGTGTTGCGGTGCATGCCACCCTTGGAGCGGCCCATTGGCGTGCGACCGAAGTCAACAATCACCACATCTCTCGGATTCAAGCTCATAAAATTTTTCTCGCTCAAGTGTGGGGCGCTTAACCGAAGAAGCTCTGGCCGTTCTTGGCCATCTCACGCAGCTTCGCGGTGGGGTGGTACAGCGGGCCCAGGTCGGCGTACTGGTCTGCCAGGGCGACGAAGTTGGCCACGCCCAGCGAATCGATGTAACGCAATGCACCGCCGCGGAACGGAGGGAAACCGATGCCGTACACCAAGCCCATGTCGGCTTCGGCCGCGGTCTCGACGATACCGTCTTCCAGGCAACGCACGGTTTCCAGGCACAGCGGGATCATCATCCAGTTGAGGATGTCCTCGTCGGACAACTCGCGCTGCTCGTAGACGATTGGCTTGAGCACTTCCAGCACCGAAGCGTCGGCCACTTTCTTCGGCTTGCCCTTCTTGTCGGTCTCGTAGGCATAGAAGCCCTTGCCGTTCTTCTGGCCCAGGCGCTTGGCCTCGTACAGCACGTCGATGGCCGAGCGGCGATCGTCTTTCATGCGGTCGGGGAAGCCTTCGGCCATCACGTCACGGCCATGATGGCCGGTGTCGATGCCGACCACGTCCATCAGGTAGGCCGGGCCCATGGGCCAGCCGAACTTCTCCATGATCTTGTCCACGCGCACGAAGTCGATGCCGGCGCTGACCAGACGAGCGAAGCCGCCGAAGTACGGGAACAGCACGCGGTTGACCAGGAAGCCCGGGCAGTCGTTGACCACGATCGGGTTCTTGCCCATTTTCTTGGCGTAGGCCACGGTGGTCGCCACGGCGACTTCGCTGGACTTCTCGCCACGGATCACTTCCACCAGCGGCATCATGTGCACCGGGTTGAAAAAGTGCATGCCGACGAAGTTTTCCGGACGCTTGAGGGCCTTGGCCAGCAGGCTGATGGAAATGGTCGAGGTGTTGGACGCCAGGATGGCATCGTCCTTGACCTGGGCTTCCACTTCGGCCAGCACGGCCTGCTTGACCTTGGGGTTCTCGACCACGGCTTCGACGACGATGTCGACGTGGCCGAAATCACCGTACGACAGGGTCGGGCGAATGGCGTTGAGCGCCTCGGCCATTTTGGCCGGGGTCAGGCGGCCTTTCTCGACGCGCTTGCCCAACAGCTTCGAGGCTTCGGCCAGGCCTTGCTCGATGCCCTTCTCGTTGATGTCTTTCATCAGGATCGGCGTGCCCTTGACCGCCGACTGATAGGCGATGCCGCCACCCATGATGCCGGCGCCCAGCACGGCGGCCTGGTTCACGTCGCGAGCCAGTTCGTCGTAGGCCTTGGCCTTGCGCTTGAGTTCCTGGTCGTTGAGGAACAGGCCGACCAGGCTCTGCGCGGCAGAGGTCTTGGCCATTTTCACGAAACCGGCGGCTTCGATTTCCAGGGCCTTGTCACGGCCGAAGTTGGCGGCCTTCTGGATGGTCTTGATGGCTTCGACCGGCGCCGGGTAGTTCGGGCCGGCTTGACCGGCCACAAAGCCCTTGGCGGTCTCGAAAGCCATCATCTGCTCAATGGCGTTGAGCTTGAGCTTGTCCAGCTTGGGCTGGCGCTTGGCCTTGTGGTCGAATTCGCCGCTGATGGCGCGCTTGACCAGGTCCAGTGCCGCGGCCTGCAGCTTGTCGGGCGCTACCACGGCGTCCACGGCGCCGGCCTTGAGGGCGTCTTCAGCGCGGTTTTCCTTGCCCGAGGCAATCCACTCAATGGCGTTGTCGGCACCGATGATGCGCGGCAGGCGCACGGTACCACCGAAGCCTGGGTAGATGCCCAACTTGACTTCCGGCAGGCCGATCTTGGCGGTTTCCGACATGACGCGGAAGTCTGCGGCCAGGCACATTTCCAGGCCGCCACCCAGGGCGATGCCATTGATGGCCGCCACGGTAGGCACGCCCAGGTCTTCGAAGTCGCTGAAAATGCGGTTGGCTTCCAGGTTACCGGCGACCAGTTCGGCCTCGGGCAGCTTGAAGTTTTCGACAAACTCGGTGATGTCCGCGCCGACGATGAACACGTCCTTGCCACTGCTGACAATCACGCCCTTGATCGATGCATCGGCCTTGATGGTGTCGACGGCCTGGCGCAATTCGGCCAGGGTCAGACGGTTGAACTTGTTGACGGACTCACCCTTGAGGTCGAACTTCAGTTCGACGATGCCACTTTCAAGAGCCTTAACCGTGATGGCTTTACCTTCGTAAATCATCAACTGATCTCCACGATATGGAAGCTGAACAGTACACGCCAAACGCTGGTACGGGGCCGGCTGGCGCCTAGCGCCGATTGCCGCTCCCCCGCTGCCAGACACACCCGTCAGCGCGATAGTCGGGATTCTGTAAGAGCGTTCCTACAAGACAAACGCTCAATTCATACGCCCGTTTGATTTGGGTACGCACACATTCACGGAAAAACCGGCAATTGTCAAATGCGCTGAAACACTGCAAAAACGCGACTTTGCGGTCACGCGTGCGTCAAAACAGCGCACGCAGCCTTTTCGCTGATGACGCAACATTCAGCAACAGCATCGCACACCCTCGTGACAGCCAGATACGCTGCGGGCTGTGGCAACCAAACGTCGCACAGAGAATAAAAAGAAGGGATTTTTGCGAGCGCCCGACGTAAGCTCCGTTCGCGACTACACTGTCGACCAAACATCGCGAAAACGTCTTACCGGCCTGCCTGGCCACCCCCAGCCCGACGCAGATTATCGGGCTTTTTAATGCCTGGAATTTAACCGGCCTGGCGGGCAGAAGACCTTCAGGCAAGCGCCTTCAACACCTCATCAATCACCACCAGCACCTCGACCTTTCCCCGCTCCCCCCAATACAGGGCAATCATCTGGTGACCTGCGTCAACCTTGTAGACATTGGCCGGCAAGCGGGCGAACTGGGCCAGCAATATCGGGTCTTCACACGGCTCGCGCCATTGATTGAGCCAGCTGCCCGGCTCGGTCTGCCAGTAGCAGAACTGCGCGGCCTGGGCCGAGCGCCGGGGGCGGCAATACTGCGCACAGGGGCTAGGTGGCTCCTTGGGCAGCCAGTGGGGCCATTGCTGGGGCATGAGCTGCATGGCCATGCCCAGGCGCCGTGCTTCCATGCGCAGGGCCATCTGGCCGCTCTGGTTGCGCGAGGGGCGCAGCCAGACCATGGGGCTTAAAACCAGCGCAAGGATTGACACCACTATCCATACCGTCATATGACTGTGCACCCTGTAAAACATTTATAAATGAGTTGGTTAGGACACGCGCAAACAGACCGACTTGAAACAGGCCATACTTGAACTATCGCCACGTCAGGAGAGCTTCCCATGCCCTACCACCATATTCTGGTCGCCGTCGACCTGACCGAAGAGTGCGATCCGGTGATTCACCGGGCCCGCGAGCTGTCTGCCAGCCAGGACGCCAAGCTGTCCCTGGTGCACATCGTCGAACCCATGGCCATGGCCTTTGGTGGCGATGTGCCCATGGACTTGTCGCAACTGCAACAGCAGCAATTCGACCAGGCCAAGGAACGCCTTGAACGGTTGATTACCAAGTATCCGGAACTGACGAAAGAAAACTGCCACCTGACCTACGGCCAGCCGAAGCAGGAAATACATGGCCTGGCCAAGGAAAAAGGCTGCGACCTGGTGGTGGTGGGCAGTCACGCCCGTCATGGCCTGGCATTGCTGCTGGGCTCCACCTCGAACGACGTGCTGCATGGCGCGCCGTGCGATGTACTGGCGGTACGCCTGAAGAAGGCGGAGTAGCAGCTTCAAGCTTCAAGCTGCAAGAAGAGGCACACGCGCCCTTCTTGCAGCTTGCAGCTCAAAAGCTGCGCCTTAGGCGTCCAGCTCAGCCCAACGCTCGACCATCTGGTCCAGCTTGGCCTGAGCCTGCTCCAGGTCGGCAATGACCTTGGCGGTCTCTGCAGCCGGCTTCTGGTAGAAACCGGCATCAGCCATGGCCGCTTCCAAGGCCGCGATCTTCTGCTCCTGAGCCTCGATTTCACCCGGCAAGGCTTCCAGCTCACGCTGCAGCTTGTAGCTGAGTTTCTTCTTGGCCGCTGGCGCTTCAGTGGCTGGCGCAGGCGCTGCCGCCGGTGCGGTAACCACGGCGCTGTTGAGCTCGGCCTTGCCCGATTTGTTCTCGGTAACACCGAGCAACTTCGGCGAGCCGCCCTGACGGATCCAGTCCTGATAGCCGCCCACGTACTCGCGCACCTTGCCCTCACCTTCGAACACCAGCGTGCTGGTCACCACGTTATCCAGGAAGGCCCGGTCGTGGCTGACCATCAGCACGGTGCCCTTGAAGCTGGACAATACTTCTTCCAGCAGCTCCAGGGTTTCCACGTCGAGGTCGTTCGTAGGTTCGTCGAGCACCAGCAGGTTGGCCGGCTTGCTGAACAGCTTGGCCAGCAGCAGGCGCGCACGCTCGCCACCCGACAGCGCCTTCACCGGCGTACGGGCACGCTGGGGGCTGAACAGGAAGTCGCCCAGGTAGCTGAGCACGTGGCGGTTCTGGCCGTCGATCTCGATGAAGTCCCGGCCTTCGGCCAGGTTGTCGATCACGGTCTTTTCCAGGTCCAACTGGTGACGCAGCTGGTCGAAGTAGGCCACTTCCAGGCGCGTGCCTGCCTCGACCTTGCCGCTGGTGGCTTCCAGGTCGCCCAGCATCAGCTTGAGCAGCGTGGTCTTGCCAGTACCGTTGGCACCCAACAGGCCGATACGATCCTGGCGCTGCAGCACCATGGAGAAGTCCTTGACCAGGAACGGGCCGCCCGGGTGGGCAAAGCTGACGTTCTCGACCACCATCACCTGCTTGCCGGATTTCTCCGCGGTATCGAGCTGGATGTTGGCCTTGCCTTGGCGCTCGCGACGTTCGCCACGCTCCACGCGCAGCTCTTTCAGGGCGCGTACGCGGCCTTCGTTGCGGGTACGGCGGGCCTTGATGCCCTGGCGAATCCACACTTCTTCCTGGGCCAGGCGCTTGTCGAACAGCGCGTTGGCGGTTTCTTCGGCCGACAGCATGGCTTCCTTGTGCACCAGGAAGCTGGCGTAGTCGCCATTCCAGTCGATCAGACCGCCGCGGTCCAGCTCCAGGATGCGCGTGGCCAGGTTCTGGAGGAAGGACCGGTCGTGCGTGATGAACAATACGGCGCCGCCAAAGCTGCTCAGGGCCTCTTCCAGCCAGGCAATGGCACCAATGTCCAGGTGGTTGGTGGGCTCGTCGAGCAACAGCAGGTCGGGCTCGGACACCAGCGCCTGGGCCAGCAGCACGCGACGACGCCAGCCACCGGACAATTGCGCCAGGGTCTTGTCGGCCGGCAACTGCAAGCGGCTCAGGGTGCTGTCCACCAGCTGTTGCAGGCGCCAGCCGTCGCGGGCTTCAAGGTCCGACTGCACATGCATGAGCTTGGTCAGGTCTTCATCGGTGACGATGTTCTGGCTCAGGTGGTGATATTCAGCCAGCAGCGCGCCCACGCCGTCGAGGCCTTCGGCCACCACGTCGAACACGGTACGATCGTCGGCCACCGGCAGTTCCTGCGGCAGCTCGCCGATCTTCAGGCCCGGCGCACGCCAGACCTCGCCCTCGTCAGGCTTCTGATCACCCTTGACCAGGCGCAGCATGCTGGACTTGCCAGTGCCATTTCGCCCAATGATGCAGACCCGCTCTCCACGGGCGATCTGCCAGGACACTTTGTCCAACAACGGCATCGCGCCGAAAGCGAGGGACACATCGCTTAATTTGAGCAGGGTCATGTGTTTCTCCAAAAACCGGGCGCGCATTCTACCTGACTTGGGCGCCCAGCACAGTAAATGCCGTCATACGGACGGCGCGCGCCGAATTCATGTTCAGATACAAGCACAGTGCTTTCATCGCCGGCCCGCAACCGGCTAAGCTAGTGGGTAATCAGTGCAGGCCACGCCGCACTTGTCATGCCTTATCTGCACGGATGTCTCATGCGCGGTCGCCTGTCTAGCCTTTTGTCCTGCCTGCTGCTTTCTGCCACCGCCGTCTCCTGCGCCCACGCAGTGGACCTGAACACCCAACGCCAGTATTACGACCAGGCCAAGCGGGCCCTGGCCAAGGGCGACAGCGGCCCTTATTTCCAGTACGCGCCCATGCTCAGCGATTACCCGCTGGAGCCTTACCTGGCTTATGACGAGCTGACCGCCCGGCTGAAAACCGCCAGCAACGACGAGATCGAGAAATTCCTCGCCGCCCACGGCGACCTGCCCCAGGCCAACTGGATGAAGCTGCGCTGGTTGCGCTGGCTGGCCGAGCGTGGCGACTGGGATACCTTTGCAAAATATTACGACGCCAAGCTCAACTTCACCGAGCTTGATTGCCTGAACGGTCAATACCAGCTCAGCCACAACCTCAAGGCCGAAGGCTATGCCAACGCGCAGAAACTGTGGCTGACCGGCAAAACCCAACCCGACGCCTGCGAAGCGCTGTTCGGCATGTGGGCCGCCGACGGCCAGCTCACCGAGGACAAGCGCTGGCAGCGCCTCAAGCTTGCCGCGCACACCCGCAACTATGCGCTGGCGAACGCCCTGGTGGCTACCTTGCCCACCCTGGGCAACCAGGGCCGCCTGTTGATCAGCGTGGCGCAGAACCCCGAGTTGCTCACCGACCCGTCGCGTTTCCAGCCCGCCACCGAAGCCATGTCCGACGTGGTGGGGCTGGGCCTGCGCCGGCTGGCCAAGCAGGATCCGGACCGGGCCATGCAGCTGCTCGACAGCTATGCCAGCAGCATGCGCTTCTCGCGTGACGAAAAAGTGGCGATCGCCCGCGAGATAGGCCTGACCCTGGCGCGCAATTATGACCCGCGCGCACTGGACCTGATGACCCAGTACGACCCGGAGCTGCGCGACAACACCGTCACCGAGTGGCGCTTGCGCCTGCTGCTGCGCCTGGGCCGCTGGCAGGACGCCTATGAGCTGACCCGCCGCCTGCCCGCGGACCTGGCCGCCACCAACCGCTGGAAATACTGGCAGGCGCGCAGCCTGGAACTGGCGCAGCCGCAGAACCCGCAGGTGGCGGTGCTCTACCGCAACGTGTCCAAGGAGCGTGATTTCTACGGCTTCCTGGCGGCCGACCGCACCCAGGCGCCCTACTCCCTGGCCAACCGCCCGCTGGTGATCAGCCAGGCACTGATGAACAAGGTGCGCAACACCCCCGGCATCCGTCGCGCCATGGAACTGCTGGACCGCGGCCAGGTGGTGGACGCCCGCCGCGAGTGGTACTACGTCAGCAACCTGTTCAGCCGCGACGAAATGGTTGCCCAGGCCAAGCTGGCCTACGACATGCACTGGTACTTCCCGGCCATTCGCACCATCAGCCAGGCCCAGTACTGGGACGACCTGGACATTCGCTTCCCCATGGCCCACCGCGACGCCCTGGTGCGCGAAGCCACCAGCCGCGGCATTCATGCCAGCTGGGCGTTCGCCATTACTCGCCAGGAAAGCGCCTTCATGGACGACGCCCGCTCGGGCGTAGGCGCCATGGGCCTGATGCAATTGATGCCCGGCACCGCCAAGGAGACCGCACGCAAATTCAGCATTGCGCTGGCGTCGCCGTCGCAGGCCATCGACCCGGACAAGAACATTCAATTGGGCGCCGCCTACCTGAGCCAGGTGCACGCGCAGTTCAACGGCAACCGCGTGCTGGCCTCGGCGGCGTACAACGCCGGCCCCGGCCGAGTGAAGCAATGGCTGCGTGGCGCCAACCACCTGAGCTTCGACGTGTGGGTGGAGTCGATCCCCTTCGACGAGACCCGCCAGTATGTGCAAAACGTGTTGTCGTATGCGGTGATCTACGGCCAGAAGCTCAACACGCCGCAGCCGATTGCCGACTGGAACGAGCGCTACTTCGACGATCAATAACCGCGCCCGTGAGGCGGCCTTGAGGCCGCTACAGCAACCGCGCTGTCGCAGGAGCTGGCGCAGGCTGCGAGCAGGACCTTCGCGGTATCGCGCGCAACCCAGGCCCGCTGCGCGCGCCTTGCAGCTGCCGTCAGCGGTTATTCGAGCAGGGTAACCGGCATGCCCACTTCCAACTGCCCCACACCATCATTGACCAGGTTCTGGCCAAACAGGATATCTCCATCCACCTGGCGGTAGGTCTTGAGGGTGGTCAGCGGTTCGCGGTCCTCGCTGCGCACGCCGGTGTGCGGGTCAAGCGTGGTCAGGATGCAACGAGCGCACGGCTTGACCACGCGAAATTCCACATCACCTATGCGGATGCGCTTCCAGCCATCCTCGGCAAAGGCTTCGCTGCCGCTGACCACCAGGTTGGGGCGAAAACGCAGCATTTCCAACGCACGCCCGACCCGGCCGCTCAGATCGTCCAGCGACGCCTGGCCAATCAGCAACAAAGGAAAGCCGTCGGCAAACCCCACCTTGTCGTCGTCCAGCCCGAAGCCGGGCTGGGTGGTGCGCGCACGGTCCACCGGCACCTGCACCAAGCGCGTGGGCTTGCCTATAAAGGATGACACCCAGGCCGCAGCGGCATCGCCGGCGTCGGGCACGCGCAGGGTATCGCGCCAAATGGTCACACCACGCAGGGACGCATCGACCCCAGGCGTCGGCACGAACAAGGGAGCCTGGCCAGGCCCGGACAGTTGCAGGCCGCCATCCTGATGAGCCGCGCCCAACTGGCTCATGTGCGCTTCGGCGCGCTGGGTGAGGAAGCGCCCCGTGGCCTCGTCCACGAGCATCCAGCGTCGGTCGCCCGAAAGGCCCAGGCTGTCCAGCGCTGACGATTGCAAGGGCTCGGCGATGGCCGACTTGAGGGGGTAGCGATAAAGGGCGCTGAGGTGCATGGCGAATTCCGGCTATCAGACAGGCTGCCAGTTTATCGCAAACCGCCCCGCGACCGCTGCCTGACGAGGCAGCGGCGAAACGGCGATCAGTTATCGAGCATCAAGCGCTGGCGCACCACGTCCACCAGCTTGTCGGGCTGGAACTTGGACAGGAAGTTGTCGCAGCCCACCTTCTTCACCATCGATTCGTTGAAACTGCCCGACAACGAGGTATGCAACACCACGTAAAGGCCACGCAGGCGTGGGTCATGACGAATTTCGGTAGTCAGGCGGTACCCGTCCATTTCCGGCATTTCCGCATCGGTGAAAATCATCAGCAACTTGTCGGTAAGGTTTTCACCGGCGTCGGCCCAGGCCTTCAGCATGTTCAGGGCCTTGAGGCCGTCACTGGCCACGTGCATCTTCACCCCCAACTGCGAAAGGGTGTCGCGCAACTGCGCCAGTGCCACCGTCGAGTCATCCACCAACAGCACTTCACGACCACGCGCGCGGGCCAGCACGGGGTCTTCGAGCTTCTCGCGCGACACCTTGGCGCTGTAGGGAACGATCTCCGCCAACACCTTTTCCACGTCGATGATTTCCACCAATTGGTCGTCGACCT
This sequence comes from Pseudomonas sp. M47T1, assembly GCF_000263855.1. GTDB lineage: Bacteria > Pseudomonadota > Gammaproteobacteria > Pseudomonadales > Pseudomonadaceae > Aquipseudomonas. The sequence goes on from NZ_AJWX01000007.1 coordinate 130,664, forward strand.
TGCTGATGGCCGTCAGATAATGCTGGCGACCGGCGCTGGTGGGCGGCGGCAGGATGGCTTCCCAGTTCATGTTGACGATGCGGTCGACTCCACCCACCAGAAACGCCTGCACAGAGCGGTTGTACTCGGTGACGATGATGGTGCTGTTGGGGCCGGGCTGCAGCGGGCGCATGCCAATGGCCTGGGACAGGTCAATGACCGGCAGCGTCTGGCCGCGCAAATTGACCACGCCGCATACATACGCATGGCGCTGGGGCATCAGGGTCAACTTGGGCAGTTGCAGCACTTCCTGCACTTTGAACACGTTGATGGCGAACAACTGGCGGCCGGCCAGGCGAAACATCAGAATTTCGAGGCGGTTCTCACCCACTAGCTGGGTACGTTGGTCTACTGTGTCGAGAATGCCTGCCATCAATGACTCCTGGGGACGTTGCTAAGGTGGTCTCATGGGGGTTATCGGCCGTAACCTGTCGATCTTGAAGAGCGACGAAATACACGTTCCAAACCATTGATGTCACATTAACATCATGGTTAACTGATCGCATCGACAACGCTACATATCCAGATACAAAACTGCTAAGAACCCTCCCTCCTTATCAGGGTTTCCCCTATAGGCAATCGGGCAGAACCTGATATTCGCGATATCCAATAGCCATTAATGTGACGCCATTCTCAATGCATGAATGGAGTCAGGCTTTTGTTCGGTCTCTTTTTACCCCCCTGGTCACAGCAATCGGAGTGGCTGTGAGGGCCTGATTCCCTCCCGCCCGATGCAGACAATGTGTCTGGAATGTGGCTCGCAGGACACATTGAAAATGAAAGCGCAATTGCCAGCCACCCGCCCACGGATGCAGCTAAGCTTGAGTGGCCTGAACGAAAACTCGCACGGACAGCGCGCGATGACCAGGTCCGCACGGAGTTGTGGAGATAAACATGCTGAATGACACTCAGTGGTCATGTGCCCTGCCCGACTTTCTGGTCGACGCCCAGGCCATGCTGAACAAACTGCAGGAATGCTTGAGCCACCTGGAGCTGATCTGCAACGATCAGGACGCTGCGGACTGCCTCCTGCGCACCCTGGAAAGCCTGAGTCAACGGGCTTGCGGGCTGTCACTTGTGGAAGTGACAGCCTTTTGCCAGCAGTTGCAACAACTGCTGCGAGTTGCCAAACCGCGCAATCGTTTGGAGGGCAATACCCTCAAAGCGCTAAACGCGTGTCTGACGTTGCTGGCCTGGCAACTGGAACTGATTGACCCTCGCACCGGCCAATTGAGCATGGATGAAGACGAGCAGACCGCCCTCGTTCGAGCCCTGGCCATCACCATCGACCCTGATCAGCAGCACCTGCCGTCGCCTGCAGGAAGATTTGAAAATCAGGCAGATCGTCGGGCGCCCTGATTGTTATTACGCCTGCTTTGTTGTTTTTTTCATACACCCCCGAGCGCGCTACGGCGCGAGTCAGCGGCTCATGAATTGACCAGTGGTTCTCTTAGTGACCATCGGATAATCCCCTAGGTACAACTTTGCCGGTTATCTGTAACTTGGGCCTTACAGCCAAAGTTGAAGAAAAGCCATGGGCGCCCCATAACCGTGCAATACAGCATGGGGAAAATAAGCGGAGTTGATAGTTGATAGCGCCTGGCAGCAACTTGGACAGGCCCGATGATGGCACAATGCCTTTATCCTTTCCTCCTTTCACTCCCGTGAAAACTACCGACCGCTCAGGACCCGAACCTGAACAGGCGACCTAATGTTGATGAAGTGATACCATGGCACACCATTTCCCCGCACGGACCGGACACCTTGACCACCCGACACCTTCCCGGCGTCACGGGGAATCGGGCCGCTCGTTCTATTTGCCTGCCTTTTTTGTACCACGCGACACATCAAGAGCATGGAGCCCTGGAAACAGGTTTCAACAACGCCTTAACCGGTTATCAGCAGCGACTATTTCTTGGCTCCGTTCTCTATGTACGCCAGTTTCAGAAAATACACACAGTGGCCAATGGGCCTACATCAAATGCGTTGGCTGACCGTGTTGCTGTGCCTTTCTTCGCTCTTGGGCAATGCATTGATATTTGCCCATGGCGGCACTGTTCCTGCCGCCCTGCTGGTGTTAAACGTGGCAGCCATGCTCAGCGTCTGGCTGCAGCACCGCGGCGCCCAGAAGTCCATTGCGTTCAAACCTCAGGAGCTGGCCGACCGCCTGCTTGAAGTTCAGGAAAACGAACGCCACCGGCTCAGCCGTGAACTGCACGACGACATTGGCCAGTTGCTCACGGCCGCCATGATGCAGGCGGACTGGCTGCAACGGCGCCTGCCCAATGATCTGGAAGAGGGCTTTGCGACATTGCGCGACACCATCGACGAAACCCTGACCAAGGTGCGCGACGTGTCGGCCATTCTCAACCCGCGCCAGCTCAACAGCCTGGGCCTGGAAGCCAGCCTGCGCGCGCATCTGTTGCGCACCCTGGAAAACACCAGCGTGCACTGGAGCCTGGAGTGCCGCCAACAGATGACCGGCATTCCCGAGGAAATGGCAGTCGCGGCCTTTCGCATTACCCAGGAAGCGGTGACCAACCTGCTTCGCCATGCCCAGGCTGCCAACCTGCTGGTACGCCTGCAGCGCGCGCCCGAGGGCCTGCGCCTGTACATCAGCGACGATGGCGTGGGCTTTACCCCGGTGGACGACCCGGCCCGCCACGGGTTGCGAGGCATGTCTGGCATGCAGGAGCGCGCCAGCCTGATCGGCGGCTGGCTGAAGGTGACCAGCCAGCCTGGCCATGGCACTCAACTTGAAGCACTCTTTCCGTGGGCGCCGCGCGACCTGGAACGAGCCAACCTGGGCAACGGCCTATGATCTGCAAATTACTGCTGGTAGACGATCACTCGCTGATCCGAGCGGGCGTGCGCGCCCTGGTGTCGGACCTGCCCGGCTACGCGGTGATCGGCGAAGCCAGTGATGGCGCGCAATTGCTGGACATGGTGCAACGCCTGGACCCGGACATCGTGCTGCTCGACCTTTCCATGCGCGACACCGGCGGGCTGGAAGCGCTGGGCCGCCTGCGGGCCACCCGGCCGCGCAGCAAGGTGCTGATCCTGTCGATGCACACCGACCCCGAGATGATCATGCAGGCGCTGGAAATGGGCGCCCACGGCTACCTGCTCAAGGACACCACGGCGGTGGAACTGGAACAGGCTCTGGATGCACTGCGCGGCAACGAGCGCTACCTCAGCCCGGCCATCGCCCACACGGTCATCAACCAGGCGTTGATACGGGTGCAAAGCAACAAGCCGGAGTTGGCCGACAACCACAACCTCACCCCGCGGCAACTGGAAATCCTGCGCCTGATTGTGCGCGGCAAATCCACCCGGGAAATTGCCAACGGCCTGGGCCTGAGCGTGAAGACCGTGGAAACCCACCGTTCGCAGATCATGAAGCGCCTGCAGATCTTCGATGTGGCCGGCCTGGTGCTGTTTGCCGTACGCGAGCGCATCATCAGCCTCGACGACTGACCACTGCCACGCTGTAGATTTCACGCTGAACATGCGTAGTGTCCACTGTGGCCGGCGCAAGCCTTGGGCAGCGGCTAGGCGTGCGGCTTTGTCACCAGCGGCGAATGGGCGGGTAGGTGCACGTTCAATGCGCCCTTGCGGGCGCTGAAGCGCAGGTTGTCGCCCGTCAGCGGTTCGCCGTCCAGGTTGATATCCAGCCCTTCGGCGCTGTGGATCTCCACCCACGGCAAGCGCGCCCGCACAAACAGGTTGTCCACCCCCAGGCCACCAGCCAGCAGGTCCTTGAGGGTGCCGAACACTTCGGTGGGCGCCGGCAGGATACTGACGTCCAGCAGGCCGTCATCTGCCAGCGCCGTGGGGCACAGCACATGGCCGCCACCGGCCTGGCGACCGTTGCCGATGCCCAGGGCCAGCAGTTGGCCTTCCCATTCGAAGCCCGGGCCACGCAAACGACCATAGGCCGGGCGCAGTTCGGCGAACCGCGACAGCCCGGTGAACAGGTACGCCGCCCCACCCAGCACCTTCTTCAGGTCATCGGAGGTGCTGGCGGTGATCTGGCTGCCGAAACCGCCGGTGGCCATGTTCAGGAACATCTGCCCGCCCACCTCCCCCAGGTCGATGGCCCTGGCCGGCGCGTCCAGCAGCGCCAACGCACCCGCGCAATCGAGCGGCACACCGGCCGCACGGGCAAAATCATTGGCTGTGCCCAATGGCATCAACACAAGGCTGGCGTCCGTGTGCGCCCGGGCAATGGCCTCGGCAATGTCTCTGAGGGTGCCATCGCCACCGCCGGCGATGATATGCGTATACCCAGCAGCCAGCGCCTCGCCCACCAAACGCTGGGCATCGCCCGCCTCCCAGGTCAGGCGCACGGCAATCTCCACACCGCTGGCGCGCTGTGCCTCCACGGCGCGGCGCACCTCGTCATTGAGTGCCTGCTTGCCATGCAAAATCAAAAATGCCTTGCGCGTCGTCATCCTGCCTCCGCCCTTCAAGAAAGCCCCCAGAAGCAGTTTTCGACCACAAAGGCGTCAAAAAAAGCCATACAGATCATCGGCCGCTGAATATTTTTTTGGCGCATCGCGTTTTTTTCATTCGCAAGGCGGTGCTTCATGGACTTTACTCAGATTTCAAAGTGCCACGTATCTTTGTTGTTTTCCAAAGCGTCCGACCTTAAAGTACCGCGCTAACGGAAAAATGACGCGCAATTCCCCGCCAAGAATAAAGCGACAATAATTTGCCACCACGGATGGGACCCAGCGAAAAACAGTCATACCCATGACGCACTATGGAACTGCCGCAATTCTTGTTGTCGGCCTTGGATTACCAACGGTCTGGAGGGAAGGGATATATGCGCTTGCAACCCGTGGACAGTCTGCTGATGACTCGGCCGAGTATGGTCGAGTATTTTCTCTTTGCTATTCGCCTGGTCCACGGTTTTACCGCCATAGCCCCTGGGCTGCTGATCTTGTGGCTCGATTCGAGCATCGAGGTTGGCGCGGTGAAGAACGACCTGGCCGTACTGTGCTTCTTCGGTTTCCTCAGCGTGCTGATTTTCCAGGCGCTAGGGGTCTATGCCGAATCGATTTTCAGTAACCGCCTGCGCTTCCAGACCACGTTCTACGCCTGGGCGTCGGCGTTCTGCCTGCTGCTGTTCATGCACCGTGCCCTGTCGCTGTTCGACTTCATCAGCAACCTGCAACTGGCCATCTGGTTTATCGGCACCTTCATCCTGTTCGGCATCGAGCGGCTGATCATCCTCACCCTGTTCCAGCAGTTGATGGTGCGCGGCGTATTCCTGCAGAACGCAGTGATTCTGGGCGCCACCGAAAACGGCCAGCGCCTGGCCGAATACTTGCTGCAACACCAGGATATCCGTTCCGGGGTGGTGGGCTTCATCGATGACCGTATGGCCCGCCTGCCCAAGACCCTGGTCAACCTGCCCCTGCTGGGCAACACCCAGGACCTGGAACAACTGATTCGCGAAGAGAAAGTCACCCAGGTACTGGTGGCCATTCCGTGGTCGGCGGAAAACCGCATGGACTACATCATTCGCGAGCTGCGCCGCCTGCCGGTGAACGTGCTGCTGGTGCCGGACATGGTTGCCTTTCGCCATTCCCACAACCGCATCACCGAAGTCGCCAACCTGCCCATGTTCAACGCCTCGGAAGTGCCGTTGCGTGGCTGGTCGCCGTTTTTCAAGCGTGTGGAAGACATGGTGATTTCCACCATCGCCCTGACCCTGCTGTCGCCGATCATGTTGCTGGTGGCCCTGGCCATCAAGCTCGACTCACCCGGCCCGGTGCTGTTCAAGCAAAAGCGCTATGGCTACAACAACCGTTTGATCGAAGTGTTCAAGTTCCGCTCAATGCATCAGCACCAGGCCGACGCCAATGCGGAAAAACAGACAGTGCGCGGCGACTCGCGCATCACCCGGGTAGGCCGCTTCATTCGCAAGACCAGCCTGGACGAGCTGCCGCAGTTGTTCAACGTGTTCGGCGGCAGCATGTCCATGGTCGGCCCACGCCCCCATGCCACCGCCACCAAGGCCGCCGGCATTCTGTTCGAGGAAGCGGTGAAGGAATACACCTCCCGCCACCGGGTCAAGCCGGGCATTACCGGGCTTGCGCAGATCAACGGCTACCGTGGCGAAACCGACACGCTGGAAAAGATCGAGAAGCGTGTGGAATTCGACCTCGAATACATCGAAAACTGGTCAGTGTGGTTTGACCTTTACATCCTGTTCCGCACTGTCCCGGCAGTGCTTTTCACTCGCGAGGTTTATTGAATGGGCACGCTCATCCCCTGCATCATCGCCGGCGGCGCAGGTACCCGCCTGTGGCCCGTCTCCCGCGAAGCCATGCCCAAGCCGTTCATGCGCTTGCCCGATGGTGAAAGCCTGCTGCAGAAAACCTTCAAGCGCGCCAGCGGCCTGCCAGGCGTGGACCGCCTGCTGACTGTGACCAACCGCGAAGTGTTTTTCCGTACCCTGGACGACTACCGGCTGCTGAACAAGGGCGGCGCCGGGCTGGACTTCATTCTTGAACCGTTCGGTCGCAATACCGCCCCGGCCGTTGCCGCCGCAGCCCTGCACACCGCACGCCTGTACGGTGAAGACGCGCAGTTGCTGGTAATGCCGGCCGACCAGTTGATCACCGACATCGAAGCGTTCGGCAAGGCCGTGGACGCTGCTCGCAGCCTGGCTGACCAGGGTTGGCTGGTGACGTTCGGCATCGTGCCAAGCCGTGCCGAAACCGGCTTTGGCTATATCGAGAAAGGCCAGGCGCTGAGCGAGGGCGGCTTCCAGGTGGCTCGCTTTGTAGAAAAGCCCGACGCCGTCACCGCCCAGGAATACCTCAAGGGCGGCCTGCACCTGTGGAACGCCGGCATGTTCTGCATGCGCGTGGATGCGATTCTGCGCGAATTCGAACAGCACGCACCCGAGGTGCTGGAAAAGGTCAGCACGTGCCTGGCCGCCAGCCACCGCAAGGATGGCAACCGCGAGATCCAGCTGGAACTGGACAGCACCGCGTTCGCCAATGCCCCGGACATTTCCGTGGACTACGCCATCATGGAGCGCTCGCAGAAAGTCGCGGTCATCCCCTGCGAACTGGGCTGGAGCGACATCGGCTCGTGGCAGGCGGTACGCGAACTGAGCCCGTCCGACGGCAATGGCAACCAGTGCAACGGCGAGACCGTGTTGCACGACGTGCACAACTGCTACATCGACTCGCCCAAGCGCCTGGTAGGCGGCGTGGGCCTGGACAACCTGATCATCATCGACACCCCCGATGCCCTGCTGATCGCCGACGGCGACCGCAGCCAGGAGGTCAAATACATTGCCCAGGAGCTCAAACGCCAGGGCCACGACGCCTACCGCCTGCACCGCACCGTGACGCGCCCGTGGGGCACCTACACCGTGTTGGAGGAAGGCAAGCGCTTCAAGATCAAGCGCATCGTGGTACGCCCCAACGGCTCGCTGTCGCTGCAGATGCACCACCACCGCAGCGAGCACTGGATTGTGGTGAGCGGCATGGCGCGGGTGACCAATGGCGAGCGCGAGTTCCTGCTCGACACTAACGAGTCGACGTTCATCAAGCCGGGCCATACCCACCGCCTGGTCAACCCCGGCGTCATCGACCTGGTGATGATCGAGGTGCAGAGCGGCGAGTACCTGGGTGAAGACGACATCGTGCGCTTTACCGACATTTACGGCCGGGTGCCAGAAGCGCCCAAAGCCTGAACCCACTGACAACGACTGACCGACGCGGATCCGCCAGGGAGCTGTATTTCATGCACCACAGGAAGACTGACCAATGAAAAAAGTGTTGCTTATGTTAAGCGTTGTCCTGCTCGCAGCCTGCAGCAGTCCAGCCAAAGTTTCATTGCCCAGTGGTAACGTGCTGAAAGCAGCTCATGACGCGGGTAACTCGCTGGCCGGCAAACCCCTGCCGCCAGAACGTATCCGCGCCGGCGACACCTTGAGGATCGTGCGCAACACGGGCGAGGCGCCGTCGATCTCGGCGTTCACCGCCAACTCGATCTACGAGCTGACCCTGTTCCCGGTGCAGAACGACGGCACCTTCTCCTACCCCTACATCGGTCAGGTGCGGGCGGCCGGGCTGTCCACCGAAGAGCTGACCAAGGTGCTGGAGGTCAAGCTTGAGAAGATCTACCGCGAGACATCGCTGACCATCAACATCAACTCGGCGCCCAGCAACACCGTGTTTGTTGGCGGCGCCGTGCGTAGCCCCACCACCCTGTCGGTGAACGTGGCGACCACGCTGGAGCAGGCCATCATCGGTGCCGGCGGCGTGCTGTCGGTGGCCGACAGCCACAACGTGGCCTTGATGCGCCAGGAAGAAAGCGGCAAGTACAAGACGTACTTCTTTGACTACAGCAGTTCCCTGTTTGCCAACAACGATCGCGGCCCCGTATTGCTGCAGCGCGGTGACGTAGTGTTCGTGCCCAAATCCCATGTGGGTAATGGCATCGAGTCGGTCGATCTGTACCTGAACCAACTCATCCCATTCTCCAAATCCATTGGCGTTGGCGTGACCTACGACTTGCGCAACAACAATAACTGATCGTAAAGGACAACAGACATGATCAATATCCGTTCCTTCCGCGATTTGCTGCGCCTGTTTTTCATCTTCAAGCGTGAAGTGAAAATCACCGTTGCGGTGACGTTCGTGGTAATCCTGCTGGGCGCCTTCCTGCTGCCCAACCGTTATGAGTCCACGGCACTGCTGCTGGTCAAGCCCGGCCGCGACAGCACCCTGCCCATCGAGGTGTCCGACCGCCAGACGGCCGTGGTCCCGCTGCAGCGCGACCCGGTGGTGGACGAGGAGCGCATGCTCACCGGCCGCCCGATCACTCGCCTGGTGGCCGAGCAGTACCTGGATGACCTGTCGCGCCAGCCGCGCAAGGAAGGCGTGGTCGCCAACCTCAAATACGGGGTCAAAAGTGCCGTGCAAAGCCTGGCCGACATTGGCCGCGGCTTCCTGCAACTGCTTGGCCTGGTGGAGAAGCAGACCCCGGTGGAGCGCCTGGCCACCCAGCTTGAGAAGAACTTCAGCGTGACCCACGCCACCGGCTCCTCGGTGATGGAAATCAGCTTCACCTGGAGCGATCCGCAAGTGGCCCAGACGGTGGTCAAAAGCTGGATCGAAAACTATCAGGAAGAGCGCACCCGTACCCTGGGCCGCAAGAGCCTCTACTCCTTCTATGAAGGCGAGAGCAAGGCTACCCAGCAACGCATCCTGGAGACCAAGAAAAACATCCAGAGCCTGCTCGACCAACTGGGCGCGGTGAGCATCACCGAGCGCCTGAACGATGTGTCGCGCAACCTCAACGACCTCAAGGGCGAGCGCCTCAACACCCTGCGCTCGATCGCGTCCACCCAGGCTGGCCTGGACACGCTGAAAGCGCAGATGAAAAGCATCCCGCCGGAAATCAGCATCGCTCGTGAAATCGCCCGCAACCCGGACCGTGAAGACCTGAGCACGCGCATCAACACCAAGCAGATCGAGAAACAGGAGCTGCTACGCACCTTCAACGACGACGCACCTCCGGTGAAGGCCATCAACACCGCCATCGCCAACCTGCAAGCGCTGATGAACGGGGAGAACGCGACCGTGCAGCGCTCGCAGAACATGGCGCCAAACCCAATCTATACCCGCCTGCAAAACAGCATCGCCGACCAGTCCGCCAGCCTCAGCCGCCTGCAGTCCCAGGCCGCGCAGCAGGAAACCCAATTGGCCAAGCTGGAAGGCGACCGCACCCAGGCCGTGGGCCTGGAACCACAACTGTCGCAGCTGCAACTTAACCTGGACGCCGCCGAGAAGAGCTTTGCCCTGTACAGCGACAGCCTGGAAAAAGCCCGTATCGACCGTGAGCTCGATGCCAGCCAGATCAGCAACATCGCCGTGGTCGAACAGGCCACCCTCAACCCTAGCCGTGTGTTCCCGAAAAGCCTGCTGATGATTCTGTTCGCCATTCCAATCAGCCTGGCGGTTGGCCTGCTGGCCCTGTACTTCTTCTACCTGCTGGACCAGCGCATCCACGACGGCGACAAGATCGAGGAGCGTTTCGGCATCAAGGTATGGACCAGCCTGCAAGACATCAGCGGCCAGGAGGCGGCACGCATCAGCGCCTTCACCGCCAGCATGTACCGCCTCTATGGGGTGCTGCCGCTCAAGCAAGTGGCCCTCAGCGGCCTGAGCATCGGCCTGACCTCGGCGCGCAAGGGCGAAGGCGTGAGCTTTGTCATCGAGCACTTGCGCACGCTGCTGCAAGAGCGTGGCCACCTGGTGCGCGTCAACGGCCAGGGCGCGGCGCAACCGGGCGAAATCGTGTTGTTGGACGCCGCCGGGTTCTTCTCCAACCAGGAAGCCTTCGTCACCCTGCGCGAGGCTGACCTGATTGCGCTGATCGTCGAAGCCGAGAAAACCACCGTCCCAGTACTGGAAAACGCCCTGTCGATTCTCACCACGGCGTTCAAGCGTGTTGATGGCATCATCATCAACCGTCGCCGCTTCGAGATTCCGGCCAAGGTGCTGACCTTCATGTCGCGCATCCGGAGCCATGGCTGATGCATATTGCCCTGCTGGCGCCCCTGCCACCGGAACAGAACGGCATCGCTGACTACGCCGGGCACCTCAAGCACGCCCTGGAACAACAGGGCGTGACCGTCAGCGCACCACTGGCGGGCCTGGGCAACGACGTGCAAGCTACCCAGGCGGCTATCAAGGCCTTCGACTGGCAGGGCATCGACCTGGTGCATGCCGAGATCGGCGGTGGCCGCCTGGCTGAATTCAACGGCTTGCGGGCCCTGCGCGAGCGCTTCCCGCGCCTGCCGCTGACCGCCACCGTGCATGACCCGGAGCGCTTGGTATGGCGCCGTGAACACCTGCCCTGGCCACTGTCGCTGGCCCAAGGCCTGCCCAACCCGTTGCCGCAGATGGCCACGGTATTGGCCGACCCCCTGTGCCTGCGCGAAGAGCGCCAACTGGCGCGCAGCCTGACGCGTCTGATAACCCTGACCCGCTCTGGCAACCAGGCCCTGAAACAGCGCATGGGCCTGCGTGACGAGCAGATGGTGGTGATCCCCCACGGCAACCTGGACATCCCGTCGGCGCCGCTGCCACCGTTGGAGCCCCTGCGCCTGCTGTACTTCGGCTTTATCTACCGCGGCAAAGGCATCGAGGACCTGCTGGACGCCCTGGCGCTTACGTTCAGCCAGCAGCCGGCCTTGCGCGACCGCATCCGCCTGACCCTGGCCGGCGGCAGCGAACCGGAAATGGCCTTCGGCCCGTCGGGCAGTTACCTGGACCAGCTGCGCCAGCGCATCGACCAGTTGCAACTGGGCGATGCCATCGAATGGGGGCTGGACTTGCCGGCTGCCGATATTCCCAAGGTCATCCAGGCCCACCACGTGATGGTGTTGCCCTACCGCGAGTCCAGCAAGCTCAAGCTGCTGGGCAACCTGCGCGGCACCAGCGGCGCCCTGTCATGGGCGGTGGCCTGCGGCCGGGGGGCCATTACCTCCGATGCCCGTTCGTTCGCCGAAGAAGTGGCCAACGACAATGGCGTCATCTTCCCGCAGGGCAATGTACAGGCCCTGGCAGCTGAATTGAGTCACTTGTGTGCCACACCGGAACTGGCGATACGCTGGGCCGAGCACGCCAGCCTGATCGGCAGTCAACGAACCTGGCCACTCACGGCCGCTCGTTTTGCGCAAATGTTCGAGGACGCCTGTGGAGGGCGCTGATCATGTGGAAAAAGCCAATCGTATGGATACCCGTCCTGCTGTGCGCCATTGTGGCAGTCAGCACCTTGCCGTGGAGCGACAAGGCCGAGGCAGACATCACACTCAAGGGTCCGCGAGCGGTGACATGGAGTGATTTCCTGGGCGTCAACGCACAGTTCCAGTATTTCGACCCGGCCGTCTACCAGAAGCAGATGTCGGCCCTCGACGCCTTGGGGCTTACTTGGGTGCGCCTGAGCATTCACTGGGCGGTCATCGAACCTGCGCAGGGCACTTTCGACGTTGCCGCGCTGGACGGCGCGATGGCGGCAATGGCACAGCATAACTACAACATCGCCGCCTACCTGGTCGGTTCGGCGACCTTCGACAGCAGCGCACCCAGCGGTGCCACCGCCGTGGACCAGTATCCGCCCACCGATTTCAGCATCTTCGCCAACCGCATGGCCATGCTCGCCAAACGCTATCCGCAGGTGAACACCTGGCAGGTGTGGAACGAACCCAATATCTACTGGCTGCCCAAAGAAGACCCCACCGCCTATGGCAAGCTGCTGTTCACCGCGGCGGCGGCCATTCGTGCCGCCGCTCCTGATAAAGCCGTTGGCACTGCGGGCATGGCCTACTACAGCCAGATGCAAAGCACCTCGGGGCTGATCCTCACCGACCTGGTCGACCAGGGCCTGCCGTCCAGCAACATCATCGCCTCCTACCATCCCTATTCAGCTTACCCAGAAGGCGATGACACCACCGCCAAGGACTTTATCCAGCGCGGCAACTTGCTCAACACCACCCTGCACAGCAAGGGCGTGACCCAGGTATGGGCCGACGAATGGGGCTGGTCCAGCTATGCCGGGCCGGTGGAAGAGCAAGCGATCATCGGCACCGCCGGCCAGGCCGACTACACCTTGCGCCGCCTGGCATTGATGAGCGCCATGGATTACCAGCGCATCTTCCTGTTCAACCTCACCGACCTGGATGCCCGCGCCTCGGTACGGGACCAGTCCTATGGCCTGGTAGACATCAACGGCAATCCGAAACCGGTGTACACCGCCCTGAAAAACTTCCTCGGCGTGACGGGCGCGCGCCTGGAACCGGCTGACGCGCCGACCTATACCAACGGCCCTGGCGACTTGTTCAACATTGCCTGGACCCGCGCCGACGGCACGCACCTGTGGCTGATCTGGAGTGCCACCTCGGGCGCCACGGTGACGCTGCCCTCGGTGCCTTCGGCGACGCTCTTCGACCCGTTGCAGGGCACCAGCACCAGCCTGGCCAATGCCCAGGGCATCAGTGTTCCGCTCAAGACCAGCCTGCAAATGCTGGTCTGGTAACAAGGACGATTCAATGCGTATTCTCTGGACCCTGCCCTATTTGCCGTGGCCCACCACCAGCGGCGGCAAGACCCGCCAGTACCATCTGCTGCGCAGCCTGGCCGCGCGCGGGCATCGCATTACGCTGCTGGTGCAGTCCAAGACCGAGGTTGACCAGGCTACACGCAACGCCCTGGAACCGTTCCTGGAGCAGTTGATTGTGTTGCCGCGCCGCCCGCTGCGCAGCCTCAAGACCCTGCTGGCGGTGCTGGCCGCGCCTTACCCGATGCTGGCCAGCATCAATGGCCTGGCGCCGGAACTGGAACGCTACTTCGACCAGTTGCTGAGCACCCACTGGGACGTGGTGCAGATCGAGCACAGCTACAGCTTCCAGCCCTACGAACGCGCCTTGCACCGCCACGGCCAGCCGTTCCTGCTGACCGAGCACAACATCGAATCGGCGCTGGGGGCGGCCAGCTATGATCGCTTTCCTGGCTGGCTGAAACCCTTCACCGCCTACGACCAATGGCGCTACCGCCGTTGGGAAAAGCGCGTGTTCGCTCAAGCGACGCAATTGGTAGCAGTGACCCAAGCCGACGCGGAGCAGATGCAGGCGCTGTTCCAGCGCCAGGCGCCCGTGGTGGTCAACGGCGTCGACTGCCCGCATTACGCGTCGGTACAGCCGGACTTCAACAGCCAGCGCCTGTTGTTCATCGGCAACTACGAATACAGCCCCAACCTGGATGCGGTGGAATGGGCGCTGGACTCCATTATGCCGAAAGTCTGGGCATTGAACCCCGAGGTGCAACTGTCGGTCTGCGGTTTTGCCCTGCCCGCCCAATGGCGCGAGCGCTGGCCCGATCCGCGAGTGCAGTTCCAGGGTTTCGTGCCCGACCTGCGTGCGCTGCAAGAGCAGACGGCGGTTTTCTTCGCCCCGCTGCGCCAGGGTGGCGGCTCCAAGCTCAAGGTGCTGGAAGCCATGGCCGCCGGCCTGCCGGTGGTTACCACGGGCCAGGGCGTGTCGGGCCTGGCGGTCAACAATGGGCACCACTACTTGGGCAGTGAAACCGCCGAGGGCCTGGCACAACTGCTGGCTGACGCGGTACGCGACCCGGCACGGCTGCAAGCTCTTTGCGACGCTGCGCGCGATTACGTGCGCGGCCATCACGACTGGGCCGTTGCCGCGGCTCAGCTTGAACACGTTTATTCACGGCTTTTGCAACCTATGGAAGACACCAGCGTATGCGCATAGGACTGGATTATCGCCCCGCCACTTGCTATCCCAATAGCGGCATCGGCCGTCAGAACCTGGCGCTGGAACAAGCGTCGCGGGCCAACCCGAACGTGCAGTTGCAGTTGTTCAGCCTGGCCCCCGAGGACCATGTCATCCGGCGCAAGGCCCACTGCCCGCGCTGGGGTGCGCCACTGAGCGGCCTGCACCGCCTGCCCCTGAGGCTCAAATTCGAGGCCGGTTTTCTGCCCGGCGCCCTGCGCGAAGCCGATATCCAGGTTTACATTGCCAATTTCAACATGGGCCTGCCCCTTGGGCGCAAGCCCGAGGGCATGAAGTACGTGCTGCAATTGCATGATCTGTTCCAACTGACCTTGACCAACGCTCATGGCTCGCAGCTCAAGGCGCGGGTGTATGGCTACACCGACAAGCTGTCGATCGGCTGGTCGGTGAAAGTCGCCGACCGCATCTGGACGCCATCCCAGTACACCGCCGATGAAGTGATCAAGCTGTTCCCCCAGGCTCGCGGCAAGGTGCGTGTGCTGCCGAACCTGGTTGTGCCGTTCAGCGGCGAACTGGCCGACCTCAGCGACCTGCAGCTGCCTTCACGCTACTGGTTGTGCGTGGGCACCCGGGAGCCGCGCAAGAACATTCCCTGGTTCGTGGCGGCCTGGCAGCAGGCGCGCCAACAAGATGCCAACGTCCCCGAACTGGTACTGATCGGCGCCCGCGAGCACCTGCCGGCGGAACAGCAACACCTGCAGGGCCTGCACTTTCTCAGCGACATCAGCGATGCCCAGTTGCAAGCCCTGTACGCCAGCGCGGCCCGCCTGTGGCAGCCGTCCTACGCTGAAGGCTTTGGCTTGCCAGTGATCGAGGCCTTGGCCCAAGGTACACCCGTGGCCGTAGCCAGCGGCTCGGCGCTGGATGAAATCACGCCACCCGACAGCCCGCGCTTTTCCCCCACCGATACCCCGGCGGCAGTGACGCTGATGAAAGCGCTGGCGCTTGACCAGCCAGTGGACCATCGCGCTTTGAAAGTGTGGGCCGCCGGCTATGGTGAACAGGCCTACCGCCAGCGCTTTGACGAACTGCTCGGGGAGTTGCACTGATGCCATTGGCCTTTCCGCTTGGCCTGTTGTTGAGCGTCCTGTTCGGTATTCTGGCGTGGCTGCTGCCTGCCGCGAAAGTCATGGCGGCGGTGGTCGCCATCGCCGCCATCATCACCATCATCCGCCGGCCGTTGTGGGGCTTGCTGCTATTTGCCTTCATCGCCACATTCCTGCCGTATACCACGGTCACCATCGGCTTTCGCACCACCGTGTCCGAAGCCGTATTGATGCTGGTGTGGGCCAGTGTCATGGCTCAACACTTGTTTGGGCAGATGCAGCAAGCCCCGAAAATGCTTCCCACCGAACGTCGGATGGTAGCGTTGATGCTCTTCAGCGCACTGCCTTTCCTGGTCGGCCAAGTGATCATCAATGCCGATGGCAACGGCCCGATCAACTGGGTGCGCTGGCTGTTCAACCTGTCGGCGCTGTTCCTGGTGCCGCGGCTGCTGGACACACCGCAGAAACGTGAGCAACTGGTCACAGGCTTGCTGTTGGGCACCTTGTTTCTGTTGCTGCTGTCGATCCCGATCTATTTCAAGGACCGCACCTCCGCGACCATTACCGACGTGCTCGGCAAACTGGGCTATGGCTCGATCGACCTGGTGACCAAGACGCTGGCGGGTTTCAGCACGCGGATGACGTCGCCCTGGAACCACCCCAACATCACTGGCGGCGCCATGGCCCTGCTGGTGCCCCTGGCAGCCTGCTTCGGCCTGACCCGCCGCGGCTGGCCACGTGCCCTGGGCGTTGCGGTAACGCTGCTGGGCATGCTTGGCCTGGTGCTGACCGGTTCGCGCGGCGCTCTGATCAGCCTGCTGCTGGTCATGGTGTGGCTGGTGAGCAAGCGCGTGGCCTATGTAGGCCGCGTATTGATGGTCGCCTTGGTGGGCGCTGCGTTGCTGCTGATGTTTTATCCGCCGTTGCAGGATCGCGTCGCGGATCTGTTTTCCAGCAACGACGCCAGCACCTCGGTCCGCTTCGACGAATACGCCAGCTTCCCTGAAGCCATGGCAAGCTACCCATTGGGTATCGGTTTCAAGGTCGACCCTCCGGTACCGAACACCGACCTGTTGGGTATTTCCAACCTTTACCTCAACTACGTCTACAAACTGGGTGTGCTGGGCTTGTTGATGTTCCTCGCCGTGGTGCGCAGCTGGTGGCTATACACCCGCCCGACCACCCGAACCATCACCTTGACCCATGACAATGCGCTGTGGCTGGGCAGCACCATCGGTGTGCTGGCAGCGCTGGTCAGCGGGCTGTTTGACCATTACTTCAGTTTCACCATGGTGCTGATCGCTGTGTTCTGGTTATTGATGGGCCTCAACCTGCATGAGGCCAAGCGGCTGCGCGCCATCCCGGGCTCTACCCTTGCCAATACAGGAAACCGCTCATGAGACATCGGCTTTTTCACTCCAACAATTTGCGCCAGGCCCTGCCGGAATACGCCACCAAGTTGGGAGTGAGCACTGAAGAATTGGAAGCTGCCTACGACTGGATGTTGGCCAACGAGGTGTGTTTCGAACAACCGCTCAAAGGCAATATCCTGTGCTTCGTGAGCTACGTGAACATCGAGCCGCGCATTGAAAACCCGCTGGCGCGACGCTTTTACGCAGTGCTGGGCCGAGAGCTCAAGGGCGCGCTCATTCCGTTGTACGGCAAAAATTGGGCAACCCTGCGCGACCGCATGTTGCGCACCTGGGAACAGGCCTACAACATTCTGATCTGCAAGATCCCCAGCCACACTCTGCGTCTGGCCTGGCTGAGGCTGGGGGGCGCAAAGATCGGCAAAGGCTCCACGGTATGGCGTAACACCGAGGTACTGGGCATGGATAGCCTGCGCATCGGCGAAGACACCGTGGTGGGCTGGCACGGCCAACTGGATGCCCGTGGCGGGCTGATCATTGGCGACCATGTGACCATTGCCTCCCATGTGCTGATCATTGCCGGCGGCCATGACACCCAGGCCCCGGAGTTCTGGGCCGTGGGCGGGCCGGTGTACATCGACAACTACGCTTGGATCGCCAGCCGTGCCCTGTTGTCATTTGGCGCGCACATTGGTGAAGGCGCGATCGTCGGCGGCAACGCGGTGGTCAGCAAGCCGGTAGCACCCTACGCCATCGTTGGCGGGCCGAACGCCGAGGTCAAAGGCGAGCGCTGTCGCAATCTCACCTACAAGGTGGGCGGCAAAGGCCTGTTCACCCTGTTTCACTGAGGCTAATCATGTTCGGCTCAACGCTGTGGCTGACCCTGGCAACACTAACGGGCCTTGCGGCCGGCTTCGCGCGTGAATGGCTGCTGGTGGCCTCGTGGGGGGCCGGCGGGCAGAGCGATGCCTTTCTGGTGTCGCTGTTCCTGCCCGAAGCCTTGCGCATGGCCTTGGCGGCCGGCCTGCTGAGCGCTGCGGCGTTGCCGCTGTTCCAGCGACGCGACGCCAATGGCCAACGTGCCTGGCTGGGCGCCTTGGTGCCGCGCGTATTGTTGCTCGGCCTGGGCCTGGCGCTGCTGTTGAGCGTGGCCGCGCCGCTATGGGTGCGCGCCATTGGCCCGGGGCTGGACAGCGAAGGTTATGCGCGCGCGGCGGCCTCCTTGCATTGGTTGGCTTGGTGCGCACCGGGTTTCCTTTTGCATGCCTTGCTTTGCGTGCCATTACAGGCGCGATCGCGCTTTGTGCTGGCCGGGCTGGGCTCGCTGCTGTTCAACCTGCCACCGGTTCTCTACCTGGCCATTTTGCGCCACGATGCCAGCACCACGGGCCTGGCCTGTGCCTGTGTGCTGGGCAGCTGGCTGATGCCGGCGGTGTTGGCGCCTCCGCTGTGGCACAGCGGCTGGCGCCCCTGGCAACGCGAACAGGCACCGGGCGCGGTGCGCGAACTGCTGCAACGCATCGGCCCGCTGCTGAGCAGTAACCTGGCCAGCCAGGGCCTGGCGCTGCTGGAACGCATGGTGGCCTCGCTGCTGGGCGAAGGCGCCGTCACCTGGATCAACCTGGCGCGCAAACTGATCAACCTGCCACTGATTGCCCTGATGAGTCTGAACCAGGTGCTGCTGGGGTTGATGAGCGGCAGCGCTGGCGAACAACGCCTGACGTTGCTGCGCAAAGGATTGAGCAGCGCCACGCTGTTGACCGTGCCGGCAGTCACCGGCCTGATCGGCGCATCGGCAGCGCTGGTCACCCTGCTGTTGCCCAACCAGTCGGCAGGCAGCCCGCTGCCTGAGCTGCTGGCGTGGTTCTGTGCGCCGTTGATGTTCGGGGCCTGGAACGCCCTTCTGGCGCGTTACGCCTACGCGGCGGGCGACACGCGCATGCCGCTCAACTGCGAGCTGGCTGGCAGCCTGCTGAACGCCCTGTTGCTGGGGGTGTTGCCGTGGGTGTTCGGCCTGATCGGCATCGCCATGGCGGCGCTGTGCGGCGTATTGCTGACCGGTGTGCTACTGATGCGCAGGCAAGCGCTGCTGGGTCAGTTGCCATGGCGCAGCCATTGGGTATTGGGCGCGGTAGCGATGCTGCTGGCGGCGCTGCTGGTGCATCCGCTGCCGGGGATATGGGTGCAATTGGGCGTCAGCTGCGTGTGTGGCGCGACGTTGATGGTGGGGTTGGCGGTGTGGTTGCGGCCTTGGAGCAAGGCCTGACCGCGGTGGCGGCTGAAGGCGCCGCCCCGCAGCTCCTACCGGGTTCGTTGTCAGGCGTACGGGCTATCCCAGTAGCGCTTGTGCATGCCCAAGCGCTTTTTCCACTTCATGGGCAAGCGCTGTTCCTGCTGGCTGAACTTGTACGCCAGCAACTTCAGGCCATTGCGCACAAACGAGCCCGGCCATAGCCAGAAACGGCGCAGGCCCAGGAATTTCAGTTCCGACTTCACGTAGCGCAAACCCTCGCCGCCCGCACCGCCGAACTGTTCGCGAATCCACGGCTCGCGGGCCTGGAACACGCCAATGTCAAAGTAGCGGCGAAACTCTTCGGCCAGGGTGTAGTTGTGCGAATGACGACAACAGGCATCGCCCGCATAGGCGATTTTCCACCCCGCCACCAACATCCGCGCCGCCACGTACATGTCCTCGGAGAGAATCACATGCAGCGGAAAGCCGCCGATCTGCATCAGCGCCTTGCGCCGGTAGGCGGCAAAGGAGTTGGACATGAAGCAGGCCTTGATGCCCAGCCGGTCCACGTCGGCAATGCTCTTGATCTGCGACGTGGGCGGGTAATTGAACAGCCGCGCATGCTCGGACAGCAGGTTGGCGTCCTTGTGCGGCAACTGTCGCCCGCACACCGCCCCCACGCTGTCCTCGGCAAAGGGCGCGACGATGCGCGCCAGCGCCTGGGGGTCTTCGAGGTAGGCGTCCTGGGTCATGAACACGTAGACGTCATAGTCGGGAAACTGCTCGACCATGCGCTGTCGCGTTCCGCCGTGGTTGAACTCGCGGCTGGGTATCAGCAGAAACTGATCGGCACACTCGCGCCCCAGCTCGGTACTGCCGTCGCTGGAAGTGGAATCCACGATCAGGGTATCAAAATCAATCGTCTGGCTGCCCAGCGAGTCCAACAGACGTTGCAGATCCCTGCGACCGTTATAGGTTGGGACCACGCACGCCACTTTCAAAGTCGTCATGGCCAGATCCCCACTTATGTGCCAAGTCCATTTGTATCGGCCACTTGCCGGCGATTGGCTATGCCTGCCGGCAACGGCTCCCATGATGCGTTACAGCGTGGTGAAGATTAGCGCACACGGAGCCATTGTCGGAAAGAAATAATTCAGCCAAGCACTTCGCTCAGGGGAATGAATCGCACCCGGTCGCCTTCCGCCAGGGTGCGGCCTTCCAGCACCTCCACCAAGCCTTCGGCCCAGGCGGCGCTGCGCAGTACACCCGAGCTCTGGTTGGGGTAGATCACCGCCCGGCCATTTTCCAGGCGCCCACGCAAATACTCGCGGCGGTTGCCCGGTTTGCTCCAGGTGAAACCCACCGGCACCTCAAACGCCAGGGGCGTTACATCCACCACGCCCATGCGCCGCATCAGGTAAGGCCGCGCCAGCAACGCGAAGGTCACCAGGGTGGACGCCGGGTTGCCCGGCAGGCCAATCACCGGTACGCCGCGAAAGTGCCCGAACGTCAGCGGTTTGCCCGGTTTGATTGCCAATTTCCACAGCGCCAGCTCGCCTTCTTCGCGCAGTGCTACCCCTAGGAAGTCGGCCTCGCCCACCGAGACGCCACCGGTGGACAGGATCAGTTCGGCATGACCCAGCTGGGCCAGGCGCGTGCGGGTTTTCGCCAGGTCGTCGGGCAGGATGCCGGCGTCGATGACTTCGCAGCCCAGGCGCTGCAGCCAGCTGACCAGCAGGCGCCGATTGCTGTTGTAAATCTGCCCCGGGCCCAGCGGCTGGCCGGGGTCGACCAGCTCATCGCCCGTGGACAACACCGCCACGCGCACCTTGCGCACCACATCCAGGTGGGCATGGCCCAGGGACGCCGCCAGGCCAAGCTCAATGGGGCCCAGGCACGTGCCGGCGGGCAGCACCTGCTCACCCACGCGGGTTTCCTGGCCCTGGGGGCGAATGTTCTGGTTCAGGCCAAGGGCTTGGGTGAAGCGCACGCGGCCGTCTGCCAGGCTTTCCACGTTTTCCTGCATTTCCACGCAGTCAGCGCCTGCCGGCACCGGGGCGCCGGTGAAGATCCGCGCGCAGGTGCCTGCCAGCAACGGCGCCGGCGCCTGGCCGGCCTGGATGCGCTGGCTGACCACCAACGGTTCACCGTTCCAGTCGGCCAGGCGCAGGGCGTACCCGTCCATGGCACTGTTGGACCAGGGCGGCAGGTCCAGCGTGGACACCAGGCCTGCGGCCAGCACGCGGCCGTCGGCCTCGGCCAAGGGCACGCGCTCGATCTCGCACAGCGGCGCCTGGTCGGCCATGGCCAGCAGGCGATCCAGCGCTTGCTCAAGCGGCATCAGCGGCGCGGCCGCGCCCAACTCAGCCACGGGACTGGCAGGGCGCGGCCTGCTTGAGGTGCGGAACGAAATTGCACGGCCGATGACGCACGTCCAATTGCTCGGCAAGGATGCCGTCCCAGCCGGTGCGCACGGCATTGGTGGAACCGGGCAGGCAGCACACCAGGGTGCCGTTGGACAGCCCGGCCAGGGCCCGCGATTGCACGGTGGAGGTGCCGATATCGGGCACGCTGATCTGGCGGAACAGCTCGCCAAAGCCATCAACCTGTTTGTCCAGCAGGCAGGCCACGGCTTCCGGCGTGCTGTCGCGGCCGGTAAAACCGGTGCCGCCGGTGATCAGCACCACCTGCACCACGTCCTCGGCAATCCAGTGGGCCACTTTCGCGCGAATCTTGTACAGGTCGTCCTTGAGCAGCACGCGCTCGGCCAGCAGGTGGCCGGCGGCGGTCAGGCGGTCGACGAACATCTGCCCGGAGGTGTCGTTTTCCAGGGTACGGGTATCACTGACAGTCAGCACCGCAATATTGAGCGGCACAAAAGGTACATCAGCCTTGGCTTTCATCAGGGCTCGTCCGGTTGTGTGTATGAATAGGCAGTGTTATATCACAGCAGCCCGTATCTGAAGACCGAGACCTGTCATGTCCGCCACCGCCCTGCCCGCCTGTTCTGTCCTGCTGCTGGCCGGTGGCCGTGGCCAGCGCATGGGCGGGCGCGACAAGGGCCTGCTGCCCTGGCGCGGCCAGCCGCTGATTGCCCACCTGCACCAGCAGGTGCGGGCGCTGGGCGATGACCTGATCATTTCCTGCAACCGCAACCAGGCGGTGTATGCCGATTATGCCGACCACTTGGTGAGCGACGACAGCGACGACTTTCCCGGCCCCCTGGCCGGCATTCGCGCAGGCCTTGCCGTGGCCCGCCACAGCCACCTGCTGGTGCTGCCCTGCGACGTGCCGGGCATCGACGAGGCCCTGCTGCACGCCCTGCTCGCCACGGCGTTGCAACATCCCGGCCAGCCCTTGATGGTGCGCCAGGGCGAGCAGTGGGAGCCGTTGCTGTGCGTGATCCCCGTGGCCCACGCCGCAGCATTCGAGCAGGCCTGGCAGGCGGGCGAACGCAGCCCGCGCCAGGTAATGCTGGCGCTGGGGGCGCAGGCGTTGCAATGCCCGATGGACGACCCGCGCCTGGCCAACCTCAATACGCCGCAGTTGCTGAACCCGTAACCGTCAAAAAAATGGAACTCGTTTCAGGTACAAACGTCTCAAACGGTGTACATGGATTAATCGTCCCTTCCTGGAGAACACAGACAATGACTAAACGGACCCTTCCCGCTCTGCTTCTGGCAATGGGCCTGGCTACCTTGGCGGGGTGCTCGACGCCCACGGTCATCACCCTCAACGACGGGCGCGAGATCCAGGCGGTCGACACGCCCAAATTCGACGAAGACTCGGGCTTCTACGAAGTCAAGCAACTGGATGGCAAGGAAACCCGCATCAACAAGGATCAGGTACGTACCGTCAAGGAACTCTGACCCCCGCCTGCCGGGGCCTGCCCCGGCAGTCAGCGCACCACTTGCCGGATACCCGACGTTGTGACGGGTGTTTTGGCTATCGGGGTGTAGCGCAGCCAGGTAGCGCGTCTCGTTCGGGACGAGAAGGCCGCAGGTTCGAATCCTGTCTCCCCGACCAGTTGTATAAAAAGCCCGCCGAGTGCGGGCTTTTTTGTGGCCAAAGCAAATCCCCCGCCAAACACCCAAGGCTAAACCCTCAGTCTGACAGGCCATGGCACGTTGCAACAGACGTGGGAGCGGGTTCTACCCGCGAAGCGTCGCGCGGGCGGCGCTCAATCTCAAGCCCCCCCCCAGACATGCACCTCTGCGCCCCACCGCAAACTGTAGATACCGTCTCGCCGGCTGGTGGCCAGCAGCTGCCACTCATGAAACGTCTCGACGTGCTCGGCAGCAAGGTTGATGTCCTCCACCGGCATATGCGCCGTGAGGGAGGCCGTCGGGTCGATGTGAAGCCAGTGCTGGGCAAAACAGGATTGATACTGGCAGAGGATTTCACCTGTTGGGCCGACGTTTTAGCGTAAGTTTTGTACTGTTCCCTCTGAATGGACTCTGCCTGTGCCCCACCTACTGACCCTATGCGGCAGCCTGCGCCAAGGCTCCACCAACCGCGCCCTGCTCGATGCCTGCGAAGCGCTGTGCCCGCCCGGCCTGTCGATTCGACACTACCGCGGCCTTGGGCAGCTGCCGTTGTTCAACCCCGACCTGAGCGACTGCGCTCCCCCCGCCGTGCTGGATTTGCAGGCCAAGGTGGCGGCGGCCAACGGGTTGTTGATCGCCTGCCCCGAATACGCCCGCGGCATTCCTGGCGCCTTCAAGAATGCGCTGGACTGGCTGGTAGCCAGCGAACAGTTTCCCGGCAAGCCGGTGGCGCTGTTCAATGCCTCGCCCCGCGCCAGCCATGCCCAGGCGGCGCTGCGGCTGGTGCTTGACACCCTGTCAGCGCGAATCGTGGAGGGGGCGTCGGTGACGGTCAACCTGTTGTCCAAAGGCATGACGGCGGGTGATATCGTGGCCGACGCAACGCTGGCCGAAACACTGGACGCAGCGTTGCGCCATTTCCATCGTGCGATCAAGGAAGGTCACTGCCCATGAGCTGGACGGCCAACAACCTGACTGGCATAGCCGGCATTGCCCACGGGTTTCTCGGCATCGACGAAGCCCTGCCGCCGGGCACCCTCTTCTGCAACCAGAAGCACACCGCCGATGTGCTCGATGCTGCAGCCGCCGCCGCAAGCTGCGCAGTGGGCGACGGTGTATTTACCGGAGAAAAAACGCCGGTGGCGGTGCTGACCGCCGATTGCCTGCCGGTGCTGATCGCATCCCGCGACGGCCAGCACGTGGCCGCCGTGCACGGTGGCTGGAAGGGGTTGCAGGCGGGGATCCTCGACAACGCCCTGGCGCGGTTCGATCAGGCCGGCGTAGACCGAGGGCAACTGCGCATCGCCATCGGCCCATCGATCAAGCCCTGCTGCTACGAGGTCAGCGCCGAGTTCGCAAGCCTGTGGCCCGACTGCAATCCGCCCTGGCAGCACACGCGGCCCGCGCCCACACGACCGAACGCCCTGCCCCAGCCACCGGCCATGAACGAGGACGGTCTGTGGTTCGACCTGGCCGCCTATGCAGGGCTGCTTCTGGCCCACCAAGACATCGACGCCCAGCAGGTGGAGGTCAGTGATATCTGCACCTGCTGCCACACACAGGCACTGGGCAGCTACCGCCGCCGCACCCACTGGCCCGCCGCACGTACCCAGCAATTCTCCTGGATAGCCCGTGTTTGACGGCAGCGGCTGACTGGCGCTAGTGTCCGGCTTCCTCTTACATAACGGAGTACCACGGTGCAGTTGAACATCTACCAGGTCGATGCCTTCGCCAATCGCCCTTTCGGTGGCAACCCGGCCGCCGTCTGCCCGCTCACCGAATGGCTGCCGGACGCCCGGTTGCAGGCGATCGCCGAGGAAAACAACCTGTCGGAGACGGCCTACTTCGTGCGCACGGGCGATGCATTCGAGCTGCGTTGGTTCACCCCCACCGTGGAAGTGGACCTGTGTGGCCACGCTACCCTGGCGGCCGCGTGGGTGATTGCTAACGAACTGCCCGATGCGCCCGATGTGATCCGATTTGCCACCCGCAGCGGCGAACTGCGGGTCACCCGCACCGAGCATGGGCTGGCCATGGACTTCCCGGCCAAGGCACCCGAGCCGAGCGAACCGCCCGCCGGCTTGCTGGATGCGTTGGGCATTGACAAGGCAGAGGTGTTCGCCACCGACGACTGGCTGGTGGTGGTCGAGGACGAGCATCTGATTGCCGGCCTCACGCCTGACTTCGCTCGGCTCAAGGGCCTGCCCCTGCGCGGCGTGGCGGTGACGGCGGCCAGTCGGCGCTTTGATTTCGTCACCCGCTGGTTCGGCCCCAACGTGGGCGTGAATGAAGACCCGGTCACCGGCTCGGCACACACCTCGCTGGCGCCTTTGTGGGCCGCACGCCTGGGCAAGTCAGTGTTCAGGGCCCAACAGGGCGGCGCGCGCAAGGGCCAATTGACCTGTGAACTGGCCGGTGACCGAGTCATCATCAGCGGTGAGGCCGTGTTGTATATGAAAGGCCGCCTTTACCTCTGACGGTTCTAGATGAACATTCACACACGCACACAAACTGTCACATAACCGCAATAATTCGTCCTCATGATCGCGGCATCAGCCCTTGCGCCGCGAGCCCACATGAATTCGAGCATTATCAAGAGCAATCAGGACTCGGACCTTTTCGGGCTGCTCTACGGTTACCGGTTCCGCCCCGGCGGCCCGGTGTGCGAGCTGGATTCGGCGGCGGTGCTGCAGGCCCTGGGCACCACCGAGCATAACGATGAGTTCGTGTGGCTGCACCTGAACCTGGCCCATGCCGGCTGCGAACGCTGGATGCACGCCCACCTGCAGTTGCCCGAGGACTATTTCGAGGCCCTGCACGAGGGCTCGCGCTCCACGCGCATCGAGCACGTGGAAGACTCGCTGCTGGCGGTGGTGAACGATGTGGTGTTCAACTTCGGCATGGTGTCCTCGGACATATCCACCCTGTGGCTGTGCGCCACCGAGCGCCTGCTGATCAGCGCCCGCCGCCACCCGCTGCACTCGGTGGACAAGCTGCGCTCCTCGGTCAAGCGTGGCGAGCGGTTCCGTTCGCCCATGGAATTGCTGGTACACCTGTTTCGCGACCAGGCCGAAGTGCTGACCCAGATCGTGCGCAAGACCAGCCTGAGCGTGGACGGCATCGAAGACCAGTTGCTGTCCCTGCGCCTGAGCAACAACCGCACCGAATTGGGCGCCATGCGCCGGGTGCTGGTGCGCTTGCAACGCCTGTTGGCCCTGGAACCGGGATCATTGCTGCGCCTGTTGAACCGCCCACCCGCCTGGCTGCAGGAGGATGACTTGCAGGAGCTGCGCCAGGCCACCGAGGAGTTCGCCCTGGTGCTCAGTGACCTGACGGCCCTGGGCGAGCGCATCAAGCTGTTGCAGGAAGAAATAGCCGCCAACCTCAACGAACAAAGCAACCGCACGCTGTTTACCCTGACCGTGGTCACGGTGCTGGCGCTGCCCATCAACATCATTGCCGGCTTTTTCGGCATGAACGTGGGCGGCATTCCCCTGGCCAGCGACCCGGAAGGCTTCTGGATACTGGTGGCACTGGTGGCGACCTTCACGGTGCTGGCCGGGCGCTGGGCTTTTCGCAAGCGCAGCGACTACTGACCTGCAACTGACGCCAGCCTGTCACATTTTGCAACGAATATAGGGGTTCCCTTCCCTCAATCGAGTTGCCTGACATGGCTACGCCAACCCTGGCTTCTTCATCCGCAAGCAGTACCCAACAGCGCCCGAAGTTTGACCGCAAACCGGGGCGTGCGACGTTGATCGGGTTTTTCATCGTGCTGGCCGTGGGGCTGATCTACAGCACCTGGAGCATTGTCAGCGACGTCGATGAGATGGGCACCATTGTGACCACCTGGACGCCGTTCATCCTGTTGGGCGTGGCGTTGCTCATCGCCCTGGGCTTTGAATTCGTCAACGGCTTCCACGACACGGCCAACGCCGTGGCCACCGTAATCTACACCCACTCGCTGCCGCCGCAGTTCGCAGTGGTGTGGTCGGGCTGCTTCAACTTCCTTGGCGTGCTGATGTCCAGCGGCGCCGTGGCGTTCGGGATTATCGCGCTGTTGCCGGTAGAACTTATTTTGCAGGTAGGTTCATCGGCCGGTTTCTCGATGATCTTCGCCCTGCTGATCGCTGCCATCCTGTGGAACCTGGGCACTTGGTGGCTGGGCCTGCCCGCCTCCTCGTCCCATACCCTGATTGGCTCGATCATCGGCGTGGGCGTGGCCAATGCCTTGATGCATGGCCGCGACGGCACCAGCGGTGTCGACTGGGGCCAGGCGCTGAAAATAGGCTATTCGCTGCTGCTGTCCCCGCTGCTGGGCTTCGTGTTCGCGGCGCTGTTGCTGTTGGTGCTGCGCGTGCTGGTGAAGAACCGCGCGCTGTACAAGGCGCCGGAAGGTGATGCGCCACCGCCGTGGTGGATTCGCGGCCTGCTGATTCTGACCTGCACCGGCGTGTCGTTTGCCCACGGTTCCAACGACGGGCAGAAAGGCATGGGCCTGATCATGCTGATCCTGGTGGGCACCCTGCCCATGGCCTACGCGCTGAACCGCGCGATGCCGGCTGACCAGGCGGTGCAGTTCGCCGCCGTGGCACAGGTAACCCAGCAGGCACTGGTGAAGGCTGCGCCTACGCCTGTGACCGGCGACCCTCGGGTGATTCTAACCGACTACATTCGCAACAAGCAGGCCAGCCCTGAGTTGGTGCCGGCGCTCGCGGCCATCGCCGGTCTCATCGGCAATGAGGTCAACGCCTACGGTAGCCTGACCGCTATCCCGGCCGCTGCCGTCGGCAACGTGCGTAACGACATGTACCTGACGTCGGAAGCCATTCGCCTGATGGACAAGGACAAGGTGGGCCAGTATGACGCCGATACCCAGGCCAAGGTGGGCCAGTTCAAGCAGCAGATCGACAGCGCCACGCGCTTCATTCCGCTGTGGGTAAAAGTGGCCGTGGCCATTGCTCTGGGGCTGGGCACCATGGTGGGCTGGAAGCGCATCGTGGTCACGGTGGGCGAGAAAATCGGCAAGAACCACTTGACCTACGCCCAGGGCGCCAGCGCCGAAACCGTGGCCATGCTGACCATCGGCGCCGCCGACATGTACGGCCTGCCGGTGTCCACCACCCACGTGCTGTCCTCGGGCGTGGCCGGTGCCATGGTCGCCAATGGCTCGGGCTTGCAAATGCGCACCATCCGCAACCTGGTGATGGCCTGGGTGCTGACCTTGCCGGCTGCGATTCTGCTGTCGGGTGCGTTGTACTGGGTGTTCAGCAGGGCGTTCTGATAGGCGCGGACCCTTTCGCAGCCTGGCGGCATTTGCTACAACACGGGTCGTAGTAGCTGCCGAAAGGCTGCGAAAAGGCCCGCAGGACGTTCGGCGGTGTCCGG
Organism: Pseudomonas sp. M47T1; assembly: GCF_000263855.1. Lineage (GTDB taxonomy): Bacteria > Pseudomonadota > Gammaproteobacteria > Pseudomonadales > Pseudomonadaceae > Aquipseudomonas. The sequence goes on from NZ_AJWX01000007.1 coordinate 159,133, forward strand.
TTGACGCGGGCACGCTGCGCGCGCCTTCGCAGCCTGGCGGCAGCTACGGGGCCTGGTGGCAGCCCCTACGGCCAATCCAGCGTCAGGCGACTCTCAAAGTGCCTTTCCTCACCACTGAGCGGATCCTTGAAGCGCAGGCTCTGCGCCAATAACTTTAGCGGTTTGCTGTAGTCATCTTCAGCGCCTTGCGCGCACACCTGCGGGTAGAACGGGTCGTTGCACAAGCTGGCACCCAGCGCCGTCATGTGGACGCGCAACTGATGGGTCTTGCCGGTGATCGGGTACAACAGGTAACGCCACAGATCCCCGTTCCTTTCGCCCACCTCCACCAACGTCTCGCTGTTGGGCTGGCCGTCGACCTCTTGCATGCGAAAGAACGGCTCGCCATGCACCATGCGGCTCTTGTGCACCAACGGGAACGTCAAGTGCGGCAGCGCCGGGGCGATGGCGTGGTAGCGCTTGTCAATCTGCCGGTTGGGGAACAGCGACTGGTAGGCCGACCGCGTGTCGGGGTTGGCAGAGAACAGCACCAGCCCGGCGGTATGCCGGTCGATGCGGTGCAGGGGCACCAGGTTGGGGTTGTCCAGGCGGCGGATCAGGCGGCGCAAGAGGGTATGCTCGACGTACTCGCCGGTTGGCGTCACCGGCAGGAAGTGCGGTTTGTCAGCTACCACCAGATGCTCGTCCACGTGGAGGATGTGCTCCTGGGCAGCAATGGGTTTCTCGTTGGGCACTTCACGGAAATAGTGAATGCGCAGGCCTTGCCGGTAGGCCAGGTTCACGTTGATCGGCTGGCCCTGGGCGTCCAGCACTCGCCCTCGGGCGATGCGGTCAAGCCACTGGGCGCGGTCGATGGCCTTGAAGTGATCGCACAGGCAATCCAGCACGGTGACCCAGGGGCCAGGCGGCAAGCTGAGGGTGCTGGCCTGGTGCTGGGCGGGGTTGAACGTGCTGTCGGACATGGGCGGGCTCTGGGCTCAATACAGCCTGGCATTATCCCCCAGCCGCGTGCCTGCTGTCATTGCGCATGGGCCTGGCGGGCAGCGTCGGTGAATTCCTTGAGCCAGCGCAGCACCTGCACCGCTTCCCAGCGGGTGGGGTCGTACAGGGCATAGAGCAGGCCTTCGTACCCCACCACATCCAGCGGGCGGTGATAGCCGGCACGCTGGAACAGCGCTTCGATTTCGGCGAAACAGGTGTTGAAGTGCAATTTGTTGAAGGGCGTCTTGCGTTCGGTCACCAGGCCATCGAGGCGCAGTTCCAGCACGGCTTCCTGGACCACTTCGGGGCTCATGCGATTGACGCTGTATTTCAATTGTTCGACGTTGACCACGCGGGCAATCCTCTGACTTCGTTGCTCAAGGCGCACACCGGCGCCTTGTGGTAGTGTTCTTCCGTTAATACTGTATTTATATACAGCATAAGGATCACCGCCCCACCCGTCAATCCACAGATGATCGGTGGCCGCTCAGGCGACGCCTGCCAGATAACCGGTACCCTTGCGCAAGGTAAGTACCTGGCGCCGCGGGGCCCGGGCACTGACCGCCACATGGACCCAGCGGTCGAACTCCAGGATCACCTGGTCGAAGGCCAGCGAGCTGTCCGCGATCAGTTCCACCACCTGACGCGGAGGTAACCCCACCACGGTGAAATCGGCCGCCAGGCCCTGCACATGGGCACTGTTGTCGGCACCGCCGATCAGCCGGTTCAGCGCCGGGCAGCGGTAGCCACTGCTGATCAGCAGCGGCGCCCCCACCAGCTCGCGCGCACCTTCGAGCAATTGGCACAGGCGCTGCAGATTGGCGATGGTTGGCGCATCGGGGGTGTTGTCGATGCCGGCCTTGCGGGCCGTGGGGGACTCAATCAATTCTTGCAGGGTGAAGTGTTCGCTGAGGTTCATGTTGTCGCTCCTTGACAGCCACTGGGTAGGCGCCGGCCTTCTCGGTGACCGGCGATGGTACGTGCAGTTATCTATGCAGGAGGGGCAACGAGGCAGCGGGAAAACCTGCACCGGTCAGCGAACGAAGGCAACCACCTGGTCGGTGTCGAACGGCCAGCGCAGTTCGGCACCGGTGTCGACGCGGCGCAGCACGGGGATGTGCATTGCATACAGGTCAAACAGCGGTGAATACTCAGCGATATCAATCAGCTCCACCTGCAGGCCGTGCTCAACCAATGGCATGAGTTCGAACTCCGCCAACTCGCACAGGTGACAACCCGGGGTTCCCAGCAATTGGCATTCGGCAGGCATGGGGCGGATACCGTTGTTCACACGATGACGACCATTTTAAAACCCCGCGCCAATGGTCGTCGAGCCGCGAATTTCAGTCGTGGCTCACGGCACCGATCTTGTGCAACGACAGGTCGGCACCGTAATACTCCTGCTCTTGGCTCAAGCGAATACCGCACACCAGCTTGAGCACGCCGTACACGGCGAAGCCGCCCACCAGTGCCACAACGATGCCCGCCAGGCTGCCCAGCACTTGCACGCTCAGACTCACACCGCCGATGCCGCCCAGGGCCTTCTGGCCGAAGATTCCGCACGCCACCCCACCCCACACGCCGCAGATACCGTGCAAGGGCCACACACCCAGCACGTCATCGATTTTCCATTTGCCTTGGGCGGCAATGAAGCAGCCAACAAACAGCGCGCCGGCGATAGCGCCGGTCACTAGCGCGCCCACCGGGTGCATCAGGTCGGAGCCGGCGCACACCGCCACCAGCCCGGCCAGCGGGCCGTTGTGCAGGAAGCCGGGGTCATTGCGGCCCACGATCAGGGCAGCGATGGTGCCGCCCACCATGGCCATCAACGAATTGATCGCCACCAGGCCACTCATGCCTGCCACGCTCTGGGCGCTCATGACGTTGAAGCCGAACCAGCCCACCATCAGAATCCACGAGCCCAGGGCCAGGAACGGAATGTTCGACGGCGCAAACGCCACAAGGCGCCCATCACGGTAGCGTCCCTGACGCGGCCCCAGCAACAGCACCGCAGCCAATGCCAGCCAACCACCCATGGCGTGCACCACCACGGAACCTGCGAAGTCATGGAAGGTGGCGCCAAAATGCGCAAGCAACCACGGCTGCACGCCGTAATTGCCGTTCCAGGCAATGCCTTCGAAGAATGGGTAGACAAAGGCGACGATCAAGGTGGTGGCGCACAACTGCGGCACACAGCGCGCCCGCTCGGCGATGCCGCCGGAAATGATCGCCGGAATCGCCGCGGCAAAGGTCAGCAGGAAGAAGAACTTCACCAGCGCATAACCATGGTCGGCGCTCAATTCGCTGGCCGGGGCAATGAACGTCACGCCATAGGCGATCCAGTAGCCTATAAAGAAATAGGCCAGGGTCGACACGGCGAAATCGCTGAGGATCTTGCACAGGGCATTGACCTGGTTCTTCTGGCGAACGGTGCCAACTTCCAGGAAGGCAAAACCGGCGTGCATGGCCAGTACCATGACAGCGCCCATCAGCAGGAACAGGGTGTTGGAGCCGTGAATCAACGTTTGCACGGCGCTTTGCAGATTATCCATCGAGAAGGCAGACCTGAGATCAGGAAAAAGAGCACCAAAGCAGGTCGACCGATGAGTCACCGCACCAATATGGGACGGCGAGTACGCTCATTATTCGACTGCGTGGTAATTTTTCCTCGGGGTTATTTCGTTTGGGTTAAGGTTCTTTACCGAGCGCAGGCTCTGGCGCGCCGATTCGGCGCACGTGCCCGCTGTTATGCACCAAGTAAAAGCAAAAGCTGTACCAGACAATCGTGAAGGAACCTTCAGAAACCCTGGCTACTCGAAACACCAGACGCCCACAATGGAGAGCATCATGGCCCGCACCACGGCAAAGACTGCGCAAGACGTACTGATGGCTGATTTTCAGACGTTGGTGCGCGACACCGAAAAACTGCTGGACCACACCAAGACCCTGGCGGGCGATCAGGCCGACGAGCTTCGCGAGCAAATTCACGACAGCCTGCTGCGCGCCCGCGAAACCCTGAAGGCCACCGAACAGTCGCTGCGCCTCAAGGGCGAAGCCGCCGTGGCCAAAACCGAGGAATACGTGCAGGAAAACCCTTGGCAGTCCATCGGCATCGCGGCCGGCGTGGGCTTTCTCATCGGCCTGCTGGCCACAAGGCGCTGACCCATGGCTTTGGACATGGATTCGAAATCGACGGCCGCCGGGCCGTCGTCGCGGCGCCTGGGCGCGGCTCTGCTGGGGCTGCTGCACAGCCACGTGGAGCTGTTCGGCATTGAATTGCAAGAACAGAAATCACGTACCCTGAGCCTGCTGCTGTTTGCCGGCCTGGCGCTGGTGTTCGCTTTGCTGGCGCTGGTGGCGTTGTCGGGGCTGATCCTGATTTTGCTGTGGGACAACTACCGCATGGTGGGCATGATCGGCTTGTGCCTGTTCTACCTGCTGGCCGGGCTGTTCTGTGCCATGCGCCTCAAGGCAGCGATCTTCGACGAATCTTCGCCGTTCAGCGGCACCCTTGAAGAGCTGGCCAACGACCGGGAGCGCCTGTTGCCATGAGTGCACCCAACCTGCCACAGAACCAGTCGCGGCGCGAAATGCGCAAGGCGTTGATCCGCCTGCGCATGGAAATGCACCGCCAGGAAATTCGCCACGAGTCGGGCCAGCTGGTCAACCCGTTGAATCGGTTGCGCGGCATGGGCCAATCCGTGCAGGACGGCTTGGGCATCAAGCATGCACCGTTATGGGGCCTGGCCGGGGTTGTGCTGCTGGGCTTTTTGACCGGCAAGGGCGCCAAGAGCAACGGTGTGGGCGGCCTTACCCGCCTGGTACGGCTAGGCACGAGCCTGATGCCATTGATCAAACTCGCACTGCAACGAAAAGATTAGTGCCATCATTTGGCTACATTCTTGCAAGAGCGGTCAGTCTCGCCACACGCCATCTGAGGAGTCGCCGTGTTCGACGGGCAACCGCTCGCCTGGTTTCAGCCGTTCATCGACACCGCCACCGGCCGCATCGCCGGCGTTGAAGCCTTGGGCCGTCTGCGCCAGGCCGACGGTCAGGTGCAATCGGTAGGACCGCTGTTTGCCGACCCTCGCACCCTGCCAGCCGCACTGCGGCGCCTGGATCGGCAGATCCGCGGCGATGCCTTGGGCCGCCTGGCCGAAGCGCCTCAAGACTGGTTCCTGAGCCTCAATATCTCGCCACGCTGGATCAGCCGCCTGCGCGACGACCAACCGCTGCCCAGCCTCAACCAGTTGCAGCGCCATGGCGTTGCGCCGCAACGGGTGGTATTTGAAATCACCGAGTTGGGCGGTGACAGCCGTCGCCTTAGCCAGGTGGTGCAACGCTACCGCGAGGCCGGGGCGCGCATCGCCATCGACGACTTTGGCGCCGGCTACTCCCAGCTTGACCGCGTGCTGGCGCTGCAGCCGGACATTCTCAAGCTCGACATGCGCCTGTTCCAGGCCGCGGCCCGCGGCGGCCCCAGCAGCGAAGTGGTGAAGGCCCTGGCGCAGATGGCGGAAAAGACCGGCTGCTGGATCATTGCCGAAGGCGTGGAAACCGAAGCCGAGCTCAATTTCGCCCTGGAGTGCGGTTCGCGTTACGTGCAGGGCTACCTGTTCGCCCGCGCCGAACCGCACTTTTTCCCCACCGATGCCTTCGTCGCCCGCTTTGCTGCCCTGCGCGAGCGCTACGTGCAACAGAAACTGGGCGAGCGCGCCCGGCTGATGAACCTGCGCCAACAATTGATCAAGCTGATGGCCATCCTGCACCCCTGGGCCCAGGCGGGCGCGCCCCTGAGCGAACTGCCGCAACTGGACGCCTACCCCTGGCTGCTGCGCTTCTACCAGTGCGACCGCCACGGCACGCAACTGACGCCGAACATGGAATGGCGCCACAACGCCTGGCACGCCGACCCCAGCTACCTGGGCCACAACTGGTCCTGGCGCCCCTACTTCTACCACTTGCTGGCAGAAGGCTGGGACGAGCGCCGCCTGATCCTGTCCAACACCTACCGCGACGCTACTAGCAACCAGTACTGCCTCACCGCCGGGCAGTTCTTTGATAACGGCCAGCGCCTGCTGTTGATTGACGTAGACGCGGCGCAGCTGGGCTGAGGTATCCACGTAGCCTGGCGGCAGCGGCGTGGTTGAAACACCATTAAAACTTGCACGAATCCCGCCAAACCCCGAAGCTCAAGCTCAATCACGCTTTCAGGAGATTCGGCCTTGGATTGGCTTACCCTGCTCAACCGCGAACGTCTCGGCAAGATCCTGCACAGCCCTGAAGAGCTGGGCCGCAGCCCCTTTCACAAGGACCACGACCGGGTCATTTTCTCCGGTGCCTTCCGCCGCCTGGGCCGCAAGACCCAAGTGCACCCCGTGACCAGCAATGACCACATTCACACGCGCCTTACCCATTCGCTGGAAGTCAGTTGCGTGGGCCGTTCGCTGGGCATGCGCGTGGGTGAAACCCTGCGCGACCAGTTGCCCAGCTGGTGCGAACCCAGCGACCTGGGCATGGTGGTGCAGTCGGCGTGCCTGGCCCATGACATTGGCAACCCGCCCTTCGGCCATTCCGGCGAGGACGCCATTCGCCACTGGTTCCAGCAGGCCGCGGGCCGCGGCTGGCTGGACGGCATGACCCCGACCCAGCAAAACGATTTCCTCAATTTCGAAGGCAACGCCCAGGGCTTTCGCGTGCTCACCCAACTCGAATACCACCAGTTCGACGGTGGCATGCGCCTGACCTACGCCACTCTGGGCACCTACCTGAAGTACCCGTGGACCGCTCGCCATGCCGACTCCCTGGGCTACAAGAAGCACAAGTTCGGCTGCTACCAGAGCGAGTTGCCGTTGCTTGAGCAGATCGCCCACAAACTGGGCCTGCCACAACTGGAAGACCAGCGCTGGGCGCGGCACCCATTGGTGTACTTGATGGAGGCCGCCGACGACATCTGCTACGCGCTGATCGATCTGGAAGACGGCCTGGAAATGGACTTGCTCGACTACGCCGAAGTCGAATCGCTGCTGCTGGGCCTGGTGGGCGACGACTTGCCGGAAACCTACCGCCAACTGGGACCGCTGGATTCACGCCGGCGCAAACTGGCGATCCTGCGCGGCAAGGCCATCGAGCACCTGACCAACGCCGCCGCACGGGCCTTCGTCGAGCAACAGGACGCCCTGCTGGCCGGCACCCTGCAGGGCGACCTGGTGGAACACATGCACGGCCCGGCCAAGCGCTGCGTGCTCAGTGCCAAGGACATGGCGCGCAAGAAAATTTTCCAGGACAAGCGCAAGACCCTGCACGAAATCGGCGCCTACACCACCCTGGAAATCCTCCTCAACGCCTTGTGTGGCGCCGCGCTGGAACAGCACGGCGGCCAGCAGCCCTCATTCAAGAACCGGCGCATTCTCGACCTGCTCGGCAACAGCGCCCCCAACCCTGACGGTTCGCTGCATGCCTCGTTCCTGCGCATGATCGACTTCATCGCCGGCATGACCGACAGCTATGCCAGTGAGATGGCACGGGAAATGACCGGCCGCTCCAGTCCGCAGTGACCTGCAGCGGTGGCCCCAGACGGGGGCCACCCTCCCCTGCATCACCTTCGGAAAAAACCTACGATACTTTCAGAAGCGTCCTCTCGCCGGCACCGTCCTGCCCGGGGAATAATCTGTCGCAGCTGTAAGGGAAATCCCTTCAAGCGTGTAAGACCTATACTAGAAACTTCAGGCCCCACGCGCCGCTGGCGAACACACCCCCCACTAAGTGAATATTTACATACAACTTTACCGCTTGTGAAAATACACTTTCATTCCGTCACAAAGCCATCACACTATTACCTTGACACCCTAGAAAAACGCTTTTAGCTGTATTCTTAAACTACAATTTCTGTAGGAAGTTTCCTATATGGCGCAGACGGCTATCTTTCTTCATATGCCACCCTCTGCAACTGGGCTAATGTGCGCTTTTTCTTCGTCGCCTGTATGGGAAAGTTATTTATGAGCACCGCTTTTATCGTTGACGACCATCCGGTCATCCGCCTCGCCGTACGGTTCCTGCTGGAAAAAGAGGGCTACACCGTGATCGGCGAATGTGACAACGGCGTCGACGCCATGCAGATCATCCGCGAGAACCCGCCGGACCTGATCATTCTCGACATCAGCATCCCGCGTCTGGATGGCCTGGAAGTGCTTGCACGCTTCCAGACCATGAACATCGGCCCGAAAATTCTTGTACTCACCGCGCAGACACCGGCCTTGTTCACCTTTCGCTGCATGCAGTCGGGCGCCGCCGGTTACGTGTGCAAACAGGAAGCCCTGGGGGAACTGAGCAGCGCCATCAAGGCGGTGATGTCCGGTTATAACTACTTCCCCAGCGAGGCCCTCAACCCTCCGAACCTGGACGACTGCGGGCGCAATGAAATAGAACGCTTCAAGGCCGTCAACGACCGTGAGTTGATGGTCTTGCAACTGTTTGCCCAAGGGCGTTCAAACAAGGAAATCGCCAAGGGTATGTTTCTCAGTAACAAGACCGTCAGCACCTACAAGAAACGACTGATGCAGAAACTGCAAGTGGCTTCATTGGTTGAACTGATTGAAATTGCCAAACGCAATGCCCTTGTATGAATAAACTCACCCGCCGCGTGGCCCTTTGCTGCAGCTTTCTGTGCATCGCCGTCGATGCAGTTGCAGCACAGCACACCCAGTGGCTGGTACTGCGCAGCCACGACGCTGCCCCCACACTCACCCCGTCTCGCTCGGGTGACAACGGCGCACCGTTGCGCCTGGGCGTTTCGGCGCCTGATTACCCACCGTTCGACATCAGCACGGCCCAAGAGTACGAAGGCCTGAGCGCCGACTATGCCACTCTGGTGGGCCATGCGCTGGGCCGCCCGATAGCCGTGCAGCGCTACCCCAGCCGTGACCAGGCCATCGACGCGCTGCGCGACGGGCGCATCGACTTGCTGGCCAGTGCCAACGGCTACGAGGCCGTGCAACCGCAACTGGCCCTGAGCAGCGCCTACGCTGTGGACCGCCCGGTGCTGGTCACCCGCACAGACGACGACCGCCCCTTGGATGACGGCCTGGCGGGGCGCCGCCTGAGCGTGGTCAACCACTACCTGCCCGCCGCCTACATCAAGGCCCACTACCCCGAGGCGATCGTGCAGTACTACCCGTCCTATCAGAATGCCCTGAACGCGGTAGCATTCGAGCAGGCCGACGTTTTTCTGGGCGACACCATTTCCACCCATTACCAAATGGACCAGGGCCTGCTGAACAATGTGCACATGGCCAACTTCAGCCGCGACGAGGCATCGGGCTTCAGTTTCGCGGTGCGCCGTGACAACCCCGCCCTGCTGGCCCGGATCAACCAGGCACTGGATGACGTGAGCGTGAGCCAGCGCCAGGCTATCTTCCAGCGCTGGAGCGGAGCCAGCGACCTGTTGCTCACCGACCGCAAACTGCAATTGAGCCGCCAGGAACAGCGCTGGCTGGCCACGCACCCCAGTGTGCGGGTAGTGGTAGACGACTCGTTCGCGCCGCTGACGTTTTTCGACCGCTACGGTAACCTGCGCGGCATCAGCGCCGACTTGCTGGAACTGATCCGCCTGCGCACCGGGCTGCAGTTCGAGATTCAACGCGCCACCGGCGTCAACGACATGCTCACCCGTGTCAGCCAGGGCAACGCCGACCTGGTCGCGGCCATCATTCCCAGCGACCAGCGCGAACAGCGCCTGCAATTCAGCCGCCCCTACCTGAGCAATTCCTTCGTGCTGCTGACCGCCAAGGACAGCCGCTTGAACGACCTGGGCGACCTTGACGGCCGCCGCCTGGCCATTACCCGCGGCAACCCGCTGGTGCCCTGGCTGCAGGAACACTTTCCCCACGTGCAGCTAGAACAAACCGACGACGGCTTTGCCAGCCTGGACCGGCTTGCCCAGGGCCAGGTCGAGGGCGCCGTCAGCTCGCTGGTGGTGGCCCGCCACCTATTGGCCTCGCCGTTGTTTCAGGACCGCCTGGCAATTCGCAGCACGGTGGGCTCCGTCCCGGCCACCTTTGTCTTGGCCACGGCCCATGAGGCCACGGAACTGGCGTCCATACTCGACAAAGCGCTGCTGAGCATCGACCCGGCGCAAATGACCGCCCTCATCGCCCGCTGGCGCAACTACGCGCCAGGGGGCACAGGTTACTGGCGCAATTATCATCGCCTGATCCTGCAGATCGTCGCCGGCGCCACCCTGCTGCTGAGCGTATCGCTGCTGTGGATCCTGTACATGAAACGCCAGATTCGCCAACGACTGCGTGCCGAGCGCGCCCTGAGCGACCAGTTCCAGTTCATGCGCACGCTGGTGGACGGCACCCCTCACCCGATCTATGTGCGTGACCGCGCGGGCCTGCTGATCAGTTGCAACGACAGTTACCTGAAAACCTTCGACGCCCGGCGCGAAGACGTGCTCGGCAAGACCGTGCAACAGGGCGTGCTGCCAGACCCCGAACAGGCCCGTGCCTATCACCTGGATTACCTGCACGTGATGGCCCAGGGCGAGCCGCTGGTGATGGACCGCCCCCTGCGCATCGGCTCGCATCTGCTGAGCATTTACCACTGGATACTGCCGTACCGCGATTCGGCTGGCCAGGTACAGGGGGTGATCGGTGGCTGGATCGACATCAGCGAGCGCCGCCAGCTCCTGGAAGACCTGCGCCAGGCCAAGGACCAGGCCGACCAGGCCAACCGGGCCAAAAGCACGTTCCTGACCACCATGAGCCACGAGATTCGCACCCCCATGAACGCCCTGATAGGCATGCTCGAACTGGCCATGCGCCGTGCCGAGCAGAACCAGCTGGACAGCGGCGCCATCGAGGTGGCCTATTCGTCGGCGCGAGACCTGCTGGCGCTGATCGGCGATATCCTTGACGTATCGCGCATCGAAGCCGGGCACCTGACGCTGGCGCTGGAACGCACCCAGGCGCCACGCCTGGTCAGCGACGTGGCGCGCATCTTCGAAGGCCTGGCGCGCGACAAGGGCCTGCCGTTGCACCTGCGCCTGCCCACCACGCCGCAACCTGACGTAGTGCTGGACCCGCTGCGCCTCAAGCAAGTGCTGTCGAACCTGGTCAGTAACGCGATCAAGTTCACCGACCAGGGCCAGGTGACCCTCGAACTGACCATGACACCCGGTACCAAGCCCGGCACTCGGCAGGTGCAGGTGCAGGTCACCGACACCGGCATTGGCATCACCGGCACCGACCGCCAGCGGCTGTTCCAGCCGTTCGCCCAGGTCGACCCCGACAGCGCTCGCGCACGCAGTGGCACCGGCCTGGGGCTGATGATCAGCAAGCACCTGTGCCACCTGATGGGGGCTAGCATCGAGCTGCACAGCGAACCTGGCCAAGGGACTCAGGTGCACATCAACCTGGTGGCCGACGAGTTGGCCGCGCAGGCCCCGGCGCCCGCCCAGGCCCCGCCCGCCGTGAACCTGCACGGGCTGCGGGTGCTGGTGGTCGACGACCACCCCGCCAACCGCTTGCTGATGACCCAGCAACTGGACTTTCTGGGCCTGAGCGCCACCACCGCGGACAACGGCGACCGCGGGCTGCAGGTTGCACTGGACAGCCCGTTCGACGTGCTGCTGGTGGACTGCAACATGCCGGGCATCGATGGCTACGAGCTGACCCGGCGCCTGCGCCAGCAGGAACAGCAACAAGGGCTGCGGCCGCGGGTGATTTTTGGCTATACCGCCAGTGCCCAGGATCAGGAGCGCGAACGTTGCCTGGCAGCCGGCATGAACGACTGCCTGTTCAAACCCATGGGCCTGGCCGACTTGACCCGGGCACTGGCAACGGTGGCCGTGCAACTGCATGGTGGCGTGCTGGACCTCAGCCAGTTGGCGCCCTTGACCGGCGGCGAACCCAAGCTTGAACGACGGCTGTTGCAACAGGTACTGGACAGCTGCATGGCCGACCGCCAGGCATTGCTGGCCGCCGACACCCCCAGCGCCCTGCATGACCTGGCGCACCGCATCAAGGGCGCTGCGCGGATTGTGGCGGCGACTACCCTGACCCAGGCCTGCGAAGCCCTGGAAAAGGCCTGCCAGGACGGCGCGAGCACGGTTTCGGCGACACCGGTGGCCACCGCCATGGAAGCGCTGGAACGGGCGTTGAAACGGCACTTGGCAACCCTGCCCGACAACTGAGGCAGCAGGCTTGTCAACGGCCATTCCGTTAGCCATTATCGGCCCGCAAGGGCTGCGGTGATCAGGCTCTGCACGCTGTCGCGCCTTGACTATGCTTGGCGGGCGGTGAACGCATCCTCAAGGAGTGATTCGCGATGCCCAGGCTCACAGAACGCCGCTTTCCGCTGCATGTGCATATCAGCGCCATGTTCACCCTGCTGTTGCTGCTCACCGGCACCGTGCTGGGGCTGTTCAACTACCGACAGACCTCGCAGATCATCCTGTCCAGCAGCCAGACTCTGTTTTCGCGCATAGACCAGGATGTGCGCCTGGACATCGACCATACCTACCTGCCTATCCGTCATCTGCTGAGCCTGCTGGCCCTCAACGATGCCGCCCAGGCCGGGAACCTGGAGCAGCGTCTGGCACTGCTCGAACCCATGGCGCAGTCACTGGCAGACAACCCCAACCTGGCCTCGCTGTATACCGGCTACGGCAACGGCGACTTTTTCATGGTCCGGCCGCTGCGTACCGACGCCCTCAAGCAGCGTTTCGATGCCCCGGCCAACGCCGCCTACCAGGTGTGGAGCATCGAGCATGACAGCGCAGGTACCGTGCTGGAGCAATCACTGATGTACGACAGCGCGCTGAACCCCATCAGCCGCCACGCAGCCAACGACGCGCCTTACGATCCCCGCACCCGCGACTGGTTCAGCCGTGCACTCAATGATCGCGGGCAGATCACCACTGATCCCTATGTGTTTTTCTCCAGCCACGCGGTGGGTACCACCCTGGCCCTGCGCGTCAGCGATCACGTGGTGCTGGGCGCCGACCTGACCCTGGACGACCTCAGCGCCACCCTGGCCAAGCATCGGGTCACTCCCCATACCCAGATCGCGCTGTTCGACCATGGCGGCAACGCCGTCGCCTATCCCGACAGCCAGCGCCTGATCACCCAGAGCGGCACTGCCGAACTGGTCAAGGTGGCCGAACTCAACCCGGCACTGGCCGAGCTGCTGGCCAATGGCAGCGGCGATGACAACCGCCTGCACGCTGCCGGACGTGATTGGGTGGTGTCGCGCAGCAGCATCGACCAGGGTGGCCCCGACGGCCTGCAACTGGCCCTGCTGGTGCCCGAGGATGAATTGCTGGCCGATGCCTATCGAATGCGCTGGCAAGGCGCGCTGGTGACCCTGACCATTCTGCTGCTGTGCCTGCCGGTGGGCTGGTTGACCTCGCGCCTGCTGGTCAAGCCGATCTACGCCCTGGTGAAGGAAGCCGATGCGATTCGCAGCTTCAACTTCAAACACCCGCCGGCCCAGCGCTCGCCGGTCCTTGAAGTGGACCAGTTGACCGAATCCATGCGCCGCATGAAACAGACCCTGGCCAGCTTCTTCGAGATCACCGCCAGCCTGTCCGCCGAGACCCGATTCGAGCCGTTGCTCAAGCGCGTGCTGCAGGAAACCGTGAACCTGAGCCACGCCCAGGCGGGCATCATCTACCTGTACGACAGCGACACCGGGCGCGTCGAGCCCAGCGGGCTGATCATCAACGAGAAGCGCCGCAACGTGAAAAACTACGGCCTGACCAGCCACGCCCTGGGCGGCGCCGACACCCCGGAGTGGCTGCGTGACCTCAGCGAGCAACGCAACAGCGTGGTGACGTCACTGGGCTTTGATCAAGCCCGCGAGCTCAAGCCGGTCATGCTCAAGCTCGACAGCCCGCGCCTGGACCTGATCGGCGTGCGCCTGCACAACCGCCGCAATGAAACCATCGGCGTGCTGGTACTGCTGCACCGCGACACCGGCAGCCGCAGCGACCTGGCAAAGTTCGGCCCCGACCGCATTGCGTTCATCCAGGCCGTTTCCGGCGTGGCGGCCGCCAGCATCGAGGGTCAGCGCCTGCAAGTGCGCCAGCAGCAACTGCTGGACGCCTTCATTCAGATCATCGCCGGCGCCATCGACGCCAAGAGCCCCTACACCGGCGGCCACTGCCAGCGCGTACCGGTGCTGACCAAGATGCTCGCCCGCGCCGCCGCCGACAGCCAGCAGCCGCCGTTTGCCCACTACCAGCCCACCGAAGAAGAGTGGGAAGCGCTGCACATTGCCGCGTGGCTGCACGACTGCGGCAAAGTCACCACGCCGGAGTACGTGGTGGACAAAGCCACCAAACTGGAAACCCTGTACGACCGCATCCATGAGATCCGCACACGCTTTGAAGTGCTCAAGCGCGACGCCTGGATCGACTACTGGCAGCGCCTGGCCGAAGGCGGCGACGGTGCCGCGCTGGCGGGCCGAAGGGATACCGAACTGCAGGCGCTGGACGACGACTTTGCCTTCGTGGCCCGCAGCAACCTGGGCGGTGAATTCATGGACGCCGCCAGCCTGGAGCGCCTGGCGCGCATTGCCGAACGTACCTGGTTGCGCACCCTGGACGACCGCCTGGGCGTGTCGTGGGAAGAAAACAAGCGCCAGGAACGCAGCCCGGCCGCCCCACTGCCCGCGCGCGAGCCGCTGCTGGCCGACCGCCCCGAGCATTTATTCGAGCGCCCGGACGCCGAGCGCATGCCCGAGGACAACCCCTGGGGTTTCAACATGAAAGTGCCCCAGCACAAGTTCAACCGGGGCGAGCTGTACAACCTGAGTATCGGCCGCGGCACGCTGACCGCCGAAGAGCGCTACATCATCAACCATCACATGGTGCAGACCATCCTGATGCTCAGCCGCCTGCCCTTCCCCAGCCACCTGCAGAACGTTGCCGAAATGGCCGGCGGGCACCATGAGAAAATGGACGGCAGTGGCTACCCTAAAGGCCTCAAGCGCGAGCAGATGAGCCTGCCGGCGCGCATGATGGCCATTGCCGATATCTTCGAAGCGCTGACGGCGGCCGACCGTCCCTACAAGAAGGGCAAGACCCTCAGCGAGGCCCTGGGCATCATGGCGTTCATGTGCCGCGACGCGCACATCGACCCCGAACTGTTCGCGCTGTTCCTGCGCAGCGGGGTGTACATGGAATACGCCCGGCAATTTTTGCCCGCGCAGCAACTCGATGCCGTGGACATCGAACAGGTGCTGGCCAAGGCCGGCGTGGCCCCGCAGATCGCCTGACGGGTTTGCGTAGCAGCGGCCGTAAGGCCGCGTCACGGGCGACGTGCAATGCCTGATACACCGCGCCGCAAGAGGCAGCCTGGCGGCAGCTACTGCAGGACCCGAGGTAAAACGCGCGCACAAAAAAGCCGCTGGCGGGCAGCGGCTTTTTCGTATCGCTTGGTTCAGGCAACCGGGTTGATCGGCTTCCCTGGGTACCAGGCGTCCAGCAGCGGGCTGACTTCGATCTTGGTCAACTCGTCGCGGCCCTTGAGCCACGCTTCCACAGCAGCGCGCTGCTCTTCGTTGACCGAGCCGCGACGCACGGTGCAAACCAGGCCCACGTCATCGGTACCGACGTAGTCCAGACCATGGGCGTCCATGGCTTGGGTCAGGAACGCGTCGAGGAATGCGTCGATTGCCTGGTCGTCCAGGTTTTCCTTGAAGTCCAGGTTCAGTTCGAAACCCAGCTCCTGGAATTCATCCACGCAGAGTTTTTTGCGCAGACGGCGGGAACGGTTAGTGGCCATGAAACAATCCTCTTGAGTAATAACGCGCGGCACTTTAGCAGTTTCAGCACGAAACTGCCCGTTTCCTGTGGACAAACCCGCCCAAGCGTCGAAAAAATCATGAATAAGTGGTCAGTTCAGGTCAAAGCGCCAATGCCTTGGGGCATAATGCCGACACTTTCATGTCCGGGGGCTTTCACCTTTTCATGCCCTCATTTTTATCACCCCTCGCACGCAGGGTTTTCCACACCATGATCAAATCGCTCCGCCCTCTGTTTTTTGCCAGCCTGATGCTGCCCCTCGCCCTGCCCGCCCACGGCGCCCAGGTGGACACCAGCCTGCCACCCAAGGTGGCCCAGGCCCTCAAGACCAGCAAGATCCCCGAAAGCTCGCTGTCGCTGGTGATGGTGCCGCTCAGCGCGCCCGGCACGCCTACCGTGTTCAATGCCGACGTGTCGGTGAACCCGGCGTCCACCATGAAGACCATCACCACCTTCGCCGCGCTGGAGCTGCTGGGCCCCAACTACCAGTGGAAAACCGAGTTCTACACCGACGGCACCCTGAGCAACGGTGTGCTGCACGGCAACCTGTACCTCAAGGGCGGCGGCGACCCCAAGCTGAACATGGAAAAACTCTGGCTGCTGATGCGTGACCTGCGTGCCAACGGCGTGCAACAGGTCACCGGTGACCTGGTGCTGGACCGCAGCTACTTCATCCAGCCCAACCTGCCCGAATTCAACGACGATGGCGGCGACGAGAACGCGCCGTTCCTGGTGCGTCCGGACGCTCTGATGGTCAACCTCAAGGCCCTGCGCTTCGTGGCCCGCAACGACGGCGGCAAGGTTTCCGTGTCGGTGGAGCCACCGATCGCCAGCATTCACGTGGACAATCAGGTCAAGGCGCTGGCCACCAAGCAGTGTGGCGGCGACGTACGCTACAACCCGGTGACTGCCGCGGACGGCATCAGCGTGGTGGTCAGTGGCAACCTGGGCGAAGGCTGCAGCTCGCAGACATACCTGTCGCTGCTCGACCACCCCACCTACGCCGCCGGCGCCGTGCGCGCCATCTGGGGCGAGCTGGGCGGCAGCATTGCCGGCCGTGACCGCGAAGCAGTAGTGCCCAAGGATGCCAAGCTGCTGGCCCGGGCCTTTTCCCCGGACCTGTCGGAAATCATTCGCGACATCAACAAATACAGCAACAACACCATGGCCCAGCAGCTGTTCCTGAGCATCGGCGCACGCTACCGCACCGACGCCGACGCCGACGACGCCAAGGCCGCCCAGCGCGTGATTCGCGCCTGGATGGCCCGCAAGGGTATCCCGGCCAGCCACCTGGTCATGGAGAACGGTTCGGGCCTGTCCCGTGACGAACGCGTCAGCGCGCGCGAACTGGCCACCATGCTGCAAGCCGCCTGGAAGAGCCCCTACGCGGCGGAGTTCATGAGTTCGCTGCCCATCATCGGCACCGACGGCACCATGCGCAAACGCCTCAAGACCACCGCGCTGGCCGGCGAAGGCCACGTCAAGACCGGCACCCTGAACACCGTGCGCGCCATTGCCGGCTTCAGCCGTGACGACAACGGCAATACCTGGGCCGTGGTGGCCATCCTCAACGACCCAAGGCCGTGGGGCGCCTCGTCGGTGCTGGACCAGGCCCTGCTGGACCTGTACCGCCAGCCCAAGGTGCTGAATCAGGGTGTGTCGCTCAACCCCTGACGTCGCGGCTGCACAGACCGTGCAGCCTGGCGGCAGCGGTTACAGCGCCAGGTCGTTTTCAGGGCAACTCGGGCTCGACCCGATCCCGCCCGCCCTGCTTCGCGGCATACACGCCCGAGTCGGCGCGCAGCAACAACGCATCCGCGCCCTCCCCGCGCCGCCAGCCGGCCACACCGAAGCTGGCGGTGACGGTGCCCACGCCCTCCACCGGCGCGTGGCGCAGGCCCTGCCACAGCTCCAGTGCCAACGCATGCGCCTGTTCGACGTTGCTGCCCGGGCACAGCACCATGAACTCCTCACCCCCCAGGCGGCAGAACACATCGGTACGGCGCAGACGGTGGCTGATCTTCTCGCAGATGCCCTGCAACACGTGGTCACCCACGGCGTGGCCGAACTGATCATTGATACGCTTGAAGTGATCGATATCAAGCATGATCACCGCCAAATCCAGATGATCACGCTCGGAACGATCCAGCTCGGCCTTCAATCGCTCTTGAAAATAGCGGCGGTTGTGAATGCCCGTCAGCACATCGGTAACCGATAGCGCACGCAACTCTTCTTCCACCCGTTTAAGGTCGGTAATGTCAGTGAGGTAGCCGTGCCACAGGGTGCCGCCGCCGGGCATGGGTTCGGGGGTGGCCTCGCCACGTACCCAGCGCAGGCCCTGGCGCGGCAGCAGCACGCGGTACTCTTCGCGCCAGGGCGTCTGGTGCACGGCCGAATAGCGAATGGATTCCAGCACCCGCTCCCCGTCGTCCGGGTGAATGCGCTGCATGACCACCCGGCCATCGTCGCGCAATTCGCTGGGCTCCATTTCGTAGATGTCGCGAATGCCATCGCTGGCCCAGCTGAAACTGGTATGGCCATCGGGGTCCAGGCGGAATTGATAGATGCCACCCGGCACCTCGGCGCTGAGCTTGCGCAGCAACTGGTCACGGGCCGCCAGCGCCTCGTGGACACGCTTGCGCTCGGTAATGTCAATGCAGATGGCCAGGTGGCCGATCCAGCGTCCCTGCTCGTCCAACACCGTGGTGGCCAGCATATTCACCACCACCGTGCTGCCATCACGGCGCACCAGCGTCCATTCGCGCGCCTGGTCGCCGCCCTCGCCCGGCGTTTCCACCAACATGGCCTGGGACAGCGCGATGTCCCGCTCGTAATAAGCGCTCAAGGTACAGGCGCGCGCCACCAGCTCTTCGCTCAGGTGCAGGTTCTGCAGGGTCAAGTGGCCCACCGCCTCGTCGGTACTGTAACCCAGCATGCGCTCGGCACCGGCGTTGAAGGTGGTGATCAGGCCGTGCAGGTCGGTGGCGATGATCGCCACCTGGGTCGCCGCATTGAGCACGCCGCGCAGCTGGTTATGGGTGATGCGCAGCGCCTGCTCGCTGCTGCGCAGCTGAGTAGTGCGTTGTTCTACCAGCCTCAGCGCACGCTGGCGCTGGCTGACCAGGCTGTACAGCAGGGCGCTGAGCATCAGGCTCAGCAGCGCGCCAAGAATGACCATCACGTTGACCGGCGAGGTATGGTTGGCCTCGGCGAACAGCGGGCTGGGGCTGATGTCCAGTTGGTAGTCACGGTCGGCCAAATGCAGCAGGTGGCTGGCGGTCAGCGCCTCGGGAGCGGGGGTATTGCTTGACTCGTACAACACCTCATGGGTGCCGGCGGTAGACAGGTCGAGCATGCGCACGTGCAGGTTGTCGTCGCTTTGCGCTGGCAGGCCGTCGCCCATCAATTGGCCCATGCTGATGACCGCGGAAACAAAACCCAGCGGCGGCCCGTGGTCCTTGCCCGGCACCGGCGCCACCATCAGCACGCCACGGCTGTTACGTTCGCTCACGCCTACCAGATTGATCGGCGCCGTCACTGACAACCCGCCCGTGGCCAAGGCGCGCATCAGGGTGTCGTGACGCAGGCCCTGGGAGTTGACGTCAAAGCCCAGGGGCAAGCGCAGCCGTGTCTGGGACTGGGTGAACAATACCGGGTAGTACTCGTCGCGCCGAGCGGCGGGCACCAGGCTGCCGTCGGCAGCCAGTTCGCGAATGACAAAATCGTCGATGCCGTCATCCCGCGCCTTCTGTTCGAACGCCTGGCGCCCGGCGTCGGTCACCCTGGGCAGCCAGGAATAGGCCTGGGTGCGCAACAGCAACGGGCCGGCATAACCATCGTATTCGTGGCGAGTGACATCGTTGGAATAACTGAAAAAACGCCGCAGGCCATCCAGACGTTGCGTCTGGTCCTCGAAGCGTTCTTCAATGCGGCTGAAACGCTCATTGGCCAGCAGTTCGAAACGCTGACGCAACTGGCGCTGATACAGTTCGGACGCGCCAACGGCCAACAGGCTGGTGACCAGCGCGCCGGCAGCCAGAGCCAGCGAGGCGATCAACCAGGCCGAGGCGTCTTCACTGATAAAGCCAAGAATCTTTGGGCGAACGGCATGCAACGACATAAGCGGAACTCATAACGCCGGCGTGCTTCGGTTGTCACATTGGCCTTAGCTCAGTTATAGCTATTTGCCAGTAGTTTGCCTAGTGAGCCATCAAGCGAAAATGTTGATCGGTCGCACAGCAAAAAGGGCTCCATCGGAGCCCTTTTCCAGCGTGCGCGCAAAACTGTACGACAGTCAGGCCCGCTGCGGGTTACCGCTCATCGGGCCTGAATCTTCCAGGCACGGTGAATCTTGGTATTGCGGGCAAAGTCCGGGTCCAGGGTCTGGGCACTGATTTCTTCAACCTGATAGCGCTCGCCCAGGTGCTCATCGAGCTGGAACTTGCGGAAGTTGTTGGAGAAATACACCACCCCGTCCTTGGCCAGGCGCGCCACGGCCAAGTCCAGCAGTTGCACGTGGTCACGCTGCACGTCGAACACGCCTTCCATGCGCTTGGAGTTGGAGAAGGTCGGCGGGTCGATGAAGATCAGGTCGTATTCGTCGCGGCTGGCCGAAAGCCAGGCCATTACGTCGCCCTGCTCCAGGCGGTTCTTGTCAGAGTAACCGTTGAGTGACAGGTTGCGGCGCGCCCAGTCCAGGTAGGTGCGCGACAGGTCGACGCTGGTGGTGCTGCGCGCGCCGCCCTTGGCCGCGTGCACACTCGCGGTGGCGGTGTAGCAAAACAGGTTGAGGAAGCGCTTGCCGGCCGCCTCGCGCTGAATGCGCAGGCGCATGGGGCGATGGTCCAGGAACAGGCCAGTGTCCAGGTAGTCGGTGAGGTTGACCAGCAGTTTGATGCCGCCTTCCTGCACTTCGGTGAACTGGCCCTGGGCGCTCTGGCGCTCGTACTGCTTGGTGCCACTCTGGCGCTCGCGGCGCTTGATGATCACCCGGCTCTTGTCGATGTTCAGCGCCTGGGGAATGGCCGCCAGTGCGTCGAACAAGCGGGCCTGGGCCTTCTCCGGATCGATGGACTTGGGCGCGGCGTATTCCTGCACGTGAACCCAGTCGTGGTACAGGTCGATGGCCAGCGCGTACTCGGGCATGTCGGCGTCATACACGCGGTAGCAGTCGACTTTCTCGCGGCGGGCCCACTTGCCCAGCTGCTTGAGGTTCTTCTGCAGGCGGTTGGCGAACATCTGCCCGCCTTCGCTCAGGCGCGCCTGCTCCACCACCGGGGCCGGGGCTGGAGCCGGCTTGATCGGGTTGCCGTTCTTGTTGACGCGGGCATAGGGGTCGGCTGCTGGCTGGATAGCCTGCTCTTGGGCCTGCTCGCGCTCAAGCTGGCGCTGTTCGGGGGTGCGGCGCTCGCCAGTGACGAACTGGTCGGGCAGCACCTTGATCAGCAACAGCTTGCACGGCAGCGCGCCGTTCCAGAAGGAATACTGCTTGTGGCTGCGGATACCCATGCGCTTGCCCAGGTCCGGGGCGCCGGTGAACACCGCCGCCTCCCAGTTCAGGCAGGCCTGGCGCAGGCGCTCGCCCAGATTCTGGTAGAGGTAGAGCAGGCTGGCTTCGTCACCCAGGCGCTCGCCGTAGGGAGGGTTGCAGATGACCAGGCCTTTCTGGTTCTGGTCGGGACGCGGTTCGAACGTCGCCACTTCGCCCTGGTAAATCTTGATCCAGTCGCTCAGGCCTGCACGCTCAACGTTGTTGCGGCCGGGCTGGATCAGCCGTGGGTCGGCTTCGTAGCCGCGAATCCACAGCGGTGGCTTGGCCAGGCCCGCTTCGGAGCGTGCCAGGGCCTCGTCGTGCAACTTGCGCCACAGCGCCGGCACGTGGCCCAGCCAGGCGCTGAAGCCCCAGCGGGTGCGTTTCAGGTTGGGGGCGATGTCGGCGGCGATCATTGCCGCTTCCACCAGGAAGGTACCCACACCACACATCGGGTCAGCCAGCGCGCCGCCTTCGGCCGCAATGCGTGGCCAGCCGGAACGCACCAGGATGGCCGCTGCCAGGTTTTCCTTCAGCGGAGCCACACCCTGCTGCAGGCGGTAGCCGCGCTGGTGCAGGCTGTGGCCCGACAGGTCCAGGGACAGGATGGCTTCGCCCCGGTCCAGGCGCAGGTGCACGCGCAGGTCGGGGTTGAGCTTGTCGATGCTGGGGCGCTCGCCGTCGGGCGTGCGCAGCTTGTCGACAATGGCGTCCTTGACCTTCAGTGCGCCGAAATGGGTGTTGTCGATGCCCGAACCGTGGCCACTGAACTCCACCGCCAGGGTACCGTCCGGCAGCAGGTGGTCCTGCCACTCCACGTCGTGCACGCCGTGGTACAGGTCTTCGGCATCCTTCATGGCGAAGCGCTTGAGCACCAGCAACACGCGGTTGCCCAGGCGCGACCACAGGCACAGGCGGTAGGCCGTTTCCATGTCAGCCATGCCGCGTACGGCTGAGGTGTGTTCGCGGGTGTCCTCGAGGCCTAGCGCAGTGGCTTCCTCAGCAAGCAGGCCTTCGAGGCCCTTGGGGCAGGTGAGGAAGAGTTCGTAACGATCCGACATGGGGTATCCAGGGTCTTGAGCCATAAGTGAAAGGGCAACGCATTACCCTTCCCGAGTTTAACCAGGCGCCGTTCCAGGCAGCGCCCGTGTGACACCACCGTGGTGTCGACCGCCAGGACACGTTTGCGGCCCCCAAAGGAGCCTTTGATCGTCCCGGCAGAAAAAAATTCTGCAAATCGACGGGGCTGAAAACGACCCTTCGTCGCTTAATACTGAAAAGCATTTAGCCATCAATGGTTGATGGCCCATTCCCATTAACCGTGCTGCAACGCTGATCATAGCCGGGTTTGGCGCAAAAACCGCGTTGAAGCATCCGTTTACTTATCGTTCAGACACCATAATCGTTACGTCCTTATGACAAAACGGTCGTTCACAGGAAAGAACGCATTGTTTAGAAATCACTACAGGCCCCACCGCAACGGTGCGGCACCATTGCTCGCCACGCCGGCAGCGAGCGTCAAAAACCGGCAGAACGACTCTGCCCGGCCTCAGACGAGGCCGACGGGACATAACAGTCAACAAACGAGGGCAATACCCTATGAGAAGACTTAAGCGTGATCCGTTGGAACGAGCATTTTTACGCGGATACCAATACGGCATCCATGGCAAATCCCGTGAGCTTTGCCCTTTTACTCTACCGTCAGTTCGGCAGGCATGGATCAATGGCTGGCGCGAAGGACGCGGCGACAACTGGGACGGTATGACCGGCACTGCGGGCATCCACAGACTCAACGAACTTCACGCGGTCGGCTAACGAGGACGATTTTCCCCTTACATCCACATTCTTGCTGATTAACCATGCGCGCCCCAACGGGCGGCGGGCGAGAGCCCAGGGGCCCCATAGAGGGCCCCTTTTTTATACCCCGGTTATTGGCGCGGCAGCGCGGCGATGGCGTCCACGGCTTCGCGAATCAGCGCCGGGCCCTTGTAGATGAAACCTGAGTACAACTGCACCAGGCTGGCACCGGCGGCAATCTTCTCGGCTGCGTGCTTGCCCTCGGTAATGCCGCCAGCGGCAATGATCGGCATGCGCCCGGCCAACTCGCCGGCCAGTACCTTGACGATGTGGGTGCTCTTCTCGCGCACCGGCGCACCGGACAGGCCACCGGCCTCGTCACCATGGGCCAGGCCTTCAACGCCTTCGCGGCTCAGGGTGGTGTTGGTGGCAATCACCGCGTCCATGCCGGCACCCAGCAACGCCTGAGCGACTTGCACGGTTTCTTCGTCGCTCATGTCCGGGGCAATTTTGATCGCCACTGGCACGCGCTTGCCGTACTGGGCGGCCAGCAATTCGCGGCGCTCGGCCAAGGCTTCCAGCAGTTGCTTGAGCGACTCGCCGAACTGCAGGCTGCGCAGGCCCGGGGTGTTGGGCGAGCTGACGTTGACGGTGATGTAGCTGGCGTGCGGGTATACCTTGTCCAGGCATATCAGGTAGTCATCCACCGCGCGCTCGACCGGAGTGTCGACGTTCTTGCCGATATTGATGCCTAGCACGCCCTTGTACTGCGAGGCGCGCACACGATTGAGCAGGTTGTCGACGCCCAGGTTGTTGAAGCCCATGCGATTGATGATGGCCGTGGCTTCGGGCAGGCGGAAGATACGCGGCTTGGGGTTGCCAGGCTGTGGGCGTGGGGTGACGGTGCCGATTTCGACGAAACCGAAGCCCAACTGGGCGAAACCGTCGATGGCAGCGCCGTTCTTGTCCAGGCCTGCGGCCAGCCCTACCGGGTTGTCGAACGACAGGCCCATCACCGTCACCGGCACGCGCGCCGGTTGCTTGGTCAGCATGCCGTTGAGCCCCAGGCGGCCACCTGCGCCGATCAGGTCCAGGGACAGGTCGTGAGAGGTTTCCGGAGAGAGTTTGAACAACAGCTGGCGGGCCAGGTTATACATGGGCGGGCATGACTCGTTGGGGGATCGTTGAGGGGCGCGATTATAGGCCTTTTGGGGGGCTGCAAGCTACCCGCGGCGAAGATCGCGCCGATCCGCAGCCGAGCACGCTGGGGATGCTGCCCGACAATCCGCGAAGCAAAAAAAACCCGGCCTAGGCCGGGTTTTTTTCAAGCGCTATCCAATTACTTGGATTGAGCTTCTACTTCAGCTTCTACGCGACGGTTAACGGCGCGGCCAGCTTCAGTTTTGTTGTCAGCCACTGGACGGGTTTTACCGTAACCGATGGAGTCAACACGGTTGCCCTGAATGCCGTACTGGTTAACCAGGACGTTTTTCACGGCAGTAGCGCGGCGCTCGGACAGCTTCTGGTTGTAGGCGTCTGGACCGACGTTGTCGGTGTGGCCTTCAACACGAGTAGTGGTCTGAGGGTACTGCTTCATGAAGTCAGCCAGGTTCTTGATGTCAGCATAGCTGTTTGGCTTGACGACCGACTTGTTGAAGTCGAACTTCACGTCCAGCTGAACGCGAACGGTTTCAGCTGCTGGCTCTGGAGCTTCAGCCACTGGAGCTGGAGCTGGCTCTGGAGCAGGAGCTGCAGCCGGGGCCTTGCCACCGCTGCCGCCGAAGTTCACACCCAGACCGATAGTAGGAGCGTAGTCCCACTTGCCGTTGTCCAGTTTGTAGTCAGCTTCAACACCGGCACGAGCGTACAGGTTGTCGGTGATGTACCACTTGGCGCCAGCGCCAACGGTTGCGAAGGTGGAGCTGTCGCGACCGCTGTGGCCGTCGGCCTCAACGTTGCTCAGGCTCTGGTGAGCGAAGCCGCCGGAGACGTATGGACGAATGGCATCGCCAACGGTACCGAAGTGGTACATACCGGTCAGGGAAGCGGTGTCGCCGTGGATTTTCTGGCTGCCAGTACCATCGTTCGAACGAGTGTAGTTGGTCTTGCCATAGCCCAGGATCACTTCGACGTCGTCGGTCAGGAAGTAGCCCAGGGAACCACCGGCGGTGCGGCCGTCTTCGACGTGCTTGACGCTGTCGTTGTAGGTCTTGCCGTAGAAGGCTTCACCTTCGACCGCGCCTTGGCCTTGTGCCAAAGCGCCGAACGAAGTTGCGGCTACAAGAGAACCAATGGCAATGCCTAAGGTGTTTTTCAGTTTCATCCGTTAAATCCCCATCTGGTGATTGTTAAGCAGTACCCCGTTACACGGGGACAACTCGGCGGCAAGTCTAGCAGAACTTGCCCCACGTTAGAGATATTTGCTCCGAACTAAGTTTCGGCGATTCCTGCAAATTTCTCTCGTAGCTTGTCGAGCGCGCGTTTGTATCGCATTTTCGTCGCGCTCAGACCCATGTGCATGATGTCCGCAATCTCTTGAAACTCAAGCTCTGCGACGAATCGAAGCACAAGTATTTCTCGGTCGATCGGGTTGACATGTATCAGCCAACGATCCAATCCACCACGCTCCTCCGGCTTTGGCGCCTTCTCTTCAGATGCCTCCTCGAGTGGGTCGAGGCTCAACGCATCCATGAGGCGGCGCTTGCGCCGTTCTTTACGGTACTGGGTGATACATTCGTTGTAGGTGATGCTGTAGAGCCAGGTCTTGAACTTCGATTTTCCCTCGAAGTTTTTCAGACCATACAACACCTTCAACATCACCTCCTGACAGACATCGTCAGCATCACGATCGTTCCCTAAATAACGTGCACACACGTTAAAGAGGGTGCGCTGGTAGCGCCGCATCAGCTCTTCGTAAGCGCGCGTGACGTGGAAAAGCTCCACATGCGAACGCGCCACCAGCTCCTCATCAGTGAGCGTGCGGGGGTCGTAACGCAAGGGCAACGAATGAACTTTATTCAAAACAAGTCGGGCCGACAGTCAGGTCAATATCCACCACGGCCCGAACCCGGGCCGTTTTACGGCGGCATACAGTAGCAGAATTCGCCGGCTCAGCGGCTACTAACCCGCTGCTCCAAGAGGATCCGATTGGACAGGGACACCAACTCCCCCTCATCGGTCAGCAGCGTCGTCTTGACCGTGCCGATCTCCTCGATCTGGCCTTCAACCTCTCCAACTCGCACGTGTTGCCCCACCTGGTACAACTCCCGAACATAAATTCCCGCCAGGATCTGCCCGGCGATTTCCCGACTGCCCAGGCCCATGGCCAGTGCAACAGCCAGACCAACGGTAATCAAAACAATGACAATGACGTGGTTCAGCAGGTCGGTCTTGACCTCAAGCTGGCTGATGGCCACCGAAATACTGATGACAATCACCAACCACTGCGCCACGCGCCCAAGGCCGGCCGAATAGTCCAGGCCCACCCCTTCGGCGGCGCCTCGCACCAGGCCGTTGACCACTTGCGCCAGCAGCACGCCAACCAGCAACACCAGCGCGGCACCAAAAACCTTTGGCAAATAAAGCGCCAGCATGTCGAGCGTAGCTGAAACTCGCTGCAAGCCAAGGGATTCGGCCGCCGACACCAGGAAAATCAACAATACGAACCAATAGACGATCTTGCCCACCAGGGTGGAAATCGGCACCTGGATGCCACCACGACTCATCAGCTTGGTCAGCCCGGTACCCGCCATCAGGCGGTCCAGGCCTACCTTGGCCAGCAGCTTGGACAACAGCGTGTCGAGCAGCTTGGCAACCACGAAGCCCAGCAGCAGCACCACCAACGCACCAAACAGGTTGGGGATGAAGTTCGCGACTTTGGTCCACAGTGCGGTCATGGCCGTCACCAGGCTCTGGGTCCAGAGATCAAGTTGCATAGTCAATCAGCCTTATCAGCAGTACGAGCAGTAGGTTTGCGTCGCGAAACTGGCGCCACATGGCCCGATCCATTGTCCACGGCGATCATGAAGGCCTGTAACCAACGGCCCATCAGGCTGAACAGATCGCCCGCGCCGACCTGGCGATTGGCGGTCTTGAGTACACGGCCCAGACACGCATCGTCATCCCGCCCAGGGGAGGAAGACGCCTTGAGCATGTCACGCAATGATTCTTCGAACGGATCGTGCATACGCACCTCACGAATTATCAGTCAAAGACGAGAGCTGTCGGAGGCGGGTCACATCTGTGCGATGCGTAGATGCAACCACATGTGTCCTGAACGGCACCTAAACCCAACGCAATCGACGAAACAACCACCATTGCCCCAGACCCAGCACCACCATCATCGCGCACGCCACCAGGAAACCGTAGGGGCTCGTATTGAGCGGGATGCCACCGACGTTGATGCCCAGCAGGCCGGTGAGAAAACTCATCGGCAGGAAGATACAGGTGATGATGCCGAAGCGGTACATGGTGCGGTTCATGCGCTCGCTCAAGCGCCGATCCTCGGCCTCCAGCACCAGGCCCACGCGCTCGCGGGTGAGCTCAAGCTCCTCCAGGTAGCGGGTCAGGCTGTTGTTCAGCTCGTTCCAGTAATCGGCGTCGTCGTCGACAAACCACGGCAGTTTGTTGCGTGACAACTGCCCGAAGATCTCCCGCTGCGGGGCGAGAAAACGGCGCAGCCCCGCAGCGCGTCGGCGAATCTGCAGAATGTTGCCATGCTCGGGGGTGTACTGTTCGTCGGCGTCGATCTTGTCTTCTTCGTCGTCGACCACTTCGCCCAGCTCGCTCACCAACGTCTGCACCTTGTCGGTGAGGTACTGGGCAAGGTAGAGGATCAGCTCGGACGCCGTGCGCGGGCCACGGCCCTGCTGCAACAGCACCATCAGTTCATCGGTGGCGCGCAGGGGCCGCAGGCGCAAGGAAATGACCCGACGGGCTTCGGCGAAGATGCGCACCGAGACCATGTCTTCGGGTTCGGCGCCAGGGTTGAGGTTCACGCCACGCAGGAACAGCAGCAACTGGTCGTCCGGCAATGGCAACAGCCGTGGCCGGGTGTTCTCCTCCAGCAGCAGGTCGCAGCTGAACTCGTTCAGGCCGCTGTCTTCGCGCAGCCACGCCTGGGTCTGCGGATGGCCGCGGTCCCAGTGCAACCACAGGCTTTCCTGCTCTTGCAGCTGCAACTCGTCCAACTGCGCCCGCGCGATCTGGCGAGCGCCACCCTTGCCATCGAGCACCAGGGCCTGTACCAGCCCCCACTGCGCGTTTTCTTCCTCGAACATCCAAACCCCATTGACCGATTACAGACAGCTTACTCTGGCATTTTCAATGCGCTGGGCGACACGATAACGCCATTGTTGTCGGCGTAGATGAATTCTCCCGGCTTAAATGTAACTCCGGCAAAACTGACAGGCACGTTCACGTCGCCAAGGCCCCGCTTCTCGGTGCGCAGCGGGTGGCTGGCCAGGGCCTGGACGCCCAGGTCGGTCTGGGCGATGACGTCCACGTCACGGATGCAACCATAGATGACAATGCCTTCCCAGCCGCTCTTGGCCGCCTTTTCCGCCAGCATGTCGCCCAGCAGCGCGCAGCGCAGGGAGCCACCGCCGTCTACCACCAGGACCTTGCCCTTGCCGTCCAGCTCGACTTGCGCCTTGACCTTTGAGTTGTCTTCGAAGCACTTGATGGTGACAATTTCGCCACCAAAGGAGTCGCGCCCGCCAAAGTTGCTGAACATGGGTTCGAGCACCTTGACGAGTTCGGGATAGGCATCGCACAAATCGGGAGTGAGGTAATGCATGGGGTAACTCCTGTCAGCTGTAGGCATGGTCAATCGAAAAGGTTGGCGATACCTGAATAACGAACCGCCAGACCCTGCGTTTACACCCCGCGCGGTTGCTACCAACCGACGCGCAATCGACATAGCTTAGCCCCCACACCGCTGACCGTGAAGTCACGCGCCCACGGCCACCGGCGCAGCCTGGGCAGGCAGTGCTGCATGCGGGCGGTTGAGCCATTGCACCACCAGGGGCCACACTTCGCTCTGGGCGGCTTTGCTCACCAGCATTTGCACATGGCCGAAGTTGTCGCCAAAGCCCTGCTCGCGCCCCAGCTGGACGAATTGCCGGTGGTCGCCACCGAAGGCCTCATACAGCTTGCGACACGCCCAAGGCGGGTCCTGGTGGTCACCACTGGCGCTGACGGCCAGCAACGGCACCTGCACCTCGGCCAGGCCCGCCCACCAATCCTGCTTGCCCTCGCCGAAGCGGCCGAACAAGCCGTGCCAGCGCATCGCCTCCAGGGCCAGGCCAATGGGCTCATCCTCGGGGCCACGCTTGAGGCGCGAACCGGAAATGTGCGCGAAGCGCTTGAGCAACAGCCGCGCACCCCACTCCACCGGCGGCATTTTCAGGGGCCAATAGGTGCGGCTCACCTGACAGCCGAACAACGCAGCCGAGGCCACCATGGCCTGGTCCAGGTAACCACCCCCCAGGGCTGCGGCCAGGCTGATGCCGCCCAGGGAATGACCGATCCAGTGGGGTTGCTGGCCACTTTGCTCCTGCACGAACGCACCGATCACTGGCAGGTCGTAGCGGGCGTAGTCGGCCACGCGATTCTTGCGGTAGCCCAGGTTGCGCGGCGACAGGCCGTGGCCGCGCATTTCCGGAATCCACACGTCGAAACCGGCGCGTACCAGGTAGGCCCCCAGGCCGATGCCACGGGGCGACACCCAGAACCGCCGATTGGAGAAACTGCCATGCAGAAGAATGACCGGCACGCCGCCGGGCTGGGGTTGGTCGGCCAGGCCCAGGCGGGTCACGGCCAGCTCCACACTGGCATCCGGGCTGTTGGCAGCCTTGATGCGATAGACGTCTTCGCTCAGGTCACCGCGCCGTTCGGCGCTGAGCAAGGCGACCGGGAAGAGATTGCTGCTGCTTTGCATAAAATACTTTTACAAAAAAATTCTCGGAAATACATCGCAACTGTGGGAGCGGGCTCTGCCCGCGAAGGGTTCACCCCTGAAATGGGCGGCGACCTCTTCGCGGGCAGAGCCCGCTCCCACAGTCATTCACCTACAGATTTGAAGGTTACGCGGCGCCTTGGCCTTCGGCCAGGAAGAACCAGGTTTCCAGCACGGAGTCAGGGTTCAGGGACACGCTTTCGATGCCCTGCTCCATCAGCCATTTGGCCAGATCCGGGTGGTCCGAAGGGCCCTGGCCGCAGATGCCGATGTACTTGCCGGCCTTGTTGCACGCGGCAATGGCACTGGCCAGCAGCTTCTTGACCGCCGGGTTACGCTCGTCGAACAGGTGGGCAATGATGCCCGAGTCGCGGTCCAGGCCCAAGGCCAGCTGGGTCATGTCGTTGGAACCGATGGAGAAACCATCGAAGAATTCCAGGAATTCATCGGCCATCAACGCGTTGGACGGCAGCTCGCACATCATGATCACGCGCAGGCCATTGACGCCACGGCCCAGGCCGTTCTCGGCCAGCAAATCGACCACCTGGCTCGCCTCGCCCAGGGTGCGCACGAACGGCACCATGATTTCGACGTTAGTCAGGCCCATGTCGTTGCGCACGCGCTTGAGGGCACGGCATTCGAGCTCGAAGCACTCGCGGAACGACTCGCTGATGTAGCGCGAGGCACCGCGGAAGCCCAGCATCGGGTTTTCTTCTTCCGGCTCGTACAGCTTGCCGCCGATCAGGTTGGCGTATTCGTTGGACTTGAAGTCCGACAGGCGCACGATGACCTTTTTCGGCCAGAATGCGGCGGCCAGGGTGCTGATGCCCTCGACCAGCTTGTCGACGTAGAAGTCCACCGGGGCGCTGTAGCCGGCGATGCGCTTGTCGACGCTGTCCTTGATGTCGGCGGGCAGGCCGTCATAGTTCAGCAGCGCCTTGGGGTGCACGCCGATCATGCGGTTGATGATGAATTCCAGGCGCGCAAGGCCGACACCGGCGTTGGGCAGCTGGGCGAAGTCGAACGCACGGTCCGGGTTGCCGACGTTCATCATGATCTTGAATGGCAGGTCCGGCATGGCGTCTACCGAGTTCTTCTTGATGTCGAAGCCCAGCTCGCCTTCGAAGATGTAGCCGGTGTCACCTTCGGCGCACGACACAGTCACGCCCTGGCCGTCCACCAGCAACTGGGTGGCGTTGCCGCAACCGACCACGGCCGGAATGCCCAGCTCGCGAGCGATGATGGCGGCGTGGCAGGTACGACCGCCACGGTTGGTGACGATGGCGCTGGCGCGCTTCATCACCGGCTCCCAGTCCGGGTCGGTCATGTCCGACACCAACACGTCGCCGGGCTGAACCTTGTCCATTTCGGACACGTCCTTGATGATGCGTACGCGGCCGGCGCCGATGCGCTGGCCAATGGCACGACCTTCCACCAGCACGGTGCCCTTTTCCTTCAGCAGGTAACGTTCCATGACGTTGGCCTGGGAACGGCTTTTCACGGTTTCGGGACGCGCCTGCACGATGTACAGCTTGCCGTCGTCACCGTCCTGGGCCCACTCGATGTCCATCGGGCACTGGTAGTGCTTCTCGATGATCATGGCCTGCTTGGCCAGCTCGCTGACCTGGGCATCGGTGAGGCAGAAGCGCGCGCGATCGGCCTTGTCGACGTCGACGGTCTGTACCGACTTGCCAGCCTTGGCCTCGGCGCCGTAGATCATCTTGATGGCCTTGCTGCCCAGGTTGCGGCGCAGGATGGCCGGGCGACCCGCGTCAAGGGTGTGCTTGTGCACGTAGAATTCGTCAGGGTTGACAGCGCCCTGTACCACGGTTTCACCCAGGCCGTAGGCGCCGGTGATGAACACCACGTCGCGGAAGCCCGATTCGGTGTCCAGGGTGAACATCACGCCGGCGGTGCCGGTTTCCGAACGCACCATGCGCTGCACGCCGGCCGACAGGGCCACCAGCTTGTGGTCGAAGCCCTGGTGCACGCGGTAGGAGATGGCGCGGTCGTTGAACAGCGAGGCGAACACTTCCTTGGCCGCACGAATGACGTTTTCCACGCCGCGGATGTTCAGGAAGGTTTCCTGCTGGCCGGCGAACGAGGCGTCGGGCAGGTCTTCGGCGGTAGCCGAAGAGCGTACGGCCACGGCGATGTCCGGGTTGCCCTTGGACAGTTCGGCGAAGTGCGTGCGAATTTCGGCGTTCAGTTGCTCGGGGAACTCGGCATCCATGATCCATTGACGGATCTGCGCGCCGGTCTTGGCCAGGGCATTCACGTCATCCACGTCCAGGGCGTCGAGCGCCGCATGGATCTGAGCGTTGAGGCCGCTCTGTTCGAGAAAATCGCGGTACGCCTGAGCCGTAGTGGCAAAGCCACCGGGTACCGATACGCCGGCACCGGCAAGGTTGCTGATCATCTCGCCAAGGGATGCGTTCTTGCCCCCCACATGCTCAACATCGTGTTTGCCGAGCTTATCGAGGGAAACTACGTACTCTACCAAGGTGATCTCTCCACTAGCTGTGTTGGAAAAGCTCAGGACCCGTACAGCTCCCAACCGGGAGCGTGCCGAGTGTTTATGGCCTGGACCCGGAAAATAAGTGAGAATGCCAGGCAATCAAGACCGGCAAATCCGGCCTATCATATCCAAGAATCGTCACCAGCTTAAGGCCCAGGGCGCAAATGAAACGATCTGCTTTTTTCATCTCCGACGGCACCGGGATCACCGCCGAGACACTGGGCCAGAGCCTCCTGGCTCAATTTGAGAACATTACGTTCAACAAGTTCACGCGCCCGTACATCGATAGCCTCGACAAAGCCCGCACGATGGTCAAGCAGATAAACGATTCAGCGGAACGCGACGGCGTGCGCCCGATCATTTTCGACACCATCGTCAACCAGGACATCCGCGAAGTGATGGCCACCTCCAACGGCTTCATGATCGACATCTTTTCCACGTTCCTGGCGCCCCTGGAACAGGAACTGAGCGCCCATTCATCGTATTCGGTGGGCAAATCCCACTCCATCGGGCACAACTCCAACTACATGGAGCGCATCGAGGCGGTGAATTTCGCTTTGGACAACGACGACGGCGCGCGCACGCACTACTACGACAAGGCTGACTTGATTCTGGTGGGTGTTTCGCGTTGCGGCAAGACCCCGACGTGCCTCTACATGGCAATGCAGTTCGGTATTCGCGCAGCCAACTACCCGCTGACCGAGGATGACATGGAACGCCTGCAGTTGCCGGCGGCCTTGAAGGCCCATCAGCACAAGCTATTCGGGCTGACGATCGATCCCGATCGTTTGACGGCCATTCGGCACGAGCGCAAGCCAAACAGCCGGTATTCCAGCTTTGCGCAGTGTGAGTTCGAAGTGCGGGAGGTGGAAAGCCTGTTCCGCCGCGAGAACATCCCTAACATCAATTCCACGCATTTCTCGGTGGAAGAGATTTCGGCGAAGATCCTGGTGGAAAAAGGCGTGGAGCGCCGCTTCAAATAAACGCCGCCGTATCCTGGCGGTAACATGCTGTGGGGGAGCGGGCGCTGCCCGCGAAAAAACGCCGCACAGCGCCTGAAACACCGCGGCGCCCTCTTCGCGCGCAAAGCCGCTCCCACAGAAGTCAATGGCGGTATGCGATTCAGATCACCAACAGGTCGACGAAGCGGTGCACCGCCAGCGCCTCGAACCTGTCCTGGTCGCG
Organism: Pseudomonas sp. M47T1; assembly: GCF_000263855.1. Classification (GTDB taxonomy): domain Bacteria; phylum Pseudomonadota; class Gammaproteobacteria; order Pseudomonadales; family Pseudomonadaceae; genus Aquipseudomonas. The sequence continues at coordinate 192,911 of NZ_AJWX01000007.1, forward strand.
GCAGGCTTCGAGTATCTGCAGGCAGCGCTGGGGCACGAAGCGCGTGGCCAGGTGGGTCCTGAACTTGTCCAACAGCAGCGGCATGCCCTCCCCCCGCCGGCGCCGGTGGCCGATGGGGTACTGCACCTCCACCTTCTCGGTGCTGCTGCCATCCTTGTAGAACACCTGCACCGCGTTGGCGATTGACCGCTTGTCGGCCTCCAGGTAGTCGCGGCTGTATTCCGGGCTTTCGACGATCTGCATTTTATCGCGCAACTGGTCGATGATCGGGTGCGCCGCGTGGAAGGCGTCTTCGTACTGTTCGGCCACCAGGGTGCCGAAGGCCAGGGGCACGGCGGTCATGTATTGCAGGCAATGGTCGCGGTCGGCCGCATTGGCCAGCGGCCCCACCTTGGAAATGATGCGAATCGCCGATTCATGGGTGGTGATGACGATGCGGTCGATCTCGCTCAGCCGCCCACGCACCAGGGGGTGCAAGATAATGGCAGCCTCGCAGGCGGTCTGGGCGTGGAATTCGGCGGGAAAATTGATCTTGAACAGCACGTTTTCCATCACATAGCTGCCGAACAGCCGCGGCAGGCGAAACTGCCGCTGGTCCTCGGGTTTTAGCGCCAGGTCCTTGTTGGTGTGGCTGAACAGCACGTCATAGAAACCCCACTGCGGCGCAGCCAATACACCGGGAACGCCCATTTCGCCGCGCAGGGCAATGTCGGCCAGGCGCACGCCGCGGCTGCTGGCATCGCCGGCGGCCCAGGACTTGCGCGACCCGGCGTTGGGCGCATGGCGGTAAGTGCGCAGCGCCTGGCCATCGACAAAGGCATGGGACAGCGCCGACAGCATCTGCTCGCGGCTGGCGCCCATCAGCCAGGCGCTGACCGCGGTGCTGGCGACCTTGACCAGCACCACGTGATCGAGCCCGACACGATTGAACGCGTTGTCCAGCGCCATCACGCCCTGGATCTCATGGGCCATGACCATCGCTTCCAGCACCCTGCGCAGGGTCAGCGGCGCCTCCCCGGCGGCGGCGCGGCGCTGGGACAGGTGGTCCGCCACGGCGAGGATGGCCCCCAGGTTGTCCGACGGGTGCCCCCATTCCGCCGCCAGCCAGGTGTCGTTGTAGTCCAGCCAGCGCACGATGCAGCCAATGTCCCAGGCGGCCTTGACCGGGTCCAGACGGTAGGCGGTGCCGGGCACCCTGGCACCACAGGGCACCGTGGTGCCCTCCACCAGCGGGCCCAGGTGCTTGGTGCACTCGGGAAAGCGCAGGGCCAGCAGGCCGCACCCCAGGGCGTCCATCAGGCAATAGCGCGCGGTGGTCAGCGCCTCGCCGGGCTCCACCTGGAAGGTCAGCACGTAGTCGGCGATGGCCTGCAATATCGGCTCATATTCTGGCCGGGTGTTGACGTCGGCGTTCAGGCTCATGGTGTTTACTCACGGCAAGTTACAAAACACCCTTAATCCTAGTAAAAACGCGGCCCGGCGCAACCCACCGTGCGCTGGCGTCATAAAACCATCATGCTAGAATGCGCCGCCCGCGCCCCAGGTGCCGTTTTCCCGGAATAATGACTATCAAGCCACTGCACCGCCTGTTCTGCCTGCTATTCGTGCCCGGCCTGGCCACGGCCGCCGAAAAGACCGTGTACGGCCTAAACGAATACGCTCGCCTGGACGATATCGACCTGCAGGTGGCCGCCAAGCTCGACACCGGTGCCAAGACCGCCTCGCTCAGCGCCCGGGACATCAAGCGCTTCAAGCGCGACGGCGAGTCCTGGGTGCGCTTCTACCTGGCCATCGACTCGGCCCACAGCCACCCCATCGAACGCCCGCTGGCACGGGTGAGCCACATCAAGCGCCGGGCCGGCGACTACGACCCGGACGCAGGCAAGCATTTCACCGCACGGCCCGTGATCAAACTGGACGTGTGCATGGGCAACGAACTGCGCGCGATCGAAGTCAACCTCACCGACCGCAGCGCGTTCCAGTACCCGCTGCTGATCGGTAGCGACGCGCTCACGCACTTCGATGCGCTGGTTGACCCCAGTCTAAAATATGCGGCCGGCAAACCTGCCTGCAGCAATGACGCTCATACCGCCGAGTAACCTCAATGCGCTCGCTTACCCTGCATCTGAAAATCCTCATCGCCGTCCTGGTTACCCTGGGCCTGGCGGTTACGGCCTATCAGATATTCGTGCTCGGCATTCCCATGACCGAGGACGAAACCGACGACCTGTGGAACATCGACGCCAAGGTGGAGTTCGTGGCCGGCGCCAAGGACCCGGTGAAGATCCAGATGTTCGTGCCGCCACTGACCCGTGATTACGTCAGCCTGAACGAGAGCTTCATCTCCAACAATTACGGGGTGAACGTCAACCGCATCGACGGCAACCGCAAGGTCACCTGGTCGGCGCGGCGCGCCAGCGGCAACCAGACACTGTATTACCGCCTGGTGCTGACCAAGCGCTACAGCACTGAAAAACCCAAGCTCAAAGGCCCCACCTTCCGTGACAGCATGGCCATCGACGGCCCCGAGAAAATAGCCGCCGAGGCGCTGCTGGCGCCGATCCGCCAGCACTCGGCCGACGTCGAGACCTTCGTCAGCGAAACCATCAAGCGCGTCAACAACCTGAGCGACGACAACGTCAAACTGCTGCTGGCGGGCGACCCGTCCACGGCGCACAAGGCCAGCATCGTCGACCTGTTGCTGTCCATAGCCCACGTGCCGCTGGAGAAGGTGCACACCATTCGCCTGGTGGCCGACCAGCCCCAGGCGCCGGAGCTATGGCTGCGCAGTTTCAACGGCAACCAGTGGCTCTATTTCAACCCCGACACCGGCGAGCAGGGCCTGCCGAGCGACCGGCTGCTGTGGTGGACCGGCGATGACAACCTGATCAGCGTGGAAGGCGGCAAGAAAGCCATGGTCACCTTCACCCTGAACAACAGCGAAATGAACGCCATCCGCCTGGCCAAGCTCACCGACGCGAACACCGACGCCGATTTCCTCGAATACTCGCTGTACAGCCTGCCCCTGCAAACCCAGCAGACGTTCATGATCATGGTGATGATCCCCATCGGCGTGCTGGTGATCCTGATCCTGCGCAACCTGATCGGCCTGCAAACCCTGGGCACCTTTACTCCGGTGCTGATCGCCCTGGCGTTCCGCGAGACCCAGCTGGGCTTCGGCATAGTGCTGTTCACGGTGATCACCGCCCTGGGCCTGAGCCTGCGCTCCTACCTGGAGCACCTGAAATTGCAGATGCTGCCGCGCCTGTCGGTGGTATTGACCTTCGTGGTGGTGCTCATCGCCGCCATCAGCCTGTTCAGCCACAAGCTGGGGCTGGAACGCGGGCTGTCGGTGGCGCTGTTCCCCATGGTGATCCTGACCATGACCATCGAGCGCCTGTCTATCACCTGGGAAGAGCGCGGCGCCAGCCATGCCATGAAAGTCGCCATCGGCACCCTGTTCGCCGCCTCCCTGGCGCACCTGCTGATGACCGTGCCGCAACTGGTGTACTTCGTCTTCACCTTCCCGGCCATCCTGCTGATCATGGTGGGCTTCATGCTGGCCATGGGGCGCTACCGTGGCTACCGCCTGACCGAGTTGCTGCGCTTCAAGGCCTTCATCAAGGCGGGCTCCTGAATGTTCGGCCTGTTCAAGACGTGGAAGGCCCTGCACGCGCAGGGAATCATGGGCATCAACCGGCGTAATGCCGACTACGTGCTCAAATACAATAAGCGCAGCCTCTACCCCATTGTCGATGACAAGATCATCACCAAGGAACGAGCCATTGCCGCCGGCATCCACGTGCCGGAAATGTACGGGGTGATTTCCACCGAGAAGGAAATCAGCCAGCTGCCCGCGATCATCGACGGGCGCAGCGATTTCGTCATCAAACCGGCCCAGGGCGCCGGCGGCGACGGCATTCTGGTGGTGGCCGACCGCTTCGAGGGCCGCTATCGCACGGTGTCCGGGCGCATCATCAGCCACGACGAAATCGAGCACCAGATTTCCAGCATCCTCACCGGCCTTTACTCCCTGGGTGGCCACCGCGATCGGGCACTGATCGAATACCGGGTCACGCCGGACCAGATCTTTCGCAGCATCAGCTACGAAGGCGTGCCGGACATTCGCATCATCGTACTGATGGGCTACCCGGTCATGGCCATGCTGCGCCTGCCCACCCGCCAGTCCAACGGCAAGGCCAACCTGCACCAGGGTGCCATCGGCGTGGGCGTTGACCTGGCCACCGGCGTGACCCTGCGCGGCACCTGGCTGAACACCATTATCAGCAAGCACCCCGACACCGCCAACGCGGTGGATGGCGTGCAACTGCCCACCTGGGACGGTTTCATGAAGCTGGCGGCCGGCTGTTACGAGCTGTGCGGGCTGGGGTACATCGGCGTGGACATGGTGCTGGACCAGGAAAAAGGCCCGCTGATCCTGGAGCTCAACGCGCGGCCGGGGCTCAATATCCAGATTGCCAATGACTGCGGGCTCACCCACCGTACCGAGGCCGTGGAAGCGCGATTGGCCGAACTGGCCAGCGAAGGCCGCACCGAGACCGCCGAAGAGCGCGTGCGCTTTACCCAAGGCCAGTTCGGCCACGTGCCTGCAACCATCTGACCTAACCCGTGGGGGGCTGGCTGGCAAGCCAGCGCCCACAAGGGCGGCCGCTACCCAGTTTGTGTGTACAGGTCTACAATCGCCGCCTCGCTTTTGATGGTGTTTCACCGCCCGCATGTCGACCTGTACCGTACACCCCCTGCCCTACGCCCCCGACCCCGCCGCCTGGTTCGCTGCGATCCGCCATGCGCCCGGGGCTGTTCTGCTGGACAGCGCCAAACCTGCCGGCGAGCGCGGGCGTTTCGATGTACTCAGTGCCTGGCCGCGGGAAACCCTGCGCGCATTGCCGGATGAAACCGGCGAAGCCTTCCTCCAGCGCCTGCGTGGCGCCTTGGCCAGCCTGGGCCCGGCGCAACTGCCCGATGGCCTGGAGCTGCCCTTCGCCGGCGGCCTGATCGGCTACCTGAGCTACGATTTCGGCCGCCGCCTGGAACAGCTGCCCAGCGTGGCGGTGGACGACCTGCACCTGCCCGATGCGAACCTGGGGCTGTACGCCTGGGCGCTGATCAGCGACCACCAGCGCCAGACTAGCCAACTCATGCTGCACCCCAGCGTGGACAGCGCCGAACGCCGGCGCCTGATCGAGCTGTTCAGCCAGCCCGCCCCCGGCGCCAGCGGCCCGTTCAAGCTGAACGCGCCCATGCGCCCGGACCTGACTGCGGCGCAGTACCGAGAGGCCTTTGATCGGATTCAGGCCTACATCAGCGCAGGCGACTGCTACCAGATCAACCAGACCCAGCGCTTCCGCGCGCCCTGCCAGGGCGACCCGTGGACCGCTTACCGCGCCTTGCGCCAGGCCTGCCCCACGCCGTTTTCCGGCTTCCTGGCCCTGGAAGATGGCAGCGCCATCCTCAGCCTGTCCCCCGAGCGTTTTATCGAGGTCAGCGACGGCCGCGTGGAAACCCGCCCCATCAAGGGCACGCGCCAGCGCGACGCCGACCCGGCGCAGGACGCCGCCAATGCCCGGGAGCTACTGAGCAGCCTGAAGGACCGGGCGGAAAACCTGATGATTGTCGACCTGCTGCGCAACGACCTGGGCCGCACCTGCACCATCGGCACGGTGCGCGTGCCGGAGCTGTTCGCACTGGAAAGTTACCCCAACGTGCATCACATGGTCAGCGCCGTGGTCGGCGAACTGGCGCCAGGCAAGGATTGCCTGGACCTGATTGGCGGCAGCTTCCCCGGCGGTTCGATCACCGGCGCGCCGAAAATTCGTGCCATGCAGATCATCGACGAACTGGAGCCCAGCCGCCGCGCGCTGTACTGCGGTTCATTGCTGTACCTGGACGTACGCGGGCACATGGACAGTTCCATCGCTATCCGCAGCTTGTTAGTGAAGGACGGTCAGGTCAGTTGCTGGGGCGGCGGCGCCATCGTCGCCGATTCGAACTGCGAAGATGAATACGCCGAGTCGGTGTTCAAGGTGAAGGTGTTGATGGATACCCTCGCAGGTCTGTAAATCGGCGGTGGCTGATTCGTGGACACGCTCCACTCCTGCCGGCCAGCGTCATCCTGCAGGAGCGGGCCGGGGCCGCGAAGCAGGCGCCGCAAATCCGATTTTGTTACCATCTGCAACAGACGAGCGCCAAAGCGCCACATGAACTAGGAAGCCGCCTGATGAGCCTGAACCTCGACGTCGCCGAACTCGCCGCGACTTACGCCAACAAGTCCCCCCAGGACATCCTGAAGCTTGCCTTCGAGCACTTCGGTGACGACCTGTGGATTTCCTTCAGCGGTGCCGAGGACGTGGTCCTGGTGGACATGGCCTGGAAGCTGAACAAAAACGTCAAGGTCTTCAGCCTCGACACCGGCCGCCTGCACCCCGAGACCTACCGGTTCATCGATCAAGTGCGCGACCACTACAACATCGCCATTGAGCTGGTGTCGCCCGACCACACCAAGCTGGAGCCGTTCGTCAAGGAAAAGGGCTTGTTCAGCTTCTACAAGGACGGCCATGGCGAATGCTGCGGCATCCGCAAGATAGAACCGCTGCGCCGCAAGCTGTCCACCGTCAGCGCTTGGGCCACCGGCCAGCGCCGCGACCAGAGCCCGGGTACCCGCAGCCAGGTGGCGGCGATGGAAATCGACGGCGCGTTCTCCACGCCCGAACGCCCCCTGTACAAGTTCAACCCGCTGGCGCAGATGACCAGCGAGGAAGTATGGGGCTACATCCGCATGCTGGAGCTGCCGTACAACAGCCTGCACGAACGCGGTTTCATCAGCATCGGCTGCGAGCCTTGCACCCGCCCCGTGCTGCCGAACCAGCACGAGCGCGAAGGCCGCTGGTGGTGGGAAGAAGCCACCCAGAAGGAATGCGGGCTGCATGCCGGCAACCTGATCAAGAAAGCCTGAACATAAAAAACCGGCCAGATTGGCCGGTTTTTCATGGATGGCTGTGGGAGCTGGGTTGCCAGCAAGCTTTTGAGGGCCTCGGAAACTCGCTGGCAAGCCAGCTCCCACAAAAGCCCCACCCCAGGCCGTAGCGAACTTAGTGCACCGGAAGCTCGACACCGTCGAACAGCTCTTCCAGCTCCTGCTTGTTATGGCACTGGATAGCCTTGGCCATGACTTCGCGGGTCAGGTGCGGGGCGAATTTCTCGATGAAATCGCACATGAAGCCACGCAGGAAGGTGCCGCGGCGGAAGCCGATCTTGGTGATGCTGGACTCGAACAGGTGGTCAGCGTCCAGCATCACCAGGTCGCTGTCCAGCTTGGTGTCCACCGCCATCTTGGCGACGATGCCCACGCCCAGGCCCAAGCGCACATAGGTCTTGATCACGTCGGCGTCGGCGGCGGTGAACACCACCTTGGGGGTCAGGCCGCGGTGACTGAAGGCTTCGTCCAGTTTGGAGCGGCCGGTGAAACCGAACACGTAGGTGACGATCGGGTATTCGGCCAGCACTTCCAGGGTCAGCTTCGGCAGTTTGGTCAGCGGGTGGCCCTGGGGCACTACCACGCAACGGTTCCAGCGGTAGCACGGCATCATGATCAGGTCGCCGAACAGCTCCAGCGCCTCGGTAGCAATGGCGAAATCGACGGTGCCATCGGCGGCCATCTCGGCGATCTGCATGGGCGAACCCTGGTGCATGTGCAGCGCAACGTCGGGGTATTGCTTGATGAAGTTGCTGATTACCGGTGGCAGGGCATAGCGCGCCTGGGTGTGGGTGGTGGCGATCGACAGGGTGCCCTTTTTCTCGTTGGAGAACTCCTGGGCGATCTGCTTGATGCTTTCCACCTTGCGCAGGATTTCGCCGGCGGTGGTGATGATGCGCTCACCGGCCGGGGTTACCCGGGTCAGGTGCTTGCCGCTGCGGGCGAAGACTTCGACGCCCAGCTCGTCTTCCAGCAGGCGGATCTGCTTGCTGATGCCGGGCTGGGAGGTATAGAGACTTTGTGCTGTCGCGGAGACGTTGAGGTCGTGGTGCGCTACTTCCCAGATGTAGCGCAATTGTTGAAGCTTCATATGTATCCCTCAAAGCAAATAAACGCCAACAGCGACGATTTATAACTATATTAATGGTCTGGGTAAGAAATCTAGAACTTTTTATCAAAATTTGTACGAAAGTACGCCTTCGCACCGTTCAAGCCTTGCGCCGGCCCAACTGCTGGGACAAAGGCACCATGTACACCGGCACGGGTGAAAGCTGCAGGACCCGCGCGGCGGTTCGACCCAAAGGCATGTCGGTTCCCGCGCCATGGCTATGGCTGCCCACAATCAGCAAGTCCACCGCCAGGCGTTGAGCCTGGTCGAGGATGACCTGCGCCGGGTCGCCCTGGCGTACCCGTACGGCCGTGATCAAGGCCAGGTCCTGCTGGCCTTCGCCCAGTTCCTCGCGAAAACCATCCAGCACCTTTTGCTCGATGCCGGCCATCATCGTGCTTAGCCCCTCGCTGTGCAGTTCGTTGAGCGTGGGTTCGTCCAAATAGCTCTGCAGTACCGACTCTGCGAACAGGCCCATGGGCTCCACCGCGTGGATCACGTAAAGGTCAGCCTTGAAAGTACGCGCCAAGGCCAGCGCGTGTTGCATCACATAAGGGGCATACAGGCCCAGATCTGTGGCATACAGCATCGAACGGATCATGTGATCTCCTCGACTGCCAAAACGGCAGAGCTTGCTCAAGCTTAGCAGCGCCGCCCACAGTCCGACGGCCCGCTCATAACCTGCGCAATGGTCACCGATCAACTGTCATGATCACCGTTCAAGGCAGTTCTTCAGGCTCGCGTGCCAGGGCCTCATGCACTTGGTGATCGATTTCCCCCGCCAGCAGCCGTGCGTTCAGCGCACCATAAAATTCGCCGTTGTGCACAACAAACATTGCCGGCAGGTGAAAGACCTCGTACCGTTGCACCGCCCCGCCGTTCTCGCCGGCATCGATCCAGCACACCCGCTCCAGGGCCAGCGGCATGCCCGGCAGCTCGCGGCGCGCCACCCGGCAACTGGCACAGCCGGCACCGGTGAACACCAGCAGCGAGGTGCCCGGGGCCTCCAGCAGTACATGGTCTACAGTCAAATCAGTCAGTTCCAGTTCCTGCGGGGGCTTGCAGGGCCTACCGTCAACCAACCGACACTCGGAGCCAGTGTTCATGGGTCGTTTTCTTCCTCATCCTTTTGATGTTGCCGTTACATTGAACCTGTGCCACCGACCTTCGATTTCCGCTCGCCGGCTTCACGCTATCAGCCTGGGCGGCGTTGCCTGCCAGCATGACCGCGCCTACCGTAGCGGCACTGCCATCGACCTCAGCATGCCCAGCCTGGGCAACGGCGTGCGTTACCCCGGCTACGTGGCCTGGTGCCGCAAGCAGCCCCAAGGCTACCTGATCGGCGTGGCCTTTACTGATGAACAGACACTGTTCGGCGCGCGAATGGGTGAGCAGGTCTGTCAGATCCAGCAATACTGCGAAACACAATCACCCTTTTCCAGCAGCGTGGGCAGCATCGATGAACTGGCTCGGCAGTGGGTGGAGCGCCATGCGGCGGAGTTTTCCCAGGCCAGCCTGAGCAGTGTCGGCGAAACGCCCCTCTAGTCCCTTACTGGCACCCGTGACCGGCATTTACACGGCTGCCCATTGTCGCGCCAGCAGGTTCGCGCTAAGGTTCGGCTCCCCGCTGCGCCTAAAATAAGCTGTGCTCCGCCGCGCGGGGATCGCTGGCGGCCGGCACCCGTGACCTGACGAGTAACACGATGGCTGATTTACCGATCGACGACCTCAATGTCGCCTCCAACGACACCCTGATCACCCCTGACCAGCTCAAGCGTGACATTCCGCTGAGCGCGGCCGCCCTGAAGACTGTGACCCAGGGCCGCCAGGTCGTGCGCGACATCCTCGACGGCAAGGACCACCGTCTGTTCGTGGTGATCGGGCCGTGCTCGATCCACGACATCAAGGCCGCTCACGAATACGCCGAGCGCCTCAAGGTGCTGGCCGCCGAAGTCAGCGACACGCTGTACCTGGTGATGCGCGTCTACTTCGAAAAGCCGCGCACCACTGTGGGCTGGAAAGGCCTGATCAACGACCCGTACCTGGACGACTCGTTCAAGATCCAGGATGGCCTGCACATTGGCCGTCAGTTGCTGCTGGACCTGGCCGAAATGGGCCTGCCGACCGCCACCGAAGCCCTGGACCCGATCTCGCCGCAGTACCTGCAAGACCTGATCAGTTGGTCGGCCATTGGCGCGCGCACCACCGAATCGCAAACCCACCGCGAAATGGCCTCGGGCCTGTCCTCGGCCGTGGGTTTCAAGAACGGCACCGACGGCGGCCTCACCGTGGCCATCAACGCCCTGCAATCGGTGTCCAGCCCACACCGTTTCCTGGGCATCAACCAGGAAGGTGGCGTGTCCATCGTCACCACCAAGGGCAATGCCTACGGTCACGTGGTGCTGCGCGGTGGCAACGGCAAGCCCAACTATGACTCGGTCAGCGTCGCGCTGTGCGAGCAGGCGCTGGACAAGGCCAAGATTCGCGCCAACATCATGGTCGACTGCAGCCATGCCAACTCCAACAAGGACCCGGCCCTGCAACCGCTGGTGATGGAGAACGTCGCCAACCAGATCGTCGAAGGCAACCATTCGATCATCGGGCTGATGGTGGAAAGCCACCTGAACTGGGGCTGCCAGGCCATTCCCAAGGACCTGGCCGAACTGCAGTATGGCGTTTCGGTCACGGATGCCTGCATTGACTGGGCCAGCACCGAGACCACCCTGCGCAGCATGCACGCCAAGCTCAAGGATGTGCTGCCCAAGCGCGCCCGCGGCTAAGCATAAAAAACGCCGGGGTCATTCCC
>NZ_AJWX01000008.1 GCF_000263855.1 Pseudomonas sp. M47T1
AAAGCCCGCAGCGATGCGGGCTTTTTTGTGTGCGGTTACAGGCAATTCCCCCCCCGAGCTGCCGCAGGTTGCGACGGCCCGCAAAGCGGGCCCGCGATCAACATGACACCGCCGAAGGTCCTGCAGACCTTTTCGCAGCCTTGCGGCAGCTCCGGCAGTAACCGTCAGGGCCTTACACGCGGGTTTCGTGCATGCGCGCCAGCTGGCGCTCCAGCAGCGACGGGTAGGGCTCCAGCAGGCGCTCCACACAGCAGGCACCCTCGGGGCTGGCAATGGGGCGAATGCGGGCGCGCTGACGAATCAAGGCGTCGTCGCTGATACGGCGTTCCACCAGCAACAGGTTGCGGCTGTGCTGCGACAGGGCCAGGGCGTCCTGAGCCGGTTCGGTCAGCAACAGGTCGATCTGGCTCATGCCGGCCAAGTCATCGCCCAGCACCAAGCCCAGCTGCAATTGCAGGGTGATGCCGCTGTCGGCTACTTCGATCTGCAACTGATGCCCCAGGGCACGCAGCAGCTCGCCGCAGCAAATGGCGTTGGTCAGGTAGTCTTCGCCACTGCTGTCGCTGTTGAACAGCATGAGCGTGCTGCCGTCATTGAGCGTGTGCAGCTCGCTTTCGTACAGCGAAGCGGCCTGGTCCAGGCAGTCACGGTAGCGTTGCAGCAGCTCCATCAGGCGCGCACGGGGCAGGCGACGCAGTTGCTCCTGGCCGCCCATCTGCACCGCCAGCACGGCGCTGTGCTGTGGCTGGGCAGGGGCCATCGGGGCAGGGGCGGCAGGTTTCACCGCCACGGGCGCCGTGTCGCGCAGGTCGGCGAACGGGTCTTCGCCATCCTCCTCTTCGTCTTCTTCGGCGTGGATCACGCGCTTGGGCGCCGGCTTGGCTACCACCGGCGCGCTTTCGTCGAAGCGTGGGTCGCGCAGGTTGCGGACTTCGAAGGAGGGGCCTTCGTCGTCCTCTTCTTCGTCCTCGAACTCTGGCTCCTCGACCTCAGGCACCGGTGCCGGCTCGGGGGCGAAGCGCTGATGCAGGTCGCGAGCCAGGTCGCCAATCTCGTCCTGGCGCTGAGTGGCCGGGGTGTGTTCGTCGATTTCACGCAGCCACACCCGCAACTGCAGCAGCGGGGTGGAGATGTTGCGGCCCAGGCGCAGGCTCAGTGCCAGCGTCAGCAGTACCAGGATACCCGCCAGAATGCCCATGCTTTCCAGGCTGATGGTCAGGGGCTGCTGGAACTGGCTCATGTCCAGGCTGATGCGCAGGTGGCCGGCGGTCACGTCCTGGAAGGTGATCGTGGTCTCGTACAGGCCGCCGGCTTCACCCAGCAAGCCGGCCTTGGGCCGCGTGCCCGATTCGGCAAGGATGCGGTTGTCCACGCTGTAAATGGCGGCGTGGGCCACCAGCGGGTTCTTGGCCAGGTTGTTGAGCAGCACGTTGAGGCTGAGGATGTCGTTGGACACCAGCAGTTCAGTGGCCGACGTCGCCGTCTGGGTAGTGAGGCTCTGCCCGAGGGCATCGGCCTGCTCGTGCATGGCCTGCTTGAACTGCAAACCCATCACGCAGGCGTAGATCACCAGCGCCAGGGCGACCAGCAACACATTGAGGCTGGCGATGCGCAATGCAATCGGTGCACGGCGGTGGCGCAGTGCACGGAAGATCAGCAGGAAGAAGTTGTCGGTTTTTACTGGCGTGGGCCGGTTCACTGAGCGCGGCTCTTTATGTCCGTGAAGTTGCTGCGCAGTATAGCGACAGGCCCCAGAGCGGCAAAGCGCTGCCTGTGCCCGATGGTCACTGAAAGTAGGTAGAATGCGATTTTTTACACGAACGGGGTGCCCTTTGCGCGAAATCGTCCTGATCAACATCATCGGTTCCGACCGTCCTGGCCTGTTGGCGGCCATCACCGGTGCCCTGGCCGAGGATGGCGTGCGCATTCTGGACATTGCCCAGTCGCTGTTGCACGGCGCCCAGTCCCTGGCCGTGGTCGCCAGTGCCGACGACAGCGCCCGCCTGGCGGTGCTTCGCGAGCGCATCCAGGCAGTGGCCGGGCCACAGGCGCGCTTTACCGCGCTGTCGGAAAAGGACTACCTGGCCTGGGCTCAGGGCGGCATTGATGACCGCTATGTGCTGACGCTGATGAGCCGTGAAATTACCGCTGCGCAGGTGCAGTCGGTGACCGAAATTGCCGTCCGTCATGGCCTGGCGATTGAAGCCATGGACCGTCTGTCGGGTCGCCCGCGCCTTCACGCGGCCGCAGCCCAAGCGAAGGCGTGCGTGGAGTTCACCGCTCGCGGCGTGCCAGCGGATATCGCCGCCCTGCGCCGCGATTTCCTGGCTGCCGCCATGCTGCTGGACGCCGACATCGCCATTCAGCACGACGACCTTTACCGCCGTAACCGCCGCCTGGCGGTGTTCGACATGGACTCCACACTGATCCAGGCCGAAGTGATCGACGAACTGGCCAAGGCCCACGGCGTTGGTCACCTGGTGTCGGAGATCACCGAGCGTGCCATGCGCGGCGAATTGGATTTCCGCGCCAGCTTCAAGGAGCGCATGGCGCTGCTGCAGGGCCTGGATGTCAGCGTGCTGGACGCCATCGGTGCTTCGTTGCGCCTGACCGAGGGTGCCGAGGTGCTGTTTGCCGAGCTCAAGCGGCTAGGCTACAAGACCGCAATCCTCTCGGGCGGCTTCACCTACTTTGCCAAGCAGGTACAGGCCAAGCTGGGCATCGACTATGTGTTCGCCAACGAACTGCAGGTGGTAGACGGCAAGTGTACCGGCGTTGCCGTGGAGCCGATCGTCGACGCCCAGCGCAAGGCCGACCTGCTGGTTGAACTGGCCGAGAAGGAAGGCCTGACCCTGGAGCAGACCATTGCCGTGGGCGACGGTGCCAACGACCTGCCGATGCTGGCGAAGGCCGGCCTGGGCGTGGCCTTCCGCGCCAAGCCGCTGGTCAAGCAGTCGGCGCGCCACAACATCACCACCCTGGGCCTGGATGGGGTGCTGTACCTGCTCGGCGTGCGCGACGGCCAGGCTTGATGGTTTTGCGTTGAGCTGACGCAGCCTTCGGCACCTACATCGGCGTTGGTTGGACAGAGTGTGGGACCTGGCAAGCCAGCTCCCACAAAAGCCCGTTGCGGCTACACGGGTTGGGCGGCAAGCATCATCAAAGATCCTTCCACAACGAATCGAACTCGCTGCCCGGCTGCGTCGCGGCATGGGCGGCTTCCAGTACACGGTATTCAAACTGGTTGAAGCTGCCGGTGGAGCTGACCTTGCGGCCCAGGTGGGCGCGGTTTTCTTCGCCGTGGGTGTTGATCATCACCTTTTGGCCTTCCTGGAAGGGCAGGCGTGGGGCAATCAGCGAGGCCTGGATGTCGATGGCGCGGATTTCCGGCAGTTGCAGGCCGCGTACGTACTGGCTGCTCTGTTCATTGCTGCGCAGCAATTGCAGGCCGCAGGGGTGGGCGTGGGGAGCGATCAGTTCGATGCCCATCTGCGTGCCACCGCCGCGCACTTGGCGAATCCAGCGCACCACGGCCACGCTCCAGCCCTGTTGAGGGGCGTCCTGAATACCCACCAGCTCGCCCGCCTGCAACTGCGCAGGTACTTCTTTGAGCCACGCCAGGCAGTAACCGCCAGGGCTGTGGTTGACGATCTGCAGTTCGTGCACCGGGTACTCGCGCGTTTGCGCAGCCCCGCCATCAAGGTCCATGGCCGGGTACTCGATTTCCTCGTAAGGCAGCAGGTCATGATTGTCGCCGGTCTTGGCCGCGTCGAAGGCCAGGGTCCAGCTGTCGCTCGCGGTATCGCGCTTGCCGGCGCTGAAGCTTGCGCTGGCACCGACTTCCGGGCGCTTGAGCAGCTCGCTGAAGCTGCGCTCGCCGCCCAGGTAGTAATGCAGCGTGCTCATGCCGATGCACAGGCTCATGCTGCCTTGGCCCGGCGTGCGCTGGAAGGTTCGCTCCGCCACGTCGCCCCAGGCGGCGGCCAGGTGCTGGAGCATGTCGATGGTCATTCCTGGCGGTACTGCCAGGCCGGAGCGTTGGCGCTGTTCGGGCGGTAGCTGCAGCCATTCGGTAATGGCCTTCACCAGCGGGCGGGGGTCGAGCCCCACCATTTGTGGCAGCTGGGCGGCCGGGAACAGGCTTTTGTAGCGGGGAGCGGCATCGGCATCGGGCGCTACGGCAAATTGTGCCCCGGCCTGGCTGGCGGGCACCACGCTGGTCAGCGCGCTCCAGGGCTCCAGCACGTTGGACAGTTGCAGAATGGCTTGCTGGCGCATCTGGTTGCAACGCGAACTGCCCATCAGCAGGGCGGTGGCGTACGTCTGCTCGATGCTTTGGTGGTGGGCCTGGCTCACCAGGTCGTCGGTGACGAAGGTGCGATGCAGCTGATGCTTGAGCGCAACCTGATACAGCTGGTGCACTTCCAGCCACAGGCCTTCGGGCACCGGGCAATAGAGCAGGCTGGCGCGCACCAGGGGGCCCTTGAGTGCATGCATCGCCCGCTGTATGGCCGTGGCCAACAACAGGTTGCGGTCTTTCAGGCGTGCTGACACCCGTAGCACCACCTGCTTGTAGCCCACGGCCAGCAGGTTCTGCAGGGCCTGGCACAGGTTGGCGATCTTGCGGGCGCGGTCGTCCAGCACCACAGACTGGTTGAGGAAGTGCCGTTCCAGGTGGTTGCAAACGAAATACACTTCCGGGCGCAGCAGTTCCAGCAGTTGCAGGCGGTTTTCGCTGGCAGTGACCAACTGGTTCAGTTCTATCAGGCCCTGATAGAGCTGGCGAGCGGTTTCCCCCAGGTTGGCCTTGGGCAGCGTGGCAATCCAGCGCTTGAGATCGCGAGGCGTGGCATCGCAGAACGACAGGCTGGCTTGCGTTGGCGTTGGGGCGCGCAAAAGAGGTGGCGGGGTGGCGGCGGACATCTGGCGGTTCCCGTTGAGTCAGTCGAGCTTGGGCGGCCTATTGTCACCCTTTGCGGCAAAGACTGCACGGCCTTGGCGTCGCAGGCAACCAGTAACCTGTCGCCGCTGTCGCCCATCTGTGGGAGCCGGCAAGCCAACTCCCACAAAAACAGGACACTAGAGGGGTCAGGCGTCGGCGCCTTGGCCGATACGCTGGCCCATGCTGACCGGGGAGCCTGCGCCCAGTTCGTGGGCCCATTTCACTTGTCCAGGGCCAAACAGTACGACTGCAGTGGAACCCAGCTTGAAGCGGCCCAGTTCGGCGCCTTTTTCCAAGTGAATGGGCGCGCGCGCGGCTTCATCATAGCGAACGGTCTTGAGTTCACGCTTGGGTGGTGTGACCAGCCCGGCCCATACGGTTTCCACCGAGGCCACGATCATCGCGCCCACCAGTACCACGGCCATCGGGCCGCGTTCGGTGTCGAACAGGCATACCACACGCTCGTTGCGGGCAAACAGCTCCGGCACGTTTTCGGCGGTGGTCTGGTTGACTGAGAACAGGCGGCCAGGCACATAGACCATTTCGCGCAGGGTGCCGGCCAGCGGCATGTGCACGCGGTGGTAGTCCTTGGGCGACAGGTAAATGGTGGCGAATTCGCCGCCCATGAACGGCGCCGCGTTGGCCGGGTCACCACCCAGCAGTTCAAGGGCGCTGAAGCTGTGGCCCTTGGCCTGGAATATACGGCCGTGCTCAATGGCGCCCAACTGGCTGACGGCGCCGTCGGCCGGGCTCAGGATTGCGCCGGGCGTTGTGTCCAGGGGACGGGCGCCGGGCTTCAGTGCGCGGGTGAAGAAGTCGTTGAAATGCTCGTAGGCGGTCAGGTCTTCGACCAGGGCCTGGGACATGTCCACCTGGTAGCGCTTGGCGAACCAGGCGGTGAAGGCATTCTTGAACCAGCGCACGCGGCATTCGGCCACGCAGCCCGCCAGGCGGGACAGCAGGTGGTGTGGCAGCAGATACTGGCTGAGGATAAACAAACGGGATTTCATCGAGTGTCCTTAAACTTCAACGGGCGTGTCGGGGTGATTGCCCCATTCGCCCCATGAACCGGCGTAGCCTTTGACGCGTGGATAACCGAGCGCCTTGGCCACCAGATAGGTAAAGCCGGAACGGTGGTGGGTCTGGCAGTGGGTAATGATTTCCTTGTCGCGGGTGATGCCCAGGTCGTCAAGGATGAGTTGCATGTCGGTGCGGATGCGCAGGTCGCGCGCCTTGTCCATGCCGGCGGTCCATTCGAAATTGATGGCGCCGGGCACGTGCCCGCCCTTGGCCGCCAGCACCTTCTCGCCGCTGAACTCCAGCGGGCCGCGTGCGTCCCACACCGCCAGGTCGGCAGCGCCCAGGCGGCTTTGCAGGTATTCGCGGGTGGCGGTGGGTTCGTCGTGCAGGGTCAGGGCCAGCGAGCCTTGATGGGGCGCCGGTACGTCGCTGTCCAGCGGCAGCTGCGCCGCTTCCCAGGCCAGTGCGCCGCCGTCCAGGTAATGGTATTTATCGTGGCCGATGACATCCAGCAGCCAGATGAAGCGGCCAGCCCAGCCACCACCTTCGTCGTCGTAGACCACGTACACCGCGTCGCGGTGGTGCCCCAGTTCGGCGAACAGTGTTTCCAGTGCTGCCTGGGTTGGCAGCAGGCCGGGCGCCGGCGGCTGGCCCAGTTGCGTGCGCTTGGGGTCCACGAAGCGGGCGCCGGGAATGTGCCCGGTGGCGTAGCGCGCTGCGCTGGTCAGGTCGACAAGAATCAGCTCTGGAGCGTCGAGGCGTTGTTGCAGCTGGACGGCTTCGATCACCAGCGGCAGACCCGAGAAATCAGCCATGTGAGGTCTCCAGATTGAAAATAGGGGACAGATTGTAGCGCATGCTTCAGGCGCCGCGCTTACTGAAGGTGGTGAGGGCGCGCTCAATGCATTGCGCGGTTTTACCGAACGCCTGCACCGAGATTTCCGAGAACGGACCACCGCCCTGGTCAGCGGCCACCAGCATCACCACCCGGTCGTTGCTGGCCAGCGAGCGCAACAGCAGGTTATCGCCCTTGAACAGCCCGCGCAGACTGGAGGGGATCAGGGCCGAGAACTGGGCGTTGTTCTGGGGGGTCAGGCGAATGTGCGCGGCCTTGCCCAGCAGGCGCTGCAGGACCGTGCTCTGGCTGATCAGCAGGTTCAGGTTGGCGGCATCGGCGGGCAGGCCGGCGACCTGATGAACGCGCAGGCTGGTCTGCTCCTTGTCGATCATCAACAGCATCACCCGCTTCATGCCGCATGCCACCAGCGCGTCGCGGGCGTAGGTGGTGAGGTGCATGGCGTTGGTGAACCGGCTGGGTTCTATCAGCAATTCGGCGCAGTACTTGCGCCACGTGGCCAGGTCGTCGGCGGTGGGCGGCGGCGCAGGCAGCATGCCGCGGTGCACGCGGCGGATGTTCCAGGGCCATACCAGCGCTTCGGCTGGGTGCCACAGGCCGGGCGCTGCATAGTGGCGAGCGTTCTGCACGGCCTGCTGGTGTACCTGTTGCTGCAGTTCGTCCAGGGGCATTTGCAGGTACAGGCAAGTCAGGTATTGCCAGCGTAGGGCATGGGGGGTGTCCCAGGCTTCGTGGGACGCCAGGGCCAGGCCGTTGGCCAGCACCACGGTATTGGCGGGCTGGTTGAGCCAGCGGCGCAGGCCAGGGTCATCGTCCAGGCGCTGTTGCTGGCGCAGCCGGTGTTCGTCGTCACGGGCGATGTGCAGCACCTTGACGAATTCGCGCTGCTCATCGAGCAGCAGGTTGTAGCCGTGGTGAATCCAGGCGGGCAGGCGCCATAGCTGGGCCAGGCTCTGGCACAGGTTGAGCAGGCGTACGCCAAACAATTCCAGTTCGACCTTGGCCGCGGCCTCGCCTTTGTGCACCACCCGCAGTTCCCATTCCTCCAGCAGGCCTGCGTGGGTCACCGCCAGTGGCCACAGCGGCGACAGGAACAGCAGGCTGCCCCAGTGGATTTCCTGCCACAGGCGCGCCAGGCGTGCCGCGAACAGGCCGTTGGCCTGCTGGGCCGCGTGCTGGCTGATTAGCAGCAGTTGGCGCAGGCCGCGGGGCATGTCCTCGGGCAGCGACGTGGGCAGTCGTTCCAGCAGTTCTTCGGTGCGTTTGAGGCCCAGGCGGTTCAGGGCTATTTCCAGGCTTTCCACCGGTTCGGCCAGGCTCTGGTGCACGTGATGGTTGGCTTCGCGGATAACGCTGAGCACCAATGCCGGGCTATCCTGCATCAGTTCGGCTATTTCGCGCAGTGAGCTGCGGCTGTCGCCCAGGGCTGCGAGCACGCGTTCATGGCTTGCCACCGGGACCGGCAAACGCACGCTGTCGAGCAGCTTGAGCCAGTCTGGGAGGGTACGAGGAGTCTTGGTCGTCACGTTGGGCTCAATGGGCATGCTGGGAGGACCGAACTGGCTTTTCACCTTTTCAGGCTATAGTCTGGCGCAGAACTGCCGATAAGTAGAACAAGAGATTTAGAATCTTGCGCCCACACCCCTGACCACGACATGTAAGTGCTTCCAATCTATGGCTAAAATTATCGGCATCATCGTCGTATTCGCGAGTGTGCTCGGCGGATATGTTCTGTCCCACGGTAAGATCGCAGCGTTGATTCAGCCTTTCGAAGTGCTGATCATCGGTGGCGCCGCCTTTGGTGCTTTCCTGCAGGCCAACCCGGGATACATGACCATGAAGGTCATCAAGAAGTCCCTGGGCATGTTCAAGTCTCGGTTCTCGCACAGCTTCTATATGGAAGTGCTGGGCCTGGTCTACGAGATCCTCAACAAGAGCCGGCGCGAAGGCATGATGGCAATCGAGAGCGATATCGAAGACGCTTCCGCCAGCCCCATTTTCGCCAAATACCCCACCGTGCTCAAAGACGAGCGCATGACCGCCTACATCTGCGATTACCTGCGCATCATGTCCTCCGGCAACATGGCCCCCCATGAGCTGGAAGGCCTGTTCGACATGGAACTGCAGAGCATGAAGGAAGAGCTCGAGCACACCTCGCACGCCGTGACCGGCATCGCCGACGGCATGCCTGGCTTCGGCATCGTCGCGGCGGTACTGGGTATTGTGGTGACCATGGCCTCGCTGGGTGACGGCGACAAGGCGGTGATCGGTGCCCACGTGGGTGGCGCACTGGTAGGTACCTTCTTCGGTATTCTTGCCGCATATGGTTTCATGGGCCCGCTGGCTACTTCCCTGGGCCACGATGCCAAGGAAGAGGTCAACCTGTACGAGGCCATCAAGGCGTCGCTGGTGGCTTCCGCTTCGGGCATGCCGCCGTCGCTGGCCGTGGAGTTCGGCCGCAAGGTGCTGTTCCCCGCCCACCGCCCAAGCTTTGCCGAGCTGGAACAAGCGGTTCGCGGTCGCTGAGTCATGGAAAATAACCAGCCGATAATCATCAAGCGCGTCAAGCGCTTCGCCGGCGGCCACCACGGCGGTGCCTGGAAAATCGCCTTCGCCGACTTTGCCACGGCCATGATGGCGTTCTTCCTGGTGCTGTGGTTGCTGTCCACGGCCACCCCGGAGCAGAAACTGGCCATCGCCGGCTATTTCCAAGACCCGGTGGGCTTCTCTGAAAGTGGCTCGCCCTACATCATCGACATGGGCGGCACGCCCAAGCTGGCCCCCGACAAAACCCTGAATCCGGACATCGAGACCTCGCCGCCGACGCCACAGACGCCGGACAAGATCAACGAGAACGACGCCGAGGCCGCTGCCGAGAAGATCGACCAGGAACGCCTGAACCTGCTGTTGCAGGAACTGCAGAACAAGGTTGACCAGAACCCGCAGTTGCAGAAGTTCAAGGACCAGATCCTCTTCGAGATCACCCAGGAAGGCCTGCGTATCCAGATCATGGACGCCGAGAACCGGCCGATGTTCGATAGCGGCAGTGCGCGCCTCAAGCCGTATTTCGAGGACATCCTGCTGGCCATGGCCGACACCATCAAGGCGGTGCCGAACAAGATCAGCGTCAGTGGCCACACCGATGCCCAGCCGTATGCCGGCCAGGGTGACTTCGGCAACTGGGAGCTGTCGGCCAACCGTGCCAACGCCGCACGCCGTGCGCTGGAGGGGGGTGGTTATCCGGATGACCAGGTGGCGCGCGTGGTGGGTTACGCCTCGTCGTCGCTGTTCGACCGCAAGAACCCGCTGAACCCGGTCAACCGCCGCATCGATATCGTGGTCCTGACCAAAAAGGCCCAGCGCGAGATCGAGGGTGAGGGTGCGGACAAGCCAGCGCCGGGTGCTCCGGCCGCCACGCCAGGTGCTCCCGGCGTCCCGGCCACACCTGGCGCGCCAGGTGCAGCGCCGGGTGCGGCCGGCAAGCCGAGCCCATCGGCGGTCGACCCGACGGCGCCCATGCAACCCCATGAGCTGCGGCAGAAGCTGAACCTGTTCGAAGATGGCACTTTGAAGCTCGACGAGCCCGGCAAGTAATCAGCCGGACTTCACCCACAACGCCCGCCCCGACCCTGTCGCGGCGGGCGTTGTGCATTCAGGCGTGCAGGGTGATGGCGCCGATGATGTGGCGGGTGCTCCAGGCACATTCGGCATTGGCGGCGTTGCGCACCGTGGGCGAAATGCGCTCGGCGCCAAAGGGTTTGATGGCGATGATCGCCTTGCCCAGCCGCCGCGCAACCTCGATTTCCTTATCTATCCACCTTCCATAAGTGGGGTACACGCCCGCCATGATCACCAGCGCCGAGCAGGGTTGCAGGTGCTCTACAATCGCTTGTTCCAGTTCCAGGGCGCTGGCCTCGACAATCGGATGTGGCGCGGGCAGGGCATGGCTCTTGAAGTTGAACGTGGTATCACGCCCAAGCAGGTCGAGCAGGCGTTCATAGGCATCCGAATAGTCCCAGGAATGGCTGATGAACAGGTGGTAGGTCGACATGGCAGTCCCTTTCAGTCGGTAATCGATGACAGGGCTGAAGATCGTTCAGAAGTGTTTTAACAGGCAAGGGATGACGTGTGAAAGAGACCGTTCCTACGGCAGAAGGTAAAATTTCCTACAAATTTTTCCCTAAGAATACCCCTGTGGCCGCTGCCGTCAGGCTGCGTTGGCCTGGTGGACGCTGAAGATCTGCGGCGTACTCGCGGCCCAGCGCAGCTTGGCGGCAGCGGCTGCAAGGCCGCTGGCAAGCGCAAATATGTAGCCGCTGCCGAAGGCTGCAGCTGCAAGTGGTCAGTAGGAATCTTCTGGCAGGCTGGCGATGATCGAGCGGTAGCTGTTCATTCGCTGCTGCTGCACGCGGCCGTCTTCCAGTGCCTTGAGCAGTGCGCAGCCCGGTTCGCGGTCATGCTTGCAATCGCGGAAACGGCAACGGCCGATCAGGTCGTCGAACTCGATGAAGCCCGCTTCCACGTCTGCGCGGCTGACGTGGCCCAGGCCGAATTCACGGATACCTGGGGAGTCAATCAGCTCACCGCCACCGGGGAAGTGGAACAGGCGAGCCGTGGTGGTGGTGTGGGTGCCCTGCCCGGACAGCTCAGACAGCGGGCCGACTCGGGTCTGCACTTCCGGCAGCAGGCTGTTGACCAGCGATGACTTGCCCACGCCCGACTGGCCTACGAACACGCTGATATGGCCATCCAGGCGCGCCTGGAGCTGTTGCATGCCGTCGCCATGGTGGGCCGACACTTCCAGCAGCGGGTAGCCCAACTGCCGGTACACGGCCAGCAACGCGTTGAGCGCGGGGGCGTTTTGCTCGTCGATCAGGTCGGCCTTGTTCAGCAGCAATAACGGGTGGATGCCCGCGTGCTCGGCGGCCACCAGGTAGCGGTCGATCAGGTTGGCGTGAGGTTCGGGCATGGGCGCGAACACAATCACGATAAGGTCGACGTTGGCGGCTACCGGCTTGAGCTGGCCACGGCTGTCGGGGCGGCACAGCTCGGTGCTGCGCGGCAGTTGCGCGACGATGACGCCAATGCCCTGGTTGCCGGCACGCCACACCACGGTGTCGCCGGTGACCAGCGCTGGCAGGTTGGCGCGCAAGTGGCAGCGGAACACCTGGCCGGCCAGTTCGCCTTCCTGGGCCTCCACTTCAACCTGAACGCCGAAGTGCGCGATGACCAGGCCCGTCTGCTCGGGCCCCAGGTCGCCGCCTTCCAGCGTTTCCAGGGTATGGGACTCGCGTTTGGCGGCGCGAGCGGCGCGCTCACCCTGGATTTTTTCGATGCGCCAGTTCTGGCGACGGTTGAGCTGGCGTTTGGCCATGAGTGTTCCGTGCGGGGGTAATTGAAACGGCGACGAGTTTAGCATGCCCGGCTGAGCTAAACTGCCCAGTCAAGCCGAGGAGCCCCTACATGCAAAACGCCAACAACCTGATCTGGATCGACCTGGAAATGACCGGCCTGGATCCCGACAGCGATGTGATCATCGAAATGGCCACCATCGTCACCGACAGCGACCTTAACACCCTGGCCGAAGGCCCGGTAATCGCCATCCATCACAGTGACGAAGTCCTTGCCCGCATGGACGAGTGGAACACCCGCACCCACGGCAACTCGGGCCTGACCCAGCGCGTGCGCGACAGCAAAGTCAGCATGGCCGAGGCCGAGGCCCAGACCATCGCCTTCCTGGAACAGTGGGTACCCAAGGGCAAGTCGCCTATCTGCGGCAACAGCATCTGCCAGGACCGCCGCTTCCTGTACCGACACATGCGCGGCCTGGAAACCTACTTCCACTACCGCAACCTCGACGTCTCCACCCTCAAGGAGCTGGCTGCGCGCTGGGCGCCAGAGGTCAAGGACGGCTTCAAGAAGGGCAGCACCCACCTGGCGCTGGACGACATTCGCGAGTCGATTGCCGAGCTGCAGCATTACCGCAAGCATTTCATCAAGTTTTGATTGCCCCGCGCAGCTGCCGTCTGTGGGAGCGGGGGGGGGGGGGCGGGCCATCCGGTTCTACCCGCGAAAAGGGCGCCGCGCAATCTCTGATACCCCGCAGTGCCTGCTTCGCGGGCAGAGCCCGCTCCCACAAGGGTAATATTCAGCAGGCTTCAGCCCGCTGCGCATGTTGACGCAACGCCCACTCCACATGCTCGCGCACCAGTTCGGAGGGGTGTTGGCGCCGCGCCTCCAGCGCTTCCAGTACCACAATGGTCGACGGCGCATTGCCCAGCCCCACCGCCAGGTTGCGCAGCCAGCGTTCATAGCCGGCGCGGCGCAGCGGTGAGCCCTCGGTGCTGCTGAGAAATTTGTCCTCATCCCACATGAACAGCTCTGCCAGCCCCGCGTTGTCAAGGTTGTGCCGCGGCTTGAAATCGCCTTCGCCACTGGGCCGGGCAAAGCGGTTCCAGGGGCAGACTATCTGGCAATCGTCGCAGCCGAACACGCGGTTGCCGATCAGCGGGCGCAGGTCCTCGGGAATGGCGGTCTTGAGTTCGATGGTCAGGTAAGAGATGCAGCGGCGCGCGTCCAGTACATAGGGGCCGACAAAGGCGTTGGTCGGGCAGATGTCCAGGCAGGCGCTGCAGCGGCCGCAGTGCTCGGTGGCGTGCGGCTCGTCCACCGGCAGCGGCAGGTCGACGAACAGCTCGCTGAGGAAGAAATAGCTGCCGGCCTTGCGGTTCAGCACCAGGGTGTTCTTGCCTATCCAGCCCAGGCCGGCCTGTTCGGCGATGGCTTTTTCCAGCACCGGCGCGCTGTCGACGAAGGCGCGGAAGCCGAAAGGGCCGATTTCCTGCTGGATACGGTCGGCCAGTTGCTGCACGCGCTTGCGGATCAGCTTGTGGTAGTCGCGGCCCAGGGCGTAGCGCGAGATGTAGGCCTTTTCCGGCTGGGCCAGCCGTTGCGCCATGCCGGTGTCGCCAGGCAGGTAGTCCATGCGCAGCGACACCACGCGCAAGGTGCCCGGTACCAATTGCTCGGGGTGCGAGCGTTTGCTGCCATGGGCGCCCATGTAGTCCATGTCGCCGTGGTAGCCAGCTGCCAGCCAGCGCTCCAGGTGCTGTTCGTGCTCGCCAAGGTCCAGGCCGGCGATGCCGACTTGCTGGAAGCCCAGTTCTCGGCCCCATTCTTTGATGGAGTGGGCCAGGGCGGGTAAATCGGCGATGACGGCAGACATGCGAAGAGGGAAACCGGAGCTGAGGTAGGTATAATTCTGCCAGACATTGCGAGTGAACGTTCAATCATGCCACTGCCAGACGACGACTTACCCGACCTGCTGTACACCGCAGCCCAGGTGCGGGCGCTGGACGCTGCCCTGATTGCGGCCGGCACCGATGGTTTCGAATTGATGCAACGCGCCGCCCGGGCGGCCTGGCGCGCCCTGCGCCGGCAGTGGCCGGAGGCTGACCAGATGACGGTACTTGCCGGCCATGGCAACAACGCCGGCGATGGCTATCTGATCGCCGCGCTGGCGCAGCGAGCGGGTTGGGCCGTCAGCGTGCTGGCGGTGGGCGACGTTGACCGGTTGAACGGTGATGCCGCCACGGCACTGGCGCAGGCGCGTGCCGGCCAGGTCGATATCCAGCCGTGGGCGGCAGATGCATTCTTGCAGGGCGTGGTGGTGGATGCGTTGCTGGGCACGGGCCTCAAGGGGCCGGTGAAAGCGCCTTACGCCCAGGCTATCGAGGTGATCAACGGCAGCGGCCTGCCGGTGCTGGCGGTGGATATCCCGTCGGGCTTGTGCGCCGACACCGGCCAGGTGCTGGGCTGTGCCGTGCAGGCAGAGCTGACCGTGACGTTCATTGGCCTCAAGTTGGGCCTGTTCTGCGGCCAGGCGCCGGATCATGTGGGCCGGTTGGTGTTCGATGATCTGCTGGCCGATGGCGCCATCGTTGCTGCACAACCGCTCACCGCCCGGCGGCTGCACGCGGCGTCCCTGCCAAGGCCGGCCGCGCGGCCGATGACTGCCCACAAGGGCCAGTTTGGCCGCGTGCTGGTGATCGGCGGCGACCATGGCACCGGCGGCGCCACGCTGATGAGCGCCGAGTCGGCACTGCGCAGTGGTGCCGGCATGGTGACCCTGGCCACCCGCCAGGAGCACGTCGCTGCGGCCCTGACGCGCCTGCCCGAGGTGATGGCCCTGGGCGTGCAGTCGTCCAACCAATTGCTCGACCCGCTGGGCAAGGCCGATATCGTCGTCATCGGTCCCGGCCTTGGCCAGGGCAGTTGGGGCCGCAGCCTGCTATCAATGGCCGCCACCGGCACTCAAGCGCAGGTGTGGGATGCCGATGCCCTGAATCAGTTGGCCGAGGGCCGCGCCACGCTGCCCGCTGGTTCCATCATTACTCCGCATCCGGGGGAGGCTGCGCGCCTGCTGGGGGTGACCACCGTGCAAATCCAGGCCGACCGCGGCCATGCAGCGCTTGCCCTGGCGAAAAAGTTTTCGACAATTTGTGTACTGAAAGGCAGCGGCAGCCTGATCGCCGCTGCCGATGGTCGCCTGGCCCTGTGTGATCGCGGCCACCCGGCCATGGCCACGGCAGGGCTGGGGGACGTGTTGGCCGGTTTGCTGGGGGCACTTCTGGCCCAGCACATGGCGCCGTATGATGCCGCCTGTCTGGGCGTGTGGCTGCATGCGCGGGCCGGTGAGCAACAAGGTAGCAAGGGCCGCGGGCTGGCGGCCACCGATTTGATTCCAGCCATACGTCAGGTGTTCGAGGAGCTGTGCCCTTGTCTGAAATAACGCTGTTTCTGGCCGATGAAAACGCCATGGTCGAGTTTGGCGGCCGTCTGGCACGGGTCACCCAGGCCGTCGGGGTGATTTTCCTCGAAGGTGACTTGGGGGCTGGTAAAACCACGCTCTCCCGGGGGCTGATCCGCGGCCTGGGGCATGAGGGTGCGGTGAAAAGCCCGACCTTTACACTGGTGGAACCTTACGAGTCTGCGAGCTTTCGCGCCTATCATTTTGATCTGTATCGCCTTGTCGATCCTGAAGAACTGGAATTTCTTGGCATTCGGGATTACTTTGAAGGTGACGCTCTCTGTCTGATTGAGTGGCCTCAGCGTGGCGCGGGCTTTTTGCCAAAGCCTGACCTGACCATTACCATACGCCCCCACGCGGGCGGCCGTTCGCTGACTCTGACGCCACAAGGCGCGCGTGGCGAGTCGTGGTGTGCCGTCCTGGCACAGGAAATCAAATAATTTTGGGTGGGTGTTTGTATGCGCATTCGCGCGCTGGTCGCGTTCGTGGGGTTGCTGTTGGTGGCGTTTGTCACCGACGCGTTTGCGGCTTCGCAGGTCAAGAGTGTTCGCCTGTGGCGAGCGCCGGATAACACGCGGCTGGTATTCGACCTGTCGGGCCCGGTCGAACACAGCCTGTTTACCCTGCAATCGCCAGATCGCCTGGTCATCGACATCAACGGTGCGACCCTGGCCGCGCCGTTGAACCTGCCCATTGCCAACACGCCGATTACCTCGGTGCGTTCGGCGCAGCGCACGCCCACCGACTTGCGCGTGGTGATAGACCTGAAGAAGGCCGTCACCCCGAAAAGCTTCGCGCTGGCGCCTAACCAGCAGTACGGCAACCGCCTGGTAGTGGACCTGTACGACAACGCCGCCGATGCCGCGCCGCAACCGCCCGAGCCTGCCGTGGCCACCACACCGGCCGTGCCGGTGACCCCGGTGCAGCCGGCCATCAAGCTGGCGCCGGTGCCTAACGGCAAGCGTGACATTATCGTCGCCATCGACGCCGGCCACGGCGGCGAAGACCCGGGCGCCTCGGGTTCGCGCGGTCAGCATGAAAAAGACATCACCCTGTCCATCGCCCGTGAACTGCAGCGTCAGATCAATGGTGAAAAAGGCTTCCGCGCCGAGCTGACGCGTACCGGCGACTACTTCATCCCACTGCGCCAGCGCACCGAGATCGCCCGCAAGAAAGGCGCCGACCTGTTCGTGTCCATCCACGCCGACGCCGCACCGTCCTCGGCCGCCGTGGGCGCCTCGGTATTCGCTTTGTCCGAGCGTGGCGCCACCTCGGAAACCGCCCGTTGGCTGGCCGACAGCGAAAACCGCTCCGACCTGATCGGCGGCGCCGGGGCAGTGAGCCTGGACGACAAGGACAAGATGCTGGCCGGCGTGTTGCTGGACCTGTCCATGACCGCCTCGCTCAGTTCCAGCCTCAACGTGGGCCAGAAAGTGCTGAGCAACATCGGCCGGGTAACCCCCTTGCACAAGGCGCGCGTCGAGCAGGCGGGCTTCATGGTGCTGAAGTCTCCGGATATCCCGTCGATCCTGGTGGAAACCGGCTTCATTTCCAACGCCGGCGAGGCCGCGAAGCTGCAAAGCTCCAGCCATCAGCAGGCACTGGCCCGCTCCATTACCAGTGGCGTGCGCCAGTTCTTCCAGCAGAATCCGCCGCCGGGCACCTACATTGCCTGGCTGCGTGACAGCGGCAAGCTGGCCCAGGGGCCTACTGAGCACGTGGTGCGGCCGGGCGAAACCCTGCCTATGCTGGCCGTACGCTACAACCAGTCGGTGGCAACATTGCGCAGCACCAACAACCTGACCACCGATGAGCTGAAGATCGGCCAGACCCTGGAAATTCCTGCCACCGTGCTGGCGGCGCAGCAATGACCTCGTCCGCTCGCATCGAGCTGCTCAGCCCGCGCCTTGCCAACCAGATTGCCGCCGGTGAGGTGGTTGAGCGCCCGGCGTCGGTGACTAAGGAACTGCTGGAAAACAGCCTGGACTCCGGCGCCCGTCGTATCGACGTGGAAGTGGAACAGGGCGGCGTCAAGCTGCTACGGGTGCGTGATGACGGCAGCGGCATTGCCTCCGATGACCTGCCGCTGGCCCTGGCGCGTCACGCCACCAGCAAGATTCGCGACCTGGAAGACCTGGAGCGGGTGATGAGCCTGGGTTTCCGTGGTGAGGCACTGGCGTCGATCAGCTCCGTGGCGCGCCTGACCCTGACCTCCCGTACCCGCGATGCCGACCAGGCCTGGCAGGTGGAAACCGAAGGGCGTGACATGGCCCCGCGGGTGCAGCCAGCGGCGCACCCGGTGGGCACCTCGGTGGAGGTGCGCGACCTGTTTTTCAACACGCCCGCGCGGCGCAAGTTCCTCAAAACCGAAAAAACCGAATTCGACCACCTTCAAGAGGTGATCAAGCGCCTGGCCCTGGCCCGCTTCGACGTGGCGTTCCACCTGCGGCACAACGGCAAGACCATCCTCAGCCTGCACGAGGCCAACGACGAAATTGCGCGCGCCCGCCGCGTGGCGGCCATTTGCGGTCCAGGCTTCCTGGAACAGGCGATGCCCATCGAGATCGAGCGCAACGGCCTGCACCTGTGGGGCTGGGTGGGCTTGCCGACGTTCTCGCGCAGCCAGGCCGACCTGCAGTATTTCTTCGTCAATGGCCGCGCGGTGCGCGACAAGCTGGTGGCCCACGCGGTACGCCAGGCCTACCGCGACGTGCTGTTCAATGGTCGCCACCCCACCTTCGTGCTGTTTTTCGAGGTCGACCCGACTGTGGTCGACGTCAACGTGCACCCCACCAAGCACGAAGTGCGTTTCCGTGACGGGCGCATGGTGCACGACTTCCTGTACGGCACCCTGCACCGTGCACTGGCCGATGTGCGCCCCGAAGACCAGCTGCCTTCGGCGTCTACCGCCGAGACGTTGGCGCGCCCCACCGGGCTGGAAGCGGGCGAGTTCGGGCCCCAGGGCGAAATGCGCCTGGCCGCCAACCTGCTTGAACAACAGCAGCAGGAGCCCGCCAGCCGCGGCTACAGCAGCAGTTCGGGTGCCGGTTATCAGTACGTGCCACGCTCGGCGCAGCCTGCGCCCACCGCCGAAACCCAGGCGGCCTATCGCGAGTTCTACGCGCCGCTGCCACAGGCGGCCGGTGCGCCTGCGCCAGGCCTGCCGGAAGGCCAGGGCGATATTCCGCCGCTGGGCTATGCGCTGGCGCAGCTCAAGGGCATCTACATCCTGGCCGAGAACGCCCAGGGCCTGGTGCTGGTGGACATGCACGCCGCCCATGAGCGAATCATGTACGAGCGCCTCAAGATCGCCATGGCCAGCGAAGGCCTCAGTGGCCAGCCGCTGCTGGTGCCCGAGTCCATCGCGGTCAGCCAGCGCGAGGCCGATTGCGCCGAGGAGCACGCAGTGTGGTTCCAGCGCCTGGGCTTCGAGTTGCAGCGCCTGGGCCCGGAAAGCCTGGCCATCCGCCAGATTCCGGCCCTGCTCAAGCAGGCCGAGGCCAACCGCCTGGTGCACGACGTGTTGGCGGACCTGATGGAATACGGCACCAGTGACCGTATCCAGGCCCACCTCAACGAATTGCTGGGCACCATGGCCTGCCACGGCGCCATCCGCGCCAACCGGCGCCTGGCCATCCCGGAAATGAACGGCCTGCTGCGCGACATGGAAAACACCGAGCGCAGCGGTCAATGCAACCATGGCCGACCGACCTGGACCCAGATGGGCCTGGATGATCTGGACAAATTATTCCTGCGTGGCCGTTGATTGCGATGAGTGCGTTACCCCCCGCTATATTCCTGATGGGCCCCACGGCCGCCGGCAAGACGGACCTGGCCATCGAACTGAGCAAGGTGTTGCCCTGCGAGCTGATCAGCGTCGATTCGGCGCTGGTCTACCGGGGCATGGACATTGGCACTGCCAAGCCCTCCAAAGAGCTGCTGGCGGCCCATCCCCACGCCCTGATCGACATTCTCGACCCGGCCCAGGCCTATTCCGCTGCCGAGTTCCGCGCCGACGCCTTGCAGGCCATGGCTGAAATCACTGCTCGTGGAAACATTCCGTTGCTGGTTGGCGGAACCATGTTGTATTTCAAGGCGTTACTGGAAGGGCTGGCCGACATGCCGGCCGCCGACGCCGCCGTGCGCGAAGAGCTCGAAGCCATGGCCAAGGCCGGTGGGCTGCAGGCCCTGCATGACGAATTGGCACGTGTTGACCCGGTTTCGGCTGCCCGCATCCACCCCAATGACCCCCAGCGCCTGATCCGTGCACTGGAGGTTTACCGGGTAAGCGGTTCCAGCATGACCGAGCATCGCGCTCGACAATCTGCGCAAAGTACCTACGCAGGCGCTCCGGGCGGCGGTCAATTGCCCTATACTGTTGCCAGCCTGGCGATTGCGCCGACGGATCGCCAGGTGCTGCATGAACGTATCGCCCTGCGTTTTCGGCAAATGCTGGAACAGGGGTTCGTCGACGAGGTCAGAGCCTTGCGTGCCAGAAGTGACTTGCATGCCGGCCTGCCGTCTATACGTGCAGTGGGTTATCGCCAAGTCTGGGATCATCTGGATGGCAAGCTGAGCTCGGTGGAAATGCAGGAGCGGGGCATTATTGCGACACGTCAACTGGCCAAGCGACAGTTCACCTGGTTAAGAAGTTTCGGTGATCTTCACTGGTTGGACAGCCTGGCTTGTGACAATCTGCCACGTACCTTGAAATACCTTGGAACGGTCTCCATATTGAGCTGAGTCCTTGTAATTGCCGTCTATCCTTGGGGTGGGGCGGCTTAAGCCATCATTTTCTGTTTTTTCTTACTATTGATCCTTAAAGGAGTGCGGCACATGTCAAAAGGGCATTCGCTACAAGACCCTTACTTGAATACATTGCGTAAAGAGAAGGTCGGCGTTTCGATCTATCTCGTTAACGGTATCAAGTTGCAAGGTACAATCGAATCGTTCGACCAGTTCGTGATTTTGCTGAAGAACACTGTCAGCCAGATGGTCTACAAGCACGCTGTCTCCACCGTCGTACCGGTACGCCCGATCCGTCTGCCTAGCGCAACCGAATCCGAGCATGGCGACGTCGAACCAGGTAACGCCTGATAGGAGTCTGCTTTGTTCTTTGAGCGCCACGGTGGTGGTGAGCGGGCAATCCTCGTTCACTTGGATGGTCAGGACCCTGAGGCGCGCGAAGATCCGCAGGAGTTTCAGGAGCTGGCCGTTTCGGCTGGCGCCGAAACGGTCGCGTTCGTCAACGTGGCGCGTCACCAGCCCACGGCTAAATACCTGATTGGCAGCGGCAAGGTCGAGGAATTGCGCGACCGAGTCAAAGCCGAGCAGGTAGATCTGGTTATCTTCAACCACACCCTCACCCCCAGCCAGGAACGTAACCTCGAACGAGCCTTCGAGTGTCGCGTGCTGGACCGCACCGGTCTGATCCTGGATATCTTCGCCCAGCGGGCGCGTACCCATGAAGGCAAGCTGCAGGTGGAACTCGCCCAGCTTGAGCACATGAGCACGCGACTGGTTCGCGGCTGGACCCACCTTGAGCGCCAGAAAGGCGGTATCGGCCTGCGCGGCCCGGGTGAAACCCAGCTGGAAACCGACCGCCGCCTGCTGCGGGTACGCCTGCGTCAGATCAAGGCGCGCCTGGAAAAAGTTCGCAGCCAGCGTGAACAGGCCCGTCGTGGCCGCCGCCGCGCGGATATTCCGTCGGTGTCGCTGGTGGGCTACACCAACGCCGGCAAGTCCACGCTGTTCAACGCGGTGACCTCGTCCGAGGTGTACGCCGCCGACCAGTTGTTCGCCACCCTGGACCCTACCTTGCGCCGTCTGCAACTGGACGACCTGGGGCCGGTGATCCTCGCCGATACCGTGGGCTTCATTCGTCACCTGCCGCACAAGCTTGTGGAGGCTTTCCGGGCTACGCTCGAAGAGTCGAGCAACTCCGACCTGCTGCTGCACGTGATCGATGCTCATGAGCCGGAGCGCCTGCAGCAGATCGAGCAGGTCATGGCGGTGCTCACCGAGATCGGCGCCCATGGGTTGCCGATACTCGAGGTGTATAACAAAATCGATCTGCTTGAGGGGGTCGAACCACAGATCCAGCGCGATGCCGAGGGCAAGCCGCAACGGGTCTGGGTGTCGGCGCGCGATGGGCGCGGCCTGGAGCTGGTGAAGCAGGCCGTGGCCGAGTTGCTGGGCGAGGATCTGTTTGTCGGCACCTTGCGCCTGCCGCAGCAGTTGGGGCGCCTGCGAGCGCAGTTTTTCGAGATGGGGGTGGTGCAGAGCGAGGCACACGACGAGGATGGGTCCAGTCTGCTGGCCGTCCGCGTACCGCGTACCGAACTCAACCGTCTGGTCAGCCGGGCAGGGATGGAACCGCTGGAATTCATTGAGCAACACACTTTGCAATAAAAGCCCTGCAATGCGGCGATGCCGCGAGCTCGGGCATTCTGTAGCATTGGTTGGCGCGCCGTGGGTGCGTCTTTGCTTTATCAGATGGAGAGCGCTATGGCTTGGAATGAGCCGGGTGGCAACTCGAACAATCAGGATCCTTGGGGTGGTAAGCGCCGTGGGGGCGACCGCAAGGGGCCACCGGATCTCGACGAAGCCTTCCGAAAGCTGCAGGAAAGCCTGAACGGTTTGTTCGGTGGTGGAAAAAAACGCACGGGTGATGGCGGCGGTTCGTCCCGGGGTGGTGGCTTCGGCCTGCTCGGGATCGGGCTGGTCGTGCTGGCGGCCATCTGGCTGTACAGCGCCATCTACGTGGTCGATGAACAGGAACAGGCCGTGGTGCTGCGCTTCGGCAAGTACTATGAAACGGTCGGTTCGGGCCTGAATATCTATTTCCCGCCCATCGACAAGAAGTACCTGGAGAACGTGACGCGTGAGCGTACGTACACCAAGCAGGGCCAGATGCTCACCGAGGACGAAAACATCGTCGAAGTGCCGCTGACCGTGCAATACCGCATCAGCAACCTGCAGGACTTCGTGCTCAACGTCGACCAGCCGGAAGTCAGCCTGCAGCATGCCACCGACAGCGCCCTGCGCCACGTGGTGGGGTCCACCACCATGGACCAGGTGCTGACCGAAGGCCGCGAACTGATGGCCAGCGAAATCAAGAAGCGCCTGCAGGGCTTCATGGACACGTACAAGACCGGTATCACCATTACCCAGGTCAACGTGCAGAGCGCGGCCGCCCCGCGTGAGGTCCAGGAAGCCTTCGATGACGTGATCCGTGCCCGTGAAGACGAGCAGCGTTCGCGCAACCAGGCCGAGACCTACGCCAACGGCGTTATCCCGGAAGCCCGCGGCCAGGCCCAGCGCATCATCGAGGACGCCAATGGCTACCGCGATGAAGTGGTGTCCCGTGCCAAGGGTGAAGCCGATCGTTTCACCAAGCTGGTGACCGAGTACCGCAAGGCACCGGAAGTGACGCGTCAGCGCCTGTACCTGGAAACCATGCAGGACGTCTACAGCAACACCAGCAAGGTGCTGGTGAGCAGCGAGAAAGGGGGTAACAACCTGATCTACCTGCCGCTGGACAAGATGGTCAATGGCAACCACAACCCTGCTGCCGCGGCAGCAGGCAGCGTGACGCCGCAGGTCACCGATGCTGCCGGCGCCCGCGCTGCAGCCGATCTGCAACAGCAACAACGTGAACTGCGTTCCAGGGAGAGTCGCTGATGGGCAATAAATCACTGATCGCCCTGATCGTTGGCGTGGTATTGGCCATCGTGGCGTGGAACAGCTTCTACATCGTGTCCCAGACCGAGCGCGCCGTGCTGCTGCGCTTCGGCCGCGTGGTGCAGGCCGATGTGCAGCCAGGCTTGCACGTGAAAGTGCCGTACGTGAACCAGGTGCGCAAGTTCGACGCCCGCCTGATGACCCTCGACGCCCCTACCCAGCGGTTCCTGACCCTGGAGAAGAAGGCGGTGATGGTCGATGCGTACGCCAAGTGGCGGGTCAAGGACGCAGAGCGTTACTACACCGCTACCTCGGGCCTGAAGCAGATCGCCGACGACCGCCTTTCCCGGCGCCTGGAGTCGGGCCTGCGTGACCAGTTCGGCAAGCGCACCCTGCACGAAGTCGTGTCGGGCCAGCGAGACGAGTTGATGGCCGGCATTACCGAGTCGCTGAACAAGATGGCCAACGACGAGTTGGGCATTGAAGTCATCGACGTGCGGGTAAAAGCCATCGACCTGCCCAAGGAAGTCAACAAAAGCGTGTTCGACCGCATGAGCACCGAGCGTGAGCGTGAAGCCCGCGAGCATCGCGCCAAGGGTAACGAGCTGGCCGAGGGCATCCGTGCCGATGCCGATCGTCAGCGCCGGGTGTTGCTGGCCGAGGCCTATCGCGAGTCTGAAGAGGCCCGTGGTGATGGTGACGCCCAGGCAGCTGCCATCTACGCCAAGGCCTACGGCCAGGATCAGGAGTTCTACTCCTTCTACCGTAGCCTGCAGGCCTACCGCCAGAGTTTCTCCAACAAGAGCGACGTGCTGGTGCTGGACCCAAGCAGCGACTTCTTCCGCTACATGGAGAAGTACAAGCCGTGACACGGGTCTCCGCCGGGCGGTGAAATCGCCCGGCGGGGTGACCATTTCAGAAAACGTGTTATGATGCGGCAGCCGGGAAATTCCCGGCTTTTTTGCGTCTGCAAGATCGATTGGCCCATCGTGCCAGTCTTTTGCACAGGGTTTCGAAGTGTTTTCCATGTAATCGAGGGCAATGGCTCAAGCAGGCAGGGCGGTATAGAAACCGCTGCACGTTGCCTCGTCATTGCCTGCTTCACTCACGGCTCGCATCGAAGCGTGCCGCCCGGATCATAGGGGAAAGGCGTAATGGCAACGGTAGACCGCTGGCTGCTGCCAGATGGCATCGAAGAAGTACTGCCGCCGGAAGCGGCGCGCATTGAAGTAGCGCGTCGCCAGGTGTTGGATCTGTTCCAGAGCTGGGGCTACGAGTTCGTCGTCACCCCGCATATCGAGTACCTGGAGTCGCTGCTGACCGGCGCGGGCCAGGACCTGGATCTGCGCACCTTCAAGGTTGTCGACCCGCAATCCGGGCGCCAGATGGGCTTCCGTGCCGACATCACCCCGCAGGTGGCGCGCATCGATGCGCATACCTTGCGTCGTGAAGGCCCAAGCCGCCTGTGCTACGCCGGCAGCGTGCTGCACGCCCAGCCGCGGGCCCTGTCGTCGTCGCGCAGCCCGATCCAGCTGGGTGCCGAGTTGTACGGCGATGCCAGCCCGAGCAGCGATGTTGAAGTGATCAGCCTGATGCTGGCTATGCTTCAGTTGGCGGATGTGCCGGATGTGCACATGGACCTTGGCCATGTAGGTATCTATCGTGGCCTGGCGCGCGCGGCCGGTTTGTCCGGCAGCGTCGAGCAGCAATTGTTCGATGCCTTGCAGCGCAAGGCCATCGATGAAGTCATTGCCCTGACCGAAGGCCTGCCGGCCGACCTCGCCGCCATGCTGCGGGCGCTGGTTGAGCTGTGCGGTGGGTCGGAAGTGTTCGCCGAAGCGCGCGTGCGCCTGGCCAACGCCCCGGCGCCGGTCATCGCTGCCCTGGACGACCTGCAAGCCATCGCCGAGCGCCTGGCTGCACGTTTCCCCGAGCTGCCGCTGTATTTCGACCTGGGCGAGCTGCGCGGCTACCACTACCACAC
The DNA here is from genome assembly GCF_000263855.1 of Pseudomonas sp. M47T1. Lineage (GTDB taxonomy): Bacteria > Pseudomonadota > Gammaproteobacteria > Pseudomonadales > Pseudomonadaceae > Aquipseudomonas. The sequence continues at coordinate 25,295 of NZ_AJWX01000008.1, forward strand.
CGGTGTGGTGTTCGCCGTGTTCGTCCCGGGTGTCGGCCAGTCGATCGCCCAGGGCGGTCGCTACGACGACATCGGCGCCGATTTTGGTCGTGCGCGTCCGGCAACGGGCTTCTCCACCGACCTCAAGACCCTGGTTACCCTGGGTCGTGCGGAAGTGGAACTGCCCAGCGGTGGCATCTGGATGCCAGACAGCACCGATGCGGCATTGTGGCAGCAGGTCTGCCAACTGCGTCGTGAAGGCCAGCGTGTGGTTCAGGCCCTGCCTGGCCAGTCGCTGAACGCGGCCGTGGAGGCCGATTGCGACCGCCAATTGATTCAGCAGAACGGGCTGTGGCAAGTACTGCCGCTGGCTTCTTGAGTTTTCCCGCCGGCCCGATGCCGGCACCAAGTTTGCGCGAATGAGGACAAGTGTCATGGGTAAGAATGTCGTAGTCCTGGGCACCCAATGGGGTGATGAGGGCAAAGGCAAGATCGTTGATCTGCTGACCGAACATGCAGCCGCCGTAGTGCGCTACCAAGGTGGCCACAACGCTGGCCACACCCTGGTGATCGACGGTGAGAAAACCGTCCTGCACCTGATTCCGTCGGGCGTGCTGCGCGAAGGCGTACAGTGCCTGATCGGCAACGGCGTGGTGGTTGCACCCGACGCCCTGCTGCGTGAAATCATCAAGCTGGAAGAGAAGGGCGTACCGGTGCGCGAGCGCCTGCGCATCAGCCCTTCCTGCCCGCTGATCCTGTCGTATCACGTGGCCCTGGACCAGGCTCGCGAGAAGGCCCGTGGCGAGCACAAGATCGGCACCACCGGTCGTGGCATCGGCCCGGCCTACGAAGACAAGGTTGCACGTCGCGGCCTGCGCATCGGTGACCTGTTCCACCGCGAGCGTTTCGCCGCCAAGCTGGGCGAGTTGCTGGACTACCACAACTTCGTACTGGTCAATTACTACAAAGAGCCGGCCATCGACTTCCAGAAGACTCTGGACGAGTGCATGGAATACGCCGAGCTGCTGAAGCCGATGATGGTTGACGTCACTGCCGAGCTGCACGCCCTGCGTCGCGCTGGCAAGGACATCATGTTCGAAGGCGCCCAGGGTTCGCTGCTGGACATCGACCACGGTACCTACCCGTACGTCACCAGCTCCAACACCACCGCCGGCGGCATCGCCACCGGTTCGGGCGTGGGCCCTATGTACCTGGACTATATCCTGGGTATCACCAAGGCCTACACCACTCGCGTGGGTTCGGGCCCTTTCCCTACCGAGCTGTTCGACGACGTCGGCGCGTATCTGGCCAAAAAAGGTCACGAGTTCGGTGCCACCACCGGTCGTGCCCGTCGTTGCGGCTGGTTCGATGCCGTCATCCTGCGTCGCGCCATCGACGTCAACAGCATCTCGGGCCTGTGCCTGACCAAGCTGGACGTGCTGGACGGCCTGGAAACCATCAACATCTGCGTGGGCTACAAGAACGCCGACGGCGCTGTCATCGACGCACCGACTGACGCCGACAGCTACATCGGCCTGGAGCCGGTGTACGAGCAGATGCCAGGTTGGAGCGAGTCGACCGTGGGCGCCAAGTCCCTGGAAGAGCTGCCAGCTGCTGCCCGTGCCTACATCAAGCGCGTGGAAGAGCTGGTGGGCGCGCCGATCGACATCGTGTCGACCGGCCCGGACCGCAACGAGACCATCGTGCTGCGTCACCCGTTCGCGTAACAAGCGTTGATGTAAATCACAAAGGGCCCGAATAAGGGCCCTTTGTCGTTTTTGCCTGCTGTGCGGCATGGCGTTTGCTGTGATTATTTCTTGTCGGTGCCATCATTTTGATGGCCGTTAAAAAACAAGAGGAATCACCCGTGTCGGCCGTACTTTCTCTTTTGCGCAGTCGTTTGCTGCGGCCCGTGTTCATCGCCCTTGGCATGGCCCTTTTGGTGCAGGTGCTGGTTGCCCTTGCGCTGACCCGGAGCACCGTGGGCGCGTTGGAGGCTGACTTGGGGGTGCGCCTGCAGGCAGACACCAAAGCGCTCACTGGCCAGCTGGATCAGGCGGGGCGCGACGTCACGTCGGGGCTCGACGGCCTGTCGGCCAGCACCCGGCAGCGCCTCAGTGCAGGCTTGTCGTCGCGCTTGGAAGAAGAGCAGGGGCATATTCGTAACACGCTGGAGCAGGACCTCAAGGACTCGGCCAACGCCATGGCGCAACTCCTGGCCTCGGTAGCGCCGCGTGCCATCTGGGACAATGACGTGCCCACCCTGTCGGAGTTCGCCCGCCAGGCCCAGCGTAACCCCAATGTATTGTTCGTGATTTACGACGATGCCCAGGGTCAGCACCTGACGCGCTACCTCAACCGAGAAAACGCCATCAACCAGGCCCTTTTGGAAAAGGGCACCGGTGAGCGGCCGCTGGACAAGGTGCTGGATGCAGCGAAGAACGATCCATCGGTGTATTACGTCGAGGCCTCCATCAGCCCCAATGGTGTGGAGATCGGCAAGGTGCGCATGGGCGTGTCCACTGCTAACGTCGACACTGAGTTGAGTGCGCTGGATAAACGCTATGCCGCCTTGATTGCCAGCGGCGATCAATTGGTGGGCGACAGCCTGATGGGTGCGTCGGCAGACAGCTCCAAGGCGCTCAGGGCGCGTCTGGAGGTGGCGCAGGGCAGTGCCGCGGCCTTGCAGGGCAATGCCGTGCACAGCGTCCAGGAAGCGGCGGCGACGCTGCGCTGGCATATGGGTCTGGCCTTGGCGCTGGTGGGTTTTGGCGTGTTGCTGTTGGTGGGAGTGGTGTTGGGGCGTAGGGTGGTGAGCAAGTTGCGCCTGTTGAGCGCTGCGCTCAATGACCTGGCAGCGGGCGAGGGCGACCTGACCAAGCGCGTGCAGGTGAGCAGTGACGACGAAATCGGCGACATGGCGGCAGCGGTGAATCGCTTTGTCGACAAACTGCAGCCCATCGTGCGCGAGGCGGGCGATGTGGCTCACCGTACCGGTCAGGAAATCGGCGCCATGGCGCAGCGCAATGCCGGGGCCGACACGGCGGCGCAATTGCAGAGTGATGAGGTGGCGGCCAGCCTGGAAGTGCTGTCGACCATGGCCGATGAAGCGCAGGCGGAAAGCCGTGCCATGCAGTCGGCGTTGCAGCAGGTGGTGGAAATTCGCCAGGCCACCGATGCCAATACCCAGGCCTCTGCCCAGGTGGGCAGCCTGATCGAGGCGCTGGCTGGCCAGGTACACAATGGCGCCAAGGTCATCGAGCGGCTGGCCGAACAGAGCCAGCAGATCGAAGTGGTGCTCAGCGTGATTCAGAGCATTGCCGAACAAACCAACCTGTTGGCACTCAATGCCGCCATCGAGGCGGCGCGGGCAGGCGAAAGCGGGCGGGGATTCGCGGTGGTGGCTGACGAGGTACGGGCCCTGGCCAGCAAGACCCAAAGCTCTACCGGTGACATTCAAGCGCATATCGGTGCCTTGCAGGCCGGGGCGCGTGAAGCGGTGGCTGCCATTGGTCAGGCGGGGCGTCAGGCCAGCGAAGGGTTGCTGGTGTTACGTGACAGTGCCCGCTTGCAGCAAAGCGTGCAGGCGTCGGTTGAGCAGGTGCACACGGCTATTGGCCTGGCGACCCGCGCGGCAGAGCAGCAGGCCGATGGTGCGCAGGCGGTGAAGGGCAGGGTAGAGAATATTCACGCCCAGGCACGGCGGGCGGCCAAAGTAGTGGCCGATACCACGGCCAGCAGCAAGGTGCTCGATGACCTGGCCGCGCAGTTGCGCGACAGCATTGGGCAATTCCGCGCCTGATCCCCGAACCTGTAGCTGCCGCTGAGGCCCAAGGCCAGCGAACCCTGGCGGCAGCGGCTACAAGATAGGGGGGAGTTTTCGGCGGGCAGAAACGCAAAAACCCGCTTTCGCGGGTTTTTGAGATGATTTGCAGACCGTGATCTGTAAATCTGAATTGGTGCCCAGAAGAAGACTCGAACTTCCACGACCGTAAGGTCACCAGCACCTGAAGCTGGCGTGTCTACCAATTTCACCATCTGGGCAGCTACTTCGACGTTGTCCGTCGTTGTGGGGCGCACTATACGGAGCAAGTGTGGGGCTGTAAACCCCTGGAGCAACATTTTTTCAAAAAGTTTTTCCAGGCCCTTGAAACGCAAAAACCCGCTTTCGCGGGTTTTTGTGGGAGGCCTAAGATTGTTGTAATCTCAAGCCTGAAATTGGTGCCCAGAAGAAGACTCGAACTTCCACGACCGTAAGGTCACCAGCACCTGAAGCTGGCGTGTCTACCAATTTCACCATCTGGGCATCATCTTCAGCGCAGTTGCGTTGTCGATGGCGCGCACTATACGGGCAGTGTTTTCACCTGTAAACCCCTGTTGTGAAAAAAGTTTAGGTTTTTCCAGGTTTCTTCCGAGCGGTGCTTTTTTTGCGGGAAGATGCGGCAATGCGGGGCTGTCAAACCGTGAAATTTCCCGTTTCAATACGCGTATGCCAAACTAACCCTTATATAGACAAGGTGAAATTTCTCTAATGGCCGATTGGCAGTCCCTCGATCCCGAGGCCGCTCGTGAAGCGGAAAAATACGAAAACCCTATTCCCAGCCGTGAGCTGATCCTCCAGCACCTCGACGAGCGCGGCTCTCCCGCCAGCCGCGAGCAGCTGGTGGAGGAGTTCGGGCTTACCACCGAGGAGCAGTTGGAGGCCTTGCGCCGCCGCCTGCGTGCCATGGAGCGCGACGCCCAACTGATCTACACCCGCCGCGGCACCTATGCCCCTGTGGATAAACTGGACTTGATCGCCGGTCGCATCAGCGGCCACCGCGACGGTTTCGGTTTCCTGATCCCTGATGACGGCTCCGACGACCTGTTCATGAGCCCGGCGCAAATGCGCCTGGTGTTCGACGGTGACCGCGCGCTGGCTCGTGTTTCCGGCCTGGACCGTCGTGGTCGCCGTGAAGGCGTCATCGTCGAAGTGGTGTCCCGTGGTCACGAGACCATCGTGGGTCGCTATTTTGAAGAGGGCGGCATCGGCTTCGTCACCCCGGACAACCCCAAGGTCAATCAGGAAGTGTTGATTACCCCGGGCCGCAATGCAGGCGCCAAGGTCGGTCAGTTCGTGGAGGTGAAAATCACCCACTGGCCTACGCCGCGCTTCCAGCCTCAGGGTGACGTGGTCGAAGTGGTCGGCAATTACATGGCGCCGGGCATGGAAATCGACGTCGCGCTGCGCACCTACGACATTCCTCACGTATGGCCTCAGGCCGTGCTCAAGGAAGCCGCCAAGCTCAAGCCCGAGGTCGAAGAGAAGGACAAGCAGAACCGCGTTGACCTGCGCCACCTGCCGTTCGTCACCATCGACGGCGAAGACGCCCGCGACTTCGACGATGCCGTGTACTGCGAGGCCAAGAGCAAGCTGCGCCTGTTCAATGGCGGATGGAAGCTCTACGTGGCCATTGCCGACGTATCCAGCTATGTGAAGCTGGGTTCGGCCCTGGACGAAGAGGCCCAGGTGCGTGGCAACTCGGTGTACTTCCCCGAGCGCGTGATTCCGATGCTGCCCGAGGAGCTGTCCAACGGCCTGTGCTCGCTGAACCCGCACGTCGACCGCCTGGCCATGGTCTGCGAGATGACCATCTCCAAGACCGGCGAGATGACCGACTATCAGTTCTACGAAGCGGTCATCCACTCCCACGCGCGCCTGACCTACAACAAGGTCAGCACTATGCTTGAGCATTCGCGTACCGCCGAGGCCAAGACCCTGCGTGGCGAGTTTGGCAATGTGCTGCCGGACTTGAAGCAGCTGTATGCGCTGTACAAGGTGCTGTTGGGCGCCCGCCATGCCCGTGGTGCCATCGACTTCGAAACCCAGGAAACCCGGATCATCTTCGGCTCCGAGCGCAAGATCGCCGAAATCCGGCCGACCGTGCGCAACGACGCCCACAAGCTGATCGAAGAGTGCATGCTGGCCGCCAACGTAGCCACCGCCGCATTCCTGCAAAAGCATGAAATTCCGGCCCTGTACCGCGTGCACGATGGTCCGCCGCCAGAGCGCCTGGAAAAATTGCGTGCCTTCCTGGGTGAGCTTGGCCTGTCGATCAACAAGGGCAAGGATGGTCCGTCGCCCAAGGATTACCGCGCGTTGCTGGAGAAAATCCAGGACCGTCCGGACTTCCACGTGATCCAGACCGTGATGCTGCGCTCCCTGAGCCAGGCGGTGTACAGCGCCGAGAACAACGGCCACTTCGGCCTGAACTACGAAGCCTACACCCACTTCACTTCGCCGATCCGTCGCTACCCTGACCTGCTGACCCACCGCGCCATTCGCAGTGTGATCCGCTCGAAGATGGACACCCCGCACGTCAAGCGTGCCGGCGCCCTGACCATTCCGAAAGCGCGCATCTACCCGTACGACGAGCCGGCACTGGAGGAGTTGGGCGAGCAGTGCTCCATGAGCGAGCGTCGCGCCGACGAAGCCACCCGTGACGTGACCAACTGGCTCAAGTGCGAGTTCATGAAGGACCGCGTGGGTGAGACCTTCCCAGGCGTGATCACCGCCGTGACCGGTTTCGGCCTGTTCGTGGAACTCACCGATATCTTCGTCGAAGGCCTGGTGCACGTCACCGCGCTGCCGGGCGACTACTACCACTTCGACCCTGTGCATCACCGCCTGGCGGGCGAGCGCACTGGCCGCAGCTTCCGCCTGGGCGACACCGTGGAAGTGCAGGTCATGCGGGTTGACCTGGACGAGCGCAAGATCGATTTCGGCATGTCGGACAAGGCCGCCAGCGCACCGGTGGGCCGCAAGCATCGCCAGGCCGACAAGCCTGAGGCGAAGAAGGCGCCAGAGCGCAAGTCAGCTGACAAGAAGCCGGCGGCCAAGTCCTACGACAAGCCTGTGTACGAAAAACCTGCGCCGGCCGCGCCGCTGTCCAAGCCGTCCAAGCGCCCGGCCAAGTCTTCGGAGTCGGCCAGCGCCTACCGCGCGTCGGACGCGGTGGCCAACAACGCCGACGTGCGCAAGAGCCGGGAAGTGAAAAAAGCCCTGCTGGCTGAAGCCAAGGGCGGCGCCGGCAAGCCTGCGCGTTCGGACAAGTCCGGCGCGGCAAAGCCCACCACGCACCGCAAGGGCCCGTCCAAGACCGGGTCACGTAAACCGAAGGCGAAGTCATGAGTCAGTTGGAAAAGATCTACGGCGTTCACGCCGTGGAAGCCCTGTTGCGCCACCACCCCAAGCGGGTCAAGCAAATCTGGCTGGCGGAAAGCCGCAACGATCCGCGCGTGCAGCCTCTGCTCGCGCTGGCTGCCGAGAACCGCGTGTCGGTCGGCCAGGCCGAGCGCCGCGAGATGGATGCCTGGGTGGACGGCGTTCACCAGGGCGTGGTCGCCGAAGTCAGCCCTAGCCAGGTCTGGGGTGAGGCGATGCTCGACGAACTGCTCGATCGTACCGAAGGTGCACCGTTGCTGCTGGTGCTGGACGGCGTAACCGACCCGCACAACCTCGGCGCCTGCCTGCGCACCGCTGATGCGGCGGGCGTGCTGGCAGTGATCGTACCCAAGGACAAATCGGCAACCCTGACTCCTGCGGTACGAAAAGTCGCCTGCGGCGCTGCCGAGGTGATCCCGCTGGTGGCCGTGACCAACCTGGCGCGCACCCTGGAAAAACTACAGCAGCGCGGCCTGTGGGTGGTCGGCACGGCCGGGGAGGCCGAGCAGGAGTTGTACCAGCACGACATGACCGGTCCGACCATCCTGGTGATGGGCGCCGAAGGCAAGGGCATGCGCCGCCTGACCCGCGAGCATTGCGATTACCTGGTGAAACTGCCGATGCACGGCAGCGTCAGCAGCCTGAACGTATCGGTTGCCACGGGCGTGTGCCTGTTCGAAGTCGTTCGTCAGCGCGGCGCAAAGGCCTCGGCGAAAAAATGATGTAGCCTTTGTGGGTGCTGGCTTGCCAGCGAGCTTTTGACGCCCCCCGAAAAGCTCGCTGGCAAGCCAGCTCCCACGGCTGTTCAAATATTCACCAATTTCCTTGCTTGTCCCCCCTCCCTTCTCTACAATTGCGCCCCTTGCCTCGACGGCAGGTGGCTGGCAGTTCATCGCCACCCCCTTTTCCGCGAGCAAGACATACAGTGTCATTCACTCCTTGTCTGACCGCCCTGGCGGCAGGCTACAACCCGTAAGGAGCATTCATGCGTCATTACGAAATCATCTTTCTGGTCCACCCTGACCAGAGCGAGCAAGTCGGCGGCATGGTTGAGCGTTACACCAAGCTGATCGAAGAAGACGGCGGCAAAATCCACCGTCTGGAAGACTGGGGCCGTCGTCAACTGGCCTATGCAATCAACAATGTTCACAAGGCTCACTACGTGATGCTGAACGTTGAATGCACCGGCAAGGCCCTGGCCGAGCTGGAAGACAACTTCCGCTACAACGATGCCGTGATCCGTAACCTGGTCATCCGTCGCGACGAAGCCGTAATTGGTCAGTCCGAGATGCTCAAGGCCGAAGAAAACCGCAGCGAGCGCCGTGAGCGTCGTGACCGTCCTGAGCATGCTGACAGCGCCGATGGCGATGACAGCGACAACAGCGACGCCAGCGATAACGCTGACGAGTAATCCACGGACCTTTTGAGGAGCCAATTACATGGCACGTTTCTTCCGTCGTCGTAAATTCTGCCGCTTCACCGCTGAAGACGTGAAAGAGATCGATTACAAAGATCTCAACACCCTGAAAGCCTACGTATCCGAAACCGGCAAAATTGTTCCAAGCCGTATCACCGGTACCAAAGCTCGTTATCAGCGTCAGCTGGCCGTCGCTATCAAGCGCGCCCGCTTCCTGGCCCTGCTGGCCTACACCGACAGCCACGGCCGCTGAGACCGGGTCGTCGACAAGTAGCAAGGGATTTAACGCATGCGCCCCATAGCTGATTTCATCATGCGCGGACGCATGCAGGCCACCCTGGTGGTGGTGGGATGTGCGGCATTGCCGCTGTTGTTCTGGTTGAGTGCCGCCGCAGGTTGTCTTGTACTGCTGCGGCGCGGTTCGGACGCTTCAAGCGTCCTTGGTCTGGGGTTGTTGTCAGGGCTGGTTGGCTGGCACTTCTCTCAAGACCCGGCGGGCCTTCTGGTGCTGCTCGGGGCTTGGAGCCTGGCGCTGATTCTTCGCGCAGGCCATTCCTGGAATCGCGTGCTGCTAAGCAGCGTGGCCGTGGGGCTGTTGTGTGCCGTGTGCGTGGGGACTGTTTTCAGTTCCGTCATCGACCCGCTGGCCAAGGCGTTTGAGGACGTCTTGCCGCAGGCGATGGGTGAGGTCTACCAGAGTTTCTCTGCAGACCAGAAAGCGACACTTGGCGCATTGATGGCACCGCTGACAATCATTTCAATTGCGTTTTCGTCGCAGGTCCTTAGCGTGCTGTGCCTGATACTTGGGCGTTACTGGCAAGCGATGTTGTATAACCCCGGAGGGTTCGGGCGCGAGTTTCGCGCAATCCGCATCCCCAGGAACGTGGCACTGTTACTGCTGGCCATCATGTTTGCAGCACCTTTCTTCGGTATGCAGACACTGATTTTGTTGCCGTTGTGCAGTGTCCCGCTCTTCTTCGCCGGGCTGGCCCTGATTCACGGGCTGGTGAAGCGCAAGAAACTGGCAGGCTTCTGGCTTGTGGGGATTTATGTGACGTTGCTGCCGTTCATGCAGCTGCTCGGTCCTTTGCTCGTGGTGTTGGCCATTGTCGACAGCCTGATTGATTTTCGCGGACGTTTGGCACCGGAAGGTGCTGACAATGCGAACGGTGAAGGTTAAAAGTTAGAGGATTTCCACATGCAACTGATCCTTCTGGAAAAAGTCGCCAACCTGGGCAACCTGGGCGACAAAGTAAACGTTAAGGCCGGTTACGGTCGTAACTACCTGCTGCCTTACGGTAAAGCTACCGCTGCGACCGCTGCCAACCTGGCTGCGTTCGAAGAGCGTCGTGCTGAGCTGGAAAAACTGGCTGCAGACAAGAAAGCTTCGGCTGAAACTCGCGCTGCCCAACTGGCTGAGCTGGAAGTGACCATCACTGCCACCGCCGGTGACGAAGGCAAGCTGTTCGGTTCGATCGGCACCCACGACATCGCTGATGCACTGACCGCCTCGGGCGTTGAAGTTGCCAAGGCTGAAGTTCGTCTGCCGAACGGCACCATCCGTAACGTTGGCGAATACGACGTTGCCGTGCACCTGCACAGCGACGTAGAAGCTACCGTACGCGTTGTTGTTGTAGCTGCTTAAGTAGCACCGATCGGCTGGCACCCTCGGGTGGCAGCCGGTAACATCGGGCACGATCCTGTTTACAGGTCGTGCCCTTTGTCTTTCTGCATCCCCTGATTTCAAGTGGCCATGAACGAGATATCCGCACCCGAGCAATACGATCTGCAAACCGCTGCCCTCAAGGTGCCGCCGCATTCCATCGAGGCCGAACAGGCCGTGCTCGGTGGTCTGATGCTGGACAACGACGCCTGGGAGCGCGTGCTGGATCAAGTCTCGGACGGCGACTTCTACCGTCATGACCACCGCCTGATCTTCCGTGCCATTGCCAAGCTGGCTGACCAGAACACGCCGTTCGACGTGGTCACCCTGTATGAGCAACTGGATAAGGAAGGGCAGAGCTCCCAGGTTGGTGGCTTGGGTTACCTGGGTGAGCTGGCGAAGAACACGCCGTCGGTCGCCAACATCAAGGCTTACGCCCAGATCGTGCGCGAGCGAGCCACCCTGCGGCAGTTGATCAGCATCAGCAGCGAAATCGCCGACAGCGCGTTCAACCCCCAGGGCCGCAACGCCGCCGAGATCCTCGACGAAGCCGAACGGCAAATCTTCCAGATCGCCGAGGCGCGGCCGAAAACCGGCGGCCCGGTCAGCGTCAACGACCTGTTGACCAAGGCCATTGACCGCATCGACACGCTGTTCAATACCGATGAGGCCATCACCGGCCTGTCCACCGGCTACACCGACCTGGACGAAAAGACCAGCGGCCTGCAGCCGGCCGACTTGATCATCGTGGCCGGCCGTCCGTCCATGGGCAAGACCACCTTTGCCATGAACCTGGTGGAAAACGCCGTGCTACGCAGCGACAAGGCCGTATTGGTCTACTCGCTGGAGATGCCAGGTGACTCGCTGATCATGCGTATGCTGTCTTCCCTGGGCCGTATCGACCAGACCAAGGTGCGTTCCGGCCGCCTGGATGACGACGATTGGCCGCGCCTGACGTCGGCGGTCAACCTGCTCAACGACCGCAAGCTGTTCATCGATGACACCGCCGGCATCAGCCCGTCGGAAATGCGCGCGCGTACTCGCCGCCTGGTGCGTGAGCATGGCGATATCGGCCTGATCATGATCGACTACCTGCAACTGATGCAGATCCCGGGTTCCAGCGGTGACAACCGTACCAACGAAATTTCCGAAATCTCCCGCTCGTTGAAAGCCCTGGCCAAGGAATTCAACTGCCCGGTGGTGGCGCTGTCGCAGCTCAACCGTTCCCTGGAACAGCGCCCTAACAAGCGCCCGGTGAACTCCGACTTGCGTGAGTCGGGTGCAATCGAGCAGGACGCCGACGTGATCATGTTCGTGTACCGGGACGAGGTGTACCACCCCGAGACCGAGCACAAGGGCATTGCCGAGATCATCATCGGCAAGCAGCGTAACGGCCCCATCGGCTTCATTCGCCTGGCGTTCATCGGCAAATACACGCGGTTCGAAAACCTGGCCCCAGGTAGCTACAATTTCGACGACGACGAATAAAGAATATCGCGTCGAACCTTTCGCGGGCACGGCCCGCTCCTGCAGGTCTGCGTAATTCTGTAGGAGCGGGCCGTGCCCGCGAAGCATTCCCCACCGATTTCCGACAGTGGTCGTCGGAATTGGTCAAAATTTGTGCTATATTCCGCGCCCGCGTTTTTCCAACACGTAGCCACACGGTCATCGACATGCAAGCAGCCAAGCCGTTATTCGACTATCCAAAGTACTGGGCCGAGTGTTTCGGGCCAGCGCCATTCCTGCCCATGAGCAGGGAGGAGATGGATCAACTCGGCTGGGATTCCTGCGACATCATCATCGTCACCGGTGATGCCTACGTCGACCATCCGTCCTTCGGCATGGCCATCATCGGCCGCCTGCTGGAAGCCCAGGGTTTCCGCGTGGGCATCATTGCCCAGCCCGACTGGACGTCGAAAGACGACTTCATGAAGCTGGGCGAGCCGAACCTGTTCTTCGGCGTTGCGGCCGGCAACATGGACTCGATGATCAACCGCTACACCGCAGACAAGAAAATCCGTTCGGACGATGCCTACACCCCGGGTGGCATGGCGGGCAAACGCCCCGACCGCGCCAGCCTGGTGTATAGCCAGCGCTGCAAGGAAGCCTACAAGCACGTGCCTATCGTGCTAGGTGGCATCGAGGCCTCGCTGCGCCGCATCGCTCACTACGACTACTGGCAGGATCGCGTGCGCCACTCGATCCTGATCGACGCCTGCGCCGACATCCTGCTGTACGGCAACGCCGAACGCGCGATCGTCGAAGTGGCCCAGCGCCTGTCCTATGGCCAGAAGATCGAAGACATCACTGACATCCGCGGCACCGCATTCGTGCGCCGTGACACGCCGCAGGGCTGGTACGAGGTGGACTCCACCCGTATCGACCGTCCGGGCAAGATCGACAAGATCATCAACCCGTACGTGAACACCCAGGACACCCAGGCCTGCGCCATCGAGCAGGAAAAGGGCCCGGTCGACGACCCGGAAGAAGCCAAGGTCGTGCAGATCCTGGCCAGCCCGCGCATGACCCGTGACAAGACGGTCATCCGCCTGCCATCGTTCGAAAAAGTACGCGGCGACGCCGTGCTCTACGCCCACGCCAACCGCGTGTTGCACCTGGAAACCAACCCGGGCAACGCCCGCGCGCTGGTGCAGAAGCATGGCGAAGTGGACGTGTGGTTCAACCCGCCGCCCATTCCCATGACCACCGAAGAGATGGACTACGTGTTCGGCATGCCCTATGCGCGCATTCCGCACCCGGCGTATGGCAAGGAGAAAATCCCGGCCTACGACATGATCCGTTTCTCGGTGAACATCATGCGTGGCTGCTTCGGCGGCTGCACCTTCTGCTCGATCACCGAGCACGAAGGCCGCATCATCCAGAACCGCTCGGAAGAGTCGATCATTCGCGAAATCGAAGAGATCCGCGACAAGGTGCCAGGCTTTACCGGCGTCATCTCCGACTTGGGCGGCCCCACCGCGAACATGTACCGCATTGCCTGCAAGAGCCCGGAAATCGAATCCGCGTGCCGCAAGCCCTCGTGCGTGTTCCCGGGCATCTGCCCGAACCTGAATACCGATCACTCGTCGCTGATTCAGCTGTACCGCAGCGCTCGCGCCCTGCCAGGCGTGAAGAAGATCCTGATCGCCTCGGGCCTGCGCTACGACCTGGCGGTGGAATCGCCGGAGTACGTGAAGGAGCTGGTGACCCACCACGTGGGCGGCTACCTGAAGATTGCCCCGGAGCACACCGAAGAAGGCCCGCTGAACCAGATGATGAAGCCGGGTATCGGCTCGTACGACAAGTTCAAGCGCATGTTCGAGAAGTACTCGAAAGAGGCGGGCAAGGAACAGTACCTGATCCCGTACTTCATCGCCGCGCACCCGGGCACCACCGACGAAGACATGATGAACCTGGCCCTGTGGCTCAAGGGCAACGGTTTCCGTGCCGACCAGGTGCAGGCCTTCTACCCGTCGCCCATGGCGTCGGCCACGGCCATGTACCACTCGGGCAAGAACCCGCTGCGCAAGGTCACCTACAAGAGCGACCCGGTCACCATCGTCAAGAGCGAAGAGCAGCGCCGTCTGCACAAAGCCTTCCTGCGCTACCACGACCCGAAGGGCTGGCCAATGCTGCGTGAAGCGCTGGAACGCATGGGCCGTGCCGACCTGATCGGCCCGGGCAAGCACCAGTTGATTCCGCTGCACCAGCCGGCGACCGACACGTACCAGAGTGCCCGTCGCAAGAACTCGACGCCGGCCGGCAGCCACAAGGTGGCCAAGGAAACCCGCATCCTGACCCAGCACACCGGTCTGCCGCCGCGTGGCAGCGACGGCTCCAAGCCGTGGGACAAGCGCGAACAGGCCAAGGCTGCCGCCGAAGCCCGCGCCAAGGAAGCCGCCAAGGCCCGCCACGACGCGGCCAAGGGTGGCAAGGGCAAGAAGCCAACGCGCCAGCCGGTGTTGCCGCGCTGATGTGAACCCGGGTGTGACCCACGTTTCGGGCACACCCGGTTATCCTTGAAATTTGCGGCCCCGAGCCTCGCCGCTCATCACCCCTTCGAATTCGTGTAGCCGCTGCCGCCAGGCTGCGCTGGCCCGCATTCCAACGCTGGAATCCCCTGTGGGCCGCTCGACCAGCGCAGCCTGACGGCAGCGGCTATGTTGTATCGCGCAGCCTGCTGCACGCGGATAAGGGGAGGGTGACAGCGCTTATCAAGGCAGCGCACCTTCCACTACCTGAAACTTGCCAGGCGCCACCTTCCCGCGCAGGTCGCTCAGCCCCACGGTGCATGACTGGCAGGTGGGTTTCATGGAAAATACCAGGATGCTGTTCACGCTGCTGAAGTCCGTAATGTCCTTGTTCAGGCGGGCCAGGATCATGCGTTCGGAGTCGAACATGCGACGCTGCTCCGATAGCTCTTCGAGCCTGTTCATGTTGTTCAGGTCGGGCAGGAACAGCAGTTCCTGATCAGGAGGGTTGCGCTGGCCGGTGCGCTGCGGGCGGAATTGAGCATTGATGAAGCGCGTGCCATCAGGTGCGGTTGCGCTATCGGCAGTCAGGCGCCAGCCGGGCTCCAGCCCTTCACGGTCGGCCATGGCCATGCGGCGGCTGAGGGTCAGGTCGAACTCTGGTTTCTGGAAACCGGACAGACTGTAGTAGATAGCGTCGGGGCGGCCCGGATCTTTGTAGGCAAGGCGTACATAGGCCAGATTCTTGGGCGCGGTCGCCATTTGCCGGGTGGTACCGGCCAGCAGCAGATTTGCCGCCGTGAAGCGGTCGTGGCTGCCATGGATGGCGTTGAGGTCAGCGGCGATGCGCGCCCGCAAGGCCTCAGGGGTGTGCTCAGTGATGCTGTGCCACTGATCGCGGTCGCCCCTGGCCCTGAGCACGAGCTTTCGTTGGGTGTAGTGGCAATACAGGGCTGCTTGCTCAGGGGTTGTGTCCAGCACAAAAGGCCCACTGATATAGCGCTTCAGCCATTTGCGGTGATCGGCTGTCAGCCTGCTCGCCAACACGCTGATGTTCTGATCTATGACCGCGGGCACCACGCTTCTCAGCAGATGATTGGCGTCGTACGCACCGTTGTAGATGTAGTGCAGGGCATCGTCCTCGGTCAGTGGCCCTGGTCGAGCGGTGGCTTGGGGGGGCGAGGAAGCAATGCGTGTGAGGGTCAAGTCCTGCTGCCCAAGCCTGTAGTCGGCGCGATAGTAGGCGAGATCATCGGCACGGGTTATCAGCACCAGGGTTTCGTCTGACCTTCGCGGCACTACCACGGCGCTGATGCGCCGAGTGTCATCAATGGCCTGCACCAAACAGTCGATCTCGATCTGCTTGAAGCGATCGTTGCCACCCAGGATCCTGCACGTAACCTGGGGGCTGTACTCATTGGGGCTCAGGTGACGAACATGCTTGAGCGTGTTTTCCTCGATGCGCCAAACCTGCTGCCCGTGCACCAGTCGTTCGCGGCTGCCGGCGGTGATGCGTCGGTCAGTAAACCAGGGGGCGAAGTCGCTGCCCTCGGTTTGCCCGGGCGATGTATTGGTGTGGCTTGTGTTCCGGACGCTGCGGGCAGAGGGGCCGCATATCATCTGCATGGGGTCACCCCGCTTGACCCGGCAGGGCGTCACCTGAATGTCGTCGAGGGCGCGGCTCAGCGAACGTGAGTGCACGCGCCGTAGCACTGTCGTGCCGCTGGCAAGGGTTGTTTTGCGATAAATCACACTGCCTGCCGAAAGGTACAGGTCGTCGCCCCAGGCCATCCAGTGTTGAGTCAGCTGCGGGGTGGTGTCACGCAGAATCCAGCTTTGGCTTGCTTCATCGAACTCCAGCGGGATTTGCCCCGGTGGCCGCCGCAGCAGGCCGCCGTTGTCCGCGGTCCTGGTCAAGGCGCGCCCGCACGGTCCACCTGTATCCGGGGCGATCATGAACAGCCGTGCGCGCTCCCCTTTGCGTTGGCTGCGGTACAGAATCAGTGATTGCCCATCGTCCAGGCGGCGCAGGCGATAGTCCGAGGACTGTCGCCGATAGTCGACGCCGGGTGTCGGTCGCAGGGGGCGTGTGCTGGCCGGCCGCAGCACGGGCAGGCTACGCTTGCGCTTCAGCCAGCGCAGGGCACTGCGTCCGGTTTTCCCGATGCGTGACAACGCTTTGGGCAGCATCAATGCCAGGCCGGCGGGGTTGAACTGATCGGCGATGCTCAGGCTGGTCTGCGCCACCAGATTGCGCAGTGCCGGCAGGCTGGCTTGCAGCCCCAACCGGGCGCCAATCCTGGCAGTGCGAACGCTGAGGGCAGTGATCCTGGCGGCCGGCACTGCCAGCCCCGCGGTCTCCAGGCCCAGCCCTAGCGCGGCCCAGCGCAACTGGCCGCGGTCTCCGGTGGCCAACCCCTCGTTCCAATCCTCGGCGGCCCCCCAGAACGGGATAAATACCTGAGTAACTTTTTTCGCGGGATGAGCCTGGTCAAAGGCAGTTTGGCCGCGCAACTTCAGATGCAGTCGTTGCGCGTGCTTGAACATGAACTGTTCACCGACGCGCTCGGCCAGGGTGCTGGTCAGGTCGTCGAAATAGGTTTCGGCCTGCTTGGCGGTGAGGGTGTCGGTCGCAATCGCTTCAAGGGTAAGCAAGCGCTCAAGGGCGACGTCAACGCTGCTGGTGGTGCGTGGAGCGCTACCGGTCAGATAGGCGTTTGCATCAATGGGCAGTTCCCACTTGTCATTGCGGTCCACACGCAGGCTCGGGTCGTAAATGGGCAGGGGTTGCAGTTCTGGGCGCAAGCGGATCAACCCCGCGTAGGGGAGCACTTCGTAATAGTACAACCTGCCCTGGTGGCGCGCCTGAAGCATGAAACCGTATTGCCCGTGATCAGTGGACACTCGGTCCACCAGTTCTCGATAAAGCAGACCCACCAGCCCTGCCAGCAGCTCGAATGCTGAATACTCGAACTTGCGCACCACCAGTACCGTCACTTCCCCGAACAGCGGCGCACGCTGCTCTTTGGGCAAGTCGCTCAACAACAGGCGGATCATGGCGCCACAGGCCTTGCGGCTTTGTGCCAGCCAGGGGGCGAATTCACGTTCGAAGCGAGCAGCCACGTCGGGTAGCCCATGCATATTCATGAAGGCTGGATAGAACGTGCCATCGTGACCTTGGACATGGGCGGGTACGAAATCAGCGGGTGTGCCCAGCGCTTTGCTGGCGGCCACGACATCCAGGGCGTTGATGTGGCGAAAGCTGGGGTTGCGGTAGAAAGCCCGCCAAAGCTCGTCGCCCCATGGCTTTTCGGGGCGGCGCAGGAAGCGCGAGTCCGGATCGATGGCGCGTTGCTTGAGCACTTGGCGTGCCATGGCCAGGCGGTCGGGGGGTGGTTGTTGCAAGTGCTCCACTGTCAGCGCCAGTTCCTCCTCCCGTTGGCTGAACTCGCTCATCACTCGCTGCAGGGCCGCTGGCGAGTCTTTCTCCAATGGAGTGAGCAAACCGTTGGCAATGCCCCATTCGCGCAACGACCTTACCAGGGTGATCGCCAGCAACGGCTGTGCGGCTTCGTCATCTTGGCTCGCCAACTGCGAGGCGTAGCGGCACAGCCCCTGGAAGCCGATGCGCACCGCGCTGCCTGGTTCGATCAATTCGGCCAGCTGCGTCCCCTGATTCAGGTGTACCCACAGGTTGCTGCGCCGCCAGGCCAGGTGCGCGGGTACATCCGGCACTTGCAGTTCCACAGGCAGGTGCGCAGTGAGAAGCCAGGCGACGAGGGGGCGATAGTGCGCGGCCAGGCCCTTCATGTGATGGTCGGTGATGCGATCGCGCAGTCCGCTGACGGCCATGCCCTGCAAGGCGGGCTGCTCGAAGTCGAAGTCGCGCAGCGTGCCTTTCGGGTCCAGGTCCAGTGTCAGGGCCTTGAGCAGCAACTTGTAGGTCATCAGCGCCGAAGGTGTTTCGTCGCTGTATTGGCCGTACCAGTCCAGCGCCCCCAGCAATTGCGTGCCCAGTGCCTGCGCCGCTTCGCCTTCCAGCAGGTGCGCCAGCGTCAGCAAAGCAGGGCGGTCGGCCACGGGGTCGGGAGCCAAGGCTTCCAGCAGGCAGGTAGCAGGCGCCGCATACGCCGTGCGTGTCACCTCTCGTATCACCGGCGTGTCGCTGTCATCCAGCAACTCGTCCAGGGCCATCGTGTCGCGCAGCACTACGCCGGCCAGTACGTGCTGGGCTTGCTGCAATTGCGTCAGGCAGTTCTGCAGGCCCTTCTTGCTGGCATCAGGTACCAGGTTCAGGTCTTTCAGGGCTCTGGTCAGCACGGCGTCCAGGGTGTAGCGCTGATCCTGAAGATACTGGGTGACTCTGGTTTGCAGACCAGCCAGTTTCAGCAAGTCGTTATTGCCCCAATGGCGCCAGCGGGGGAGTCCGTTCATTGGTCATGCTCCTGTGATGTAATGAGCCATCAGTGGAACAAACCCCGATTGCCCCGGCGGGGTAGATAACTAGCTCAGCCCCACGCGCCGTTTCTGTGCGACGCTGCGCACACACATCAGGCATGGCACGATCTTGGTGCTGTGCTTGAATGAGCAAGCGCTCTAACGCTTGGCTTTGCCACGTGGCATAAGTCTTGCGCGGTTCGCTTACCGTCCAGGCTCGCAGGAGGCACGCCGTGTCGATCCATGTCGCATTGCACCATGTCACGCATTACCGCTACGACCGTGCGGTTGAACTTGGCCCGCAGATCGTCCGCCTTCGTCCCGCGCCCCACAGCCGCACGCGCGTGCTGTCCTATGCGCTGAAGGTTTTGCCTGAGCAGCATTTCATCAATTGGCAACAGGACCCCCAGGGCAATTACCTGGCGCGGCTGGTATTCCCCGAAAAAACCAAAGAGTTCCGCGTGGAGGTTGACCTGGTCGCCGAGATGGCGGTGTTCAACCCATTCGACTTCTTCCTGGAGCCCTACGCGGAAAAGATCCCTTTCGCCTACGCCAAGGACGAAAAGCACGAACTGGCGCCGTATCTGGAAAAGTTGCCGCTGTCGCCCAAGTTCGAGGCGTACCTGAAAGGCATCGACCGTACGCCGATCCCGGCGGTGGACTTCCTGGTAGGTCTCAATCAGCGCTTGAGCCAGGATATCGGCTACCTGATCCGCATGGAACCGGGTGTGCAAACCCCGGAACAAACCCTGGAAAATGCCTCCGGCTCGTGCCGCGACTCGGCGTGGCTGCTGGTGCAATTGATGCGCCACCTGGGCCTGGCCGCGCGATTTGTGTCCGGCTACCTGATTCAGCTGACCGCTGATGTGAAGGCGCTGGATGGCCCGTCCGGCACCGAGGTGGATTTCACTGACCTGCACGCCTGGTGCGAGGTGTACCTGCCCGGTGCCGGCTGGATCGGCCTTGATGCTACCTCCGGGCTGTTTGCCGGTGAAGGGCATATCCCATTGGCCTGTAGCCCGGATCCGTCGTCTGCGGCGCCGATCAGTGGCCTGGTAGAGCCCTGCGAGTGCGAGTTCAGCCACGAAATGTCGGTGGAGCGCCTGTGGGAAGCACCGCGGGTCACCCGGCCCTACAGCGAACAGCAATGGCAGGAAATTCAGGCGCTGGGACGGCACATCGATGCCGACCTGGTGGAAGGCGATGTACGCCTGACCATGGGCGGCGAGCCTACTTTCGTATCGATTGACGACCCGGACGGCGCCGAGTGGAACACCGCCGCCCTGGGCGAGGACAAGCGCACGCTGTCCGCCGAGCTCTACCAGCGCATGCGCGCCCGTTACGCCCCCAAGGGGCTGGTGCATTTCGGCCAGGGCAAGTGGTACCCGGGCGAGCAGTTGCCGCGCTGGTCACTCAACGCCTATTGGCGCGTGGATGGCCAGCCGATCTGGCACAACGACGCGTTGATTGCCGATGAAGGCAAGGACTACGGCGCCACTGGCGAACTGGCGGGGCGCTTCCTGGCCAGCGTAGCCGAGCGCCTGAAGTTGCCGCCGCGCTTTGTGTTTCCCGCCTACGAGGACAACTTCTACTACCTGTGGCGCGAAGGTGCGTTGCCGGTGAACGTCAGCGCCGAGGACTCGCGCCTGGACGAGGAAATGGAGCGCAAGCGCCTGCGCAAGGTGTTCAGCCAGGGCCTGGACAAGGTAATCGGGCAAGTACTGCCGTTGGCCCGTACTGCTGCCGGTGACCAATGGCAAAGCGGCCGCTGGTACCTGCGCGACAGTCATTGCCGGCTGGTGCCGGGCGATTCGCCGCTGGGCTACCGCCTGCCGCTGGCCTCGCAGCCCTGGGTGACGGCCGCCGAATACCCCTTCGTGCACCCTCGCGACCCCAACCAGGACTTCGCGGCCCTGCCCACGCCGGCGCAATTGCAGGTGGTGAGCACGGCCCAGGTCGAAGAGCAGGACCGCGCGCCCAAGCTCGACGAGTCGGCCAGTTGGCTGACCCGTACCGCCCTGTGCGCCGAAGCACGCGACGGACGCCTGTACCTGTTCATGCCACCTTTGGCTGAGGTGCAAGACTACCTGGAACTGGTGGCCGTGATCGAGGCCACTGCCGAGGAGTTGAAGTGCCCGGTATTGCTGGAAGGCTATGAGCCGCCCTACGACCCGCGGCTGGCCAATTTCCGCATTACCCCGGACCCGGGCGTCATCGAAGTCAACGTACAGCCTTCGGCCAGCTGGGACGAACTGGTGGAGCGCACCGAGTTTCTCTACGAACAGGCGCGCGAAACCCGCCTGAGCACAGAGAAATTCATGATCGATGGTCGCCACACCGGTACCGGTGGTGGCAACCATTTCGTGCTCGGTGGCGCCACGCCTGCAGATTCGCCCTTCCTGCGCCGCCCCGACCTGTTGCGCAGCCTGATCAGTTACTGGCACAACCATCCGTCGCTGTCGTACCTGTTCAGCGGGCTGTTTATCGGGCCCACGTCCCAGGCACCGCGGGTGGACGAGGCGCGCAACGATTCACTGTACGAGCTGGAGATAGCCTTCCAGCAGATGCCGGCACCCGGCGAGGCGTGCGCGCCGTGGCTGGTGGACCGCCTGTTGCGCAACCTGCTGATCGACGTCACGGGCAACACCCACCGCGCCGAGTTCTGCATCGACAAGCTTTACTCGCCCGACGGTGCCACGGGCCGCCTGGGCTTGCTGGAGCTGCGCGGTTTCGAGATGCCGCCCCATGCACGCATGAGCCTGGTGCAACAATTGCTGCTGCGGGCGCTGGTGGCGCGCTTCTGGCGCGAACCCTATGCCCCGCTCAAGCTGGCGCGTTGGGGCACCGAGTTGCACGACCGCTTCATGCTTGCGCACTTTATCGAGCAGGACTTCGCCGACGTCATCGCCGAGCTCAACGCCGCCGGCTACGGGCTGCGTGCCGAGTGGTTCGCCGCGCACCTGGAGTTTCGCTTCCCCAAAATCGGCGACTACGCCGTGGCGGGCATCGAGCTGGAATTGCGCCAGGCGCTGGAGCCGTGGCACGTGCTGGGCGAGGAGGGCGGGGCCGGCGGCACGGTCCGCTATGTGGACTCCTCGCTGGAGCGCCTGCAGGTCAAGCTCAATGGCCTGTCGCCGCAGCGCTACGTGCTGACCTGCAACGGCCGTACGGTGCCGTTGCACAGCACCGGCAAGGTGGGCGAGTACGTGGCCGGCGTGCGATTCCGCGCCTGGCAGCCGTTCAATTGTCTGCAACCGACCATCCCGGTGCACGCACCGCTGGTGTTCGACATCCATGACACCTGGATGCAGCGCTCGCTGGGCGGTTGCCAATACCACGTGGCCCACCCGGGCGGGCGCAACTACGAAACCCTGCCGGTGAATGCCAACGAGGCCGAAAGCCGGCGGCTGTCGCGTTTCTTCCGCCTGGGCCATAGCCCTGGTGCATTGCCTGCGCCTACACTCACGATCAATGACGAGCTGCCGATGACATTGGATATGCGTCGCACCTGAAAGGGCGGCCGGGACACCGGCCACCCGCATTATTCTGATGTTCTACTGCCTGCGCCGAGCGTTCCATGCCAGACCTGCTTGACCGATACCCGCTGACGGCGGGAAGTTTTGACGAGATGCTCGAGGCCGATGGTTCGGTGCGCCCGCACTGGCGCAAGCTGTTCGACCAGTTGCAGCGCAGCAGCCCGGTGCAACTGGCCCAGCGCCAGGCGCTGCTGACCCGGCAAATCCAGGAAAACGGCGTGACCTACAACGTCTACGCTGACCCCAAGGGGGCCGATCGGCCGTGGGAACTGGACCTGCTGCCCCACGTCATTCCTGACAACGAGTGGCAGCACCTGCGCGCCGGTATTGCCCAGCGCGGCAAGCTGCTCAACGCCGTGCTGGCCGATATCTATGGCCCGCAGGAGCTGATTCGCCAAGGCCTGCTGCCGGCCGAACTGGTGTATGGCCACAACAATTTCCTGTGGCCGTGCCAAGGCCTCAAGCCGCCGGGGGATATCTTCCTGCACCTGTACGCCGTTGACCTGGCGCGCACCCCGGACGGGCGCTGGTGGGTCACGGCCGACCGCACCCAGGCGCCTTCGGGCGCCGGCTATGCGCTGGAAAACCGCATGAGCGTGTCGCGGGCCTTCCCGGAGCTGTACCGCGACCTCAAGGTCGAACACCTGTCCGGTTATTTCCGCACGCTGCAGGACACCTTGCGGCGCCTGGCGGCCGATAAGCACGAAACACCGTTGATTGTGCTACTGACCCCGGGGCGCTTCAACGAAAGCTATTTCGAACATTTGTACCTGGCGCGGCAGTTGGGTTACCCGCTGGTGGAAGGCAGCGACTTGACCGTGCGCGACGCCACGGTGTACCTCAAGACCCTCAGCGGCCTGCGCCGCGTGCACGCGATCATGCGCCGCCTGGACGACGACTTCTGCGACCCGCTGGAACTGCGTACCGACTCGGCGCTGGGCGTGCCCGGTTTGCTGGAAGCGGTGCGCCAGGGCCGCGTGCTGGTGGCCAACGCCCTGGGCAGCGGTGTGCTGGAGTCACCTGGGCTGCTGGGTTTCCTGCCCACCATCAACGAGCACCTGTTCGGTGAAAAGCTGATCCTGCCGTCGGTGGCCACGTGGTGGTGCGGTGAGCCGCCGGTCATGGCGCAGGCCTTGGAGAAACTGCCACAACTGCTGATCAAGCCGGCGTTTCCCTCGCAAAGTTTTACCCCGGTGTTTGGTCGCGACCTGGATGCCAAGCAGCGCAAGGCCATGGCCGAGCGCATTCAGGCCAGGCCCTACGCCTACGTCGCCCAGGAACTGGCGCAACTGTCCCAGGCCCCGGTATGGCAGGACAGCGGCCAGTTGGCGCCTCGGGCCATTGGCATGCGCGTCTACGCGGTGGCCGGCTACGACGGTTACCGGGTGTTGCCTGGCGCGTTGACCCGGGTGGCCGCCGAAGCCGATGCCGAAGTGGTGTCGATGCAGCGTGGCGGGGCTAGCAAGGACACTTGGGTGCTGGGTGAACGCGCGCCCATCGGCGAGCAATGGAAGGCTCAGCGCAGCATTGGCGTGCACGATGTAGTGCGCGTCGACCCCTACCTGCCGTCGCGGGTGGTGGAAAACCTGTTCTGGTTCGGCCGCTATTGCGAGCGCTGCGACGACAGTGCGCGCTTGCTGCGCATTATCCTCGGGCGCTACATCGACGGTGACGACCCGCTGGCCCTGGACGCCGCCGTGGAACTGGCCGAGCGCCTGTCACTGCTGCCCGAAGAGGGCAACCTGGAAGAACGCCTGCTGGCGGCGCTGCTGGGCGATGAGTGGCCGTTCAGCCTGCGTGCCAACTTGCAACGGTTGCAGTGGGCCGCCTCGCAAGTGCGCGGCAAGCTTTCGCGGGAGAACTGGCAGGCACTGGTGGAGTTGCAGCGCGAAGCCCAGAGCCTGGACGTGGAAGAGCCCGATTTCGGCGAGCTACTGGACTTCCTCAACCGCCTGGTGATGTCCCTGGCCGCGCTGTCAGGCTTTGCCCTGGACGACATGACTCGCGACGAGGGCTGGCGCTTCCTGATGATTGGCCGGCGCCTCGAGCGCTTGCAGTTCCTCAGTACCAGCCTGGCCGCGTTCCTGCGTGGCGTGGCCGTGGCCGACCAGGCCGGGCTTGAATGGCTGCTGGAACTGGGCAACAGCAGCATTACCTACCGCTCCCGCTACCTGGCCGTGCCACAGTTGATCCCGGTGCTGGACCTGTTGTTGCTCGATGAGCAGAACCCCCATGCGGTGCTGTTCCAGCTCAAGCTGGTGAACCGCTCGCTGCGTCGCCTCAACGAAGAGTTTGGTGCGCCCCGTGAACGCGGGCTGGCTATGCTGATCGAGCGGCTGGCCGGGTTTGACCTGGGCAGCCTGGAAAATTCGCTGTTCGGCGCCCCCAGCGTACAAGCGGTGCTCGATGGCCTGGCCGACCTGCTGCAAACCATCTCGGAAGCCGGCGGCCAGGTCTCCGACCGCCTGGCCCTGCGCCATTTTGCCCACGTCGATGACGTCAGCCAACGGACGATATCGGTATGAGTGCCCACTACGAGATCATCCACGACACCCATTACCACTACGACAGCCCGGTGTCTCTGGCTCAGCAGTTGGCGCACCTGTGGCCGCGGCCCTGTGCCTGGCAGATCTGCCGCGAACAGCAGTTGCAGATCAGCCCCGAGCCGACCTGGCGGGTGGACGACTACGATGTGTTCGGCAACCCGCTGACGCGTTTGACCTTCGAGCGCCCCCACCACGAACTGAAAGTCAGCGCGCGGCTGAAAGTAGAGGTGCTGGCGCGCAAGACGCCGGACTTCGCGACGTCGCAAAGCTGGGAAGCGGTGCGCAGCGCGCTGTGCTACAGCAGTGCGCCGATTGCCGAAGACCTGATGAAGGCCTGCCGTTACCGTTTCGAGTCGCCCTATGTGCGCTTGAAACAGAGCTTCGTGGCATTCTCCGCCGATTGCTTCCCGGCCGGCCGGCCCCTGCTGCAGGGCGCGCGGGCCTTGATGGAAAAGATCTTCGAGGAGTTCACCTTCGATGCCGAGGCCACCCAGGTGGCCACGCCGCTGGTCGAGGTGCTGGAGCGCCGCCGCGGCGTGTGCCAGGACTTTGCCCACTTGATGCTCGCCTGCCTGCGTTCGCGCGGCCTGGCGGCCCGCTATGTCAGCGGCTACCTGTTGACCCAACCACCGCCCGGGCAACCGCGGCTGATTGGCGCCGATGCGTCCCATGCCTGGGTATCGGTGTATTGCCCGCCGTTGGGCTGGATCGATTTCGACCCCACCAACAACGTGCAACCGGCCTTGGAACACGTCACCCTGGCCTGGGGCCGGGACTTCTCCGATGTGTCGCCGTTGCGCGGGGTGATCCTGGGCGGCGGCAGCCATGACCCGGAAGTGCAGGTCACGGTCATGCCGCAGGGCGAAATGCCGGGCTGATCAGTCCGGCTTCTTGTCCACCCACTTGGGCAGCACGGTGGGGCGCCAGGCATCCAGGGTGTCCAGCAGGTCGGTGGCCGACTCGTTCACCTGCAGCATCGAGCGGTGCTGCTCGCGCACGAAGTTCTCTTGCACCAGGTGGTCGAGGAAGCCGGTGAGCTTGCTGTAGAAGCCATTCACTTCCAGCAGCCCCAGGGGCTTGCCGTGGTAGCCCAGTTGGCCCCAGGTCCACACTTCGAACAGCTCTTCCAGGGTGCCCAGCCCGCCTGGCAAGGCAATGAACGCGTCGGCCAGTTCGGCCATGCGCGCCTTGCGAGCGTGCATGCCGTCCACCACTTCCAGGCGGGTGAGGCCCTTATGACCGATTTCCAGGTCGTTGAGGCTATGGGGAATGATGCCGACCACTTCGCCGCCGGCTGCCAGCACCGCATCGGCCACGATACCCATCAGGCCCACTGCGCCACCGCCATACACCAGTGTCAATTTGCGCTCGGCCAGCGCGCGGCCCAGGGTGATGGCCGCTTCGCGGTACACCGGGTTGCTACCGCTGCTGGCGCCGCAGAAAACACAGACTGAAGTCAGTGACATGGGGTTACTCCTGGCGTTTGTGGAGCCACAGGGTAAATCCGCGACGGCTCTGGCTCCAGTCTTTCGTTCAGTCATCCAGATAGTCGGTGCCAGTATTGCCGCAGGCGTAGGCGGCGAGAAGGCTGCGCAGGAAATTGTTCATGTAAACGCTCCGTGATTGATATTGTATACAATATTAGGTGCGTGTTAGGTTTGTCTCGTAGATTGCATTGATAGGGCTCATAGAAGAAGCCTTGCTCAAAAAACTGTCCTGGAGATTCACCATGTTCGCGAAAGTAGTCGCTGTATCCCTGCTCGCCCTGGCTGCCGGCCAGGTGTTCGCCGCTGATTGCAAGGTTGACGTCGATTCCACCGACAGCATGACCTTCGACAAGAAGGCCATCGAAATCAGCAAGACCTGCAAGACTTTCACCGTCAACCTGGGCCACTCCGGCTCGCTGGCCAAGAACGTGATGGGTCACAACTGGGTGCTGAGCAAGGCCGCCGACGCCCAAGGCGTGGCCAGCGACGGCATGGCCGCAGGCATCGACAAGAACTACCTGAAAGATGGCGACGAGCGCATCCTGGCCCACACCAAAATCATCGGTGCCGGCGAGAAGGATTCGGTGACTTTCGACGTGTCCAAACTGCAGGCCGGAACCGACTACGCCTTCTTCTGCTCGTTCCCGGGCCACATCTCGATGATGAAAGGCGCCGTTACCCTGGTTAACTGATCGTCATAGTCGCTCCTTGCCCCCGTGGGGGCGGGCTCTGCCCGCGAAGCAAGCACCGCGCAGTATCAGACATTGCGCGGCGTTCTTTTCGCGGGTAGAACCCGCTCCCACGGACGACAGGAGCTCCTACGTCATGGCTTCACTTTGAATACATGCCGCAGGTAGGCAACGAAATTCTCATCCCGGCACTGGGTCTTCGCCGCTTCGTCGGAGATCTTCGCCACCGGCTGACCGTTGCAGTCAGTCATCTTCAGCACGATGCTCATCGGCTCCACCCCCGGAATGTCGCAGGTGAGGTTGGTGCCAATGCCAAAGCTGACATTGATGCGCCCGCGCAGTGCGCGGAAGATTTCCAGCGACTTGGGCAGGTTCAGCCCGTCCGAGAACACCAGGGTCTTGCTCATGGGGTCGATGCCCAGTTTCTGGTAGTGGGCGATGGCCTTTTCGGCCCAGACCACAGGGTCGCCCGAATCGTGGCGCAACCCGTCGAACAGCTTGGCAAAGTACAGGTCGAAATCGCTCAGGAACGCATCCATGGTGATGCAGTCGGTCAGGGCAATGCCCAACAGGCCGCGGTATTCGCGCACCCAGCAGTCCAGCGCCGCGCTTTGGCTGTCGATCAGCCGCGGGCCCAGTTGCTGGTGGGCCATGATCCACTCATGGGCCATGGTGCCCAGGGGCTTGATGTCCAGCTCGCGCGCCAGGTGCACGTTGCTGGTGCCCACGAACCGCCCGGGGAAGTCGTGCTTGAGCACGCTCACCACTTCTTCCTGCACCTTATAGGAGAAGCGCCGGCGGGTGCCGAAGTCGGCTACCTGCAGTTCGGCCAATTCGTCGGCCGAGGCGTTGGCCGTCAGCCAGTCGAACTTGCGGTAGAGCTGCTCGCGGGCCTGGCCCAGGGTCACTTCGCGGTAGCGCACGCGGTTGCGTACCTCGCTGACGATGGCCAGCAACGGTACTTCGAACAGAATCACGTGCAGCCAGGGGCCGCGCAGGCGAATGCTCAACTGATCGTTTTCGATACTGGTCTGCAGGTAGCGCAGGTTGAAGCGGAACAGCCCCAGGAAGCGCAGGAAGTCTGGCGTCATGAAGTTGATGCGTTCCAGGAACCCCAGCTGGTCACTGCTCAGGCTCAGCTCGCACAGGCGCTCGATCTGGTAGCGAATTTCGGCCAAGTACGGGCGCAGGTCCTCCCCATTGCGGCAGCGGAATTCCCATTCCACTTCGACGTTGGGGTAGTTGTGCAGGACGGCCTGCATCATGGTCAGCTTGTACAAATCGGTGTCGAGCAGGTTCTGCACGATGCGATCAGCGAATACGCTCTCGCTCATTGAGGGCTCCAACTGGGCCTGGCGGCATGACGGTATGCATAGTGGCGCACAGTAAAGGCACATTCTGCCAGTCTTTTGTGCCGGCCGCCGAATGCTTGAGCCTGGCGCAAAAGCCTCTGGCACCGCTATTTCGCCCTGTTTATAAGTAGTTTCCTACCGAACTCGGTGTTTTTTCAGGCACCGACTAGCCTGTAATGGTGCGTGCCGTAGCAATTGCGCACCGCTGATGTGCACTTCGGTTACGCACTCTGTTACAGGTCGGTTGCACGCCTTGGCGCTGGAAGGTTGCAATGGTGGCACTTTAGGGTTGCTCCTTTTTCTCCGGTGGGTGCTACCACCTGCGATCTAGAGGGTTGCACGAGCTGCAAAGGGGCGGGCGCAGGGCCTTTGCAAGCAAAAGTGCCGACGCTTTTCAGCATTTGAAAAACGGCTGGCACGGCGCTTGCTCAGAGCAATTGCTGAAGTTGTGAAGTTGTAGTGCCAACCAAAAAAACTCAGGAGCACCACCTCATGTCGCAGACGTTTTACAGGAAAGGTTTTCTGGCTCTCGCAGTGGCTACTGCGTTGGGTGTTTCTTCGTTTGTACAGGCAGCCGACATCAAGATCGGCGTGGCAGGGCCAATGACCGGTGCCAACGCATCGTTCGGTCTGCAATACATGAAAGGTGCCCAGGCGGCCGCTGACGAAATCAACGCCCATGGCGGCGTGAACGGCGGCAAGATCATCCTGGTGCAGGGCGACGACGCCTGCGAGCCGAAACAGGCCGTGGCGGTGGCCAACAAGTTGTCTGACCAGGACAAGGTCGCCGGCGTGGTAGGCCACTTCTGCTCGTCGTCCACCATTCCAGCTTCTGAGGTATACGGGGACGCTGGTGTCATCGCCATCACCCCAGGCTCCACCAACCCGCAAGTGACCGAGCGCGGCCTGACCGCCATGTTCCGCATGTGCGGCCGTGACGACCAGCAAGGTATCGTCGCCGGTGACTACATCGTCGACGTGCTCAAGGGCAAGAAAGTCGCGGTCATCAACGACAAGGACACCTACGGCAAGGGCCTGGCCGACGCTACCGCCAAGCAGCTGACTGCCCGCGGCGTCAAGCCGGTGCTGGAAGAAGGCCTGACCCGTGGCGAGAAGGACTTCAGCGCCCTGGTCACCAAGATCCGCGCCTCGGGTGCCGACGTGGTGTACTTCGGCGGCCTGCACCCGGAAGCCGGCCCGCTGGTTCACCAAATGCGCGAACAGGGCCTGAAGGACGTGAAATTCATGTCCGACGACGGCATCGTCACCGACGAACTGGTGACCACCGCCGGTGGCGCGCAATACGTCGATGGCGTGTACATGACCTTCGGCGCCGACCCGCGCCTGCTGCCAGACAGCAAGGCCGTGGTGGACCAGTTCCGCAAGTCCGGCTACGAGCCTGAAGGCTACACCCTGTACGCCTACGCTTCGATCCAGGCCCTGGCCGCTGGGTTCAACGGCGCCAAGTCCGACAAGGGCGAAGACGCCGCCAAATGGCTGAAAGCCAACCCTGTCCACACCGTGATGGGCACCAAGACCTGGGACAGCAAGGGCGACCTGAAAGTCTCGGACTACGTGGTGTACCAGTGGGACAAGGACGGCAAATACCACCAGCTCGACAAGCAGAAATGACATGAGGTCAGACCGGCTGGCAGCGTAGGCCGCCAGCCAGGTCAAACAGGGCCCGGCCTGCTGTGGGTTGGGCCTGTCAGTTCTCTTATTTACCGCTCGTGTTCAGAGTGGGCAGGCCCGGCTTGCCCGCGCGAACACGTGCGGCCCAGAAGTTCGTGAGCGTGCATGATGGATGGTATTTTCCTGCAACAAATGGTCAACGGCCTTACCCTCGGTTCGGTCTATGGTTTGATCGCCATCGGTTACACCATGGTCTACGGCATCATCGGCATGATCAACTTCGCCCACGGCGATGTGTACATGATCTCCGCCTACCTGGCTGCCATCGGCCTGGCGGTATTATCGTTCTTCGGCGTTGAATCCTTCCCTTTCCTGATTCTCGGTACGCTGGCGTTCACCATCGTCGTCACCGGGGTCTACGGTTTTGTCATCGAGCGGGTGGCGTACAAACCCCTGCGCAACTCTACGCGCCTGGCGCCGCTGATCAGTGCCATCGGCATCTCGCTGATCCTGCAGAACTACGCGCAGATCGCCCAGGGGCCTAACCAGCAAGGCGTGCCCACGCTCCTCAGTGGCGGCTGGCGCTTCGACATCGGCACTGGCTTCGTGCAGATCACTTACACCAAGATGTTCATCCTGGTGGCCGCTTTCGCCGGCATGGCGGTACTGACCTACATCATCAAGTACACCAAGCTGGGCCGCATGTGCCGCGCCACCCAGCAGGATCGCAAGATGGCGTCCATCCTGGGCATCAATACCGATCGCGTGATCTCCTACGTGTTCATCATCGGCGCGGCCATGGCGGCCCTGGCCGGGGTGTTGATTACCGTGAACTACGGCACCTTCGACTTCTACGCCGGCTTCATCATCGGCATCAAGGCGTTCACCGCCGCGGTGCTGGGTGGCATCGGCTCGCTGCCGGGGGCCATGCTAGGCGGGTTGATCCTGGGGGTTGCCGAATCGCAGTTCTCCGGCCTGATCAACTCTGACTACAAAGACGTGTTCAGCTTCGCCCTGCTGGTGCTGATCCTGATCTTCCGACCCCAAGGCTTGCTGGGTCGCCCACTCGTGGCGAAGGTATAATTATGTCTGCTGCCCCTATCAAACCCATCGATATCAAGCAAAGCCTGATCGACGCGGTCATTGCCGGCCTGCTGGCGCTGATCGTCTTCGGCCCCATTGTCGGCGTCGTACTGCAAGGCTACAGCTTCAACCTGCAACCCACGCGCGTCGCCTGGCTGGTGCTGGCAGTGGTGATCGGTCGTTTCCTGATCAGCCTGTTCCTGCAAACGCCAAAAGGCGTTGCTATCTCCCAGGGCATGGAGCGCGGCGGCTCGGGCGTGCACGTGCTGGCGCCGGGGCATAAATCGGTGCTGCGCTGGGTGATTCCCCTGGTGATCGTGCTGGCTCTGGTGTTTCCGGTGTTCGCCAACAAATACGTGCTCACCATCGTCATTCTCGGCCTGATCTACGTGCTGCTGGGGCTGGGCCTGAACATCGTGGTGGGCCTTGCCGGCCTGCTCGACCTGGGGTACGTGGCCTTCTATGCCATCGGCGCCTATGGCCTGGCCCTGGGCTACCAGTACCTGGGCCTGGGCTTCTGGTCGGCGTTGCCACTGGCGGCCATTGCCGCGGCGTTTGCCGGGTGCATATTGGGCTTCCCGGTACTTCGAATGCACGGTGACTACCTGGCCATCGTGACTCTGGGCTTTGGCGAGATCATTCGCCTGATCCTCAACAACTGGTTGTCGTTCACCGGTGGCCCCAACGGCGTGCCGGTACCGTCGCCAACCTTTTTTGGCCTGGAGTTCGGGCGCAAGGCGAAGGAGGGTGGCATCCCGATTCATGAGTTCCTGCACATCGACTACAACCCCGACCTGAAATTCGTGTTCATCTACGCCGTGCTGTTCCTGGTGGTGATTGGCGTGCTGTACATCAAGCACCGCCTCACCCGCATGCCAATCGGCCGCGCCTGGGAAGCCCTGCGCGAAGACGAAATCGCCTGCCGGGCCATGGGCCTGAACCATGTGTTGGTCAAGCTTTCGGCGTTCACCCTGGGCGCATCTACGGCCGGCCTGGCGGGGGTGTTCTTTGCCAGCTACCAAGGCTTCGTCAACCCTACCTCGTTCACCTTCTTCGAGTCGGCGCTGATCCTGGCCATCGTGGTGCTGGGTGGCATGGGCTCCACGGTGGGCGTGGTCATTGCCGCCTTCGTGCTGACCGTAGCCCCCGAGTTGCTGCGCTCGTTCGCCGAATACCGCGTGCTGCTGTTCGGCGTGCTGATGGTGCTGATGATGATCTGGAAACCACGCGGCCTGATTCGCATCAGCCGTACCGGTGTGGTCCCGCGTAAAGGAGTGGCGCCATGAGTGAATACGTACTCACGGTCGAAAAACTGATGATGCACTTCGGTGGCATCAAGGCTCTCAGCGATGTCAGCCTGAAGGTCAAGCGCAATTCGATCTTCGCCCTGATCGGCCCCAACGGCGCCGGCAAGACCACGGTATTCAACTGCCTGACCGGCTTCTACAAGGCCACGGGTGGGCGCATCGAGTTGCAAACCCGCGGCATGAAAACCAACGTCATCAAGCTGCTGGGCGAACCCTTCCAGCCCACCGACTTCGTCTCGCCGCGCAGCTTCGCCAGCCGCCTGTATTACAAGATGTTCGGCGGCACCCACCTGGTCAACCGCGCAGGCCTGGCCCGTACCTTCCAGAACATTCGCCTGTTCAAGGAAATGTCGGTGGTGGAAAACCTGCTGGTGGCCCAGCACATGTGGGTGAACAGGAACATGGTCGCCGGCATTCTCAACACTCGCGGCTATCGCAAGGCTGAAGACGACGCCCTCAACACGGCGTTCTACTGGCTGGAGGTGGTGGACCTGGTGGACTGTGCCAACCGCCTGGCTGGTGAGCTGTCGTACGGCCAACAGCGCCGCCTGGAAATTGCCCGGGCCATGTGCACCCGCCCACAGGTGATCTGCCTGGACGAACCGGCGGCAGGCCTCAACCCACAGGAAACCGAAGCGCTGAGCGGCATGATCCGCCTGCTGCGCGACGAACACGACATGACCATCGTGCTGATCGAACACGACATGGGCATGGTCATGGGCATTTCCGACCATATCGTGGTGCTGGACCACGGCAACGTGATTGCCGAGGGCGGCCCGGAACAGATCCGCAACGACCCGAAAGTGATTGCCGCCTACCTGGGCGCGGATGAAGAGGAACTGGTATGAGTACCCCGATCCTCGAACTGAAAGAGCTCGACGTGTTTTACGGGCCCATCCAGGCCCTGAAAAAAGTGTCCATGCACATCAACGAAGGCGAGACGGTGAGCCTGATCGGCTCCAACGGCGCGGGCAAGTCGACGCTGCTGATGTCGATCTTCGGCCAGCCGCGCGCTGCGGGCGGGCAGATCATTTACCAGGGCACCGACATCACCAAGAAGTCTTCCCACTACATTGCCTCAAACGGCATAGCCCAGTCTCCGGAAGGGCGGCGGGTGTTCCCGGACATGTCGGTGGAAGAGAACCTGATGATGGGCACCATCCCCATCGGCGACAAGTTTGCCGGTGAGGACATGCAGCGCATGTTCGAACTGTTCCCACGCCTCAAGGAACGCCGCAATCAGCGCGCCATGACCATGTCGGGGGGCGAGCAGCAGATGCTGGCCATCGCCCGCGCCCTGATGAGCCGGCCCAAGCTGTTGCTGCTCGACGAGCCGTCGCTGGGCCTGGCGCCCATTGTGGTGAAGCAGATCTTCAGCACCTTGCGTGAGCTGGCCAAGTCTGGCATGACCATCTTTCTGGTGGAGCAGAACGCCAACCATGCGCTCAAGCTCTCGGACCGGGCCTATGTGATGGTCAACGGCGAGATCCGCCTGACCGGTACCGGGCAGGAGCTGTTGAGCAATGACGAGGTGCGCAACGCTTATTTGGGCGGCCACTGAGTGCAGCCGCTGCCGCAGGCTGCGCTGGCCCGTAACCACCCAGGAGATTCTCAGCAAGGCATAGGGCCAGCGTAGCCTGTCGGCAGCGGCCACAAAGCACCGAAAAAGGGTTTTCCACCGGATTGTGGAAAACCCTTTTCTGCATCTCGCGCACTGCGACATAAAACCACCCTAATTAATTGTTTTGTCATGCTTTGCAGTTGTCCCCGTTTATTGTGGGCCTGGCTGTGGGTAACTTGGGTGTAGGTCGCTGAAAGCCTTTATCCGCGTGCCTTTCAGCTTGCTGTTCAATTTTTGATCAGTGACGTGCAGGTCGCCGGCATGGCTGTTTGTCAAGTCCTTATCCACTGCTGAATACCGTTCATCATGGCTCGAAAAAGCTGTGGATAAGTCTGTGGGCAAGCATTGGAAAGAGTGCCATGGGCGGCGCAATTACTGGCCTGGCGCCATGCCTGCGGTTTCCCTGTCAACGCGCTGGCGCGTGGGCTGCATGTTTTTGACCTTTGGGTCAAGGCCAAAACGCTCTACAACTTGCTACACGCACCGTATCCTGCGGGTTTATGCACAGCACAGTTGCCCACGGATACTGTGCAAGGCCCTGTGGATAAGGTGCGTAAAAGTAGCGCCAGCCCCTCTACTGCAAGGGTTTGCGATGAGTGGTTGTTTTTTGATCAGTGCTGCCTTTTACTTGCCGTGCCGCCTTTGCGCGGGCATGCTTTGAAACAATCTTTTCCCACAGCTTTCCAGGAGCATGAAATGACTTCCACAGTGTTTATCACCGGCGCCACTTCCGGGTTTGGCGAAGCCTGCGCGCGCCGTTTTGCCGAGGCCGGCTGGTCGCTGGTATTGACCGGTCGTCGTGAGGAGCGTTTGAACGCCCTGTGCGAAGAGCTTTCCAAACAGACCAAGGTTCACGGCCTGGTGCTGGACGTGCGTGACCGCAAGGCCATGGAAGATGCCATTGGCAACCTGCCGCCCGAGTTCGCCAAACTGACCGGCCTGATCAACAACGCCGGCCTGGCATTAGGCGTGGACCCCGCACCCAAGTGCGACCTGGACGACTGGGACACCATGGTGGACACCAACGTCAAGGGCCTGATGTACAGCACCCGCCTGTTGCTGCCACGCCTGATTGCCCAAGGCCGCGGCGCCAGCATCGTCAACCTCGGTTCGGTGGCCGGCAACTACCCCTACCCAGGCAGCCACGTGTACGGTGCCACCAAGGCGTTCGTGAAGCAGTTTTCCCTGAACCTGCGCTGCGACCTGCAGGGCACGGGCGTGCGTGTTACCAACCTGGAGCCGGGCCTGTGTGAAAGCGAGTTCTCGCTGGTGCGCTTCAACGGTGACCAGGCGCGTTACGACGCCACCTACGCCGGCGCCGAGCCTATCCAGCCCCAGGACATCGCCGACACCATCTTCTGGATCATGAACACCCCGGCCCACGTCAACATCAACAGCCTGGAACTGATGCCCGTCACTCAGAGCTGGGCCGGTTTCGCCATCGAACGCCCGCACAAGGCCTGATATCGCACGCAAGGAAGGTGCACACATGAACAACCGGCATGAACAACTGCTGCTCAAGCAATCGACGTTGCTGATGCTGGTGGTGGCTATTGCCGGCATGGTGGTGGGCTTTGTTTCCGGGTCGCAGTCGATTCTGTTCGACGGCTTCTTTTCGTTGGTGGCAACGTTCATCAAGGTGTTGATGCTGATTACCGCCCGCCTGATTGCCCGGCGCCAGGGCAGCGAGCGCTTCCAGTTCGGTTTCTGGCACCTGGAGCCCATGGTGCTGTTGATCGAAGGCAGCTTCCTGCTGCTGATCGCTGTGTATGCGTTTCTCAACGGTCTGTTCGGCCTGCTCAAGGGCGGGCGGGACATTGAGTTGGGGTTGGTGATCGGTTATGCGGCGGTGTTTACCGTCGTGGACTTTGCTTATTACTTCTATGTAAAGCGGCGTAACCGCACGTTGAAGTCGTCGCTGATCGGCTTCGACAACGTCAGCTGGCTGGTGGACGCCATGCTTTCGGTGGGGCTGTTGATCAGCTTCCTGATTGCCTGGAGCCTGAAGCACAACGGTCATGATGACTGGGCGCTGTTCGTCGACCCGTTGATCCTTATCGCGCTGGCGCTGTGCATGCTGCCACCGGCCGCGCGGATCATCGGGCCGTCACTGCGCGACGTGTTGGGCATTGCTCCGGACACCCTGGATGACACAGTGCGCCTGGTGATGGAGGCGGCCCAGGAGCGCCATGGCTTCGAGAGCTTCGTCACCTATGTGCAGAAGCACGGGCGTGGGCGTTTCATCGAGATTCACGTGGTGCTGCCGGCGGGTTATCCACTGCAGGGCATCGGCACCCTGGATGAGCTGCGTGAAGAAATCTCCGCGCAGTTGGGCAAGCCAGAGCCGGACCGCTGGCTGACCGTCAGCTTCACCGGCGACCGCAAGTGGACTACCTGAGGGCGGCGGCCAGGCTTTCGTAACAGGTTGCCAGGTGGTAGGGGGTGGTGGAGGGCATGTCCTTGCGGCTAACCTCGCCACCGGCGTCCCGGCACTCGTACCAGCCATCGCCATGCAGGAAGCGCTCGCGCAGCACCTGCAACTGCTTGGCCACCGGGCCATCGCTGCGCAGGGTCAATGCACGGAGGTATTCAGCCTGCGCCCAGATGCGCTGGGTGGCGTCGCGTACACCGCCGTCAACGTCCAGCATCGACAGCACGCCGCCGTCCTTCACGCCCATGCGCTCGGAAGGGGCGAACGCCTGGTCCAGCGAGGCATGCAACGGGCTGCCCTGCAGCAGTGGCGAGGACTCCAGCAGATAGAACCATTCGAACTGGTGACCCGGCTCCCACCAGTTATCCACAGCACCGCAGGGTTTTTCCATCAGCAAACCCGATTCGGCATCCACAAAGCGCGCCTGCATGGCTGTGCATAAGTCCAGCAGCGCAGCCTTCACAACCTGATCGTCGCGCACCGCCAAGGTGGCCAGGAAGGCTTCGGCCAAATGCATCAGTGGGTTTTGCAGGGGGCCGGCGCCTTGCGGCGACCAGTCTTCGCCCAGCGCAGCCTCGTACAGCCCATCGTCTGTGGAAAACTGCGTAGCCACCACGCTCAGTGCGGCATTGAGCACCGACTCGGCCAGCGAGTCGTGCGAACGTTGCCAGTAATGGGCGCAGGCAAAGATGATGAAGGCGTGGGTGTACAGGTCTTTGGTGCGGTCCAGCGGCCGTGCCTGGGCATCGATGCTGTAGAACCAGCCGCCGTGCTCGGCGTCATGGAAATGCTTTTGCAGCGAGCGGAACAGCGCGGCGGCATGTTCACGAGCGCCTGGCTGCTCGATCAGGCCGGAAAACAGGTACAGCTGGCGGGCGCACGCCATGGCCCGGTAGCGCAGCACGGGCATGGGCCGGTGCTGTGGGTCCAAGGCTTCATAGGGCAGCGCCAGCTCGGCGTTCCAGCCGGGCCCTTGCCATAGCGGCACGATGGTCTTCAGGAAGTGCTCATGCACGGCGGTGAAGGCGGCTTTTGGGGAGTGATCGAGCATGAAAGGTGTCGTCAAAGGGGCGATTTGGGCGACATGGTAACAGGGATGAAGCCAGTGGGAGTGGGCTCTGCCCGCGAAAAGGGCACTGCAGACTATCTGCTGCTGCGCGGTGTTCTTTTCGCGGGTAGAACCCGCTCCCACAGGGGAGTTGAATCAGCCGGCGAGCAGCCAGGCGCCAGTCAGGGCAGACAGGGCGCCAGCGATGCGGACCAGCGGGCTGGCCGCTTGCGGCAGCAGGCGCACCGCGGCGTAGCCAACGGCATGCAGGGCGGCAGTGGCGGCAACGAAACCGGCGGCATAGGCCCATGGGCTCGACATCTCCGGCAGCTCAAGGCCGTGAGCCACGCCATGGAACAGGGCGAACACCGCAGTGGCGCATACGGCCAGCGCGACAGGCGGGCGAATGGCCAACGCCACGGCCAGGCCCAGGGCCAGCACCGAGGCGGCGATGCCGCT
The DNA here is from genome assembly GCF_000263855.1 of Pseudomonas sp. M47T1. GTDB lineage: Bacteria > Pseudomonadota > Gammaproteobacteria > Pseudomonadales > Pseudomonadaceae > Aquipseudomonas. The sequence continues at coordinate 63,157 of NZ_AJWX01000008.1, forward strand.
TTCCAGGCCCGGCAGTTCAAGGCCTTCAAAGCCCAGCAGGCCGCCGATCAGCATGGTGCCGACAAAGGTGCACGGCAACGCCCAGCGCGCCTTGCCGGTCTGCTGGGCGGCCCACAGGCCCACGGCCAGCATGGCCAGCAGGTGGTCGATACCGGTCAATGGGTGCAATACGCCGGCGACGATGCCGTGCTCGCCGTGGCCGGGGTGGGCGAAGGCCAGGGCGGGGGTGAGCAGCAGGGCGGCAGCGCCGAGGAGTTTTTTCAGGGTCATCTCTAAGCTTCCTTGTTGAACGTACGTGTAGGAGCGGACTGCGTCCGCGAACCAAGCGATGCGGTGCGTCAGCGAGTGCGCGGTGTAGCCTTCGCGGGCACGGCCCTACAGGGGATGGTGGTGGATGCACAGATCCGGGTCAGGCTGCGGTCAGCAGCCCCTGGCGTTCGATGAAGGCGATGATGGCCTCCAGGCCCTGGCCGGTTTTCTGGTTGCTGAACACGAAAGGCTTATCGCCGCGCATGCGCCGGGTGTCGCCATCCATCATTTCCAGCGAGGCGCCCACCAGCGGGGCCAGGTCGATCTTGTTGATCACCAGCAGGTCAGACTTGCAGATGCCCGGGCCGCCCTTGCGCGGCAGCTTGTCGCCGGCCGACACGTCGATCACGTAGATAGTCAGGTCCGACAGCTCGGGGCTGAAGGTGGCCGACAGGTTGTCGCCGCCCGATTCCACCAGGATCAGGTCCAGGCCGGGGAAGCGACGGTTGAGCTGATCCACCGCCTCCAGGTTGATGGAGGCGTCTTCACGAATGGCCGTGTGCGGGCAACCGCCGGTTTCCACGCCGATGATGCGCTCGGGCGCCAGGGCCTCGTTGCGCACCAGGAAGTCGGCGTCTTCGCGGGTGTAGATATCGTTGGTGACCACGGCCAGGTTGTAGCGCTCGCGCAGGGCCAGGCACAGGGCCAGGGTCAGGGCGGTCTTGCCGGAGCCGACCGGGCCGCCGATGCCGACGCGCAGGGGCTGGGTATTCATTGTTGTCATCTCCTAGGAACGGAACAGGCGGCTGTACTGGCGCTCGTGGGCCATGCTCGCCAAAGACAGGCCAAAAGCGGCGCTGCCGTAGTGGTGGGGGTCGAGTTCGGTGGCATTACGTTGTGCTTGCTGCAGCTGCGGCAGCAGTTCACTGGTCAGGCGCTGGGCTGCTTGCTGGCCCAGGGGCAGGGTTTTCATCAGTACCGCCAGCTGGTTTTCCAGCCAGCTCCAAAGCCAGGCGGCCAGCGCGTCGTCGGCGCTGATCTGCCAGGCGCGCGCGGCCAGCGCCCAGCCCAGGGCCAGGTGCGGCTCGGCGGTGGCGGCGAGGAAGTCACGCGCGAGCGGGTCCAGCTCCGGCAAACCGTTCAGCAGTTGCTTGAGGGAATAGCCCATTTGCCGGCTTTCCTGGGCCAGCTCGCGGGTTTCGCGGCTGGCGCGGTGTTCATCGCTCAGCGCTCGCAGCGCTTGCCAGTCATCGCGGCCGGCCGCCTTGCAGTGCGCCAGCAACAGTGGCGCTTCGAACCTGGCCAAATTGAGCAGTAGTTGGTCGCTGATCCAGCGCCGGGCGTCAACGGCCTGTTTTACCGTACCTTGCTCCACGGCCATTTCCAGGCCCTGGGAATAGCTGTAGCCGCCAATTGGCAGTTGTGGGCTGGCCAGGCGCAGCAGGGCCCACGCCGGATTCATGTGCGCACGCCGAACTGGTGGAGTTTGGGGGCGTAGTTGAAGTTTTCATCACCGTGGCGCGAATGGTGGTGCCCGCCGCCGTAAGCGCCGTGCTCGGGCTGGAAGGGCGCCTCGATGGCCTCGGTGGTGGCGCCCAGCTGTTCGAGCATGGCCTTGAGCACATAGTCGTCCAGCAGGCGCAACCAGCCGTCACCCACTTGCAGGGCCACGTGGCGGTTGCCCAGGTGATAGGCGGCGCGGGTCAGTTCGAAGGCATTGGCACAGGTGACGTGCAGCAAAGCCTCGGGGCGGGCGACGACTTTGACGATGCGTCCATCCTGGGCTTCCAGGCATTCGCCATCGTGCAGCGGAGGCTGGCCGCGTTCGAGAAACAGGCCGACGTCTTCGCCGTCGGCACTAAAACAGCGCAGGCGGCTTTTGCTGCGCGCTTCGAAATTGAGGTGTAATTCGGCCGACCAGTCAGGTTTTGGCTCGGTTCTGCGGTGGATCACCAGCATTTTCAGGCATCCGGCTGTGTGCGTTATTCACCTGACAGCAAGTGTCTTGCCAACATGCTAGCGCTGCGAATGCCGGCCTTGTGCCAGAAGATTGGGCAATAAAATGTTACATATTGGTGCGCTTCGGCCTGTATGGCACCAACCTGGGTCAGTCGTCAATACTGCTCAGGCCTTGCCAGTGTTTGGCGCCCATGAAAATGAAGCGCAACTGCTGGGTAATTTTCGCTTGGGGCGAGATGTGTCGGGGGGAGGTATCGGCAGGCGGGTCGATCAGCTCGGGCAGGGTGGCGAACACGGTCTTCACCACCAGGTCAGCCATCACCGCCAGCGCGGCGCTGTCCAGGTGCTGCCACTTGGGCATCAGCCCAAGATCGGCGGCAAGGTCGGAGCTGATGCCGTCGCGCAGGCAGGTCAATGCCTGGCGCACGGGGCGTGAGTCACCGTACTGCTCGCGTGCCAGAAACAGAAACTGCGAGCGGTTGGCCGCCACGCTGTCGAGGAAGATGCGCACCGAAGCGTCCGTGAGGCCACGAAATTCGAACTCGTTGCGGCGTACGCGGCGGATGGTGTCGCGGAAGGTTTCGCCCACTTCGTTGACCAGCGCCAGGCCCAGTTGGTCCATGTCATCGAAATGCCGATAGAAGCCGGTAGGGACTATGCCCGCGGCCTTGGCCACTTCACGCAGGCTAATGCTGCCGAAACCACGGCCGGCATCGATCAACTGCCTTGCGGCATCGAGAAGGGCGTGACGGGTCTGCTGTTTCTGTTCGGCGCGGGGCAACATGGTGCGGGATTCTGTGAAGGGCAGCGCAGCACTCTAGCAAATCAGGGGAAAAATCAAAGCCCGGTGCAGGGACCGGGCTTTGTTCAGGGCAACCAAGGCTCAGCTCGCACGGTTCAGGGTGCGATCGGAACCGTCCTGGGCAACCAGTACCGAGGTACGGTCCGAAGCATTCAGGCTGACGCGGTTCAGGGTGCGGTCGGAGCCGTCTTGAGCAACGCGGTTCAGGGTGCGGTCGGAGCCGTCTTGGGCAACGCGGTTCAGGGTGCGGTCGGAGCCGTCTTGGGCAACGCGGTTCAGGGTGCGGTCGGAGCCGTCTTGGGCAACGCGGTTCAGGGTGCGGTCGGAGCCGTCTTGAGCAACGCGGTTCAGGGTGCGGTCAGAACCGTCCTGGGCAACGATGACGCTGGCGCTGTGTTGGGCAACGGGTTGTTGAACGTTGCCGGCAGCGAAGACGTTGGCGGCCAGTACAGAGAGGGTCAGGGTCAGCAACAATTGGCGTTTCATGATTTGGCGCTCCTTTGGAGGGCTGAAAAGTGGGTACGGAGCCAATGCTACTCTTGAGAATTAGATATAAAAGTTCATATAGGTAATGGTAACAATCAACGGAATTGATTGTTTGTCCTGAGGCCGTCAAATCAACGCCTTACAGCGCTTTTCCGTGCACCGCCGCAGGGAGCCGCGGGAAAAAATGCGCCACCATGGAACGCTTGCCGAGCAAAGTGTTCGCCGATTTCATCAATCCGGTTAAACCCCAAGGCGGTTTGCCAGTCCTAACGTAAATGCTGCAACCGAGCGTGCCGCCCGTTTTACGGCCCGCTGTCACTTGGAGAATCGTGCATGACGCGCCCCCGCAAGATCCTGGCCTGGATAGTTGGCACCTTCGTGGTACTGATTGCTGTATTGGTGGTGGTTATCGCCACCTTTGACTGGAATCGCGTGAAGCCCACGCTCAATGCCAAGGTGTCCGAGGCTTTGCACCGGCCGTTCGCCATCAATGGCAACCTTGATGTGCAGTGGGCCCGCGAGCCCGCGCAGGGTGGCTGGCGCGCCTGGGTGCCGTGGCCGCGCTTCGTGGCCGAGGACCTGACGCTGGGTAACCCCGACTGGTCGAAACAGCCGCAAATGGTCAGCCTCAAACGGGTAGAGTTCCGCCTGTCGCCCCTGCCGTTGCTGGCCGAGCACATTGTGATCCCCCGCATCGACCTGACCGAACCGGATGCCAACCTGCAACGGCTGGCGGACGGCCGGGCCAACTGGACGTTCGATTTCGGCCCGAAAGACCCCAATGCCGAACCCTCGAAATGGGTCATGGACATCGGCTCCATTGGCTTCGACAAAGGTCATGTGGTGTACGACGACGTGACGCTCAAGGCTCACGCCGATGTACTGATCGATCTGCTGGGCAAGCCCATTCCCTTCAGCGATATCGTGGGCAGCGGTGCGGCCAAGAAGGTCAGTGACCAGGGCGCTACCGCCCAGGATTACGCATTCGGTTTCAAGGTGACGGGTCGTTACAAGGACCAACCGTTGAGCGGCAACGGCAAGATCGGCGGGCTACTGGCCCTGCAGGACGCCGCCAGCCCCTTCCCGGTGCAAGCGGATGTACGCATTGCCGATACCCATGTAGTGGTGGCCGGTACCCTCACTGACCCGCGCAACCTGGGGGCGTTGGACCTGCGCCTGAAGCTTGAAGGCGTCAGCCTGAGCAAGTTGTACCCGCTGACGGGGGTGACGCTGCCCGATTCACCGCCTTATTCCACCGACGGGCACCTGCAAGCGAAGTTACATGACGCCAACGGCGCCAGGTTCGACTATCAGGACTTCAACGGCAAGATCGGTGACAGCGATATTCATGGCGACCTGGGCTTCGTGGCCAGCCAGCCGCGGCCCAAGCTGACCGGCAAGCTGGTGTCCAACCAACTGCTGTTCACCGACCTGGCGCCGCTGATCGGGGCCGACTCCAATGCCAAGCAGGCCGCGCGCGGCAGCGAAAGCAAGCAACCGAGCGGCAAGGTGCTGCCTGTGGAAGAGTTTCGCACCGAGCGCTGGCGCACCATGGACGCCGACGTCGAGTTCACTGGCAAGAAGATCGTACAGAGCAAGGAATTGCCCTTCACCGACCTCTACACCCACGTGGTGCTGGACGACGGTCAGTTGAACCTGGAACCGCTGCGATTCGGTGTGGCAGGGGGTAACCTTGACGCACAGATCCGCCTGAACGGCCGCACCACGCCCTTGCAGGGCCATGCCAAGCTGACGGCGCGGGGTTTCAAGCTCAAGCAGCTGTTCCCTACGTTCGAACCGATGAAAACCAGCTTTGGCCAGCTTAACGGCGACGCCGATATCAGCGGCACGGGCAATTCGGTGGCGGCCTTGCTGGGCACCTCCAATGGTGACCTCAAGCTGTTGATCAACGATGGCGCCATCAGCCGCAGCCTGATGGAGATTGCCGGCCTGAACGTGGGCAACTATGTGGTGGGCAAGATCTTTGGCGACAACGAGGTGAAGATCAATTGCGCGGCGGCCGACCTGGGCATCAAGGATGGCCTGGCGGCGCCTCGGCTGTTCGTGTTCGATACCGAGAACGCCATCATCTACATCGACGGCACCGCCAACTTCAAGACCGAGCAGTTGGACCTGAAGATCAACCCCGAATCCAAGGGCTTCCGCCTGCTGTCGCTGCGCTCGCCGTTGTACGTGCGTGGCCCGTTCGCCAAGCCCAGCGCTGGCGTACAGGCGGTGCCGCTGTTGCTGCGCGGCGCCGGCATGATTGCCCTTGGCGTGGTGGCGGCACCGGCCGCAGGCTTGCTTGCCCTGGTGGCGCCCAGCGGTGGTGAACCCAACCAATGCACGCCGTTGCTGGAGCAGATGAAAGCCGGCAAGACCCCGAAAACCGTGCAAAGCAGCCACTGAGTTGCAGTAGGCAGGAGCGGGCTCTGCCCGCAAAAAAACACCGCGGAGTACCTGATACTCCGCGGTGCGGCTTTCGCGGGCAGAGCCCGCTCCCACATGGAAAGATCCAAAGCAACTTACAGGCCTTCGAGAATGTCCGCCATGTCGTCGGCGTGCTCTTCTTCCTGGGCCAGGATGTCTTCGAACACGCGGCGGCTGGTGGGGTCCTTGTCGCCGATGTATTGGATGATCTCGCGGTAGCTGTCGATGGCAATCCGCTCGGCCACCAGGTCTTCGTAGACCATTTCCTTAAGCGTGCTGCCGGGCTTGTACTCGGCGTGGGAGCGGCTGCTGAGGCTGTCGGGGTTGAAGTCCGGCTCACCACCCAGTTGCACGATGCGCTCGGCCAGTTTGTCGGCGTGTTCGGCTTCCTGGGTAGCGTGCTCCAGGAATTCGGCGGCGGCGACCTGGGCCTTGACGCCCTTGGCCATGTAGTAATGGCGCTTGTAGCGCAGCACGCACACCAGTTCGGTGGCCAGCGAGTCGTTGAGCAGGCGAATGACTTCCTCGCGGTCGCCTTCATAGCCTTCGGTCACCGCGCCCTGGTCGACGTTCTTGCGAGCGCGGTCACGCAGGGTGTTCTTGTCAATCAATGCAATAGTCATGGCAATCTCCAGGCGATACGGTTGGGGCCGTCACGCTCTATCGCGCCCGTGGTCCACGGGCGCCCGGCCTGATCGGTTACAGAGGTTGTGAGTACGGGACGCGGCGGAAAGTTTTATCGGTGTTGGCACGCGCCGACATCAGGGCATGGCCTTGACGTTGCCTTTGTGCTGCGCGCAGGTCATGAAGCCCTTGCTGTCCACATGGCCGCTGGCATCGAACGTCACGTAATAGGCCTGCTGCTTGCCGTCGGTGTTGAGCACGTAGTTGTTACAGGTGCCGGCGCTGGTCTTGCCGTTACCGTCGACCACCGAGGAAGGCGTGCCGCCGATGGCGATGACCTGTTGCATGGTCATGCCGTTATCCACTTGCTTGACCAGTGGTTCGTCGCGGAAGGTCACAAAGTCCACGGGGTTTTCGACCTTGGTGCCGGCGCAGCCCGCCAGCGAAGCCAGTACACACACTGTAGCCAGGGTTTGCTTGTACATGGTGTCGCTCCTTCGAATGAGCCAATGGTGGCCCCTTAATACTGGGGCAACGGCGATTCACAGGAGTTCGATGTCAGTACGCTAGTATTCAGGCTTGCCCTTCAAGGATGCTCTTGCCATGCCTCAGTCCGGCGCCACTCGCTACCCCATCATGCTGGTCCCCGGCATGCTCGGTTTTGTCCGCCTGCTGCTGTACCCCTACTGGTTCGGCATTGTGCGAGCCCTGCGCCGTGGCGGCGCCAAGGTGTTTGCGGTGCAGGTGTCACCCCTCAACGCCACCGAGGTACGCGGCGAGCAGTTGTTGCTGATCATTCAACGCATCCGCCACGAAACCGGTGCGCAAAAGGTCAACCTCATCGGCCACAGCCAAGGCGCGCTCACGGCCCGCTACGCCGCCGCCAAGCGTCCCGAATGGGTGGCGTCGGTCACGTCGGTGGCCGGGCCCAACCACGGCTCGGAGTTGGCAGACTATCTGCAGCGGCGCTACCCGCACAACTCGATGGGCGGGCGTGTGCTGCATGTGGTCCTGTACTTGCTGGGGGTGTTGATGGGCGCGCTGGAGACCGGTTGGCGCGGCCCGATCCTGCCCATCGACGTGCACGGCTCCCATGCTTCGCTGACCTGCGCTGGCGTTGCGCAATTCAATCAGCGTTACCCACAGGGCATTCCGCTGACCTGGGGCGGGCAGGGAGAGCCGGTGGTCAATGGGGTGCGTTACTACTCATGGTCGGGGGTGCTGCAAGACCCGCGCGCGAGCGGCGGAGGTAACCGCCTGGATGGCTCGCACCGCAGTTGCAAGCTGTTCGCCCGTACTTTCGTGCGCGAGGCGGGGCAGTGCGACGGCATGGTGGGGCGCTACAGCTCCCACCTGGGCCAGGTGATTGGTGATGACTACCCCATGGACCACTTGGATATCGTCAACCAGTCTCTGGGCCTGGTGGGCAAGGGTGTGGAACCAGTGCGCCTGTTCACCGAGCACGCTGCCCGGCTCACGGCGGCGGGGCTTTAGTCGCGGGCCACGGCGCGCCCCAGCGGCGTGGTCCAGCGTTCGGCCAGGATCACGCCGCCCAGCGTCAGCAGGCCGCCCAGCAGGTGATAGAGCGCCAATTGCTCATGCAGCACCAGCGCGGCAATCAGAGCGGTAACCAGCGGCAACAGGTTGAAGAACAGCGTGGTGCGGCTGGGCCCCAGGCGGCTGACGGCGTGCATCCACGCCAGTGGTGCGACCATTGAGGCCAGCAGGCAGGCATACAGCACCAGGCCGATATTGCCCGCGTCCAGGCCCATCTTCGGCGACAACACAAACAGCGGCGCCAGCACGATAATGGCTACCCCCACCTGCAGATAAAGCAATTGCAGCGCCGGGATGCGCAGCTGCCATTTTTTCAACAGGGTGCTGTACACCGCGTAGGCCAGGGTGGCCAGCAGCATCATGGCGTCGCCCCGGTTCAGCCCGTGGGCCAGCAGGTTGCCCAACTGCCCGGCCGAGACCACCACCAGCACGCCGGCCAGCGACAGGACAGCGCCGAACAGGGCGCCGACGGTGAGGCGCTGGCCCAGGCTGATGATGGCCAGGGTCAGCGACATCAACGGCATCAACGAGAGGATGATGCCCATGTTGGTGGCGCTGGTGAGCGCGGCGGCGAAATAGGCCAGGCTCTGGTACACGGCCATGCCCAGCAGCCCCAGCACGAATATCTTGCCCAGGTGGGGGCGGATCTGCGCGCGGTTGGCCCATACCTTGGGCAGCAGGAACGGGGTGAACAGCAGGCCGGCCAGCAGCCAGCGGTAAAAGCCGATCTCGGCGGGAAAAATGGCGCCTACCGCCATTTTGTTGATCACGGTGTTGCCGGCCCAGATCAGAATGGCCAGCAACGGAAACGCGTATTGCATGGGGAACGCCTGTCAGTCGATAAGGCGCGATTATCCCTGTTTGCGCTGGGCATCACCTACTGATAACCGGCCAAGGGATCGTTGAAAACCGACAACCCGTGTGGCGCAGGCGTGTGACAAAGTTTGTCTACACTTCAGGACGAGGCTGCGCGGCTCAGCGCGGCAACCAGGAGAAAACTCCATGAAGATGCTCCACGCGCCCCTGCTGGTGCTCGGCCTGCTGCTGTGCTCGCAAGGCTTCGCTGCCACCGCGCAACAGAACAAGATGACCACGTGCAATGCCGACGCCACCGCCAAGAGCCTCAAGGGCGACGAGCGCAAGACCTACATGAGCACCTGCCTCAAGGCCACGCCAGCGGCGACCACCAAGAGCCTGACGCCGCAGCAGCAGAAAATGACCACCTGCAATGCATCGGCCAAAACCCAGAACCTGGCTGGCGATGCGCGCAAGACCTTCATGAGCACCTGCCTGAAGAAATAACCCCGCTGATCGCGGTCTTGTAGCCGCCGCTGCCAGGCTGCGCGGGCCCTGTCATGCACTGAAGATCTTCAGTGTACCCACGGGCCAGCGCAGCCTGGTGGCAGCGGCTACAATCGGCGGCGAGTCGGCGGCGGATCAAACGGTCTGGCCCTGCCGGGCGAAGGCTGGCAGACTGCCCAGTCCTTCCATGTCGTACGTGTTCGAGGCTGTATGCCAACGTTTTCCCAGCGTCACGTGTTATGGGCCAGTCTGATCATCGTCTTCGGTGGCCTGCTTGCGGTAATGCCCCTGCGCCTGCTGCCCAGCCTGCTGGCGGGGCTTCTGGTGTATGAACTGGTCAACATGCTGACCCCCAAGCTTGAGCACCTGATTTCCGGCCCCCGGGCCCGCTGGGTGGCGGTTGCCCTGCTGGGTACCCTGATTGTCAGCCTGCTGGCGGTGATCTTCGCCCTGGCCATCAGTTTCCTCATGCATGAAGCCGAAAATCCCGGGGCCTTCCTGGACAAGTTCATGGGCGTGCTCAACCGCGCGCGTGGCCAGTTGCCGCCGTCCATCGATGCCTACCTGCCTGCCAATGTCGGCGAGTTCCGCTCGGCCATCAGTGACTGGGTCAGCAAGCATTTGGCTGAGTTGCAACTGGTGGGCAAGGACGCGGTACGAACCTTCGTGACCTTGCTGATCGGCATGGTGCTGGGTGCGATTGTTGCGCTTAACCGAGTGCCGGCGGATGCCCCGCACAAGCCGCTGGCCGGGGAGTTGCTGCAACGCTTGACCTTGCTGGTACAGGCCTTCCGCAACATTGTTTTTGCGCAGATCAAGATCGCGGCGCTTAACACCCTATTTACCTCGGTGTTTCTGCTGGTGATCTTGCCGTTATGCGGGATCAAGTTGCCGCTGCACAAGACCATGGTGGTGCTGACCTTCATCCTTGGCCTGCTGCCGGTGATCGGCAACCTGATCTCCAACGCGCTGATCACGGTGATCGCGCTATCGGTGTCCATCTGGGTGGCGGGGGCGGCGCTGGGCTGGCTGATACTTATCCACAAGCTGGAATACTTCCTCAATGCGCGCATCGTGGGCGGGCAGATCAGGGCCAAGTCGTGGGAATTACTGTTGGCGATGCTGATATTCGAGGCAGCCTTCGGCCTGCCCGGCGTGGTGGCCGGGCCGATCTACTATGCGTACTTGAAAAGCGAGCTGCGCCGCGCCGAACTGGTGTAACAACTCGGCGCCTGATGTTGATTGTGCAGCAGTTGCCGCGGGCTGCGAAAAGATCCGCACGGCCTTCGCAGCCTGCGGCAGCTCCGGGAGGGGCGTATGCAGGGTTAGCCGTAACGCTTGCGCGCTTCAATGGCCAGGCCGCTGCCGATGCTGCCGAAGATGTTGCCTTCCACGTGCCGCGCATTTGGCAGCATCGCCGCCACGCTGTTGCGCAGCGCCGGGATGCCGCTGGAACCGCCGGTGAAGAACACCGTGTCGACCTGCTCCACGCCCACACCGGCATCGCCCAGCAGTTGGGTGACGCTGCCACGCACGCGCTCAAGCAGGTTGTCGATGGCGCTTTCGAACAGCACACGCGTCATGTCCACGCTCAGGCCGGGCTCAATGCGGTCCAGTGGCACCAGGCGATTCTCGGCCTGGGTCAGCTGAATCTTGGTCTCTTCCACTTCCATGGCCAGCCAGTGGCCGGCGCGTTGGTCGATCAGCTTGAACAGGCGGTCGATGCCGCCGGTGTCTTCGATGTCGTAGCGCATGCTGCCCAAGGCCAGCTGGGATTTCTGCGAGTACACCGAATTGATGGTGTGCCAGGTGGCCAGGTTCATGTGGTGGCTGGTGGGCATGAACGCACCACTTTTCATGCGGCTGCCGTAGCCGAACAGCGGCATCACGCCTTGCAGGCTCAACTGCTTGTCGAAGTCGGTACCGCCAATGTGCACGCCGCCGGTCGCCAAGATGTCGCTGTGGCGGTCGTCGATGTTGTGGCGCTCGGGCGCCAGGCGAATCAGCGAGAAGTCGGAGGTACCACCGCCGATGTCGACAATCAGCACCAGCTCTTCGCGTTGGATGGTGGACTCATAGTCGAAGGCCGCGGCGATGGGCTCGAACTGGAACGACACGTCTTTGAAGCCGATTTTCCTCGCCACTTCTTCCAGGGTGTCCTGAGCTTCCTGGTCGGCGGCCTTGTCGTCGTCGACGAAATGCACCGGACGGCCCAGCACCACCTCGTCGAACGGGCGGCCGGCGTTGGTTTCAGCGCGCTTCTTCAGCTCGCCGATGAACATGCCCAGCAGGTCTTTGAACGGCAGGGCAGTGCCCAGCACACTGGTGTCGTGCTTGATCAGCTTGGAACCCAGCAGGCTCTTGAGCGAGCGCATCAGGCGGCCTTCGTAGCCTTCCAGGTACTCGTGCAGTGCCAGGCGGCCGTACACAGGGCGGCGTTCCTCGATGTTGAAGAACACCACCGACGGCAGGGTGATCTTGCCGTCTTCCAGCGCAATCAGGGTTTCGGCATCCGGTCGGTGCCAGCCAACGGTGGAGTTGGAGGTGCCGAAGTCGATGCCGCAGGCGCGGGCCGGGTTTTGGTTGTTCATGTCGTTGCCGGATTCTGTGCAAAAAACGGCCGCGCAGTGTATGCCAGTGGTGGCCAGAATCAAGGCCAAGCAGCGTTTAATTGCCGCACGGTCGTACCTTGAAACCTGCGCCTTGCCCCCCAATCTTGTAGCCATTGCCTACGACTGCGCCGCGGTACTTCAACAAAGCCTGCCGACAGTCGATAAACTTCCAGCGCATCGCCGAGTCTCTACACTGAGTGGGGCAGACCGCGCGATCCCGATAAACGGATGGTGATCCTTCGATGGACTTCAAAGACTACTACAAGATATTGGGCGTTGAGCCAACGGCGGATGAGAAGGCGATCAAGACTGCCTACCGCAAGCTGGCGCGCAAATATCACCCCGACGTGAGCAAGGAAAAGGACGCCGAGGACAAATTCAAAGAGGCCTCCGAGGCCTATGAAGCACTGAGCAACGCGGAAAAACGCGCCGAGTACGACGAGATTCGCAAATACGGCCAGCACGGTCGTCCGTTCCAAGGCCCGCCAGGCTGGCAGGGCCGCGGTGGTGGTGGTTTCGAGGAAAGTGGTGGCGATTTCTCCGATTTTTTCAGCTCCATCTTCGGCTCGGCCGGGCGTGGCGGCGACGGCAACCCTTTTGGCCGCGGCCAGCAACGCAGCGCCGGGAGGCGAGGACAAGACGTGGAAATGGAACTGGCAATTTTCCTTGAGGAAACCCTGGCTACCGAGTCGAAGCAGATCAGCTTTCAGGTACCGCAGTACAACGCTGCGGGCCAGCAGACCGGCACTACCACCAAGACCCTCAACGTCAAGATCCCGGCCGGCGTCACCGATGGCGAGCGCATTCGCCTCAAGGGCCAGGGTGCGCCGGGCGTGGGCGGCGGCGCGAATGGCGACCTGTACCTGATTGTGCGGTTCGCACCGCACCCGATGTTCGATGTAGAAGACCATGACCTGATCATCACCGTGCCGCTGGCCCCGTGGGAAGCGGCGCTGGGTACCAAGGTGGCGGTGCCGACCCTGACCGGGCGCATCAACCTCACCATTCGCCCCGACAGCCAAAGCGGCCAACGCCTGCGAGTCAAGGGTAACGGCCTTTCGGACAAGCAGGGCCAGCGTGGTGATCTCTACGCACAATTGAAAGTGGTGATGCCTGCGCACGCCGACGAAGCCACGCAAGCGCTGTGGAAAACCCTGTCGGAGAAGGCGGCATTCGACCCCCGAGCCAACTGGAGTCGCTGATCATGGAAACGTCCCGGTACGTTCAACTGGACATGCAAGCGTTCTGTCAGGCCACCGAGATGTCGGTGGCCTATGTGATTGAAATCGTCGAGCACGGCATAGTGGAACCCACGGGACGGTCCCCGGAGGAATGGTTGTTCGACGACTTTTCCCCGCTGATTGCACGCAGGGCGGCCAAGCTGCACCGCGACCTGGAACTGGAGTGGGAGGGCGTGGCCCTGGCGCTGGAGTTGCTGGAGGAGGTGCAGGACCTGCGCGCCGAAAACGCGCGCCTGCGCCAGCGCCTGGGGCGCTACGTGCAGGGCTGATGCTGTGGACAACTGTGGGAGCAGGCTTGCCAGCGCGCTCTGACGCCCTAAAGACTCGCTGTTAAGCCAGCTCCCACAGGGACGGTGCCTAGAACAGGAAATACCGCTGCGCCATCGGCAGCGTTTCCGCCGGTTCGCACCACAACAGCACGCCGTCGGCCTTGACCTGGTAGGTCTGCGGGTCGACGTCGATGTCGGGCAGGTAGCCGTTGTGGATCAGGTCGGTCTTCTGCACCGTGCGGCAGCCCTTGACCACGCCAATCTGCTTTTTCAACCCCAACTGCTCGGGCACGCCCGCGTCCAGCGCTGCCTGGCTGATGAAGGTGATGCTGGTGGCGTGGCGCGAGCCGCCGTAGCTGGCGAACATCGGGCGGTAGTGCACCGGCTGCGGGGTGGGAATCGAAGCGTTGGCGTCGCCCATCAAGCTGGCCGCGATGGCGCCGCCCTTGAGAATCAGCGTCGGCTTGACGCCGAAGAACGCCGGGCGCCACAGCACCAGGTCGGCCCACTTGCCAACCTCGATGGAGCCTACTTCATGGCTGATGCCATGGGTGATGGCCGGGTTGATGGTGTACTTGGCGATGTAGCGCTTGGCGCGAAAGTTGTCGTTGCCGGCAACGTCTTCTGTCAGCGGCCCACGCTGTTTCTTCATCTTGTCGGCGGTTTGCCAGGTGCGCGTGATCACTTCCCCCACGCGGCCCATGGCCTGGCTGTCGGAGCTGATCATCGAGAAGGCGCCCAAGTCATGCAGGATGTCTTCGGCGGCGATGGTCTCGCGGCGAATGCGGCTTTCGGCGAAAGCCACGTCCTCGGCGATGCTGGGGTCCAGGTGATGGCAGACCATCAGCATGTCCAGGTGTTCGTCGATGGTGTTGCGGGTGAACGGCCGGGTCGGGTTGGTGGAGCTGGGCAGTACGTTGGGGAAACCGCAGGCCTTGATGATGTCCGGGGCGTGGCCGCCGCCGGCGCCTTCGGTGTGGTAGGTGTGGATGGTGCGGCCCTTGAACGCCGCCAGGGTGGTTTCCACGAAGCCCGACTCGTTGAGGGTGTCGGAGTGGATGGCCACCTGCACGTCGTATTGGTCGGCCACGCTCAGGCAGTTGTCGATGGCGGCCGGGGTGGTGCCCCAGTCCTCGTGCAGCTTGAGCCCGATAGCACCGGCCTTGACCTGTTCGATCAGCGGCTCAGGCAGGCTGGCATTGCCCTTGCCGGTGAAGCCGATGTTCATCGGGAACGAGTCGGCCGCCTGCAGCATGCGCGCCATGTGCCACGGCCCGGAGGTACAGGTGGTGGCATTGGTACCGGTGGCCGGCCCCGTGCCGCCGCCGATCATGGTAGTGACGCCGCTCATCAATGCTTCTTCGATCTGCTGCGGGCAGATGAAGTGGATGTGGGTGTCGATACCGCCAGCGGTGAGGATCATGCCTTCACCGGCGATCACCTCGGTGCTGGCGCCGATGGCGATGGTCACGTCCGGCTGGATGTCCGGGTTGCCGGCTTTGCCGATAGCGGCGATACGGCCGTCCTTCAGGCCCACGTCGGCCTTGACGATGCCCCAGTGGTCGATGATGAGGGCGTTGGTGATCAGGGTGTCGACCACGTCGGCGGCCAGCAACTGGCCCTGGCCCATGCCGTCGCGGATCACTTTGCCGCCGCCGAATTTCACTTCTTCGCCGTAGGTGGTGAAGTCTTTTTCCACTTCGATCCACAGGTCGGTGTCGGCCAGGCGCACCTTGTCGCCCACGGTTGGGCCGAACATGTCCGCGTAAGCTTGACGACTGATTTTCATCCAGAATCCTCATGCGGAAGCTGCAAGCTTTAAGCTGCAAGCTTCAAGTAGCAGTGCTACATAATGGTTCGATACGCCGCAGTTTTTCTCTTGCGGCTTATAGCTAAAAGCTTGCAGCTGGGCCTCAAAGGTCGCCCATGATGCGGCCGGCGAAGCCGAACACGCGGCGCTTGCCGGCCAGGTCCACCAGCTCGACTTCGCGGCTCTGGCCCGGTTCGAAGCGCACCGCGGTGCCGGCCGGAATGTTCAGGCGCATGCCCCGGCTGGCGGCGCGGTCGAAGGTGAGCGCGTCATTGGTTTCGAAAAAGTGATAGTGCGAACCCACCTGGATGGGCCGGTCGCCGCTGTTGGCCACTGTCAGGCTGAGGGTGCGGCGGCCTACGTTGAGTTCGATGTCGCCGGGTTGGATCTGGTACTGGCCAGGAATCATTCAGGCCTCCTCAAAGAGTCTTGTAGAAAAACGCCGTGGCGGTGTATTCGCCGTCCGGACGGCAGGCAAAGCCGGGGATCTGCCCCGCGCGCTTGTACCCCTGGGACAGGTAGAACGCCTCGGCGGGCGAGCCGGCCTCGGTGTCCAGGTGCAGCAGGCCGCGGTGGTACTGGCGGGCCGCGATTTCCACGGCCTGCATCAGTTGCTGGCCCATGCCGCGGCGCTGGGCGTCAGAGCGCACCATCAGCTTTTGCACCTCGGCGCGGTTCAGGCCGTTGACGCGCTTGCAGAACACCAATTGCGCGCTGGCCATGACCTGTTCGTCACGTACCACCACCCAGAGCACCAGATCGTTGATGGCGATGCGGTTTTTCACTTCATCGAAATAGCTGTTGGCGTCATGGGCGTCCAGGTCGGCGAGAAAACCGATCGAGGCGCCCTGCTTGACCGAGTCCACTAGCAACTCGACCAGGCCCTGGCGGTAGTGAGCAAAGCTTTCAACGGTGACGCGACGCAACTGGGCGGCATTCATGGCGGCTTACTCCACGGGAGTCGGGGAAGGTTCGGCGCCCGGGTTCAGGATCAGTTGCATGAAGGTCAGGTCCAGCCAGCGACCGAACTTGCTGCCCACTTGCGGCATCTGCCCCGTGATCGTGAAACCGAGTCGCTCGTGCAGACGGATCGAGGCCGCGTTGCCACTCTCGATGGCGGCCACCATCACGTGTTTGTTGCAGCCGCGTGCGCGTTCGATCAAGGCGTTCATCAGTGCGGGCCCCAGGCCCTTGCCTTGTTGATCGTTGCGTACGTAGACCGAATGTTCGACGGTCTGGCGGAAGCCTTGGAAAGGACGCCAGTCACCAAATGAAGCGTAGCCCAGCACAGCCTCGTTGGCGTCCACGGCCACCAGAATCGGGTAGCGCTGGGACTGGCGCGCGCTGTACCAGGCCTGGCGGTTGCCCAGGTCTACCGGTTGCTCGTTCCAGATAGCCGTGGTGTTGAGCACGGCGTCGTTGTAGATATCGCGGATGGCCGGCAGGTCGGCATGCACGGCGTCGCGAACGCGAAAAGTCATGGCAGGCCTCAGGCGATGGGTTGATGGACAGTGACCAGTTTGGTCCCATCCGGGAAGGTGGCTTCCACTTGGATCTCGGGGATCATTTCCGGGATGCCTTCCATCACCTGTTCACGGTTGAGCAAGGTGGTGCCGTAGTGCATCAACTGGGCCACGGTCTGGCCGTCACGGGCACCTTCCAACAAGGCCGCCGAGATGTAGGCCATGGCTTCCGGGTAGTTCAGCTTCACGCCTCGCGCCAGGCGGCGCTCGGCCACGAGGCCTGCGGTGAAGATGAGCATTTTGTCTTTTTCGCGGGGTGTCAGGTCCATGGTGTGTCCATTCGTGGGCAGTAACAAAAAATCAGGCGTGTTCGATCTGTAGCCGTTGCCGAAGGCTGTGGCTACAAGGCACTCAGGTGCTCCAGATTCTAGGGGGCAGCGCTTCTTTGCCCAGCGCTTCGGGGCGCAATAGTTTCCACAGGCCGATCAGCCAGTCCCGGGCATGCAGGCCTTCATGGGCCAGGCAGCGGGCCACCAGCAGGCCTGGAAGTTGGCTCAGGTCGCCCCGTACCTTGCCTTTGAACCCTCGGCATTGCTCCAGCAGTTCGGGGCTGATATCCGCCGTCACCAGCAAAGTGGCAAACACCGTGTGGCCATCCAGGCCCATGGGCGAGTCCAGCAGTCCATCATCACCGACCACGCGCTGGCGCTCATGCCACAGCAGTTCGCCATCGCGGCGGATGTCCAGATGACTCTGGAAATATCCGCGGGCGAAGCGCTCGTCGGCAGCCGGGCGTCCCAGGGCTACCATGTCCCAGTACACCAGGCGGGCGTCGCCTTGCAGCTCGATATGGGTCTGTAATTCAGCCTGGGCCGCGCTGTAGACGATGGTTTCCTGCGGCATCCACTCCAAGGTCGCGCCCGGGGCCACACTCAAGTTCAAGGTCTGATAGGCGGGGCCGGCAGCGCGGTACCACTTAGCCGCGCCGGGGCTGGTCAGCTGCGCCCAGGCATCGGCGCCCACGTTCACATTGATGTCCAGGCGGTCGCCGCCGGCGATGCCGCCTGGCGGGTGCACGATGATGTGCTGGCACACTTCGGGGCCTTCGGCGTACAGGTGCTTCTGCACCCGCAGCGGCCCCAGGTGGCGGCGCAGGGTGGGGCGTGTGGTGTCGCCGAAACGGCCATACCCCAGCTCAAGCTCGGCGTGCCAGCTGGGCGCGTACAGCGCGTTGGAAACGGGCAGGTTCATAGGCGTGTTCGTTATTGGTTTGCGTGCAGATTAAATGGTTACCAGGCCGCGTACACCCTCGGCCTCCATATTTTCACCTCGGCCCTGCTGCACGATTTCACCGCGCGACATCACCAGGTACTGGTCGGCCAGCTCCGCGGCAAAGTCGTAGAACTGCTCCACCAGCAGGATCGCCATGTCGCCACGGGCCGCGAGCTTCTTGATCACCGCGCCGATTTCCTTGATCACCGACGGCTGGATGCCTTCGGTAGGTTCATCGAGAATCAGCAGGCGCGGGCGGCTGGCCAATGCCCGGCCGATGGCCAGCTGTTGTTGTTGACCGCCGGACAAGTCGCCGCCGCGCCGGTGTTTCATTTGCAGCAGCACCGGAAACAGCTCGTAGATGAATGCCGGTACTTCCTTTGCCTCGCTGGCGCCGAACCGTGACAGGCCCATCAGCAGGTTTTCTTCCACGCTCAGACGGCCAAATATCTCGCGGCCCTGGGGCACGTAGGCGATGCCGGCGTGCACGCGCTGGTGCGGCTTGAAGGTGGTGATGGGCTTGCCTTCCCATTGCACGTTGCCTTCCTTGGAGGGGATCAGGCCCATCAGGCATTTGAGCAAGGTGGTTTTGCCCACGCCATTGCGGCCTAGCAGGCAGGTGACTTCGCCCACTTTCACATCAAAGGACAGGCCGCGCAGGATGTGGCTGCCGCCGTAGTACTGGTGAAGCTTTTCGACCTGGAGCATGGTTTATTATTCCTGTCTGTGGCGGCCGCTTCGCGGGCAGAGCCCGCTCCCACAAAGGTTGGGCTGGCCATGAACCTTGTGGGAGCGGGCTCTGCCCGCGAAGCGGCCCTAGAGGCTAGCGCCCCAGATAAACCTCGATCACGCGCTCGTCCGCCTGCACCTGCTGCAGCGACCCTTCGGCCAGCACGCTGCCCTGGTGCAGCACGGTCACGTAGTCGGCGATGGTGTCGACAAAGCCCATGTCATGCTCCACCACCATCAGCGAGTGCTTGCCGGCCAGGCTCTTGAACAGCTCGGCAGTGAACTCGGTCTCGGCATCGGTCATGCCCGCCACCGGTTCGTCCAGCAGCAACAGCTGCGGGTCCTGCACCAGCAGCATGCCGATCTCCAGGAACTGCTTCTGGCCGTGGGACAGCAATCCCGCCGGGCGGTGCACCGAGGTGGTCAGGCGAATGGTGTTCAGTACCTCGTCGATACGGTCTTTCTGTTCACCGTTGAGCCGCGCGCGCAGGCTGGCCCACACCGACTTGTCGGTCTTTTGCGCCAGCTCCAGGTTCTCGAACACGCTCAGTGCCTCGAATACCGTGGGCTTCTGGAACTTGCGGCCGATGCCGGCCTGGGCGATATCCACCTCGCTCATGCGGGTCAGGTCCAGGGTTTCGCCGAACCAGGCCTTGCCGTGGCTGGGACGGGTCTTGCCGGTGATCACGTCCATCAGCGTGGTCTTGCCCGCGCCGTTGGGGCCGATGATGCAACGCAACTCGCCGACGCCGATGTACAAGTTGAGGTTGTTCAGCGCCTTGAAGCCATCGAAGCTGACGCTGATGTCTTCCAGGGTCAGGATGGTGCCGTGGCGCGCGCTCAGCGCACCGTCCACCCGTTGGCCCAGGCCGATGGCGTCACGGCTGGTGCCAGCGTCGCGGTTGGGTTCAAGGATGGGTTGGAGCATGAATTCGGGAGTAGGCGTGGTCTTCATTGTTCGCCCCTTTTTTTGATCAGGCCAATGACGCCCTTGGGCAGGTACAGGGTGACGATGATGAACAGCGCGCCCAGGAAGAACAGCCAGTATTCAGGGAAGGCCACGGTGAACCAGCTCTTCATGCCGTTGACCAGGCCTGCGCCCAGCAGCGGGCCGATCAGCGTGCCGCGGCCGCCCAAGGCCACCCACACGGCGGCTTCGATGGAGTTGGTAGGCGACATTTCGCTTGGGTTGATGATGCCTACCTGTGGCACGTACAGGGCTCCTGCCAGGCCGCACAGCACGGCGCTCAACACCCAGATGAACAGCTTGAAACCGCGAGGGTCGTAGCCACAGAACATCAGGCGGTTTTCCGCATCACGCAGCGCGGTCAGCACCCGGCCGAACTTGCTTTGCGCCAGGCGCCAGCCCAGCAGCAGGCTGCCCACCAGCAAGGCCACGGTCAGCAGGAACAACACTGCGCGGGTGCCCTGGGAAGTGATGTTGAAACCCAGGATGCTGCGGAAGTTGGTGAAGCCGTTGTTGCCGCCAAAGCCGGTCTCGTTGCGGAAGAACAGCAGCATGCCGGCGAAGGTCAGGGCCTGGGTCATGATCGAGAAGTACACGCCCTTGATCCGCGAGCGGAAGGCGAAGAAGCCGAATACCAGCGCCAGCAGCCCCGGCGCCAGCACCACCAGGCACATGGCCCACAGGAAGTGCTGGGTGCCGGCCCAGTACCACGGCAGCTCGGTCCACGACAGGAAGGTCATGAACGCCGGCAGGCCATCGCCGGCCGACTCACGCATCAGGTACATGCCCATGGCGTAGCCACCCAGGGCGAAGAACAGGCCGTGGCCCAGGGACAGCAGGCCGGCGTAGCCCCACACAAGGTCCAGGGCCAGGGCAACAATGGCGTAGCAAAGGATTTTGCCCACCAGCGTCAGGGTATAGGCCGACACTTGCAGGCTGTTGCTTTCGGGCAGCAGCGACATCAGCGCCAGGGCCACCAGTACCAGCACCACCAGCGCACCGATGGCGATGGTGGCCTTGGGGCCGGCTTTCTGCGCGGCGGTTACCATCAGGGGTTGGTTCATCAGTCGATCACCCGTCCTTTCAATGCAAAGAGGCCCTGCGGACGTTTCTGGATAAACAGAATGATCAGCGCCAGGATGAGGATCTTGCCCAGCACCGCGCCAATCTGTGGTTCAAGGATCTTGTTGGCGATGCCCAGCCCAAAGGCCGCCGAGACGCTGCCGGCCAGTTGGCCCACACCGCCCAGTACCACCACCAGGAACGAGTCGATGATGTAGCCCTGGCCCAGCTCGGGGCCCACGTTGCCGATCTGGCTCAGGGCCACGCCGCCCAGGCCGGCGATGCCCGAACCCAGGCCGAAGGCGAGCATGTCGATGCGCCCGGTGGGCACGCCGCAGCAGGCGGCCATGTTGCGGTTCTGGGTAACGGCGCGCACGTTCAGGCCCAGGCGGGTCTTGTTCAGCAGCAGCCAGGTCAGCACCACCACGAACAAGGCGAAGGCAATGATGACAATGCGGTTGTACGGCAGCACCAGGTTGGGCAGCACCTGAATGCCGCCGCTCAGCCATTCGGGGTTGGCCACCTCGACGTTCTGCGCGCCGAACATCAGGCGCACGGCCTGGATCAGCATCAGGCTGATGCCCCAGGTGGCCAGCAGGGTTTCCAGCGGGCGGCCATACAGGTGGCGGATGATCGTGCGCTCAAGCGCCATGCCGATGCAGGCGGTGACGAAGAACGCCACTGGCAGCGCCACCAGCGGGTAGAACTCAATGGCGCCGGGGGCCAGGCGCTGGAACAGGAGCTGCACCACATAGGTGGAGTAGGCGCCGATCATCAGCATCTCGCCGTGGGCCATGTTGATCACCCCGAGCAGGCCGAAGGTGATGGCCAGGCCCAGGGCCGCCAGCAGCAGGATCGAGCCCAGGGACATGCCGCTGAAGGCCTGGCCCAGCAGGTCGCCAATCATCAGCTTGCGTTTCACCTGCACCAGGCTGGTCTCGGCGGCGGTGCGCACGCCGGGGTCTTTTTCCACATCCGGTTGCAGCAGGTTTTCCAGGCGGGTGCGGGCTAGGGGCTCGCCGGTTTCACCCAGCAGGCGCACGGCAGCCAGGCGCACGGCCGGGTCGGGGTCCACCAGTTGCAGGTTGGCCAGGGCCAGGCCCAGGGCCGTCTTGACGGCGCTGTCCTGTTCGCCGGCCGCCACGTGGTCCAGCAGTTTCAGCTGGTTGGGCTGGGCGCTTTTCTGCAGTTGCTGGGCGGCGGCCAGGCGCAAGGCCTTATCGTTGTTCAGCAGTTGCTGGCTGGCCATGGCGTTGTCCACCAGGCCACGCAGGCGGTTGTTCAGGCGCACTTTGCGCAGGGTGGCGTCGCTGGGGGCGTTGGGCTTTTCGATGACGGCGTGCTTGTCGGCGTCCATGGATACCCGGCCGTCCTGCAGCGCCACCAGCAGCTCAAGGCGCTCGGGCACGGGCTCGGCAGCCCAGGTTTCCAGCAATTGGGCCTGCTGCGCGGAACTGGCGGCGACAAAGTCGTCGGCATCACTGGCGTGGGCGGCCAGGGGCAGCAGCAGGAAGAAGGCGAAGAGGTAGCGATAAAGGGACATGGCAACGTCCTGAGTTACGTCGAAAGCGTGAGCGATCACCCGGTAGCAGCGGACTGTGTCCGCGAAGCAGGCACCGCAGTGTGCCTGGCACTGCGCGGTGTTTGGTTCGCGGACACGGTTTGCTCCTACAAGGGCTTTGCGTAAAGGCGGTACTTAATTGCTCTTCACTGCGTAGTCAGGCTTCTTGTCGTTACCCGGGATGTACGGGCTCCAGGGTTGGGCGCGGATTGGTTCCTTGGTTTGCCACACTACGTTGAACTGACCGTCGTCCTGAATCTCGCCGATCATCACCGGCTTGTGCAGGTGGTGGTTGGTCTTGTCCATGGTCAGGGTGAAGCCCGACGGCGCGGCGAAGGTCTGGCCGGCCATGGCTTCGCGCACTTTATCCACATCGGTGGACTTGGCTTTCTCGGCGGCCTGGGCCCACATGTGGATGCCCACGTAGGTGGCTTCCATCGGGTCGTTGGTTACCGCCTTGTCGGCGTTCGGCAGGTTGTGGGCCTTGGCGTAGGCCTTCCAGTCGGCGACAAACTTGGTGTTGACCGGGTTATCCACAGACTGGAAGTAGTTCCAGGCGGCCAGGTTGCCTACCAGAGGCTTGGTGTCGATGCCCAGCAGTTCCTGCTCGCCTACCGAGAAGGCCACTACCGGTACGTCGGTGGCTTTCAGGCCCTGGTTGGCCAGTTCCTTGTAGAAGGGCACGTTGGAGTCGCCGTTGACGGTGGAGATCACCGCGGTCTTGCCGCCGGCCGAGAATTTCTTGATGTTGGCGACAATGGTCTGGTAATCGGCGTGGCCGAACGGGGTGTAGACCTCTTCGATGTCGCTGTCCTTCACGCCTTTGGAGTGCAGGAAGGAACGCAGAATCTTGTTGGTGGTGCGTGGGTACACGTAGTCGGTGCCCAGCAGGAAGAAGCGCTTGGCGCTGCCGCCGTCTTCGCTCATCAGGTATTCCACCGCCGGGATGGCCTGCTGGTTAGGCGCCGCACCCGTGTAGAACACGTTAGGCGACATTTCCTCGCCTTCATATTGCACAGGGTAGAACAGCAAGCCGTTGAGTTCTTCGAACACCGGCAGCACCGACTTGCGCGACACCGAGGTCCAGCAGCCGAACACCACGGCGACCTTGTCCTGGGTCAGCAACTGGCGGGCCTTTTCAGCGAACAGCGGCCAGTTGGACGCCGGGTCCACGACCACGGGCTCAAGTTTTTTGCCATTGACGCCGCCCTTGGCGTTGATCTCGTCGATGGTCATCAGTGCCACGTCTTTCAACGAGGTTTCGGAAATTGCCATGGTGCCCGACAGCGAATGCAGAATACCGACCTTGATGGTCTCGGCGGCCTGGATGGTCCAGCTCATGCCCATGGCGGCGATGGACGCCGTGAGGGTAAACGCCTTGATCAAGCTACGACGCTTCATGGTGCAATCTCCATTACTTGAGTTTTTTTAGTGGGGCAGATGGCGACGCCTGTGGGGATGGTTGCAAGGGGTGTGCCGAAGTGGTGCGGCGCCGTGGGATGGCGCTTTGAGGGCGGTGGAGGTCGCACGGCTGCACCGGGCTGGTGCGCGTTTGGCGGGGTGGTGCGAGTGGGTGGGCGTTGCTGGTGCATTGCTAGCGGTGTTGCTGGCAATCGCCTCCCGCTACGTTGAGCTGAGGCAAGCACTGTGGGAGATTTTATGGTGTTGAGCAACCTGTGGGAGCGGGTTCTACCCGCGAAAAGAACGCCGCGAAGTATCTGAAACACCACGGCGCTCTCTTCGCGGGCAGAGCCCGCTCCCACAGTGTTCGTCTTGCTGACAAAGTTGCTGCTACAAATCCCGCGGCAGCAACTGTCATTGTGGGAGCTGCCCTCAGGCCGGGGGGCAGGCGTCTACCAGCGCTTTGGCGCTTTCAATCAGCGGCATGATTGCGCGGGCCAGCAGCTTGTCGCCGGTGGCATCGCTGTCGGCCACCTCATAGGCGATGGCGCCGGCGTAACCGAGCAGCAGGGAGGCGTGGAGCAGGGCGTCGTCGGGGTGCAGGCCTTGGCGGACGGTGAAGAGGGGGAGGTTGTCGCGGTCGCGGGGGCCGAACGGTTGGGTGTGGGTGCTGGGGATATCAAAACTCATGGAAGCATTCTCAAATGATGTGGACATGGCCCACTCTCCGCTTGCACACGGTTGGGTGGCAGCTGTTCGCAGGTGTGCAAGACCGGACCACATCACCTCCGGCAGGGTTGACCCCTCCCGCGAACAGCCGCCATGAGCATCATCGTGGCGTACGCCAGCGACGATTCTAACAGTTGCTGTTGATGTGGTTCAGGCTTGCACGCCCGGCCGCTGATTTCAGCGACCCGGGGAGGCTATCCCTGGTACGGAGTGAGCTCAAGTCAGACATTTCTGAAAATGACGTTACCTTGTAGGACGTTTTCGCAGCAACGCATTCTGATGCCGTGCAAACAAGGCCGACAACGCGAATCCCATAGGCCATGGCCTGTGAGACCCGCGCTGCCAGCCTTGTTCGCAGGTCTCCAGATTGGGTTGCTACGAGTGCACCGCGCTCGAGCTTGGAATACGCGCCAACGCCCACTCGATTGCCCACACCACCGCCAACGACACGCCCACCAGCGGAAACATCACCCCCAGCGCAATCATGATGCCGATCGCCACTTTCCATTTCGGCAGATCATGCCGCAACGGCGGCACCCCCAGTTGCCCCACGGGCCGGCGTTTCCACCACATGATCAGGCCGCTCGCCGAGCCCAGCAGGATCATCAGGCACACCAGCAGAATCGCGATCTGGTTGAACGGCCCGAACATCTTCCCTTCGTGCAGCATCACCCCAGCTTCGGTGGCGCGCGCGACGGGGCCGTAGTCTTTCCAGCCGACGTTGGCGAGCACTTCGCCGGTGTATTGGTCGACATGCAGGGTCGCGTCGTTGCGCGGGTCGTCGGCGAACACCGAGACGGTGAACACGCCGGTGTCGGTGGTTGGCAGGGTGATGCTGTAGCCCGGCTCAATCCGCTGCGTTGTGGCCAGATCGACCACCTGCTGCAGGCTGATCAATGGATCGGCCGGCATCTGCATGTGGCCGCCGTGGGCCATGTGCTCGGCATGGGCGCCGCCCGACATGGGCATCGGCGTGTTTTCCAGCGCCCACGGCACGGTCTGGCGGTTGGCTTTGTTCAACTCGCCCGCCTGCACGTCGGACTTGGGTACGTTGTCCCACATGGCGGCGGGGAAGGTATTCCACACCTGGGCGAATTGCTTGCCCCACAGGCCGGTCCAGGTCATGCCGCTGAGCAGCATCAACAGCAGAAAGGCCGAGCCCCAGAAGCCCAGCACGCCGTGCAGGTCGCGCCAGAACAGCCGGCCCCGCGCATTCAGGCGCGGCCACAGCACGCCTGCGCCGGCCTTGCCCCGCGGCCACCACAGGTACAGGCCCGACACCACCAGCACGATGCCCCAGCCTGCGGCCAGTTCCACCAGGCGGTCGCCGACTGTGCCGATCATCAGCTCGCCGTGCAGCGCGCGGGCGATGGCCTGCAGGTTGAGTTTGGCGTCCTGGTCGCCCAGCACCTCGCCGGTGTAGGGGTTGATGAACACGTTGAGTTCACGCCCCTTGGCGCTCAGCACGAACTGCGCGCTGCGGTCGGCGGCGGTGGCGGGCAGGTATTGGGTGATGCCGTCGTGGGGATAACGGCTGTGCACGCGCTGCATCAGTTCGTCGGCACTGAGGGTGTGCTCGGCGGGGGTGACGACCATCAGCGAGCGATACATCAGCGGGTCAAGCTGCGGCTTGAACAGGTAGATGATCCCGGTGATCGCCAGCAGGATCATGAAAGGGGCGACGAACAGCCCGGCGTAGAAGTGCCAGCGCCAGGCCAGGTTGTAGAAATTTGTAGTTGGCTTGCTCATCAGGGAGCGCTCCACGGTAGCAAAAGGCGGCGCGATCCAGGCGCGCCGCCGAAAGGGTTCAGAAGCTCAAATCAACCTTGGTCCACAAGGTGCGACCGGTTTCGTTCACGGCCTGCGGGTCGCTGGCCGGGTAGCCGAAACCGGCGTTGCCCGCCAGGTTCAGGTGTTCCGCATAGTTCTTGTTCAACAGGTTGTCGACGCCGGCGCTGACCTTCAGGTGCTGGTTGATGCGGTAGGCGCCATTGAGCGAGAACACGCCGAAGCCGGGGCTTTTCTCGTAGTCCTTGCCGACGACGTTGCCAGCGCCGATGTCCACGCGCTTCTGCGCGGCCACCAGGCGCCACAGCGCCCCGGCGCTCCAGTTGTCCTGGGCGTAGGTCAGGCCCAGGCGTGATTCCAGCGGCGGCATTTGCGGCAGGGCGCGGCCGTCGCTGCTGTTCTTGCCCCAGGCGTAGGCCAGGGTGGCGTCGGCTTTCCAGCGCTCGCTCAGCGTGTAGGCGGCGCCCAGTTCGCCGCCCATGATGCGGGCGTCGATGTTGCGGGCCTGGGAGCTGCCGCCGCTGTAGTCGAACAGGATGAAGTCGCGCACCTGGCCGACGTAGCCGGAGGCCCAGGCTTCCAGTTGTTCGGTCTTGTACTGCAGTCCGAAGTCCAGTTGCGTGGTTTTCTCCGGTTTCAGGTCGTGGAAGGCGTTGACCGCGCCGGGCCCGGAGGTGGGCGAGAACAGCTCCCAGTAATCCGGGAAGCGCTGCACATGGCCCAGGCCGATGTAGGTGGTGGCGGGGACTGCGGCCAGATCGTGCTCGTAACGCAGGAAGCCGCTGGGCAGCGTTTGTTCGCGAGTCTCATCGGCGGTGGGGTTGGCCACGGCGCTCATCCCGGAGCCCGTGGTCTGCCGATAGTCGCGCGCCTGGGCGCGGTCCATACGGGCGCCGCCGATGACACGGTCATTGCCGCTGGCGTACCAGGTCAGCTCACTGAAAACGCCCACATCCTGCATGTTCGCGTCTTTGCTGCGCGGCACGTCCTTGTAGGCGTCCACACCCATGGCGCTGCGCTTGCGGTGCTCGCTGGTCTGCGCGTCGATGCCGCTGAGCAGTTGCCAGTCGGCCCACTTCCAAGTGGCCTTGATGCGCGCGCCCAGGGTGCGGCGGTCGGGGTTGCTGGCCATGGGGCTGGCCATCATGCCAGTGCCGGACGGGGTGCGCAGGGTGTAGTTGTCCATCACGTGGTCGGCGTAGTTGTAGTAGACCTGGGCCTCGACCTTGTCCAGCACCTCGCCGATGTTGCTCTTCTCGAAACGCAGGCCCAGGCTTTCGCGCTTGAACTGGGTGCCGTCCATGCCGCGCCCGGCGTAGCGTGATTCACCATCGCCCTTGCCAGCTGTCAGTTCCAGCAAGGTGTCGGCGTCGGGCGTCCAGCCCAGGGCGACGTCGCCGTTCCATTTGTCCCAGCGCGACGGCACGGTATTGCCGTTGCCGTCCTTGTAGTCGTCGGACTGCGAGGTATTGCCGACGAAGCGTGCGTAACCGTCGGCGTTGCCCACGGCGGTATCCACCACCTTGTCGAATCGGCCGTTGGAGCCCGCCAGCAGGCTGGCATTGAAACGGCTGCCCAGCTCGCCGAAGTGCTCCGGCTCGCGCTCGAACAGGATGGTGCCGGCCGAGGCGCCCGGGCCCCACTGCACGGTTTGCGGCCCCTTGATCACGGTCAGGCGGTCGAAGGTTTCCGGCGAGATATAGGACGTTGGGGCGTCCATGCGGTTGGGGCAGGCGCCCAGCACGTTGCCGCCGTTGGTGAGGATGTTCAGGCGCGAGCCGAACATGCCGCGCAGCACTGGGTCGCCGTTGGTGCCGCCGCTGCGGATGGCGGAAAAGCCGGGGATGGTTTTCAGGTAATCGGCGCCGTCGCTGGCCGGTACCGGCTGGCGCGGGTCCTTGGGGTTGGTGACGATGGTGAGCGGCGAACTGGGGGCCACGGCGGTGATCACCGTGGGGCTCAGTTCCGTCGCGTCGAGGGCAGTGGCGGCGAATGTGGCCGGTGACAAAAGGGTGCCGCACAGGGCAGCGGCGGTCCGCTTGGGGGACCGCAAAAAGGCAGGGGTAGACCTGGACATGAATATTCCAACTTCGATTAGTCACAAAGGCACGGGCAAGCGCCCACCGCTGTCTTGTGGCAGCGTGACGGGGCCTGGCGTGATGTTTGGGCTAGATGAAGCGGCTGGCGGGCGGGGCGCGCGTCAGGGCGCCAGGGAATATCGCCTGGCGGGCGTGGCCTTGCAGGGTAGGGGGCACCAGCCCGGCCACGGTGAGCGGTGTGCCCAGGGGCAGGTAGTCCGGCGTGCCGGGCAGCGCGGGGGTGTGGAAGAACAGGCTGCAATAGCCGCATTTTTCCCAGATAGGGTGCAGCGAGGGGTCGCCATGATGGCTGCCCATGTCCATGCCGGGCATGTCCATGGACATTTCCATGGGCATGGCGCGGTCGTGGTCCATCGGCATCGACTGAGAGATCAGCGGGCCGATGAACATCATCAGCATGGCGAACAGGCTCAGCCAGGTCGCCCGTTGGGCGGCCGGGGTGCGGGACCTGTGGCGCACATGCAGTTTCATGGTTTAGGGCGCGGCAACCGGGGCTTGCTTGAGCACGTCCACCTGTACGGTGATGTCCCCGGCCTTCTGGAAGTGCAGGGTTAGCGCAAAGTGGCCACCCTCGGTCAGCTGGCTGCGGTCGCTGGGGTTGATCAGCATCACGTGATAACCCATGGGCTGAAAGGTGGCCTGCTCGCCGGCGCCGATGTTCACGGCTTCCACGGGGGCCATCTTCATCATGCCGTCGCTGTCCATGTGTTGATGGATCTCGGCGGTATCGGCAATGGGGCTTTTGGCGCTCAACAGCCGGTCGGCAGCGTTGCCGTCGTTGCGAATGGTGAAGTAGGCGGCAACGGTGGGGGCATTGGGCGGCAGTTCCTGCGACCAGGCTTGCAGCACCTGAATGTCCCGGGCCTGGGCCATGAAGGCGGGCAGCAGCAGGGTCAACGCTAACAGCACTTTCTTGAGCATGGTGGATATCCATGAGCAGCGTGTGGGGTGACGGCGGAGGGATTATCCACGATAGTCCCGCCTCGCGCAGCCCCTGTAGCCGCTGCCGCCAGGCTTCGCTGGCCGGGGTGTGCGCTGGGGATTTTCAGTGAGCTAAAGGGCCAGCGCAGCCTTCGGCAGCGGCTACAGGTTTGTTCACAGGGATTGCAGCAACGTGGGGACACAATTGAATTCCCGATCGGCAAGCGGTAGAAGCGGGCGGGCCAGAATCAATACGGGGGTGCCCCTCTCGCGTGCCACCTCAAGCTTGGGCTCAGTGGCTGAACTGCCGCTGTTCTTGCTGATCAGCACGTCGATCTGCCGTCGCTGAAACAGTGCCCGCTCATCCTCGATGTGGAATGGCCCTCGGGCGCCGATCACCTCGCAGCGTTCATTGCCTGCGCAGCTGTCCAGGGCACGCAGTGTCCAGAACTGCTCGTCGGGAATCTCGTGCAAATGCTGCAATGGCTCGCGCCCCAGGGTGAACAACGGTCGCTTGAACGGCCGCAGCGCCTCGATCAACGCCGGCCAGCCATCGAATTCACGCCAGTCATCACCCGCCTGCGCTTGCCACGCCGGCCTGCGCAGGGCCCAGCAGGGAATGCCGGCCAGCGAAGCCGCCAGCACGGCATTGGCGCTGATTTGCGCAGCATAGGGATGAGTGGCGTCGATCAGCAGGGTAATGCCTTCGGCGCGCATGAACGCGGCCAGCAGCTCGGCACCGCCGTAGCCACCAACGCGCACCTGGCAGCGCAGGTCGGTCGGCACGCGACCCACACCGGCCAGGCTGTAGATGTGTTCGGGGCCCAGCGTGCGGGCAATCGCCAGCGCCTCGGTGACGCCGCCCAGCAACAAAATGCGTTTCATCGCGCTTCCCCGACAATACCGCCGACCCGGTCGATGGCGAACACTTCCACCTGCACCTGGGCAGGCACCACGCTGCGGGCAAAGACCAGGGCGTGACGGCATACCTCATCACCCAGCGCGATACCCACCGCACTGGCCATGGCCAGTGCCTGCTGGCTAGTGTTGGCGCAGCGAATGGCGGTTTGCAGGGACTCATCGGCGCCGATGTCAGCGGCCCACTGCGCCAGTTGTTCAAGGTTGATGCTGGAATGGCGGCTGTGCAGGTCCATGTGCCCGGCAGCCAGCTTGCTGATTTTGCCGAAGCCGCCGCACAGGCTGAGTTTATCCACAGGCACCTTGCGCAAATGCTTGAGCACGGCGCCGACGAAATCGCCCATCTCGATCAGGGCGATTTCCGGCAGGTCGTACACCCGGCGCATGGTGTCTTCGCTGGCGTTGCCGGTGCAGGCGGCGATGTGCATGAAGCCGTTGGTGGTGGCCACGTCGATGCCCTGGTGGATCGAGGCGATGTAGGCCGCGCAGGAAAACGGCCGCACGATGCCGCTGGTGCCCAGAATCGACAGCCCGCCGAGGATGCCCAGGCGTGGGTTCATGGTTTTCAGCGCGAGGGCGGCGCCGTCCTGCACGTTGACGGTTACTTCGAAACCGCCGACATAGGCGCACTCAACCGCCAGCGCCGTGAGGTGCTCGGTGATCATGCGCCGCGGCACCGGGTTGATGGCCGGCTCGCCCACGCCCAGTACCAGGCCGGGGCGCGTCACGGTGCCTACGCCGCTGCCGGCCACGAAGCGAATGCCCGCCTGGGGTAGCAGTCGTACGCGGGAGTAGAGTAGGGCGCCATGGGTCACGTCCGGGTCATCGCCGGCATCCTTCAGGGTGCCAGCCTCGGCGCCGTCTTCGTGCAGGCGGCAGAACTCCAGGCGCATCTCAACCTGCTTGCCCTTGGGCAGGGTGATTTGCGCGGCGTCCAGCACCTGGCCGGTCAGCAGCAGGCGCGCAGCTGCCAGGCTGGTGGCGGTGGCGCAACTGCCGGTAGTCAGGCCGCTGCGCAGGGGCGCGGGTTGTTCGGCGGTTTCGTCACGCATCAAGGGGTTTGACCAGTTCCAGCAGGGTGATGGGCAGCGCCTGGCGCCAGGTGTCGAACTCGCCCAGCGGCTGCGCCTGGGCCACGTGGATGCGGGTCAGGTCGCCGCCGTGCAGTTCGCGCCAGTGGGCCAGGGCCAGCTCGCTTTGCAGGGTGACGGCGTTGGCTACCAGGCGGCCGCCGGGCTTGAGCTGCTGCCAGCAGGCCTGGAACACGCCTTCGCGGGTCACGCCGCCGCCGATGAAGATCGCGTCCGGGCGCTCCAGGCCTTCCAGTGCCTGGGGCGCGCGGCCGCGTATCAGTTGCAGGCCGGGCACGCCCAGGGTGTCGCGGTTGTGTTCGATCAATTGCTGACGGCCGTCATCGCTTTCGATGGCCAGGGTGCGGCAACTGGGGTGTGTGCGCATCCATTCGATGCCGATCGAACCGCTGCCAGCGCCCACGTCCCACAGCAACTCGCCGGGCTGCGGGGCCAGGCGGGCGAGGGTGATGGCGCGCACGTCACGTTTGGTGATCTGGCCGTCGTGGCGGAAGGCACTGTCGGGCAAGCCGGCCAGGCGCGACAGGCGCGGGGTGTCGACCGCGGCGCGGCAGTCAATGGCCACTACGTTGAGGTCGGCTACTGGCGCTTCGGGGCAATCGGCGGCGGTAAAGCACAGGCGCCGCTCGGCAGGGCCGCCCAGATGCTCCAGCACGGTCATCGGGCTGTCACCATAGCCTTGCTCGCGCAGCAGTCGTGCGATGGCGGCGGGGCTGTGGCCGTCGTTGCTCAGCACCAGCAGGCGCACGCCGTTGGCCAGTTGCGCATTCAGCGCGGCCACCGGGCGCGCCACCACCGACAGGCTGGTTACGTCCTGCAGCGGCCAGCCCAGGCGGGCCGCTGCCAGCGACAGGGAAGACGGTGCCGGGTGAATCAGCAACTCTTCCTCGGGTACCTGGCGCGCCAGGCTGGCGCCCACGCCGAACAGCATCGGGTCGCCGCTGGCCAGCACGCACACCGCAGTGCCACGCAATGCCAGTACCGGTGCCAGGGAAAACGGGCTGGGCCATTGCAGCCGCTCGGCACCGATGCAGTGGGGCAACAGCTCGAGCTGGCGCGGGCTGCCGACAATACGTGCGGCGTTGAGCAGGGCGTGGCGCGCGGACTTGCCGAGGCCGGGGTAACCGTCCTCGCCAATCCCCACGATAGTCAGCCAGGGTGACATGAATCTTCCTCATAACCAGCTAATCCGACCGGCAGGCTTTTCATGCGCTCGGACAAAGCAGGCATAATACCGCGCCTTCTACACTCACAACGCCTTTTCACGATTGCCGGACGCCGCATTGACCGCACCTCAGCCCCCCCGCTCCATGAAGGAGCCGATCCGCCCCTCGGCCTGCCCGGGGTTGTTGCGCATCGTCCAGGCGCTGGACGGCGGCATTTGCCGCATCAAGCTGGCCGGTGGTGAGCTGAGCGCCGAGCAGGCGCGGGCCGTAGCCCATGCGGCCGAGCACTTTGCCGGCGGCGTGATCGAGGCCACCAACCGCGCCAACCTCCAGATCCGCGGCATCACCGGCTCGCACCCGGCCATGCTGGAAGGTCTGCTGGCCGCAGGGCTTGGCCCGCGCAGCAGCGGCGGCGACGATGTGCGCAACCTGATGCTCAGCCCCAGCGCCGGCATCGACCCGCACATGCAGTTCGACACCCGGCCCCTGGCCGAGCAGATTCTGCACAGTTTGCAACACCGTGAGCGCCTGCATGAGTTGTCGGCCAAGTTCGCGGTGTTGCTGGACGGCGGCGAAGCCCTGGCCATGCACGAACATGCTCACGACCTGTGGCTGGCGCCGCTACTGCTCGATGGCGAGACCTGGCTGGGCTTCGGCCTGGCCGGTTGCCCGGGCACGGCATTGGCGGCGGTACCGTTGCAGCAGGGGCATGCCTTGGCAATCGCGGTGCTGGAGCGCTTCCTCGACCTGGCCAGCCCGGAGCAGACGCGCATGCGCCATGTGCTGGGGACGGTCAGCGCCGAGGATTTCATTGCGCCGCTGGCGGTAACCCTGCGCTTGGGGCCGTTTGCAATCAACAAGGCGGGCACGGACCGCCTGGGTACTTATCCGCAGCGCCAGGCGGGCAAGGTGTTCGTCGGTGCCGCCCCGCCCTTGGGGCGCTTGGGTCCGCCGATGCTGCGTGACCTGGCCCGACTGGCCGAGCAGCACGGCGACGGCACGTTGAGGCTGACGCCCTGGCAAAGCGTGATAGTGCCCAACGTCGACACCCAGTGCGCCCCCCGGCTGACGGCCGCGCTTGATGCCTTGGGGCTGCTGTGCAGCGCCGCCGAACCCTTGGCGCACCTGGTTGCCTGCACCGGCAGCGACGGCTGCAAGAAAGGCCTGGCCGACACCAAGGCCGACGCGCGCCTGCTGGCCACCTTGTTGCCCCACCCGCAAGCCGTGCACCTGAGCGGCTGCCCCCGATCCTGCGCCGCCGCCCATGTGGCGCCGGCGACCCTGCTGGCCACCTCGGCCGGCCATTACGACCTGTATCTGCGTGACGCCGGGCAACCGGGCTTCGGTGCCCTGCGCGCGCGCAACCTAGACTTGCACGCCGCCAGTGACTTGCTGGCCCGCCTGCCCACGGAGCAACACCGATGATTGATTACATCCGCGACGGTCAGGAGATCTATCGCAACTCCTTCGCCATCATTCGCGCGGAGGCCGACCTGAGCGGCATTCCCGCCGACCTGGAAAAACTCGCGGTGCGAGTCATCCACGCCTGCGGCCTGGTGGACGTGGTGCAGTACCTGCGTTTCTCCCCCGGTGCCGGCAAGGCCGGCCGCGAGGCCCTGGCCAAGGGCGCGCCGATCCTGTGCGACGCGCGCATGGTGGCCGAGGGCATCACCCGCGCCCGCCTGCCGGCCAACAACGAAGTGATCTGCACCCTGCGCGATGAAAGCGTGCCGGCGCTGGCCCAGGAACTGGGCAATACCCGTTCGGCCGTGGCCCTGGAACTGTGGCGCCCGCACCTGGAAGGCGCGGTGGTGGTCATCGGCAACGCGCCGACGGCGCTGTTCTACCTGCTGGAAATGATCGACGCCGGCGCACCCAAGCCCGCGCTGATCCTGGGCTTCCCGGTAGGCTTCGTCGGTGCGGCGGAGTCCAAGGCCATGCTGGCCGCCGACAGCCGCGGCATCCCCTTCGTGATCGTCGAAGGTCGCCGCGGCGGCAGCGCCATGGCGTCGGCGGCGGTCAACGCGCTGGCCACGGAGGTCGAATGATGCAGGCTCGCGGACGTTTGCTGGGGCTGGGCGTAGGCCCGGGCGATCCGGAACTGATCACGGTCAAGGCCCTGCGCCTGCTGCGTGAGTCGCCCGTGGTGGCGTACTTCGTGGCCAAGGGCAAGAAGGGCAACGCTTTCGGCATCATCGAAGGCCACCTCCAACAGGCCCAGACCCTGTTGCCGCTGGTGTACCCGGTGACCACCGAGGCGCTGCCTGCGCCGTTGTCCTATGAACAGGTCATCAGCGACTTCTACGACACCGCCGCTGTCGATGTGGCTGCGCACCTGGACGCCGGCCGCGACGTGGCGGTGATCTGTGAAGGTGACCCGATGTTCTACGGCTCCTACATGTACCTGCACGACCGCCTGGCCGAGCGCTACGAGGCCCAGGTGATCCCGGGCGTGTGCTCAATGCTCGGTGGCGCCTCGGTGCTGGGCGCGCCACTGGTGTATCGCAACCAGAGCCTGTCGGTGCTGTCGGGCGTACTGCCTCATGAAGAACTCAAGCGCCGCCTGGCGGACGCCGACGCAGCAGTGATCATGAAGCTGGGCCGCAACTTTCCCAAGGTACGTGACGTGCTGGCCGAGCTGGGCCTGGCCGAGCGCGCGCTGTACGTGGAGCGCGCGACCATGGCTAACCAGAAGATCGTGCCCATCGACCAGGTGGACCCGACTTCGTCGCCGTACTTCTCGCTGATCATTGTGCCGGGCGAAAGGTGGCAGGGTTGATGAATTCCAACGCTTGCGCCATTGTCATCCTCGGCAATGGCAGCCTGGCCACGGCCAGACGCATTCAGCACATCTACCCCGATGCAGTGATCCACGGCCTGGCCGGACGGGTAGAAGGCGCCGATCGCGTTTATTCCGACTTCGGCGCCCTGATGCGCCAGCTGTATCAGCAGGACACACCTCTCATTGCCCTATGCGCCGCCGGCATCGTGATTCGTTGCCTGGCCAGCGTGCTGTTGGACAAGGGTGCCGAGCCGCCAGTGCTGGCCGTGGCCGAAGACGGTAGCGCGGTAGTGCCGTTGCTGGGCGGCCTGGGCGGGGTGAACGTCATGGCCCGGCAGTTGGGCGCCGGCCTGGGTGTGGCTGCGGCCATCACCACCAGCGGTGAACTGCGTTTCGGCACTTGCCTGCTCAACCCGCCCAGCGGCTATGCCCTGGGCGACCTGGAACTGGGCAAGCGCTTCGTCAGCGACTTGCTGGCCGGTGAGCCCGTGCGCATCGAAGGCGCCGCGCCCTGGCTGGCCGAGGCCAGGCTGCCGGAAGATGAACACGCGCAGTTAGCCATTCACGTGGGTTGCACGGCTCGTGAGCCGTCGGCCAATGAGTTGCTGATCTACCCGAAAAATGTGCTGGTGGCGGTGGATGCCGGGCTGGCGGACATTGCTGGCAGCGTGCGTGCGGCCTTGCATGACGCGCGCATTGCCTTGCCATCGCTGGCCTGCCTGTTGGCCTGCGATACGCAAATGGCCAACCCTGCGCTGCGCGACGCTGCCCGGGAGCTGGGCGTGGCCATGCGCTTCGCAGCGCCGGCTGGCAGCGTCCGAGAACTGGCGGAGCGTGCCGTGCCGCAACTGCTGCCAGCGCTTGGCGTAAGCCCGCAATTGGCGATCGTGGTGGCCAAGCAGCCGCTGGACGTCGCGCACATTGGCCGCGAGCGCGGCCGCCTGGCCGTGATCGGCCTGGGCCCGGGCGCTGCCGAGCTGATGGTGCCGGCGGTGAAGGCCGAACTGGCGCGCGCCAACGATATCCTCGGCTACGAAACCTACGTGCGCATGGCCGGGCCGTTCCGCCCCGACCAGGTGATGCACTGCACCGACAACCGCGAAGAGATGCAGCGCGCCCGTCACGCTTTCGAACTGGCCGCCCAAGGCCGTTCGGTGGTGGTGGTTTCATCCGGTGATCCTGGCGTGTTCGCCATGGCCGCTGCGGTGCTGGAGGCGTTGCACGAGTCCAGCGATGCGGCGTGGCACAACGTCGAGCTTGAGATACTGCCGGGTGTCTCGGCGTCCCTGGCCACGGCTGCCCAGGCCGGGGCTCCGCTGGGGCACGACTTCTGCGTGATGTCCCTGTCGGACAACCTCAAGCCCTGGGATATCATCGAAAAACGCCTGGACCTGGCCTGCCAGGCCGACCTGGCCTTGGCGTTCTACAACCCCATCTCGCGCTCGCGTCCCTGGCAGCTGGGCCGTGCCCTGGAGATCGTGCGCCAGCACCGCAGCCCCAAAACCCCCGTGGTGCTGGGCCGCGATATCGGCCGCCCTGGCCAGACCCTGCGCACCATCACCTTGGGTGAACTGACGCCTGAGCAGGTGGACATGCGCACCATGGTGCTGGTGGGTTCGTCCACCACCTGCGCGTTCCCGCGCGCCGAAGGCGGCAGCTGGGTGTACACCCCGCGCTGGTACGGCCAAAAACCCTGAACCTCGGCCCGGCAACCTGCCCAGGCAGGTCGCCGGAGCTTGCCGGTAGGACGTTTCCCCGTTCCCTGAAAAGCCCCACGTCATTAACGTGTCGTGCATCAAGTTCACGCCGAACTTGCTTCATGAAAAGGGAATTGTCATGGATAAAATCACCATTGTTTCCAAGCCGCAACGGTTGGCCATGCTGCGCGCGTTCCACAGCGAAGACGATGCCCTGCCGCGGGCCGTTACCAGCCAGGATGAGTCCGCTGCCGTGGTGGCAAACGGGTTGCTGGCGTTTACCAAGGGCGTCAGCCGCGCCTACCGGCAGGACATCAAGAACGCCTACCTTTACGCAACCATGGCTGCCGACAACAAGTACGGTTCCTACGCTGCTGGTGAGGACTGGTACAAGGCGTTTTGCCAGGTGATGGCGCTGGCGGGTTGGGTTGCCAAAGACATGTCCTATCGCGCTTATACCTCAAGGGAAAAGCACCTGAGCATGGAGAAGGTTGCCGTCGAAATACTCAAGGGCGCAATCATCAGTGCGGCAATGGGCCCGGCAGGCACGCTTGAAGCCCTGGAGTCGGCGCGCAAGGCGGTGGCTGTGGTGGCCAGTGAAGATTCCGCACTCAAGTTGTTTGACAGCAGTGCCAAGACCGACAGTGGCGCCAACTTCGGCATCGGCAGCGTGGTGGAAGAAGACGGTGACGTTTGCATGGCGCTGGCCATGGTCCAGTACACCGGCCATGAGAACGCAACCAGCGTTTTGTTCACCAACTGGGACAGCTCCAGCCTGAAAATCTATCAGGCCAAGACGGTGTTCTGGATGGATGAAATCGGCGTGGAGGACTCCCGCGATCTGATCAGGGAAAAACTTGGCGAAGCCCGCAAGCGCAAAATGGCCGAATTCGCCATTTGACGGACGTATGCGCAGGCGTCCGGAGGGTGCCTGCCCATTCAGTGTGCTGGCCTGTACAAGGAGTACGGTATGCCACCTGTTACCTACGAAACCTGGCTGGATGCAGGGCACCTGCTTTTTCTTGATGCGGACCTTTCGGCCACCGACAAGCAGGACACTCTGCAATCAACGCTTTACTTCCAACTGGCAGCGTCGAAGAAAGTCGATAGGCTTCAGCACATCGAAGGCTGGTTTGACGTGTACCAGAATTGCCTGCGCAGCCTGGGCTGGAGTGTGCTGAAAGAGGGGCACATGAATGAGCGTTACCCCGGCTCGCTCGCGTTCACGTTGAGCGATGTGCTCGGTGCCTTGGCACGCCGAGGCCTGCCCTTCGACGTGAATGGCATTGCCCAGGCAGTCCGCGCTGGGGATTCGCGGCTCAGCAGGCAGGGCCTGGATCAGTTCAGCCGCCAGTCCGTTGGTGTGCTGGGCGATGGCGAAGAGCCGTTGCGTCAAGTTGCCGCTTTATTGGGTACGGCGCATTCAGGCGCGCGAATGAACGTGCTGTTGGTCCATTTCAAGACGCGTCAGGTGGTGAGTGACGATATCACCCAGGCAACGTTCAAAAGTTGCCACATCCAGGGGAAAGTGACGGCGTCGTGGCTGAGTGCCCGCCCGGACCCCTGGCAGTTTCCGGACTATAGAGGCGAGATGATCGAACGGCTGAGTGCGCGCGTTACCAGCGAACTTCTGCGCATCGACAAGCCGGACACCCGCGCAGGCAAGGGAGGCCATTGATATGGAAACCGCTGATCATGTGGTTTCTTTCGATCCGGGCATCCGCGACGTTGATCGCTCGGATATCTGTGCATTGCTTCAGGAAAGCGACCGCGTTGCGACCAGGATGCACAACCGCGAGGTTTACTGGGATGCTTGGAGGCTTTACTACGTCAACTGCCTGGAGCGCCATGGCTGCCAGTGGCAGGCCACGGTCACGACCCAGCCACTGTTCATCTCCGATAATGCAGACCTTGATTCACTTGAGCTGAATATCAAGGGCTATAGCGACCCGCAAGCGCTGTTTGACCTGGCCCAACGAGTGTTGGGGAGCCTGGGGGTTCGCCAATTCGTGGCGAACTGGTTGACCGGTGATGGCAGGGGGGATGCGCGTTTGCTCTCTTGGGTGATCGTCCCTTGCGAGCTTGATAGGCATGGGGAAATCACGCTCACCACCTTCGGCGTGCAGATCAAGGGCCGGGCGAAGACCACCCAACAAACGCCGGAAGTGCTGATGCGCATGAGCGGCGGCATCTATGTATTCGATCCGGCGGCGCATGCGCCGCACCGAGAGGGCATCCGCGAAAGACTCAGGGGCATTGCCTTGCGCACGCTTGCTCAAGTCCAGCTTTAGCGTCGCGTCATGACACCAGGTAGCCCTTGATGCCGGTAAAGATGATCTGCGCCGCCAAGGCGCAGACGAACAGGCCCATCAGCCGGCTGACGATCTGCAAGCCCTGTTCGCCCAGCAGCCGTTCGATGCGGTTGGACAGGTAAAGCACCAGCCCGACCGTGAAACTGGCCAGGGCAATGCTGACAATGGCCATGAGCTTGTCGTCCCAGTGCGGCTGGCTGACCCCCATCACCAGCAGGGCGCCGATGGTGCCGGGGCCGACGGTGATGGGGATGGTCAGCGGCACGATGGTCACGTCCTGCTGCACGTTGTCGGTCTGCACACCAGACTTGCCCTGGGCCATGCCCAGCGCGGAAATGAACAGCACGCTGCCGGCGCCGATGCGGAAGGCGTCGGCGGTGATGCCGAACACGGTGAAGATCACCCGCCCGAACAGATACAGCAGCACGCTGGCAATCAGCACCCCAAGGGCCACTTTCCAGGCCAGGCGCTTGCGCTCCTTGAGCGAATAACCGCGCGACAAGCCAATGAAGCACGAGAGCACGAAGAAGGGGCTGTAAAGCACCAGCATCTTCAGGTAAACGCTGAACAACGTTTGCAGCATGGTCAAGG
This sequence comes from Pseudomonas sp. M47T1, assembly GCF_000263855.1. Classification (GTDB taxonomy): domain Bacteria; phylum Pseudomonadota; class Gammaproteobacteria; order Pseudomonadales; family Pseudomonadaceae; genus Aquipseudomonas. The sequence goes on from NZ_AJWX01000008.1 coordinate 103,047, forward strand.
CTCGGACGGGGTGGGTCGAGGGCAAAGTCTATAGTGGGAGCTGGCTTGCCAGCGAGCTTTTAATCACACACACCGTGCCGCCGCCATATCCTGTAGATCCCGCTGCCGCCAGGCTACAGTTTTGTGGTTATGGCGCGGGGCAGGTTCAGGAATTACTGGCCTGGCTCTGGCCGAGGTCGCGCTGCGCTACCCAGTGTTCGATCAGCTCGCGCAGTTGTGACAGCTCGATGGGCTTGGCCATGTGCCCGTCCATGCCGGCCTGGCGGGCGCGTTCCTTGTGTTCGGTAAGGATGTGCGCGGTCAACGCCACCACCGGGGTGCGCTCGCGCTGGGTGCCCACTTCCCAGTCGCGCAGCTGCTGGGTGGCGGAGAAACCGTCGAGGATCGGCATTTCGCAGTCCATCAGCACCAGGTCGTAGCGTTGCGCTTTCATGGCGCGCAAGGCTTCCTCACCATTGCTGGCGGTGTCCGGTTGCAGGTTGAGCTTGCCCAGCATGCCGCGGATCACCTTGGTGGAGATACTGTTGTCCTCGGCCACCAGGATGCGGAAGTCGGAGGGCACGATGGTGCTGGTGGTGGCGATCGATGCGGGTACGGGGGCGTGCTGCTGGCCCTGGCTGCGTTGGGCAAGCTCGTCGGCCAGGGTGGTGCGCAGGGTATAGCCGGCCACCGGTTTGGCCAGGATGCGCTTGATGCCGGCGTTGCGGGCGATGATCTTGCTTGGCGCGTTGCTGATGCCCGTGAGCATGATGATCAGGATGTCGTGGTTGAGGCTGGGGTCTTCCTTGATCTTGGCGGCCAGTTGCATGCCGGTCATGCCAGGCATGTTCTGGTCCAGCAGTACCACGTCGAAATAGTCACGCAGGTGCGCCTTGGTGCGCAGCAGTGCCAGGGCTTCCTTGCCCGACGGCACCGAACTGACGTTCAGGCCCCAGGCGCCGCATTGCTGCACCAGCACCTTGCGGCAGGTGTCGTTGTCGTCCACCACCAATACCCGGGCGCCGCGCAGGGGGCTGTCCAGGTCCACGGTGGGGTGCTCCAGGCGCTCCGGGTCCAGCGGCAAGGTCAGCCACAGGGTGCTGCCCTGCTGGCTGCCGCTCTTGATGCCGAACTCGCCCTTCATCAGCAGGATCAACTGCCGGGCAATAACCAGGCCCAGGTGGCCGCCCACCTCGTTGCCCGACAGCAGGTTCTTGCTGTGCAGCTCGCTGTGCAACAGGGCTTCGCGCTCATCACGGGGTATAGGCACGCCGCTGTCCTGAACGGCAATGCGCAGGCGTGGTTCGCCGCTGCGCTGGTCCAGCGCCACCACCAGCAGGATCTCGCCTTCGTCGGTCTTCTTCAGGGCGTGGTCCAGCAAGGCCAGCAGGGTCTGGCGCAGGCGCGTGGGGTCGCCGCTGATCACCTGGGGCACTTGCGGCTGGGTAAAGCTGATGAGCTCGACGTTCTGCTGCTCGGCTTTGGCACGGAAGATGTTCAGGCAGTCTTCGATCAGCGCGCTGAGGTCGAACTGCACGTCGTCCAGTTCGATCTGGCCGGACTCGATCTTGGAGATGTCGAGAATCTCGTTGATCAGGGTCAGCAGTTCGTTGCCGGCGCTGTGGATGGTCTGCACATAGTCGCGCTGCTTAACCGACAGCGGCGTGCCCAGCAGCAGTTCGGTCATGCCCAGCACGCCGTTCATGGGCGTGCGGATCTCGTGGCTGATGCGCGCCAGGAACTCGGCCTTGGCATTCACCTCGGCGTTGCTGGCCGCCAGCTCGCGGCTGGCGCTGAAGCGGTCTTCGCTGATGTTGCGCAGGCGCTCGCTGAGGGCGGTGTTGAGCATCAGCCCGGTCAGCGCGCCCACTCCCATCAGGCCCAGCACCAGCCACTGTGGCGGCGTGCGGGTGAGCACCAGCAGGGCCGGCAGCACGATCAGCACGCCCAGGTTGAGCAGCAGCATGGCGCCAGTGAACAGGCGTGCCGGGCGGTAACCCTGTTGCCAGTGGTAGCCCGAGGTCAGCAACATGCCCAGGCCGCCCACCACCATCATGGCGTAGGTGATGGAGTTGATCGGCAAGCCATCAAGCATCAGCACCAGCAGGCCGCTCAGGCCGATCAGCAGCTTGGCGGCAGTGAGCAGGCGGTCGATCAGCGGCGTGGAGCGTGGGGCGAAGAAACGCTGGGTGAACATCAGGCAGCAGATGGCGGCCAGCATCAATGCCAGGTAGCTGCCGGTGGTGCGCAGCGAGTGCCAGGTGTCGAACCACGGGCCGCTGAGGTTAAGCAGGATGGCGGCACTGAGGGTCAGCAGGGTTTGCGAGGCGGCCAGCCACAGGCTGCTGCTGGAGCGGCTGTAGGTGTAGCGGGCAAGGTTATGGATGACCAGCATGGCCAGGCAGCCAAACAACAGGCCCATGATCAGCGTCTGGCGTTGGTCGGCGGCCGCGTTGACCGCAGGCATCAGGCTGATGCTGGGGCGAAGCTGGTGCTCGGAGGCCAGGCGCAGGTAGAGGTCCAGCGGGCGCTGGCTGACCGGCACGGGCAAAAGGATATCGGTGTTGGCGAAGGACGGCTCGCCGCCGGGCATCCCGTTATCGTTGCGTTGCTGTCGGATCAGGGTATCGCCGTCCAGGACATAGAAATCCAGGTCGGCCAGGTCGGGCGCGTAGATGCGCAGGATTTGTTCGTGGGCCCCGGGAGGCAGGTGGTAATGCAGCCATTGGGCGGCATTGGCGTCGCTGGGCACCAGTTGGGTCAGTTCGATGGGGCTGAACTGGTTCTGATAGCGGTCCGAGCGCACATCGCTCAGTTGCAGGCGCGCGTGTTCATCGAGCAATACCGACCAGCCGCTGCTCGACTCGGCGTAGGCCGGGTACACGCACAGCAGCGTCAGTACACTGACTATCGATGAAATGGCGATCCTGAGCCAGCGCACAGCGAAATCCCTTCGAAGGTTTAATGACTGAGTATAGCTATGCACGGAGGATAAAGCGTAGGGCAAGTGGCTGAACGGCCTTGCGCATCGGGCATTCCCCGATGCGCAAGGCCTTGGGCCTTACTCGGCGCTGTCGCCGCGCTCGCGGGCAATGGCGCGATAGCCGATGTCCGAGCGGTAGAAGCAGCCTTCCCAGTCGATCTTGCTGGCCAGTGCGTAGGCTTGCTGCTGGGCAGCGCCCACGGTGTCACCCAGTGCGGTGGCGCACAGCACGCGGCCGCCGGCGGTCACGACCTGGCCGTCCTTGAGGGCGGTGCCGGCGTGGAACACCTTGCCAGGCAATTGCGCAGCGGCGTCCAGGCCCTGAATGGCCGCGCCCTTGGCATAGTCACCCGGGTAGCCACCGGCAGCCAGTACTACGCCCATGCTCGGGCGCGGGTCCCACTGGGCTTCGACCTTGTTCAGGGCTTGGGCCAGTGCGGCCTCGACCAGCAGCACCAGGCTCGATTGCAGGCGCAGCATGATCGGCTGGGTTTCCGGATCACCAAAGCGGCAGTTGAATTCGATGACCTTGGGGTTGCCGGCCTTGTCGATCATCAGGCCGGCGTACAGGAAGCCGGTGTAGACATTGCCTTCCTCGGCCATGCCGCGCACGGTCGGCCAGATCACCAGGTCCATGACTTTCTGGTGCACGTCGGCAGTCACTACCGGGGCGGGGGAGTAGGCACCCATGCCGCCGGTGTTCGGGCCGCTGTCGCCGTCGCCCACGCGTTTGTGGTCCTGGCTGGTGGCCATCGGCAGAACGTTCTTGCCGTCGACCATGACGATGAAGCTGGCTTCCTCGCCGTCCAGGAACTCTTCGATCACCACGCGCGAACCGGCTTCGCCGAAGGCGTTGCCCGCCAGCATGTCGCGTACCGCGTCCTCGGCTTCGGCCAGGGTCAGGGCCACGATCACGCCCTTGCCAGCGGCCAGGCCGTCGGCCTTGATCACGATAGGCGCGCCTTTTTCACGCAGATAGGCCAGGGCAGGCTCGATCTCGGTGAAGTTCTGGTATTGGGCGGTAGGAATCTTGTGGCGGGCCAGGAAGTCCTTGGCGAACGCCTTCGAACCTTCCAGCTGGGCCGCGCCTTTGGTTGGGCCGAAGCAGTCCAGGCCGCGGGAGCGGAACAGGTCGACCACGCCGGCTACCAGCGGTACTTCCGGACCGACGATGGTCAGGGATACGTTTTTCTCGGCGAAGTCGGCCAGTTGCTCGATGGCCTGCACGTCAATGGCGACGTTCTCGCACTTGGCTTCAATGGCGGTACCGGCGTTGCCGGGGGCGACGAAGACTTTTTCGACGCGTGGGTCTTGGGCTACTTTCCAGGCCAGGGCGTGCTCACGGCCGCCGCTGCCGATGATCAATACGTTCACAAGAAGACTCCTTCGGAGAAGCTGCAAGCTACAGGCTGCAAGTAAGGGCGAATCAGGGATGCCTTACTTGCAGCCTATTGCTTTGAAGTAGGGGGTGAAGCTGCCAATGAGAGCGACCTGGGTCTGCCTTCACTTGCAGCTTGCAGCTTGAAACTTACCGCTCCACGATCAGTGGCGGAAGTGGCGCATGCCGGTGAACACCATTGCGATGCCGGCTTCGTCGGCAGCAGCGATCACTTCAGCATCGCGCATCGAACCGCCTGGCTGGATCACCGCAGTGATACCCACTTTAGCCGCGTTGTCGATGCCGTCACGGAACGGGAAGAACGCGTCCGAGGCCATGACCGCGCCCTGTACCTGCAGGCCGGCGTGCTCGGCCTTGATGGCGGCGATGCGCGCGGAGTTGACGCGGCTCATCTGGCCGGCGCCGACACCGATGGTCTGGCGGTTCTTGGCGTAGACGATGGCGTTGGACTTAACGTACTTGGCCACTTTCCAGGCGAAGATCAAGTCGTGGATCTCTTGCTCGGTAGGGGCGCGCTTGGTCACCACTTTCAGGTCGTCGGCGCTGATCATGCCGATGTCACGGCTCTGTACCAGCAGGCCGCCGTTGACGCGCTTGTAGTCCCAGGCAGCGGCGCGGTCGGCTGACCACTGGCCGCAGGCCAGCAGGCGCACATTGGCCTTGGCGGCAACAATGGCGCGGGCTTCGTCGCTGACCGACGGGGCAATGATCACTTCCACGAACTGACGGTCGACGATGGCCTTGGCGGTCTCGGCGTCCAGTTCACGGTTGAAGGCGATGATGCCGCCGAATGCCGACTCGGTGTCGGTGGCGTAGGCCAGCTCGTAGGCCTGGCGAATGCCGCCTTCGGCGTCAGGGCTTACCGCCACGCCGCACGGGTTGGCGTGCTTGACGATCACGCAGGCTGGCTTGACGAAACTCTTCACGCACTCCAGAGCCGCGTCGGTATCAGCGACGTTGTTGTAGGACAGTTCCTTGCCCTGCAACTGGGTAGCGGTGGCGATGCCCACTTCGGCAGGCTTGGCTTCAACGTAGAACGCCGCGCTCTGGTGCGGGTTCTCGCCGTAGCGCATTTCCTGGGCCTTGACGAACTGGCTGTTGAAGGTGCGCGGGAATTCGCTGCGGCCTTCTGTGCTCAGGGTCTCGGCGGCCTGGTTAACAGTGCCCATGTAGTTGGCGATCATGCCGTCGTAGGCGGCGGTGTGTTCGAACGCCTTGAGCATCAGGTCGAAGCGCTGGGCGTAGGTCAGGCCGCCGTCTTTCAGGCTGGCCAGTACCTGGCCGTAGTCGCTGGCGTTGACCACGATGGCCACGTCTTTGTGGTTCTTGGCCGCGGAGCGGACCATGGTCGGGCCGCCGATGTCGATGTTCTCGATCGCGGTCGGCAGGTCGCAGCCTGGCTTGGAAATGGTGGCTTCAAACGGGTAGAGGTTGACCGCGACCAGGTCGATCGGCTTGATGCCGTGCTCGCTCATGATGGCGTCGTCAATGCCGCGACGGCCCAGGATGCCGCCGTGGATTTTCGGGTGCAGGGTTTTCACCCGGCCGTCCATCATTTCGGCAAAGCCGGTGTAGTCGGCGACTTCCACGGCGGCGACGCCGTTGTCCTGCAGCAGCTTGAAGGTACCACCGGTGGACAGAATCTCGACGCCCAGGGCTTCGAGTTCACGGGCGAATTCAAGGATACCGGTCTTGTCGGAAACGCTGATCAAAGCGCGGCGGATCGGCAGGCGGGTAGTCTGGTCGGTCATTTCAATTTCCGTCTAAAGCAGAGGAGTCAGCAAAAAAGGCGACCCTGGACAGGTCGCCTTTTCTGGTTTGAATGCATGCTTACAGCAGATCGTATTGCTTGAGCTTCTTGCGCAAGGTGCCGCGATTCAGGCCCAGCATCTCGCTGGCCTTGGTCTGGTTGCCCTTGACGTAGTTCATCACGCTTTCGAGCAAGGGGGCCTCGACTTCGGAAAGCACCAGGTTGTACACGTCAGTGACGGCAGCGCCCTCAAGATGGGCGAAATAATTGTGCAGCGCCTTTTCGACACTGCCGCGAAGGGTCTGACCCTCTTCGCTGGGCGTGTTGAGGTGCTGTTTCAAATTGACGTTGTCGCTCACGGGCGTTGTTCCACTCACTAAAGTCTCGGTCATCATCGTCATGCGGCCACCCCCTGTCCGTCCCCTGTCACAGGGCTCTCGTTACATTCGCTGAGGAACCGGCGAACGTTGGCGCACTGCGCTTCCGTATCTTCCAAACGATTGAACTGGGCGCGAAACTCCTTGGCGCCCGGCAAGGTGGCCAGGTACCAGCCGACATGCTTGCGGGCGATTCGAACGCCCATCACATCGCCATAGAAGGCGTGCAGCGCAGCCAGGTGCTCCAGCAGAATCTGTTCCACTTCACTCAATTGCAGTGCCGGCAGCATTTCGCCGGTACGCAGGTAATGCTCGGTCTCGCGGAATATCCAGGGCCGCCCCTGGGCCGCCCGGCCAATCAGCAGGCCGTCGGCGCCGGTGGCGTCAAGGACGTGCCGGGCCTTTTGCGGTGAATCGATGTCGCCATTGGCAAAGACCGGGATCGACACCGCCTGCTTGATGGCGGCAATGGTGTCGTATTCGGCTTCGCCGGTGTACAGGTCGGCGCGTGTGCGGCCGTGGACGGCCAGGGCAGCGATACCCGCCTGCTCGGCAATCTGCGCAACGGTGATGCCATTCTTGTTCGAACGGTCCCAGCCGGTGCGAATCTTCAAGGTGACGGGCACCTGGACGGCCGCGACCACGGCGTGCAGGATTTCCTGCACCAGTGCTTCGTCTTTCAGTAAAGCGGAACCTGCCGCCTTGTTGCAGACTTTCTTCGCCGGGCAACCCATGTTGATATCGATGATCTGGGCGCCCATCTCGACGTTGGCCCTTGCGGCGGCTGCCAGCATCTGCGCGTCACCACCGGCGATCTGTACCGAGCGTGGCTCGGGATCACCTTCGTGAATCATGCGCAGGCGCGACTTGCGGCTGTTCCACAGGCTCATGTCGCTGGTGACCATTTCCGAGACCACCAGGCCTGCACCCATCCGTCGGCAAAGCTGACGAAAGGGCTGGTCCGTAACCCCCGCCATCGGGGCGAGGATCAAACCGTTGTTCAATGTATATGGGCCGATGCGTACCGCCGACATAGGTGTTCCCTGTTGTGGGGCCGGATCATTAGAGTTCGAAAAAGGGTGGGCATAATACCCGCTCTCGGTGACCGGATAAAGGTCGTTTTGGATAAAATCTGAACAACTATTTGCTTATGCCCGGTGGTTTGGATGTACGGGCATGGCAAATTGGCGGGGGCTGGCTTGCCAGCGAGCTTTTCGCAGCGGCCAGAAAACTCGCGGGCAGGCCAGCTCGCACCGTAGTTCGAAGTGACCGCCCGAGGCGCTACTCCGGGGAGCGGAAGCTGAGGCTGTAGTTGACCGCTTTCGGCCCCGGGTCAAGGATATCCAGGGAGATATGGATTGGCGTTTGCGGTGGCATCTCCGCGCCCCCGGCCAGCTCGCCCGACAGGTATTCGCCCGGCTTGAACCGACGACTGGCAATCAGGTGGCCATTGAGGTCGGCGAAGCGCAGCTCCAGCAGCGGGAACGGCTGGGAGAACGCCGCACGGTTGTAGATGATGGCATCCACCACCAGCGCGCCGTTGAAGTCCGGGTGGCTGCGCACCACCAGGTTGCTGCTCTTGATCTTGTCGATGTCGACCTTGGACGGCACGTTGCAGCCAAGGCTCGGGCACACCTGCTGGAACAACGGCCGGTACTGGTCCTGGCGGGCCAGTTCGTCGAAGTGGTACCACACGTACTGCCCGGCCAGGGCCAAGGCGGCCACCAGGGTCAGCAGCATCCACAGAAGGCGCTTGCCCCATGGGGTGCGGCGTTTCTGCCAATCCAGTTGCAGCGGGTCGTCCATCAGGTCCAGCAGCGGTGCGTCGCGCAGGTTGGGTTCGCTGCGTTCGTGCTTGTGCTTGCCAGGGCGCGGGGCGGGTTCGTCCGCTTCTTCGTCGTCATCGTCGGCGTCGATGGCCGACAGACGGTCGCCACGGGCGGGCAGGTCGTCGTCGGCGCGCAGCGTGCCGATGGTTGGCTCGTGGTGCTGGGGGGGTGCCAGCGACAGCGACGGTTCGGTGCGCGGGTCGGCGGCCCGCGGCGCTTCATCCAGCGGTGGGTCGCGCTCGATGATGGGCGGCACCGGGTCGTCTTGGTGCAGTTCTTCATCGTCGGCGTGGGTGCCGAAGGGTTTCTCGTTCCACGCCTCCAGCGGCTCGTCGCGGCTGGCACTGAAGGACTCGTCGCGGCCCGGTTGGTCTCTGAAGGCCTTGGCCGGCTGGATCTCGCGTTGTTCCAGGCGAGCCAGCTCGCCGTCCAGGTCCAGTTTGTCCAGGTCCAGTTCGTTGGCCGACCACTCGCGCAGGCTGATGGGCGCGGCGCGGCGCTCCTGGGCAGGCGTTACCGGTGGCGGTGCCACAGGTTCCTGGCGGCCGGCGCTCTGCTCCAGCAATTGCCGGGCAGCGTTGAACACTTGCAGGCAGGCGCCGCAACGCACCACCCCGCGGGCCACACTCAGTTGAGTGTGGCTGACGCGAAAGCTGGTCTGGCAATGGGGGCACTGGGTGACGAAACTGTCGGTCATGCGCGGGTCCGGGTTAGGCAGACGGCCATTCTAGGCGCTCTCAGCGACGACGACCACTGATCCGTACCCAGCCATCGCGGTTGGCGATAGGGTCCAGGTCGAAGTCCGCGGCGTAGGCTGCTGCCACGTCCTCACCCTGCTCGGCAAGAATGCCCGACAGCGCCAGGCGGCCGCCGCTCTTGACCAGGGTGCTGAGCTGCGGTGCCAGGGAAACCAGCGGGCCGGCCAGGATGTTGGCCACCAGCACGTCGGCCTGCACCTGCGGCAGGTCTTGGGGCAGGTACAGGGGGAATTGCTCGTCGGCAACGCCGTTGCGCTGGGCGTTGTCGCGCGAGGCTTCCAGCGCCTGCACGTCAATGTCGGTGCCCACGGCTTCTTTTGCGCCCAGCAGCAACGCAGCGATGGCGAGGATGCCCGAGCCGCAGCCGAAGTCCAGCACGTTGCTGCCGTTCAGGTCCTGGCCGTCCAGCCACTCAAGGCACAGCGCGGTAGTGGGGTGGGTACCGGTACCGAACGCCAGGCCCGGGTCCAGCAGCAGGTTCACCGCGCCAGGTTCGGGGGCGGCGTGCCAGCTTGGCACGATCCACAGCCGCTGGCCGAAGCGCATGGGGTGGAAGTTGTCCATCCAACTGCGCTCCCAGTCCTGGTCTTCAATGACTTCGGCGTGGTGCTCGGGCAATGCGGCGCCGGTCAGCAGCTCCAGGTGCGCGAACACGCTGGCAGGCTCTGCATCGGCTTCGAACAGCGCCAGCAGGTGGGTGTGGGTCCACAGCGGCGTGGTGTTGAGCTCTGGCTCGAAGATAGGCTGGTCTTCGGCGTCCATGAAGGTGACCGAAACGGCGCCGACTTCCAGCAGGGCGTCTTCGTAGGTTTCGGCTTGTTCTGGGCTGATGGCCAGACGGACTTGTAGCCAGGGCATGGCGGGTACCTTTGGAATCGGGAGCTAAAGGGCGGCAGTTTACTAGAGCGCGCCGCTAAAAGCTTCTGACCAAGACGGTTACACGCTACCACTGTAGGCGCGGGCTGTGTCCGCGAAGGCCGCACCGCATCGCTTCAGGTATTGCGCGGCGCCTGGTTCGTAAACACGGTCCGCTCCTGCAGGGGCGCTTTGCGGGCATAAAAAAACCGGCCGCGGGGGCCGGTTTCTGGTGCAGCTATCTACAGCCGTGAATCACTTCTGGGCAGCCAGCTTGTGTTCCAGGTAGTGGATGTTGACGCCACCCTTGCAGAAGCCTTCGTCGCGAGTGAGGTCGCGGTGCAGCGGGATGTTGGTCTTGATCCCGTCCACCACGATTTCGTCCAGGGCGTTGCGCATGCGCGCCATGGCTTCGTCGCGGTCCTTGCCGTAGGTGATCAACTTGCCGATCAGCGAATCGTAGTTCGGCGGAACGGCATAACCACTGTACAGGTGCGAATCGACGCGAACGCCGTTGCCGCCTGGGGCGTGGAAGTGCTTGACCGTGCCTGGGCTCGGAATGAAGTTCTTTGGGTCTTCGGCGTTGATGCGGCATTCCAGCGAGTGACCGCGGATGACCACGTCGTCCTGGGTGAAGGACAGCGGGTTGCCGGCGGCAATGCTGAGCATTTCCTTGACGATGTCGATACCGGTGACCATTTCCGAAACCGGGTGCTCGACCTGTACGCGGGTGTTCATTTCGATGAAATAGAACGCACCATTCTCATACAGGAACTCGAAGGTGCCGGCGCCACGGTAGCCGATGTCGATGCACGCCTTGACGCAGCGGGCGAACACCAGTTGGCGAGCTTCTTCGTCGATGCCCGGTGCAGGCGCTTCTTCCAGCACCTTTTGGTGACGACGTTGCAGCGAACAGTCGCGGTCACCCAGGTGAATGGCATGGCCCTGTCCGTCGGACAGTACCTGAACTTCCACGTGGCGTGGGTTGGTCAGGAACTTCTCCAGGTACACCATCGGGTTGCCGAACGCAGCACCGGCTTCGGTGCGGGTCAGCTTGGCCGAGGAGATCAGGTCCTCTTCCTTGTGCACCACGCGCATGCCGCGACCACCGCCGCCGCCAGCGGCCTTGATGATCACCGGGTAGCCCACTTCACGGCCAATGCGCAGGGCTTCTGCTTCGTCTTCCGGCAGCGGGCCGTCGGAACCGGGAACGGTCGGTACGCCGGCTTCGATCATGGCGTGCTTGGCCGAAACCTTGTCGCCCATCAGGCGAATGGTGTCGGCTTTCGGGCCGATGAAGGCGAAACCGGATTTCTCGACCTGTTCGGCAAAGTCGGCGTTTTCAGCCAGGAAGCCGTAGCCAGGGTGAATGGCGGTGGCGCCAGTCACTTCGGCAGCCGCGATGATTGCCGGGATGTGCAGGTAGGATTGCGCAGCCGGTGCCGGACCGATGCAAACGGATTCGTCTGCCAGGCCCAGGTGCATCAGCTCCTTGTCGGCCTTGGAGTAGACGGCAACAGTCTTGATACCCATTTCCTTGCAAGCGCGCAGGATCCGCAGGGCGATTTCGCCGCGGTTGGCAATCAGGACTTTTTCCAATTTCGCAGGTTGGGACATCGTTGGCTCTCCGCGATTCAAACGATGGTGAACAGCGGCTGGTCGAACTCAACCGGCTGGCCGTCTTCCACGAGGATCGATTCGATCACACCGCTGGTTTCAGCTTCGATGTGGTTCATCATCTTCATCGCTTCGACGATGCACAGGGTGTCGCCTTTCTTCACGGTCTGGCCGACTTCAACGAAGGCTGGCGAGGCTGGCGAAGCTTTGCGGTAGAAGGTACCGACCATTGGCGAGCGGGCCACGGTGCCGTTCAGTTTTGGTGCGGCAGGTGCTTCGGCGGCGGCCGGAGCGGCAGCAACCGGGGCGGCGACTGGCGCGGCCATTGGAGCCGGTGCGTAGTACTGCTGGGCCGGGGTCTTGCTGTGGCGGCTGATCCGTACGGATTCTTCGCCTTCACGAATTTCCAGCTCGTCGATGCCGGACTCTTCCAGCAGCTCGATCAGTTTCTTGACTTTACGAATATCCATTAATCATCAACTCCCAAGGGTCGGTCAGGGGCGTTCAGGTAGTGTGTACAAGCAGTTCCAGGGCGACCTCCCAGCCAGTCGGCATGCGCTGGCGCCAAGGTCGCTGACCACCCGGGCGGCCATGTGGCCTGCCCAGGTAGCGGCGGAATTTTCTGCGAATGGCCTGTCGGACAATCGCACGTCGAAGAGTGGGATGCTCACTCTTGGCGGCGCGTCACGTTTTGCGTTGATACCAAGGGCAACTCAAGCGAAAACCAGTGGATCATCTTCATTCGCGGGCTCCCTGCGTGGGCCAGTTGGTGCTGGCGGGGTGACTATGCCGCAATGGGGCGGCGACTGTCCAGTCAAGCACAATAGCCAGCACGTTGCCCGATGTTCGCGCAAAATTTATGACTTGTTTAATGAAAAGGGTCACTAAGGCCGATTTTGTACCGGCCTGGCGGCTTATCGCGACATTTGAGCGTCGGCGAGGCTGATCTTGCCGATGAAATCGGCGGTGTTTATCTCGCCGATCACCCTGGCTGCGTGAATTTCCTCGCCGTTGCCGGCAAAGAACATCAGCGCAGGCGGGCCGAACAGCTTGTAGCGGTCCAGCAGGGCGCGTTGTTCGGCGTTGCTGTCGGTGACGTCGACGCGGATCTGCTGGTAACCCGCCAGGCGTGATCTCACCTCGGGGTCGGTGAGCACGTCGTGCTCGATGACCTTGCAACTGATGCACCAGTCGGCGTACCAGTCCAGTGTCAGCGGCGTGCCGGCCTGTTTGGCTGCGGCAAGCGCCTGGTCCAGTTGCGCAGGGGTGGTGACCGTCGACCAGGTGTTGCCGGGCGCCACGGCACTGGCGACGGCCGGTGAAGGGAGTGGGTGCAGCGGATCGCTCTGGCCACTGAGTGCGCCATACCAGCAGGCCACGGCGTACACCATCAACAGCAGGCCAAGCAGTTGGGCCAGGCGCTGACGCGGGGCCTTGTAGACGAACTCGAGGGCGCCCATGAACAGGCCGACACCGGCGGCCAGCAAACCGGCCAGCAGCAGCGTCAGCGGGCCGGGCAGAACGCGGCTGAGCAGGCCGACGGCCAGGCCCAGCAGCAGCACGCCAATGGCGTTCTTGACCACCACAAGCCACGGGCCGCTCTTGGGCAGCCACGTGGCGCCGCCCACGGCAATGACCATCAACGGCACGCCCATGCCCAGGCCCAGGGCGAACAGTTTCAAGGCGCCGCCCACGGCATCGCCGGTGGTGCTGATATACAGCAGCGCGCCTGCCAGCGGGGCGGATACACACGGCGACACCAACAGGCTGGACAGCACGCCCATTACCGCAGCCCCCCACAGTGAGCCGCCCTGGGCGTTACCGGCAATGCGGTCCAGGCGATGGCTGACGGCAGCCGGTAGCTTGAGTTCGAACACGCCGAACATGGAAATGGCAAACACCACGAAGAACGCCGAAAACGGTGCCAGCACCCAGGCCGACTGCAGCCGGGCTTGCAGGTTCAGCCCGGCGCCGAACAGCCCCATCAGGGCGCCCAGGATGGCAAAGCACAGGGCCATGGGCAGCACGTAGGCCAGCGACAGGGCGTAGCGGCGCAACTTGCTGCTTTGCCCGCGCATCACCACCGCCGACAGGATCGGCAGCATGGGCAGCACGCAGGGAGTGAAGGTCAGGCCCACGCCGGCCAGTACGTAGAGCAGCAATTCACTCCACGACCAGCCTCGCGTTGGCGTTGCCTCGGCGGCTGAGACAACGGTTGCTGCCCCGCCATCGATTGCCAGCTTCTCGGTTTCCGGTGGGTAGCACAGCCCCTTGTCGGCGCAGCCCTGGTAGGTCACTGCCAGGGTGAAAGGGCGCTTGTCGGCCGGGTCGCGGGGCAGGGTGATCTCGACGATGCCGTGGTACACCTCCACATCGCCAAAGTAGTCGTCGTGCTTCTTCTCGCCATTGGGAATCTGCGGCGCGCCCAGCTTGATGTCCGCCGGCGTGGGCTTGAACTGGAAGCGATGGCGATACAGGTAGTAGCCGTCGGTGGCTACGAACTGCAAAACGATGGCCTCAGGCGTGGTCTTGCTGACGTTGAGCTGGAAAGCCTGGTGCACTGGCAAAAAGTCGCTGTTGTTCAGGGCACTGCCGAGGGTGGCGCTGGGGCGGTTGTCCAGCAGGCTCGCGCCCATGGCAGGCAGGGTCAGCACCAGTAACAGAAGGCAAAGCAGGCGGCGCATGGCAATCTCGCGAAGCAAAAGTCTGCGCATCATAGCCCAGCGGGATTCCCTGTGCAGGTGACAGGGTTGTTACTTGATCCTTCAGTCGCCCGAGGCGCCCAAATCCCGTCCGCACTGCCGCAGGCTGCGAAGGCCCGTACCGTGGGCCCGCAGTTGGCATGACACCGCTGAAGGCCCTGCGAACCTTTTCGCCGCCTGGCGGCAGCTCTACGGGTGATCGCTTGTCTGGATACGGTTTCGCCCTGCGCCCTTGGCGAGGTACAGCGCCTCGTCGGCCTGGGCGGCCATGCTCAGGCTGTCACTGCTTTCGCTCATCTGCACCACGCCGGCGCTGAAGGTGCAGCGCAGGTCGTGGGGCTGGGCGGGGTAGTGGATCTCGGCGAAGCGCTGGCGAATTTCGTCCAGCACGTCATGGGCCGCGTGGATATCGGTGTCGGGCATGACAATGGCGAATTCTTCGCCGCCATAGCGGCCAATGAAGTCGGTCTTGCGCAGGCGCTGCTTGAGGAACAGCGCCAGGCTCTTGATCACGCGGTCGCCCATGGGGTGGCCGTGGCTGTCGTTGACCTTCTTGAAGTGGTCGATGTCGAGCATGGCGAAGCTTAGCGGCTTGCCTTCGCGGCGGGCGCGAAAGGCGCAGTCTTCCAGCAGTTGCAGGATGTGCGTGTGGTTGTACAGCCCGGTGAGGCTGTCGCGCACCATGCGTGACTTGAGGTTGCGCGCCCGAGAGGCGCGGTTGCGCACCGTGGTGATCAGGTGCCGCGAGCGGATGGGCTTGGTCAGGAAGTCGTCACCGCCCTCGCTCATAGCGTCCAGCTGCTTGTCCAGGTCGTCTTCGGCCGACAGGTAAATGATCGGCACGCTCACGTAGCGGTCGTTGTGGCGAATGACCTTGGCCAGTTCCGTGCCCGTGCACGCTGGCATATACATATCCAGGATGATCAGGTCGGGCTGAAAGTCGGCCAGTTCGGCCATGGTGCCAATCGGGTCGATCAGGGTGCGGGTGACGATACCGGCGCCGTTTAGCAGGCGCTCGGTGTGCATCGCCTGGGCCCGCGAGTCGTCGATGATCAGTACCTTGAACGGTTCGTACTGGGCCACGCAGGTCAGCGCTTCGATCTTCTCCAACAGGCTGGAGGCTTCCAGCGCACCGGTCAGGAACTCCTGCCCGCCGGCGCGCACGGCCGCCAGGCGGGTGGGAGTGTCGGTTTCGTGCAGGCTGAAAAACAGCAGCGGCAAGCGCGGGTCCTGGCCTTCCTGGGCCGCGGCGGCCAGTTGCAGGCCAACGCCGCAGCCGCCGAAATCAACGTCCATGACGATGGCGGCGGGCTGGCGTTCCAGCAAAGACGCCTGAAAAGCCGCCACGCTGTCCAGCGCCTGGGCGTACAGCCCGAAAAACTCCAGCTGCATGGCCAGGCGCTCGCCGCGCTCGGCGTCCTGTAACAACACGTAGACGGGTTTGCGCAACGGGGGCAGGGGCGTCTGGTCGAGCTCGTCGCCGTGGCGCAGGCCGGTGCGCGACAAGCGCTGCATCAGGCGGTTGAGCTCATTGATCAGCTCACTGCTCAGGCGCCCGCGGTTGTCTTCCACCGCCAGCAGTACCTGGTTCAGGTTGCGGGCGATCACCGTGTGTTCAGGCTGCTCGAACCGTTCGGCGAAGCGCAGCAGCCGCAAGTTGGCCTCGTTGAGTTCGCACAGGTCTTCGGCAGACCACTCACTGCGCTGCAGCCGCTGCCATGTCTCCAGGATGTGGCGGGCCTGGTAAATGACGCGCTGGGCGAAGTGGTGCTTGAGGCGCTCTCGGCTGGGATCGTCTGGTTCGGTCATATCCTGACTACTTGTTAGGTGATGCTGCGACTCGATAGTGGCTCTATGCTAGCACCACTTTGCTTTCACGCGACTGTCATGGAACAAATAACCCTGTAACGTGTGTATTCATTTCATGACCTATTGGTCGCTTATGCCTGCGGCGCCGCTTGATTTATAGTGCAGGCCAGGATCGACAACCCCGCAGCGCCTCGGACCCCGGTTTGAGGCGCGCTGGCACGATGCGCGGGGCTTGCGGTCGAACCCTTGAATTCAGTGATTGAAAGGATATAGCCATGCTGGACTGGAAGAACCGCACAGGCAAAGGCGCACCCCGCGAGCCCGCCGACAGCAAGGGCCCTGCCAAGGACCGGCCGCGCAGCTACCTGGGTGGCTTGCTGGTCAGCCGGGCATTGCTGTCGGTGGTAGGCCTGTACCTGGTGGTCACCGGCCTGCTGGGCTGGTACTGGAGCGAAGAGCCGGCGTTGTTCCCGGTGCAGCAGCACGCCCAGGAAGCGGCAGCGCGCGAGGGCCACAAGATGGTGGTCGGCTACACCACCGTCGAAACCCTCAAGACCGTGGCCGGCACGCTGCTTAACAAGCCCGGTGGCTATATTTCCAACGACCGTTTTCCGCCAGGCCTGTGGATGGACAACATGCCCAGCTGGGAATACGGCGTGCTGGTGCAGGTGCGTGACCTGACCCGCGCCATGCGCAAGGACTTTGCCCGCTCCCAGTCCCAGTCGGCTGAAGATGCGGACCTGGTGCGTGCCGAGCCGAAGTTCAACTTCGACAACAAGAGCTGGATCTGGCCGTCCAGCGAGTCCGAGTTCCAGGACGGCATCAATTCCCTGAGCCGCTACCAGGCACGCCTGTCCGACCCGAACCAGACGGGTGCGCTGTTCTACCCGCGCGCCGACAACCTCAACAACTGGCTGGGTGACGTGGCCACGCGCCTGGGCTCGCTGTCCCAGCGCCTGTCCGCCAGCGTTGGCCGGGTGAAGCTCAACACCACGTCGAAAACCGAGACCGTGGTGCCAGGCCAGGCGCCGCAGCTTGAGGAAGAGATTGTCGAAACCCCGTGGATGCAGATCGATAACGTGTTCTATGAAGCACGTGGCCAGGCGTGGGCGTTGTCGCACATGCTGCGGGCCATCGAGGTCGACTTCGCCGACGTGCTGGCCAAGAAGAACGCCACCGTCAGCGTGCGCCAGATCATCCGTGAGCTGGAGGCTTCCCAGGAGCCGGTATGGAGCCCCATGATCCTCAATGGCAGCGGCTTCGGCATCCTGGCCAACCACTCGCTGGTCATGGCCAACTACATTTCGCGCGCCAACGCGGCGGTTATCGACCTTCGTCAACTGCTGTCCCAGGGGTGACGGATGTCGTACTCCGATAAAGAAGCGGCGCACCGCGCCGCCTCTGACGCCGAAGCCATTGCCTGGGTGGACGAGCAGGATCACGTGCTGGGCGCCTTGCCGCGCCAGCAGTTGCGCGACCGTGGCCTGATTGGCCGAGCCACCTTCATCCTGTTGTTCAACTCGGCGGGCGAGCTGTGCGTGCACCGCCGAACCCTGAGCAAGGCCGTGTACCCCGGTTATTGGGACGTGGCGGCGGGCGGCATGGTCAGCGCCGGTGAAAGCTACGAAGACTCGGCGGCCCGCGAGCTGGCCGAAGAGCTGGGTGTGTCGGGCGTAGTCCTGGCCGCCCATGGTCATTTCTTTTTCGACGAACCCTGCAACCGCGCTTGGTGCTCGGTGTTTTCCGCCGTGTGGGACGGGCTATTGAACGTGCAGCCCGAAGAGGTGATGGAAGCAGTGTTCATGCCGGTGGCGCAGGCGCTGGCCGAAAGTGAAACCCGGCCCTATTGCCCCGATTCGCTGATGGCACTTCAGTTGTACTTGAGCCCATAGCTCCGTGGGAGCGGGCTTGCGCGTCAGGCGGCGAAAAGCACGCCGCGTGAATCCTGGCACTGCGCGGTGGCCTTTTCCCAAGTAGAACCCGCCCCCACGGAACATTGCGATTGGTACAAAATGAAACGTCGCGAATCCTGTGCAAAATGCCGCTTTTTTGCACTTAGCAATCCTTGCATTTGCCGTTACACTGCGCGACCTTTTCAAGCTTCGGCCATCCCCATGGCCGCAGTAGCGCTGCCCCTGCCTGAGTGGGGCTTCGCGGTCGGAACCGCCCCGTGCGCCGGCCAGTTTTTTCGTCCTCACAAGAGGATTGCCAGTGGCCAAAAAAGCCGCATCATTCGCCGCACTCGGCGGCCTGGTGTTCTCCACCGATGCAGGTCGGCATTGCCCGGACTGTCGTCAACCCGTAGATGCCTGCACCTGCAAGCAGAACGTCATCCCCGAAGGTGACGGCATTGCCCGTGTGCGTCGTGAAAGCAAGGGCCGGGGCGGCAAGACGGTGACCACCATCACCGGCGTCCCGCTGGCGCCAGACGACCTCAAGGAACTGGCCACCACCCTTAAGCGCCGCTGCGGTACGGGCGGTGCGCTGAAGGACGGTGTCATTGAAATCCAGGGCGACCACGTCGAGCTGCTGCTTGCCGAACTGGTCAAACAGGGTTTCAAGGCCAGGAAGTCCGGCGGCTGAACAGCTCCACGCCTAGCCATTTCTAAACTTGATGGTGCCAGTAGGGTCTACCCTGCACTGGCAGGTAACCGTCATCTTCGCTTATTACACTGCACCGGCCGAATGACCGGTGGATTCTGACTTTTTATAGGGGACTTCAATGTCCGTACGACGCACACGCAAAGACGATGGCAGCCAATGGACAGTTGCGGACAGCCGCAGCGTTTATGGCATTCGCCATTGGGGGGCCGGTTATTTCGCGATCAACGAGGCCGGGCGCGTGGAAGTGCGTCCCAATGGGCCGAAAAGCGCGCCTATCGACTTGTTCGAACAGGTGGATGAACTGCGCAAAAGCGGCCTGTCGCTGCCTTTGCTGGTCCGCTTCCCGGACATCCTGCAAGACCGCGTGCGCCAGCTGACCGGTGCTTTCGATGCCAACATCGAGCGCCTGGAATACCAGAGCAAGTACACCGCGCTGTACCCCATCAAAGTGAACCAGCAGGAAGCGGTGGTGGAAAACATCATCGCCACCCAGGACGTCTCCATCGGCCTTGAAGCCGGCTCCAAGCCCGAGCTGCTGGCCGTGCTGGCCCTGGCGCCGAAAGGCGGCACCATCGTCTGCAACGGCTACAAGGACCGCGAGTTCATCCGCCTGGCGCTGATGGGCCAGAAGCTGGGCCACAACGTCTTCATCGTCATCGAGAAAGAGTCGGAAGTGGCGCTGGTGATCGAAGAGGCCGCCGAGCTCAAGGTCACGCCGCAGGTAGGCCTGCGCGTGCGCCTGTCGTCCCTGGCGTCCAGCAAATGGGCCGACACGGGGGGCGAGAAATCCAAGTTCGGCCTGTCGGCTGCCCAGTTGATCTCGGTGGTGGAGCGCTTCCGCGCCGCCGGCCTGGACGACGGCATTCGCCTGCTGCACTTCCACATGGGCTCGCAGATCGCCAACCTGGCCGACTACCAGCACGGCTTCAAGGAAGCCATCCGCTATTACGGCGAGCTGCGCGCACTGGGCCTGCCGGTGGATCACATCGACGTGGGCGGCGGCCTGGGCGTGGACTACGACGGTACCCACTCGCGCAACGCCAGCTCCATCAACTACGACATGGATGACTACGCCGGTGTAGTAGTGGGCATGCTCAAGGAGTTCTGTGACGCCCAGGGGCTGCCGCACCCGCACATTTTCTCCGAGAGCGGTCGCTCGCTGACCGCCCACCACGCCATGCTGGTGGTGCAGGTGACGGACGTCGAGAAGCACAACGACGAAGTGCCGGAGATCCAGGACAAGGAAAACCTGCCTGAAACCGTTCAGTGGCTGGTGGACCTGCTGGGCCCGACCGACATCGAGATGGTCACCGAGACCTACTGGCGCGCCACTCACTACATGAGCGATGTGGCCACCCAGTACGCCGACGGCAAAATCACCCTGGCCCAGAAGGCCCTGGCTGAGCAGTGCTACTTTGCCGTGTGCCGTCGCCTGCACAACTCGCTGAAGGCGCGTCAGCGTTCGCACCGCATGGTACTGGACGAACTGAACGACAAGTTGGCCGACAAGTACATCTGCAACTTCTCGGTGTTCCAGAGCCTGCCCGACACCTGGGCCATCGGCCAGGTACTGCCGATCCTGCCGCTGCATCGCCTGGACGAAGAACCCATGCGCCGCGCGGTGCTGCAAGACCTGACCTGCGACAGCGACGGCAAGATCAAGCAGTACGTGGACGAGCAGAGCATCGAGACCAGCTTGCCCGTGCACTCGGTGAATGAAGGCGAGGACTATTTGCTGGGTATCTTCCTGGTGGGCGCCTACCAGGAAATCCTGGGTGACATGCACAACCTGTTCGGTGACACCGACTCGGTGAACATCTACCAGAACGCCGACGGCAGCTGCTACAGCGCCGGCATTGAAACCCATGACACCATCGAGGACATGCTGCGCTATGTGCACTTGTCGCCCGAAGAGCTGATGAACCACTACCGTGACAAAGTGGCCAGCGCCAAGATCAGCCCGCGTGAACGTACTCAGTACCTGGACGCGCTGCGCCTGGGCCTGACCCGTTCCTCGTACCTGTCGTCGTGATCTAGATGAAGGGACTGCTGGCAGTCCTGGGTGGGGTAGTGCTGGCCGCGCTTGCGGCCTGCTCGCCCCTCAAGGTGGTCGATCGCCTCACGCCCACCGACAGCTACCGGCTGACCGCGGGGGTGGCCTACGGCAACGACCCGCGCCAGCAGCTGGATATCTACCAGCCCTTGAAACCACTGCCGGATCATCCGGTGGTGGTTTTTTTCTATGGGGGCACCTGGAACAGTGGCTCGCGCCAGCAATACCGCTTTGTCGGCGAGGCGCTGGCCTCGCGGGGCATTCTGGCGGTGGTGGCCGACTACCGACTTTATCCACAGGTGCGCTACCCGGATTTCCTCAAGGACAACGCTTCGGCGCTGGCCTGGACCTACCGGCATATCGAGCCTTATGGCGGCAACCTCAAGCGGCTGTTCGTGATGGGGCACAGTTCGGGGGCCTACAACGCGGCGATGATGGCGCTGGACCCGCGCTGGCTGGCGACCGAAGGCCTTACCCCGGCCATTCTGCATGGCTGGATAGGGCTGGCCGGGCCGTATGACTTCCTGCCCATCGAAAACCCCGAGGCCAAGCCGGTGTTCTTCTCGCCCCATGAACCACCCGACTCGCAACCCATCAACCACCTGAGCGCCGGGGCTCCGCCCGCGCTGCTGATCGCGGCCAACAGCGACAGCCTCGTCAACCCCACCCGCAACACCCGGCACTTGGCGTTGCGCTTGCGCGAGCTGGGCGTGCCGGTGCAGGACTTCTACTACGACCGCATCAACCACGTTACCTTGGTGGGTAGCCTGGCAAAGCCCTTGCGCTGGATGGCGCCAGTGCTGCCCGATATCGTCGGTTTTGTCAGCCAACCCTGAAACTCCCTGCCCACCTGCGGGAGCGGGCTCTGCCCGCGAAATTCGCACTGCGGATTGCCTTGGACACCGCGATGCATTCTTCGTGGGCAGAGCCCACTCCCACATCGAGACCATTGCCTACGAGGTGGTGTTAAACCACCCATCGCGCTTTTGCAGGCGCCAGCCCACCACACCCAGCGTCACCGCCCGCAGTGCCATGAACAGCAGAAAACTTATCCACAGCCCATGGTTGCCCAGCGCCATGGTCAATACCCCCACCGGCACCATCAATACCACGCTCAGCAACATCGCATTGCGCATTTCCCGCGCCCGCGTGGCGCCGATGAACAGCCCGTCCAGCAGGTAGCTCCACACCGCAATCAGCGGCAACACCGCCAGATACGGCAGGTACTGATCGGCCGTTGCACGTACGCTGGGGATGTTGGTCTGGGCGGCAATGAACAGGTGCCCGGCAAACAGAAATAGCAACGCAAAGGCCACGCTGGCCAACAATGACCAGCCACAGGCCACCGTCATGGAACGGCGTAACTCGTCACGCTTGCCGGCACCAATGGCATGCCCACACAGGGCCTCCACGGCATGTGCCAAGCCGTCCAGGGCATAGGCGGTCACCATCAGGCCGTTGAGCAACAGCGCGTTGGCCGCCACCGTGGCATCGCCCAGCCGCGCGCCCTGCACGGTGATCAGGAAGAACACCAGTTGCAGGGCCAGGCTGCGCAGGAAGATGTCGCGGTTCACCACCAGCATCGGCTTCCAGTTTTGCCACACCTTCAACGCCGCCCAGGCCACGTGGCCTGGGTAGGCCCGCAAGGAAGGGCGGGTCAGGGCCAGGCCGATCAGCACCGACAGCCACTCCGACAGCACCGAAGCCCAGGCCGAGCCGATCACGCCGCCATTCAGGCCAATCACGAACCACAGGTTGAGGATGATGTTGGTGATGTTGGTCACCAGCAGTATCACCAGCGGCGCGCGGGCGTTCTGGGTGCCCAGGAACCAGCCCACCAGCGCATAGCTGGCCAGCGCCCCGGGCAGCCCCAACAGGCGTACCTGGAAGAAATCCCGGGTGCTTTGTTCCAGGGCCGCCGAGGGTTGCATCAGGCTCAGGGCCAAGTGGCTGAAGGGCAGGGCAATGGCCCACAGCAACAGCGAGAACAGCATGGCCAGGATCAAGCCCTGGGCCAGCACCTGGCGCAACCCGGCGCCGTCGTTGCGCCCGGCCGCCTGGGCGGCAAAGCCCGTGGCGCCCATGCGCAGGAAACCCATGGCCCAGGCCAGAAACCCATACAGGCTGGCGCCCACCGCCACGGCGCCCAACTGGTGGGCATGGGGCAGGTGGCCGATAACGGTGCTGTCCACCAGCGCCACCAGCGGCACGGAAATATTGGAAAGTATCATCGGCGCGGCCAGTGCCCATACCCGACGATGGGTGGGGCGGTCGCGCCAGTCGTTCAGCAGTGTGCTCATGCAGGCTCCTTGCGAGCCCGCCATGCTACCTGATTGCCGTCAGTGAATGATCCAGCTGAGCAGCCACAGGCCCAGTATCAGCCAGATCACGCCCAGGAAAATCGAAGCGCGCATGAACGCGCGCAGCGCCGAATACAGAAACATCAGGCCGATGACCAAGGCGATGATGCTGATCAGTGACGCATTCATCCCCAACGTACGGGACAGCCCATCGACGAAATTGCCACCGGCGTGGGCCAGCAGGTTGAACAGCCAGCTGAGGCTGTCCACCACAAACCGAATGATCGCCCCTAGCGCCTGGCCGAGCCATTCGAAAAAACCATCTGCGTGCATGTGTGCTTCCCGATCGAATACCGGCCATGTGCCGGCTGAGCCTTGGGCACGGCCATTGGCGCCGAGTTCCCTGCTACATCGTACCTGCTGGCGCAATGTGTATCACGGGGATTTGATTGGAGATGATTTTGTGGGAACAACTGTCTTTATGTGGGAGCGAGCTCTGCCCGCGAAAGGGCCAATGCGACGCGTCAGGGACCTCTCGGTGTGGCCTTCGCGGGCAGAGCCCGCTCCCACGTACCCTCAATGACCGACCAGGTGGATTTTCGGTTCGGGGAACAGGTTGTTCAGGGTTTCCAGCAGCCGCACGTGGTAGATGGGCTTGCGGAACAGGTCCAGCACCTGCAGGCGCAGCATGTCGCTGACGTCCTCCATGTCGGCGTGGCCCGAGGTGACGATCACCGGCAAGTGCTGGCGCGAGGTGTGTTCGCGCAGGCGCTTGATCAGCGACATGCCGCTTTCCTCCGGCATGCGCAGGTCGGTGATGACAAGGGCGATGTCGGGGTGGCGGGTAAGGTGGTGCAGAGCGAGCTTGACTGAGGTGGCCGTGAAGCATGAGAAGCCCTCGCCCTCCAGCAGCTCGGCGAGCTCCAGGAGTGCATCCTCTTCGTCGTCCACCAGAAGCAGTTGTTGGCGTGGGGGAGGAGAAGGGCTCATAGGAAATACCTGATACCGGGTAAAATCATGGAATAACGGCCGCTCAATCCGCTGGGTAAAAATCAGTGTAGAGCATCAGGAACTGGCTGCCGGCAGTGCAGCCTGAATTTTGGTAAAGATCGCGGATATCCCGTTCTGGATCGAACTGCTGAATCCAATGATGATCACGGCCACCATCGCGGCGATGATCGCGTATTCGATACCCGATGCACCCTCGGTCTCTTTTATGAACTGCTCGACCTTGAGTTGTGCCAGAACGAAGAACTTGATAAGGGACATGCGAACCTCTCCTTAAGCGCAGGGTAAGCGCTGCTACCCCAGAATTTGCGACGTAGTTCCCTTCTACCTCAGCATCGACAACAACCTGACGCCCCACAACTGTAAGAAAGCATTATCACTAAAGTGATAGTCAGCCTGCGCGCGTCAACAAGTCGTTGTTTTTTCAACCCGCCATCGTTTGCGCGCATTTTGTTCAGGCCAGTAATGGCGTTTCGTCCTAGCTCTACTACCTTGAAATAGCAAAATAGTTTCACGCACTTAACACCTGCACATGGCCAGGCTTCGGATAGCTGACGGTAAACAAGGCATAGGGAGGCGCCCCGATGAGCAGTCGATTGACCATGATCCTGGCGGGCCTGTTTCTGCTCGGGGCCTTGGTAGCCGGGTATTGGGGCATAGTCCTGAGCAAGCCCGCAGCCCCGGCTCCGGTGCCCGTGGTTGTAGAGCCAGCAGCACCCGTGGAACAGAAAACCGCCGCCGCCCCCGTGCCTGACCTGATGCAGACCGTGGTGGTGCTGGCCCACGACATCAGCCCCAACACTGCGCTGGTGGCCTCCGACCTGACCCTGGAAAAGGTGCGCATCGCGCCGCCTGGCAGTTTCTCAACAGCCGACAAGGCCCTGGGCCGCAGCACCTGGCGTGCGCTGCCGGCGGGCACTTGGTTGAGCGAGGACGCCTTCAGCATCGGCGGCCCCTTGGCGCGCATGATCCACCCTGACGAACGGGCCTTGGCCGTGGCGGTGGATGAGGTGATCGGTGCCGCCGGTCAATTCACCCCGGGCGACTACGTGGATGTGATGCTGTACTTGCGTCAGGACCAGAGCAATCCGCTGGCTTCCGCCCAGGTGGTGGTGCCGGCCGTGCGAGTGCTGAGCATTGGCGATCAGGTAGGCCTGGCCAACGACGGCCATCCGGCGGTGCCGGGCAGTGTCGATGACAAGAATCGCCGTTCCGCCCGTACCGTGGTGTTGGCCGTGCCTCAGGGCCTGGTCAGCCGGCTGATGCTGGCAGCCACGTCCGGCACCCTGCGCCTGGCCGTGCGCAGCGCCGAGGAAAATCGCCTGGCGCATTATTGGGCCGGGCAGGAGGGCGCCGGGCAGGCGGTGGAAAATACCAATCGCCAGTTGTTGCAGTTCAACCAACTGGCCATGAGCAACGGTGCCCCGCAGCATGCCGAACCGGGTGCCGCCCCGGCACGGCGCGGCATGGAAGTGATCCGCGGCAACCAGGTTAACAACCAAGCCAACGCGCAAACGCCCTGAATACAGCAAGGATGCCTTGAATGAGCTGTCGTACCGTGCCGGTTTTCCAGCGATTGATCTACAGCGTGCTGCTGGCGGGGGTATGTGCGCCGGCCGTGCAGGCGGCGTCGGCCGGCTGTGCGCAATTGAGCGCGTTGCCTGGCGTTTTTGAAGTCACCCAAGGCCTGCAGAACGAACTGCACAGCCCGGTGGCCATTACCCGCGTGGCCATCGGCGACCCGAAAATCGCCGACGTGCACCCCACGGGTGACAGCGGCTTCCTGCTGACCGGCGTGGCCCAGGGCACCACCAGCCTGATGGTGTGGACTGCGTGTTCCACGTCGCCGCGCCAGAGCATGGTCTTTGTGCGCGGCGCTGCCACGGCTGGGCTTGATGCCCACGGCGGGCCGCCCTCGACCGACCCGGACCTGCCCAGCCAGGTGCAGACCGACATCCGCTTCGTCGAGGTCAGCCGCACCAAGCTCAAGGAAGCCAGCACCTCGATCATCGGCAGGAACGGCAATTTCCTCTTCGGTTCGCCCAATACCGTCAGCGGCACCGTAGGGCCCGGCGGTATCGGTTCCGCCGCCGCTGCCGCAACCTTGGGCAGCAGCACCTTCAACATCGCCTTTGGCGGCGGCAAGGTACTGGGCCTGATCAATGCGCTGGAAAGCAGCGGCTTCGCCTACACCCTGGCGCGCCCCAGCCTGGTGGCGTTGAGCGGCCAGAGCGCCAGTTTCCTCGCCGGTGGCGAGGTGCCGATTCCGGTGCCCAGCAGTGGCAGCGACAACATTTCCATCGAGTACAAGCAGTTCGGTATTCGCCTGACGCTGACGCCCACGGTGGTCAGCGGCGATCGCATTTCCCTCAAGGTGGCCCCCGAGGTCAGCGAACTGGACTACAGCGGCGGCATCACCATTGCCGGTACCACGGTGCCGGCGCTCAACGTGCGGCGCACCGACACCAGCGTGTCCCTGGCCGATGGCGAGAGCTTCGTCATCAGCGGCCTGATCAGCAACAAGACGATCTCCGACGTCAGCAAGTTTCCCGGCCTGGGCGATATCCCGATTCTCGGGGCGTTTTTCCGCAGCTCCTCAGTGAGCCGCGAAGAGAAGGAATTGCTCATGGTGGTTACCCCGCACCTGGTCAAACCGCTGGCCGCCGATGCGCGCCTGCCGAACCTGCCGGGTGAAAACCTGCGCAATTACGATCCCAACTGGTACAGGATGTACTTCCTCGAAAATGGCAATTTCGACCGCATGAGTGGGCTGTCCAAATGAGCCAGAGCCTGAGCCAGACCTTTCTCGCCATCACCCGCAACGACGGCGACCTGGAATGGTTGCAGGGCGCGCTGGCGCCCCTCGGGCAGGTAGTGGGCGCTGCCAGCGGCAGCCTGGATGAATTGCTGGCGCTGGTTGACGTGACCTTCGCCAGCCTGGTGTTCATTGGCCTGGACCGCGACCAGGTGGGCAACCAGTGTGCGCTGATCGAGGGCGCCCTGGAGGCCAAGCCGATGCTGGCGGTGGTGGCCTTGGGCGACGGCATGGACAACCAGCTGGTGCTCAATGCCATGCGCGCCGGTGCCCGCGACTTCGTCGCCTATGGTTCGCGGTCCAGCGAGGTGGCCGGCCTGGTGCGGCGCTTGAGCAAACGCCTGCCGCCGGTGGCCAGCAACCCCAACCTGGGTGGCCTGACCGTGCTGTACGGGGCGCAGTCGGACGGCGATGGTGCCTTGCTGGCGGCACATCTGGGGCTGGTGGTGCACCGCAGCAAACAGCACACCCTGCTGCTGGACCTGGGCTTGCCCCATGGCGCCAGCCTGGCGATGCTCAACCTGGAGGCCACCTTTCACTTCGGTGATGCGCTGCGCAACCTGCGGCGCCTGGACGCCACCATGATCGACAGCGCCTTCCCGCGCTCGCCGTCGGGCATGAGCATCCTGGCCTACGGCGAAAAAGACGACGCCCTGGGAAACACCAGCGCCGCCGAGTTGTACATGCTGCTCAGCGCCTTGCGCCAACACTTCCAGCACATCGTCGTGAACCTCATGGGCCAGCCCGACAGCGAGGCCCTGCGTACGTTCGTCAGCCACTGCGACAAGCTGCTGTGGTACACCGACCAGAGCGTGGTGGAGTGCCGGCGCAACCTGGCGGTGCTGAACCTGTGGCGGGAAAAAGGCATGAAACTGCAGCACGCGCGGCTGCTGGTGGACCGCTACCTGCGCTCGGTGGCGCCGGACTCCGACGCCCTGGGCAAAAGCTACGGGCTGCCGGTGCTGTCGGTGCTGCCGTTCAGCCCCGAGATCCGCATGAATGCCAAGAACCAGGGCATCAGCCTGTTCGAGCTTGCGCCTCGGGAAACCCTGACCAACGGCCTCAAGGCCCTGGGCGAACGGCTGGCCAAGCGCTCTGAAAGCGTCAAGCCGCCGGGCCCCGGCTGGTTCAACCGGCTATGGAGCAAGGAATGAGCGAGAAACTGTTCGGCGGCCCGCGCGGCCAGGGCGCCAGTGGTGATCCCCAAGGCCTGAAACTGGTGCTGCACCGCTTCATAATCGATGCCATCGAAGAGTCCGGCAAGAACTTGCTGGAAGGCTCGCGCGCCTCGCTGGCGCAGTTCGTCATGGACAAGGTGGGCGACTACATTGCCCGCCGCCACCTGGCGGTATCGCGCTACGAAATGGAGCGTCTGGCCGAAGAATTGGTGGACGAACTCACCGGCTTCGGCCCGCTGGAAGTGTTGCTGCGCGACCCCAGCGTGACAGAGATCCTGGTCAACGGCCCACACCGGGTGTTCGTCGAGCGTCAGGGCGTGCTGCACCACACCGACTTGCGTTTTATCGATGCGCACCACGTGGAGCGGGTCATGCAACGCATCCTCGCGCCTTTGGGCCGGCGGCTGGACGAGTCGTCGCCGATGGTGGATGCGCGCCTGCCCGACGGCAGTCGGGTCAACGCCATCATCCCGCCCATCGCGCTGGACGGGCCGTGCCTGTCGATTCGTAAATTTCGCAAGGACATGCTCAAAAGCGCCGACCTGATGGCCACCCAGACCATCGACCAGGCCATCTACGACTTCATCCAGGAAGCAGTGGGCAAGCGCTGCAACATCCTGGTCAGCGGTGGTACCGGCACCGGCAAGACCACGTTGCTGAATATTCTCAGCCAGTTGATCAGCCCCCAAGAGCGCCTGGTTACCATCGAAGACGTGGCCGAATTGCAACTGGACCACCCCCACGTGGTACGCCTGGAAACCCGCCCGCCCAACGCCGAAGGCCATGGCGAAGTGAAGGCCGCCGACCTGATTCGCAACGCCCTGCGGATGCGCCCCGACCGCATCATCCTGGGCGAGATTCGCGGTGTGGAAGTGGTGGATGTGCTGACTGCCATGAACACCGGCCACGACGGCTCCATGAGCACCGTGCACGCCAACAACGCCCAGGACGCCCTGTTGCGCCTCGAAACTCTGGTGGGCCTGACCGGCCGTACCGTGGCCGAGAAAACCCTGCGGCAAATGATCTGCGCAGCGTTGGACGTGGTGATCCAGCTCACCCGCCGCCCCGACGGCCGCCGCTGTGTCAGCGAAGTGGTAGAGGTGGTGGGCGTGCGTGAGGACGTGTACGTGACCAACACCTTATTCCGCCTGGACCGTCAGACCGGCTATGGCTTCGTGCGCGAAGCCGTCAACCCGGCGGGCGAGAAACTGCGCCGCGACATTCACAGCCACGTGTATTGAGCAGGGGCGCAGCATGGTCGGGGCAATTGTGATGGGCCTGCTCAGCCTTGGCATGCTGGGGCTGTCGGTGCGCTTTTTCTTCACCGGGTTGCGGCGTACCGGCGACAAGCGCGTGCTTGAACGCCTGGGCCAGGGCCAGGCAACGGTGGCCAGTGATAAACCGTTGATGCGCTGGCTGGAACGGCGATTTCTGCGTGCCGGGCTGGGGCGGCCCAATGACCACATCGGTATATTCATCGCGATATGGGCGGTGCTGGCCGTGGTCGGTGCGTTTGCCGGCGACTGGTTTGGCGTTCTGCTGATGCTGGTGGTACCGCCGCTGGCGCTGCGCTTTTACGTCAGCTGGCGCTACCGGCGGCGCGTGCAGCGCATGATTGCGCAACTGCCGTCATTGCTGGACTACACCGTGCGCAGCCTGAAGTCCGGACGCACCCTGGCCGACGCGGTGTTGGGAGCCATGCAAGCCAGCAATGACCCCCTGCGTGAAGCCATGGCCAGGGTTGAACGCAATGTACGCTTGGGCGTCAGCCTGGACCAGGCGGTGGAGGACTTCGCCGAACTGTACGAACGTGACGAATTTCGCCTGTTTGCCCTGGGGCTGCGCATCAACCAGCGCTTTGGCGGCAATGCCAGCGAACTGCTGGAAAACCTGATCAAGCTGATCCGCGAGCGCGAGCAGGGCGCGCGGCAGCTGGCGGCCATGACCGGGGAGACGCGCATGACCGCCATGGTACTGGCCGGCCTGCCGGCGGCGCTGGCCGGGTATTTTTTGATCACCAACCCCAACTACCTGACCAAGATGTGGCATGACCCCAGCGGGCAGCACCTGCTGATTGCCGCCATTGTCTTGCAGGCTTGCGGTTGCCTGGCGCTGTGGCGCATGTTGAGGAGTATCTGATGGCCATGTTGCTCAGTGCACTGCTGTTACTGCTGGCCGCTGGCATGTTAGGCAACCAGTACCTGGTGCAGCGTCGTCGCGGGCGCCTGGTAGACCGGCGTCTGCGCGGCGAAGCCGATGTCGACCCGCGAATCGGCGGTTGGTGGCAGCGCGTAGGCGATAGCCGCCTTGGCCAGCGTGCGGTCAGCCTGGACAGCGAGACCCAGGCGCTGCTGGACCGTATCGGCTGGCGCAAGGCCAGTCAGCGCTCGCAGTTTGCCGCGTGGCAAGTGGGCACTCCGCTGGTGGTGCTGGTGCTGGCGTGGAGCCTTCAGACAATGTTTTTTCTGCCGCTGCAGCATGAAGTGGTCGCGCCTTTGTGCGCCATGGGGCTGGGCTACATCCTGCCCAAGCGGGTACTGGCCTGGGCTGCCGAGCGGCGCAAGCAGCAAGTGGCGCGAGAGGTGTCGACCTTTATCCCGCTGCTGCGCATTCTTTTCGAGTCCGGCTTGGCGGTGGAACAGGCGCTACGGGTGCTGACTACCCAATCCCAGAGCCTGTTGCCGGTGCTCACGGCTGAACTGCGCACCGTGCTTGGCCGCGTCGACTCGGGGCTCGAACTGGGCGAGCAGCTCGACTACGCCTCGCGCTTGCTGGCCGTCGACGAGTTCACCGACACCTGCGTGATCCTACGCCAATTGATCAACCAGGGCGGCGGTGCCATGAAGTCGCTGCTGTCGCTGAAACAACTGCTGGATGACCGTCGCCTGACCACCTTGCAGGAATACATTTCCAAGCTGTCGGGGAAAATGTCCGCGGTGATGATGGTATTCCTGTTCCCGGCATTGTTGATCGTACTCGCCGGTCCCGGGCTGATGGCAATCTCGCGGGCCTTTGGCAAATGACCCCGTTATCGGAGCCTCACGGATGAAAACACTGCTTCTGGCAACCCTGCTGCTGGCCCTCAGCGGTTGCGCCGCCGATGGCCGTCTCGACTGGCAGGCGCTGAACCCCGCGCCCGGCCAGTGCCCCAAACCCACGCCGGAACAGGAACTGTCCCTGAGCCTGGCCGATGACATGGCCAACGACGGCCGCCTGCACGCCAGCCTGGCCAACCTGGAAGGCTTGCCGGACAATCTGGTGCAAGTGCGCCTGCGCAAGGCGCGGGTGCTGCGCCAACTGGGGCGTAACGAAGCCGAGCCGCTGTACCGCGGCCTGCTGGGCACCTGCATGGCCGCCGAAGGCGAACATGGCCTGGGCCAGCTGGCGGCTGCGCGGGGCGACAACGGCCTGGCCATGAGCCATTTGCAGCGCGCCGCGCGGCTGGCGCCCACCGACGACAAGATCCGCAACGACCTGGGCGTGGTTTATCTCAATCAGCTGCGCATGGACGATGCCCGCTTCGAATTCCTCACCGCCATGGAGCTCAAGCAGTCCGACAACCTGGCGGCGGCGAACATGGTCACCCTGCTGATCTACCAGGACAACTGGAAGCAGGCAGCCGACCTGGTCACTCGCGCCAACCTGACCCCCGAGCAGGTCAGCGATGCACAGGCGCGTGCCGACAAACTCAAGAACGGCGGCAAGGTGGTGGCCACCATCGACACGCCGGCAATGCCGGTGAAATAGGCAGGAGGCAGTATGCACATCAAGGCATGGACGTTATTGCTGGCGCTGGGCGCAAGCCCGGCCTGGGCCATCGACCCGGGGCCTTCGTCGGCGCCGCAGAAGGGCACCGAGCAGTGGCTGCAATTGCAGAGCAGCGGCCAGGCGGCATCGCGCAACTCGCAGGCGACCACGGCGGTGGAGCACGAGGCGGCGATGCAGCGTTGGCTGGACAGCTACAAGCTGAAGATTCCCCAGTGGTACAAGGACGACGACTCCGGGCAAATCAGCAAATAAGCCCTATTGGGCGCTGGCTCGCTGGCGCTGGCCACCCTGGTTGGGTGCCAGGGCCAGGGCCAGTTGGGTACGGTTGTGCATGTGGGTAAGGCGCAGCACCTGGCTCACATACAACTTCACGGTGTTTTCGGTAATGCCCAGTTCGCAGGCGATCTGGTAGTTGGTCTGGCCCTTGCCCACCAGTTGCGCCACGGCCATCTGCCGCGGTGACAGGTTGTTGAAGGCGGCGGGCAGGGTCTGGCTGTCGCTCTCGGCCGCAGGGGCTGGCTGGGCAGGCTCGCGGGCGGGGCGGCGCACCAGATCGAGGTCGTGGTACAGGTTGTCGATGGAGTCGGCCAGGTACTGCAGCTTCTCGTTCAAATGGCCCAGCGGGTCGTGGGTTTTCAAGCGTTCGAGCAAGGTGGCCTCGTGGCGCTGAAGGCCTTCGAGCAGCTCGGTCAGGTCCACCGGCTTCTGGTAGTAGTCTACAAAGCCTTCGCGCAGGGCCTTGATCACGTCCTGCTTGTCGGCGCGGCCGGTCATCATGATCGGTTCGAACGGACGGTGCTTGCCGGCCACGCGCTTGAGTTCCTGAACCAGTTCGATACCGTCCAGGCCGGGCATGTGCAAATCGCACAGCACCAAACCGATGTCCAGGTCCTGTTTGAACTGTTCCAGCGCCTGTCGGCTGGTGAACGCCGGCACGCAGCCGAAGCCATTGCCTTGCAGGAACTCACAGAGTTCTTCGACAATCGCCGGCTGATCGTCGACGACCAGCACTTTGACCGATGAGACGGGCTTGTTCACGCGCAACTCCCTGCTGGCAACCTGATGGATCGGTCGTGTCCCTGAGCGGCAGATGGCACATGATGGCCATCTGCGCATTTGATTGAAGGTAGCTGTACTTTGTAACTAAGTACATAGAGGGAGTGATCTGTCTGATCAATGGATCCAAACTAGCGATGCCAGAAAGCCCGCCAGCAGGAACGGCACGAACGGTGGTTTCACGGCAGGGTCGGGTTGCAGGTTTTGCAGGCGCTTGCGCAGCTTGGGGCTCAGTTGCTTCCAGACCCGGGGGCCCAGCAGCATCCAGGCGATCATGCTAACGCCTGCACCGATGAAGGTGCCCAGCACGTGCATGCGGTCGGTGGCCAGGGCAAGCGCCCACAACAACTTGACGTCACCGCCCCCCAGTCGCCCGGTCACGTAGCCGGGCAGTGTCAATACCATGGCGATGGCCAGTGCCAGGCCAGCTTCCTCAACGCTGCCGCCCAGCCACGTATGGCCACTGTAAAACAGGAAAAACAGCGCAAACAGGGCTCCGCCCAAAGTCAGTCCGTTGGCAATCTGCCGCTGGCGGATGTCCTGTTCGGCGCATAGGGTGAACCAGATCAGGAGTACTAGGCTTGGCATCCGGTAAAAAACGTCCCTTTTCGTCGAATGATTCTATGCTCTAACACAGGTGTACTGTCAGGGTAGACGCGATCATGCAAGCAGGCCTCCCCCATAAGCAAAAAGGTGCAGCGGCGATAGAGTTCGCGCTGGTGTTCATCATCTTTTTCGCAGTGTTCTATGGGGTGGTTGCCTACAGCCTGCCGCTGCTGATGGTGCAGTCGTTCAATGAAGCCAGTGCCGAAGGGGTGCGTCAGGCGGTGGCCGTGGACCCCACGACGTCGGGCACTGGCTACACAGCCCTGGTGAAATCAACTGCCATCGGGGCGGCAAGCAAGGCGCTGGCCTGGTTGCCGACCTCGCTCAATTTTTCTTCCGCCTACATCACGGCTGACTATCTCGGTGCCGGTAAGCAACTGACCGTCACGATCACTTACCCCACCAGCAACATCAACAATGTCCTGCCGTTTCTGGTATTGCCGGGTGTCGGCCAGGTACCCAATTTGCCGGCCAACCTCACCGTCTCGTCGAGCCTGCTACTTTGAGCGCCGGCGAAAAGCTGTTCGGCCGCTGGCGCTCACAACCAGCCAATCCGCTGCCGGTGGCCCTGGAAGTGGCGCCGCAAGTGAGCAGCGGCCTGCAACTGTTACTCGACCCCACCGGCCAGGTGCTGCGGCTCAGCGGCCCATTACGCCATCAGTTGGCAACCCCGGCCACCGCTGATCGCCGCCTGGCGGGCTACCTGACGCCCAACAGCCGGGTGGTGGTGGAAGGCGAACCGGCCGATTGGCAGGGGCAGACCCTGGACTTGGACTTCGTCGGCATCGATGGCACTGTGCACACCCGTGGCTGGGCGCAGCACCAGGCCGAGGGCTGGGTGCTTCAAGTATTCGACGTGGGCGACCTGCTGGTGGAGCGTGGCCAACAGCACGACCGCAGCCAGTTCCAGCGGCTGCTGGCCGACATGGCCGAGCGCTTGCGCCTGACCAGCCTGCAACGCCTGGACGAGGTGGTGGCCGAGCAACTGCATGGCATCGCCAGCCAATGCCAGTTGCCCGGTGTGGCCATGCTGCTGCGCGATGTGGAAGGGGGCCAATGGCGGGTGTTCGCCGATTGGCTGCGCCCCGGCGACCTGACGCTATGGCCGGGCGAAACCCGTGTGAACCGCAACCTGGCCGGCCTGGACAGCCACGGGTTGCTCGACACCGACCTGCTGGCCCCTGCGGTTGGCTGCCTGGTGCCCTACCGCGAAAACCAGGGGGTGGCCGCCTGGCTGTTATGCGCGCTGCCGCCCGGTGGCGTGCCGCCGGCGCTGCGCGAGCAGGGCACCTCCCTGTTCGCCGCGCTGATGGGCCCTGTGTTGGCGCGGCTGGCCGAGCGTGACCATCGCCATCAGCTTGAACGCCTGGAAACCCTGCAAGGGTTGATGGGCACCGGCTGGTGGGAGTTCTTTCCCGAGCGTGACAGCCTGCAACTGGCACCGGGCCTGGCCGAGGCGCTGGGCACCGAGCAGCAATTAGCGCTGCAGGATTGGCTGGCCTTGATTCACCCCGCCGACCGTGTCGAATTGCAAAGCCGCCTGCGGGACGTGCAGCGCGGTCACGAATTGATGCTCAGCGTGCGCCTGCATAACCTCGACACGCCGGTGTGGTACCGCATTCAGGGCAAGGTGCTGGACGGCGACCGCATCCGCCGCGTGGTGGGCATGATGCTCGACATCAGCGACATCAAGAACCAGCAACAACAGGCCGCCGCCGCCCACAAGCGCCTGGACAACGTGATTGCCAGCTCGCCAGCGGTGATCTACGTGCAGCGCTACGCCGAAGGCGCGCTGCAACCGTCATTCTTCAGCGACAGCCTGCGACCCCTGCTGGGCTGGACCCTGGAAGACTGCCAGGACGGCGAGCTGGCCCAATGGGTGCACCCCGACGACCGCGACGGCTACTTCCAGCGCACCCGCCAGTTGCTGCGCGAAGGCGCGGTGCGCAGCCGCTACCGCCTGCGTGACAAGCAGGGCAATTACCACTGGCTGCTGGACGAGGCGCGCCTGCTGCGTGATGACCTGGGCATGCCGGTGGAAGCCGTGGGCCTGTGGCTGGACGTGACCGAAGCCACCGCCGCCTCGGAGCTGGTGCGCCAGAGCGAAGAGCGCTATCGCATCCTGGTGGAAGACTCGCCCGCCATGATCTGCCGCTACCGCCCCGACTTGACCCTGACCTTTGGCAATCAGCCGCTGGCCCGCTACCTGGAGTGCACCACCGAGCAACTGCCGGGTATCAACCTTGGTAACTGGCTGTCTGGCGAGCAGCGGGAGGCATTCCTGCTGCGCCTGGCCACACTTACTCCGCAACAGCCGGTCAGCGCTGCCGAAATCAATCTGCAACTGCCCGGGCGCGAGCATGCCTGGTGGGTGTGGTCGGACCGCGGCGTGTTTGACGAGCGCGGCCAGCTTATCGAGATCCAGGCCGTGGGCCGCGACAACACCGAAGTGCGGCGCACCCAGCAACAGCTGACCCAAAGCGCGAAAATGGCCACCCTGGGCGAAATGGCCACCGGCCTTGCCCACGAGATCAACCAGCCGCTGAACGTGATGCGCATGGCCATCGTCAACGTGCTCAAGCGCCTGGGCAACGGCGACGTGCAGATCGACTATTTGCAGGACAAGCTCAACCGCATCGACGCCCAAGTGCAGCGTGCCGCGCGGGTGGTGGACCACATGCGGGTGTTCGGCCGCCGCTCGGAAATCGAGATGCAATTGTTCAACCCCAAGGTGGCGGTGGAGGGCACCTTGTCACTGTTGTCCGAGGGCATGAAAGGCAAGGGCGTGGAATTGCGCGTGCCGGCAATGACCCTGGATGTGCAGGTGCGCGGGCATGTGGACCAGCTTGAGCAGGTGCTGATCAACCTGATGGTCAATGCCCGGGATGCGCTGTTGTCCAAGCGTGAAGGCAATCGTGAGCTGGAACCGTGGATCGAGACCACGGGCGAATCGGATGACGAGAAGGTTCGCTTGTATGTGCAGGACAACGGCGGCGGCATTCCTCCCAGGTTGCTGGAGAAAATCTTCGAGCCGTTCTTCACCACCAAACCGGTGGGAGTGGGTACCGGGCTGGGGTTGTCGGTGAGCTACGGCATCATCGAAAACATGGGTGGGCGCTTGAGCGTGGTCAACACCGAGGAAGGTGCGCGCTTCTGCATTGAACTGCCCATTGCCCATCCCGAATTGGAAGCCTCGACCCCGTAGTCGCTGCGCCCAGGCTAAAGGACCAATTGCGCGCGGCCAGTCTGGCAGCTCAGGTTGGCGCCGACATCTATATTGGCCACATCAACGCCTAGCAATCCAAGCAGGCCGTTGATTACTGGGTCCAATAGTGGCCCCAGTATCGAGGTGAGCGCTGACGTCACGCTAGCCAGCAGGGTGTTCACGATCGTACTGACGAGACTGAGCAAACCAACTGAATTGGTGTTGAGCGATACCAGGTTTTGGCTGGACAGGCTGCTACCCAGGTTGGTTACGATGTTGGTGGACGAGAAAGCCTTGTATAGCGGCGTCAGCCCGAGGTTGGGCGTTGGTGAGTAAATTGAGGTGCTGTTCCCGGCACCCACCTGGAATTTCCCGCCAAGCGTTACGGAGCCTATTGTCGAGGCGGTACGAGCTCCGCATACCAACGGGCCAAGAAGGCCGGCGCGACTGCAGGTCTTGGTTCCGATATCCACCAGGGTAAGAGGCGGGGTAGACGAGGGAGGGGTGGTGGATGAAAAGAAGCTGGCCGAATCTACGGTGCCCAACATGATTGTTGCTGCTGACTGCTCCGACTTGACGGTAAGCGCTTTATTGGTGCCAGTGCAGTCAGCTTTGACCACAAAGGCGTCGCCCGTAGCGGCGGATACACCCACGTCAATCGAAAGGTTGGAAGCCAGGTCAGGGAGCGTGCAGGTTCCAATGAGGCAGAGGGTGTCTGCCAAAAAGTTAACCGAGCTCGTTGCAAGCGAGACGGCACCGTTCACCAGACCCGATTGAAAAGAAATCAATATCCTCGCCTGTGCGGTCGAGACATAAATTCGGTTGGCTCCCGCCGGGTTCAGTGCGGCAAGGTTTGGGTTACCGATAGCTGAAAACTGCGGTGGCTGGATCAGCCCCACTTTCACGCTGAGATTCGCCAGGGCACCAAGATTTACCCCGGTGCTGATATCAACGGCCTTGCCTTTGCCCGCCACCTGAACAATCCCCTGCACCAGTTGCAGCAACTGCACGCTGGCATCCAGCCCTGCGGTGCTGGTGCCTGTAGCGGCCTGGATCAAATCTCCAAGCTTTATCGTGGAGCCGCTGCCCAACGCCGAGATTTGCCCAAGTGTAGAGGTTACCGCGACCGCTGAGCCACCTTGTTGAACGACAGTCGCGGCCGCTTGCACCAGGGTTGCGACGCTTACATTGGTGTTCAGCAGTGTGTTGTAGTCCCCGGCGGTCACACCCACCGATATGGCCGCCTGGTTCAGAAAACTCAGCAGGTTGACGTTGGTGTTTACCAGCCCCTGGTATTGGACCGCGGTGAGGTTGAGGCTGCCGCCTAACACGCCGACGATGACGGCATTCAGCAGGGCGGATTGGCTGCTGCTGACGCTCGCCAGTCCGCTGCGAATCGTCAGTTGCGCCAGCGGGTCTCCCACATACCCCGCCGTCGCCTGCGCCCGTAGCGTCGTAGTAGTATTGAAACTGCCCCCCGACACCATCGTCCAAACCCCCGCCGCCACACTGGTGGCCACCGGTTCGGTGGCAACTATTTGAATGGCCTGGGTGGCGGTAGTGCTGGCGGAAAACACCCGCAGGTTATCGCTGCCGGTGGTCAGCGTCCCGCAGGTGGCCGTCAGGGTACTGCCGTTGATTAGGGTAAAGCCATTGCGCGCGGCACTGGCGGTGGCCTGGGTTAGCGCGTTGACGCCCGTGCCGCTGCACACAGCATTGAGGTTGGAGGCTTCCAAGGCGGCGGTATCGACCACCCGTTGCAGCATGCGCTTTTCCATGTACAACCGGCCGCTGTCGATTACCAGGAGCATAAACAGCAGCGCCATCCCCAGGGTAATCGCCGCCATCAACCCGATAGCACCGCGTTGCCGGTGCGCAGAAGCAAAGCGCGGGACCATCGAGCACTCCTTGCTGACACTGTCACGTCCAGTGGGTGTGGTTCAGCGTAGCAGCCAGGTGAGCGCTTGCCTGTGGGAGATGGCTTGCCAGCGAGCTTTTCAGGGCCGAACAACTCGCTGGCAAGCCAGCTCCCACAGGTTTGCGGGTTATTTCGGCGGGTAGTTCGACAACACCTTGGTCACGGTCTTCTGGATGGCCGCGGTGCGCTCGGATGGGCTAGGCGGGTAGTTGTTCATCACCTGTTCCGAACTGCCACGCCACACCAGCTTGCCGTCATGGCCGTCCAGCAAGTCCACCTGGATGGTCGCTACTTTGTAGTCCACGCTGCGGGTTTCGTTGTAGGCCGGGCCCCCCCAGTAACCGCCCCAATAACCACCCCAGGCGCCGCCATAGTTGGTAGTGATCTGCTGCTGGCGATTTTCCACGATCAGATAGGTCTGCACGCTCAGGTCACCCTGGACGCCGGCCTTGGCGGGGCGCAGGCCGCGCTGGTCCAGCTCGCTGGCCACGGCTTCGCGGATGCGTTGTTCGGTGAGGTCGCTTTTGATGCGTGGATCATCGGGGCGGTACTGCAAGGCCGGATTCTTCCAGCTCCAACTGCGGTAGGCGCCGAAGTCACGGCTGGCATCGAAGTCGTGATTGACCTGGTTGCTCTCGCAGGCGCTGAGCAGCAGCGCCACCAGTGACAGTAATGCAAGACGGCGGAACATGATGACGTTCTCCCATTGCCTAGCGTGGCGGATAGGCCGCCAGGGCCTTGTTGACGGCGCCGCGCAGGGCATCGCCGCGTTGACTGATACTGCCTTGACCGTCGGTCTCGGCGCTGGTGCTCCACACCGGTTGGCCGCTGGCACCGTCGAACAGGGTTAGGCGCACCACCATCACCTGCACTTCATAGGTGCGTACTACTGGAGGGTAGCCGCCGTACGGGCCGTAGGGGCCATAACCTGGGCCTGGGCCGTAATCTTCCTGCACCTGGCGCAGGCGTTTCTCCATGCGCACGTCGGTGCTCACCAGCAGGTCGGCCGCGCCGTTGCGCGCGGGGCGCAGGCCGCGTTGGTCAAGGCCTTCACTGACGGCCTCGGCAATCTGGTCGGAGTCGGCCAGCGGGCTGCCGGGCGGCAGTTGGTGGTTAAACCAGGTCCAGCTGCGATAGCTGGCAAAGTCCCGCGGCGCAGCAGGGTAGGCGCTGGCGTCGAAGGTTTGCGCCGCTTGCGGGGGCGCAGGTGGCAGCGGGTTGGAGCTGGCGGTGTAGGGGTTGGGGCTGGCGCAGGCCGCCAGGGTCAGGCAGATCAGGCTCAGGGCAAGTGGGCGGTACATAGTGATCTCCACAGCGTCAGACGGGACGGCAGATCCAGTGCAGATAGCGGCCAAGGCCCGCGTACGCTGGGTGGCGACGGTAGGCCAGTTCCATTTCCAGCAAATCTTCCAGCGCGGCCTTCTTCTGGAAGTCGACCGGCATGTAGTCGTGAAACACCCTGACGCCGCTTCTACTTTCGACCAGCCAGTGGCCATCAAGTTGCGCCTGCAGCTCGCGTGGGTCCAGGGGCATCTGCGGGGTCAGGCTCTGCTTTTCGCCGGCCATGTCATTGCTGCGCAATTTGCGGAAATGGCCCTTAAGCAGGTTGCGATACACCAGCGCGTCGCGATTGTAGAACGCCAGCGACAGCCAACCGCCGGGGGCTACCAGGCTGTGCAGTACCGGCAGGATGGTGTGCGGTTCGGCCAGCCATTCCAGCACGGCGTGGCAGATCACCAGGTCGTATTGCTCGCTGAGCAGGCCGGGCAGGTCCTGCCAGGGCGCCTGGATGAAGGTGGCGGTGTGGCCTGCGTCGGCGAAGCGCTGGCGGGCGCCGTCGAGCATGGGTTCGGCGGGCTCGGCCAGGGTCGCTTGGTGGCCTTGCTGGGCCAGCCACAGCGACATGTGGCCCAGGCCGGCGCCAATATCCAGCACGCGCAGGGGGCGCCGGGGCAGGGCCTCGGCAAGGTCGGCCTGCAGCACGGCCAGGCGGATCGCGCCTTTGGCGCCACCGTAGATTTTCTCGGCGAAACGGGTGGCCAACTGGTCGAAATGACGGTCGCTCATTTGGCGAACCGCGCTTCGCTGTGGGCCAGCTTGCTGCGCACAACTTGTTCCATGTCCAGCCCCAGTTCGCTGCACAGCAGCAACAGATAGAGGACGATGTCGCCCACTTCCTGGCCTGCGTGTTCAAGCTGGTCGGTGGGCAACTGGCGCGACTGGTCTTCGGTCAGCCATTGGAAAATTTCCACCAGCTCGGCCATCTCGACACTGGCGGCCATGGCCAGGTTCTTGGGGCTGTGGAAGCCACGCCAGTCATTATTGTCGCGGATGCGATGCAGGCGTTGGGTCAGTTCTTCGAGGTTCATGGGGCTCTCCTGTGCCTGAAGCTTGGGGCGCAGGCGCGCGGCGCGCAAGAGCAACGCGAATGAAAATCTGTATAGAAGCTGTAGGCGCTGCAGAAAGGCAGCGAAGGCCCGCACTGCGGCATGACATCGCCGAAGGTCCGCAGGACCTTCAAAGCGCGCCCAGTCACAACCACATGGCGTCCCACAGTGGATAATCCCCAACGCGTGCAACCAGACCCGCACGCAAGGGGTTGGCAATCACATACCTCGCCACCTCCCTGATATTGTCTTCCCGCCGCAAGGCACGATCGTGATAGCCACGTTGCCAGAGCCGCCCTCTTCCTCCCAGCGCCTGGTTGACTCGCAAACTGCTGCGAGATTTAACCCTGCACATCAACTCGGCCAGGGTCCCCTCACGCAACGCCACTAACCAATGAAGATGATCAGGCATGACGACCCACGCCACCGATTGGGCGTGTTGCTCCGCAGCCCTCAACTCGGTAACCAATAACCGGCCGATTCGCCAATCAGCGAACACCTTGTCTCGTTCGTGGGTAACCACCGTCAGCAGATAGAACCCGCCTGGTTCGCTTAGCCGCGCTTTGCGCAAACAGTGACTTCGTTGATCCAGCAACATGTGAATACCCTCCCTGGCATAGAACCAATAGGGTAGTTGCCCCACGCTAAGGGTTGCGCGCAAATCAGTACCCGGGTATGTCAGGCCTGGCCGTTGCAAGCGGCAGCGGCACGGGTTGCGCACATGGCGGGTTAGCGAAACAACTCACCGGGGGTGATGCCGAACAGGCCTTTGAACGCGGCGATGAAGGCCGAGGTGGAGTCGTAGCCGCACGACAGCGCTGCCGTGGTTACGCTTTGCCCCTGCTCCAGGTTGTCCAGCGATGACAACAGGCGCATGCGCTGGCGCCAGCCTCGGAAGCTCAGGCCGGTTTCACGCTGGAACAGGCGCATCAGGGTTTTCTCCGAGGTGCCCATACGGTTGGCCCAGTCACTGAGGGTAACGGCTTGCTCGGGGTTTTCGATCAGTTCGTTGCATAAGCCCAACAGCCGCGCGTGGCGTGGCAAGGGCAAGGAAAACCCCACTTCCGGCAACCCCGCCAACTGGTCCAGCAACACTTGCACCAGCCGCGCCGGTGCGGTATCGCCTTCGGGGTAGTCCACCGGCAATTGGCAGAAGCCCTTGATCAACTCCCGCGCCAGCGGCGTGACTTCCAGCACCCGGCAGCGCGGCGCGGCCCAGGCCGCATCTTCGCGGCGAACGTACAGGCTGCGCATTTCGGCGCGCATGGAGGTCACCACCTGGTGCTCCAGCCCGGCCGGAATCCATACGCCCCACTGGGGCGGCGCGAAAAAGCTGCCTTCGGCGGTGTGCACCCCCAACACGCCACTGATGGCATAGGAAAACTGCACCCAGTCATGCTGATGGGGCGGCGTCCACGAGCCGGCGTTCAAACTTTCGGCGCGGGCGTACAAGGGCCGCGGCAGGCGGCTGAGTTCGGGAATCAGGCGTGGCAGGCCTGTTTGTCCGTTAGTCGGCATCAGTTGGCCTTATGTCGCAAGACGGCAGAAGATTGCTCACGGTAATCTTTGCGACCAATGATTACAAATCCGTCCGCAGGATCCTGTTATGCAAGCGCTCAAACACCTTAAACGCGTAGTGACCGACTGGTTCCTGCTCGGCATGTTCATGGCCACGCTGCTGGCCTACTTCTTCCCGCGCTTCGGTGCCAGTGGCGGCTCGATGCACGCCGAATACGTGATCAACGCCGGGGTGTTCGTGGTGTTTTTCATGCACGGCATCAACCTGTCCGGCGAGCAGATCCGCCATGGCCTCAAAAACACCCGGCTGCATCTGATGGTGCAAGTGTTCACCTTCGTGGTGTTCCCGCTGATCTGGCTGGCGTGCGACAAGCTGTTCGGCGCATTCGTGTCGCCCACATTGATGTTGGGG
Organism: Pseudomonas sp. M47T1; assembly: GCF_000263855.1. Taxonomy (GTDB): domain Bacteria; phylum Pseudomonadota; class Gammaproteobacteria; order Pseudomonadales; family Pseudomonadaceae; genus Aquipseudomonas. The sequence goes on from NZ_AJWX01000008.1 coordinate 145,933, forward strand.
TTCTTCTATCTGTGCGCGCTGCCGTCGACCATTTCCTCGTCGGTGGCCCTTACCGGCAGCGCGTTCGGCAACGTACCGGCAGCCATCCTCAATGCCAGCCTGTCCAGCGTGCTGGGCATTTTCATCACGCCATGGCTGGTAAGCCTGGTGGTGGGCACCGGCAGCGGCGGTATCGACCTGGGCAAGACCCTGCTCGACCTGTGCGCCATGCTGTTGCTGCCACTGGTGCTGGGCCAATTGATGCGCCCGCTGCTGGGCAAATTCTTCGCCCGCTACAAGAAATACACCAACGTGATCGACAAGCTGGTGATTCTGCTACTGGTCTACGCCGCCTTCTGCAACTCCATGGTCTCGGGCATGTGGCAGCAACAGGGCGATACCGTGCTGATCACCGCCTTCGTGGGCACGGCGATTCTGCTGGCGGTGATTCTGGTGCTGACCACCCGTACCGCCAAGGCCCTGCACTTCAACCACGCCGATGAAGTGGCGGCGGTGTTCTGCGCCACCAAAAAATCCTTGGCGGCCGGTGCGCCCATGGCTGCGCTGATCTTCGGTGCCAACCCGGGCCTGGGCCTGATCTTGCTGCCGATCATGATCTATCACCCGCTGCAGTTGATCGTCTGCTCGGTGATTGCCGAGGGCTACTCGCACCGCAAAAAAACCCAGACCCTGGCCGAAATCGACGCCCAGGCGCCGGTCAGCGCTCGATAATCGCGGTCACCCCCTGGCCACCGGCGGCGCATATTGAAATCAGCCCGCGACCGCTACCAGCCTGGGCAAGCAATTTGCTCAGGTTGGCCAGGATACGCCCGCCCGTGGCGGCAAACGGATGGCCGGCAGCCAGCGAGCTACCCTTCACGTTCAGCTTGCTGCGATCAATAACCCCCAGCGGCGCCTCCAGGCCCAGGCGGGTGCGGCAGTAGTCAGCGTCTTCCCAGGCTTTCAGGGTACACAGCACTTGAGCGGCGAAGGCTTCATGGATCTCGTAGTAATCGAAGTCCTGCAGGCTCAGGCCATTGCGCGCCAGCAGGCGAGGCACCGCGTAGGCCGGTGCCATCAACAGCCCTTCCTGACCATTGACGAAATCCACCGCCGCCGTTTCGCCGTCGCGCAGGTACGCCAGCACCGGCAGCCGGCGCGCACGCGCCCATTCTTCACTGCCCAGCAGCACCACCGAGGCGCCATCGGTCAGCGGCGTGGAGTTGCCGGCGGTAAGCGTGCCCTTGGTACTGCGCTCGAACACCGGTTTGAGCGCCGCCAGCTTTTCCAGGGTCAGGTCGGGGCGCAGGTTGTTGTCGCGGGTCAGGCCCAGGAAGGGGGTGACCAGGTCATCGTGCCAGCCATCGGTATAGGCGCGGGCCATGTTCTGGTGGCTGTGCAGGGCCAGCAGGTCTTGGTCTTCGCGGCTGATGTGCCAGGTTTGTGCCATCAGCTCGCAGTGCTCGCCCATGGACAGGCCAGTGCGCGGTTCGCCGTTGCGCGGCAACTCGGGCTTGAAATGATGCGGACGCAATTGCAGCAGGGCCTTGGCCTTGGCGGCCGTGCCCTTGGCGCGGTTGGCCTGCAGCAGAATCTGGCGCATGCCCTCGCTGACGGCAATAGGCGCATCGGACGCAGTGTCTACGCCACCCGCAATGCCACACTCAATCTGCCCCAGGGCAATCTTGTTGGCCACCAGCAGCGCCGCTTCAAGGCCCGTACCGCACGCCTGGCTGACGTCATAGGCCGGGGTTTGCGGGGACAAGCGTGAGCCCAGCACGCATTCGCGGGTCAGGTTGAAGTCTCGCGACAGCTTCAGCACCGCACCCGCGGCCACCTCGCCCATGCGCTCGCCATGCAGGCCGAAACGTTCAATCAGGCCTTCCAGCGCCGCGGTGAGCATGGCCTGGTTGCTGGCCAGGGCATAAGGGCCGTTGGCACGGGAGAAGGGGATGCGATTGCCGCCGATGATGGCGACCCGACGCACTGCATTCATGTGAGGCTCCCTGTGGGTATAGGCAAGTCATGCGTGTACAGCCTAGGCGTAAATTCCGTGGTCGCCTTCTGACGCCACCGGCTAACCTCATCAAGCGAACGACTGACGCGCTAACGTGGTCCACACTTTGAACTCAATCTGCCGGAGAGCGTTCCATGTCCGACCGTTATATCGACTTCGCCAATTCCGACATCGGCCGCCGCCTGGTCGGCGCCGTCGGGCTGCCCACTCCAGCCCGGCTGGAGCGTTGGCAGGCCGGACGCTTGCGCCCCATCGACGGCACGCTGCTGGTAGGCGGTGGGCCGCTGGCGGCAACAGTGGCCGAACTGGCGCCGAAACTGACCGACAACGCCGTGGCCTTTGCCAGCGAGGCCACCATCTTGCCCGCCTGGACACCAGGGCTGGGGCCGAAGATCAAGGCGGTGGTGTTCGACGCCACGCACATCGCCGACATCGCAGAGCTCAAGCAACTGCGCGAATTCTTCCAGCCGCTGGTCAAGAGCCTCGACGGCAGCGCCCACCTGCTGGTGCTGGGGCGCGTGCCCGACGGCCTGGTACCTGCGGCGCACATCGCGCAGAAGGCCATTGAGGGCTTTACCCGCTCGCTGGCCAAGGAGTTGCGCAGTGGCGGTGTGTTGCAACTGCTGCAACTGGAAGACGGTGCCGAGACCGAATTGGAAGGCGCACTGCGCTTCTTTCTGTCGCCCAAGAGCGCCTACGTGGACGGTCAGGTACTGCGCCTGGCGCCCTGCGCCATTAAGGTGGCCGACTGGACCCGCCCCCTGGCCGGCAAGAAAGCCCTGGTGACCGGTGCGGCGCGCGGCATTGGCGCCGCCATTGCCGAAACCCTGGCGCGCGATGGCGCCGAGGTGATCCTGCTGGACGTGCCACAGGCCAAGGCCGACCTCGACGCTCTGGCCGCGCGCCTGGGTGGGCGCACCGTGGACCTGGACATCTGCGCCGCCGACGCCGCGCAGCAACTGATAGAGGCGCTGCCCGACGGCATCGACGTGGTGGTGCACAATGCCGGCATTACCCGCGACAAAACCCTGGTCAACATGACCCCCGAATACTGGGATTCGGTGCTGGCGGTGAATCTCAATGCCCCGCAACTGCTGACTCAGGCGCTATTCGACAGCGGTACCCTGCGCGACAACGGCCGCGTGGTGCTGCTGGCGTCCACCAGCGGCATTGCCGGCAATCGGGGGCAAACCAATTATGCCGCCAGCAAGGCCGGGCTCATCGGCCTGGCGCAGGCTTACGGGCCGACGCTGGCCGAGCGCGGCGCCAGTATCAACGCCGTGGCCCCAGGCTTTATCGAAACTCACATGACCGCGCAAATGCCCTTCGCCCTGCGCGAAGCCGGGCGGCGCATGAACGCCTTGGGCCAGGGCGGCCTGCCGCAGGATGTGGCCGAGGCCGTAGCGTGGCTGGCCCAGCCGGGCAGTGGCGCGGTCAATGGCCAGGTGCTGCGGGTGTGCGGGCAAAGCGTGGTAGGGGCCTGAACATGAGCGTTCACTGGCAAGACCTCGACCGCGTGGCCTCCCTTTCCGGCCTTTACACCCGTGCCGCACTGCGGCGCAAAGTCAGTGGCCAGCAATTGCCCGACACTGGGCTGCGGGCCTGGCTGACGGTGGATAACCAGAACCTGGCCGCGTACCGCCAAGTGTGCGGTTTTGGCGAGAGCGGCCTGCTGCCCCCCACCTATCCACACGTCATGGCCTTCGCGCTGCAAATGCAGCTGCTCACCGGCCACGATTTTCCGTTCCCCTTGCTGGGCCTGGTGCACCTGAGCAATCGCCTGCGCGTGCTGCGCCCCCTTGGCGGGCTGAGCCGCGTGCGCGCCAGCGTGCATGTGGAAAACCTCCAGCCCCACGAAAAAGGCGCCACCTTCAATCTGGTCACTCAGGTCGAGGATGCACTGGGGCCGCTGTGGGAAGAACACAGCGTGATGCTGTGCAAGGGCGTGAAGCTGGAAGGCTCGCCACCCGGCGAATTGCAAAGCGCCACCGCGCCCATGATCGAGCAGGCACGCTGGTACGCCGGCAACGACTGCGGGCGTAAATACGCCAAGGTGTCCGGCGACTACAACCCCATTCACCTGAGCGCGGCCAGTGCCAAGCTGTTCGGCTTTCCCACGGCCATCGCCCATGGCATGTGGAGCAAGGCGCGCTCGCTGGCGGCACTGCGCGAACAACTGCCCGCGGCCAATTTCGAGGTGCAGGCACAGTTCCGCAAGCCCGTGCGGCTGCCCAGCGAACTGGTGCTGTGGGCCAGTACCGGCGGTTCCAGCGGCCAGTTCGAGCTCAAGGGCAAGTCCGACCTGCTGCACATGGAGGGCCACTGGTCACCGGTCGCCTGACTGCACAAAGCTTCTAGACAGCCCCCGGCGCGCGCGCGATAAGCTTGAGCCATGAACCCTTCCAATTGGATCGACCTGGCCCAGGACCGCGAAACCGGTATCGAGACCTTGCGCGCGCACTTCTACAAAGGTCATGCCTACGACCCGCACTGGCACGACAGCTACCTGGTAGGCGTCACCGAGCAGGGTGTGCAGCGCTTCAACTGCCGGCGTGCCCGGCACGACAGCACCCCGGGCAAGATTTTCCTCATCGAGCCGGGCGAGATCCACGACGGCGAGGCACCCGACGACGCCGGCTTCACCTACCGCATGCTGTACCTGGACCCGCAGTGGCTAGAGCGCGAACTCGCCAGCCTGTTCGAGGAAGCACCCGCCAACCACGCCCTCAGCTTTGCCGAAACGCTGACCCAGGACCCGCGCCTGGCCCAGGCCGCACTGTTCGCCTTTGGCGCGCTGCATGGCCAGGAACTGCGCATCGTACGCCAGAGCGCGCTGGACGGCCTGCTGGGGCGGTTGACCCAGCACACCCAATGGCGCCAGCGCCAGAGCACGGACCCACGCCTGCCGCTGGTGGCCCAGCGTGCCCGCGACTACCTGCACGCCCATTGCTACCGCGACCTGGGCATGGATGAGCTGGCGGCCGCCTGCGGCATTGACCGCTTCCGCCTGACCCGCGCGTTCAAGGCCGCGTTCGGCCTGCCGCCCCACGCCTACCTGGTGCAATTGCGCCTGGCTCGCGCGCGTCGCCTGTTGGCCGGGGGGGCCTGGCCGGCAGACGTTGCCAATGACCTGGGCTTCGCCGACCAGAGCCACCTGGGGCGCTGGTTCCTGCGCGCCTACGGCATGACCCCGGCGGCCTATCGCAAGCGTTGCTCAAACCTTCCAGACTGACCGCCGGGTAACCCCGATCATGACGGCTCTCTGCTTTTGGAGCCTGCCATGCTCGCTTTTCTGCTGTTCGCCTTTGTTGCCTCCATTACCCCCGGCCCCACCAACATCCTGGTGCTGAGCAACAGCGCCCGTTTCGGCCTGCGCGCCACCGTGCCGATCATCCTGGGCGGTTGCGCGGCCGCGGCGCTGATTGTGCTGGCCGTGGGTACCGGCGTGGGACGCACGCTGATGACCCTGCCCTATGTGCAGCCGACCATGACCGCCGTCGGCCTGCTGTGGCTGACCTCCCTGGCCTGGAAAATCTGGGCGGCACCGGCCGAAGCTGTCAGCGCCGACGACCAGCGCCGCCTGGGCCTGGGCGGCGCCGCCAGCCTGCAACTGGTCAACCCCAAGACCTGGATGATGGCCCTGGCCGTGGTCAGCGTATTCAGCGCCCATGGCCTGGCGGTGCACTGGCTGTCGCTGGGGTTTTTCCTCGTGTCGTTGCCATGCATGACCTGCTGGGCCTTGCTGGGCGCAGGCTCCGCACGCTGGATAAGCTCGCCGCGGGCGATGCAGCGCATGAACCGGGTGTTGGCCGTGCTGTTGCTGGTCTCGGCGTGGACAGCAGTGCTGCTCTGACCCACCGTTCAGCGCCATTCCTGTGAGCTGCCGCCAGGCTGCGAAGGCACGCAACGCGTGCCCAGGCTTTTAATCGCGCTGTCAGGTACGGAAACGTCGCACCAGCGCATCCAGTTCGTTGGACAACCCCGCCAGGCTCTGGGAATCGCTGCGCGCGGTATTGGCCAGCTCCGCCACCAGTTGCGCATCGCCATGGATCTGGCTGATATGCCGGTTGATGTCCTCGGCCACCTGATGCTGCTCCTCGGCCGCGGTGGCGATCTGGGTGTTCATGTCGCGGATGACGTCCACCGACTCACGGATCTGCCCGAAGCTGGCGCGGGCCTGGCCGATGCGCTCAACCGATTGCTGCGACACTTCCAGGCTGGCATGCATCTGCTGGGCGACCTGGCTGGTGCGTTTCGCCAGGTTGCCCAGCAGCCCGTCGATTTCGGCGGTGGAGTCGGCGGTGCGCTTGGCCAGTGCCCGCACTTCATCGGCCACTACCGCAAAGCCACGGCCTTGCTCACCCGCACGGGCCGCTTCGATGGCGGCATTGAGGGCCAGCAGGTTGGTCTGTTCGGCAATGGAGCGGATGGTGCCCAGAATTGACTGGATGTCATTGCTGTCGCGCTCAAGCTGGGCGATGGACTGCGCCGACTGTTCGATTTCCTGGCTCAGGCGGTCGACGCTGGTCACCGCTGCATCGATCTGTTGCTGGCCTTCGCGCGCCTGGCGCTGGCCGCTGTCGGCAGAGTCGGCGGCCTGGCTGCATGAGCGCGCCACTTCGTTGGCCGTGGCCACCATTTCGTGGAAGGCGGTGGAAACCATGTCCACCGCTTCACGCTGGCGCCCGGCGGCGTCGGCCATGTTGGACGATACCTGGGTGGATTGGCTGGAGCTGGCGAGAATCTTGGTTGCTGCGCCGCCAATGTGTTGAATCAGGCTGCGGATGGCCCCCAGGAACTGGTTGAACCAGTTGGCCAGCTGCGCGGTTTCATCATTGCCGCGAATGGCCAGGTTCTGAGTCAGGTCGCCTTCGCCCTGGGCAATGCCTTCCAGGCCGTTGGCCACGCTGCGGATCGGCTTGACGATCACACTGGCGAAGCTGGCGCCCACTACGGCGAAAATCAGTGCCAGCACGGCGGCAATGCCGCCGATTACCCACGTCAGCGAGGTGGCGGCGCTCATCACTTCGCTTTGCTTGATCAGGCCGATGAATGTCCAGCCCAACTGGTCCGACGGCCAGACGTTGGCCATGTAGCGTTCGCCATTGATCTCCACCTCCACCAGGCCCTTGCCGGCCTTGGCGAGTTGCGCGTAGCCCTCGCCCAGGTCGCCCAGGGGCTTGAAGTTGTGTTCCGGCTGCTTGGGGTCGACCAGCACGGTGCCGTCGCGCTCCATCAGCATCAGGTAGCCGCTTTCGCCCAGCTTGATCTGCTTGACGATCTCGGTCAGGCCCTTGAGCGACACGTCGATATTGACCACGCCGCCCTGGCTGCCCAACTGGTTGGCCACCGCGCGCACGGTGCTCACCAGTACTGCGTCGTCGCCGGCCCAGTAATAGGCCGAAGTGCGCAGGGTCTTGCCGGGGTTGGCCATAGCCGTCTTGTACCAGGGGCGCTGCCGCGGGTCATAGTTGGCCATTTTCGGGTCGCCCGGCCAAAAGGCGTAGCCACCGGCGCTGGTGCCGTACGACACATAGGAATAATTGGGGTGGCTGGCGGCCAGGCTAGCGAAGAAGTCGAACAGTTGCTTGTCCTTCTCGCCCATGGGCACGCTGGCGGCGTCGGCGCCCATGTAGCTCTTGATGCTGGCGTCGGCGCCCTTGACCAGCGGGTGCGAGGCCAGGAAGTCGACGTTCTGGCTGATACCGTCGAAGAACAGCTGCATGGCATTGGCCACCTGGCGGATCTCTCGGCTGCTGCCATCGACGAAGTTGGATCTGGCATCGCTGCGCAGATTGAGGATGACCAGGGTGGCGACGACGATGATCGGCACGCAGGCGATCACGGCGAAGGCCCAGGTCAGTTTCTGTTTGATGTTCATCCGCGCTCCAGAATCTTTTTTATATAAAAGGGGCAGTTCATCGAAAACAAAAGGTGCTGCGCAGGCGATGTTTTTTTTGGCCTGCGCTGACATTGTCGGCTGGTATACCAAGAAATTGAGGTGAATTTTTCAACTCGCGCGAGTCAAACGGTGCACAGGTCAAACCTGCTTACAGTGCTTGGCATTGCCTTTGCTCCGGAAAAGTCGGCATTGTGGCGCCACTGTGAGAGGATGGCCGCCGAACCAGTGCATTCCCGCGTGTTTGGTTACAAAGGACCCCCAATAAAAGCTGATGAAGACTCCAAAACGCATTGAACCCCTGATCGAAGACGGTCTGGTCGACGAGGTGCTGCGCCCACTGATGAGTGGCAAAGAGGCAGCGGTCTATGTGGTGCGCTGCGGCAATGAGCTGCGCTGCGCCAAGGTCTACAAGGAGGCGAACAAACGAAGCTTTCGCCAGGCGGCCGAGTACCAGGAAGGCCGCAAGGTGCGTAACAGCCGTCAGGCCCGGGCGATGGCCAAGGGGTCCAAGTTCGGTCGCAAGGAAGCCGAGGAGGCCTGGCAGAACGCCGAGGTCGCGGCACTGTTTCGCCTGGCCGGCGCCGGCGTGCGGGTGCCCAAGCCGTTCGACTTCCTTGAAGGCGTGTTGTTGATGGAGCTGGTGGCCGACGAGTACGGCGACGCGGCGCCGCGCCTCAATGACGTAGAGCTTGACGCCGACCAGGCGCGCGAATATCACGAATTCCTGATTCGGCAGATCGTGCTGATGCTGTGCACCGGCCTGGTGCATGGCGACCTTTCGGAGTTCAACGTGCTGCTGGGTCCGGACGGGCCGGTGATCATCGACTTGCCCCAGGCGGTGGATGCGGCCGGCAACAACCATGCGTTCAGCATGCTGGAGCGTGACGTGGGCAACATGGCCAGCTACTTCGGCCAGTTCGCCCCCGAGCTGCGCGACACCCGCTATGCGCGGGAAATGTGGGCGCTGTACGAGGAGGGCAAGCTGCACCCGGCCAGCGTGCTGACCGGCCAGTTCGCTGATGACGAGTCGGTAGCCGATGTGGGCAGCGTGATGCGTGAAATCGAATCGGCACGCCTCGACGAACAGCGTCGTCAGGCCGCCCGCGCCGCCGACGACGCCCCGCCGTCCAAGGCCGAAGAGCCGCCACCGCCGTGGTTGCAGTAACACCCTGGCGCAACCCTACGGCCGCTGCTACCCGGCTCCTACGGGCCTACGCCCGGCAGCAACTGCGGCCGGACGCCAGGTCCGCCAGTATCGGGCAGTCCGGGCGGTCATTGCCTTGGCAATGCGACGCCAGGTTCTGCAGGGTGTCGCGCAGCCCGGTCAGTTCGCCGATGCGCCGGTTGAGGTCGTCGATGTGCCGATGGGCCAGGGCCTTGACGTCGGCGCTGGCGCGGCCGCGGTCTTGCCACAGGGTCAGCAGTTGCGCCACTTCCTCCAGGGAAAACCCCAGGTCCCGCGAGCGCTTGATGAACGCCAGCGTATGCAGGTCATCGTCCTGATAAAGGCGGTAGCCACTGTCGGTGCGCAGCGCCGGCTTGAGCAGGCCGGTAGACTCGTAATAACGGATCATCTTGGCGCTCAAGCCACTGTGGCGGGCCGCCTGGCCGATGTTCATGTTCATGGCGTCACTCCTTGTCTTCCAGGCTGTCGGGCTTCCACGTTTTCAGCAACAGCGCATTGCTGACTACGCTGACACTGGACAGCGCCATGGCGGCACCGGCCAGCACCGGGTTGAGCAGGCCGAAGGCGGCCAGCGGTATGCCGATCAGGTTATACACAAAGGCCCAGAACAGGTTCTGGCGAATTTTCGCGTAGGTCTTGCGGCTGATGTCCAGCGCCGCAGGTACCAGGCGCGGGTCGCCGCGCATCAGGGTGATGCCCGCCGCCTGCATGGCCACGTCGGTGCCACCGCCCATCGCGATGCCAATGTCGGCGGCGGCCAGGGCCGGGGCGTCGTTGATGCCGTCACCCACCATTGCCACCACGCCGTCAGCTTTCAACCGCGACACTGCGGCTGCCTTGTCGGCGGGCAGCACCTGGGCATGCACATCGTTTATGCCCAGCGCCTGCGCCACCACTCGGGCGCTGCCTTGGTTGTCACCGGTCAGCAAATGGCTGCTGATGTGGCGCTGGGCCAATTGGGCCACGGCCTCCCGTGCACCGGGCTTGAGGCTGTCGCCAAACGCCAGCAGGCCAAGCAGCTGCGGGGCGGGGCCTTGTTCGATCAACCATGACAGGGTTCGCCCTTCGCTTTCCCAGGCGTTTGCCTGGGCCTGAAGTGCGTCGCCGGACAGCCCCAGGTCGGCGAGCAAGCGGCCATTGCCCAGGGCCAGGGCGCGGCCCTGCACGGTGCCGCTGACACCGCGCCCGGTCAGCGCGCGGGCGTCGGCCGGGGCTTGAACGGCCAGTTGGCGGTCGCCGCAGGCTTGCAGCACAGCCTTGGCCAACGGGTGCTCGCTGGCCTGTTGCAGGCTGCCGGCCCATTGCAGCAGGGTATCGTCGTCGATGCCCAGGGCCTGCCTGTGCACCAAGGTCGGGGTGCCGGACGTCAATGTGCCGGTCTTGTCGAACACCACGCGGTTTACCTGGTGGGCACGCTCCAGGGCTTCGGCGTCCTTGATCAGAATGCCGTGGCGGGCCGCCACGCCGGTGCCGGCCATGATCGCGGCCGGTGTGGCCAGGCCCAGCGCGCAGGGGCAGGCGATGACCAGCACGGCCACCGCATTGATGATGGCCTGCTCCAGCGGTGCGCCGTGCAGCCACCAGCCCACCAGGGTCAACAGCGCCAGTACCAGAACGGTCGGCACAAACACCTGGCTTACGCGGTCCACCAGTTTCTGGATCGGAGCCTTGGCGGCCTGAGCGTCTTCCACCAGGCGAATGATTTTCGCCAGGGTGCCTTCACTGCCCAACGCTCGGGCCTCTACCAGCAGGCGACCTTCACCGTTGATGGCCCCACCGATCACCGAGTCGCCCGGTTGCTTGGCCACCGGCAGGCTTTCCCCGCTGATCAGCGATTCGTCGGCATGGCTGCGGCCTTCAAGCACCTGGCCGTCGACGGCGAAGCGTTCGCCAGGGCGCACCACTACCTGGTCACCCAGGCGCAGTTGCTCAATGGCCACTTCCTGCTCCACGCCTTCACGCAGCCGTACCGCCCGCGCCGGGCGCAGTTGCTCCAGGGCGCGAATGGCACTGGCGGTCTGGCGTTTGGCGCGGCTTTCCAGGTACTTGCCCAGCAGTACCAGTGCGACCACCACCGCCGAGGCTTCGAAATAAAGGTGGGGCATGCCGCCGCTGGGCGTATTTGCCCATTCATACAGGCTCAGGCCATACCCGGCGCTGGTGCCCAGGGCCACCAACAGGTCCATGTTGCCAGCACCGGCGCGCACTGCCTTGAATGCGGCGACGTAGAAGCGTGCGCCCAGAATGAACTGCACCGGCGTGGCAAGCGCCCACTGCAGCCACGCGGGCAGCATCCAGTCCAGCCCGAATGGCTGAGCCAGCATGGGCGCGACCAAGGGCAGGGCCAGCAACAGCGCCGCGGCCAGCGCCAGGCGTTCGCGGCGCAGTGCCGGGGCAGGGTCGGCTGGCGGGGTATCGGGCAGGCTGGCGCTGTAGCCGGCTTTTTCCACGGCCGCAATCAGCTGCACCGGGTCCATGGCCTGGGTCAGCTCCACATGGGCACGTTCGCTGGCCAGGTTGACGCTGGCCAGTTTCACGCCGTCGAGTTTGTTCAGGGCACGTTCGACCCGGCCCGCGCAGCTGGCGCAGGTCATGCCGCTGATCGGCAGTTCGAGGGTGAGGGCGTTGGACATGAAAGGTCCTCCTTGGCAGAGGACCTTAGGATCAACCTTGCCACCTTGGCAAGGTCAAGCGTCGTCAGGCAGTCAATACTGGTCGGGCGGCGCCAGCTTCAGGTACATGCCGTTGGGGCCGTTGGCGATGCGGTATTTCTGCACCTGGCCGGCATGCAGGTCGATGGCCGTGGCGTTGGCTGCAGGCAGGCCGGGCGCACAGCCAGGGGCCTGGCCGGGCTCCTGCATCAGCCGTACCACCACCCTGCCGGGCGGCAGGTTGAACGACACTTCCTGTTCCTGGAACAGCCGGCCCACCTTGTTATCACCAATGTAGATACCCAGTTCGCACGGAGTGCCCACTTCCAGGCGCTCACGGGAAACGATCAGGACGCTGTAGTCCTGGATGCTTTCGGCATTGGCCCAAAGCGACAGGGTCATCAGACCCAGGACGCCCATCAGGCGGGAAACGGACCTGCGCATGGCGCCTTTCTCCTACACAATAGATCTTCGATGCCTCAGCTTGGCGGAGCCGGACGTTTATTTCCAGCCCGGCAGGCAAGCGCAGAACTTGACCTTGTCATGATGGCAAGGTTGAAACTATCCCTTCATCTCGTTTCAGGAGGCATCAGCATGCAAGAGTTCAACGTGCAAGGCATGACCTGCGGGCACTGCGTACGGGCGGTCACCCAGGCCGTACAGGCACTGGACCCGGCCGCGGTAGTGGAGGTCGACCTGGCCAGCGCCACCGTGCGTGTGCAGAGCCAGCAGCCGGCGGCCGCCATCGCCGACGCCATCAAGGAAGAAGGCTACAGCGTGGCCTGAGCGGCAAAGGGTCGCGTGCTTGGCCTTTGGGGATCCACTGCGGTTAAACTGTTGCGTTGCCCTGTTTGCAGCACTGCACTGGATCCTTGATGAACCTCAGAACCATCCTCATTCTCGGCGCGCTCAGCGCGTTCGGGCCGCTGGCCATCGACTTCTACCTGCCGGGCTTCCCGGCCATGGCCCAGGCGTTCGGCACCGACGAGCAACACATTCAGCTGACCCTGGCGGCCTATTTCCTCGGCCTGTCCATTGGCCAGTTGGCCTACGGCCCGATCGCCGACCGTTTCGGCCGGCGGGTACCGCTGTTGGTGGGCGTCGCCCTGTTTACCCTGTCTTCGTTGGCCTGCGCGTTCGCGCCGAGCCTGGAGTGGCTGATTGCGGCGCGCTTTATTCAGGCACTGGGCGGCTGCGCGGGCATGGTGCTGTCGCGGGCCATTGTCAGCGACAAATGCGATGCGGTGGGTTCGGCTAAAGTTTTTTCGCAATTGATGCTGGTGATGGGCCTGGCGCCTATCCTGGCGCCGATGCTGGGTGGCCTGTTGGTCAACACCCTGGGCTGGCAATGGATTTTCTTACTGCTGACCGGTTTCAGTGCCCTGGCGGGAGTGGCCGTGGCCCTCGGCTTGCCCGAAAGCATGCCAGCCCATCATCCGCGCCACCCACTCAGCGGTGCACTGGGCCGCTACGTGGCGCTGATCAAGGACCCGCTGTTCATGGGCAACGCCCTGACCGGCGGCGTAGCCATGGCCGGCATGTTTGCCTACGTGGCCGGGTCGCCGTTCGTGTTCATCAAGCTCTATGGCGTGCCGGCCGAGCATTATGGCTGGCTGTTCGGCAGCAATGCCGCAGGCTTCATCCTGGTGGCGCAAATCAATGCGCGAATGCTGGCCAAGCGTGGCCCGGCGTTGCTGCTGGCCCGCGCGGTATGGGTCTACCTGGCCGCCGCCTTGATGCTGTTGGCGGTGTGCTCGCTGCACACCACGCAATTGTGGCCGCTGCTGATTCCGTTGTTCGTCTGCATTGCCAGCCTGGGCTGCATCATTCCCAATGCCTCGGCATGCGCCATGAACGGCCAGGGCGCGCGCGCCGGCAGTGCTTCCGCGCTGCTGGGCTGCCTGCAGTTCAGCGTAGCCGCCGGTTCTGCGTCGCTGGTGGGCGCGCTATACGACGGCAGCGCCATTCCCATGGCACTGGTGATCAGCGGCTGTGGCCTGTTGGCCGTGGTGCTGGCGGTACTGACCCAGTGGGTGCGACGCTCGCGCGGCGCTTAACTGGCAGCGCTCTGCTGGCGATAAGGTAGCCGGTGGGGCGCGGCCAGCCGTGATTGCAGGGTTTCGATGAAAGCCCGAGCCTCGGGCTCGCTGCGGAAGGTGACCACATGTTGGTCAAGGCGTACCTGCCAGTGGCTGCCGCTTTCCCTCGTCAGTTCGGTAAGCACTATTTTCATGGCTGATTCCTCCGGGGGTCAGAGGCCTCAAGTGTAGCGCTGGTAAGTGAAGATGAATTGATTCGGGGCAACCTTTGGACTGACGGTAGGTAACGTTCGCGTAACCGCCGCGTCGCGGCAGCGGCTACGGATTGGATTACGGGGTCAAAACCCTTCCAGCACAATCTTGCCGCGTGCCGTGCCACTTTCCAGCAGGGCGTGGGCGCGCTTCAGGTTGGCGGCATCGATGCGGCCGAAATGCTCGCCGACGGTGGTGCGCAAGGTGCCCGCGTCTATCAACTGGGCCACGCGGTTGAGCAGGTGGTGTTGCTCGATCATGTCTGGCGTCTCGAACAGCGAGCGGGTGTACATGAACTCCCAGTGCAACGACAGGCTCTTGCGCTTGAGCAGGCCGATGTCCAGCGCTTTGGGGTCGTCGATCAGCGCCAGGCGGCCTTGTGGCGCCAGTGCCTCCACCAGTTCAGCTAAATGCTGGTCGGTCTGGGTCAGGCTGGCCACGTGGGTGACCGGGCCCAGGCCCAGGCGCTTGAGTTCGGCGCTCAGTGGCTGGCTGTGGTCGATGACGTGGTCGGCGCCCAGCTCGCGTACCCATTGGCGGGTTTCGGGGCGGGAGGCGGTGCCGATCACGGTCAGGCCGGTGAGCTGGCTGGCCAGCTGAGTCAGGATCGAGCCCACGCCACCGGCGGCGCCGACGATCAACAGGCTCTGGCCTTCGTTGGCCTTGCCTTGGTTGATTTGCAGGCGCTCGAACAGCAGCTCCCAGGCCGTGATGGCCGTGAGCGGCAACGCGGCGGCATCGGCAAAGCCCAGGGTGGCCGGCATGCGCCCGACAATCCGCTCGTCCACCACGTGCAGCTCGCTGTTGCCGCCCGCCCGGGCAATTGAACCGGCGTAATACACTCTATCACCAGGCTTGAACAGGCTGACGTCAGCGCCCACCGCCTGCACCACGCCAGCCACGTCCCAGCCCAGTACCTTGGCGGCGCCTGCTTCGGGGGCCACGTTCTGGCGAACCTTGGTGTCCACCGGGTTCACCGAGATGGCCTTGACCTCTACCAGCAGGTCACGCGGCCCTGGCTGGGGTGCGGGTAATTCCACATCCTGCAGGGCGGCAGGGTCGCTAATGGGCAGTGACGCGTAATAGGCAATGGCTTTCATGAACAGGCTCCAGAGTGGCTGTCGCTGCCAGCGGCAGGGCGACGAAAAAGGTGTGCCCATCATTGGCTATTTTCATCAGGGGTAAAACCGGCTAAAAGCACAGTCTCTTTCAATATTATTTTGATAATGGCCATGCTGCGATTTGACGACCTGCAACTGTTTGTACGTGCCGCCGACCTTGGCAGCCTGTCCGCCGCCGCTCGGGTCATGGACCTTTCGCCGGCCGTGGCCAGCGCTGCGCTCAAACGCATCGAGGCGCAGTTGGGCGCACGCCTGCTGGCGCGTTCCACCCGTAGCTTGCGCCTGACGGCCGAGGGCGAGGGCTTTCTGGAATACGCACGGGCGGCATTGAGCAGCCTGGATGAAGGGCGCCAGTTACTCTCGCGTGGGCAGGAGCAGGTCAACGGGATGATCCAGCTGTCGGCGCCTTCGGATTTCGGCCGCAATGCGTTGCTGCCCTGGTTGGACGAGTTCCAGCAAACTCACCCGGGGCTGTCGGTACGCCTGCTGCTGGGCGATCGCATAGCCGATCTGTTTCGCCAGCCGGTGGACCTGGCATTGCGCTACGGTGAACCGGAAGACTCCAGCCTGGTGGCGCTGCCCATCGCCCCGCATAACCGTCGCGTGCTGTGCGCATCGCCCGCGTACCTGGCGGCCCATGGCCGGCCGCGCCAGGTGGAGCAACTGGCCCAGCATAATTGCCTGTTGTTCATGCTGGGCGGGCGCGTTCATGACCATTGGCGCTTCGCCGACGGCAAGCGTGAAATCGGCCTGACAGTGCGTGGCGACCGTTTCAGCGACGACGCCGACGTGGTGCGGCGTTGGGCGCTGGCGGGTGTGGGGGTTGCCTACAAATCCTGGCTGGACGTTGCCGCAGATGTTCGTGAAGGTCGCCTGGAAGTGCTGATGCCTCACTTGGCGGGTGAGCGCACGCCTCTCAACCTGCTGTGTGCCCACCGCGCGCAGTTGAGCAAACCGATCAATTTATTACGAGATCGCCTGCGAAAAGGATGTGCCGAACTGTCCGGAAGTTATCCGGGCTTGTAGTAAGTGGCGGACAGGTATTGCCTCTTTTTTTTACTTTGGCTGTAGGTAAATACTTCCGCTATTGGAAATAAGAACCCGTTTCCATTCCGGCAAAGCATTGAGTTAACGCGCTCGCCCACCTTTTGCCGGTGCAGCAAGTGGGGTTTTTACAAGGCGGTCACCTGGCCGTGGTTTGCCAACACACCGCCTGCGCGGGTCTTTCGTGGCGTCTTATATCAACTAGTACAAATTCGTACGCTTATAATGTCCGGGCAGCCATTGCCAGCGAGAGAGGCCAGCCTGCCCGGTCTGAGATAGTTTGCCTCTTTCATCCATGGGGCTGTTTCCACGGGCAATAGAATACGAGATTTTTTGGAGCCAATGGTGTGCCAAACCCAGTTGCCAAAGATCAGTTGACCGAAGCCGGTAAATGCTGTTTCCGGGAACTAGACATGCAGCCTGTCCTGAAGTTTCGATTGCCCTGGTACTTTCAACCTCTTTCGTTGGAGCTGTTTAACTGACCCTTGATTGCAAGGGTCAAACAGAGTGTTTCGACAGGGAGTTAATACATGGAATACGCACCGAGCATCAGCCAGATCGCCATACTGTTGGCCGATCCCAAGCGCAGTGCAATGATCTGGGCGTTGATTGACGGTTCTGCCCGGGCTTCCGAAGAGCTGGCAACGCTTGCGGGACTGACACCTTCCTCGGCCAGCGCGCACTTGGCCAGGCTAGCGGCAGGGGGGCTGTTGAAGCTTGAAGCCAGGGGCCGAAAGCGTTTCTTCAAGCTGGCCACGCCCCAGGTCGGCACGGCGGTGGAAGCCCTGGCCAGTGTCTGGGCGGGGCGCCCCGACATCCCTCAGGGCCTGGCATTGGCCAACTTGCCACCGGCACCGCCGTCGATGCGCAAGGCGCGCTTGTGCCATGACCACCTGGGGGGCGAACTGTCGGCCGATCTGTTCCAGCGGTTGCTGGACGCCGGTTGGCTGGAGCAACACGACCAGCGGCTGGAGGCCACGCAGAAGGGGGTGGAGCGCCTCGCCAGCCTGGGCATCTATTTGCAGGCGCTGGCCAGCCATCAGGACCAGGCCATATGCGCCTGTTGCGACTGGAGCAACAGCAGGCCCCACCTGGGCGGCGCACTGGGCGCCAGCCTGCTGCGGCTGTTCTTGCAGTCGGGGTGGCTGCGCATGAGTGACGAGTCGCGGGTGCTGCATGTGACCCAGGCCGGCGTGCGGGAAATCGCCAACATGGCCCGTGAGGTGGCCGCGCCCGCTCCGGTTTAGCCAGCCATGTTGTGCGGCGCCCCCGGTTCAGAGCTGGCGGCGTCGCTTACGGGGGCTGCGGGGTCGCTGTCAGGCATAGGCTGGCGTGTCGTTCACGCACACTCCAGGCAGGACAACTGCATCGAGGACCTGCCTATGCCCCTCCAAGGATTCAGCGCGGCGGAACGCCTGGAGCGCTTGCCCGTCAGCGGCTATCACCGCTTGATCTTCATCGTCATTGCCCTGGCGTTTCTGTTCGACTCCATGGACCTGGCAATGATGACCTTCCTGCTGGGCTCGATCAAAGCCGAGTTCGGCCTGAGCACTGCCCAGGCCGGGCTGCTGGCCAGTTCCAGCTTTTTCGGCATGGTGGTCGGTGCCTCGCTGTCGGGCATGCTGGCCGACCGTTTTGGCCGCAAGCCGGTATTCCAGTGGAGCATTGTGCTGTGGGGCGTGGCCAGTTACCTGTGCTCCACCGCCCAGCAGTTGGAAACCCTGACGCTGTTCCGGGTGTTGCTGGGCTTCGGCATGGGCATGGAGTTTCCCATTGCCCAGTCGATGCTGTCGGAGTTGATTCCGGCGCGTCAGCGTGGGCGCTACATTGCCTTGATGGACGGATTCTGGCCGCTGGGGTTTGTCGCGGCGGGGGTGCTGTCGTATTGGCTGTTGCCGGTGATTGGCTGGCGGGCGATTTTCCTGGTACTGGCCATTCCGGCGGTGTTCGTGCTGGCCGTGCGCTTTTTCATTCCCGAGTCGCCGCGCTGGCTGGAGCATTCGGGCCAGCATGAGGTGGCGCACCGGGTGCTGTCGCACATCGAGGCCAAGGTACGTCGTTCACTGGGCGGCGCGCCGTTGCCGGAGCCTGTGCTCATGGCGCGCCAGGCGCCCGTGCCGGGTGGTTTTTTCGCGGCGTTCGCGGCACTGTGGTCGCCGGTGTATCGCCAGCGCACGTTGATGCTGTGGAGCCTGTGGTTCTTTGCGTTGCTGGGTTTCTATGGCCTCACGTCGTGGCTGGGGGCTCTGTTGCAGCAGTCGGGGTTCGCCGTCACGCAGTCGGTGTACTACACGGTGCTGATTTCCCTGGGTGGCATTCCCGGCTTCCTGATGGCCGCCTGGCTGGTGGAGCGCTGGGGGCGCAAGCCCACGTGCGTGCTGACGCTGCTGGGGGGCGGGGCCATGGCGTTTGTCTACGGCCAGAGTGCGGTGTTTGGCGGCAACCTGGGGCTGCTGATCGGCTCCGGGTTGTTGATGCAGTTCTTTCTGTTCGGCATGTGGGCGGTGCTGTACACCTACACGCCAGAGCTGTACCCAACGTCGGCACGGGCAACCGGTTCGGGCTTTGCGTCAGCCATTGGCAGGGTGGGTTCGTTGCTGGGGCCGATGGTTACCGGGCTGGTGTTCCCTCTGACGGGGCAGGGCGGGGTGTTTGCCCTGGGGGCCTTATGTTTCGTGCTGGCGGCGCTGGTGGTGTGGTGGTTCGGCATCGAGACACGGGGGCGTACCCTCGAAGAATTGACGCAAAACCTGTAACCGCCTCGTAGGAGCTGACGCAGGCTGCGAAGGCCCGCACCGCGGGCCTGCGATCGACCTGACAACGCCGAAGGTCCTGCGAAACTTTTCGCAGCCTGGCGACGGATGGCCGCCCCGCAGCTCCTGCAGGGTGGCGGGCGCGGCCGTCAGATCAGGGCTTGACCAGGCGTGCATCCAGGCTGTTCTGCGCCAGGCGTCTGGCCTGGTCCTGGGTCATGCCCAGGTCTTTGTACAGCGCATGGAAGTTCTCGGTCACGTAGCCGCCGAAGTAGGCCGGGTCGTCGGAGTTGACGGTAACCTTCACGCCGCGTTCCAGCATGTCGAGGATGTTGTGCTGGCTCATGTGGTCGAACACGCACAGCTTGGTGTTGGACAGCGGGCACACGGTCAGCGCGATCTGCTCGTCGATGATGCGCTGCATCAGGCGTTCGTCCTCGATGGCGCGCACGCCGTGGTCGATACGCTGGATCTTGAGCAGGTCCAGGGCTTCCCAGATGTACTCGGGCGGACCTTCTTCGCCGGCGTGGGCCACGGTCAGGAAGCCTTCGCCACGGGCACGGTCGAACACGCGCTTGAACTTGCTGGGCGGGTGGCCCATTTCCGAGCTGTCCAGGCCCACGGCCACGAACGCATCACGGAACGGCAGGGCCTGGTCCAGGGTTTTCTGCGCTTGTTCTTCGCTCAGGTGGCGCAGGAAGCTGAGGATCAGGCCACTGCCGATACCCAGTTGCTCGCGGCCGTCCTTGAGCGCCTGGTTGATGCCGTTGAGCACCACTTCGAAAGGAATGCCACGGTCGGTATGGGTCTGTGGGTCGAAGAACGGTTCGGTGTGAATCACGTTCTGCGCCTTGCAGCGTTGCAGGTAGGCCCAGGTCAGGTCGTAGAAGTCCTGCTCGGTGCGCAACACGTCCGCGCCCTGGTAGTACAGGTCCAGGAATTCCTGCAGGTTATTGAAGGCGTAGGCCGCCCGCAGGGTCTCCACGTCGTTCCAAGGCAGGGCAATCTTGTTGCGCTCGGCCAGGGCGAACAGCAGCTCGGGTTCCAGCGAACCTTCCAGGTGAAGGTGCAGTTCTGCCTTGGGCAGGGCGTTCAGCCAATCGTACATAACGGTGTCTCTTAAGGTGCAATGGGCCGCATTCTACAGAGGTTATCGCCCGTATGAGCGATAACCTGACCAGCCGGTTCAGATCGCCTCGGCCTGCTCGCGTCGATAGGCGTAGGTATCGGCGAATCGCGACAGCAGAAATTCTGCACAGGTGGTGAGCGGGTATTTGGCCGGATGGCCAATGTCCTGGCAGCCTGGCAGGCATTCGATGCGGGTGTCGGGGTGGGGTTCTGCAAAGAACGGCATGGAGTAGCGGTCGATGCCCAGCGGGCTGATCACCCGGTGCGGCGTGGACACGTACTGGTCGTTGCTCCAGCGCGCCATCATGTCACCGAGGTTGACCACGAAGGTGCCGTCCAGGGGCGGCGCGTCTATCCACTGGCCATCCACGTTACGCACCTGCAGGCCGCCAGCACTGTCCTGGTACAGCAAGGTGATGCAGCCGTAATCGGTGTGGGCTCCGGCACCCTGCTGGTCGGGCGAGCTGGCGGTCTGGCGCGGCGGGTAGTGAATCATGCGCAGCACGCTGACCGGCTGCTCGAAGCGTTGGTCGAAGAAGTCTTCTTCAATGTCCAGCGCCAGGGCGATGGCGCGCAGCAGCGTCTGGGCCAGGGCCTGCATGTCCTGATAGTGGGTTTCCATCAGTGTTTGCCAGCCCGGCAACTGCGGGTGGCGATTGGGGCCGCGCAAGGGCTTTTCGGCCAGCACGTCTGGATGGTCGCCTGGCAGGTGCAGGCCCATGTCGAAGGTTTCCTTCAGGTCACTGGGCAGGCTGGGGTCCAGTTGCTCGGTGGCGATGGCGCCATAGCCGCGGTGATGGCGGGTTTGGGTAATGTCGATACTCAGCTTGTCGGCCAGCGGCTGGGCGAAGAAGGTTTTTGCCGCCTCCTGCAGCTCGGCTATTCGCCCGGCGCTGATCGGGTGGCCGGTGATGTAGAAGAAACCCCAGTGCCGGCAGGCATGGTCGATGGCCTTGGCCACGGCCAGCAAGCCCTGGCGGTCGCTGTCATACAGCGGGGCAATGTCGATGATCGGAAGTGATTCCATCAGCTATATCCTGTGGGGCCGGCCCGGAAGACGGCCCGTCTCATTGTTATTGAGGCAGCTTGGCGGTGATGCCTTCGACGTAGTAGTTCATGCCGGCCAGGTCGGCGAGGGTGGCGGAACTGCCAGCCGGAATTTTCACCTCGCCGGCCTGGTCCTTGATCGGGCCGGTGAAGGGCTGGAATTCGCCGCTCTTGATGCTGGCGATCAGTTGCTCGGCCTGGGCCTTGATGTCAGCCGGCACGATGTCGCTGATCGGCAGTTCGACGGTGCCGTCTTTCAGGCCGCCCCAGTAGTCTTCAGACTTCCAGGTGTGGTCGATGACGTTCTGAGTGGTCTGGGTGTAGTACGGCGTCCAGTTGTTGACGATGGAGGTCAGCACGGCCTTGGGCCCGAAGTGGGCCATGTCCGAGGCGTAACCCACGGCGTACACGCCACGGCGTTCAGCGGTCTGGATGGGGGCCGGGCTGTCGGTGTGCTGGAAGATCACGTCGGCGCCCTGGTCGATCAGGGCGTTGGCGGCGTCAGCCTCTTTGCCCGGGTCGAACCAGGAGTTGACCCACACCACTTTCATTTCGGTGCCCGGGTTGTACTTGTTCAGGGCCAGTTGGATGGCGTTGATGTCGCGGATCACTTCCGGAATCGGGAACGAGGCCACGTAGCCGACCTTCTTGGTCTTGGTCATCTTGGCCGCCAGGAAGCCACCCACGTAGCGGCCCTCATAGGTACGCGCCAGGTAGGTGCCCAGGTTCTTGCCCTGCTTGTAGCCGGTGGCGTGCTCGAAAATAACCTTGGGGAACTGCTGGGCGACCTTGGCAGTAGGGTTCATGTAGCCGAACGAGGTGCTGAAGATCAGGTCGTACTTGTCCTTGGCCATGTTGCGGATCACCCGCTCGGCGTCCGCACCTTCAGGCACGTTCTCGACGTAGCTGGTGCTGATCTTGTCGCCCATCTTTTCCATCAGTTGTTTGCGGGCCAGCTCGTGCTGGTAGGTCCAGCCGTGGTCGCCGATGGGGCCTACGTAGACAAAACCGATTTTCAGCGGGTCGGCGGCGCTGACCGCAAGGCTGGTGGCCAGGCCGATAGCCGCAGCGATAGTCCCTAACAGCGTCTTCAACGGGCGTTTTTGCATGAGTGTTCGAAGCTCCATGTTGTTGTGTGTGCAGCAGGCCAATGCAAAAAATTGACCAACAGGACAACAAACAGAAACGGCACGCCTGGATTTCTGTAGCCGCTGCCGCCAGGCTGCGCTGGCCCTATACTTCACTGGAGAACGCGCGCGTACCAGTGGGCCAGCGCAGCCTGACGGCAGCGGCTACGGTGGTGCGCGGCCTGCGGGAATTGCTTTGTGCTGGTGCGTGGGAAACCATCTGCCACCGGCTACAGTCACTAGCTCAACGACCGTTCGCTGGGCACCTTGATGCTGACTTTATTCAAGCAAGAGAAATACCTGCTGCTGGCGTTGATCGTCACCTGCGTGGCCTTCCCGCTGGAGCCTTGGCTAATGGGGCATGGTCATGGCATTGCCTTGCTGGCCGGCGTGGTGCTGGTAGGGGCTATCGTCTGCGCGTCGGTGCAGGTGGCCCAGCACGCGGAGCTGCTGGCGGAGAAAGTGGGCGACCCCTACGGCACCATGATCCTGACCCTGTCAGCGGTGCTGGTGGAGGTGGTGATACTGGCCATCATGATGAGCAACGAGGCATCGCCGACGCTGGTGCGTGACACCATCTATTCGGCGGTGATGCTCGACATCAACGGCATCCTTGGCCTGTGCGCGCTGATGGGCGGCATCAAGCACGGCGAGCAGGTGTACAACGATGACTCCGCGCGCTCCTATGGGGTGATGATCATGACGGCCATGGGTATTTCCATGGTGGTGCCCGAGTTCATTCCCCAGGCAGACTGGAAGCTGTATTCGGCGTTCACCATTGGCGCCACAGTGATTCTGTACACGGTGTTCCTGCGCATGCAGGTGGGGCCGCACAGTTATTTCTTCAGTTACAGTTACCCGAAGAAAAAACGTCGCCAGGCTGGGGGTGTGCAGCCCACGCCGATCAACCTGCCGCTGTCGATCGGCACGCTGGTATTCGGGGTGCTCGTGATTGGTGCGTTGGCCGAGGTGATGTCCAAGACCCTGGACTACGGCCTGGAGGGCAGCGGTGCGCCGCCCGTGCTGATGGCGATAATCGTTGCGGCCATTTCGGCGGCCCCGGAAATTCTCACGGCGCTGCGGGCAGCGTTGGCCAACCGCATGCAGTCCACGGTGAATGTGGCGCTGGGGGCTTCGTTGTCGACGGTGATTCTGACCGTGCCGGTGATGGAGGCCATGGCCCTGTACACCGGCCAGCCGTTCCAGATGGCGATGACGCCGGTGCAGACAGTGATGATCGCCATCACTCTGATTGTCAGCGCCATCAACCTCAACGACGGCGAGACCAACGCCATCGAAGGCATGACCCACTTCGTGCTGTTCGCCACCTTCATCATGCTGGCCTTTCTGGGGCTTTGACACGACTGTGGGAGCTGGCGTGCCAGCGAGCTTTTGCGGCCTCTGAAGCTCGCTGGCAAGCCAGCTCCCACAGGGTCAAATGGCGTTGATCAGGGCATGCGCCGCTTGGCGGTGATCGGCAATCAGGCCCTGCACATCCAGCCCTTCCACCTGCCCATCAACCACGCGCCATTCGCCGCCAACCATCACCCGATCCGCGCGATCGGCGCCGCACAGCAACAATGCGCTCAACGGGTCATGGCTGCCCGAAAAGCGCAGTTCATCCAGCTTGAACAGGGCCAGGTCGGCCTGCTTGCCCACTGCCAGCTCGCCAATGTCATCGCGCCCCAGCAGTTGCGCCGAACCGCGGGTGGCCCAGCCCAGCACGCGCTCGGGGGTGATGGCCTGGGCACCGTAGCGCAGGCGTTGCAGGTACAGCGCCTGGCGCGCTTCGAGGATCATGTTCGACGCGTCGTTGGAGGCCGAGCCGTCCACGCCCAGGCCGATGGGCGCGCCGGCGGCCAGCAGGTCCATGGTGGGGCAGATGCCCGACGCCAGGCGCATGTTCGACACCGGGCAATGGCAAATGCCGGTACCTGCGGCGCCCAGGCGGGCGATCTCATCGGGGTTGAAGTGGATGCCATGGGCCAGCCAGGTACGCGGGCCCAGCCAGCCGACGCTGTCCAGGTAGTCCACGGTGCGCAGGCCGAAGCGTTGCAGGCAGAAGTCTTCCTCGTCCAGGGTTTCGGCCAGGTGGGTGTGCAAGCGTACGTCCAGCGTTTCAGCCATGTCGGCACTGGCGCGCATGATCTCGGGGGTGACCGAGAACGGCGAGCAGGGCGCCAGGGCGATCTGGATTCGCGCGCCGGCGCCGCGCTGATGGTAGCGCTGAATCAGGCGCTGGCTGTCGGCCAGGATTACCTCGCCCTGCTGCACGGTCTGTTGCGGCGGCAGGCCGCCATCGGCTTCGCCCAGGCTCATGGAACCGCGGGTAAGCATGGCGCGCATGCCCAGTTCATTCACCACCCCCACCTGCACGTCGATGGCCTGTTCCAGGCCGTCGGGGAACAGGTAGTGATGGTCGGCGGCGGTGGTGCAACCGGACAACAACAATTCGGCCAGCGCGACTTTGGTGGCCAGCGCCAGTTTTTCCGGGGTGAGCCGCGCCCATACCGGGTACAGGGTTTTCAGCCAAGGGAACAGCGGCTCGTTGACCACCGGCGCCCAGGCGCGGGTCAGGGTCTGGTAGAAGTGATGATGGGTGTTGATCAGGCCCGGCAGCACCACGTGCTCGCGAGCATCGAATACCTGCTGGCAGGGTTGCGAGGGGCTTTGGCCTTGCGCCAGTACTTGTGTGATGACGCCGTCTTGCACCACCACACCGCCGCGACCGTCCAGGTCGTTGCCGGTAAACAGGGCGAGAGGGTTTTTGATCCATATACGGGGTGCGGGCATGAGCCGGCTCCTCTGACAGTTGCGTTCAGGTTAGCCAGCTCAGTGATTGCCCTGTCTGCTGATCCAGGGGCGCGCCGTTCATGCAGAGCCGGGGCGCGGGCAGATATTAGCGTATTACCAGGGAATCGTCTCGCCCCGGTAATTGACGAAATGATGGCCGCCCTTGCCCGCGTGAGCATTGACCTGATCGATCAGGCCGCGGGTGCTGGTTTCCACGTCCAGGTCGGCGCCTTCGCCGCCCATGTCGGTCTTCACCCAGCCCGGGTGCAGGCTCAGCACCGTCAGCGAGGTGTCGCCCAGGGTGCCGAGGAAGGTGTTGGTCATGGAATTCAACGCGGCCTTGCTGGCCTTGTACAGCGCCAACTCCGGCGCATCGGGCATGGTCACGCTGCCCAGCACCGAGCTCATGAAGGCGATGACGCCACCCTGGCTGCTCACCTGGCCGCTGAAGTGGCGTGCCAGGCGGATCGGCGCCACGGCGTTGGTGTAGAACAGTGCGCCGATGTCTTCCGGGCTGACCTTGTCGACGCTCTGGTCGTTGGGGCCCTTGACCCCGGCGTTGACGAACAGCAGGTCATAGACCTGGCCCTTCAGTGCATCGCCCAGCGCGGCGAGTTGGCCGGCGTCGTCCATGTCGAGTTTTTCGATGCGCACGCCGGGCACGGCATGCAGGGCATCAGCAGTGTTGAGGTTGCGCACCGTGGCGGTGATGTTCCAGCCGTCTTCGCGCAGGCGCTGCACCAGGCCCAGGCCCAGGCCACGGGAAGCGCCGATGATCAAGGCGTTCTTGCTCATGATGAGAGTCCATTGTCAGGCAAAGAGCACCAGCATACCCCCGATCGTGCTTTGTGGGATCGAGAGCCGGCCATCCGCTCCCACGGAAGACAGGTGATCCCACAGGCCCGGATGTCACAATCAATGCCCGGGCTGCCAAGGCTGTCCCAGCGACACCGGCGCATACAGCCGCGTGCGCAGCGCATCACGCGACAACATCACCAGCACCACAATGGTCGCTACATACGGCAACATCGCCAGCAAACTCGACGGGATCGACAACCCAACCCCCTGCGCCACCAGGTGCAGGATGCTGGCCAGGCCGAACAGGTAAGCCCCCAGCAGTACTCGCCACACCCGCCAGCTGGCGAATACCACCAGGGCCAGGGCGATCCAGCCACGGCCGGCGCTCATGTTTTCTGCCCACATGGGCGTGTAGGCCAGCGACAGGTAAGCGCCCGCCAGCCCGGCCATGGCGCCGCCGAACAGCACCGCCAGGGTACGCACCCGCAATACGGGCAGGCCCATGGCGCTGGCCGCGTCGGGGTTTTCGCCCACCGCCTGGACGATCAGGCCCACGCGGCTCTTGAGCACCACCCAAGCCACCAGGGCGAACAGGGCAAACGACAGGTACACCAGCAGATCCTGGGCAAACAGCATGCGCCCGATCAGCGGGATACTGCTCAACAGAGGAATGGCCACCGGCTCGAATCCAGTCAACGGCTTGCCCACCCAGGCCGCGCCGACGAAGCTGGAAAGGCCCACGCCGAAGATGGTCAGCGCCAGGCCGGTAGCGACCTGGTTGGCGTTGAACACCAATGCTACCAGGGCAAACAGCGACGACAGCAGCATGCCCGCCGCCATGGCCAGCAGCACGCCCAGCCACAGGTTGCCGCTGTTGAACGCGACGATGAAACCCACCACCGCGCCGAACAGCATCATGCCTTCCTGGCCCAGGTTGAGTACGCCACTCTTTTCACAGATGAGTTCGCCCAGCGCTACCAGCAGCAATGGCGTGCCGCATCGCACCATGGCATAGAGAATGTTGCTCAGCAGATCGATATCCATCACAGCGCTCCTGCGGTCGCGACCGAGGTGGTTCGGCGGGCCCAGCGCACGTTGAGGCGCGGGCGGTAGAGAATCAGCACGTCACAAGCCAGCAGGAAGAACAGCATCATGCCCTGGAACAGTTGGGTGATAGCCTGGGGCAGGTTCATGGCCATCTGGGCGTTTTCACCGCCCAGGTAGAGCAACGCCATCAGCAGGCTTGAGAACACGATGCCAATGGGGTTCAGGCGGCCGAGAAAGGCCACAGTAATGGCCGCGTAGCCATAACCGGGGGACACCTGTGGCACCAACTGGCCGATGGGCCCGGTCACTTCGCACACGCCGGCCAGCCCGGCCAGGGCGCCGCTGATCAACAGGGCGAACCACACCAGGCGTTTCTCGCGAAAGCCGACGAAACCGGCGGCTCGCTGGTCCAGGCCCAGCACCTTGATCTGAAAACCGACGAAGCTTTTCTGCAACAACACCCACACCGCCACCAATGCCAGCAGGGCGAAATACAGCCCCACATGCAGGCGTCCGCCTTCAAACACCAATGGCAAGCGGCTGGCATCGCCGAACATGGCCGATTCGGGGAAGTTGAACCCGGCCGGGTCCTTCAACGGGCCGTGCACGAAATACAGCAACAGGTTCAAGGCAATGTAATTGAGCATGATGCTGGTGAGGATTTCGTTGGCATTGAAATGCGTGCGCAGCCAGGCGGTCAGCCCGGCCCAGGCGGCGCCGGCGGCTATGCCGGCCAGCAGCACCATCACCAGCGCCCAGCGGCTGTCCATGCCGATGATGTGCACCGCCACCGCGCTGCCACCCAGGGCGCCCATCAGCAGTTGGCCCTCGGCGCCGATGTTCCAGATGCGGGCCTGGTAGGCCACGGCCAGGCCCAGGGCACACATCAGGATGGGCAACGCTTTCACCAGCAGTTCGCTGATGCCGTAGAGGTCGCTGACCGGTTCTATCAGCAAGGTATGTAAGGTGTGCAGCGGGTCATGGCCCAGGGCGATGAACAGCAGCGAACCGCAGCCCAGGGTCAGCAGCGCCGCCAGCAGCGGCGAGCACCAGAGCATCAGGCGCGACTGCTGGCCGCGAGGTTCAAGGGAAAGCAACATGAAAGGCTCCGTTATTCGGCCATGGCCGCGCTAGGGCTGGCGGTGTCGGTGAAGCGGCCGGCCATCCAGCCGCCCAATTGCACCTGTGTGGTATGTGCGGTGGCCTGCAACGCGCTCAGGCGGCCAGCGCTGAGGGCGCCAAGGCGGTCGCTGATCTGGAACAGTTCGTCCAGGTCCTCGGAAATGACCAAGATGGCGGCGCCGGCATCGCGCAAGGCAATCAGGGCGCGGTGGATGGTGGCCGCCGCGCCTACGTCGACGCCCCAGGTGGGGTGAGCGGCCACCAGCAAGCGTGGTTGTTGCAGGATCTCGCGGCCCAGGATGAATTTCTGCAGGTTGCCGCCCGAGAGGCTGCGGGCTGGTGCCTGGGCACTGGGCGTTTTCACTGCGAAGCGGCGGATGATCTCGTCGGCCAGGGCCAGCACCTTGGACGTGCGCACCATGCCGTTGTGTACCAAGCCTTGCTGAAAGGCGGTAAGCAGGGCGTTTTCGGCCAGGCTCATTTCCGGCACGGCGCCATGCCCCAGGCGCTCGGCGGGCACGAAGGCCAGGCCGCGAGAGCGGCGTTGGTCTGGGCGCAAGGTGCCGACCGGTTCGCCGGCAAAGCGGATGGTTGCGGCGTGTTGGGTGCGCTGTTCGCCGCTCAACAGGGCCAGCAGTTCGTCCTGGCCATTACCCGCCACGCCGGCGATGCCGACGATTTCGCCGCTGCGCACTTGCAGGTCCACGCCGCGCAGCGAACAGCCGAATGGGTCGGGGTTGTTCCAGTCCAGCTGTTCTACCTGCAAGAACGGCGCACCGCCTTCGGCTTTCGGGTACTGGGCCACTAGCCCTTCGGCGTCACCTACCATCAGGCGCGCCAGTTCCAGGTCCGTGCAGGCGGCCGGCACGCAGTGCCCTGACACCCGGCCGCCACGCAATACCGTGGCGCTGTGGCACAAGGCCCGGACTTCACCCAGCTTGTGGCTGATAAACAGGATGCTGCAGCCTTCGCTGGCCAGGCGCCGCAAGGTCACGAACAGCTCATCGGCTTCCTGTGGTGTAAGCACCGAGGTGGGTTCGTCGAGAATCAGCAGGCGGATATCCTGCATCAGGCAGCGCACGATCTCCACGCGCTGACGTTCGCCGATCGATAGGCTGTGCACCAGCCGGTCCGGCTCCAGGGGCATGCCATAGCGCGTGGACACTTCGCGAATTTTCGGTTCCAGTTGCGCCGGTGTCTGCCCCGGGCCCATGGCCAAGGCAATGTTCTGCGCCACGGTCAGCGTCTCGAACAGCGAGAAGTGCTGGAACACCATGCCGATGCCCAATTGCCGTGCCTGGGCCGGGTTGCGCATCTGCACCTCGCGGCCTTGCCACAGCACGCTGCCGCCATCGGCCTGGGTCACGCCGTAGATGATCTTCATCAAGGTGCTTTTACCGGCGCCGTTCTCGCCTAGCAGGGCGCGAATCTCGCCGGGCGCAATGCTCAGGTCAATGCTGTCGTTGGCCAGGCAGCCGGGGTAACGCTTGCTGATCGCGCGCAGTTGCAGGCGCGGGGTGTTCGCAGGGTTGGACATGACAGGCTCGGTTGAAATGGGACGCTGGTGCTTAAGCAATTTCCTGGCCAGTGGGTCAGGAAATGGCTGGCCGGGGCCTGTGGCGCTCTCTCGGCAGGGGGAGTGGCACCAAGCCAGGGCATAGTTGCCCAGGCGCGCATCAGAAATGGGCTGATCAAAAAGTGATCAATGCCCTGTGCGAGCGCTGCAGTCAGCGGATAACGCAGGCTTGCACGGCTTATCCACAGGTTGGTCCACAGTTTTTGTGCGCAAGGCGCAGCGCGGGGTATAAGCCGTTGGCGGCTATCTCCGAATGGCGATAACTGTGTATAAGTGATTGATCAATGGTGCTTTTTGGCTGCGCACAAGATAATTGATCAATTAATGATCAAGTGCCTGAGAGCCTTGATCCACAAGGCCTGGCGCGGGTTGCGCAGAGCTTATCCACAACCGGGTGCACAGTAGATGTGGGCAAGTTTGACCGGTCTGCGCTTATCCTCCGCAGCTGCCGCCAGGCTGCGGAAAGGTCTGCAGGACCTTGGGCGGTGTCATGTTGATCGCGGGCCCGCTTTGCGGACCTTCGCAGCCTGCGGCAGCTCCAGGGTTGCGGTTTCCAGCAGGATGCGGCCGCGGCTCAGGTCGGCCAGTTGTTGCTGCAGGCGCGGTACATGCTCGCGGCCCAGCGCCAGTTGCAGGTCAACGCCATTGGCGGTGAAATCCTCTTGCACCAACAACCCGTCCAGCTCGCTCACGCGCAGTTTCACCAGCGCCAGTTCGCTGAAACTGCACGAGCAGGTCACGGCAATGCGGCTCACCAGCACGCGCTTTTCTGCCTGTTGCAGGCACTTGTTGGCGCCGCCGCCGTAGGCGCGTGCCAGGCCACCGGTGCCCAACTGGATACCGCCATACCAGCGAATCACCAGCACCACCACCTGATCACAGTCCTGCGCCTCGATGGCGGCCAGGATAGGCCGCCCGGCGGTGCCACCGGGTTCGCCGTCATCGTTGCTGCGGTACTGCTCGCCCAGTTTCCACGCCCAGCAATTGTGGGTGGCATCGGCCACGCTGTGCTGGTCGATGAACGCCTGGGCGTGCGCAACGCTGTCGATGGGCGCGGCGAGGGTGATGAAGCGGCTCTTGCGAATATCTTCGCGAAATTCGCAAGGGCCGAGCAGGGTCGAGGGCATTCAGAACAGATCCGCGCAAACAATCATTGGACAGGGGTGAGGCCACAGCCTTTGAGGATTATACGGGTCAATTGCTCGCCGGCCTCATCGAAGTCCTGGCGGGTCAGGCGCGTGCGCCCGGTGACGCGGCAGATCTGACTGGCGAAGTCGGCGTAATGCTGGGTGCTGCCCCACAGCAGGAAGATCAGGTGCACGGGGTCTACCGGGTCCATCTTGCCTGCGTCGATCCAGGCCTGGAACACACCGGCACGGCCCTGGAACCAGGCGCGGTAGTCCTGGCTAAAGTAGTTGTTCAGGCATTGGCCGCCGCTGATGATCTCCATGGCGAAGATGCGCGAGGCCTGGGGCTGGCGGCGGGAAAACTCCATCTTGGCGCGAATGTAGCGGGTCAGCGCCTGGGTAGGGTCATCGTCGACAGTCAGGGTGTTGAAGGTGCTGTCCCACAGTTCGAGGATGTTGCTCAACACCGCGATGTACAGGCCCAGCTTGTTGGTGAAGTAGTAATGCAGGTTGGCCTTGGGCAGCCCGGCGTTGAGGGCGATGGTGTTCATGCTGGTGCCCTTGAAACCGTGGCGGGCGAACTCGTCCTCGGCCGCCTTGATGATGGTCTCTTCGTTCTTCTGGCGGATACGGCTGGCAGGCTTGCCGGCGGGATTGGCGCTGTGCGCAGGGACTTCGAGGGTCATGGACGGTTCCGAACAGATCGTGTGGGTGCATCGTAATGCGTTGATAACGCACCCACAGGATCTAGACAAGGCCTGGGCCGGAAAACCTTCAAACGCGAGTTTCAAGTGCCTCGCTGTCCAGCGCCCCGGTGTTGCCCTCAGGCTTGCCTTCGGGCAGTAGCAGGCACATGACCAGCGCGGTCACACCACCGCTGGTGATGGCCGAATCGAACAGGTTCTGCACCAGCTTGGGCAGCAGGTGCAGCAAGGCTGGTTGCGCCGCCACGCCCAGGCCCACGCCGAACGAGGTAGCGATGATCAGCATGTTGCGACGGTCCAGCGGCCCTTGGGCCAGGATGCGCACACCGGCGGCCGCGACGCTGCCGAACATCACCAGGGTGGCACCGCCCAGTACCGGTTTGGGAATTTGCTGCAGCACCGCGCCAATCACCGGCACCAGGCCCAGCAGGAACAGGATGGCACCGATGTACAGGCCCACGTAGCGACTGGCCACGCCGGTCAGTTGGATCACGCCGTTGTTCTGGGCAAAGGTGGTGTTGGGGAAAGCACTGAAGGTGGCGGCCAGCAGGCAGCTGACGCCGTCGCCCAGCACACCGCCCTTGAGCCGGCCAATGTAGCTGGGGCCGGTGATGGGCTGGCGCGACAGCATGCAGTTGGCGGTCAGGTCGCCAACGGTTTCGATGGTGCTGATCAGGTAGATCAGTGCCACCGGAAAGAAGGCTGCCCAGTCAAAGCTGAAACCGAACTTGAAGGGGATGGGCAGGCTTACCAATGGCAGGGCAGGCAGGGCCTGGGGCACCAGTTTGCCGCTGAACCAGGCGGCAATGCACCCCACCGCCAGGCCAATGATGATGGCCGATAGCCGCACCCATGGGGTGCTCGAGCGGTTGAGCAAAATGATCACCAGCAGCACGAACGCGCCCAGGGCCAGGTTGCCGGGGGCGCCGTAGTCCGGGGCGTTGAAGCCGCCGCCCAGGTCGGTCATGCCCACTTTGATCAGGCTGATGCCGATCAGCGTAATGACAATACCAGTCACCAGCGGAGTGATCACCCGGCGCAGTTGGCCAATGAACCGGCTGAGCACGATCTGCACCGCGGCACCGAAAAAGCACACGCCGAAAATCATCGCCATGATGTCTTCCGGGCTGCCACCGCGCTGCTTGACCATGAAGCCGGCGGACAGCACCGCGCCCAGGAACGCAAAGCTGGTGCCCTGCAGGCAGATCATGCCGGCACCAATGCCGAACGGGCGGCGTGCCTGGATAAAGGTGCCGATGCCCGACACCATCAGCGCCATGCTGAGCAGGTAGGGCAGGTGGTCGGTCAGGCCCAGCGCCGAGCCGATGATCAGCGGCGGGGTGATGATGCCGACGAAACTGGCCAGTACGTGCTGCAACGCAGCGAGCATAGCGGCCATGGGGCTGGGGCGATCATTGAGACCGTAGATCAGTTCGTTGGGCGACGATGATTCTGGTGGCATGGGAGGCTCTCGGCACGGGGTCGTGTATCGGTTACACGTCCTGTTGCAAAAAGCTGTCCAACTGCTCAGGTTTGATATGCGCGTTTCGCTTACAGCCCTTGTAAATAAAGGCTGTAATTATTTTGTGGGCCATTTTGGATGGCCGCTGGTCAGCAACCGTTGCTAGCAAAGTGCACTAGCGTGTGGCTGCCAGGCTCTCCAAAAAGCTTTCCAGCACCAAATGCGGGCGTCGCCCCTTGCGGGTAACCCAAGACAGGCTCAAGTCATAAAACCGCTCGCTGGGCTTGAGCGCCCGCAAGCGACCTTGCTGCACCCAGAAACTGGCGTAATGGTCGGGCAAATAGCCGATGAAGCGCCCGGTCAGGATCAGGAAGGCCATGCCCTCGCGGTCCGACGCACTGGCGGTGCAATTCAACGCCTGGTAGCGGGCCTGAATCTCGACGGGCAGGCGGAACGTGGGAGCAATGGCATCCTGGCCATTCAGGCGTTCATCATCCAGCTCGCTGTCGGCGGCGTAGAACAACGGGTGGCCCACCGCGCAGTAGAGCAGTGAGCGTTCGCTGTACAGCGGTTCGTACTCCAGGCCCGACAGGGGACTTGCCTGGGGCACCACGCCTACGTGCAGGCTGCCATCGAGCACGCCCTGCTCAACCTGGCTGGGGGCAATCATGCGGATCTGAATGCGCACGTCTGGCCCGCGGTCCTTGAGCTGTGCCAGCGCATGGGTGATGCGCATGTGCGGCAGGGTCACCAGGTTGTCGGTCAGGCCAATGTTCAGCTCGCCGCGCAGGTGCTGGTGCAGGCCGTTGACCTCGGTGCGGAAACTTTCAATGGCGCTCAGCAGTTGCAATGCCGAGTGGTACACCTCCCGGCCTTCCTCGGTCAGGGAGAAACCGGCGCGCCCGCGCTGGCACAGGCGCAGCCCCAGGCGTTGTTCCAGGTCGCTCATCTGCTGGCTGATGGCCGAACGGCCAATGCCCAG
Source organism: Pseudomonas sp. M47T1 (assembly GCF_000263855.1). Taxonomy (GTDB): domain Bacteria; phylum Pseudomonadota; class Gammaproteobacteria; order Pseudomonadales; family Pseudomonadaceae; genus Aquipseudomonas. The sequence goes on from NZ_AJWX01000008.1 coordinate 179,790, forward strand.
CACGTTCTCGGCAGCGGAAAACCCGCCGCACTCCACCACGCTGCGGTAAATCTTCAACAGGCGGATATCGAAATCGCTGACCTGGGCCAGTGGATCGGGGCGTCGGCTCATAGTTTAGTCGTCGGCTAACCAAAGATTAGAAAAGTCGTGTTTTCTAGACTTTATCGTCGTGACAACGTAGGTGCAACAACGGTCGTCACTCCTGATTCGAGGTCTTGCACAGATGAACATGCCCGAAACTGCTCCGAACGGAATTGCCAGCCAGCTGAAGCTGGATGCTCACTGGATGCCCTACACCGCCAACCGCAGCTTCCAGCGCGACCCACGCATCATCGTCGCGGCCGAAGGCAGCTACCTGACGGACGACAAGGGCCGCAAGATCTACGACAGCCTGTCGGGCCTGTGGACCTGCGGCGCCGGCCACACCCGCAAGGAAATCCAGGAAGCGGTGTCACGCCAACTGGGTGTGCTCGACTACTCGCCGGCGTTCCAGTACGGCCACCCGCTGTCGTTCCAGCTGGCCGAGAAGATCACCGAGCTGACTCCCGGCGACCTGAACCACGTGTTCTACACCAACTCCGGCTCCGAGTGCTGCGACACCGCGGTGAAGATCGTGCGGGCCTACTGGCGCCTGAAAGGCCAGGCCACCAAGACCAAGCTGATCGGCCGTGCCCGTGGCTACCACGGCGTTAACGTCGCTGGCACCAGCCTGGGTGGCGTGAATGGCAACCGCAAGATGTTCGGCCAGTTGATGGATGTCGACCACCTGCCGCACACCCTGCTGGCCAGCAACGCCTTCTCCAAGGGCGCGCCGGAAGAGGGCGGCATTGCCCTGGCCGACGAGATGCTCAAGCTGATTGAGCTGCATGATGCGTCGAACATCGGCGCGGTCATCGTCGAACCCATGGCCGGCTCCGCTGGCGTGCTGCCACCGCCGAAGGGTTACCTCAAGCGCCTGCGCGAGATCTGCAGCCAGCACAACATCCTGCTGATCTTCGACGAAGTGATCACCGGTTTCGGCCGTACCGGCAACATGTTCGGCGCCGACACCTTTGGCGTTACCCCGGACCTGATGTGCATTGCCAAGCAGGTCACCAACGGCGCCATCCCCATGGGCGCGGTGATTGCCAGCACCGAGATCTACCAGACATTCATGAACCAGGCCACGCCTGAGTACGCCGTGGAATTCCCGCACGGCTACACCTACTCGGCGCACCCGGTAGCCTGCGCCGCCGGCCTGGCCGCGCTGGACCTGCTGCAAAAGGAAAGCCTGGTGCAACAGGCTGCCGAGCTGGCGCCGCACTTCGAGAAAGCGCTGCACGGTATCAAGGGCAGCAAGAACGTCGTCGACATCCGCAACTTCGGCCTGGCTGGCGCGATCCAGATCGCCCCGCGTGACGGCGACGCCATCGTGCGCCCGTACGAAGCCTCGATGAAGCTGTGGCAAGCCGGTTTCTATGTGCGCTTTGGCGGCGACACCCTGCAGTTCGGGCCAACCTTCAACGCCAAGGCCCAGGACATGGACCGCCTGTTCGATGCCGTTGGCCAGGCGCTGAACGCGATCGACTGATCCCTCTATATAGAAGGAGCGGTATCGACCGCTCCTTGGCACCTTTTCCAGGAGTTTCACATGAGCAGCATCCAACACCTGATCAACGGCGATCTGGTTTCCGGCGGCGACCGCACCGCCGACGTCTACAACCCGTCCACCGGTCAGGTTATCCACAAGCTTCAACTCGCTGACCTGCAAACCGTGCAGCGGGCCATCGATTCGGCCAAGGCCGCCTTCCCGGCCTGGCGCAACACCCCGCCGGCCAAGCGTGCCCAGGTGATGTTCCGCTTCAAGCAACTGCTGGAGCAGAACGAAGCCAAGATCTCGCAGATGATCAGCGAAGAGCACGGCAAAACCTTGGAAGACGCTGCGGGCGAACTGAAGCGCGGTATCGAGAACGTCGAGTACGCCTGCGCCGCGCCGGAAATCCTCAAGGGCGAGTACAGCCGCAACGTTGGCCCGAACATTGATGCCTGGTCCGACTTCCAGCCGCTGGGCGTGGTGGCCGGTATTACCCCGTTCAACTTCCCGGCCATGGTGCCGCTGTGGATGTACCCGCTGGCCATCGCCTGCGGCAACTGCTTCATCCTCAAGCCATCGGAACGCGACCCAAGCTCCACGCTGTTCATTGCCCAGTTGCTGCTGCAGGCCGGCTTGCCCAGCGGCGTGTTGAACGTGGTGCACGGCGACAAGGTTGCGGTGGACGCTTTGATCCAGGCGCCGGAAGTGAAAGCCTTGAGCTTCGTGGGCTCCACCCCGATCGCCGAGTACATCTATAGCGAAGGCACCAAGCGCGGCAAGCGTGTGCAGGCACTGGGCGGCGCCAAGAACCACGCGGTGCTGATGCCCGACGCAGATCTGGACAATGCCGTCAGCGCCCTGATGGGCGCGGCCTACGGTTCGTGCGGCGAGCGCTGCATGGCCATTTCCGTAGCCGTGTGCGTGGGCGACCAGGTAGCTGACGCCCTGGTGGCCAAGCTGACGCCACAGATCAAGGCGTTGAAAATCGGTGCCGGCACCTCCTGCGGCCTGGACATGGGCCCACTGGTCACCGGCCAGGCTCGCGACAAGGTGGCCGGTTATGTCGAAGACGGCCTGCAGGCTGGCGCCAAACTGGTGGTGGATGGCCGCGGCCTGGTAGTGCCGGGTAATGAAGATGGCTTCTTCCTGGGTGGCTGCCTGTTCGACAACGTCACCCCCGAGATGCGTATTTATAAAGAAGAGATCTTCGGCCCGGTGCTGTGCATCGTGCGGGTGAACAGCCTGGAAGCTGCAATGCAGCTGATCAACGACCACGAATACGGCAACGGCACCTGCATCTTCACCCGTGACGGTGAAGCGGCGCGCCTGTTCTGTGATGAGATCGAAGTGGGGATGGTCGGCGTCAACGTACCGTTGCCGGTGCCGGTGGCTTACCACAGCTTTGGTGGCTGGAAGCGGTCGCTGTTTGGTGACCTGCATGCGTATGGGCCGGACGGTGTGCGCTTCTACACGCGGCGCAAGGCGATTACCCAGCGCTGGCCGCAGCGGGCGAGCCATGAGGCTTCGCAGTTTGCGTTTCCTAGCCTTTGAGGTTTTAGGGTGAGAGAGGGCGGGCCGTTAGGCCCGCCTTTTTTTGGTTTTTTGGGGGGGCATGGTTGAAGGTTGCGTCAGGGTCGCCAGGTGTGCGCAACACCCATCTCCAGCGTGGGAGCGGCCTCTGGCCGCGAAGCGCCGCGCGGGCGGCGCTCGATGTTGTGAGGCTTGAAGATCCAGAGGCATGCACCTGGTGGCCTTTATAGGGTCCCCTTTGGGATGCTTTTGATCTTTATGACAATTTGTTGAAATCAAAGCTTGACGCCCCCTCAAATCTATCTATAATTCGCCCCACTTCCGGCGCAACCGAAACGGAAAACTCCTTGAGTTTCAAAGAGTTAACCGAAGTAAGCAGTTCTGGAGGGTTTCGATCTTAACGTCGAAAGCGGTGAAAAAGGCAGTTGACAGCGAATCAAAAC